>CAYMPH010000004.1:0-283724 GCA_964392365.1 uncultured Leptospirales bacterium
TTGCATTTAGTATTTTTCTGGATAAATCTTTTATCATATTTTACTTAACAAAAAGGTCCGGTGCATTCTGTTTTAAATATTTTATTTTTTCCATCAGCTTGTCAGCGGATACAGCATAGTACCTGTCTTTGCTGATTATAATTAAATTCCCGGACGAAGATCCGCCCAGTTCAAAATCAAATGGTATTACTTCCATGCTTTTACTATAATCAAAAACGTTTATGAAACTTTTACCTTCAATTACTGCGCAGCTTTCAAAAAGTTCAATATCTATCACATCTTTCAATTCAGTTAATACTTTTGTTTTCTTATCTGCGAATGTCATTTCCATCAGTTTCCACTGGCCTGAACCGCCATCAATGTATTTAATAGAAAAGGCTGAAGGAAATATCCTGGAGGAAGATACAGGCATATTTTTAATTACAAAATTTCTTTTCCCTAAATCAATTATATTAATATTATAAGATCCGCCTATTCCTGCTGATAAAAAAAGTTTTCCATCAGAAATCTGCATTGTTATTCTATTAAGTCCTTTTAATTGCTGATTCATTTTTTCAGTTACAAGAAGTTCATTTTTATTTTCCGGATAAGAAAAAATATACAGATGCCCTCCGGCATAGTATATTAAATTCTCCTGATAAAAAATAACTGATTCAATTTTAATGGAACTGTCTTTATCCGGAACAGCAATATCCTTTATGAAATTCCCGTTTTTTTTATAAAGATTAATAATCCCATCGAGTATAAAAACAGCATGCGTTTTATTTAAATCGGCCTGAAAATTTTCATAGTTAGCAGCATCTTTTATTTTTATTTTAAATTTATCAGGAAACAGAAATTTAACTTCACTGCTGTTTCTGATAAAACCGGACGATGGCGAAATTTCAGTATCAGTAAAATCAAAATTTGCAATGGACATTGCTTTAATCATAGAAGCTTCAATATCAAACTTTGCGTCCTTATTTCCTGAAATATACTTATTAACAGAATCTTCAAATAATTTATCCGGATTTGTCGAACAGGAAACTGTAAAGGCTATAATAAAAAAAATAATCTTTTTCATATCATCTCTCAATTTTCAATTTTAATTATATCTTAAAATTATTGCATAACTGTCTGTCATTCCGGCCGAAGCGCAGTGGAGAGCCGGAATCCATTATTTTAAAGGAAGTGGATTCCCGCCTGCGCGGGAATGACAGCAATTAATTTAATCAAATTACTATCTGCAATAAAATCAATTCTATGTCAATTTTATAAATCTTAAAAAAATAATCAAGGAATAACCTGAGAAATAATATTCAGTATTGACAAAATATTATTATAAATTTATTATTACTTATTATTTTATTAATTTAAAAAAATAACCGTATACCCGCGGAGATGATGGCTTGCCCCAGCGGGGTATCCATTTTTATTATATTCATGGAGGTTTTATGCAGGAAATAGGAATTATACTGGGAAGCGACAGTGATCTGCCTAAAATAAAAGGATGTTTCACAACATTAAAAGAATTCGGAATTGAATTTGATGTAATAGTTTCATCAGCGCACAGATCTCCAGAGCAGACTGTAGAATGGACATCCACTGCCAGAGCAAGAGGAATTAAAGTTATCATAGCAGCTGCAGGCGGAGCTGCGCATCTGCCTGGAGTTGTTGCTGCACACACCACGCTTCCTGTAATCGGCATACCTATAGAAACCGCAATAGCCGGAGGACTTGATTCAATTTTATCCATAATTCAGATGCCTTCAGGGATTCCTGTTGCTGCAATGCCTGCGGGACAGGCTGGAGGAACAAATGCTGCACTGATGGCGATCAGCATACTTGCTGTTTCAAATGGTACACTTGCAAAGAAAATTGAAGAATACAGAAAAAACGTATCACAAAAAATTGCTGATAAAAATAAAAAAATAAAAGATTCAGACCTCGATGATTATATAAAAACTCTGGAGAAGAAATAATGATTACCCATACAGTTCAAATTCCTGATGAAAGAGTGATCATACTCGATTTCGGTTCTCAGTACACCCAGCTCATTGCAAGAAAAATAAGAGAGATCGGAGTTTATGCAGAAATTGTACCATTTCATTACCCGCTGCAATCAATAAAAAACGAAAGACCGTCTGCAATAATTCTTTCCGGAGGACCTTCATCCACCTATGATAAAGGTGCTCCGAAAATTGATGATGAAATTTTCAGGCTAGGAATTCCGGTTCTCGGGATTTGTTATGGCTTATATATAGTTGTAAATTCATTCAAGGGAAAGATACAGGGAGCTTCATCAAAAGAATACGGACGTGCAGAAATTAATATAAAAACTGAATCGATGCTTTTCAAAGCTCTATCACCTAAAGAGCAGGTCTGGATGAGTCATGGGGACAAGGTTGTTGAAGTTCCGGCCAATTTTAAAACAATCGGATCATCAGACAATGCGGAAATAGCAGCGATTGAAAATTCATCTGAAAAAATTTACGGTGTTCAGTTTCATCCTGAGGTTTATCACACTACAAACGGGGTTCAGGTTTTAAAAAATTTCATTTTCGATATTTGCGGCATCAAGCCCACATGGGACATGAAGTCATTTATTCAGAATTCAATTGATTCAATAAAAAAAGAAGTCGGCAGCGGCTCAGTTCTGCTCGGTCTTTCCGGAGGAGTTGATTCTTCCGTTACTGCAGTGCTTCTGCAGAAAGCGATCGGAAACAGGCTGCATTGCGTTTTTGTAAATAACGGACTGCTCAGGAAAAATGAAGAGAAACAGGTAATTGAAAAATATAAAAACAATATGAACCTGAATCTAATATACGTTGATGCGTCAAAATTATTTTTAAGCAAACTTAAAGGCGTATCCGAACCGGAAAAAAAGAGAAAAATCATCGGCAGGGAATTTATTAAAGTATTCATGAAAGAAGCAAAAAAAATCGGCAGATTCGATTTTCTTGCACAGGGGACACTATACCCTGATGTTATAGAATCAGTTTCCACAAAAGGACCATCAGATACAATTAAAAGTCATCACAACAGGGTTCCGGAGGTTTTAAAACTCATTAAATCAGGAAAAGTTATTGAACCGCTGAAAGAACTTTTTAAAGATGAAGTCCGAATTCTCGGACGGGAACTTGGCATGGCAGATGAACTGGTAAACAGGCATCCTTTTCCAGGACCTGGCCTTGGGATCAGAATAATCGGCGATATAACTCCGCAAAGAATTAAAATTCTTCAGGAGGCAGACGATATTGCAGTTGGAGAAATAAAAGAAGCCGGACTATACAACAGCCTCTGGCAGATATTTGCAGTATTTCTCCCTGTCAGATCAGTTGGCGTTATGGGAGACAAGCGCACATATGAAAATGTTATTGCACTCAGGGCTGTCACATCAGTTGACGCGATGACTGCAGACTGGGCTTATCTTCCTGAAGAAGTTTTAAAGAAAATTTCCAGCAGAATTATCAATGAAGTAAAGGGTGTGAACAGGGTTGTTCTGGATATTTCTTCAAAGCCTCCAAGCACAATTGAATGGGAGTGATGGGTTCTTTAATATTTCTATAAAGAAATATTAACTTCATTGCCGGCTGATTTTTCAAGTTCAATTATATTTTTCTTAATTTCATCAGGAACATGCGCTTTAATATTATCCCTGTAATTGAATGTAACAATCATTCCCTCACCTGATGCAGCCGCCTTCTGATGCGAATGGCTGATAACCGAATATTTCATAGTAAAAAAATTCTGACCCATGGTATCAACCCTGGCTCCTACTGTGATCCTGTCAGGATAGGTCAGAGGAAACTTATATTTACATTGTGTTGATGCAAGAATAGGTCCGATACCGGTAGTATTCATCACATTAAGAAAATCTATTTTCTCAAAATATGCAATTCGCGCACTTTCAAAATATTTAAAATAAATTATATTATTAACGTGCTGGAATGCATCCATATCACCCCATGCGACAGGAATTTCAATAATGACCGGATATTCTTTTAATAGATCTTTCAAATTAATTCTCCCTGATTAAAAATTTTATGTTAATGAATCAGACAATAAGTATACTGGAATAAAACAATCTGTCAAGTATTACAGCTGAAATCATCTGTTAGTATTTATAATTCCAGAAGAGATGGCTTTACAGATACGTTATATCTTACTGAACAAAAATATCAACGTATAGCAAGATAAATCAGCGCAGCCCCGCAGAAGAAACAAAGCATGGCGTTGAACAAAGCAAGGGCTCTGGCCCCGGACGGAGAAAAAATTTCAAGTATCGAGGCAAGAAGGGACCTGAATCTGCGGGGAAAGACCAGCATGAATGAACCGGCTATGATTACCGTGAACACTGCCGGATACAGCTCGGGCCCACGATACCTCTCTACCATTGCCGCCATAGACATCCCGAGCCCAAGCAGGAGAAGGCTGAACAGAAGCACATATGTTTTAAGAAAAGATTCTGACGGCCTGACGTGCCTTTCTCGCAGATATCGCAGGCATACAACTCCCATGACAAGCATCACAAGTGCTGTTAAAACGAGAAAAATCTGATTTATCATGAGACCTCCTTTAGCCGGAATCCGGTCATAATAATATTATTATTTTTGCATTAAACCATGGAACATTTTTTTTAATGAAATTGTCCTGAACAGATGCATGTTAAATACCATTCGCAAAAGACATATCTCATCGTATTAGAACCGGAAAAAGGTCTTCTTTTACAGGAAGACCCATCCGGAATGTTTATAAAGTATCCATTTGGATTATTATATGACACATAATATCTGTTCATTCCTTTGCAGGTAACCACAAAGGGCCAATAAACATCAATAATATAACTACATTAAAAATTGCATTGGATCCATTTCCGGAAGCAATAGATGCAGAACTATCTAAAACAAACCAAGAGCACAATCCTATGACTACACTTCTTCTTACCATTTCAGGAGCCTTATCATACACCCATGTTGAAAGGCACCAGATCATTATTCCAAAACCAAACAAAAAACCTCCAGCTATGGCAGATAAAAAGCGGGTAGTTGGATCATAAACTTGTAATCCATCCAATGGCCAACTCAAAAGATCTAGTGTCCAACGTGCAGGTTCAGAAAACTGAGGTATAGAAGCTAGCGCACAAATAGGACCAAAACTTGCAACCAAAACTGCTGTTATTTTTAAATATAATTTATGAAAATTCTGTGACATGATTTTGTTTGTCATTATTTTTCTCCTAAAGTTTTATTTATTTTATGATTAAAATTATAATTTTTAGTAATAAGTTTTACAAACGTCTTGTGATACATTCATACTTTACTTTTTTCCACCATCTGATTTCGCTGTTAGTAGATAGAGTAACGGACCAAACGAACCAATTGCCAGAGTAACAGCAATCCATGGCCAGACATTCCGGTTCGTTGCCTTTGCATCTTTCCACATCCATACTAATATAAGTACTGAAGCAATAACCAGATCCACGAAAACCTGAATTCCGGCAAAGCTCTGAAAGACCGTAGTGAAGATACCAACAAACCCATGCTGCCAGACCGTTGCTACAGTAAGTGCTCCAAACAGAATAAGGGTGATAATTATAAGAATTTTTTTCATACTAATCTCCAGTTTATTTTAATAATATTTTTTCTCTAAATTTGTTCCTTAATAATTTTCCATAATAAAAATTTTATTCATCCAAAAACGGATGTTCTTTCATCAGGCCCGCTACAAGACCGAAAAAAACCCTGTTGGTTTCATAAATTCTTTCAATATCATCTGTTGCAAGCCAATCCATCATCAGCCCTCGATAAAATGACATAATCATTGTTGCATAGAGCCTTGATTTTTTACCGCAATCCGGTGAAAGCATTTTTTCGACTTCATCGATCCAATTGTGAAAAACCACTTCAAAGAATGAACGGTACTTTCCTGTATCTCTCAATGCTTTAGTGTACAGTTCAAGAAAAAGCAGTAATGGTTTTTTATTTTCAGGGAAATATACGGATTCAATAAAAATCTGTGATACCTGAACAAAAGTTTTGTCAGGGTTCTCGATAAAAACTTTCTTTAATGTATTTTTATGTTTTCCGCTTAAATGCATGAAGATGGACTGAATCAGATCATCAAACGATCCAAAATGATAGATCAGCATTCTTGCACTGGTGTCAAGTTCACGTGCAAGATCTCTGAGGCTTAGGTTGTTTAAACCCTTGCTTGCCATTGCATAAATGACTTTATCCAGTATTTCTTCTTTCAGTTTATTGTCAGTTGTTCTGCTCATATTATAAATGTAACAAGTGTTACATTTATTGTCAACAGTTTTTATACTTTTTTTAAATTTTTTTAAAAAAATTCAACCGGGGTCAGAGCCCGAATTCAATGCCTAGTTTCAGGAAAAATAAGTTAGTGGGGTCAGAGCATCAAATTACGAATGGTGAGCGGAGCCGAACCATGAGCAAGAGTCAGAGCATCATAATTTTATAAAAGAACACCTTCATGCCCGAGAAGTTTTTCTTTAATTCCCGGCCCTCCGGAATAATTCCCGATTGATCCGTCAGACTTAACAATCCTGTGGCATGGGATGATTAACGGGAACCTGTTTTTTGCCATGCAGTTACCTATAAATCTTGAGCCATTCGGGAATCCGCTTTTTATAGAAAGATCTTTATAGGAAGCTGTTTTGCCGAAGTCAATTTTCAGAAGATTTTTATATACTTTAATTTCGTTGGGAGTATTTGACATAAAATCAAAATTAATAGATGAAGCTATCGTGTTTAGAGTTCTTATTTTTTCTTTAGAAAAGTAACAATCGCAGAAATCCAGAGCTTTTTCAATTTCAGCTGAAGATTTATTTTCATAATCACTCAGATTGAAATCAAGTATGCCCATCCCGAAAATAACATTGGTAAGATATTTTTCATTTGATATAATATATATTTGACCGAAAGGTGCTTTGAATATTTTATAAAAGATCCCTGTATCAAGTTTTGTTTTCATTGAAATATTTCTCTGCTGCTTTTTTATCTTCTTTGATCTGATCTATAAGGGCCTGCACATTTTCAAATTTAACTTCATTTCTTATTTTTTTAAAGAATAAAATTTTAATTTTACTTCCATATATATTTTCATTAAAATCAAAAATATTTACTTCAATGCTTCTTTTTAAATTGGTAAATGTAGGCCTGTTTCCAATATTAAGAATCCCTGTATATTTTTTGCCGTTTTCATCGATTTCAATAGATACGCAATAAACACCATCACATGGTATCATCTTATCTGCTTCATCCGGCATAATATTCGCAGTGGGAAATCCCAGAGTTTTACCGATTCCTTCTCCGGAAGTTACAGTCCCTTCCAGAGAATATTTTCGTCCCAGAAGATCTGCAGCTAATTCCATATTGCCTGTTTTAATTTCATCTCTTATCCATGTAGATGATACCGGTTTCCCGAAAAAATTTTCTTCACCTACCTGAGTAACCGTTACACCCGATGTCCGGGCAAGTCCTTCTATATATTCGATTGTACCTTCCCTGTTTTTGCCGAACGCGTGGTCGTATCCGATTACAATATGCTGGGAATCAATTTTTTTTATCAGGACATCATTAAAAAATTCGCCTGCGTGCATCTGTGAAGTTTCTTTTGTAAAATTCAGCAGTATAATATTCGGAATGCCTGCCGCATATATAAGGCGGATTTTTTCCTCATTTGAAGTCAGCACCTCAAGATGATATTCAGGATTTAAAATTTTTCTCGGATGTACACGAAAAGTAATAACAACCGGATCTCCTCCGGTTTTTTTTGTTATCTCTCTCATTTTTGAAAAGATTTTATTGTGTCCGAGATGAACTCCATCAAAGCTTCCGATTGTAACAATCGCATTTTTAAACAGGTCCCTGTTTTCAGGGATATCGTGGTATATTTTCATCTGGAAATTCTTTCCTGTATTTCTAAAGCATCAAGAATAACCAGCGCAGCCATGGATTCAATTACCGGAATAATTCTCGGAACAATGCAGGGATCATGGCGTCCCTCAATCTTGATATTTTCTTCACTGCCCTGCATATTAATTGTTTCCTGATCTTTAAAAATAGAAGGTGTAGGTTTTACTGCAATATTTGAGATAATATCATTACCGCTGGAAATGCCTCCGAGAATACCTCCCGCGTTGTTGGTTATAAAACCATCTGCATTCATCTGATCATTATTTTCACTGCCTTTTAATTTTGCTGAATCAAAACCAAGCCCGAACTCAACGCCCTTAACTGCTCCAATTGAAAAGAAAGCCATACCGAGTCTTGCATCGAGTTTATAAAAAACAGGATCGCCGAGACCGGCAGGAGCATTTTTTATTACAAGCCTTACAATTCCGCCAACAGATTCTTTTTCGGATTTAGCTTTTATTATTGCCTTCTCCATTAAAACCGCAATTTCAGGATCAGCGGATCTTACAGCATTTTTTTCAATATAGGATAAATCCTCTTTCTTTCCGCGAATACCTGCAATTTCTAGAGCATAGGCATATATTAATATATTTCTGTCCGCCAAAATTTTCTTTGCAGCAGCTCCGGCACAAACTCTGCCTGCTGTTTCCCTGCCGGAAGATCTGCCGCCTCCTCTATGATCCCTGAGACCATATTTTTTCCAGAAAGTAAAATCCGCGTGACCCGGCCTGAAAACATTTCTCAGCGCATCATACTTGGATGAATCCTGATCTTTGTTATTTATCACCATGCAGATAGGTGTGCCTGTAGTTTTCCCCTCAAAAATTCCGGAAAGAATATGAACTGTGTCTTCTTCTTTCCTCTGGGTGCTTACTGAACTCTGCCCGGGCTTTCTTCTATCAAGCTCAGATTGAATATCTTCTTCAGAAATTTTTATTCCCGGCTTAATACCTTCTAATACTGCTCCAACAGCTGCGCCGTGACTTTCCCCGAAAGTTGTCACACGGATTATTTCGCCAAAAGTATTTGCAGAACGCATGGACGTATGGAAATAATCTGTTATACTTTCAGCTATTTCAACATGAGCTTCAGACTCATTTTTTTCAGTTACAGAATATGTAATATCAGAAATATGCCCGCAAGATTCATATATCATTCTGTTTCTATCATCGTGCCTGGTTCTGCCTTCAGGTCCTTCATAAAAGGACGGGAGTCCGATTTTTTTTATCCGTTCCCATAAAAAATCATTCTCAGCTTTTAAAAGAACTAATATTGAATCACGCCTTAGCTGATTCCTCAGTTCAGGGTTGAGCATTGTGCCTCCGCCTGTAGCTATCAATACCCAGTCAAGTTTTGAAAGCTCAATAACAGCTTCAGCTTCTAATTCTCTGAATTTATCTGCACCTGAAGTTTTATAAATTTCCCTGCAGGTCAGCCTTTTTCCTGATTCTTTTTCAAAAATATTTTCTATATAATCATCTGAATCGATAAAATCAATTCCCGTAATTTCTGAAATTTTCTTTCCAAGGGTACTTTTACCGGAGCCTTTTGGCCCTGTTATTATTATCTTCATATTCTGTTTTTTCTACCTGTAATCTCAATTTAACAAGAATCAGAATTATATATTGAATGTAAATATATTTTTTTGATTTTATTATTTGTTTTAATTGCAGTTTTATTGAAAAACAGCGTGAAATTGCAAAAAGATAGGGTAAAAACTTTTATTAAAAACTTCATTTATCGCACGACTATAGCAGTTAACGATTGAATTAGTACACTAGCTGTCATTCCCGCGAAGGCGATGGCTTGCACCCTCGGGTGAATCCATTTCTGTAGTCTGGATCCCCGCCTTCGCGGGGATGACAAAAACTATCAATTTCTACTGAATTTACAAAGTACTAATTTAATTGTGAAATGCTATAAATTAACAAAAATATTCTGAATTCAGAAATTTCTGCTTAAATTTTAACCTGCTTTTTTATCCTGAGAATAAGTGAAAGCAAACCACCTGCTAATGAGGCAATCGCAGCAATTATAAATGCTATTGTGTATGATCCATAAGCATCTGCAATCCTTCCGGCAGTAAACGGTCCGATCATCTGTCCTATTCCGAAAAACAAAGTTAAAAATCCGAGAGCTGCAGGTGCAAGCTTTGCCCCAAGTATATCACCTGCAGCTGCAGCCATAATAGCAGGTATGCTCCACGCGGTTATAGAAAAAAGCAGCGCAGAGAGATAGTAACCCGGCATACCCTTCCATAGCCCGAAAACCAGATAGCAGAGAAACTGCAGAAAGAAAACCACAGCAAGCCCGTACTTTCTTCCTGCCCTGTCGGAAAAACTGCCCCAGATAAAACCGCTTGCTATACTCACAGCACCCACCAGCGACCAGAGACGGCCTGCATTCTCAACAGTAAATCCTGCTTCCCAATTAAGATAGCGTACAAAAAAAGTAGCATATATAATATAAGAAAATCCAAAGAGCATATAAATAAACGCAAGGTGCCACACATCAAATGACCTGAATATCAGACGCCATGATTTTAATATTGATACAGGTTCAATACTGACAGAAGTTTTGCGGCTGCCGGATTCGCCAATTGCAGTTAAATTCATATCAGCAGGTTTGTTGCGCAGAAGCAGTGCGCAGAGAAATGCAATAAACAATGTAAGGCCGGAAAGGAAATACCATGAAAAACGCCAGCCTTCAGGACCGGCAGATTTAAGAATCGCAGGTATAGCAAGCCCGGTGATGACCAATGCAAAACTTGAACCGCTGACTGTAATACCGGCAGCAAAACCCCTTTTTGAACCGGCAAACCAAGACATGACAAGGCCGATCATAGGAACATTCGCTCCGCCGCTTCCCATTCCTGCAAGTATTCTGCCTGCAAGCGCTGAAATAAAATCAGGAGCAAGGCCTGTAACAAGCATTGCCGCAGAAACCAGCGCCATAAATCCCGAGATAATAATACGCGGACTGAAGTGAGAGGAAAGAAACCCCGCAGTCAGAGCAAGCACCAGATACCCTGCCATGTTCCCCATTGCAAGATCGCCTGCCTGCGAGTCAGTAAGTGCAAGTCCGCTTTTCATTGCCGGCAGAATCATTGTATAGCCGAAACGCGCAAATCCAAGCGCTCCTGCAACTGTTGTTACACCGAGCACAAGAATAATCCAGCCGTAATGAATGCGGTTTTTTTCTTTCATTATATATTTCCCTTTAATTATTATCATCAGTTATTGTAATAAAATATCAAACAGATTTGAATGATGAAAGTTTGGGAGTAAAGCAGTTTTTGGATTTATGATTTATTTATTACTGATTTATATCCGGGCAGAATATATATACTATTGTATTTTAGATCAAGACGCTTTTTCTTTAGATATGCCTGCAGCAGCCAGACACTGCTGATCTGAATATCTGCCCTGAATATCTTTATAAAAATTATTGATTATTTTCATATCGCTTTCAATATCACCTGTAGGCATGAACAAAGGACCGTGACCGCCGATTTTTTTCCCGTAATCCAGAAAGCTTAACAGTATAGGCACTTTTGCGCCGAGTGCAATATAATAAAACCCGGTTTTCCAGTATCGCACTTTTGATCTTGTTCCTTCAGGAGGAACCACAATTATGAGCTGCTTATTTTTATTAAACTGTTCAATCGCATGCTGAACCAGGTTATTCGATTTACTCCGGTCTACAGCAATTCCACCGAACCATTTCATTATAAAACCGAACGGAAAATTGAATATAGACTTTTTACCCAGCCAATACAGGTTCTGTTTAGAAGCTATAGTTAGAAGCAGTCCGTAGAAAAAATCCCAGTTTGATGTGTGAGGCGCTGCAATCGATACATATTTATCAATATCAGGCTTTTTGCCCTGGAGTTTCCATCCTGTAATTTTTAATAGGAGCAGCGCAAGGAAATAGAAGAAAGTCCTGACAACAGGTGTTTTAAAAAGTGTAAAATGCATAATATATATCCTTTAATCTGATTTCATCGGCAGAGCAACCTGCAGGATCGGAGTATTATTTATAAAAATAATTATCTCATATAAGATAAGACGTATGGAATGAATTAATAGTTGCAAATAAATTCTCCTGCAATTTTATTCAGCTGTTTATTATTGATTTAAGGCTTTAAAAATAAGATTCTTGACTAAATGTCTGATTGAAGTATCAGATATGACAATTAACGATTGAAATAATTTCTTTGTCATTCCGACTGGAGCGATAGCGGAATGCCGGAATCTCATAGAGAATATATTATATGAGATTCCGGCATTTGCATGAATTGAAGCTGCAAAACCGGAATGACAGAAAATTTTTTTAATCAAATCGTTAACCGCTATAATTTAATTAAAATAAAAATATTTAATAAGATGAAAAGACGAGCGGATGGTATTTTTTAAATAAAAAAATAACCTTTATGGTGATAAAAAATGAAAACACCCGGTTTTTTTAAAGGAAGAATCAATCTAAACGAACTGGCATATGATTTTGCCATTCTGATATTTCCGTTTCTGCTTGAAAAATTATATAATCCGATCATGAATTCATCCCCTTTCGGACTTCCCTTTGCATGGATGTTCATAATGAGTACAGTGTATTTTCTTCCGCTATTAATCGGCAGGATGTATAATGAAGATTTTAAAAACTCCTCTTTGCTGATCCGCAAATCTGTTCCATACGTTTTATTCGCCAGCATGTTTTTCGCTTATGCCAATCTCCTGTATCTGATAATACCGTCTTTGAAATTGGAATCGCAGGGGTATGGCAAGTTTATTCTTGTTTCTGCAACAGTTTTTTTATTAATGGGTCCAATGGCCGGCCTCATGTTCTCTAAAAAAAACGCTCCGAAAATCGAGGGAGCATCAACTCAGCTGGTTGTGTTTCTCATTACAATCGGATTTCTTCCGCTTTTTTTCATAATCACTGAAGGGGAACGAATATTCGGTGATACCGGCATACTCTTGGGAATTTTTATAATCATCCTGCTGATAATCGGCGATGCGGTATTTATTGTTCTCATTTATGGATTATATAAAAAAATAAAAAATTTTTTAATCCGGGTAAATGCTTACGGTACGTGCGTGTCGATAGTTAAAATCGCAACACCATTCTGCATATCTTTCATGCTTGTTTTTTTCAACATAAACAGCAGCAGGCTTTTCTCTGGAATCGGCGGTAAAGGCGCAGGCTCAATAATCCTTATACTGACACTTTATCTGATATCCGGCGTGCTGCCTCTGCGTATTCTTCTGATGCTTACACCGCCTGTGAGGCCGCTTAATGTTCTGCTTGGAATAACTTCTTTGACTTATATGTTTGTAATTTTAATAATGAAAAGATAAATTAATTTATTTGTTTATGAGGCATTCACATTATCAGGAATTTGAGACATCCTTCATATTAATATCAACGCAAATAAGACATACATCATCTTCAAATTGGGTTTCACCGCAGAAAAAGGTCATACTCTCAACCAGCCTATTTAAAAAATCGTCACATGGACTATCCTGATGTTTTTTAATCGAATCCAGCAATCCGTTATATCCAAAATAAATATCAGGATTATTCTCATTCCTTGCTTCAATCAGACCGTCTGTATACATCAAGAGCCTGCACCCGGAATTTAATGCATAAGTTTTATTTTTAAATGTTTTTCCATATTTTCCAAGATCATCATTTTTCCAGACAGCCAGAGGAACAGATTTTTCAACTTCCAGTTTTTTAATATCGCTCCCGGATATAATCAGCGGAGGCAAATGGCCTGCATTTGAGTAGCACAATGTCTTTAACAATGGATCATATATGCAATAAAGAGCCGTAACGAAATTTCCGGCAGTATGATTACAAAGCCGGTCATTTATAAACGACAGAAGGCCTGCCGGGTCTCTGCTGATATCACCTGATTCATCTATGATGGACTTTATCATCATCGTGATAAATGCCGCCGGGATGCCATGCCCGGAAACATCACTTATGAATATTCCAATCGAATCACTATGTCTGAAAGTAATAAATGTAAAAAAATCTCCTCCGATTTTTTTCATCGGCTGATAATATGTATACACATCGTGAACAGGATTAACTATAGGGATGAATTGCTCCAGTATTTCTTTGGCAAGATCCAGTTCCTTATCAATGGTATTGTTACGATGCTGGGCATCCAACTTATCAGTATCGATAATATTCAACTGGATGAAAATGTAGCGCATATAGTATTCATTGAGATATCTGATTATAATACAGATAAAAACAACAGCGATCATATTACCGGAATTATGAATAATTATATTCGGATCATGCTTCCCGTATAAAAGATGCGGCAGTATATATGCACTTAAAACGATTAACCCGGAAGCAATGCTCAAAAAAATATTGATCTGCAAAACGAACATCCCGACAAGCACTACCATTACGCCGCTATGATACAGATGTGAATAAATGCCATCTCCCAAATATGTATACGACATAATGCTAAGACATGCAATTATTGCCGTGATGGAAATCATGGGCTGCATCAGCTTTTTCAGGCTGTCAAAATATGTTATAACAATAATTGATATTCCCATCAAGGTAATAACAGAACGGTTTATTAAAGCATATGTTTTAAATGACGGAAACGCGTAAAAGTCTGTAAAGAGGTTCATCGTATTTATCAGGCATAATATTATCATGCCGTATCTTACGATTTTAACTGTTTTTTCATGGTGATATTCCCAGAAAGCTTTCTCTTCCTCCTGCGGGAATTTCAGCCTCCTGGCATATCTTTTTATTTCTGCATCAGAATATATATTAAATTTTAACAATTGGAAAACCCCGATTATTATTGCTATCAGTTATTCATGCAGTGGTCAATAAATTTTTTAATGTTATTTACTTTTACACTTCCTGTACATCCTGCAATTGAATATTAATAAATATAAATGGACTCCGAAAAACACTCATTAAGATATACCATTGTGTGCGGAAACATTGCTTAAACCTGTGTTTTTCATTTATTAAATTATGCAAACACAGGTTTTTGGAACCGACCATAAATAAACTCAGTTTTTTTAAAAAGGTAGCGGATCATCTTCCTGTTCTTATCCAGGAGAAATAATATTCGTGGCTTAAAAAATATTCATTTTTACAGGGTTTATTTTTTTTGATATTGATTAAAATTATATTTATATATTACTCCAGAATGCTTTCATTTTAGATTGTATCACAGGATAACTTTCTCTCAAACTGGCATCAATCCATTCAACAAGGATAACAAAAATAACCCAGGCCGCAAGTATTACCGGATGCCATGTTATTATTCCAAAAAGAGTCCATTTCGGATCGAGGAACCAGTCATAGTTCCATGGCGTGATACCAAAGATCCGGAGGGTATATCCGAAGATGAATTCAATCAGATAAAAGACAGCAAGCACAACAGCAACCCGCGCTGCGTAAGGCAGTTTCAGAAATCTTCCGAAACTTGTGACCGGGTAAAACATGAGAGGAATGCTTCCATAGGCAATGAACATCCAGGTGGAAGCCGGGTTTAATGCATTAATCGTAACCTTTCCTGCAATGATCTGCTGAAGAAAGGTCATTAGAACATCCCAGCCCAATCCAAGTAAGCAGAACATCCCCATTCGAAATGCCAGACCCTGGCGGAATTCATTAAAATTAAAATAATTCGTCAAAGCATGATTCTCCTTATCATGATAATAATTTTTTATCTTTCATGGAAATTCCTATAAAAAGTCAGCAGCCTTTAACCTGCTTTTTCTTTTTAAGATCAGCCCCGGTTTTGCCTGCAGCTGCATCGCCTGTTTTCTGTGTAACATCTGCTGATCCAGTACCGCCTCCGAAATAATCCGCAATGCCTTTAGCTTTTTTATACTGAAGTACTTCATCATCAGATGGAGTTTCCGATGGAAGTTTCGGATTAAGAATAAGTTTGTTCCAGTAATTATAACCGCCTTCTAAGGTATATACTTCTTTTCCTGCAGCTTTAAGTATCAGCCATGTCTGTGCTGCATGCGAATCGCCGTTTGAAAATATAATATTTTTCTTATGTGCAGGCAATTCGGAATTCATTGTTTTTCTCTCAAGAATTTTTGCCATAGGAATATTCACGGCACCTTTAATGCTCCCTGCAGCAAATTCCTCCGGATTTCTGATATCAATTAATTTATAATCTGCTCTCCCTTCTATAATCCATTCTGATAAAACATTCGGAGAGATCTGATCTTTGTTCATTGCGATTTCATTCGCCAGTTCAGCTGAATTAAAAACATATTTATTCAAGCCTCTTCCGGAGAGGAAAAAAAGACTTACAGCAATAACAAAAACAATTGCGCCCAGAATTAATAAATCCTGATTTTTTCTAAGCTGTTTAAAATCAATGGCTTTCATAATACAAGCCTCCTTGAAATTTCTAATTAAAAATTTAACAGGGGAATATCAATAAATCATTTTATGGACATTCCCTTGGGTTCTCAACATTGGGAAAAAATCTATTTCTTTGAAAACTTTTTCTCTGCAATACCGCCGAGAAAAAACATCCCGCCTGCCATTGCTGTTACCAGAGCCCACACAACCCACTGATTAAGACCCAGAAACTGAGGCAGCATTAATGTGCCCATGTCCCCGCTATTGAAAAAGCCTTCATACAATGGAGCAGTTTCCCCGAAGATTATGATACCTATTATCAAGCCGCCGTAAAAAAAGAAAGCATCGATTTTCAGTGTTGCCATACCAACAACAGAAGTTCCCGGACAATATGAACCAACTGCAAAGCCGACTCCCATAATAGCGCCTCCGAGCATCATCGGATACAGGAACGTAGGCGGAATGTAAATATTTTCATATTCCATCCATCCAAGTGAATTCATTATAACAAGCCCGGTCATACCTACAACTATTGCTCCGAACAAAACTTTCAGCACATTCATATTTCTTAAATAAAAAAATAAAGCCATTGTTCTTGAATTGCCAAGCCCGCCTCTTTCCAGAAAAAAGCCGAAAATAAAACCTATTAAAACAGCAGCAGTATATATTGTCATGCTGCTCCACTCGTTTACAACTGCAAATGGTGCCATCATTTTAATATCTCCTTATAACCAAAGTTTTCTGATAAATTGTGCAACCAGGAACGAAGTGCCCATCCACACAAACATTGTTGCCCATGCACCAACAGACATTGACGCACCGCCTGTCATTATAAGACCGCTTGCACAACCGCGCGCAAGTTTTGCTCCGAATCCGAATAATATTCCGCCGATCACTGCATAAATCCATCTCTGCCTGTCTGTGATGTTCGGGCCCCGGTTTGTTTCCAGTTTAACCCTGTTTGCAAGAAAGCCTGAAACAAAAGCGCCGATTGCAACGCCGATTACAAGAAAAATCACCCAGTCTGCAAGAGGATTCAGATCTCCGCCTCCGTATCTGGCAAGAAAAGGATTATTATTAACATGCTCCGGAGAAAATAATTTCTGAATAGCAACGATAATCCTGTTCGTTGTTCCCGAAGCGCCAAGCCCTGTTCCAAGAAACAGGTATGATGCAAACAGAGCCAGACCGACTCCCAGTCCGGCAATATAACCGCTTGAATAGTTTGCCGGCTTTTTTACGCCTTTTTCTTTACTCATAGATATCACCCCTTTATTTAATTTAGATTTAGACTGTCATTCCCGCGAAGGCGATGGCCTGCACCCTCGGGTGAATCCATTTTTGTAGTCTGGATCCCCGTTTTCACGGGGATGACAAAAAATTAATAATTTCAGCTGAATTTATTAATTATTAAACACTAATTATTTCGTTAAATGCTTAAGTTCTCACAACATTAAGATACTTTTACATCAGTTCCTTAATATGAATATTCCTTGCCATAAATGCACCCTGCAGTATT
The DNA here is from genome assembly GCA_964392365.1 of uncultured Leptospirales bacterium. Taxonomy (GTDB): domain Bacteria; phylum Spirochaetota; class UBA4802; order UBA4802; family UBA5550; genus CAYMPH01. The sequence goes on from CAYMPH010000004.1 coordinate 17,815, forward strand.
ACAAATCGTAAAATTAATCCGCCGGCTAAAACCAGCACCGGTGACAGATATGAAGGCAGATGTTTTCCATTCAATTCAAGAATCTCAAGAAATGCAGGCAGAACCAATCCCATAAATATAATCAGAATCCAGAACCATGCAGTAAGAGGGCCCCCGAGAATAATATTAATCGCTTCGCTGTTGGCCTGTGATGAAGTGAGCATACCGATTATAAAAAGTGCAAATATTACTAACTCAGTAATTATTAAACCCAGGTCAATTCCGGTGAAATATTTTTTCTCTTCCTGTTTTTTTGCATAAAGTATAGCAAGGGCAGCTGCAGTTGAACTTCCTGAAACAAGAAACAGAGGCCCGAGTATTGCTGAATTCCAGAAAGGCCTTGCAACAAAAGTGCTGAGAAAAACTCCTGTATAAACACCGAGACCAAGACCAACTGGAAGAGCAATTGCAGCTAATGTTTTTATATGTTTTTCACTGAACTCAACAACTTTGTGATAGTATTTAATGTACTTATTTAATGAAGATTTTTTTATCCGGTTCTCAATATACTCATACGCTTTAGGATAACCTGCTTTCAATTTGCCGAGAATCATTAAAATAGTAACAGGATAAACCAGCACCAGTATCCATGCACCCCATGAGATCGGAGAAGTTGGCCTGAATGTTATAAAGAAAGCCCACACTGAAAGCTTGTGACCGAGATGGATAAATAGAGCGAGCATGCCGAGAGATATTAATATCGGCGCGCCTAATATTAATTGATTCGTTGCAGTCGGATATTTCTTTTCATTTCCTCTTATTATCATTAAAGCTGATATTATCATAATCCCGGCAGTCAGTCCCCCAAGAAAAAGATATACCGGCACTTCCCATCCCGGCCATATCTGCCATGCGTGATCCGAGAGGCTTGAAATTTTATTTGTTGTTATAGTGACTTCCTTCATGTTCAACCTCGTTTATATCAGATAAAAAATATTCGGATCAGTACCGGCCTCAGGAAGCAGAGCATGAGACTTTCTTGAATTAAAAAGCTTATTTACATTGCTCATTGGATCATTGAAGTCACCGAAATGAATAGCATGCGAAGGACATACTGAAGCGCAAGCCGGATCAAGACCCTTTTCAACTCTATGATCGCAGAAAGTACATTTACTCACATACCCCTGCGGCATTACAAATCTCACTTCGTAAGGACATGATGCCATGCATGCTTCACATCCTGTACATATAACCGGTTCAACCAGAACAATATTTGTGCCCTTCTTATAATGACTTGCGCCTGTAGGACATGTATTAACGCAAGGCGCATTGGAACAATGATTGCATCTTTCTGAACGGACTTCCATAAATAAATTAGGCATTGTGCCTGTTACTTCTTCAAGAATCCAGTCCCGGTGAAGCCCCTCCGGCACTTCATTTTCAGTTTTGCAGGCAGCAACACAGGCGCCACATCCGATACAGGCTTTTGTATCTATAACCATTCCATATCTTTTAATATTATTTTTCATTATAACACCTAACCAACCTTGAATGTAACAAAATTGCTTCTCATTCCAACTCCGCCCATAATAGGATCGTATTTTACTTTAGTGATAAGTTCAGTATCATCAATTCCTTTCATATAAGCGCGCTTAAGCTGCTTCATTGTGTGGCCGAAACCATGCACCATATATACACAATCAGGTCTTATTCTTTCAGTAACCTTGACTCTGATTTCCGAAGTGCTTACAACTCCATCCTGGTTTACAAGTTTGACATACTGGGCGTTTTTAATTGAATGTTCTTTTGCTACACTCGGATTAACCCATAGTTCATTTTCCGGATCAAGCTGTGTGAGAATAGGATTGTTTGTTGTCCTTCCGAAAGTATGAGATGGTGATCTTCCAAAATTAAGCCTGTAAAATCCTTCCGGCGGTTCTTCATGCTTGGTAAATTTCGGTATAGGATCAAATCCGGCTTCGGCGAGAGTTTTTGAATACAGTTCAATTTTTCCGGAATCAGTCCCGAATGAAAACTGCTTATCTTCCTCTATATACATCGGCTCAGTTCTCGGAAAAGATTTCACACCGACTTTTTTCATTTCATCAAGCGATGTTCCTGTTTTCTTCAGCCTGAAATCTACATACTCTTCAAAGTTTTTCCATGAGAAGAAATCGCCGAGACCGAGTTTATTCGCAAGCTCCTTAGCAATCCAGTATCCCGGCTTGCTGTCGTATAGAGGTTCAACCGCAGGCATTCTTAATGCCACCTGCGGAATTCTCATCTTGCTTGCTCTGGGTTTATCGTATCTTTCAAGATAAGTGCATTCAGGAAGAATTACATCAGCCCAGCCGCATATTTCACTCGGCATAGTATCAATGACTACCAGCAGCTCAAGTTCCTTAATAGCCTCTACAATTTTTTTCTGTGCAGGAAGAGATTTATTTAAATTTGCCGCATAGACGAACCAGCTTTTAATATTATAGTCGCGGCCCTTCTCGGGAATTGTTGCTTCAACGAGTCCCATGACAAGAGGCAGATTTGCAAGCTCATACCTGCCTTTCATTGCAGCTTTCCAGTTTGTCTTTACTTTCGGATATGGCGGATGAGGGAAGTCTGCCATTTTTACGCTTTCATTAAAATAAAAACCGCCTTTTCTTCCAAAAGAGCCGACAAGAGCATTCAGGATCGCGATTGCCCTGCTTCTCTGAGTATCATCACCATACCACACTGCAAATCGTCCGGGATGAACAAGTGTAGCAGGTGCATTACCATTTCCTGCCATAAGCCGGGCAGTTTCTCTTATTACTTCCGGTTTGATTGATGTGATCGGGTAAGCCCATTCAGGGGTGTTGTCTGCTACTGATTGTTTCAGTTCATTAAAACCATCAGCATATTTTTCTATATATTTTTTATCATAAAGATTTTCTTCGATTAGAACATGAATCCATGCAAGGAGAAGCGCCATGTCAGTTGCGGGTTTAATAGGAAGCCAGTGGTCTGCCTTGCTTGCTGCAGTTGAAAATCTCGGATCAACAACAATAAGTTTAGCTCCATTTTTCATTGCCTGGGAAAATTCATTTACCTGGGCACTGTGTGTATTTTCTCCAATATGAGAACCTATCAGAACTATGCACTTGCTGTTTTTAATATCAGTCTTTTCCGGTGAATCTACTGTGTCGCCGAAAGTAAAAAGAAATGCATCCTCTCTCGGTCCTCTGCATGCTTCATAAGACGCTGCAGCAGAATTATTTGAGCCCACAGCCTTCAGTAAAGTGTTAAAATATTCTCCGCCGGTCCCATGATAGTGTAGCGCAAAAACATCAGCCCCGTACTTTTCTTTTATTGCTTTCATTTTATCTGCAGTATAGGTTAAAGCCTCTTCCCATGAAACTTCCTTAAATTCCTGCTTACCTCTACTGCCAACCCTGATCATAGGTCTTTTTAATCTGTCAGGATCATAAAATGCGCCAATACCTCCGGTTCCTTTTGTGCAGAGCCTGCCGAAGCAATGCTCATCAATTTCATTGCCTGTAATTTTCCATGGTTTCCCGTTTTTTGTATGAACCCAGCCTGCGCAATTAAAAAAACACATTTCACAATAGGTCGGAGTTATTTTAACTTCTCCATCCTCTTTCTTTCCAAGTGCTGATGCAAATTTAACCGCTCCTCCGGCAACAGCAAGACCGCCCACTCCAACACCGGTTATTTTAATAAAATCCCGTCGGCTGAATTTATTTTTCATAAGCACTCCTGGAATATTTATATTTTTTAGAATAACAAATCTCAATAATTATTTAATTATGTATTATAATATTAATCATTCTTAAAGAGCAATAAACAAATAGTCAATATTTTTTCTTTAAAAATTTAGTTTTTTATAATTTTATATATTACTTAAATAATATGTTTATAATTAAGCGCCCCAAAAGAGCTTTATTATAATATTAGTATTTATTTTACACAGTTTAACAGTATGTTTAGTTGCAAATTAGTCGGAAATTTAAAATTTCAAACAGGCAGGGGTCAGAGCCCTGTTTACGAATGGTGAGCAAAGTCGAACCATGAGGGGCCGGAACACCCTCAATACCCGGGTATAATAAATCAATCTTGACAGGGATATTAAGAAAGTTCATCATACAATAAACTTTCTTAAACTGAGCTCTTTAAAAATTGTTTTTAAGATTAGAATCAAAACCTTGAGGAAAATACATGAATAATTTTAATGGAAAAATATACAATTTAAAATTACTCAGAGAGGATCTGGGATTTATTTTTAAAAACATACCACGATTTCTAAATGCATTTAAAAATAAAAATATTTCAAAATCTTTCTCAGAAAAAATAATGCTGGTGATTACTGCTGTTAACGGCTGCAGGTATTGTTCATGGTTCCATGCAAAACAGGCACTTTCATCCGGAATGAATGAAAATGAAATAAAAGAAATACTCGATTTGCAATTCCAGACCAATGCTATAGAAAATGAAATACCAGCTTTACTCTATGCACAGAATTATGCTGAAACAGACAGAAATCCGGACTTAGAAATATCAGACACACTCCTGAAATTTTATGGCGATAAAACAGCCGGAGATATCAATCTTTATATCCGCGCCATTTTTATCGGGAATTTATCCGGCAACACCTTTGACGCATTTCTATCGAGATTTCGCGGCATTAAGGCAGAAAACAGCAATGTATTTTTTGAATTCTTTTTCTTTTTGTTTACTATACCGGTTTTTTTACCGCTGTCTTTTATATTAAAGAAAAAATCCTGACTTTTATTCAATAAACTTCAACTTTATAAAATAAAAACTTTATTCATTGAGAGATGCAATGTTCATTAAAAAAAATTCAATCGCAGTTATATTTTTATTTATGTTTTCATTATTTTCTCAAAATTTACTTTCAGCTGATTCCATCATGATTTTTGCAGGATCAGCAGGAAAACCGCCAACCGAAGAAGCAGCACGCATATTCGAAAAAAAAACCGGAATTAAAGTAAATATTATTTTTGGAGGCTCGGGCTATGTTCTTTCACAGATGAAATTATCACGTACCGGTGATATATATTTTCCCGGATCATCAGATTATATGGAAACAGCCAAAAAACAGGGACTCGTTTTTCCCGATACAGAAAAGAAAATTGTTTATCTCGTTCCTGCAATAAATGTCTGGAAGGGAAATCCTAAAAATATAAAAACCCTTAAAGACCTGTCCAAACCCGGTTTAAAAATTGCCATTGCAAACCCCGCTGGAGTATGTATTGGTCTTTATGCAGTGGAGATATTGGAGAATAATTTAAGCTCTGCTGAAAAATCAGCATTTAAAAAAAATCTTATCAATTACACTGAAAGCTGCGAAAAAACAGCAACTGCTGTTTCACTTAAAATGGCTGATGCTGTTATAGGATGGAGCGTTTTTCAATACTGGGATCCGTCAAGAATTGAAACAGTTAAGCTTAAACAGAATGAAATTATCAGAATCGGATATATACCTGCTGCAGTTTCAAAATTTACAAAAAATAAAAAGATTGCGCTTGATTTTATTGATTTTCTAATATCCGATGAAGGGAAAAAAATATTTAAGAAATACAGTTATTTTATGAGCCAGGATGAAGCCGTCAGATGGATCGGCGGGGAAAAACCGGTAGGCGGAGAATACATACTTCCATCAAGCTGGGAGATAAAGTAAGGAAAAAAATTGCATCTTCACAATAATTTAAAAAAAACCACAATAGCAGCATCTTTTTTTATTTTTGCGATGTATGCTGTTCTTATTGTTTCTCTTTTTTATTTTTTAAAACCCGATCTGCTTTCAGGAAAAATATTTTCTGAAAGAATCATTTTCTCAATTAAACTAAGTCTTGGTGCAGCGACCATAGCAAGCATTCTCTCAGTTTTGATTGGCATTCCCGCTGCATTCGCCCTGTCCCGATATGATTTCACAGGAAAAACAATCATAGACTCATTTCTTGAACTGCCGATGATTGTGTCACCTGCAGCGCTTGGAGCCATGCTTCTGATTTTCTTTAATAACCCTGCGGGAATATGGGTTCAGGAAAATGTATCTCAATTTGTATTTACTGTTAACGGAATAATACTCGCACAGTTCATTACAACAGCAGGCGTTGCCACAAGACTCATAAAAGCAGCAATGGATGAGATTCCGGCCAGATACGAGAATGTTGCCCGGTCTCTAGGAGCATCTCCATATAAAGCCTTCATGACAGTCACTCTGCCCCTTGCAAAAAAAGGAATTATTGCTTCAGTAATTCTTACCTGGGCTAAAGCACTTGGTGAATTCGGAGCGTCTATTACAATCTCTGGTTCCATGGCAATGAAAACAGAAACTCTTCCCATATCAATTTATATGCGCCTTGCAAATGCAGATATTGAAGGAACAGTAATCCTCATACTGCTGCTCGTTTCAATCGGGCTGTTCATTCTATTTGGAGTAAGGCTTATTACTAAAAGCGGTAATATCAATGCTTGAAATAAAAAATATAACTTTAAAGGCCGGGAATTTCAGATCAGAAAATATTAATCTTCATTTCGGTGATTCCAGATGCCATGCGATAGTCGGGCCTACAGGCAGCGGAAAAACCCTTCTGCTTGAAACAATAATCGGACTCAGGGAAATAGATTCCGGAAGCATAATTCTTAATGGCAAAGATATATCAGATATGCCTGTTGAAAAAAGAGGATTTTCCTATGTTCCGCAGGATCTTGCATTATTTCCACACCTCACTGTTGAAAAAAATATTAATTATCCACTGAGATTTATAAAAAATAATAATGAAAATTCATCAATGGTAAAAGACCTCATTGATATAATGAATATAAAAAATATTTTAAAAAGGCAGGTTGTAAATTTAAGCGGCGGGGAAAAACAGAGGACTGCTCTTACACGCGCAATAGCATCCGGATCGAAATATCTGTTTCTGGATGAGCCATTGTCATCACTGCATGAATCAATGAAAAAGGATCTCCGCTTTTTACTGAAAGATATTCAGAAAAAATTTGATCTGACAGTTTTTATAATAACGCATGATCTTAATGAAGCCTTTTTTCTCGGGGATACAATTACTGTTCTAATTGACGGGAAGATCCACCAGTCCGGAGATAAAAATTTAGTATATAAATCCCCTGCTACAGTTGAGGCTGCAAACTTTTTCGGAATCAAAAATATATTTACCGGCAGAGTAAAATCCATATCAGATAAATCTTTTTCCGTCATTTGCCCGGAATTAGATAAAAATCTGAACATACAATATGATAAAAAAAGACATTTTAGCGTATCTGAATCTGCAGTTTTTGGAATCAGGCCGGAAGAGGTTATGATATTAAGGCCCGGACCGGTTAAAAGCAGAGGCTCTAATGTCCTGAAAGGCACAATCACTGAAATTTTTGAAAGAGGTTCATTTATTACAGTTATATTCGAGGAAGAAAAAACAGGAACTGATGTTGAAATCGAACTGATGATTTATGCTTTTATCAAACTATCAATTACAAAAGGAAAAAAAGTCCGGATCGTTTTCAGGGAAGAATCCATTTTTATCTGCGATTAATCAGGAGGCATCATTATGAAAAAAAATAAACTTTTTGCTGTTGTTGGAAGATCCGGTTCAGGAAAAACAACTCTTATAATCAAGCTTATCCATTATTTTAAAGCAAAAGGGCAATCTGTTTCAATTATAAAAAGTACACATCACGATTTTGAGTTTGATCATCCCGGAAAAGACACCCACATGCTGAAAGTATCCGGTGCAAAAAGTGTTGCAGCTTTCAATGACAAAAAACTCGGATTCGTGACTGATGTTGATGAAGAGCTGAATGCAGTTGATGTTGCAGAAAAATATTTCAAAGATTCAGATGTTGTTATAATTGAAGGAAATAAAAAATACAGTGTTGTCAAGATTGAAGTAATCGGCGATTCTGTTGAAAATCCTCTTTTTTCATCAGGAACTGAAAATATAAAAATGATTGTTACTGATAAAAAAATTGATACAGACCTGCCGGTTTTCACAAGAAATGATGTTGAAGGAATTGCAGAATGGATTGAAAAAAATTTCCTGAATTGAAAATTTTCTTTCGAAGAGAATCCGTTATAAAAGCAAAAAGCTTATAGAACTCCAGGATCCTTCAGGAGACAGACAGCAGCTTTTCAGAAGCTGCATTTTAAATTAAAATCTTAGAGACACATTTTTCTACCAGTGATTCCAGGTTCCGCCAGCTAATAAACCATTTAACATATTAATAGTTGAACTATTAATCACCGAACCAGATCCCTCGTTAAATTTATAATAAGAAATGAGACCAATATCATATCCGCTTAAAACACAATCGTTATAATATTTAATCTGTTCTTCGTTTCTTGCTTTATTCCATATTCTCACTTCATCTAAAGCACCATTTAAAGAGTTATTACCAGCTGTATCTACAGCGCCCAGTACTAATGAATATGTGTTATTTGTAAGCGGGTAACTAAAAGCTGCTGTTCCAGCAAGAGACCCGTTTATATATAAATATGCAGTCCCGTTTGAAACAACTCCTGCGATATGAATTAATTGCCCTGGTAGAATAGAAACGATTGCAGATGCAGTTGCAGTAGAACCTGCATTATACCCGACGTTAAATTGAATAGTTTGAGTTGCAAATAAAAACATTAAATTATATTCATTTGTTACAGATACAACTCCCCATTTAGCTAATATTACCTGATTCACGGCAATACTATCTAGTTTAACCCAGCATTCAACAGTGAATTCATTAGTAAAATTTAAACGACTATCGTGTGGGATTGTAACATGATTGGATAGTGTCCCATCGAATTTTAAATAATATCCTTCAGGTGCATCCGCAATACATCCTTTAGAAAATTTATACATATCGTTTCTTTCGCATGTTAATATTGGTAAAAGCAAAAGAAAAAACAACAATTTCTTCATACTTAACTCTCAATTTGAAATATTAATTCTAATAGTGATAAATTTATGATAATATAGTCATCTTTTTTTTTAGCCTTAAATAGCAAGATATTTTCTTTATAGACAAGTCCGTTTAAAATACAGAAAGACTTAATAACTCCCTGCCATACAGGAGACAGACTATTTGTTCGACAAGCTCACAAACAGTATTTTATCGGAAATTAAAATCATCTATTATTTTTGACTTCCAGTTGACACAACATATATAAACCGGTATATTCCTTGACATCCCTAAATTAAAATTATAAAATCATTGCATGGATATCAACAGCCTAACTCTATCATTCAGAAACAGAGCTCTTGAAAAAGAATATCGGCTGAAATATGATATTGACAACAGGAATTTCACAAGGCTCGGATGCATCCTTTCAGCCTTCGTATGGATACTGTGCACTTCTTCAACATATATTCTTTTTCCGCATTTTTTCCCGCTAATAGTATTTATTGCATTAGCTATTATAACCCCCATAATCACGGCTGTCACAGCTCTCACATTTTTTAAACAATATGCCCGTCTGTTACCGTGGGGTATGGGGCTTGCAAATTCTGCGGCTGCATTTGCAATATTATACATCTCATTCGTCGCATATTACAATCAAGTTCTGCTTTCAGGCGGGATTATTATTACGTCACTCTATGCTTTTTTTATTTTCCGTATCAGATTCTTTATCTGCGTCTTTTTTACAACTGCTTATCTTGCAGTCTGCCAGTTGCTGATGATAAAGGCCGGCCTTCCTTTTGTAGATTTGTTCATTAATTCCAGTACAATCTGGGCTGCCCAGACAGCTTTCATGGCAGGCAGTTATTTCATGGAAAAAACATCACGCAGTCTATTCATCAGCACAAAACTGCTTTTTGAAAGAAACCTGGAGATAGAAAACGATCTGGTCATAGCCCGCATGATAGTTGAGAACCTACTTCCAAAAGATATATCAAGTATCCCCGGATGCACGGCACACACCTGCTATATTCCCATGGACAAGGTTGGAGGGGATTTTTACGACATCCGGCATGATAAAGGCATTATCAGATTATTCATTGCTGACGTGTCAGGTCACGGTCTTGCCAGCTCATATCTTGCTCTCATCACCAGAATGTCTCTCGACAGCATCGATTCAGATCTCTCACCATCCTGCGTGTTTGAAAAACTGAATGACATGATCTGTGACTCGACAGTGAATTATAATTTCGTAACAGCATTTCTGGCGCGGCTTGACCTTGCGTCGGGAGTTCTATCGTTCAGCAGCGCAGGGCATCCGCCGGCTTTCCTGTTCAGGCCGTCCTCCGGTGAGATCATTAATCTTAAAACAGCAGGGAAAGCACTCGGATGGTTTAAATCAAAAAAATTCGCCGAAGGTAGTATTCAGATCGAGTCAGGGGACAGAATAGTGCTCTACACCGACGGTATAACTGAATGCGATGATAAAAGCGGCAAGATGTATGGGGATGACCGCTTCAAGGATTTTATTCTTGGCACGCTTGCAGATAAGTCAACGGATTTCACTGAAAAACTTCTTGATGAATTGCACCTTTTCAATGGAAAAACGCCATTTAATGATGATATTACTCTGTTAGTTATAGATATTATTTAATTAAAAATCAACCGGCAGATCATTTCAGCTTACACCGTACTTTTCCCGGTATTGCTCTATCTTCGCAATCATATCAGCAGTAACCCCGTGCGATGAAGCCGGTTCTTTCTTTAAGAATTCAATAATATCAATTATGGTGATTATGGGGAAAAATGAAAGTCCGGTGGATTCAGAAATTTCCTGTATTGCGGATTTTTCGCCCGTGCCTTTTTCCATCCGGTCAACAGAAACTATTACAGCAGCAAGCTTCGGATTTCCCTGTGAACTGAGAATGTCAATCGTTTCACGCACTGCTGTGCCTGCAGTTATTACGTCGTCCACTACAACAATATTGTCCTCTATGCCGAGCGCCTTCCCCACTATCAGGCCCTTGTCTCCATGGTCTTTTGCTTCCTTGCGGTTGAATGCATAATCGACATTTATGCCATGGTCTGCATAGAGTGAATTTACAGCTGCTATCGCGAGCGGTATCCCTTTGTATGCCGGGCCGAATACTGCAGTGTACCCCTGCGGCACATTATCAACTATGGTGCTTGCATAATATTTTCCGAGCCTCGTCATTGCCTCTCCAGTATGCAGCATGCCGGTATTAAGAAAATAAGGCGAAAGCCTGCCTGATTTCAGCGTGAACTCACCGAATTTCAGCGCTTTCATCCTTATTAAAAATTCTATAAATTCCTTTTTGTATTCTTTCATTATAATCTCCATGTATATTGTAATTTTCAGCAGATTGATTTCTGATAACAAAAAAGCTGTCAAGACTTATACTGGATTTAATTTTTTAAATTTTAATTGTATCTAATATAATCATTTATTAACAGCCCCGTTTTGAAAAACATACTTTACTTTATATATTTTACATCTGAGATTGATGATCTCGCATGGAAGTTATTAAATAAATTCAAGGATTATGACTTCAGCTTCACTGATTTCAGATTTTTTATTAACTTTAACAGATTTCTTTAAAATTCATTATATATAATTTAACATTTTATAATAAAGTTGGCAGTTTATGTATTTAAAAAAAACAGTTCAGGCAACATGATACATATTTATAGGAAACTTCAACCCACAGCTCTATAGATTCATTATCCTCTGATGATTTCAGGAATACAGAAAGATATTTCATGCGATTTGCCGCATGAAACGCATTTAAATTCAGCAACAAGCCTTTCGCACTTTACTCCCATTTTCCTTTTATATGAAAGACCCAGATTTTCTCCGCAGAAAATGCATGAATCAGGCTCAACAAGAATAACGTCAATGCTGTCATCAATGCAGCTGTTTTCAGGACGAATCATTTCCCCCAGGTGAATTTTTTTTATTTTATAATTCCCTATTCCATAATCACTGATTTCAGATAGTAGGCTGTTGAAAAATTTCAGAGAATCACCGCTTCTTTTCAAAGCAAGTTTCCTTGCTGATTTCGTCATCATGTTAAAAACAGCAGTTGATGAATATGTGAGCTCTTTGCTGAGGGATGAAAGTATTGCATTCTGAAGAGGCTTGCCCCTTAGAGCCGCTTTCATAAAAAAATTAGTTATGCCGATATATCCGAACTTGACCAGAAAATCTGAATCGTGAACTATTGCACAGGCTTTGCTGCATCCTTTCCTGTTCCGGTAAAGCGCATGCAAGGCATCTTCTACCTGAACAATAATTTCTATGTCTGCTTTAACCTGCTTTAAAATTCTGCGGGCAATTTCTGCAGAATATTCCTCTTCAGGCTTGTCATCTGCATGATATTTTCCTTTAACAAATTTTCCTGAATCATGAAACAAGGCTGTAATTACCGGGATCAAGGGATCTGTTTTTTCCATAACAGAAAGCCTGTATGCAAATGTTGCAACCTGAATTGTATGATCCCATAAAAAACTATCAGCAGTTTTAAAATTTTTCCCATTGTATTCCTTTTCAGATTTACGGATTACAGTGCTGATCTTCTTATATAATAAAGGGTATATTTTTTCTATATATTTCTGAATATTTGATTCTTTTTTCATTTTATATTCCTGATTTATTCTTTATAACCTGAGAAACTCATTCTTCTCCAGAATTTTTAATGCAAGATCTATATCTGAGCTCACAGTAATTTTTAAATTGTAATATTCCCCATCAACTTCTTTAATATCATGTGATGCGTTTAATACAAGTGATACATCGTCCGAGCTGTCATAAATTCCGCGTTTAAGGGCATTCTCGTGCGAGGTTCGGATAATATTGTATCTGAATGCTTGCGGAGTCTGGGTATAATATAAATTTTCCCTCGGAGGAATTGATTCCACGTATCCGTTTCTGATTTCAGTTATAGTATCAATTGATTTTACATAAACTGCAGCAGCTCCATGCTCAGCAGCTGAAGATACTGATTCTGAAATTATCCTATCAGTCACAAAAGGCCGCGCAGCGTCATGAATTAAAAGAATATCATCTTCTTTGAAGGTGTATGAATTAACCGCGTTGAAAGAAGATTCCTGTCTTGTTTTTCCGCCTGAAATCACCCTGTGCAATTTTGTAATTTTATACATAGAGCAGATTTCATTTATTTCGCTGATATTTTCTTCAGCAGAGACAACAATTATGCCATTGATTGATTTATGATTATTAAACCGGATAAGCGGCCATGCTATGAGAGGTTTGCCCCCGAGATCAATAAACTGTTTCGGCCTTTCATTTCCAAGCCTGCTGCCGCTTCCTCCTGCGAGGATTATTCCATATACTGATGACATTTCACTCTTCTTTTTTTTTAATTTGACATAGAAACTATTTAAAAAGCATAATAAATTCTCAACTAAAATATGTAAAAATGAATTTTATTTTAAAAAAAAGGGAACAGGATTACTGAAGCAGGGTGTTAAATTATATGGAGGAAAATATGTTAATTAAAAAAATTATATTAAAATCCGCCATTACACTTTGTTCAGCTGCAGTTTTTGCATCCTGCTCCATGCAGCCGAAACTTGTAAATGGCGAATATCAGATTTACAAGTCTGAAGAGGGCCGCATTAAGATGATGGAATTATATGCGGAATTTCTCTCAAAATGGAAAGTGCCTTACCGTGAAATTGATGTAGATACAAGCTACGGCAGGACTCACATTGTAATAATCGGTTCCGAGAAAAATAAAAAAAACATAATACTTCTCACAGGAGCAGGCGGGAACTCTTCAATCAATCATCCATCTGTTGTCAGTGCTTATAAAGATTTCTGCATTTATTCAATAGATATTATTGGCCAGCCCGGGAAAAGCAGAACAACCAGATTACCTAAAGAATCTAAAGATTACGCAAATTGGCTCGAAGAGGTTTTTCTGAAATTACAGATTGAAAAAGCCAATATAATAGGTTCATCGTTTGGAGGTTATATCTCCCAATGGTTTTTTTATTATCATCCCGAACGGATTGAAAAACTTATTTTAGTGTCAACATCTTATGTAAAAAGAATGCAGATCCCTATAGAAATGATTCATCATGGAATGTTTTCCAGCACTGAAAAAATATTACTATGGGCAAACGGCGGCAACCCGATAAACGACAAGGAATTTGAAAATCTTTATTTAAAACTCTTAAATTACATAAATAAATACACAACACAATATTTTCCTTATTTATCAATTATACCCGAGGAAGATGTAAAAAAAATCAATAAGCCTGTTCTGATAATTATGGGCGAAAGAGATAAGTTTTTGTGGAATGCAAAAGAAGCGCAGAAATTCATTAAAAATGTGAATAATCCATTTATCCGGTTTGAAATGATTCCGGACGAAGGTCATTTTCTTTTAAACAGATATGATGTTATCACTAAATTGAGTAACGATTTTTTAAAATGATAATAAAAGATATATTTCAAATTGAAGCAGAATCCATATCAAAAAAATACAGCAGCCGTGCTGCGCTTTTCAGCAATTTTAATTTAACAATTCAAACCGGCGAATCTCTTGCAGTTACAGGCCATAATGGCAGCGGGAAATCCACTCTGCTTAAAATTCTTTCCGGCATTACTCAGCCGGATAAAGGAACTGTTAAACATAAAAAAACTGACTCAGTTATCAGCACTGAAGATCTGTACAGATTCATAGGATTTTCTTCACCTGAAATAAATCCATACGATGAATTAACCGGATATGAAAATATTAATTTCGCTATAAAAGACAATATAAAATTTCCTGAAGAACTGATTGATAATCTGAATCTCAAAAGCCATATTCATAAAAGAGTAAAATTTTATTCTACAGGAATGAAGCAGAGATTGAAATTTATTTTAACACTGGTCCGCGAACCCCAGCTGCTTTTTCTTGATGAACCCGGATCCAATCTTGACTCCGATGGTAAAAAACTGGTTTATGATATTATTACACAAATTAAAAAAGATAAAATTTTAATTATTGCAACAAATGAAACAGCTGAAGCTGATCTCTGCAGCAGGGAGATATCTCTTGACTGATATTATTTTAAAAAATATAAAAAAAGAATTCACTGTGGAATTCAGAAACAGAGCTTCCATTTTAATTCCACTTATATTTTCATCTGTTACATGCATTTCAGTAAGTCTTGCTTCAGGCGCAGTTCCGTTTTCTTCAAAAGTTAATGCTGTATTATTCTGGCTGATTTCATTCTTCAGTGCAATGAACTGCCTTTCCCGTTCATTCACGCGTGAAGAGGAAGAAAAAACTTCACTATTTCTCACTCTGATATCTTCACCTGCAGCTGTATTCACATCAAAACTGATATTCGGAATAATTTATTTCACTGCACTTCAATTGCTACTGAGCGCTCTCTTTATTTTTTTCATGCAGATTGATATAAAACTTCCACTTGAATTTTTAATAACATCAATGACCGGCGGATTTGCTATTGCATGTTCAACAACAATACTGGGGGCTCTGAGCGCAAAATCCGGAAAAGGAGTTTCAATTTTTTCAATTATTTCCTTTCCGCTTATACTTCCGGTTTTGTTTGTTTCCATACTTCTTACAGCTTCTTCTATTGATGGAATGCAGTACAACTACGGTAATGTAATTTTTTTACTTGCATTTTCCGGTTCAATTACAGCGCTATCATACCTGTTGTACAGATATATTCATTGAGAGGATCCGGTTTGAAAATTTTAATCCCTTTGATCATACTCATGCCGGTTTCTATAATACTGGCATTTTTATATGCTCCATCTGCAGAAATTTTAGGGCACACAAGCAGGATACTTTATTTTCATGTGCCTTGCGCGTGGGTATCAGTTCTTGCTTTTATTGTTTCTGGAATTTATGCAATTATATTTTTATTGGATAAAAATAAAAAAATACATTTCCCGGAAGAAAAAGCATATAATTCCGCACGCATTGGAATGCTTTTCACAATCTTAACAGTCATAACAGGATCTTTGTGGGCAAAGCTGACCTGGGGAAGTTTCTGGAACTGGGACCCTAGAGAAACGTCTATTGTTATATTGCTGCTCATTTACACATCCTATTTCAGTCTCAGATCATCTGTAATAGAAGAAGATAAAAGAGCGGGAATAAGTTCCGTATATCTTATACTTGCAATGTTCACTGTTCCATTTTTTATATTTATTATTCCAAGACTCTACCCTTCCCTTCATCCGGATCCTATATTAAATGCTGACAGAAAAATCCATCTTGATTATAAAATGAAGACTGCATTTATTGTATCAGTTATTGCATTTACTTTTTTATATGCATATCTGTTCAATATTTCAAATAGACTTTCAGCTGTAATTAAAAAGATTGAGGAAAAATATGATAAATAAAATTAAGATTATTATTTCAGCTATACTCATATCAGCTTCAATTCCTTTTATAGGAGCAATAACATATAATAATCTATCAGCGCAGGATAAAAAAACTGAAATTAATGCAGCAGCGTCTACATCGATTGATAATAAAATTGAATCTTCTAAATTTTATTCCGGTTCACAGGAAAATCAGACAAAACAGGACGAGCAGATTCTTATAAAAGTTGCTCTGATTATTCTTGTCATATGGACCGGCATTTCATTTTTTCTAATACATATAGAAAGAAAACTTAAAAAAATTGAAACGAGCCTGAAGGAATAATAGCATTTATGAAATACAGATATATAATAATTTTTTTAATAGCAATAGGGCTGGCTATTACAGCATTTCTTTCTTTAAGCGACGATCTGGTTACACCATATATTCCATTCAGGGAAGCATCAGCATCCGGCGGTAAGTATGTTCAGGTTATAGGTAAAATTGATAAATCCGTACCTGTAAAGCACGAAGAGGGAAGCTTCACTTTCACACTGATCGACAAACAAGGAACTAAAATGAATTTTATCAACTATGCTGTAAAGCCGTTAAATTTTGAACATGCAGAGCAGGTTGTTGTACTTGGAAAATTCAATTCAGAGAAAAAAATATTTGCAGCAGACAAACTTCTCGTGAAATGTCCGTCAAAATATCAGAAGGAAAAATAAAAATGAATATAGGCAGTATATTAATTATATCAGCGGTTGTTTTATCTGTTGCATCAGTAATCTTCATGACAAAGGATTCTGTACCTAACGAAAAAAGCATATTAGCCGGAAGAAGAATTTATTACATTTCATCAATTTTAATTATCATTGCCAGTATGATTTTAATGTCAGCTTTTATTACAAATGATTTTCAATATCATTATGTATACGCCAATTCATCGCGGAATATGCCGCTTCTTTATCTGATCAGCGGATTCTGGGCAGGGAGCGAAGGAAGCTTTCTTCTGTGGCTTCTGCTGCTGAATCTCACAGGTCTTGCTGTAATTAAATCCAAAGATAAAAATGAAAATATAATAATGACTGTTATCATCATAACCCAGATATTTATTTTAATAATGATAACTATAAACAGCCCGTTTGAATTTATATGGAAAAAATTTCCGAATGAACTCCAGCCTGGACAAATACCTCCGGACGGTTCAGGAATGAATCCTCTTCTCATGGATCCATGGATGATAGCTCATCCGCCAATTTTATTTTTAGGTTACGCAGCAGCAACAGTTCCTTTCGCATTTGCAATTGCAGCTCTGATAAACAATAATTTTACAGACTGGGTAAAATCATCATATAAATGGCTGCTGTTCAGCATGATATCTCTCGGAATCGGCATTTTTATGGGAGGATACTGGGCATATAAAGTTTTAGGATGGGGCGGTTTCTGGGGATGGGACCCTGTTGAAAATTCATCGCTTATCCCGTGGCTCGTATCAGTTGCCCTGATGCACGGTATGCTGCTGCAGAAAAGAAAAGGCGCTCTCCCAAAAACAAATATTGCTCTTGCAGTAATTTATTTTGTTCTGGTTTTTTACAGCACATTCCTTACCAGAAGCGGCGTGCTGTCAAATTTTTCTGTTCACTCATTCGGAGAATCCGGCACATCGCCGTATTTAATCGGCTTCATGCTTATAACATTATTTTCAGGATTTTTCCTTTTAATAAAAAAATTCAATACCATAAAAGGCGAATCGCTGGGACAGGAAATTCTGTCATGGGCAAATCTTACTTTATTCGGCATGCTCACTGTAATAATATACGCTGCTGTAATTTTAATCGGAACATCAATGCCGATCATATCAGGGATATTCCTGACAAATCAGACTTCTGTAACTTCAAATTTTTATAATGGAATTTCAGTTCCTTTCGGAGTGCTGATTCTTACTCTCATGATAATGGCAACCATGGCATCAAGAGGCCTGCTCGCAATTTTTAAAAATAAATTAATTCTATTATTTATAATTTTATCTGCTGCTGCAGGAATATTATTCAATTTAAATCACACAGATCAAATTCAGCCTTTTATTATCTCAGTTATTGCATTCTTTATAATTTTTGTTTATCTGTCAGATATTATTAAATTTAAATTTATTTCCGTCGGATCATCAAGGCTCACTCATATAGGAATTGCTGTAATGGCAATCGGCATTATTGCTTCAGGATTTCATTCGTCATCAATTCAGAAAAAATTATTCAAAGACATAGAAGAAAAAGCAGGAACGGTAAATCTTACTTTTAAAAACTTTAATGAAAAATCCAGATCAACATTATCATTTATTCTGAAAGACGGCAATTCGCAAAGCTCATTTGAAACAGATTATTATATAGATCAGAAAACACATTCACTGTACCGTGAACCGCATATTGAATATGGATTTTTTAAGGATATCTATATAACACCGGAACAATACGAATCCGGAGAAAAATCTCTGACAAATCTCATAATTGCAAAAGGTGAAAAAAAGTTTCTCGGCAATGACATGTTTGTGTATGTAGACATGGATTCATCAGGAATGCGTTCAGAAGAGCCGTCTCTTTTTGTAAATCTTACAGTAAATGGAAATAAACTTTCACCTGGAATTAAAATAGTAAAGGAAAAAAGAATTTCCGTTAAGCCTGTAATTCCGGGAACTGACAGGGAAGTCTCACTTGTAGAAATCGATGCTGACAGCAAAAAAGTACTGCTTCACGTAACACCAGGCAGAGATACGCTTATTCCTCCGGATTCTGTTATGGTTGATGTTTCATTTAAAAGATTTATATGGGCAGTGTGGCTTGGAACAATATTAATTTCAGCAGGCGGAATTGCAGCAGTTGTTTCAAACAGAAAGAAAAAATAATTTATTCTATTGTTTTTTCTTTTTTTAGAAGTTTCAAAGCATCTTTCACATTATTAATTTCTATTTTTAATTCATCAAATGCAGCTGAAGCAAGATCCATCTGATTATTTTTGCCTATTTTTTCAAGAGCTAAAGCTGATTCATAAGCCTTTTTTGCAGAAAAATTTGATACAGCTCCTTTTATGGTATGAGCTGCTTTTCCCAGCGATTGCGAATCACCGGCTTTGAATGTTTCTTCAATTTTTGACATAAGATTTACAGAATCGCTTATAAAAATTTCAGCAAGCTCATTTAATAATGTAATATCTCCATCAAGTCTTTCGCTTAATTCTTTTCTGTTTATTACATCTTCAATTTTCATTTCTGAACCTTTTTGAAATAACTGTTTCAATATTTTTTTAATAAATAAATTTACTTAAAGAATCTTCAGAATGTCAATAAAAATTTAAAAAACAAATATGGCATCATGATATACTGTTTTATAAAAAAATGCGTTATCTGATTTTTCAGTTTTTGATAATATTATATCTTCTATTTCTTTTTTATTTGCTTCATTCAGGCTGTAATGTGAAATAAAATAATCAATCTCATCATTGATATCAGTAAAACGCGATAATCGTGTCTGTGTAATATCAGCAGCTTTAAAAGAAATCTTTGCATTATTCAGAATTGATTTAATATCTTCATCTGCAATCTGCGAGCATCTTTTTTTATTGAATCTGTTTCTTATCATATCAGACACAGACTCCTCCTGAACAGATTTACGTATAACTATAATAGATCTATCTGCATTGCGGATCATTTTTGAAATAGCGTAATTCGGATCTTTCATCGGGTATAATGAATGTACAGATACAACTGCATCTGCCGGCTCTTCTGAGAAAGATTCCCATGATTCATTTATTATTTCAAAATTAAGGTTTCTGCCGTCAATTTTTCTTTTTAAGATTGAAAGCATTTCTTTAGAAGGGTCAACAGCTTTTACCTGAAAACCTTTTTCAGCAAGGGGAATTGATATAAATCCTGTCCCGGCTCCAATATCTAAAACAGTCACTGCTCCGGAAAGTTCTTCAATAACACGATCAGCAATATTACCGGGATAGCCTTCATCAGACAATCTTCTTTCATACTCTTGTGCATAATTTTTTTCATTAAATCTCATAATATCTTTTTCAATTAAAAATTTTTAGTATCAGTTTTCTACAATGCTTATTAAATAATGGATTCACCCGAGGGTGCAGGCCATCGCAGGCGCAGTAATGACAGAATGTGAGAAAAAGTAAATTTTACCTTACAAGCTCAACGCCGAGAACTATTTTTTTTAAACCAGCCTTATCAAGAATTCCTATAAGCTTTACCACAGAATCGTACCTGCAGTCCTTGTCGCCGTTTACAGTAATAACTGAATCTTTATTCGTTGAAATAATTGATGAAATTTTAGCCTGAATTTTTTCCGCATCTGTATTCAGGTTAAAACGCGACTCGCCGAAAAAAACATCATCGCCTTTATTGATTGTTACTGCCAGATTATTCGGCAGATTCTGGGATTTTTTCCCGGTGGTGGATTTAGGAAGATTTACATTAATATCATCCTTATAAATTATCGGAGCTGCTACAACAAAGATGATAAGGAGAACCAGAACCACATCCGTAAACGGAGTAATATTTATTTCAGTCATGATCCTTTTATTTCTTTTCGCAAGATTTAAATTAGGATTTATTTTTTCAACAGCAGCCAAAGAGACTGATTCATTCTTTGCATCCATCTCCTTTACGGATTCTGATGATTTTTTTATTTTTATTTCTTCAGGAGAAAGCTTTTTTAATTGAGAAATAATTATTTCCAGTCTTTTAATTTCAGTATAGTGTTTACTGTAATATTCACTTAATACTTTTTGAATTTTCTTAACAACCGCTATATCAACCGGAAGCAATAAAACGCCTTCGCCTGTTGCATTAAAAATCCAATCACTTAGTAATTCCAGCTGACGTATTGATAATTTTATTTTATCATCAGATTTTTTTATTACATCAAACAAACCTTTCTCTTCAGGTATTTCAATTGCACTGCTGCCCCAATGACCTTTATTTTCCATATCATCATAAAAAGATAACAGACGGGATTTCTCAGATTGATTAATTTTTATAGTAAACATTTTAGCACCGGTTTTATTTTGAGATGAAAGCATTTAAAATATCAGCAATCATCATTTTTTTAAGATTTTATAAGATCTGCGGTTTCTGAAGAACACAGTTCCATTTCAATTGAAAAATCATCAGACCTTTTAATAAAATAATTATAAGATATGACAGATATGAGGGCAACCACAATTCCGGCTGCTGTTGAAAAGAGTGCTTCGGAGATACCGCCGATTACAGTATTTATACCTCCGCCAAGAGATGATATGTCATGAAACGCCCTGATGATTCCTATTACAGTCCCAAGCAGTCCAATATAAACCGCAGTGCTGCCTATTGTACCGAGAATATTTAAAAACTTTTCAAGCTTTACAGTCTCAATTACTTTCTGCCTGTCCATTGCATTTTTCATTTTATTTTCTGAAAGGTCTCTTGACATAATCCCTTCGCGTACCACATTTGCAAGCGGAGAATTTGCTCCTTCGCATAAGCCGAGAGCCTTTTCAAAATTTTTATTTTTTATTTCATTTCTGATTTTAGCCATTAACACATTACGCTTAAGCCTGTTTTTTCTATAAAAGAAAATTGATCTTTCAATTATTACTGCAATCGCAAGAATAGAACAAATTACAAGAATCCAAATAACAAACCCGCTCATTAAAATAATCTGAAAAATTGATTTCCCTGCCATAAAACTCTCCTGAAATAAACCCGATTTATACAATCTCATCCAATATACATTTTCATAACAAATAAAAAACACAACCATATGTCAAAGAAAAAATTGTAACATTTTTCCAGATAAATATACATATTATTTCATTAGAGACGTTTGTTAATATTTCCTCCGGAAAAACCTTTGAATAAGGCTGCTATTTAATTTTTAGCAGTCTTTTTTTTTACTTGAACTGCTTTCAGTGATATTTTAAATTAACTAATTATTAATCTTTAAATTATTGTCCTGAAATCCATCTAAAAAATTAAAAAATGTCATTACAAGATATAGCAGAAAAAAACAGAGAAGCATTTAACGCTTTTAATAAATTAAAAATAGACCGCTTAAACGGCCTGATATCACCTCAGGCGAAAAGAGCAATTTTCTCCATTCCTTTTTTATTCAGCGTCAACGACAAAAAAATTCCGGGTTATGTGGAAGGCCATTGTCCCATTGGAATGAAAAACTATACGCCCGATAATGAGTTAATTAAATTTTTTCAAAATAAATACAGAACTACTGAAATAAATTTTTCAAACGATCACCCTTTTGTGGAAATGATAGCCCTGATAGGCAGTGCCGGAACTATCGCATACAATAAAAAGTCCGACTTTGATTTCTGGATATGCATCAACAAAAACCGCACAACTCCTGAAGCAAATATTCTTTTTCAGAAAAAAGCAGTCCTGATCCAGGAATGGGTCATAAAAGAAGCCGGTGCTGAAACTCATTTGTTTGTTAACGACATAGAAAGCGTGAGACAGAATGTTTTTGCTGAAGACGATGATGAAGCCTTTGGAACAACTGCAGGCGCTCTCCTGATGGATGAATTTTACAGAAGTTCAATAATAATAGAAGGTAAAATTCCATTCTGGTGGGCAGTACCCAGATTTGCTTCAGACAGTCAGTACTATGAATTCTATAATGCAGTTCCGGCCGATTGGCGCGATGACAATTTTATAGATATAGGAAATCTCCAGGAAATTTCCAAAGAGGATTTCCTCGGTGCGGCTTTATTCCAGCTGATTAAATCACTTGGAAATCCTTTTAAATCCATAATAAAAATCGGAGTGCTTGAAAAATATTTAAATGGAAAAGAAACAAGTCCGCTGCTCAGCCATAAAGTAAAAGCATCAATTCAAAGAGGAAGCGTAAATGCCCTCATTCTCGATTCATATATGCTTATGTTCAGTGAGGTTTATGAATACTACGGCACAACAATGCCCACACCTGAAATACTGGATGTACTGAGAAAAAATCTTTACCTGAAAATCAATCCCCAGCTTTCGAAATATTCCGGAATTCAGGCAAGTAAAAATCTTCCTTATCATGTTGTTGTAATGTTTAAATATGTCAAATCATGGGGATGGGATGACAATAAAATTAAAGAACTCGATACATTCGATTCATGGGATTATAACCAGGTTATTCAATTCTGGAATTCAGTAAAAAAATTCATGCTCTTAAGCTATCAGAAAATTACAGCCTCTATTCCAACTATAAACATTTCCGAACGGGTTTCAACCTCTGACATTCAGCTGCTCAGCGGAAAAATAAAAGCTCATTTTTCCCAGAGCGACAATAAGATTGATGATCACATTACATTTAAAGATTCAACTTATGAATCAATAATGTATATTGAGCCGATTAGAAAAGGTGCGGATATTGTCGAGTGGCGGTTATATAAAAGCGGGAACGAACAGCGCGATAAAACAATCACCTTAAAAACTGAAAAAAGTTTAATCAAGCTGATAGCCTGGACATCGATTAACAGATTATTTGATCCGGTTTTTTCAAGAATAAAAATTCAATCCGGATACGGGCAGCTTAATCAGAATTTCATGCTTACACTTCTTGTAAAAATTTCAGAGATGTATTCCAAGGGAAACAACATAAAAAATGAGTACTATCTAAAAGAGCCGTTTAATCTTATAAATCTGATTGTAACAGGCTTTACCGACGGGAGCCCGGATTCAAAAAGATCAATTTATCATATATATAAAACAAGCTGGGGCGAATCATATATTGAAAAGTATAATGACAATTCCCAGGTTATAAAAATTCTTGAAAAAGTTCTGACCGGCGGAGTAATTACAGGAAAAAGTTTTGATGACACCTGCGCGATAATATCAGATGAAGAATCTATCAGGCAATTCAGAGATCTTAATAAATTTTTTGTTGAGGCGTATCAATTTATAACAGCAGTTACTTCAGGGAAATCATTAAGATTTATCGGCAAGATTGATTCTAATTATATTAAAATTACAAGAACCGGAAAAAATATCATCTTTACAACACATGACAATGCAGTAAAACTTCTTGCAGCCATATCACTCAAACCAAGAAAAGATATGCTGATGAAATTTTACGGGGATGACACCTGGATAAGCTTACTCGATTCGGTTTATAATTTAAAAAAAGAAAACGCTCCGATCGTATCATATGTTATAAAAGGAAACCATGTATTAATATTCCTGATAAATGAAAGAGGGAATCTGTTTACATATATTAAATCATCTCAAACAAAAGAAGATGCAATCTTTTCACTGCTTCATTTTTCAAAATCATCCATAAAAACAATAAACAACCTTAAAATACTGCCTTCAATAAATGATAAATGTTTCGTCTATAAAAATGAGCAGGACAGATTCGGGAAAAATACTTTCAGCGAAGAGTCGGAAGTTATGGAAGCGAAGTATTTTTCAAAATTCAAAATTGATAAGAAATCCGTTGGTTTAAAGGTCGCGATTCACGGTTTTTCACAAAAAGACACACAGTATGATATAATGTTTACAGATGGAACTTCAACGGGCCCGATATCATTTTCAATGATATCAGCTGTGCTTTCAACCTTTAAGATAAAAGGAACTGATATACCTGTTCTTGTGGATGCAATTTCATTTTCTGACCTTAAAAGTGAAGATGCAAAACTGGGAACTACAATCTATTTTCAGGAAAAATACAGAATCGAGTATATTTTAGACAGATTATGATTTACTTAATCCAGAGGAAAATTATCTCTGAAGAATTTTACCTTTCTGTCTTTTTCCGGGTCTGCTGCAAGAGTTCCTTTCTGTAAAGCTATATCAAGAAGCTTAACACTATCGCCATTTGAACTTTCATTGGCAGCTTCACTTTTCTTTTCGTTATTTTTTTCTTCAGATCTGACTTTATCAGCAGCTGCTTTCATTGTACCGAATTTTGCATCAATCTGATCCTGTGTAAGCATGGGCATTTCGTCATCATCATCGTCTGAAACAGCCTTTTTATTTTTCATAACCGGCTGCTTTTTTATCTTTTTATCTTCTTTCGGTTTCTCTTTAAGAACCGGTTTTTCAGCATCCGTCCCCTCTATTTCTTCAACAAGATATGTAGGCGGATTGTCAATTTTCAATTCAAGAAGTTTAATCCTGTCGCCAAGCATAATATTTATCTGTTTTTCTATAGTCATGTAAATCGGAGTGCTGAAAGATTTATTACGCGTGATTGTTTTTTCAAGCTTTTTCAACTCTCTAATATCGTTGTCAATCATCTCGATTCTTTTTAATACATGAACAATTTTCATTTTCAACCTCTTCGCTTCATTGCAGTAAATATAATTTCTCAAAAGCATTGAATTCAATAATTTATTTACTGTTTATATTTTCAAGTTTAATTAAAGTCAATCAGTATTAATAATAATGGAATTTAAATTTTTACTAATTTCCCTATAAGCATATTGCTACTAATAATAGTTTATTTTTTGTATATATTCTATTATAGAGCAAAAAAATCATACTATCAAAAACAGGATTTTTTAAATTTTTTTTAATTAATACTGAAAGTCAATAATTTTTTACTTGTAATTTTACGATAATATTATGTCACTTAAAAAAAGAGCTCATTTTTAATTTTTATAGAAACAAATTAAAACGTTATTATTCATACAATTTTAACAAAAAATAAGTTATGAAAAAAAATTTTTATAACTTATTTTTTTGTAAAAATTTCTTTGAAAAAAAATTTTTTTACTGTATTATGAATTGACAACAAATGCCCTACAAATTATTGCAACACAGTTTTGTTTAATTTATTATACTCTGGAGGTCAATATTAATGTCAGCGACATTAACAGTATCCGCCGAAAAAGACGCCTACAAACGCACTGAAATCGACGGGAAAAAATATTACGGCAAGCACGTTATGCTGACTGCCGAAAGCTGCAACGAGAATCTGCTCGATATTGAAAAAATATCCCGTTTTGTAAAAGAACTCGTACCGGCTATAGACATGGTTCCTTTTGGAGATCTAACAATTGCCAGATTCGGAGATGGAATCGAGGTGGGAATTTCTGCAGTCCAGCTCATTATGACAAGCGCAATAACCATACACACCAATGATAATGCCCGGGATCTATACCTGGATGTATTCAGCTGTAAATGGTATGATGAAAGCATTGTTCTGGATATGGTTAAAAAATATTTCAATCCGCAGAACATCAATGACAGCGTAATACTAAGGAGGTAACGCAAAATGATCGTTGAATCAAGCACAAGGTTCTACCCGGATTTTTATCCGTCGTTTCAAAATGAACCGACAAAAGACAAATTTAAAATTATAAAATCTGACGAAGTCGGTGAGGGAGTTGTTGCATTAAAGAGTTTTGAACCAGGACAGGTTATTTTCAGATTTTCAGGTTTGATTCTGAATGACATGACCCTTTTCACACTTCAGCTTGGAGCCGGCCAGCATATCCATGATCCTTTTTTCATGGGTAAAATTCTTCACAGCTGCGATCCAAATACTGATTGCGACATGGCCACACAGACTTTTACCGCGATAAAGCCAATAAAACCGGGTGAGTATCTCACCATGGATTATGAAACAACGGAGGACGAGCTGTTTCGCTCATTTGAGTGTCATTGTGGATCCCCAAACTGTAAAAAGTTTATAATGGGGAAAAAGTATCGCATGGCCCTTCTTCAGGAGGGCAGCATCCAACACATGACCATGAGCGAGCCCTAGCATCGCTTTAGGCAGTAAGATTAAGTATTTACATTAAAATTATAAACCCCCGTTTTAAAACGGGGGTTTTTTTATTTTATCATTACATTTTACATATAAAAACGTTTTTTATTGACATAAGAAGCATTTCATTTTATTTTTTATTATATTTTAGATTATTTGATTTGAGGTAAATTAATGAAAAAGAAAATTATAATTGCTTCTGCGGGTTTTATTATAATTCTTATAATCGTTTTACAGATAGTCAGTAGAAATAAATCTGCTGTTGAAGTGAATATAATGGGAGATAATCAATCGATCAAAGCAGATGATTACAAAATATTTTTAAAAAACATTAATTTTGAGGATGGGTCTCCGGATAAATACTTTTCCAGATTAACCGCCAACCAGTATACAATAAAATACTTCAAATTCCTCCAGAATAAGTTTTCCAAAATGAGTTTTGAGGAAAATCTTGCAGCTGTTGAAAAATACCTTCGTTCTGTTATGGATCCGGAGCGGGCTGATGAAATGGTTGCTCTATATAAAAAATATGCTGATTTTGAGAAAAATTTCCCGAATGCAGTACAGAAATGGCATCAACCTGAAAATCCTGAAGAGATGATAAAGTATCTCCGCGATGTACAGGAATACCGCCGCAATTATTTCGGCAAGGATCTTGCAGATGAATTATACGGGACCATAGTCAAATCGCAGGAATACAGCATCAGGAAGGGATCTATCTTAAACGATTCAAACAAGTATGGAGCAGAAAAGGAAAAACAGATCAAAGAGCTGAAAACTCAGATGTGGGGCAATGATGCCTCGGTAATAGACAGCGAAGCGGAGCCCTTTGACAAATATCAGGAAAAATTATCAACATATAATAAAGATATCAGCGATCTTTCAGAACCGGAAAAAAAACAGCGTATAAAAGAATACCGTAATGAATTTTTTCCTCCGGATGTGGTTGCCAAGCTTGAAAAAATTGATGATGACATCGTACTGGAAAAGCAGAAGGAAGACAATTACCATAAACTCGAACAAAAAATACTGAATGATTCAGGTCTGACCAAGGAACAGAAGGACAGCCAGATTCAGGCACTGCAGAAGGAAACCTTTGGCGAAGGTGATGAGGCTGAGGAATTCCGCCGCAGGGAAATAATAAATAAGGAAACTCCATCAGTCAAATAAAAGGCTGTATCACTCTTTCCTTATTAATATGAAAGGTTTAAAAAGCATCACCAGAATAACGATGAGCGCGCAATAAAGAACTGCGTCGCCTATGATTGCATAAACGCTTTTATTTACAATACGGATCACACTGCTGTTTAAAGCTCCTCTTGTAAAAAGTTGAGTATGATCCGCAATTCCTCCAAGAGGATTGATAACAGCTGATATACCGTTATTCGACGCCCGGACCATATACCGTCTGTTTTCCAAAGCCCTGAAACGGGCTATATCAAGGTGCTGATATGGTTCAGCCGTATCACCAAACCAGCCGTCATTGGAAACATTAACCAGCAGATCAGCACCCTGAAGTACGGATTTACGTACATGCATGGGATAAATCAGCTCAAAACAAACTGATATTCCAATTCTGGAAATTTCAATTTCAACAGATGGATTCGTCAGGCCCGGCATAAACTCATCCGGCGCTTCAAAATACCTTCCAAGAGTACCAATGTTCATAGGTCTGGTTTCAGAAAACGGAAGCAGTATATTTTTATCATACCATTTTACATATCCTGTACCGGATACGAAATAGACTGAATTATATATTTCTTTATTCCGGATATTCCGCACTCCTCCAGCTATAAGATAAGAATCGCGGCCAATGAAACCCATAATCCTCCCCATCATGTCTTCATTCATCCTTGCAGAAGAGTTAAGAACTGTTTCAGGCCATACTACAATCCGCTTTGTCCGGGATTTATATTTTCCATCCGATAAATACATATAGAGCTCCATACGGGATAAAAAATTGTCATCTTTCCAGCGTTCCTCATTATTATGATTCCCCTGAACGATTCGTACAGGTATGGATGATTTATTATTTGCGGCATTGCTTATCAGAAATTCCCATTTATTTTCAGCATAGAATCCATAACCAAGAACGATTGCTATAACAATCAGTGTAGATATTATTGCTGTTCTGTTAAGAGTAAATACGCGTTTATTTACAGCCCGTTTAAAAAAGCCGCTGATCTCATGAAGGATTGAGCCACTTGAACCGGCATCAGGCAGCGAACTAATAATTCCTGTGATGACCGAGTTTATCATTACAATAATATAGGAAATCCCGAGAACACCAACGATATCGGCAATCTGAACGAAATACCCAAGATTTATCGATGAATAACCCAGAAGCGCCCAAGGTATTGTAAATGGGAAAATTCCCCGAACGTATTCTATAATTATCCACAATGAAGGTACAGTCAGGAGATAAAAATATGCCCTGGGCGAATAAAAATATTTATAACTGATAGAGAATAATCCGAATAAAAGGCCGACCGGCAAGCACACAGGAAAAATTATGAAACCTATAGACATCAAAATTGATACACCATAATGGATATGCAGCGCAAAATAAATCCAGTATGTAAGCAGGGCGATATAAAGCATACCGAAACAAAGGCCTGCAAAAAATGTCCAGCGATATGTTTTTAATTTCCGGATTGTCAGAAAAAACGGCACAAGAGCAAAAAAAGCGGCAAAAGAAATCGAAAATTTCGGGAAAGCAAAAAAAAGTAAAACGGCTGAAAATGTTATCATAAGAATGGATTTAAAAAGCAGGTGTCCTTCAACACTTCCCGGAAGGTTTCTCTCAGTCTTTTGAGGAATTTCAATATATATATTATTTGATTTTTTCATTTAAATAACATTCTAAGCAGCTTTCCTGATATTACACAATAAAATCTGAAGAGTATCGCAATCCTCATCATAAAAATAAAAAAGGCAACACATTTTCGTGCTGCCTTTTCGTTTATAAATAAAATTCAATAATTTTCAGAAAATCATCAATATCCCTTGTTCTTTAATTCAGCCACAAGATTGGCATATTGAGTAGGCGCATCAAATCCTGGAGTTATTCCAAGGAACTGGTCGCACATATTAAAGTGTGATACTCCGCCTGCATACCATGCTCCATCAAGAACTCCGCGGAAAGTTCCCCACTGACCTGAAGTAGTAGAAACTAAACAATCATTAGCTCCTTCATAATAAAGCAGAAGCAGCCATGTTGGTTGTGAAAGAAGAAAATCTGCAGTGATAAGTTTTATTTTAGCTGTCCAGCTCTGGTACATTACACCGGTTTTGTTAGGAGTGTTTGGATTAAAAGTATTAGCCATATATGGTCTTGTAAGAATACTTGCTCCCATTATATTCTGTTTTCCGCCAAACAGCCATATATAAACTGTATCAGCGATTGATGCAATCCATCCGCCTGTATCAGCATTCAATTTCATTATTACATCAGCTACCGCACTTCCTCTATGAGGAGTTGACATAGTTGTAAGAGTTGCTACTTTTGTTGACATGCCGAGATTTGAAATCATGTATCTGGCATCAAGTCCACCCTGAGAGTGAGCAACAATATTAACTTTAGCAGCTCCGGTTACAGCAAGCACCTGCAGAACAAAAGTTTTAAGCTCTGCTCCTCTATAAGCTGAGCTGTTCAATGCTACCTGATTTGAAATATATACTTTTGCCCCTTCACTTGTAAGAGCTGAAGGTATATTATACCAGTAACCTATACCGAGATTATTTGCCTGAGCACCCATTCCATGAGAAAGTACTATAGGATATTTTGTTGCACATGAATTACTGCTGCCGCCTGCAAAAACAATCGCTGGCACTGTAAAAAGGATAATAATTGAAAGTATTAAAGTTTTTTTAAACATAAGACCCTCCAATAAAAATATAATTATTTCTTATATTACCAAACCGTCCAGACGGTTTCTGTATTTAAGTTAGATTTTATCAGACTTGAAGTCAAGTAAAATAATAAAATAATGTTTGAATTTTTAATTTTTTTATAATTTTTTTAAAAAGATAATTTATGTTATTTTAAAAAAGATTTTTTTAGAATATAAAACTCTATTAATAATTATATAATTTTATTAAGCACTATAAAAGAATTTTATTTATAAATTCTGGTTTTTTAAAATGATTCATTTTATTTAGAGTGTGATTACTGTCTCAATATTGGCTCTGACCCTGATTTAAATTCCTGATGCTCTGACCCCTAAACCTCTTTTTTACATTATCTTACTAAAAAATAATCCTTTTTTTATGATTTTATATGTATCTTCTAAATGATAATATTATCTAACAATTGTAATTAAACTAAATATTTTAAAAAGGATAATATATGAATAAACAAATATTTTTTTCATTTTTTATATTAGCAGCTCTGATATTTTCAGGCTGTACACAAGGAGGAAACAAAGCCATGGCTAAAGATAAAGCTGAACTTAAAAAAAATCTGTCTCCAATGCAATATAATGTTACTTGCGAAAATGGTACAGAGCCCCCATTTCAAAACGAATACTGGGATAACAAAAAACCGGGAATTTACGTTGATGTAATTACAGGAGATCCGCTTTTTTCATCTCTGGATAAATTCGATTCAGGTACAGGCTGGCCGAGTTTCACGAAACCTTTAAAATCTGAAAATGTAAAAGAGCATAAAGATTTTACTTTTCTTATGGAAAGGGTTGAAGTCAGAAGCAGCAAGGGCGATTCGCATCTAGGTCATGTATTCAATGACGGCCCTGCTCCTACGGGAAAAAGATACTGCATGAATTCAGCTTCATTGAAATTTATTCCTGCAGAAAATCTGGAAATGGAAGGATACGCTGAATACGCAAAATTATTTAAAAATATCGTGCAGAAAGAAAATTCAGGAACTGAAAAAGCCACATTCGCAGGAGGATGTTTCTGGGGAGTTCAGGGTATTTTAAAGGGAATTAAGGGTGTTACAAAAACAACAGCGGGTTATACCGGCGGAAGCACACAAAATCCGGGATATGAAGAAATCTCGACCGGACTTACCGGACATGCGGAGGCTGTAGAAGTTGAGTTTGATCCGAAAATAATTTCATATGAAGAGCTGGTAAATTATTTCTGGAGGCTCCACGATCCTACCACTTTAAACAGACAGGGATATGACAGGGGAACACAGTACCGTTCAGCAATTTTTTATCACAGCGAAGAACAGAAAAAAATTGCATTGAAATCAATGGAGAAATTTAATAAATCAGGCGTGTTCGCCAAAAAGGCTGTTACTGAAATAGTACAGGCGGAAAAATTTTATAAAGCAGAGGATTACCATCAGGATTATTACGGTAAAAAAGGCGGTGATGGCCCGATGTGCCATATACTGAGAAATAAATAGAAAAATAAATTTATCTGGAAATTATTTTTTAAAGTAATGTTTTCCTTTTGAATTGTAAATTACTTTAAGGCCGCCTGATATCAGACTGATTTTAAATTTTGAATCAAAGTAAAGTTCTCCGTCAAGATGATATGGAACTTTTTCCCTGAATTCAATTTCAAGATGATCAGTCTGATAGTAATTTACAGACTTCATTCCAACGTGTGTTCCTTTGGGAACATGCATGAAAACTTTAAGCCGCCCGGGTATAGATAATTGTTTTATTGCGCATATATCAAGAAGGCCGTCATTCGCCAATGCTTCCGGGCAGAGAAAAAAGCTTCCTGCAAACCGTCTTCCTATTGAAACAGTGTTCATAAAACAAAGTGTTTCTTTTTTTACCCCATCTGCAATTACTGACATTGATTTTTCTTTATACAGCACAATAGTTTTTAGAATATGCCAGAGATATTTATTTTTACTGCCGCGTTTTACATCATGTGTATCATCCTCGGTATAATTTTCAGCTGCAACCTGAGCATCGAATCCGAGTCCCATTCCGTTATAAAAATAGTTACCGTTGCATACCCCAACATCCATACTGATTGTCTCCTGACGGAAAAATGCATCCCAGTCTTCTTCCTGGAAGTGATTGTTATATCCCATAATCTGAATTAAATCGTTGCCTGTTCCTGCAGCAATAACACCAAATGTAATTCCAGCACGGCCGGTTATACCGTTTGCTGTTTCATTGATAGTACCATCACCTCCTACAGCAATTATATGGTCATACC
Organism: uncultured Leptospirales bacterium; assembly: GCA_964392365.1. Classification (GTDB taxonomy): domain Bacteria; phylum Spirochaetota; class UBA4802; order UBA4802; family UBA5550; genus CAYMPH01. Next base: position 51,011 of record CAYMPH010000004.1, read on the forward strand.
CCTTATCAGCATACTGCTTTGCGAGTTCTGTTGCGTGCTTTTTCCCGGCAGTTAACACAATATCATGATCTATCTTATGCTCTTTGCACCGTTTAGTTATTTCATCAATAACTTCCCGGGCATAGCCATTGCCTGCTATAGGATTTACAATAAATACCCACTTATTCTTCATTTCTCGCTCCTATTCGTCAACAGACCTGATTCAATAATTTTTTTCATATATATAGCCATTTCTTCATTACTCATTTTACGCAAGCTTTCGTTTGATACAGGCGGCTGCACAACCAGAACAACCTTTTCAAGCGGAGTAAGATACCACTGGAATTTCTGTTTCCATGAAAAAAGTCCGTTTAATGTCACAGGCAGCACATCAAGATCAGTTCCCCTGACAATATATGTGAAGCCTTTTTTAAATTCTTTTATCTCACCGTCAAGAGTCCGAGTTCCTTCCGGAAATATTGCAATGTTGACACGACCGCTTCGTTCAATTGCAGTGTTTATTGACTGTTTTGATTTTTCAGCATCTCCAGGATAAATTGCAATATAATCTATAGCTTCAAGCATCCTGCCGAATACCGGAATGTTAAGCAGAACCTCTCTGCCAAGCCAGGCGACTCTCGGGAAAACAGCCATAATTGCAGGAAAATCAAACATGCTTGTATGATTCATAACAAGCAGATACTGTTTCCCTTTTTCAATATTTTCACGGCCTTCAACATTTATCTTTCTTCCCACAAACCAGAACATTCCGTTTGCCCATAGAAACAGAAAAAATTTAACAACAAATTTTATTCTGAGTATTGCTCCTGTTAAAACAATTAGTGTATTGATTCCCGTCCAAGGATAAAAAACAAAAAACATCATGAAATTTGCATAGATAATATGCAAAGTGGTTATAATTTTTTTCAAGGATTTCCCCATTCTTCAATTTTCCAACCGCGCTTCTTTGCAATTTTTCTCAGCTTTTTATCAGGCACAACACAGCGCGGGTTGCCCACAGCTTCAAGAATCGGGAAGTCTGATATTGAGTCGCCGTAGTACCATGCATCTTTAATCTGATAACTGCGTTCATTACAGAATCTGGCTGCGCGGTTTAACTTTTCTACACCAAAACAATACCCGGACTTAGGCTTGCCGGTAAAAATTCCATTTTCGATTTCCATTTCCGTACAGAGCATGTTTGGAATATTAAGCTCAGATAAAAGCGGAGTGCAGGTATAGTTTGTTGATGCAGAAAGTATAACAAGCTCGGCATTATTTCCACGATGATATTCAATCGCGGATAGCGCTCCCGGCCGTATCGAAAGCGCAAGGCTGTCTTTAAACAGCCGATCTGAAAAATCTGCAATAACTGTTTCAGATTTTCCTGCAAAAAAACGGGCAACTCTGCTGATTATTGTTTCAGAGGTTATGATACGGCTTCTGTGAAGAATCGTCAGAATAAGAGCTTCAAATAACTGGCTGTATGAAAGAATGCCTTCTTTTGTTGAAGCTATAATCATTGATGTTCCGCTGTTTATTGAGAGAATGGTTCTATCAACATCAATAAATACAGGGTATGAATTTTTAATCACTTTATGTTCCAATTGAATAATTATTGATTTAAAAATATCTAAATAAAATCAAAGATACAACAACTTTTTTTTATTTTAGCTTCGCATTTGAAGGATTATTACTCCATTAAGCAGGTAATAATAACACCAGCTCAAGTAAAATTTTCTATTTAAATTTCTTTCAATAATTTGTTGACAATGAAAACATTAAATAAAAATTGAATTGTTATTGCAAAAAGGAGATAATATGAATTTTAAACTTATATACCCGAGATGGCCGAAACTTCCGGGACAGACCGAATTTAATCTGCCGCCGCACGGCCCTGTAGTTTTTGCAGCAGCGCTTCCTGATTATGTAAATATTGAATTTATTGATGAAAATGTTGATGAGCTGAATTTAAACGATTCACCTGATATAGTTGGAATTTCAATGATGCTTACGATTCAGGTTAAAAGAGGCTGGGAAATCGCGGATCATTACAGAAAAAAAGGCATTAAGGTAATATTCGGCGGAATTTCAACAATGCTTCATGCTGAAGAAACTATGGAACACGCTGATTCTGTTTTCCTTGGAGAAGCCGAGGGAAGAATGGAAAAAATTCTGGAAGATTTTAAAAACGGAAATCTTCAGAAAGTTTATAACTTCATGTCGCAATTACCTCCGATTGAAATTATCGGCCCTGCAAGAAGAGATATACTCAAAAGAGATCTGTATTATCACAAAGGCGTTCGCATGGTTGATCTTTTTCATGCATCACGCGGATGCAAATTCAGCTGTTATCCCTGCGCTGTAACATATTTAGGGGGAAGAAATTTCAGGCCGCGTCCTATTGAAAAATCTATTGAAGAACTTGAAACAATTGATAATGGAAGACTTTTCATTGTTGATAATTCTCTTGCTCAGGATACTGAATGGGAAAAAAATCTTTTCAGAGAAATGATTCCGCTTAAGAAAAAATGGATCAGCCACACGATCGAAGACAAACCTGAAGTTCTCGACCTCGCTGCACAGGCAGGATCATGGTATGTGTATCAGGCGATTTTCGATACATCTGATTATATAAAAGAAAGAGTTAAGCGGTATCACGAATATGGTATCGGCGTTGAAGGAACTATTCTGTTGGGGCTTGACGATCATACTGAAGATTCAATCAAGCGTCTTGTAGATTTTCTTCTGGAAATTGATCTCGATCTTGCTGAATTCACTGTACTTGCGCCTTTCCCTCACACCAAGGCATATACGGATCTTGTTAAACAGAAAAGAATCATATCAAACGACTGGAATAAATATACAGCAGGGGAAGTTGTATATCAGCCTAAAAACATGAGCCCTGAAAAACTTCAGGAGCTGTACCACTATGCATGGGATACATTCTACAAAGATGAAAATCAGAATTACAAAATGTTCAAGCTTCTTAAAAAAGTGGCAGAAAGGGAAAAAGCTGACGGCACATACACTGCAAGAAGAAGAGACCTTGCTCAGAAAAGTTTTGGAAGGGATATAACTCTATGATTCCAGCGTACGATTTTATTGATTCATTGTATCAATTTAAAGGCAAATGGGATATTCCGTCACACTGCGGGTTGAAAATAATTCAGAAAAATGACAAGCATATAGTAATAGCAACTGATCTTCACGAGGATAATCCCGGAACTGCTGTTACAGAATTCTGTTCTGAACTTGCGAATCTTATAATAAAAGAATATTCAATAAAGCATGACAGCCTGATATTTATCGAGCACACTCCGGAATTGAAATCAAAACTTTCCCATAATTCAGAAACATTCGATATAGTTACTTTCGATTGGGACGGAGAGAAATTCACTCATCCCGACTGGAAAAGAATTACCCGGGATGAGTTTACTTCCTTAATCGGATAATAAATTATAAAAAAACACATGCTATGAACGCATCATGGCATGTATGTACATTCAAACCATTATCAATTAATATCATTATTACATATTCTTTTACCATAGGAGAATATTATGAATGACAGGCCTTTTATAAATAAATCCATCAAACCCGATGATAAAGCCATTCAATCTGCTTTAAAAAAAACTTATTCTTATTATAAAAAAATTATGCTTTTAGCAGAATCATATTCACACGAATGGTCGTTTTCAAAAAGCAGCGGCTGGATGCTTAAAATTTATAATAAAAACAAAGCCCTGTTCTATTTTATTCCATTAACAGATTCATTTAAAATCAGTATGGCAATACGGGAGAATGAAAGGGAAGCATTTCTTAATGATAGCGAATTAGAAGCTTTACAAGATAGAATTTTTTCAGCGAAGAAATATTCAGAAGGTTATGCATTGCAATTTGATATTTCAAATAAAAAAGATTTTCACCCATTGGAATTACTTATCATTAAGCTCATTGCTTTACGCGGATAGAAGTTACTGATTTATTTCAACTTCGCTATGATTTTTTTGATAGCGTCGATTCTTTCCTGGGATGGGGGATGAGTGGATATTATCGCAGGAGGATTTTTGCCTTTAGAAAGCTTAAGCAGCATTGTCTGGATATCTATCATACCCTGAGGATTGTAACCGGCAAGATACATTATTTTTACACCTTCACTGTCAGCCTGCAGCTCATTCACGCGGGAATTTTTCAGGAGAAGAAGATTTGCGCTTAGTTCCGATGCTTTAAAAAGCAAAGCACCTGTAACAGCTCCGGAATCGCCGAGCTTGGCTGCTACAACCTGAAGGCCGAATTGGGCTATCATACGGCGCTGGATTGCCTTCAGCGAATGCTGATGAACCACATGCCCAATCTCATGCCCGAGAACACCTGCAATCTCATCTTCAGTTTTAAGCCTCTTTAAAATGCCGGTAGTAATATAGATAAATCCGCCTGGAGCTGCAAAAGCATTTACCAGTTCATCATCGAGAACAGTAAAAGTATATTTCAGGTTTTTTCTTTTAGAATGAGCCACCAGCTTCTGTCCGATGGCATTGATTCTTTGATTAAGATTATCATCATCAGAAACTCTATATGTTTTTTTCAATTGGCGGTCAGTATTTTTTCCAATAGAAATTTCCGCCTTCTGGCCGATTAAAACAGGATCGTGTTCTGTGCTTGTTAAAAAATTAGCGGCATATATTTCACCGCCTGCCATGATGCATATTGCTGTCATTATAATAAATATATGTTTTATCATGTTTTATTATTTTATCCTTAAAAGTAACGTTTCATATAATATAGCAGTTAATGATTTAAATGGAACATTTCCTGTCATTCCCGCGAAGGCGATGGCCTGCACCCTCGGGTGAATCCATTTCTGTAGTCTGGATCCCCGTTTTCACGGGGATGACAAAAAAAATAAAATTTGCTGAATTTATAAAGCAATAATTTATTGGTGAAATGCTATAGATTAAAAAAACTACACTTCACGTATGTATTCTCAAAAATAAAATTGCCTTTATGACAAACAGCAAACAATAAGAAAAAAATCAAGAAACATTCTGAATAAAATTTTCCTTCGATAAACTGTTATAAAATTAAAGCAAAAAAAAGCGGCATATTACTATGCCGCTTTTTGCATTTTATCTGTGTTAAAACTTATTCATCCAAAGCACCTGTAAAACAAGCTGCTGAAGATTTGATAACTGCTGCTTCTCCGCCGAGTATGCAATCTGCTTTGCCGAAAAATTTTGGAAATTCAGCGCCGATATAGAACTGTGATGAAAGTACTCTTCCATTGTAATATGCTGCTTCCTGGTTTTCAGTCATAATTTTATTCCTGTCGTCGCCTTTAGCATCACCAAAAAGTTTTTTCATTTGAGGAATTGTTATTGTTAAACTCCAGAGGTGAAGCCAGGCAAGCGTGAACATATACATGCTCTGCTGGAACACAGTCGCATTCATAAAAATATGCATAAATTTACCTGTTGCCATCTGAGCTTTAAAACTCTCGACAACTTCGTTTACCTTATCAAAACCTTTTTTAACAAGATCAATATATTTATCATCAACAATACCTTTTGATTTTTCAAGGGTCTCGTTAACCCTTTTCTTTAGAACTGAAAAATAATACTGTTCCTTATTCATTAAAAGTTTTCTCATTGTCAGGTCAAGTGACTGTATTGCGTTTGTTCCTTCATATATTGAAAGGATTTTACAGTCTCGCGCATATTGTTCTACAGGATAATCCTGGCAGAATCCGTATCCGCCGTGAACCTGGATGGCCTCTGCAGTTACAAGCCAGCCTGTATCGGAGTTACCGGCTTTCAGAAGCGGAAGAAGAATTTCATACATTGCTTCGGATTCTTTCTTCTCTTCGCCTTCAAGGTGCCGGTTGATATCAACATTATGCGCAAGATAATATGACAGCATTCTCATGCCCTCAACATATCCTTTCATATAGAGAAGCATTCTTTTAACATCAGGATGCTCAATAATTGCAACTGAGGATGCGTCCGGATTCAGCATCTGGGTAACGTGAACCCCCTGCTGCCTGTTTTTGGCATATGTGATTGCATGCATGTAAGCTGCGCTAGAAAGAGCCTGAGCCTGGACGCCTGTGAGAATACGCGCCTCATACATCATCTGGAACATTATCTTCATTCCCTGGCGTTCATTGCCAAGCAGATAGCCGACACAATTGCCGTTGTCTCCAAAACTGAGAGTACATGTAGCTGAAGCCTTGATGCCCATCTTGTGCTCAACGCCGGCGCAGACAACGTCATTTCTTTTTCCCATGGATCCGTCAGGGTTAACAAGATATTTTGGAACCAGGAATATGGAAATACCCTTTGTTCCCTTAGGGTCGCCTTCGATACGTGCAAGTACAGGGTGGATAATATTTTCAACTGTATCATTTTCACCGGCAGTTATGAATATTTTCTGCCCGGTAATTTTATATGTTCCGTCAGGCTGTTTTACTGCTTTTGTTTTTAAAGCTCCAACATCAGAACCCGCATCAGGTTCAGTGAGGCACATTGAACCACCCCATACACCGGTCTGCATTTTCTCAAGGTAAAGTTTTTTCTGTTCATCTGTTCCGTGCTCGAGAACAAGATTTGAAGCTCCTATAATAACCCCGCCATACATAAGTGCTGCAGTGTTTCCTGCATTGAAATATTCCAGGCATGCAGTATTTATTGCGCCGGGCATTCCCATCCCGCCGTGATCCTGTGATACTGAAAGTGTTATAAAACCGGCATCGATAAAAGCCTTAACAGCTTCCTTTGTTGATTCAGGAACTTTTACTTCTTTTGTCTGAGGGTCGTATTTTACACCTTCTTTATCAGATGGGGAGTTTGAAGGATAAAATTTTTCTACTGCAATTGTCTCTGCAAGATTGAGGGTTTCTTCAAAAATGTCCTTATCAAAATCGGCATAATGAGGAATTTTTTTATTCAATGTATCCAAATTCAGCATTTCGTATAAAACGAATCTTACATCCCTTGAATCCACAAGTTGATTTTTAGCCATGATATGTTCCTCCGAGTAGATATATTTTTATATAAATTTCATACGATATTGTCAAAATACAAAGATTAAAAATCAACAATATTTATTATTTTTTTGTGAAAATCAATTCTTTACAAAAATTAAATTATGTCCATTCAATAAAAAATAAATCTTAAATATCAATTTAAACTTTTCAATCTTTCCAGAACCGGAGGATGGGAATAATGCACAAACACATATGCAGGATACGGCTTAAGATTGCTGAGATTATCAGCTGCCAGTTTTTTCAATGCAGTCTGCATAGCTCCTCCGCTATAAGTTTCCTTGGCAAAAGCATCTGCCTGAAACTCATGCTTCCTTGAAATGATATTTGAAATAATCCCCAGTATCATTGAAAGCGGAGAATACAGAAGTCCGAATGCAAGAATATCAAGATGGAAGCTCCCCTGTACGGCTCCAAGAGCTTTTGAAAGTTCCGGATTCCCGAGAAGCAATGACATTATAAACAGCATGAGGCCAGTTTGTAAGATCCCCTGTATTGTTCCTGTAAGCGTGTGTTTCATTTTATAATGACCGATTTCGTGAGCAAGTACAGCTACAAGTTCCTCGATAGAATGCTTTTCAATAAGTGTATCATAAAGCACAATTGTTTTTTTCGAACCAAGACCGCTGAAATATGCATTGGATTTTGCTGAACGCTTTGAAGCATCAAGAACAAACAGATTCTTCAGCTTAAATCCGGCTTTTACACAATAATTTTCAATCGCGGTACGCAATTCACCATCAGGAAGAGGAGTAAGTTTGTTAAACAGCGGAACAAAAATTGTAGTGTAAAACATTGTAATGAAAACAGTAACCAGAGAAATAACAGCCCAGGTGAAGAGCCAGAAATATATCCCGGTTGACTGATATATCCAGGTGATTACAGCAAGCAATCCTCCTCCGATAATCATTGCCAGAAGATATCCTTTTATTTTATCAATAATAAAAGTTTTAACAGTTGTTTTGTTGAAACCGAATTTTTCTTCAATCACAAACGTTTCGTAAATAGAAAACGGCAATCTGATAATGTCTGATGCAAGCCCGAGAATACCAAAAAACAGGAGCGCCATTAAAATTGGATTCTCCGTGTATTTTCTGACTGCTGAATCAACAAAAGCAAATCCATTCAGAAAGAGCATTATGAGAATCATTGCTAAACTGATAAACCCTGTTAGCATTGAAAAATTGTGATTTACTCTGTAATATTCCTGAGACTTTTTATATTTTTCAGCATCATAAATTCCTTCTGCTTCTTCAGGAATTTCTGGTGATAAGTTTTTCAGATTCAGATAATCGAGAATATTTTCAAAGATGAAATCGAAAAGGATTATTGCAATTATTACGGTAAATAGTATGTTCATGTTATTTTCCTTGTAATGAAATTATTATAAGCTGAATTTTTAATAATTATGTTTGATTACAAGCGGAAAATATTAAAAGGGAATTGAAATTCATTCTGCAAAAGAATATCTTTGGAATCTTGAATTTTTAAAGTTATTTATTTTTGTGTTTTGTATCAATGATCGCCTGAACTTCATTTTCGTTGTACATAAGAAAAACAAGAAGTCCAAGAACGCAGAAAACTATTGCAGCCAGGGCTGCTGCAACAGGTCCGGATGAACTAATCACATCCGGCTTTGCAGGATCTCTTCCGATTAAGAGAAATGAAGGAAAAATAAATATGGCAATTGCTATGCCTAAATTCATTATAAATGTGCGCGTACCGTAAAATATTGCAGCCTTGTAGTTTCCGGTTGTTATGCCGTCAGATTCGGCGATGTCAGCAACAATTGCATTCGGGATAATGCCGAAGATTGCCATTGGAACAGCAGTGAAAACCATAACAAGAATCAGATGCGCCATCGGAGGAATCGGCATGAATCTGCTCCCCATCAGACTGACAAGAAAAAAGACTGTTGAGAAAACTATAAATGCAAATACAAGAACTCGCTTTTTTCCGAACTTCTGCGCATACAGATTCACAGGCACATACAAAACAAAGCTCAGAAGAAACATAACACCCATGCCCATTGTGACAGTGTTATCCGGAAGTTTGAGTAATATCGTAACAAAATAAACAATTCCCGCCTGAATAAAATTAAGCGAAATCCAGTACATCAGATCTGAAAAAACAAAGCGCACAAAATTTTTATTTTTAAATGCGGATGCAAGAGCGCTGAAAACTCCCTGCCCGGAAACATGGGTTTCGGCATATTTGCGCTCATCAATAAATATAACAGGCAGATACATGCATATCAATGCAATAACAGCAAAAACAGCAAAGGTAATCTGTACTCCATATGTTTTTGCCAGAGAGGCTGTTGCAGTATCTGCAAGAAGTCCCGGAAAAAATCCGGCAGCAAAAATATCTTTTAAAGCATATGTTCCCTGACCCAATAAAAACCCAAGAGCCCAGGTAATTGAAATTGCAGTGCTTATGGTAAGACGCTCATTCGGCGTATGCCCGAGCTCGCTTATTAAAGCTGTGTACGGCGTTGTATATGCAACGAAAAAGAAATAGAACAGAATCAATACAGCAAAGAGCCAGGCCGCATTTATAAAACTATTCGCATTAACCGGAGGTAAAAAAATTAAGAAAGAAAGTAAGGCAAACGGCGCAGCGGAAAATGCCATAAAAAATCTCCTGCGTCCCATCTTTGCCATTGAACGGTCGGACCATGTTGCTATAAGAGGATTTGTCACAGCATCAAATATACGCCCGATTGCAGTAATAACGCCAATAATGGTAACAGCAAAAAAAACAGGATGCTGGGAAATGAAAAGAGGAATTGCAAGCTGGCCTGTAGCAGGATCTGAAGGCGGCATATAAAAATACAGCAGCGCATTCCCTGCTCCGAATGAAGCAAGCGACCAGCCGAACTGGCCCAATGCAAAAATTACAAGCAGCCTGAATGGAAGTTTTTCAACTTTCTTATTTTCCATAAATTTACCCTTGATTTTTAAAAAAACTTAACTGAGGAATATACTCAAGCTGCTATTTAAATAAATTACCGGATCTGTCTAAAATGTCAGAACATTAACATTCAGTATCTTTACATCAGCTCTGCAGGTTCTTCTATTGTAATTTTATTCTGACTCAGCAGATCTCTAAAACTGTAGATTTTTTTGCCCATCATAGTCATCACTACAGCGCCGGCAGGGCAGTTGTTTACGCAGCCCATGCACAGAATGCATTTCTTTTTCTCAACATTTCCCGCATCAGGATGAATTGCATTTACAGGGCAGTTCCTTTCACATCTGCGGCAAAGAATGCATTTATCCTTATTCACATAATGACTGCCGATTAAAAGCTTAGTGAATCCAATTTGAGGAAAATGTTTGAACATTGAGCCTGCTTCAATTCTGGTATCAATGGCAATACTTTTACCCTCCGCCACTCCAGCAAGAATATCAGCTGCATAATTTCTTGCCTGTGTATAGGTATCGCTATTAGGTAAATGTTTGAACTTCAATGTGCGCTTTTCATTGCCCATAGACCATGTTGGCGCATAAGTGGACATATTTCCGAAAAGCCCGAGTGCAGCAGGCACACCGCCTTTAGCTGCAAGAAGCTCAAGCAGAGTGCAGGCAGTATTGTGCTGATTATCTCCCTTGCCTCCGAATGTAACAAAAGAAGCTACAGGCGTTCCCTTTATTTCAGGAATTGAGGCAAGCCATTCTTTTACATTTCCCGGAACATCAAGATAATAAACCGGGGTACCGATTGCAATAAGATCATAGGATGACATTTTATCCTTATCCACCCTGCGGTAGTCAAGAGCATCAACCTTTATGCCCTTCTTTTCCCAGGCTTTTTCAATAATCATCCCTATGCGTCTTGTATGGCCGGTTTGGGAGTACCAGATGATTAAAGCTTTTTTTGGAGTTTGTGTTTTCATCGGAGGATATACTTTTACTGCAGAAATAAGTTCTTCAACCGGCAATGTAATGGCTGCTGCAGCTGCTGCAGCTTTTGTTATAAATGATTTTCTTGTTTCCATAATAGTCCTTTCTATTTTACATGCTTAGCTCAACCGGCATAGTTCATCTATATAACATCTACTTCTCATCCGGCGTCATACTGATTGGAACCGGCTTGATATTCCATATTTCATCAGCATATTCCCTGATAGTTCTGTCTGAAGAAAATTTTCCCATGCCTGCCACGTTTTTAATTGAGAGCTCAGTCCATTTTTTCTGATCACGGTAGGTTTCAGATACAAGCTTCTGCGTATCAACATAAGAACGGTAATCTGCGCATAAAAGATAATGATCGCCGTATTCAAGCAGAGAGTGAACCATCTGTCTGAAAAGATAAGGCTGAGATGGAGAAAAAGTACCGCTTGCAATCATGTCCAGAACACCTTTAAGTTCAAAATCTTTTTCATAATATGCACGCGGATTGTAGCCTGCTGCTTTTACTGAATCCACTTCTGCTGCTGTCAGGCCGAAAATAAAAATGTTTTCTCGTCCGACCTCTTCCATAATTTCAATGTTTGCTCCATCAAGGGTACCTATAGTCAATGCGCCGTTCAGTGAAAATTTCATATTGCCTGTTCCTGAAGCTTCAAGACCGGCTGTAGAAATCTGCTCTGAAAGATCCGATGCAGGCATGATAAGCTCTGCCTGTGAAACCGAGTAGTTCGGCAGGAACACAACCTTGAGCCTGTCTTTAACAACAGGGTCATTATTAATAACATCTGCTACAGAATTAACAAATTTAATAAGAAGTTTAGCCATAGCATATCCCGGAGCAGCTTTGCCTGCGATAATAACAGTACGGGGTACAAAATCAGCATCCGGTGACGCAAGAATTCTGCGGTACATGGTAATCACGTGAAGGACATTAAGCAGCTGGCGTTTATACTCATGAATTCTCTTTACCTGACAGTCGAACATGGAATCAGGATTAACTTCAACTCCGGTTGCCTGCTTAATAAGAGCAGCAAGCCTGATTTTATTTTCTTTTTTAATCTTCTGCCATGTATCCCTGAAATCTTTTTTTTCAGCAAAAGGTATAATTCCCTTCAGCAGATCAAGATTGGTAGTCCATCCGTCACCAATTGCTTCAGTAATCAGATCTGAAAGCCCGGGATTACAAAGCTTAAGCCATCTTCGCGGCGTGATCCCATTTGTCTTATTGTTAAACCGTTCAGGATACAATGTATAGAAATCCCTGAACAGGCTATTCTTTATTATTTCACTGTGAAGTGCAGCAACCCCGTTTACTGAGTGAGAGCCTACAATTGCGAGATGCGCCATACGTACACGTTTTTCAGGTCCTTCTTCAATGATAGATAATCGCGACATCATTCCAGGATCGTTGGGGAATCTACCGCGGACTTCATCCATAAAGCGCCTGTTGATTTCATATACAATCTGAATATGCCTCGGAAGAACTTTTTCAAATAATGAAACAGGCCATTTCTCAAGCGCTTCCGGCAGAACTGTATGATTTGTGTAAGCGAAAGTTTTTGTTGTAATTCCCCAGGCTGTTTCCCAGTTAAGGGCGTGCCTATCCATTAATAGCCGCATCAGTTCAGGTATGGCAACTGCAGGATGAGTATCATTCAGCTGTATTGCTATCAGATCATGAAACTTTTCAAAAGTGCTGTGCTTTTTCAGAAACCGTCTCAGCACATCCTGCAAAGTAGCTGCTACAAAAAAATATTCCTGCTTTAAACGGAGCTCTTTCCCCTCGAATATATTATCATTCGGGTAAAGCACCTTGGATATAACTTCAGAGTGATATTTTTCAAGCACTGCGCGGTCATAGTCGCCTTCATTGAAATATCCGAGATTGAATTCCCTTGTTGAAACCGCAGCCCAAAGCCTCATTGTATTTACAGTGTTATTTCCATAACCCGGAACAGGAGTATCATAAGCCATTGCCATTACTTCATCTGCATCAACCCATCTGAATCTCATATTTCCATGCTCATCTGAGTATGACTCAACGCGGCCGAAATAATTTACCGGATATAAGAACTCCGGACGCTGTATTTCCCAGGGATTTCCGTAACGAAGCCAGTTGTCAGGAGTTTCAGTCTGATACCCGTCGCTGATTTTCTGCGTAAAGATTCCGTATTCATACCTGATACCGCAGCCGTATGCAGGGTACTGAAGCGTGGCCATCGAATCAAGAAAACATGCAGCGAGCCTTCCGAGACCGCCGTTGCCGAGGCCTGCATCCCACTCAGTATCGCGGAGATCCTCAAGATTTTTCCCGAGATCCGAAAGAGCTTTTTCCGTATTGCTGTATATTCCCTGATTTATCAGGCTGTTGCCGAGAGTTCTTCCAATTAAAAATTCAAGCGACAGGTAATACACGCGCTTTGCATCAACATTATAATATTTCTGCTGGGTCATAATCCATTTTTCCACGAGCCTGTCGCGGGCTGCATATGCAATAGCCTTGTAGCTGTCATGAAGAGTAGAGGTATATTCATCCTTGGCAAGGGAATATTCGAGGTGATTGATATATGAATGTTTAATAGATTCAATATCATTGCCGGCGAGCGGATTGTTTGAAGTTGTAAGTTTATTCTGGGGTTTTATGCTCTCTATATCTTTTTTGGGCGTTCCCATTGATGCCTCCGGGTGATTAAAAATCATTATGACAAATTCAATTATATTTGGATATTAATGTCAATTCCAATATAAACTATAAACTGTTTTTGTATAATTACAAATGATAGATAAAATTATTTCATACGGATTGCACAAACGGCTATCTGAAAACAACCGGAAGTGTACATCAAGGCAGGATCAGTTTATTAAAATTTTTAAAATAAGGAAAATATATCAAAAGGTAATTCACGAATATTTCTTTACATACTATCTGATAAAATAGAATGCTTATTTTGTTTTTTTCATTATATTTATATAAATAAGCAGATACCTTTATTGATTACTAAGCAGACTGTAGTTCAACCAGTGATTCAAATAAAATTTCATCTGCAAATTTTCCGCCCCTGTCAATTTTTATTGTTTCATATTTAAGTGTCTCTGTATTTAAAATAATTCCCTGAAATCTGCCAAGGCTGCATGAGCCTGAATTCAGATACTTTTTTTTCTGATTTAGATAATATGTTTTGTGTGTTTCCACTTTATGCGTATGACCTAAAACAACAACATCATAATGTTTTAAAAGTCTGAGAGCATATTTTAAATAGGAATAAGTATTATATTTCCTTACTGAATGAAGTTCTTCGTCATGCTCAATAAGTTTGATATATATTTTATTAAAAAAACCTGAAGCTACAATTTTTTTTAGAGCCTTGAATAAAAATCTGCTGATTATTCTGCCTGCAGTAGTTCCGTTCAGAAAATCGGCATTATGGCCATGCTCGAAATATATAGTTTTCCCGGTACTGTTTTTTATTATATATCTATCATGTCCGAAATCGTTTACTAAATCGTGATTGCCTTTTATATAAATAAAATCACTGCTCATCAGATAATCCACGATCTTTCTCTGCTTTTCAAATATATCTATAAATTTATATTTATACAGCTCGTAAATATCACCGTTTAAAATGGTTTTATCAATTTTAAATTTTGATTTAATCTTTTCAATTGTTTCGATGAATTTTTCGGAATCCCACCCGAAAGTTCCGAATCTATCGCCGGTTCCAATATGAAGGTCAGATATTATCAATAAGTTCATTTTTCATTTCCTGGTCATTTATTTGCCTGAATAATGCAGAAAAGTTTTAAATATTTTATATGTATTGTGTAAATTTTTTATGAATTTTTACTGTGATTAGATTTAAATTACTCATCAATGTACCTGCATTATAATTAAGTGTCTGATTATTAAATTCATAATAAAAAGAGTATACAACCTTGATGTAAATTTTTTATAAAAAAATATTAACTAATCTGATTTTGACAAATTAATGAAATATATCTTTTAATTTAAAATTTGGTAGAGTTCATATTGCAGCAGGTTTATCAAACATTGAGGATTTTAATATTATTTATTACATAATTTAACGGTCTGAAAAATAAAGCTGCAGGCTTAAGCCCGCAGCTAATATTTAAATCAAATTTAGAATTTTGCTTCTGTTTTAATTTTTATAGCGCTGGAAGTATTATTCCAACCGCCATTAGTTGTGTTTGCTGCTTTTGCAAGAGCCATTGCATCAGTATTATATGGGTTTTGTCCCATAGACTGATAAATTTCAGCATCGCTGTACATAAACATTTCAAAGATAGCTACGACTCTAACATTTTTGTTAAACTGCCATCCAATACCAGCAAACCAGTAAACTGTGTCATAAACAACACCTGTTACTGAACCGGCTTGATATGTTGAATATGCATCATTATACATACCATAAGAGAATCTTCCAACAACTAACATAGGAAAACCAGCAATTTCATTCAGGTTCCAGTTTAACCATGCATTAAGTACAAAAAAATTCTTTGCCTGATCCCCGCCCAAAGCAGTTAATTTTTTATCAATAACCTGGCCTGATTCAAAATCCGCACCAAGTCTGATTCCCATCATGTTAATTCCAACTCCAGCGCCTGCAAACCAGGCATCTTTACCTGCTGCAGTTGGGGAAGTCTGATCCCCAGCATTTAAAAATTGAACATTCTGAAATCTCATATAACCATGAGCATAAAGACCTTTTATAGGCTCAACAAACAAATCCCCATACCAGGCTTTACCAGCATAGTTAGGCTGAAGGTCTTTTGAAATGTTAGCATGGCCTTCACCTGTAGAAGCAGCTAAAGAAAGAGAAATTATTTTTGCAATCTGAATTTCCAGCATTAAACCCAGATCAGCTGATTGATCATAATCACCTGCAGAACCATCAATTCCTTTTGATATTGCTCCAGGAGCTGTTGTAACCATTCCGATTAAATTTTTATGCCCATTATGCATCTCAGCTTCAATCCATCTATCATCTGCCATTTTGTTTCTGTTATTAAGAATAGGAGTTCCAATAATACCTACATCAAAATTAAGAAAAAGGTTTTCATCACCGCCTTTTGCCCTTAAATAAGCATTTTTAACGAAAGGGACATATGAATTTGAAGCTGATGAAGGAACAGGGTTAGACGATGTAAACACATCTGGTGCTACATCAAGAATTACATGGTAACTGAAATTTTTCCCAAGTTCATGATCCCATTTAAGATAGAGTCTGTCTATTGAGAAATTAACCATAGGCAAAAGATTCAAAGCAAAAGTATTTTTGGGAACTGCACCTGTATTCATATAAATAGAAGTGAAATTCACGCCGCTTATCTTAATCGGACTCTCCTCTGGTTTTGGTGCATCCTGGGCAAATGCAAGAGCACCTGTAAGAACTAAAGACAGGGTTAAAAACAACCCGAGTTTTTTGGATTTCATTATTAAATCCTCCTTTTTGAACAGTTAATTAGATTTTAGAATTTCTGCTATTTACACATTAGTTTTTATTATCTTTAAATTTTTAGAAATTTTTAAGGTTCAAATTTCCTTGTAACATTTAAGAAATAAATTATTCTAATTCAAATAGTACAAAATCCCTTTTTGATACTTACGATATATTTATAATTAATAGGTGAAGGTTTTATTAAGAATTTATTATTTATCTGTTAATTTTTTTGAATCATCAATTTAATTACAGAACTGATTCAAAATTTAAAAACACATATTTAGTTAAGATAGATTACTAGATCGAAATAATAAAAAAGGTAACGTGACAGGTATAATTCTCTATTAAAAATCGTTGAAAAAAAATCATTGGCAGGCAAAAATTTATTTCACAACCAGTTATTATCTTCTATAAGCGTCTGCACAAGCATTTTAATCTGATCCCTAATTTCTCTGACTTTTTCAATTGATTTTCCTTTCGGATCTTCAAGCTGCCAGTCATATCGTATTGTTCCGGGAACAAAAGGACATGTTTCTCCGCATCCCATAGTAATAAGATAATGAGCCGTGTGAGCAATTTCATTACTCAGAAATTGAGGTTTTAAATTCTGCATATCTAATCCAATTTCTTCCATAACGGAAATGACTTCAGGGTGAATGGCATCTCCAGGCTCTGTCCCGGCAGAAATTGCAACAGCTTTATTAATTGATGCAATAGAATTAAAAAATGCAGCTGCCATCTGAGAGCGTCCGGCATTATGGATACATGCGAATAAAATAATTTCGGGTGATTGCATCTTTAACTCCAATAAAAAAAATTATTCTCAGATGGAAATAAAGTCTTTGGAAATTGCATTAAATTTTATAACATATAAAAAATTCAGGAGATGCGCATCAGCGCACCTCCAAAAAAAATTACTTAACAGGAATAAAACCAGCTTTTTTAACAACAGCCTGGCCTTGTGCAGAAAGAATATAGTCAATAAATGCTCTTGCTTCTTTTGAAATTTTATTTTTATTAACAAACATATAAAGTTTTCTTGAAATCGGGAATTTTCCTGATTTACCGTTTTCAATGGTAGGATCAATTCCGTTTACCTTTAATGCTTTTAAAGAATCATTAAGATAACCAAAACCTACATAACCAATTGATTTCTGATTGCCGGAGATAGTTGTTGCAACCTGTCCGCTGGAAGCAGTCATCATTGCATCTTTTCTTACATCGGCTTTTTTAAGTACTATTTCATGCCATGATTCAAATGTTCCTGAACTTGTATCTCTTGAAACAACTACAATATTTTCTTTTGAATCCGACCCTGGAATTTTATCCCAGGTTTTAATTGATCCTGTAAATATTCCCTTTAGCTGATCCAATGTGATATTATCAATTTTGTTTTTAGGATGAACAACTGGAGCAAGGCAATCCAGAGCTATTACTATTTCTTCAACATCAATGCCTTTTGATTTTGCAAGTTCAATCTCTTTATCCTTCATTTCTCTGGACGAATTGGCTATATCTGCCGTCCCGTCTAAAAGAGCCTTAATTCCGTTTCCGGAACCGCTGCCATCAATGCTTATAGCTACATCTTTGTTAATTTTAGAATATTCTTCCATAGCCTTCTGTGTAATAGGAAGAACTGTTGTTGATCCCTTGATCGATATCTTGTTTTTCACTGATTTTGAACAGCCGGAAAAACCTAACATCAATACCAGTGCTGTAATAATTGATAATGTTTTTTTAATTTGAAACATGAATTTCCTCCATTAATTTAAGTTCTTTTGTTTAATTTATAACTTGAATATATAAATTTTTTATGAAGATTTTATAAAATTGATATTAATTTAATTTATCATCCAAGAATGTAATGCACAATATCCGGACATGTTCATTTTTTATAATGTTTTTAAGATAAACGAAAGTTAATGGGGTCAGAGCAACTTAATTAATAGGAGATTAAACTAATTGGCAGTTTTCATAAGATTCAAAGCAAATTTTTATTATACAGCTTGCAAATATAAACATATTTAAATATATGAACAATAAATATGCTCTGACCCCTATACAAAATTCGATTATCAGCAAAACCGTGAATTTAAGGTTTTTTTTAAAATTTATACCAAATAAATAATTTCTTCATAATTTCTTTATAATTTTCTTACTATATATTATTAATTATTTTATAAAAAATAAATTCAGGGATTTAGATGAAAATCAACAGAGCATATATTTTAGATATAATTGCCGGTAAATTTTTTTTAGTTATCGGTTTAACAAGCATAATAATCCTTTTCCTGATTATTATATTTCTATTTAAAGAAGGTCTCCCTCTATTTAATTTTACAGGTGCAGGCGATTTTTTATCAGGAAACGAATGGTATCCAACAAGTGAAAAAGCCAGGTTCGGAATCCTTTCTCTCATATATGCATCTGTTTCAGTAACTCTGCTCGCTTCGGTGTTATCTATACCTTTCAGTCTTGCACTTGCAGTTTATCTTTCTGAAATAGCAAGTTCAAGCGCAAGGGAAATAATCAAGCCTGTAATAGAAATAATAGCATCCATTCCTTCAGTAATTATAGGATTTTTCGGTATGGTTGTTATAGCTCCTTTTTTACAGGAAAAGTTTAATCTCGATACCGGCATGAATCTGTTTAATGCTTCGCTAATGCTTGCCTTCATGGCAATTCCCACAATTGCAAGCATCTCTGAAGACGCACTCTCATCTGTTCCTATGTCTCTTAAAGAAGCATCTTATGCACTCGGAGCAAATAAATGGCAGACCATTTTTCACATTACAATACCGGCAGCACTTTCAGGTATATGGACTGCAATCATTCTCGGCATATCACGCGTTATAGGAGAGACAATGGTTGTTCTTATGGTTGCAGGAGGATCTGCGGGAAACCCGGGATCAATTTTTGATTCAGTGCGCCCGCTAACTTCAACAATTGCAGCTGAAATGGCCGAAACACCTCATGCAAGCAATCATTACCATGCTTTATTTGCCATAGGCCTGGTTTTGTTTATTATAACATTTGTTTTTAACATGCTTGCAGATTATCTTTCAAACAGGTATAAATTTAAAGGCTGATATATGAAAAAATATAACGATATAATTGAAAAAGTAATGTTCATTGTAATCCGCACCATGTCATATATGAGCATAATTTTTCTTGTAATAATATTATCCTATATTTTCAGCAAAGGATACAGTGCACTCTCCCTGGATTTTATTACACAGATGCCGAAAGATGAGATGACAAAGGGCGGAATATTTCCTGCAATTCTCGGAACATTATATCTTATGCTTGGATCAACTCTTATCTCTGTGCCGATTGGAGTTACTACAGCAATATACCTTAATGAATATGCCGGAAATATAAAAATCAAAGCTATAATCCGTATGGCTATAAATAATCTTGCAGGCGTTCCATCAGTAGTTTTTGGACTGTTCGGACTAAGCCTGTTTGTTTATCTTCTTGATTTTGGTACATCTATTCTGGCAGGTTCCCTTACGCTTGGAATACTTAATCTTCCTGTTATAATCAGATCAACCGAAGAGGCTCTTCTCACAGTTCCTTCAAGCTACAGGGAGGCCTCTTTATCACTCGGAGCAACAAAGCTTCAAACTATAATCAATATTGTTGTACCGAATGCTATTCCTGGAATTTTAACAGGCGCAATGCTTTCGCTGGGAAGAGCTGCTGGAGAAACTGCACCGATCATGTTTACTGCAGCTGCATTTTATACTCCTCATTTGCCTGATTCGGTTTTCAGTGAGGTAATGGCTCTTCCATATCATATATTTGTTCTTGCAACGGCCGGGACGCATATACTTCAGACACGGCCGATACAGTACGGAACAGCAATTGTTCTTATTACTCTGGTTCTGATTTTAAATTTAGGCGGATTGATAATGAGATACAGATTCAGAAAAAGAATAAAAGGTTTATAACAGGAAATTTGAATATGAATAATAAAATTGAAGTTAATAATTTAACATTCTATTACGGGCTGACAAAACCTGCAATTAAAAATATTTCACTGAATGTTGAAAAAAATACAGTGCTTGCTTTAATCGGCCCGTCAGGCTGCGGGAAGTCGACTTTTTTAAGATGCATAAACAGGATGAATGATATTATACCGAACACAAGAGTTGAAGGCGATTTGCTGATTGACAATGAATCCATATATCATAAAAAATATGATGTTACTGAACTTAGAAGAAACGTTGGAATGGTATTTCAGAAATCGAATCCATTTCCGAAATCTATATTTGAAAATGTTGCATACGGGTTGAGGATAGGAGGCATGAGAGACAGGCATCAGATTGAATCTATTGTTGAAAATTCACTCAAGTCAACAGGACTATGGGAAGAGGTAAAAGACAGGCTTCACGAATCTGCTCTCAGCCTTTCCGGAGGCCAGCAGCAGAGACTGTGCATTGCAAGAACAATTGCAGTTCAGCCTGAAATTATTCTGATGGATGAACCTGCTTCTGCACTTGATCCGATATCAACTCAGAAGATTGAAGAGCTGATACAGGATTTAAAGGTGAAGTACACAATAGTCATAGTTACCCACAACATGCAGCAGGCAGCACGAGTAAGCGACAACACAGCATTTTTTTACATGGGCGATCTGATTGAGATAAATAAAACAGAGAAAATATTTACAAAACCTGATATTGAAATGACTGAAAATTATATTACAGGAAAATTCGGATGATTTATAGCAATTCACAAAATTAAAAGTACACTGTCATTCCGGTTTTGTGATAACAAATACCGGAATCTCATAGAAAATATATGCTATGAGATTCCTGCATTCGCAGGAATGACAGAAATTGTCTAAAATAATCGTTAACTGCTATAATTAAAAATTTAACGGAGGAAAAATGTCTACACATCTTGAACTTGAAATTGAAAGCGTAAAGGCAAAAATATATAAAATGGCTGATTATGACATTGAAGCCATAAGCAAAGCTGTCGAGTCATTGAAAAATCTTGATCTGAAGGCAGCTGAAAAAATCATGCGCAATGATTCCGTAATTGATTTACTTGAAAAGGAAATTGACGAGGATATTGTAAAAATACTCGTTACCAGACAGCCTGCTGCAATAGATCTGAGACTGGTATTATCGCTTATGAAAATTAACACTGACCTTGAAAGAATAGGCGATCTCGCCTCGAATATTGCTCAGGAAACCATCAGACTCCACGGCAAACATCTGATAAAACCAATGGTGGATATTCCGCGCATGGCTGAAATCGGAATTGATATGATAAAAAAAAGCCTTCAGGCAATATCTGATATGGATAGCGTACTTGCCAATGAAATAATAAGAATGGACAACAGCATTGATGATCTGAACAGGCAGATACACAGGGAACTGTTTTCTTATATGGCTGAGAATCCGCAATCAATATCTGAAGCGCTGAGCCTGCTCTGGGCGGCAAAAGCTCTTGAGCGTATTGGAGACCATGCTTCAAACATAGCTGAAAGGGCTGTATTTTACATTGAAGGAATTGATATCAGACACATGGATGCTGAAGAATGACTATTTCCTTATTCAGTAAAAAAATTATTTTCGTAGTTGATGATGAGAATGATATCAGGAATATACTGAAAATTAATCTTGATAAGGAAGGATATGATGTGCGGGAATTTGCGTCAGGGAATGAAGCCCTCAGAGCTTTATCAAGCACTATCCCTGATCTGATGATCCTGGATGTAATGATGGACGGCCTGAACGGTTACGATCTGTGCAGAAAGATAAGATCAACAGAAAATTATTCTGAAATTCCGGTTATTTTCCTTAGCGCCAAATCCGAGGAATTCGACAAGATTCTCGGGCTTGAATTGGGCGGAGATGATTATATCACAAAACCTTTCAGCATTAAGGAAGTTAAATCCAGAGTAAAGGCAGTTATAAGAAGAAGTAATAAGAAGCATACCACTGATGATGATGATGATGATGATGAAAAAATTTTCAGATATAAAGGCATTGAACTGAATCCTACCAACTATTCATTGTCAGTTGACGGGCAGGATATTGCCCTTACAAAAACTGAATTCGGAATACTTTATATTTTCTGTAAAAATCCTGGAAAGATTTTTACACGCGACAACATCATAGACAGCATAAGAGGCCATGATGTTTATGTCATAGACAGAACAATAGATGTACATATAATGAATTTAAGAAAAAAACTCGGACCATACAAGGATACTATTAAAACTTTTTCCGGTGTCGGATACGGTTTCAAAGAATAATAACATGGCAGCAGTTAAAAACAGAATTCCCTTTATAATAATTTCTATATTCGTATTGTTTTTTCTTTTTATATCAATTTACGGATATATAAATTTTTCCAGAATTGTTTATTCTATTAATATAAACAATACAAGGAACAGCACTTCGCAGGAATTAAAACTAATTGAAGATTTTTTAAAAGATAAAGATATACGTTTCAATAAACCTGAGCTGACTGCTTATCTGATAAAAATTTCCGCTTTTTATAAAGATAAAATTGATATAACTGATCTTGATGGAGGCTTCTTCTCAGGTTCTGACGGTACTACAAAAGATACAGAAGTTTACAGATATCTTCCTGAAATTGACGGAGCAATTGAAAACGGATATGGAGAAGATATAAGAAACGATGGAATTGCAGGCTCAAAGCTTTTTCATTATGCAAAAAAAAGCGGAAGCATTGTAATTAGAATTTCAAAACCTGTAAGCAATCTTATTGATAATAGTATCTATTACAAATTCATTGCTGTATTTATAATAATATCTGCAATTACACTCATTGCTTTAATCTTTTATTTAAAAAAGAATCTTACAGAAAAAATTAAGCATGTTGCGGAATTTGCTGATGATTTCACCTCAGGAGGCATTGAAAGAAGACTTATTAATTACAGAGATGATGAAATTGACAGTCTTTACCGTTCTATAAATAAAATAACCGATTCAATGAAAATCAGACTTCAGGAGTCTGAACTCAGACAAAGCAGGCTTAAAATCACACTTGAAAATATAAGCGACGGTATTGCAGTCATAGGCAGGGATAAAAGGATTGTTATCACCAATAGCGCCTTTATTAAAGTTTTTGATTACCGCTCAGACCCGCTTGGTAAAATCTATTTTGAAATAATAAGAAATGTTAAAATAAATTCTTTAATTGAAACAGCATTAACCAGTGAATCAGAAATAAAATTCGATGAAAAGCTCTTCAACGGAAAATTCTACGACATCTACATAAGCCCGGTTGATGAAGGTGATAGTCTTCACGGCGTGCTGGTTGTTCTTCATGATATTACTGAAAAGAAAAAAATTGAACAGATAAAAGCAGATCTTATAGGCAATATGTCTCACGAGCTGAAAACTCCAATAGCTATTTTGAAAGGATACCTTGAAACCATTGGTGAAAATCTACATAACACAAAACTGTCCGAAGATCTCATCACCCGGGCAATAGAAAATGCAGACAGACAGAATGCAATTATAAATGACATACTAAAGCTGCATATGATTGAAAGTTCAACTGAATTTGATTATGAAAAAATTGAATTGAAGCAGATAATAGTTAACTGCCTTAATATTTTATCTCCGAAATCTACTGCAAAAAAAATAATAATCAATACAGATATAGCTTTAACAGATCCGGTAATAGTAAACAGATTTCTGGCAGAAGAAATTTTTTTTAATATTATTGATAACGGCATTAATTATAATAATGAAGCAGGAGAAATTTCAATCAAAGCATTTATTGATAAAGATAGGACTGTTGTGTCTGTCAAGGATACAGGCATCGGCATTCCAGCTGATTCTATTGATAGAATTTTTGAGAGATTTTATCGTGTAGATAAAAGCAGATCACGTGAAACAGGCGGTACTGGACTCGGACTTTCAATTGTCAAGCATGCCTGTGATATTCTCAAATGGGACATTGAAGCTCTTTCCGATGGTACGGGGACTGAATTCATAATTACTATTTGAAATAAAATTAAATCAGATCTTTTACTTGCTCATAAATAATTTATAATCCGCTAAAATATTTATTTCAGAAACTCAATCCTATACCAGCAATAGCTGTAATTCTATTATCCGGAATTGCCATTATTTCAACAAAAGGAGTTAAAAATAAATCTTTGCCAACTCTAATTGGAAACTTTATTCCCAAACTGATAATTACTCCAATATATAAAGTTTTCGAAGGCGGTGTAGTTAATGAACTAAGAGTATAGTTGGGTCGCTCGCTTGTATGATCACCGGGAAGCATTAAAGCGTATTCGAATACAGGACCAACCTGAATATACGGCTGAATAAAAAATTTATTATTAATATTCCAATTCAAACCAAGCAGAGCCTGAATGTTGCTGGTAAAATCAAAAGAATTACTAAATTGTGTGTAACCGGAATATAGATAAGCAAACTCAATAGAACCTCCGAATAAAACAAAAGAAGAATAAGAATTTGTTAGTGTAATTTTCATACCTCCGCCAATTCCGAACAGGCTGTCTCTTCTATATGGCAAAGTATATGTTGCTCCGGATATTTGAGCAGTAGATTCCTGGTTATTTGGTATAATCATAGGTGAAGTGAAGATAAGAGCTATATCAAAATAAACTGTAGAAAAATTTTTTAATTTTTCTGTTTTTTGCCTGGCAATTTCACTCTCTCCCAGTTTTCTTTCTTTACCTTCTTTTACGATGGCATCAACATCACTTTTTTTCACTTCAATTTCAATCGGAGAATTTAATTCTTTGCGGACAATGTAAACAAGATTTTGTTCATCAATAATAAATCCCTTAATTACTGTACCGTCTGCTTTATAGAGATTTACGGAATTTTTATACTGGTTATCATATAAAATGCGGAGAATTTTATTACGCGGTATAACAGTTTCAATATTGTTGCTCATTTTAACGGACATTGATGCATCTGTATCTTTAATGATCTGTCCTTCAATAATAGATCCATCTGTAATAAATACTGAAGCTGCATTAATTGATGCTGCTGATAAAAAAAAGATGAAACAAACGAATAAGAAATTCATAATTGATTTCATTAAGATTCTCCTTTTAAAAATATGTCTTTTTTTAAAGATAAAAAAATGTTCAAGTTTTTTATCTTCTCAGGAATTTCAGATAAAAAGTTAAAAAAAAATACCGAAACTCCATATTTTAAAGGAGAGAGGATAATTCTAACTTATTTTGAAAACTATAGGAACAGATAGGATTAAAGCAAGGATAATTATATTAAAATATCAACTTTCTTTTTAAATCTACTCTTTTAAAAACATATACAATTAATCTGAAATATTTAAAAAAACATCAGCAGTCTTTTAGAACTGCAGCTTTATCAATTGCTATAGTAAAACCTTTAACAAGATTTTCCCTGAGCAAAGATATATCATCTATTATCCAGTCAACAAGACCAGTGCTTCTGGCATCATTCTGGGAATTGGATTTTTCTATATATTTTTTCAGAAAATTTTCCCTGTATTCGTTTGCCTCGGAAATTTTTCCATCAGAAAGCATTTTCCCGTATTTACGGCCGTGTAAAAGATCAAAAGCAACATTCGGTCCTATTACAGCCATCTGTGCGTCTTTAAGAGCAAGATAAACTATTCCAGGCCTTAAAAATTTATTGAAAGCATGTATGAGCCTTCCGCCGTAATTCTGCTTCAAAGTAACTGAAACAACAGGAATTGATCCGAGAATGTTTTCATCAAGCGACTCAGCGCCTATTGACTGGATTCTGAATCTCTCCTGCTTTGAACCAGGCATAAATCCTGAAGAATTTGAAAGCATAACAAGCGGTATATTATGCCTGTTTAAAAATTGCGTAAAAATTCTGAACTTCTCAGTGCTGTATGCGTCCGCTGCTCCTCCCTTAACAAGAGGCTGATCAGCAATTATTCCAACGCTTTTACCGTTCAATGCAGCAAGTCCTGTAATCAGATTCGATCCTGATGCAGTGTCATTCATTTCAGAATAAAATTCAATAAAACTTTCTGAATCAAAAGTTCTTTTAATTACCATTTCAATCATATCAAACGGAACTGTGCTGTCCTGTGGAATCTCAGGCGCAGGAGAAGGTATTTTGTATGAAGTATTTTCAAGACTGACCGGAGATATCACGTTTAAAAGCCTGTGAATCAGATTGAATGCCTCTTCAAAATTTTTCACAACAAATGTGCTGTTTTTAATTATATCTTTTCTATTATGAAATTCACCATCAATAAAAATAACAGCATCAGCACCGCTATTGATTTCGCAGGCCTTCAGACCTTCCGGATGAGTTACAATATTGAATCTGAGGCTGCTTCTTCTGTTTATCATAGAAAGAAAATCGCGTCTGGCCTGAAGCGCTATTTCGCCCTGATCGTGCTGGGAATGCCACTTCCGTCCGAAAATAAAAATCTGCGGCGTTGATGTTCTTAATGCAATTTTAAATATTTCCTTTTCCTTTATAAATGCCTGGCCTGACCATAAACCGGATTCTGTTGCAGGCCCTATAATCATAACCCTCCTGCCTCCGATCTTTGAAAAACCTGCAAGCAGTGATTCAGCTCCGTAATAATCTTCCTTAAATGGCTGGAAAAAGCCTCCATCAACATTTCTTTTAATTATATTTTCATTAAATACAGCAATTTCTTTTTTTATATTATTATCAACACTGACTCTTCTGATAGAATTAAAATTTTTATCTCCTGAAAAAAATCCGTGAAGAAGATATATCATCCTTATCAGATGAAGCTTATCAGACGCAATGAGGTCCACTACTCCTGCCCATTTTCCGAGAACCTTAGCCCCGCCAATATCATAATTGCTGATATTTTCGCCGATAACTGATTTTATTATACCGGAGCCGGTGAGCACCCTGTACGACTCTTCTGAATCTAAAAGAATCTGTATCACAGCCTGGCTAGAACCATAAACGTCAAGCCCTGCTGATGAACCGATTCCTATAGCAACAAGAATAAATTTTTGCGGCTTATGGAATTTAAAATTTCTTAAACTGAATTTATCATCAAGATCAGCGAATATTCTCACAAGAGCCGGATCGCCGCAATTGTGCGTATATGAAATAAATTTATTATAACTCACGCGCTCAGCAGACAGAGTATTCATCATAAATCCCTGCCCGCCCCTGTTCAGCGAGACAACGCCTTCATTTATATTCGCTCCAGCGCTGTCATTCCATACATACAAAGGGATATCTTTTAAATATGCATAATAACATGCAGCACAGTATTTCAATCCTTCCCTGCTTCCGGTAGATCCACCGTTGATTCTCGAATCCTTCATATAAAAGCAGGCATCAGTTCCATTCAGGCTGCCTATATAAATCTTTGAGCCTGCAGGATTTTCATCTGTATCAATATTATCTATTTTAATCTCTGTGACAGTATCCATGCTTAAGCATTCTGATATCCAGAAATCTACAGATCTCTTCCCTTTATCAAAAAGTTTTCTGTCCGCATTAATAATTTTTTCATTTTTATAAAAAGGATTCCATGGATCAGAATCAGTTAATATCTCAAAAATAAATGAATCATCTTTCGGGAAAAAAATTATACTTTTTTCAACTGGTATGGAATAATACGGGTATTTAAAGTTTCCTGTTACTACTGCTTTTGAAAAAATATTTTCATTAAAAAACTGCGCAGATGATATGCATATGGTTTTAAGCAGGCTGTAATCAATATAAGCGGCATTTAAATCGTTACACGGCCATGAAATTTCGGCCCCGGTTAGAATAAATTCAGCAAAATTATTTTTATAACAGCTTATTCCGGAAAAACCTTTGATAATTGAAGCTGTTTCCGCAATCGCACGCTCAATTTTCTTATCCGGAACTTTTGCGCAATCTACGAATGATATTACGTAAAGACCGGAGGAATTATCCGCATCGTTAATCAGCTTATAAACAAATATATTATCAATAAACAGCTGAATTCTTTCAATGATATAATTTGACTTTAAAAATTCTACTCTTGGAATTATATGTTTTTTAACCTGGTCAGACATTTCAATCGGGAAAAGATCTGCGCTCGTTCTATCTGCAGATTCAAGGCAGAGTTCATTTATACGGGATTCAACTGAAGCAACATGATCCGGGAATCTTTTCCTTATAGAAAAAGACTCCGGATGTTCTATTGAATAAAAAATATCGTGAGCATCCGATACAAAGAAAATAGAAATTTTTTCTTTCAGATATTTTATAAGCGTATCATCAATTTCTCCCTGCTCAGCTTCATAAAGATTTTTTAATATAGGAATCAGCTCTTTTCTCTTTGATAGATATTCTACATTCTGTGAAAAAAACAGTTCTAGAAATTTAAGGAGAAGCGCACTGTTCCGCATCGAAAAATTATGAGACCATTTAAAAAGCAGGTAAACATAGCGCTGGATCATGCCTTTAAAATCAGGGCGGGGATCCGGTCTTGATAGATTGTATGAATTCAGAATTTCAGTTACCAGCATATCAAAATCGGCAGTTACGCCTATTCCGTGTTTTCCCCTGTTGGAAATATAGAGATAAAGCTCTTCCTGAAACGAAAGCCCTCTTCTTCCTGCGCTTGCTGAAAACATTTTTTTTATATTTGCATAGTGCTTTATATATTGCTCAATGAGATTGAAAATTGAATCCGGAATCTGATTGAAGCTTGCAGCATTAATGCCATCCATATATTTTAACAGGTTTTCAAATACAACAGGTTTAACCATAAAACCTTTCAATGATGCAAGTAGCAGGCGTATCACTTCCGTTGAATTTTCTATGCTGTAAAAAAACGGATAATCACTATTATTTTTCAATAGAACAGATTTTATATCATCTGCCTGAGTTTGTGAAGCCTGCGCTTTTAATCTGATCTGCGGATTTTCAGTTTTCTCAATTTTCCCGCCTTCAGGAACTATTACAGCAAGAAGTTCGCCTGCCTGTATAGATTTTCCGATAATTCTTCCATCTGCGGTTTTACCGATCTGAAGTCTGGATATATCGCCATCTTCAATTATATATGAAATTTTTCCCGACACAGGGGATTGAATTACAGTTTCCATTTTCATTGAAGAAAGAATAAGAATCGGATCTCCCTGTTTAATAGAATCACCTGTTTTCAAATTACTGCTGAAAGCAACGAAGGTTCCCTGAAATGGAGAAAGAAGATCCCTCTTGAAATCGGAAAGATCCTTTCCTTCCGGATAAATAATCATTCTGAAATAATCTATCTTATTAAGCGCTGCCTTCATCCGCACTTCAAGCTGGCCGGAGAATCTGTTTACCCTGATTCTGTATACGCTGCTTCCGAAAAGAAGGAGTATATCATCGCTCCTGTCATTCATTGATATGACTTCAATGCCGCCCGCATATTCCCCGTCAAGATAGCAGTAAAATGAGTCAACTGAATACTGTACAAAATCAACAAGATTTTTTACGCCTCTGAAGTCAACTATATAGGTAGATGCAGGTTTTCTGATATCAGCAGTATCAACAACAGATTCTAGATTAAGCACAGCTAAATATTCGCGAATAGTAATCTGCATATATCTTATATATTCTGAAAAAGCACCGAATAGCTGAGGAAGAATTCTTTCCTCTTCAGTAATTTCTGCCTGAGAGCCTTCACGAAGCGACAGCCATGAATGATCATCAAGAATATTATTGGTGTAATCCCCATTAATAAATTCAGGGTGCCTTACAATTCTCAGCAGCTGTTTGACATTTGTTTTAACTCCATTGATATAAAGCTCCTGAAGAGCTCTCTCAAGCCGGATAATCGCTTCAGCCCTGGTTGAACCATATGATATTAATTTTCCAATCATAGGGTCATACATTGGCAGTACATGATCGCCGTCACCGAATCCGAAGTCGCACCTTATACCGTTGAACGTAGGCAGATCCATTTCATTTATAATGCCCGGAGAAGGCATGTAGTCATTTTCAGGATCTTCAGCATATATCCGGCATTCGATTGAATGATTTTTCTCGCTCATTCTGTCTTTCAGCGGGATAAGTCCTCTCATTTCATCAGCGCGGCCGTCATAATAAAGAATCTGCCATTTGGCTATGTCAATATCAAGCGCCTGATCCGTAACAGCGTACTCAACCTGAAGACGCGTATTCATTTCCATGAATCCGAATTTTCCTGTTTTGCTGTCTATGAGAAACTCAACTGTACCGGCGCCGCCGCCGTCGTATCCGGATGCAAGAGCAACTTTTTCTGCAGCAGCAAGCATCTCAATTGCATGTTCATTGCTTAAAAAAGAAAGGCCGCTTTCTTCTATTATTTTCTGATTTCTTCTCTGCACAGCGCATTTTCTGATACCAATGGCGCTTCCGTTAAATATCTGAACTTCAATATGAACTGGCCTTTCAATAAATTTCTCAAGATAAAATGACGCATCGCGATACAGATCCATGCCGATTCGTGCGCTTGAATCGATCGCGCTGTCCATCTCCTTTTCAGAAAAAACAGGATACATCCCTTTTCCGCCGCCGCCTGAACTGAGTTTTATCAAAACCGGGTACCCGATCTGAAGCGCAGCTTTTTTTGCCTTTTCTTTTTCATCAGGAGAGAACTGTTCAGAACTTTTAAATAGAGGAATTGAATTTTCCTCAGCCAATGCCCTGCCGCTGATCTTATTGCCCATCATTTTCATTGAACTGTGGCTCGGTCCCATAAAAATAATTTTGCGCTTTATTATTTCTGAAACAGAATCAATTGCTTCTACAAAATGCGAGTTTTCAGAAAGGAAACCGTAACCGGAATAAATTGCATTCGCGCTGGAAAATAATACTGCTGCTATAACTATATACATGTTGGAATAATTTGATGATTCACCGATAAAAACAACTTCATCAGCAAATTCATACCAGGACTGACCTCGATCAGGATCTGTTACCACTGCAACTGACGGGATACCCTCTTCATGAAGAGCAAGGAAAAATCTTTTTGCGATTTCCCCTCTGTTTGCAACAAGAACTTTTTTAAGTTTGTAATCTTTTCTGTCTGCACCGCTGTAAACAGAGCTGTTCGGATTAAGCCTGGTCAGAATTTCAAATGATTCATCTATCTTTTCTTTGATACTCATGTGATTCATATATAATAATCTTCCAGGCGGTTGATAATAATTCTGCAGTTATTATCCGGAACTGCAACTACTGCCTTATAATTTTTTTCCGGAATTATTTCATGAAAATTCCAGTTCAAGTTTAAATCACTGTATTCTTTTTCTGCAAGATTTAATTTTCCGCTGTTATCATTAAAAAACTCAATGCTTTTAATCGAATCAGTTATGCCTGTTCCTGCTGCTTTTAAAAATGCTTCTTTATGAGTCCAGTATCTGAAAAAAACATCAAGCATCTTTTCCTCTGGCGATTCGGTAAAATCTTTAAATTCTAAATCCGATAGCGTTGTTTTTGCGAGGTAATTAAGATTTTCAAGATTACGGATGTATTCAATATCAATTCCGATTTCTTTACCAGACACAAACGCATATATGGCAAGGTTTCCGGAATGAGACAGATTAAATTTCAAAGTGCAATCTGCATTTCCTGAATAAAACGGCTTACCGGTATTGTTATAATAAAATTTGATATTACCTGGTTGTTCACCTGTATAAACAGAAACAAGTTCTCTCAATATACCCCTTGAATTTTTATACCGGTTTTTATCTTTTTCAAATTTATAATCTGCTGCTTTTTTTTTCTCATCGTCTGATAAAACTGATAAAAAATATTCAGAATGAGTCATAGCCTTCTTCAGATCAGCAATCCAGACATTAATAATATCGGATGATAAATTCGGCGTATCTTTCAATATCATAAAAAAAAAGCCCCCTAAATCCCCCGGAGGGGGACTTTTTTTAAGAAATAAAATTCATTGTTTTTCTTTTATTAAGCCCCCCTCCGGGGGGTTGGGGGGCTTAATTACAAAACAAGGAATTCCTTAAATTATAAGTTTCCAGTCTACTCTAAAAAAACTTCTGCAAAGTTGACATTAGAAGAACAAGAAGACCTTCCCTGTCATCTCTCAGGAATATATGTCCGCCTTTCATAACATTCATTTTGAATTCTTTTGTTGAATGTTTGTCCCATGCATTGACCTGATCAACAGTAAATACTGTATCCTTGTCCCCTGCAAAAGCAATAAGCGGGCAGTCAAGAGGCTTGTCAGCCTTGGCATCGTATCTGTATCTTTTACCCATGATAATATCTGCTTTTATAGATGGCAGCATTTCTTTCATGAGATTTTTATTTGAAAGAACTTCCTCAGGAATTTCAAGATTTCTCATATGCTGATAAATTCCTTTAGTAGTATCAGCATCATCGCTTCTGATATCCTCTTCCTTGAGATTCTCTATTATCTTAAACGGACTCTTCAAATGAGGAGCAATCCAGCCGCCGGCAAAAAATACCGATGGAAGCTTGTTGTATTTATTCTTGATATGGTTTGCAAATTTAAATGCAATACCGGCTCCAATACTGTGGCCATAAAATGAAAATGGAAGGTCAAGTAAAGGCTCAATAGTCTCGCCCATGATTCTGATCAGATCCTCAACATCATCAATCGGATTCTCATCGCTTCTTTCCTCTCTGCCCGGATACTGAACTGCGCAAACTTCAACCTCTGCAGGAAGTGTATCTGCCCATGTAGAGAAAGTTGATGCACCGCCAGCCATGTACGGGAAGCAGAACAATCTGTGTTTGGCTTTAGGGTTAACTCCCCTTCTGACAAACCATTTATCAACATCTGATTTTGAATGGTGTGCGTCATCGGAACCGCTTCCTGCTTCAGCTGATAAATCGCCCATCTCATTTAATAATAAATTTGAAAGCTCATTTATGCTCGGTCCTCTCATGATTTTCATCATTGAGAATTCCACATCAAGATGCACGTGAATCCAGTTTCTCAGCTGATTTGCCATAAGAGAATCAAGTCCCATGTTGTTGATCGGTGTTTCAGGGTCAATCTTGGCTGCAGACGCTCCGAGAATCCTTGCTATAGTTTCCGTAACATGCTTCTTAAGTATCTCAATTTTCTTGGATGCTTCAGCTTCGGCAATAGCTTTTCTTAAACTGTCCCCGCCGCCTTTTTTCTTGTCATCAGATGAAACAAAAAGGTGTGCGAATCTATGAGAGCTCTTGTCCTTAACATAGTATTTACCAAGTTCCTGCCAGTCAACAGCAAACGCGGACTTGTGAGGATGTCCCTGCATTACAATTCTGTTAATTGCGTCTAAGCACTGCTCAGGAGTAAATGTTCTCCATCCCTGGCTGGAAAGTATTGTTCCGACTTTTTCGCTTCTTGATACGAATCCTACATTGGAAATAGCTCCCCAGCTTATTGTTGTAGCCTTGAAACCGTTTGCCTGCCTGTAATATGAGAACATATCAAGGAAAAGATTCGCTGCTGCGTAGTTGCTCTGTGCAGGTGTTCCATACTCTGCAGCAATTGACGAGAAGGATACGAAGAAATCAACAAGCTCATTTACTATATTGTTATGCAGATTCCATGCTCCCATAACTTTCGGTCTGATAGCCACCATGAATTTCTCATGTGTCATGTCAGGTAAAATAGCATCTTCAAGAACAAGTGCGCTGTTCACAACTCCGCGAACAGGAGGCATCTCTTTTTTAATTTTCTGGAAAAGATCAAACATAGCTGTTTTATCAGCTGCATCGACTTTGGCTTCCATCGCGTGAACTCCGCGTGTTTTTAAAGACTGAAGGAAAGCCTTCGCCTCATCAGTTTTAGCACCGCTTCGTCCGATGAGAACAAGATTTTTGGCGCCCTTATCAGCAAGCCATCCTGCTACAGTCATTCCGAGACCTGAAAGACCTCCCACAACAACATAGGTGCCGTCTTCTCTGATTATATCAGAAATATCCGGAGAAGGATTTACATAGAGCTCTTCGCCTTTTATCTTAATGACAACTTTTCCTGTGTGTTTCGCGCCTGCCATCTCTCTGAATGCATCCACAATATCAGCTATTTTATAAACAGAAAATGGATGAGCCACAGGAGATTCCCCTCCGAAGAAAGTCATCATCTCAGTAATTACTCTTTCACAAATGGCCTGTCTTTCATTCAGAAGCTTGTCTATATCCACTGCGGAATATGTCAGGTTGTTCCAGAAAGGACGCAGGCTTAGTCTGCTGTTATCATAAATATCAGTTTTGCCTATTTCAATAAACCTTCCGTATTTGCTCAGAATACTCATGCTTTTATAAATTGCATCGCCGGAAAGAGAGTTGAGAATAAGATCAACTCCTTCGCCGTTTGTATCGCGCATAATCTCTTCTGCAAATTTGAGGCTTCTTGAATCATAAACATGTTTTACGCCGATAGATTTAAGAAACGCACGCTTCTCTTCGCTTCCTGCTGTTGCATAAACATCAGCTCCGATCTGCTGAGCAAGACGGACTCCTGCAAGACCAACACCGCCGCTGCCTGCATGGATTAAAACTTTTTCGCCCTCTTCCATTCTTCCGGGATATATCAGAGAGTAATAAGCTGTTATATACGCAAATGGAAGTGTTGCAGCTTCTTCAAAAGTCATGTTTGAAGGTTTTTTATATGCATACCCGCTTTTTGTAATAGTATAAGAGGCGAATGTATCAGCTGCAATTGCAACTACCTCATCGCCGATTTTCCATCCATCAACACCTTCACCAAGAGCTGTTACAATACCGGAACATTCCATTCCGAAATGCTTTCCTGTGTAGCCGCCTTTAGGAGCATCTTCATGAAGCATGCCGGTTGCAATCATTACATCCTTGAAGTTAAGAGCAGATGCGCATACCTGAATTTCAATCTCGCCCTTGCCCGGCGCTTTCCTTGATGTTTCCTCAAGTCTAAGGTTATCAAGAATTCCCTGATCGTGCATTATCAGATGGAAAGGAGTAACACCTGCAGTAATTTTCTTAAGAGATTTTTTCGCTTCCTCTTTAGGATCTACGTGAACATATTTATGAAGATACCTTGTCTTCCCTCTAAGAGCAACTTCCTCCATCTGATCTTCAGCGCAGATTTCCTTGAATAGAGAATCAAGCTCTACAGCTGGCGTTTCATGGCTGATATCAATCACAGTTGCGCCGAGATGCTGGTGCTCGTGCATCATTGAACGGGCCATTCCCCAGACTCCGGCCTGGGAAGGTGAAAGATGTTTTATATCTCCGATATGGGTTGCGCCTGATGTTACAAGCCACAGGTGCGGTGCCTTCTCGTCTGTATTTCTGAAAAGCTCGCGAAGCATATTAAGTACGCTTGAACATCCTAGCGCATAAGCTTCCTCAAGATTTTCATTGGTTATCTGCTCTGTAGGAACATGATTCAGGTTCCAAAGATGCACAATTCCCCTGAGATCTTTGGCTTCTTTAAGTTCCATTTTCTCAAAAATTTTAGTCATATCTGACTGACTGTAAGGACTTGCTGTAAAGACTCCATTGCCCTTATCTGCAAAGCTTTCTCCAGGGAAAACTGATATTACCTTCTCCCCTCTGGAAACAAGCTCTTTAACCAGATAATCTCCGGCGCCTTTCTTATCATTGAATACCAGCCAGTTATGCGAACCGTTTGCTGATTCAGGAAGTTCCGCTTTCTGCTCAACAATTTCATAGTCCCTGTTCCTCGCCATAATAACAGTCTGGGCAGATACAGCACTTGCACCTGCATCTGTTATGCCGTATACAGAATGATATCCTGTGGATTTGAGCATTTTTTCCCATTTATTAAAAGGCATTGTAGGATGATCAGGTCTGAGATCATAATCCTCAAACATCCACCATCCTTCTGTTAGACCGAATACAAGGTCAACCCACCATGGGCACTGTGAAACTTCGAGCATTATAAGAAGTCCGTTCGGAGCAAGAAGATTCTGAACGTGTGTTAGAGTGCTTGCAATGTTCGGTGTAGCGTGAACAACATCGGATGCTATTACAAGGTCATATGAATTAGGTACAACGCCCTGCTCTTCAAGATCCTTGCTTATATCAAGAATTTTATACTGTATAAAAGGATAATCTGCAAATCTCTCTTCTGCTTTCATCATGAACATCGGAGAAAGGTCAGTGTAGAGATAATTTGTTCTGTCTGCAGGAAGAATAGGCAGAACAACATTTGTCATAGATCCTGTTCCAGCTCCAACCTCTGCAATTCTTAAAGTTTTATCAGCAGGAAGATTTTTCAGAAGTTCAGAAAGAGCTTCCCTTACCATCTCATTGTATTTTTTGAATGAATGGCTTTCCTGGTAGAATTTAACTGTATTTTCCCACTCTTCATCAGGGAATAGAAGCTCAACCGGGTCAACTTTTCCTGTGAAAATATCAGCAAGGAAAGGTCCGCACTTGCCGAGCATATTCAGTTCATGAATGAATGCAGGATATTTCGCATAAAGATCATTATAGAAAGTGATGCTGCTTATTGCTTCAGGTTTTTTAAGCACCTTCCAGCCTTTAGATGTTTTTTCAAATGTTCCGTATTCAGCAAGAAGATCAAGTGTACGTTTAACAAGCTTAGGCATATATCCCTTGATTATTCCGAATTCTGAAACAAAAGAATCCATTGTGAATTCATGCCCGAGTTCGAATTTAAAACCAAGATCATATAAACATTTCTCAATATATCTGATCGTAAGAATATTAAGCTGCGGCTCGAATTCAGTATCATATAGAATCTTTTCCGCACCGAGTCTTTTTGATTCGATGTAATCTTTTATAAAGCCTGATACAGATGCAGGTTCCGGAATATACTCACCCGGCTTTCTTGACTTGATCTGGTCTGCTCTTTCAGCAACATTCCACTGATATTCATAAATATGATTGTCGATATTTTTATCGTCTTCGCCTCTTGTTCCCTCGATGTATCTGCATCTGAAGCCGTCGATATCAAGGCAAAGCTCGCCGTTTTCATCATAAATTCTCAGCTCGCCTGTAACAAACATACCTGATATTTCTTTAAGTCTGCCGTATGAATAAAGCTTGAGTGTAGGCTTCTTATAGAATCTGATTTTGTCGATATGAACCGGAACCATAACTCCGAGCTTCTCGCCCTCAGGTACAGGAACGCTTCCGAAAAGTGCCTGGAAGCACGCATCAAGAATAGCCGGATGAAAATTGAACTGCTCAATTCCGTGAACAATTGATTCAGGAACATGAAGTTCACCAAGAGCCTCACCAAGATATTTCTCGCCTTTAGCGCTGTGTCTCCAGCATTTTGTTACTGATCTGAATGTTGGTCCGAGCAGAAGTCCGTCTTTGTACAGTTCATCGTACATAGGTTCGAAATCTACAGGCTCTGTGCATCTTGCTTTAATATAATCAAGTGAAACTTTTTCAAGTTCAAATTCCTCATCAAGATGGCGAAGTTTTCCATAGATGTGTCTTGTCCATGAATCCTTTGCGCTCTTTCTGCTGAAAATTCCGAAGGAGCCGTCTGAAGCTGAAAGGTTAAACTGTATTTCAGGAGGATTTCCATCGTCCGGAAGATACACAGCCTTTTTAAAATTAATGTCTTCAATAAACCTGAACTTATCTCCGAAAGCCTGCATACCGCAAGTCAGAGCTAGCTCGCATGAACCTGCACCTGGGAAGATGATCGGTCCCTGAACCTTGTGGTCTTCAATATATGGATATAATCTTTTATCAAGCTGAATGTCAAACAGGTGATCATTGCTGTTTACTGCATTATCTCTGTGAATTCTTACGTGCGGATGAATCCTCTTGCCGAATCTGTTTTCTTTTGACTCAACAGACTCAAGCCACAGGCTTTCTTTAGCAAACGAGTACAATGGAAGATCAATGAATTTTCCTTCTCCTGCAACCTTCACTGTATCAAGCGCGTAACCTGTTGTATAGATCTGGCCTATACCGGAAGTAAGCATAAGCTTTTCATTATCTTTTCTTCTGAGAGAAGGAACTATTGCGCCTTTTTTGCTGAGCTCTTCAAATGTATCGCTTATGCTTGCAGACAGAATCGGATGCGGTGCTATTTCAACGAATATTGAATAACCGTCTCTCATCATTTCCTTAACTGCATGATAGAAAAGAACTGTTTCCCTGATATTTCTATACCATAGTCCGGCATCAAGAGTCTTGCCGTCAATCTGCTTTCCTGTTACTGCAGAATATAGAGGAACTGATTCCTTGGAAGTTTTAACCTTTCCTACTGATTTCAGGAATTCATCCTTGATCACATCAAGGTAATGGCTGTGGAAAGGAACATCCACTTTCAGGAATCTGTTGAAGATGTCTTTTTTCTCAAGATCAGCAGCGATTTTTTCAAGTGATTCTGTATCGCCTGAGAGTGTCAGCATTTTCGGCCCGTTGATAACTGCAACGCAGACAAGGCCGTTATAAGGCTCAACCACTTTCTGTGCTTCAGCCTGCTTTAAAGCTACAGCAAGCATTTTGCCTTTTCCTGCAGCAACAGACTGGCTCTTGCTTCTCCAGTAAATAAGTCTTGTAGCTTCGCTCAGATCGATTGATCCTGATGCATAAGCTGCTGCAACTTCACCAATACTGTGACCTACAATTCCATCAGGATTTACTCCCATGGATTTCCACATT
Organism: uncultured Leptospirales bacterium; assembly: GCA_964392365.1. GTDB lineage: Bacteria > Spirochaetota > UBA4802 > UBA4802 > UBA5550 > CAYMPH01. Next base: position 89,991 of record CAYMPH010000004.1, read on the forward strand.
TCAGTAAGACCAACCTGAACTGCAAAGATAAGAGGCTGTGCAATTTCAGTTTCATTTACTCTTGAAGTTTTTTCATCTTTCAGAAATTCTTTTATAAGTGAGCTGTTTTCTTTTTTCAGCCAGCCTAAATCTTTCAGTATTGCATCAATATCTTCTATAACTTTTTTAAATACAGGCTCTGATTCATAAAGCTCTCTGCCCATTCCCCACCACTGAGGTCCCTGTCCTGAATATACAAAAGCAAGTTTAGGTTTTGCATCAGGTCCGAAGGTTACACGGGATGAAGCTAAACCCTGTCTTGCCTCGCCATTTACAAATGCTGTAAGCTTTTCAATCAGATCTTCTTTGCTTGAAGCTGCAATAGCAAGTCTGTGGTCATGATGTGTTCTTCTTGTGAGCGCTGTAAAGCAGATGTCCTGTATAGATTCTTTAGTTTCTGAAACAAATTTAATATATTTATTTGCATTATCTTTCAATGACTGCGCGCTTTTAGCTGAAAGAACAAGAAGATGCATTCCCTTATCTGCCTTTTTAGCTGCTTTTTCAGCTTTCTTTTCATAGCCTTTAAGAACGATATGCGCATTAGCTCCGCCGAATCCGAAAGAGTTAATACCTGTGTACATATCATTTTTATCTTTTATTGCAGGCCAGTCAATCAGATCAACCGGAACTTCTATATTGTATTCTTTAAATTTTATTTTCGGATTAGGATTTTTAAAATGCAGATTTTTAGGAATTTTTTTGTATTTCATTGCCATAAGAAGTTTTATAAGGCCTGCCATTCCTGAAGCAGGCTCAAGGTGCCCTACATTTGTCTTAACTGTACCGACAATAACTTTTTCGCCTTTCTTCTTTTTGGATCCGATAACTTCTCCTATGGAAGTACACTCTATCGGATCTCCAACAGCAGTTCCAGTACCATGTGCTTCTATATACTGTACAAGTGAAGGATCAATTCCTGCTCTCTTGTAAGCGTCATTCATAACATCAATCTGAGCTTCCTGACGCGGCATGTGAAGTCCGTCTGAAGCACCATCCTGATTTGTAGCGCTGCTTATTATAAGACCGTAAATTTTATCCCCATCTCTTTCTGCAGCAGATAGAGGCTTAAGAACAGCAACTCCGATTCCTTCGCTTCTTATATAACCGTTTGCAGACTCGTCAAAAGCCTTTGATCTTCCGTCAGGTGATAAAAATCCGCCCTTGCTGAAACTCATTGCTGTTTCAGGCCTGATGATCATATTTACTCCGCCTGCAAGAGCCATTTCACATTCGTCATTCCAGATGCTGCGTGTTGCATTGTGCAAAGCAATCAATGAAGATGAACAGGCTGTATCAACAGTGTAGCTTGGTCCCCTGAAATCATAAACATATGAAATCCTGTTTGTAACAATTGAGTTTGAACCTCCGCCTACAGTATTTCCTGTTATAGTAACATGCTCTGCAGGAGAAAGCCAGCCCAAGGAGCCGTAATCAGTAGCTGAAACTCCCATGAAAACTCCGACATTTTTCCCCTTGATTTTATTAAGATCAAGTCCTGCATCTTCCAGCGCCTCATAGCTAACTTCAAGAGCAAGCCTCTGCTGAGGATCCATTCTAATAGCTTCTTTAGGAGCTATGCTGAAAAACTGAGCGTCAAATTTATCTATATCATTAATAAACCCGCCCCATTTAACGCTGATTTTTCCAGGCATGTTATAATCAGGGTGATAATATTTCTCGTTATCCCATCTATCAGCAGGAATTTCAGTAATTGCATCAACTCCCGGAGCTAAAACCTTGTCCCAGAATTCTTCTGGGGAATTGGCATTGCCCGGCATTTTACATCCAAGACCGATTATGGCTATTGGTTCATTCTTTTTTGGCATTTTTGGTAGATCCTCGCTTGTATTTTTATTGGTAAATTTTTCCTTACCAATGTAAATTTTTTTTTACCTTATCAAAAACTAAGCTAAATTTTTCTATTCTTTTTTTTAACTCTAAAAAAAAAATTCTAAAAAAAGCCTTATTTGTTCTTTTTTAACGCTTAAATTGTATAAAACAGCAGCAAATGTAAATATCTGCAAATTTAAAAATTTATAAAAAAATTATGCAGATATGAGGATAATAAACCGTCCGCCTGGATGGGCAAACCAAAATTGAAGGATATATGCAGCAGTGTAATAAAACAGGGTAAATAGATTATACAGCAAATACTGAAAGAATCAGTAAATTATTTCTTTTTAAATATAGTCTCGCCATCCATGTAGAGATCACGGCATTTTTTTACGCACACATTCCGTTTATCAAGACATTGCCGTGGATCATTGCCTCCATCCCTGCATATTCTCATTTCGGATCTGCAGTCAGATACGCAATCATCGTATTTTGCATCGTTAGAACCTGCGAATAAAAATGAAGAGAAAACAATCAAAAGCAGAATTATTTTTTTCATGATATATCCTCTAATTTTTGTTTTAATTCCAAGATATTATAAACTAAGTATGGAAATAATGATTGAAATTTCAAGTTTTATTAATAAATAGTCATATATAATAATTAAAATCCTGACTTGACAAACTGTTTTCCGGATGATTTATTGCAGCTAAGGATTAAATTAGAACATTTCTTGTCATTCCCGCGAAGGCGGGAATCCATTTCTGTAATCTGGATCCCCGTTTTCACGGGGATGACAAAAAAGTATAAAATTCTACTGAATTTACAAAGCGTTATTTATTTCGTTAAAAGCTATAGTAAAAAAACCTTTTTAAAAACACGAAAAAATAATCTATACAAATATTTAATTAAAGCGAGGAAACCATGGCTGCAAAAGAATTCGCTGAATACAAATACGGCAATGAAACGGGCAATACAAAAGTAATCCTGAGTTTAACTGCCGGGATACTGGCTATTGGAATAGTTATCGCAGCCATAATCATAAATCCTTTAGCTATAGCATTAATTCCCATTCCGATAATTATTGTAATTATAAACAAACGCACACCTTCATCAAATTTAATTTTCATCGGAGAAAGATACCTGATCATAGGCACTAACGTTATTTATTATAAAAATATCGAGAAAACATCGCTCGATAAAAAAATTGAAAAATTCACATTAACTGCAATTGAAGGAAAGACTTATGAGATAAATGCAGCTTCTTTTCCTACAAATGCAAGGAAGCCTGATAAAATTAAAAAAAATAAAACTGCCAAATTTGAAAAAGCTGTTGATAAAATACTTGCACGGCTTAAAGAAATATCACCGGGTAGCATTAAATAAAAAATAATTTCTTATGAACGCCAAAACAAACATTCTATGCGGAAAGATATGAACCGGGCTGAAACATTACAGATCAAGCCTGCTATCACAGGGCATATTCATCTGCTTTATGTTCCGACACTGCACTGCAACCTCAGCTGCAGATACTGTTACCTCGGAGATCAGACTGACACTGCTGCTTTGAGGATTGACTCGAAACGCGCAATACCGACTCTGGAGCACGCACTCAACTCGTTTTTAAGTGCAGGCATTCTTCCATATAATGTATCATTACATGGTGGAGAAGTTACTACATTGCCGGCACCGGTTCTTGAATCGCTTTTTCATATTATCCGCAGCCATTATACTTATTATTACGATGAACTGACATCGCTTGGATACAGAAAATCCGATCCTCATGTGAAGACAAACCTTTTTAATTTTCACAAGCTGTACGGATTATTTGACCGCAATAATGTTTCTATCAGCGCGAGTGTTGATTTACCTCTTTCGCTTCACGGGAAATACCGTACAGACCGCCGCGGGCATCCGTGGATTGAAGGCACATTAAATAATATCCGCCTGCTTGGACAATATCCTCATAGTAAAAAAATGTCTTCAACCCTGTACCGCGAGCATCTTGAAAACATCCCTGAACTTATAGATGACATATGGAAGATACATAATGAACTGGGTTTTGACATGAATAATTTCAATTTCATGTTCGGTTTTGAATCATCATTAAATAATCAGAAATATGATATCTCTTCTGATAAAGTTCACCAGGCAGACGAAGATCAGCAGCTGAGGTTTTATGATGCGATGAAAGAGGCATTTACAGGAACTGAACTGGAATATGGTCTCAAACGGAACTGGTTTGATGAATTCAAGCCGGAATACTGCACCAACTCAACAAACTGCGGAGAAAAATTTTTCCTGCTTCAAAATGACGGCTCAATATATTCATGTGTCCGGGGACAGGGACTTCCGGAGTTTTTTTACGGGAACATTTTTAATAATTCTGTGGAAGAAATTCTTCATGCAGCACAAAGCAAAGTAAATATGGCTCACCAGGAGCAGGGACTTGATCCCGAATGCAGGAATTGCGGCTATATCGGAATCTGCAGAACAGGCTGTCCTATAGTAAAAAAACAAAATAGCAGAAGCAGATCATACACCTGCAGTTTGCAGAAAGCCATGTACAGGGATAATCCGCGAAGCTACCCGGTTCTTTCCAATTCAGAAGACCAGGCTTATGCTCTCAGGGAATATATTGCACATATGCATCCGGGTCTAATATATGAAAGTTCAGATGAAGATTCTTCACGTGACAGCAAAATTGCTGTTTTTCCTGCTGAGATACAGGATGAAAAAAATACTCTTGCAATGATTATCAGCAAAGATAAGGTACTCGAAACTCTATACAGCGATAACGCGTTTATCCTTACAATAAACGGGGAGCAGATTCCTATGAAATCGCAGATATTAAAAAGAGAGCGTTCCTTCTATACTATAGGTCCTGCTGACATGATAAATCTGTATATCAGGAAATCAATTTTTGAAATAAACTGTGACGAAATTATCCGCAACACTCTGTATATACAAATACTCAGAGATACTCCTGTAGTTTACGGAGATGAAAAGCGTACAAAACAGGAACACCTTCTCACTCACCAGATTTATTATAATCTTTTAAAACCGGCCGATATTCCTGATAAAGAATTTTTAATGGCTGACATTACAGGCTTATTTTTAATGTATAGAAATGATTTTATAAAAAACATACTGAATAATCTGCTTGTCAGCACATATTATTTAAGGGAATATCATTATCAGAAACATAAAGCAAATGCGTTTTATCATATACAGGCATTGAATCTGCCGTTTCAGAATTTTGAATTTTACTGGGACGAGAATAAATAAAAGGAAAAAACTGCCATGGAAAAAGGTAATCCAAAAGAAATTGCTGCCAATGTAGAGAGGTTCCTCGATCTGCTTGGTCTTCACGACGACAAAAACAGGACGTCCATTGAACAGGATATTGTAAATAATCTTATTGAGCTTCACAGCAAAAAGCCTTTCGTGGTTTATTCGCACCAGAGCATTTTTCTATACAGCAATAATAAAGTAATAAAAGAATATAATGCTGCAGTTTCACCGTACGAAAATGTGGTTCATTGTAACGATAAAAAGATTTCAATGCTGGATAAGGAATCATTTCTGAAGAACCACCATGTGCATTTAGCCGGAGGTGTAACTGCAGCGGCTCTCATTGCAGCTGGAGCATCAGCACGCGGGGATGCCGATCATGACAAAGTTAAAGACAAATCACGCGTAAGATCGAGCAACAACAATAATAACAACAATAATAACAACAATAATAACAATAATAACAACGGCTGAGATAATGATCAGTACATAGTCATTCCGGTATCAGTAAGTTGAGCATATTAAAATGCCTGTCTTGCACATATTGTACTTGTATTGTTTATTGATTCCATATTTCTAAATTATGGCTGAAAAATATTAATTAAATTTTATAATGAGTGTAACAGCATTGGCAAGTAAAGCAATACAGCCGATGATAAGAATCCCTGAAATAAAATAGCTGCCTGTTTTATACAGAAACTGCAGCTTAATATTTTTTTTAATCATACCCAGAGCACGGTGCCTGCAATAAAATCCCGTAATGCCGAAAATACTGAAATATATGGCATAATGCAGATTATTAATTGCAACACCCAATATCAGAACTTCAATAAAAGCAAATGAAACTGCTGAAATTAAAGAAGCAACAAACCAGAAAAATATTATCATGATTGAAATCTCAAGGCTATACTGCCCCTATTTTCTTGATATCTTCATAAAGACCAATGCATAATATTCTTTCTTTATCAGTGAAAGACTTTTCCTCATGGATGAATTCAGCCTTTCCGTTTTCTTCCGTGAGAAGAGGATAGAGATTGTGAGCTTCCCTTACCTGCTGTGAACTCATTTTGTGTACCCATGTGTGGTCTCCGGTAGAAAGATCGAGCATTACAAATAAATGCCCTTCCCAGTTAAAAGCAAATACTGTATCAGGGTGTACTGCAGACGCTGCAAAGGTTGGTGCGGATATCTGAGAAGTACTGAGCACGCTGTCAATGGCGAAAGCTTCTTTTGCCTTTTCTCCAATATCGCGGTTGAATATTCTTGCAACAGTTCTTATTCCGGGATTGACAAGTTTTGAATCTATAAGTATGTTAAGGTTTACGAGATCGTCATCAGTTAGTGCCATGATAGCGCGTGCATTTGCTGCGCCGGCCTTTGCTAGAATATCGCCCTGTGTTGCACTTCCGAAAATAACCGGTATCCTGCCTTTGATAGATGAAAGAAATTCGCTTTCTGTATTTTTTTCAATTGCAACAATTTTTTCACCGCTTTCAATAAGAAGGTTTGTAACACGGTATCCTATATTTCCAAGCCCTGTCACTATAACGTGGTCATGAAGTTTTTTCACTCTGAGACCGAAAAACTGGCTGAAACGCCTGCTGATAATCATATCTGTAATGATTGAAAAAATAGATGCTATGAGCGCAGCCCCGCCGAACATGACAAAGCAGCCGAAAATTTTTACAAGAGGCGCTGCATTCTGAAGATTGAAGTCGCCGTACCCGACAGTTGTTGTAGTTGTTATAGTAAAATAAAGCGCATCAAGCACGGAAATATTCAGACCAAAATGAAACACCGGAACAGCAGCAGCAAGCAGCGTTAAATATCCTATAATTGTGACCCGGATATGAGATGGAATAGACTTCATCTTTTCAATAAAGTGTTTCCCTGTATGAATCTGCTTCTTGATAATTTTTTCAGCTGAATCAGTCAGAGTGTGTTCTCTAAATTCCTCAGCTATATCCCTGTCTGATGTAAGATAAATTAATTTTTCGTCAATTGCAGGCTTGTATGTTTTATCAGGAGTTCCCCCGGAATATTCCGAACTCATTATAATTTTAATGGCGAATTTTTTTTCCAAATCTTCTATGCTTCTGCCCGCAAGCAGCGAATCCCCTGTCACTTTTTCTTCAGCAATAAAATATACAGAACCCCCGAATTTGAAGGAATGTATCATTGATTTATTCAGGCAGGCTGACACGAATGAGGATGCGGAAAGTGACGATGCGGATAAAGCCTTGTGAATACCGAAACCTGCCTGTATTTTCGCTGAAAAAATTTCATCAAACATCCTGGTTACAATTCTTATCCCGGGCTTTAATTCCCTCGCTATAATTGCAATTTCAAGGTTGATGACATCATCGCCTGTTAGCGCCATGATTACATCCGCATCATTGATCCCTGCCTGAATAAGAATGTCACGGTCCCGCGCATCGCCTTCAAAAATTTTTTCGCATGATGCAAGAACTGACTTTTCAAATACCCGCTGATTCCCAAGAGATATAACTGCCACAGTTTCATTGACTGCAATAAACTGCTCAATTACCCTTTTAGCAATATTTCCAAGGCCGCATACAATAACTTTCATTTATTTTTCCTGAGCAAAAAAATATTAGCAGAATAAGAAAAACCGGGAATAGTACAATATTTTTAAAATATAACTGCTATTTAAAAACACATATTATGAACAACCCGCCGCCTGGCGGCGGGAATTTAAACCTGTAAGAGATTAATAAATTTAATCTGAAATCATTTCAATCTTTTTTCTTTCCATTCCTTTAAAACCACTTCATATTGAACAGTCACAGGTTTCTGCCTTGGCCGATATGCTTTTGGCGATTCTGATATAAGTTTCCCCGGCCTGTTGAGCCAGTATTCCCTTGGACGTTCAGGATTAAGTTTTGGAGAATACGCAGGCATATTCAAACCTGCCATAACTTCATCCTGCTGTTTTGCAAGCATATCCATTGCCTGCTGCGGCGAGTATTCACCGGTTATTGCCTTGGCTATATTTTTCCACCAGAGGGGAGCCATGCCGGGATAGTATGGAACATTGCGTCCGCTGCCGGTCCATTTTTTCAAATCAGAAGACCGATAAAAATCAATTATCCCGCCGTAATCTTCAAGACGCTCTGTCAGATAATCTGAGAACACAGTGGATTTTCTTATTGGAGTTCCGCCTATGATGAATTTTTTAAGGTTAACTGTTTTACTTAAACAGAACTGCGCCCACAGCCACGCACCTGCTCTCTTTTTTCCTACAGTTGTTTTCGGCATTGTCCATGCACCCGGATCCTGGTATCCTACCTTCATTCCTTCATCCCAGTAATCGCCGTGAGGGGACGGAGCAACGCGCCAGAGCGGCTTACCGTATTTGTCGCAAACCGGGCTTCCGGGTGTGTGATACCTTGCATCAGAGAGCCATGTAATGTACTGGAATATCTGCTGTGCAATATCACCGCGCGAGCTTACAGGCCCTGAATCAGCCCACTCCCACTGCATGGCTTCCGGAGGTGCATATTTTTTTACCCATTCAAGATATTTCTGAAGGCCGTATACTGCAGCAGGACCATTAAGTTCACCGCCCCTGGTTACTGTTGATCCTACAGGAATCCCATTTTCAACTCGGATTCCCCATTCGTCTACAGGAACGCCATTGGGCAAACCTTTGTCTCCAACACCTGCCATTGAAAGCCACGCGTCAGTAAACCTCCAGCCAAGAGCAGCCGACGGCTTGCCGTAGTCAAGATGGCCGTAAACCTTTTTCCCGTCTATTGGAGTGTTTGTAAAAAATTCAGCTATTTCCTCGTATGCGGACCAGTTTACCGGGACACCAAGTTCGTATCCGTATTTTTCTTTAAACTTTTTCTTGATATCCTCTCTGGAAAACCAGTCATACCTGAACCAGTACAGATTGGCAAACTGCTGGTCAGGAATCTGCAGAATATTTCCTTCAAAATCCTGTCCCTGCTCAATATTAAGAAAATCATCAAAATCCATATAAGGGTCTGTATAAATTTTTCCATCACCCTTCATATATTCTGTAAAATTTACAACAGCTTTTGTACGGAGATGCCAGCCGATCTGATCTGCATCGTTGACATATATATCATAATGAAAATTATTATTTTCTATCTGGTCTTTTATGCGGTCAACAAGCACGCCTTCAGGAATAATTTCCTGGGTAACTTTCATTCCTGTAATTTCATTAAATGCTTTAGCAAGAACCCTGCTCTCCCAGTAGTGGGTTTCAATATCCTCTGCAGCTGCAAGAATAATCTCTCCCTGCAGATCTTTTGCAGCATTGCGGAACCATTTCAGCTCCCTGATCCTTTCTTCTCTTGATAAAACAGAGGGCTGGAATATTTCAGCCCATTTCTCTACCACAATATCAGGTTTTTCACTGGATTTTGTAATACTGGAAGGAAAAACAATTATCAATGCTGCCGGAATTAATAGAAAAAGAGACAGTAATATTTTTTTCTTTTTCATAATGTACCCACATTTAAAAATCGTATATTTATAATAAATCTATGAATCTTTCTTATTAATTTAAAAAATCAGCAGTTGTTATCAATTCCATATAAAAGATTGTACATAGCTTGAGACAGTATCTCCAGTGTGAACGGCTTCTGAATGAAACCGTTGATCCCGTAGCTTAAAGCGAGATTGACCCTTTCATCCTGCTTGAAACCGGAAGCAAGAAGGCTTTTTACTTTCGGATCAATCTTTTTCATTTCAAGATATGCCTGCTCGCCGGACATTTTAGGCATAACCAGATCAATAATCACAGCTTTGATTTCCTTATGCCTTGCTCTGAACAGTTCAGCTCCTTTAACTCCATCAGATGCCTCTATTACCATATAACCGCATTTCTCAAGAATTGAACGCGATGTTTTACGCATAATTTCCTCATCGTCCACTATAAGAACAAGACCTTCACCCTTAGGCAGAACAAATTCCTTTTTAATTCCGGTTTCATAATTATCTTTATTAAGTACAGGCAGAAAAACATTTACAGTTGTTCCAATTCCCGGTTCAGAATAGACATCAATAAAACCGTTATTCTGATGTATTGTATTGTATACCATAGACAGGCCAAGACCTGTACCCTTGCCTCTTTCTTTAGTTGTAAAAAAAGGTACAAATATTTTTGAAATATTTTTCTGTTCAATACCAACACCTGAATCTCCCACTGAGAGCATCCAGTAATCGATCTCCTGAGCTTCAGGGTGGGAAACCAGAAAATGCTTATCAGCATTGATTCGACATATCGTTATTGTAAGTTTACCGCCTTTCTGCTCATTTTCTTCCCTCATTAAAATCATGGAGTGATTGGCATTAATACAAAGATTCAGAAGAACCTGTTCAATTTGTGTCGGGTCAGAATAAATCATAATTTTGCCTTCCGGCAGATCTGTTACAATTTCTATAGATTTATCAAACGTGTTGCTGCATATTTTTTTTACATGCTTGACTGTAAGAGAAAGATCAACAGGAGCGTTGACAGTTTCCTGCTTATGAGCAAGAGTAAGAAGCTGCTGAACCATGTCAGTGGCGCGCTGACTTGATTCTTCCATCGTATCAATATATTTCCTTATCTCGTCTATATCCAGCTTCTTTTCTACATTTATTTCATATTTGAAAATAGAAAGAGTCCCGGTTATCCCGCCCATTATATTGTTAAAATCGTGCGCAAGTCCTCCGGCAAGTGTTCCTATTGTTTCCATTTTCTGCGATTGCGCGAGATTTTCTTCAAGCTTCAGCTTTTCTGTGACGTCACGGATGATTCCGCGCAAACCGGTTAATTTTCCGGAATTATCAAATATTACAACTGTACTGTTTTCACCATAAAAAAACCCGCTGTTCATTTTAATTATTTTATGAGTGGCAAAAATTTTACTCTCCAGATTAATTTCTTCTTTCTTTGCAAAACTGTAAATTCTGTCAAAATCATCTTTATCAAGCAGTCTGCTTAACGGCAGTCCGTTTTTTATATCAGACTCGCTATACTCTGTCTGGAAGTATCCGGCCTTATTTAAATATGTTATATTAAAATTTATATCCGTTTCGTAAATGACATCAGGAAGCATATCTGTAAGTTCCCTGTAATTCTTTTCAGATTTTATTATACTGTCCCTGCTGGATTTCAGGTCCGATACCATCAGATTGAATTCTTTGGAAAGAAATCCGATCTCATCCTCTGAAGAAACACTTATTCTATGATCGAGATTGCCGTTATGTATTTCCTTTATGCCGAGTAGAAGTCTATTGAGTGGCCAGGAAAGACTTACATATACTATTAGTATTAGAAAGATTAGAGTTACCACAGCTGTTCCGGCTACATACAAAGCTGATCTGATCCACAGCGCTCTCATTGAATCCAGAATGTCCTGTGTGTACAACCCGGAACATACGACCCAGTCCCATGGCCAATAGTACCTCGCATATGTGATCTGAGGCTCAAATATCTCCGGGCTGTATTTCGACTGCCATATGTAACTGACAAACGCCTCACTGTCCCTCTGCGAATTGATAACCATTTCCCTGAACAGCAGAACCCCATTACGGTCCATAACATCCAGCATATTTTTGCCTTCAAGCTCCGGCTTGAGCGGATGCATAACCATATTGCCGTTGCCATCAAGAATAAAAAAATATTCAGTCTTGTCGTAACGCATCTCCCGAAGAGTTTTAATAATTAAATTCTTAGCTTCATCAATGTTCTTCGGTTCATTAAAAAGGGGTTCAGCGGGTTTTGTTTTCTTTTCATCATGTCCATAAAAATTCAGGCGCATGTCACGCTCATAGTGATCCATGAGTGAAACAACTGAATTTACTACAGCTTTCAGTTTTCCTTTTCTCTCATCAAGTTTCTCTTTTTCAAGATTCGGAAGGATTAAAATATAAACGATTAATGTAAAAAGGAAAATTACAAAAACGCCAATCAGGTTGATTTTCCACTGAAGAGAAAGATTTTTAAATTTAACAGTAAAAATATTTAAAAATGTTTTCATTAGTTTCCTATTAAATTAAAGAATAGTTTTTTTATTATACAGAGTTTATTCAATAATACAACTTTTTTTTTAATAAAATATGAAAAACATGTATATTTAAATAGTTCTATATTAAAAAATATTCAATTTTACTGTAAATGTTTTGTTTTTTTATTTCCTGAATTCAAAGAAAGCTGTTTAATTTGATGAATTCTATAATTGAGTTAAAAAAAATGCTAAACTTAAACTGATCAAATTTCTTTTTATTAGAAATAAAAATTTTTATTCATGTTTATACACTCCAATAATTAATTGTTATAAAGTAAGTATTGCTTCAGCAATTGCTGATACACCTGTTTTCTCTGTTGTTATAGTAATATGACCGACTCCTGGGACTATTTTAATTTCCGGATGCATCTGATATAGAGTAAATATTGAAAGGTATTTATGAGGATAAAACAATTCATCATCTGTTCCAGCTATAATTTTCAAGGGCTGTTTGATAGCTTTCAGGTCTTCACCATAATTAAAATGCGGCCCGAAATTACTCCACAGACGGTATGAGTAGCTTGCAGTTTGATATTGAGCTGTCCTGAGGTCGATACCAAAAGCAATTACAGGTAAATAACCAAGAAATTTCTCTCCTGCCAAGCCAAGCAATGTTATACAAATAATACGCGGAACACTGACATTTGCCCATTCACCATTATTTGGTCTAACTGTAGGAGCATCATAACGGATAAACGGTGCAATTGACAGGTAGCTGTCAAAGATCTGCTGACGGTTACTGCCGGCAAATCGAAGAACAAAACCGCCTCCTGAAGAAAAACCGGCAAGGGTTATATTTTTTTTATTCTTTAACACATGGTTTCTAAAATCTTCCAGGTCATTTTCAAGCTGGCCGATATAGTCAATATCTCCCTTGCGCCCTGACTTTCCATGACCGCGCATATCCGGCACGAATACATTAATGTTTTTCAGCTGAAGAAATTCCGCAAGAGCGTGCATGCTGATACTCGAGCCTGATGATCCATGTATCAGGACAACATTCTGTTTTGCCTTTTGCACAGGATATGATCTATATGCAAGCTTGGAACCGTCACGTGCCGTATATAGACTGACTGCCGGTAAATTAATATAATTAATTGTCCTGAACGGCGCTGCAATTGATTCCAAAACAGGCGGCGACTTAGGTACATTAAAGATAATCAATACGAAACATCCTGCAATAATAAAAAGAACGATTCCCATAAAAACAAATATCAATTTAGTTTTATTCACTTTATATCCTTTCCAGAACATAAACAGGGATATTGTTCCTTAAATTTATTTTTTAATCTTTAATTGTATAACCTATATTTTTATACCCTGATGAATCTCCTGAAACATTATTCCATGAAAAACTTTAAATTAAAAAAATTATTGTTTCAGTTCAGCAATTCTATTTTTAAAAAATTGATCCCATTTTTTCTGAGCAGTTCTGTTATTCATATGATTGGTTTCAAAATCATATTTTTTTTCCATTCCGATTATTTTCTTCATCGTATCATTGAAAACAATTTTAATCTCATTATGATATCCGGTTTTTGTATATTTGAAATTTAACAGATTTTTTTTAGCTTCAAGGGCACAAATCAATCCCAGGTCAAAATGCCCCTGTTCATGATTCAGCAGTTCGGCTTTTTGATTTTCCCTTAATGTATTCCATTTAACCCATGAATTTGGACCAAGCATATTCCATACCCTGAAATTGATATTAACATTGTTCCCTTTTATCACAGGGGCATCATACTCGTAATTAACATTCCAGTATGTCATTGCATCATATGGACTTTTAACATCAACCTTTCCTGTAAAATTGCTCCAGGTAAGTTTTTTTATCAGAATCATTTTATTGTCAGCAGAAGATATTGTAAATCCTGAAATAATTAAAATAAGAACAAAAGAAATAAATACTCTGTTTTTCATATTCCATACATCCTTTTTTAATGTCTGAAAAAATTAATTTTTTATATATTTCTGAACTCTAAATAGCATTGCACGAAAAAAAATAGATGTTAAAAAGCCTAAGCCGGCATTTTTTATAAGTGACCAAGCAAATAAAAAGAAGTAATAGGCATGAGCAAAGACAATATAACATATATTAAAAAAAAAGTCATCGAAAATTTTTTTTAAAAGTAAAAACAATAGATGAGAAAATGAACTGCCCCCTAAAAAATGGATACGATGAAAATGAAAATACGTGACAGTATACAGCCCTGAATTATCCGTAAAAGCATGAAAATAATAGAAGTTCCTATAATGAGGAGGGGAAGCCTGCAATAAAAGACAAGTAAACTATAGTTCAATAATAACAGATATTTTCAGCTGATTATTAATGCAGATATCAACAGATGAGCTTATCATTATTGATACTCTCATCTGTTTCATGTAAAAAAAAATATTTACTTTTATAGAACTATATGTAATCAATTACAATTCTTTAAAAAGTGTTTGATGTTTAAAATTTTATTCCATGCTAAAACTTAAATAAATTCAAATTTCTGCTCTAAATAAAGAATTGACATATAAATAATTACTTAAACATATAATTTTATATTTATATAATGGAGATCATCCTATGAAATCAAAATCGGTAAAAATTATAATCGCTGTTCTCAACTTAATCGGTTTTACAGCTACAGTAATAATTAATGGGCTTGCGAATGCTCTACCTATTAACGGCAAAAACACCGGCGCAATTTCTGATTCTCTGCCGAATTTATTTACACCTGCAGGTTTTATTTTCTCAATCTGGGGATTGATTTATATTATGCTTTTAGCATTTTCAGTTTATCAGCTGGTTGCAGTATTTATGAAAGATGAAAAAAAGTCTGAATTTCATGATAAAATAAGTTTATATTTTCTGATAGCATCAGCTGCAAACTGTTTCTGGATTCTCGCCTGGCATTATGAATTATTTCCGCTATCGCTGGTTTTAATGCTGATTTTATTCGCTAGCCTTTTAATTATATATTTAAGACTTGGTATAGGTGAAGCCGGACAATCCAATCTGGAAAAATATTTTGTACATCTGCCTTTCAGCATTTATCTGGGATGGATCACAGTTGCCACAATAGCAAATATTACAGCTCTTTTAGTATCCATCGGATGGAAAGGTTTTGGTTTAAATCCGCAGATATGGACAGTTGCTGTAATAATAGTTGCTGTATTAATATCAGCAGGAATGCTTTTCCGTAAAAAAGATATTTATTACAATTTTGTTATTATCTGGGCGCTGATTGGAATCGCATTCAAGAGAGCTTTGTTTAATGATGCTTATGCTGTATATATAGCTGCAATTTCCGGAATAATAATACTTACTGTTTTATGTACAATTCAGTATTTCAGAAAAAAAGTTTACTGATAAATAATCACAGCCTGTATATATTATTCAGCAAAAGAAACACGGTTTTTCCCGGATTCTTTTGATTTGTATAAAGCGCGATCTGCATTTCTGAATAATTCTTCAGGTGTTTTACCGTTTTCCGGATATATAGCAATTCCCAGACTATAAGTAGGATATAATACAGTATTCTGAATTTTAAATGGGCTTTTAGTAGAATCAAGCAGACGATTTACCATTACAGCAGCCTGTTCTTTATTATCAATATCAATAATAAGTATAACAAATTCATCGCCGCCGATTCTTGAAATTGTATCGCATTCTCTGATAGCAGATTTTGATCTATTTGCAATTTCTTTTAATACATCATCCCCGGCAAGATGCCCCAAAGTATCATTTATATTTTTAAAATCATCCATATCCATAATAGATAATGCAATTTTCTGCCCCTTCCTTGCAGCAATTGAAATACTGTTTTCAATTCTATCATTCAGCAGAACCCTGTTTGGAAGACCGGTAAGAAAATCATGAGTTGCCAGTTCTTCCGCTTTTTCTTTTGCAAATTTAAGCTGCAATTCAATATTTTTTAAATACGAAACATCAGCAACATGAACAATAATACCCTGAACCTCTCCATTTACAATATCCGGGGTATATGTTGCCATGCTCTGACGCACACTCCCGTCAGGGGTAGGAATTTCACGCTCAAAAACCTGGACATTTCCTTTATATGCTTCTTCAATATATATTAAATTTTTCTGATATAACGGGCCTAATAATTCCTTTAAAGTCATTTTATCAATCATGTCTTCACTTCTTTTCCCGAACCATTCCAGATATGCATTATTAGCAAATCTGCAAATCTGATCTTTATCCCAATAAGCTAACATGGCAGTTATTGTATCAGCAACCTTTTCTGAAAAATATTCTTTACTCTGCATATTCACCTTTAAATTATTTAAATTTCAATAGAATATATTAATAATATTTACAACGTTTTTAAAAATCAATTTATTAATTTCAATTTTTATAAATGCCGGATAATTCAAAGCCGGCATCCACAGCGGAAAACCGGCTCACAAATTTGCAATATAATTTAAACCTGAATTAATAAGTAATCTGACAAAAAGCAGGAAATTATTCTTTAGTAAATTTTAAAGTATCCAGCCTGGTTAGAGTCACCTTCGCAGAAACTCTCGGCGCATTCACAAGATGCCATATTGTATACTGTTCCGGATAAAGGCTTTCAGCAGAAAGGCCATCCACAGGAACAATCACCTGCATTCCCCTTAAAGCAGCTCCGCTTGCAGTGTAGATCACAGCGCCATGGGCAGCTGTTCCAGTAACAATCACAGTCTGAATATTTCTATCTTTAAGAATTTTTTCCAGATCAGTTCCAAAAAATTTATCAGGACCTGATGTAACTACAGGTTCATTTTTCAATGGTGCCAAGTCTTTTGAAATATCATCGGCAGAAGCTCCTGGAGAAAGGCTGAAAATTACAGTAACGCCTTTTGCACGCGCTTCTTTTAATATTTTTTTCATTTTCGGAATTGATGAAATACATCTTGGCCGTTTTTCTGCATTGCAGGTCTGCTTATTAAAATCCAGCAATAGCAGTGCAGTTGTTTTCGGATCTGTTTTTACAGTCTTAAGCTCCGGTGCAGAAGGGGATTTTACTGTATCCCAGATTTTAATTATATCCTGATTTTCTTCTGAATAGAGATTAAAGCTTAAACTGAAAAAAAGAATAGGAACAGAAAGGATCATAATAAAAAATAAAATTTTAACCGGAATGTTTTTAATTTTTAATCTGCTCTTCATTTTATTGCTCCTGATATTTTAATTTATAAATATTTACAAAAATACCCTTTTGTATCAATTGAATACAGATATTTTTATAAAACTATAACAAGTATAATAATTGACAAACGATTTGCAAACAGAAAAAGTTAAATTAATTCTTAACTGGAGGCTGTAATGACTCAATTTGTTGATAAAACAATAAGCATGGTTCTCAGGGATACGGTTGCAAAATTTCCTGAACATGATGCGCTCATCCATCCGGAATTCGGGATTAGACAAAATTACACTGACTTTTATAAAAGCTGCAGGAGCACGGCAAAAGGCTTCATGGCGCTTGGCGTTAAAAAAGGCGATAATGTTTCGGTATGGACCACCAATGTACCGGAATGGGTATATATGCAGTTCGGGCTGGGAATGATAGGCGCTGTTCTTGTTACAGTAAATACAAGCTACAGGACGCATGAGGTCGAATATCTGCTCACCCAGTCCGATTCAACCACTCTCGTTATCATTGAAGCTTACCGCGATTCCAATTTTTACGATACAGTCAGGGAAGTGATTCCTGGAATCGATAAAGTAAAACCCGGGGAGATATCATCAGCAAAACTTCCTAAAATGAAAAATATAGTTTATATTGGAAAAAGGGAAAGCACCCCCGGAATGTTCAGCTTCAAAGAGTTCATTGCACTTGGTAAAAAAATTACTGATGCAGAACTTGATGCACGCGACTCACAAAACAGCGCACACGATACGATTAACATGCAGTACACATCCGGAACAACCGGTTTTCCCAAAGGAGTTATGCTCACACATTACAATATAGTAAACAACGCCCGAATGGTTGGTGATGTCATGGGACTCACTGACAGGGATAAGCTGCTCATTCAGGTTCCGCTCTTTCATTGTTTCGGCTGTGTCATGAGCACCATGAACAGCGTTTATCACGGAACAGCAATGGTTATAATTGAAAGCTTCGATCCGCTAAAAGCGCTAAAAGCCATCAACGATGAAAAATGCACTGCAGTAAACGGTGTACCAACCATGTTTATAGCTATGCTCGGGCATCCAGATTTTGATAAGTATGACATGACATCGCTACGCACAGGTATCATGGCTGGAGCGCCATGCCCGGTTGAAGCTATGAATCAGGTGCGCACAAAAATGAACTGTTCAGAAATTGTTATTGCATTCGGACAGACTGAATCATCTCCGGTCATGACAATGACCAGAAGAGACGATCCGGTTGAGCTGAGAGTATCCACAGTAGGTAAACTTCTGCCGGATATCGAAGGCATGATCATTGATCCCGAAACCGGCGATGAACTTCCGCCGGACACTCAGGGCGAAATCATCACCAGAAGCGAATGCGTAATGAAAGGCTACTACAAGATGGATGAGTCGACTACAAAAGCAATTGATAAAGACGGATGGCTGCATACCGGCGATCTTGGAGAAATAGACAGAAACGGATATTACAAGGTTACAGGACGGATAAAAGACATGATCATCCGTGGCGGAGAAAATATTTATCCGCGCGAAATAGAGGAATTCATGTTTAAAAATCCAAAGGTTGGCGATGTTCAGGTAGTTGGGATTCCGGACAAAAAATACGGAGAACAGGTTCTTGCAGTAATTCAGCTCAAAGCAGGAATATCTGCCACAGCTGAAGAGATGATTGAATTCTGCACAGGAAAAATTGCCAGGCATAAAATTCCAAAATACTGGGAATTCGTTAAGGAATTTCCAATGACTGCAAGCGGCAAGGTACAGAAGTATAAGCTGCGGGACATGTTCAAGGAAAAATACAGCAAATAGGATATGCCTGGTTATTTATTTATATTTTTCAGCATAGTAGCTTTGGGATTTTTAATATATTCATTAACTCATTTAAAAAAACTGAAGATTAATATCACCCACCCGAGAATTATTGTTGAACTGCTTTTATTTATTATTTTTATGGCAGCAGGTGTTTTACTGATATTAAAGCATTAAAAAATTCCCGGAAAAACTTTAGCATTATATCTGCAAGGTACATAAATGAAAAAAGTTTTAATTGCTCTGATGGCATTTTATTTAGGAATTTCATCTGCTTCTGCTGATACAAAAAAGATATATAATAAATCCGATAACATCAGAAAAAAAATTACTTTTGTTTTAGTTCATGGCGCCTGGCATGGAGGGTGGTGCTGGAAAAAGTTAACTCCGCTTCTAACCCGGAAAGGCAATACAGTATATACTCCAACACTTACAGGTCTTGGCGAACGCAGTCATCTTCTAAATGACAATATTAATCTTGATACACATATTCATGATATTGTTTCCATGATCGAGTTCGAAGACTTAAATGATATCACTCTCGTGGGACACAGCTATGCAGGTTTTGTTATAGCAGGGGTTGCTGAAAAAATTCCGGAGAGAATTTCTGCTGTTGTATTTCTTGATGCACTGATTCCGGATGACGGAAAAGCTGTGCTTGATTTTTTATCAGAAACAGCTAAGAACATATATCATGAAAGCATGAAAAATAATGATAACAGCTGGAAACTGCTGTTTTCTCAGAAAGTTGATATTTCCGAACTTGGCGTTTTCAGTAAAAAAGATGCAGAATGGATTGAGTCCCGGATGACAGAGCAGCCGCATAATACATATTCCCAGAAAATCAGCATTTCTGAATCAACAGTAAAATTTATAAATGAAAGCGGTTTTTATATTCTGACATCAGACAGGCAGGATTTTATTGCAGAATATAAAAGAGCATCAGAACGCGGATTAAAATTATTTAAAATAGATGGAGCCGGACACAACTCCATGATAACACAGCCGGAAAAATTATCTGAAATATTATTGAATTTAAAAACTGCAAAAAAAACTGCAGGAAAGATCAAGCATTAAGATTTTAATAACACTATAGCGGTTAACGATTAAATTAGTTCTTTGTCATTCCAGCTGGAGCGACAGCGGAATGCCGGAATCTCACAGATAATGTATTGTATATGAGATTCCGGTATTTGAACAAATTGAAGATGCAAAACCGGAATGACAGTAAATGGTTTAATCAAATAATTAACCGCTATAAGCTGAAGAATAATTAATTATAAGCTGGAAAGAGCAAATCTAGAACAGTCATCAAAAAGATAACCGCTTCCGATTAAATGCAGTATTACATCTTCAAGTGAATATACAAAATCCCTGCCATGCCCCTTTCTGTATGAACCGGAATGCATCAGCATAATTTCACCTGCGTAATCTGCTCCGGATTTTTTATATATATAGATGTTGCCTGCATTAAAAATTGCCCTTTCAGAAAGACGCATATTTAGACCGGATTCAAACAGCTCCACAAAAATCTCGTTGCTCAGATACTGCCTGTCGCCTGGCTGTACCCAGTCAACTGCTGCTAGAGAAACATCAATATGTCTATATCCGAGTTTCGCAGCTTCAGCAACCATCCAGGGATTTACAGTATGCTGGAGATATGGGGATCTCCATATCCGGCTTAATTTTTTCCCTGTTATCTTCCGGTAAATTTCTTCTGTTTTCAGGAGTTCATTTCGCAAAACAGCAGCAGAAGAATAAACAGGCAGGTGGTTAAGCGTATGATTTCCAACGATATGCCCCTCCATTACAAGAGCCCTGATCTGTACCGGATATTTTTCCATGAATCTTCCAGTTGCAAAAAAAGTTCCTTTTATGCAATATCGCGAAAGAACTTTTCTTATGTGATCGAGATTGCCGTCATCTTCCCCGAGATCGAATGTTAAAAAAAAATTTTTAACTGCAATTTCAGGATAGCGGAGAATGCTGATATTTTCTTTTACAGAAGGTACAGTTCTGGAGGTGTTGTTGATACCTGCCCCCCTGGATATAAGATAAGCTGCAAGATCCGGATTTTTAATGTAAATTGCATAACGCAGAGGGGTTACACCAAAAGTGTTAGCAGCGCTGATATCAGCTCCAAAGGAAATTAATTTCTCAATTTCTTCTGCATCCTGATTGATTACTGCGTAGTGAAGGCGCGTGTTCTGGAGCAAATCCCTTTCTTTCACCCAACCCGGAGCGCAGGAGCACATCAAGATTAATAAAAACAGCATTTCAGATATTAATATTTTTTTCACTTTTTAATACCTGCAATTACAATCTCAGCCTGCTTTGACAATGATTTCTTTAAATCTTTCATAGTTAAGTTTTCATCGGAAATATATTTTAAGACATGAAACACAAGAAGACTATAAAGAGTCTGTACAGCTGATTCAAGATTTACATCCGCATTGATAAAACCATCCTCTTTAAGCAGCTTCATTAATTCAAGAAACTGGCTGGTATATATTTCATCAACCTTCCAGATATTCTGAATTATTACCGGATCGTGCGAAAATCCATTACCTATGAATTCACGCCAGATGGTTTTATTATATACTGAGAAACTTTTTAAATAAATATAAAAAAAACTATTTATAGTTGAAAACAGATCAGCAGATCTATTTTTTATAGCATTTTGAAAATCCGCTTCAAAATCATTTGACCGTTCAACAATTATTGAAAGAAGCAGATCGCTTTTTGATCTGTAATAGTTATAAAGTGTACCAACACCGATATACGACCTATCTGCAATGTCCTCCATCGATGTTTTTGAAAATCCTTTTGTTCCGAAAAGGGCAATAGCAGATTCCTGTATACGCTCTTGTGTTTCCTTTTTTTTCTTTTCTCGGATACCGGTCAATTGATTTCCCTTTAGTCTGATTATTTGTTCTTACAAAGCGCACATGCCTTATTTCCGCAACGGGTGCAGACAAAAAAATTAATTTCGATACCTGCAAAAAGAAAGAACAGCCAGAAAATTCCAAGCAGAATTTTGTTTTCCCAGAGCCATAATTGCGGGAACGCTATAAGTATCAGTATAGGAATAAAAACTGCAATATAATCAAGTATAGTATATTCGCTTTGAGTTCTGTCAGGAACAAATTTTGTAATTTTCCCGACAAACACGTGCCCGCAGGAATCCAGACGGCACGGACATTTTGAACAAAAGGCATACCCTATAATAAATGGTGATGCCACAATTATCCCGGCATATACCAGGCCGTAAACGAGCGATTGAGAAATAACTGCATACAAGCCGATTATAAAAGCAGAAATTATTAACATTATGCTGATAAATCCATGAATTCGATCTTTCATATAACCCCCTTTAATTTATGAATATAATTCATTTATGAATTATATTCATAAATTGTCAATCGTAAAATAAAAAAAAACGATGCCTTACGTTTACGTAAGGCATCGCCTGAATAAAATTTAAAATGTATTAACGTTTATGTATTAAAAAATTATTTCACAAACTTGTCATTTACCCAGTTACCCTTTTGAATAACTTTTCCATTTTTGTCTGTTAATATTCCCTGCCCTTCTTTTTTATCATGCTTAAACTGTCCTTCGTATTTCTGGCCTGAAGGCATTGTTAAAACTCCATGGCCTTCCTTTTTATCATCTTTATATTGACCAACATATTTCTGACCAGTAGGCCAGGTGTATGTTCCCTCGCCATTGTATTTTCCGCCTTTAAAATCTCCTGTATAAACCTGTCCGGATGGAAGAGTCAATGTTCCCTTTCCTTCTTTTTTATCATCAATATATGATCCTACATATTTCTGATTATTAGGCCAGGTGTATGTTCCCTGTCCATGATGTTTGCCGTCTTTAAACTGACCGTCATATTTTTGCCCATTTGCAAGTGTAAGAACTCCCTGTCCGTCATATTTTCCGTTTTTCCATTGCCCTGTGTATGATTGACCTGAAGCCCAGGTAAAGGTCCCGGTTCCGTTTTTACAATCACCGGAAATGCATGAAGTTTTTTTCTGTGAATAGGCTATAAAAACCGGAAGCATCAGCATTACTAAAATCAAAGCAGATATTTTTTTCATTATACTCTCCATTGGTTTATTATTTTAATCTAAATCTGTTTATTTATAATAATAAATTATTCTAATAATGACAAGGCCAAATAAATTTAAAATTTATTTATGCTTAATAAATTTCATTACTACGTCATTAAATTCATCCGGATTATCCATATTAGCGCAATGTCCTGCATTTTTAATAAGATAATAACTGCTTTGCGGATCAGAGTCATGCCATTTTCTTCCTGCCTGCTTAGCCAAATCTAAATCCTTATCGCCGCATAAAATCAATAGAGGATATTCCCGCTTTATATTAACTCTCTGTTTTATTACATCCCCTAAACCAGACATCACCATAAAAGATTTTCTTGTGAAATGACCAGCCATCTCATAAAACCGCGCCTGTTCCTCCGGACGGAAAACTGAAACCGAAGAAACATATTTGCGGAATGAATTCATTGAAATCAAAGCTTTAAATATCCATTTGATGTTTTCATATCGCTGTGCTTTTATTAAGTCCTGATTGTCAGCGTTTATATCGTAACCACCTAAAAGGGTCATTGATAATACTTTCTGCGGATATTTTAAAGCATAATACTGAGCTATCAGAGTACCCATTGAAACACCGACAAAATGAGCTTTATCTCTGCCTTCCAATTTCATAATTTCATCAATATGTTCTATTGAAAAATCAATTTTATCTTTTGCCTTATTTACCTCTGACAATCCATGACCGAGCATGTCAATGGTGATGATCCGATAACTCTTTGAGAAAACATCTATCTGCTTATCAAAGCACCTGTGATCAGCAAAAGCCGGATGCAAAAACACTATCAATTCTTTTGATGCATTTCCAGAAACATAATAATGTATTGAATAACCATTCTGCTTTAATTCTTTATGCTCAATTGAACTTTTAATTTTAACCGGGAATGTATCTTTTGTTTTCATTTTATTTATCTCATTTTCAAAAATAAATACATCTATTTCCATTATAATAATAACCCCGGATATAAATGCGATAATAATTGATAATATAATTAATAATTTATTTTTCATGATTTTTTCAACACTCAACAATAATTTGTTTTATGAATTTATAAATTAACTCTGCAACAGCTGCTGTGTTGACATACCACACTGCGGAAAAGTTATTATTTAATTGTATTTACGGTTAAAATTATTTCAATAACAAATTTATATAACAGAAATTTATTATTGCATGTAAAAAAAAATCCCCAGCATTTAATGTATTCTTTTATTGCATGAGATTTGGTTTACCAGATGTTCCGGATATAAAATCAAAAGTGATGATGAATCATGTGCAAGCTCATGCCGGGAATAATAATATAATTATATGAAATATTTTTTTAATCATGCAGAAAATGATTTTAATGCTTCGTCTTCGCTCTCGTAAATTTCTATCAATGAAGATAATTCAGTTACTTCTGCTATTCTTTTTACAATATTTCTCAGGCAGCAGAGTTTAATTATTTTATTCTTTTTATTAACCATATTTTTTGCATTAGCAATAATCCTAATGCCGTTACTTGACATTGAATTTACATCTTCAAAGTTCAGTAAAAAATTGAATTCAAGCTTATTATTAATAATTTCGTTAAGCTCTTCTTCAACTATCCTTGAAAGCGAGGAATCCAGTTTCCCGCTTAAATACACAATAACAATATCACCTGTTTCTTTTGTTTTAATATTCATTTATATTCACTTTTATTTAAATTATATATTTTTTTTTGTACTAATAATAGACAGTACTAAACAGTCAATTATTTTTTATTTTTTATAACAATAATATAATTTTTCAACATTATAAATAAATAGTTGGAATTATTACAAAAATGTGATGGTGGAAAAATTAATATGTATTTTATTACAATTTCAATTCACGCTTTTTCCATAGAAGATAAATTGCAGGATACACAAGCAGTTCCATAATAAAAGATGTGAAGAGTCCGCCGACCATTGGTGCAGCAATACGTTTCATAACATCAGCACCTGTACCCATTGACCACATTATAGGCATAAGTCCCATGGATGCAGCCATTACAGTCATTATTTTCGGTCGGATTCTTTTTACTGCTCCATGAATAATCGCTTCTTTCAGTTCATACATATTATTGAGCAGGCCTTTCTTTTTCGCATCATCATATGACAGGTCAAGAAACAGGAGCATAAACACGCCTGTTTCAGCATCAAGTCCCATAAGGGCAATCATTCCCACCCAAACAGCAATTGATGTATTATAACCGAGTAGATATAAAAGCCATACTGCTCCAACAACAGAAAATGGAACAGCAAGCATAACAACACTTGCTTTAAAAGCAGATTTTGTATTCATAAACAGAAGAACAAAAATTAAAAGTATTGTAAGAGGAAGAACAATTTTTAGACGTTCCCTTACACGTTCCATGTTTTCATACTGCCCGCTCCAAATAAGGTTGTACCCGACAGGAAGTTTAATATGATTTTTAACATTTTTTTTTGCATCTTCCACATATGATCCTACATCCCGGTCAGCAATATCAACATATACATATCCGGCCAGCTTACCGTTTTCATCACGGATCATTGCAGGGCCGTTTGCAAGTTTTATTGAAGCCAGTTCACGCAAAGGGACCTGTACGCCTTTCCTGGTTGTAACAAGAACACGCTCAAGCTGATCAACTTCAACACGCAGATCCCTCGGGTAACGCACGCTGATCGAATATCGTTCCCTGCCCTCAATGGTTGTAGATACTGTATCTCCGCCGATGGCGCTCATTATCACCTGCTGAAAATCATCAATGGAAAATCCATACCTTGCGAGAGTTTCCCTTCTCGGAGTAATGTCCACATAATATCCGCCGCTAACCCTTTCTGAAAAAACAGAACGGGTTCCCTTCACGTCTTTTAAAATAGTTTCGATTTCACCGCCTACACGCTGTATTTCCTCAAGATCGGAACCGAAAATTTTAATTCCCACAGGAGTACGCACACCTGTTGTAAGCATATCAATACGTCCCTTGATAGGCATAGTCCAGGCATTACTGTTTCCTGGGATCTGAAGCTGCGCATCCATAAGTGCTATTAGTTCATCATATGATATTTTATCCGGCCACACATGACGGAACAGCCATTTAAGAGGCGACGGAGCCCATGATGAATACCAGCGTTTCTTTTCGCGCCACTCGGACTGGGGTTTTAAAACAATTGTTGTTTCCATCATTGAAAACGGAGCCGGGTCTGTTGATGTATCAGCGCGCCCGGCTTTGCCGAATACAGTATCAACCTCAGGAAAAGATGCCAGCACCCTGTCCTGAACCAGAAGCAGATTTCTTGCTTCTGTAACTGAAATTCCAGGTAAAGTTGTAGGCATATAGAGAACAGTTCCTTCGTTAAGAGGAGGCATGAATTCAGAACCAAGTTTTAAATAAACCGGTATGGTTAATAAAACAATAAGCACAGCTCCGCTGATTACTTTTACCGGATTATCCAGAACCCACCTGCATGGGCCTTCATATAATCTGAAAAGGATTTTGCTTACAGGATGACGGTCTTCCTGATAATAAGTTCCTACAAACACTGTGTTTAATATACGGGCAAGCCATAGAGGCTTAATTTTAAAAGGATCAACACGGCTGAACAGCATCCGTATTGCAGGATCAAGTGTTACAGCAAGGAGTGCAGCCAGAGCTATAGTAAGAGTTTTTGTCCAGGCCAGAGGAGTGAAAAGCCGTCCTTCCTGATCCACAAGTGTAAAAACAGGAAGAAATGCAACTGCAATTACAAGCAGAGAAAAAAATACTGATGGCCCGACTTCCATAAGAGCTTCAAGACGCACAGAATGGAAATCCCCTTTGCGGCCGTCCTCAATCCAGTGCTCAATTTTTTTATATGCATTTTCAACCTCAACAATAGCGCCGTCGACCAGAACCCCAATTGATATAGCAATTCCGGCTAAACTCATAATGTTCGATGATATGCCGAAAAAATACATTGGAATAAAAGCTAGTGCAACAGAAATCGGAATAGTCATTATAGGAACAAGTGCAGACGGGAAATGCCATAGAAAAAAAAGTATTACTATGCTAACAATGATCATTTCAATAAGAAGGTCTTCTTTAAGATTATCTATAGATTTATTTATAAGTTCAGATCTGTCATATACTGCTTTTATCTCCACGCCTTCAGGGAGAGAAGATTTCAAATCTTCAATTTTTTCCTTAACCCGTCTAATAACATTAAGTGCGTTTTCGCCGTGCCGCATAACTACAATACCGCCGACAACATCGCCCTGCCCGTTATATTCTGCAAGACCTCTGCGGATCTGCGGGCCGAGAGTAACAGTTGCAACATTTTCAAGGAAAACAGGCGTTCCTTCGTTTTCTTTTACAACAATTCTGCCGAGATCGCCTGTATTTTTAACATATCCCTTTGCCCTGACCATGTATTCCCTGCCGGACCACTCGATAAGTCTTCCGCCTGTTTCATTATTGTTTTTCTTTATTGCATCAGTTATATCCATGACCGAGAGCTTGTAGCTCTGGAGTTTGTTCGGGTCGATAATAACCTGATACTGTTTTTCATATCCGCCAATTCCTGCTACCTCTGAAACTCCGGGCACGCTCTGAAGAGCATACTTTAAATTCCAGTCCTGGAATGAGCGCAGGCTCGCAAGATTATGCTTTCCTTTTTTATCGATAAGCGCATACTGATACACCCAACCTACGCCTGAAGCATCAGGGCCCATTTCAGTTTTAACGCCTGCAGGAAGGCTCCCCTGTATTTTAGAAAGATATTCAATTACACGGCTGCGAGCCCAGTAGATGTCCGTGCCGTCATTAAAGATTACATACACATATGAAAACCCGAAATCGCTGTAGCCGCGGATCGCCTTAACCTTCGGGGCTCCAAGCAGAGCCGAGATTATCGGATATGTGACCTGATCCTCGATTATGTCCGGGCTTCTGTCCCATTTTGTATATATTATTACCTGTGTATCAGATAAATCCGGAATTGCATCGAGAGGGATATTATACATTGCAAAAAGGCCGTAAGAAACTGCAGCAAATGTGAGAAGTATCACAAGCAGTTTATTATGTGCGGAAAATGATATTATTTTTCTTATCATGAGATACTTACTCTAATTAATTGAAAATTTATATTAATTGGATAAGTGTAAGAACAGGGGATAATGAGATATAAGAGATCAGGGAGATTTTTATTTTTCATATAGTTATAATACCATGCATCTCTTTTTTTATATCTTTTATCCCCATTATCTCATCCATCTCTTAAATCCCCTCATTCTTACACATATTTTATTAAAATTAGTGATTGTGCCCTTCGCCTGCTTCCTTCAAGGCAGCCTTTAGTGAAGACTCGGAGTCCACAAGGAAATTCGCTGAAGTTACAACGCGTTCAAATTCCTTTATTCCTGATATGACTTCATAATATCCGTCGCTGGATAGTATGCCCACTTTAATCTCATAAGGAACGATTAAATCTCCTTTGCCTTCTATGAAAACGTAATCCCTGGTGCCGGTTCTCATTACAGCTTTTTCCGGCACAGTGAGTTTTACTCCTACAGAATAGGTAAGCTTCGCATCACCATACATATTCGGTTTTAAAACAACATCCTTATTTGGAATTTCAACTCTTGCCTTCATTGTGCGGGTTTCCTGGCTCAGGAATGGATTCAGAAAACTTATCTTTCCCCTGAACAATTTTCCATTCCAGTATGAAAGCGTAACTTCAACCGGCATTCCCACCTTTACATACGGAAGGTCGGTTTCATATATATCTATCTCTCCCCACACCCTTGAAAGATCAACTATGACCATAAGAGCATCATTCATTGCAATCTTCTGCCCCTGGAGAACCATCTTTTCAGTGACATACCCGGATGAAGGCGCAACCAGAGTCACGGCTCTTTCAATCATGCCTGTGGTTTTTATTTTTTCTATCTGTAAGTGTGATATATCAAGAAGCCTGAGCCTTTCAGCCGCAGCTTTTTCTATTTCTCCAATACTTGCAGCCATGCCCGGATCATTTGCAAATTTTTCCTTTGATTTTATTGCTGATAAATATTCCTGTTGTGCAGAAAGAATTTCCGGGCTGTATATCGACATAAGCGGACTGCCTTTGGAAACAAACTGCCCGGTCTGGTTTACGTAAAGTTTTTCAACCCAGCCGTTTACCTTTGTTGTAACTTTATGCATGCGTGTTTCATCAGGAACAATCCGCACAGAAGTTCGTATTTCCCTATTAATATTTCTCATTTCAACATCACCGAATGATATGCCTGTCAGTTCACGCTTTTCCTTTGATATTGAAACCGGTGCCAGGCCAACAGGAGAATTTTCATCTTCGTCTTTCACTTCAAAAGGAATCATTTCCATTCCCATGGAATCTTTCCCGGGCTTATCGCTTATTTCATTTGGATTCATTGATGATTTGTAAATGGTCCTCTTTGCTTTTTTCACGGATGATTTATCATCTTTTTTTAACGGAACAAGTTTCATTCCGCAGATCGGGCAGTCACCGGGCTTGTCCTGAACTATCTGAGGATGCATGGGGCATGTATAGAGCTGCTTCTGCTCATCTTTGTGATCGTGGCCGATTGGAATATATTTTGAAACAAAATATCCTCCGACACTTACGATTAAAAGCGCGATCAGGATTCCTTTTATTTTTGTCCCCATGGCACCACCTCTACACCCATCAGGGCATTTAACTCAGAAAATGAAATATAATATTCCTTAACCGCCATAACAAGCTCCTTCTTATAACGCAGAAGCATTCTAACATTATCAATTACAGGCATGATCTCAACAGCACTCGAGCGGTATCGTGCAAGATTTGTTTCAAGAGCAAGCTTAGTCTGTGGTATGAGCTTATCCTGATACAGGCGGAACAGATCGCGCCATCTCGAAAGCTGGCTGAGCTGAATTTCAGTACGCGCATTTATATCATTGAGCTTATCCTGATACAGATTTTTCTGTGAAGCGAATTTCTTCTTTGATTCTTCAATCATCGGCATATTTTTTTTCCAGAACCATACCGGTATTGAAAAGGTAACCATACCTGAAAGCATATCATCGCGTTTCATTACCGGTGTGCTGTCCCTCTGCATGTATGAAAGCCCGAGTTCCATATTCGGAATATATTCCATCTGTTTCTGGGAAATTTCCATTCTGCTGATTTCAGTATCTATCAGAATCATCCTCAGTTCGGGATTTGAGTTGAGTATTTCCTTGTGAACTGCATCAACTGATAATTCCCTGAAATCGGGCTCAGGGAGTTCATATATATTCACATCAACTTTGCGGCCGATAAAATAATTTATCTTCAGCTCGGTTTCTTTCTGCTTCTGTTTTAAATTTATAATTTCCTCATCTATCATATTTGATTCTATTTTTGATTTTATTACATTGGAAATGCTTCCCATTCCGGATTTCGCAGCAGCCACTTCACTGTCTATTACAAGATTAATCTGCTGTTTGATTTCATCAAGAATTTTTATCGATGACCTCAGATACACAAGCTCGTATATATTCATCCGGACCTGGTGTGAAGTCATGACCTTTTCAGATTTAATTTTTATTCTGGATTTGGAATATTCTTTAACTGCAATGCTTTCTTTATATCCGAGCTTGCCAAGCGGAATCATCTGAGTAAGACCGAATTCCTTTGAAGTCATGTCTTCCGAAGTAAAAGAAAAAGTTGAAAGAGGAACATTATTGAAACCCAGTTTTAATTTTGGGTCATCAATAGCATTACTCTGGGGAATTCTCTTTTTAATCATTTCAGATTCAGCTTCCATTGCTTTAATGCGCTGATTTTCTGAAATGGTTATATTCTGCAATTCAACTATTGGATTAATTTCACTGTAAACAGCGCTTTGAGTTACTAAAAGCATTATAAAAAGAATTTCCTTCATATAACCTCATTTACAGGATTTGACTTAAAATAAGTGATCCGGAAAATTTTAAAAAAACATTCCGGATCATCAATCGTTTTATTAATTTAATAATATTTTTATTGTCCGTGCTTATGCTTGGAATGATCAACAGAACTTTTATCAGTTTCTTTACTGTTTCCCTTTACCGGAGTTTTTTCAAGCGTAACGCCGCTATCTTTTAAAACTTTCATGTATTTCCTTGGATTTTTATTAAACTCAGATGGGCAGCCGTCACAGCAGAAATATATCCGGTTTCCCTGATAATCAGTGAAAATATTTTTATTTATCGGATCACCCATAACCGGGCACACAGTCTGCGGTTTGGCATTAGCGCTTTGAACATCTGATAAAACAAATACTGAACTAATTGCAATAACAGTCAGTATTGAAAATAAATACTTCATAAAAAACCCCCATTTAAATATTTTTATTATGATTCTTTTTTTATCGATAATTTCATAATTAACCGATAATCACTACCATTTAGATCAATTTAGTAGTATTTCTTTAATTAGTCAAGTCCATTTAAAAAAGTTACTGAAAAAACCATTAAAGTCAATGAATAATAAATAAATCCGGGGTTTATGAAGAATAATTTATGGATTATAAGTAAATAATACAGACTATTTCTTAAATAAAACAAACCCTGATGGATTTATCGATCCTCCGCCAAGAGCCATATAGCCAAGTCCGATATAAAGATTCCCGTTTATTTTCCGGATTTCGTCTCGCATTGAACTGACAATAATATCATTATTAAAAGATTTATAAATCAGATGATATGAATCTTTATTATCATATACGGATTTTCCAATATGCGTTTTCATCTTACGCTCAAGCACCCTTTCAATTGCTGATCCGGCGTTGTCATGTTTATTAATAAAGATATTATAGCCCTCGCCTTCATTATTTTTTAACTTATTAAATTTTTTTCCTACCCATTTACCTTTACCGAAAAAATTATCTGTAAATACCTGAACTGCAGAGGCAAGAATTCCCCCGGAATGATTCAACGCAGAATATTCACCACTTATATCATCAGCATCCGGAGCAGGTGCAGAATAATAAAGCTGGATGAAATCCGATTTGGATAAAGCGAGCACTTTTTGAAAATCAGCTTTTTCCGGAGTACAGCCTAAAATTTCATTCATCGGCTTCCCTGAATATGCTCCGCCCTTCTGGATTATATTTGTGATAAAAACAACGGCGATTAGAGCTAAGACAACCCCGATTGCAATAAGACTTTTGTAAAAAAGTTTCATTATTTTTCTCCTTCTGACAAAACTTTTAATTTTATTTAAACAATGTTATATCTGGAAATACTAAAACTGTAATATCATAATCTTTTCATTATTCCTTTCTTTAAAAAATGGATGACATCCTGTAAATATCTTCCATTGATAATTTTCATAAATGATGCTATCAGCATATTGCCGGCAAGAGGCAGCACCTGTGATGGTGAATATAGGGGCGTAGGTATCCCAAGCCTTCCACGGATTGTCTGCGTCAGTTCAACCGCAGTAGTATAACAGCTGTCAATTTTAGTTATTTTCTTTGAGTTTTTTATCTTCGCTTCAGAACAGCTTCCAATTAAAAAAACCTCCTGCCCTTTCGCATCAATTTCCTTTTTATATTTTCCTACAACCAGAACTGCAGGCTTTGCTTTTGAGAAAGCAGAGCTTCCGGCAAAACGTTCATTGAAACCGAAAAACATTTTTATGCCCATTACACAGCCGGTAAGACATTTCATATCATCAAGGTTCCTGGCTGATCCCCAGAAAAATCTGATAGGGGACTTAAGTCTCTTCAGTTCTTTTTCTATATCCTGCCAGCTGTAAAATTCATCATCATATGGAAGAATTTTTTCTGCATGCCTGTCCAGTTCTTTTAATGATTTTATATCTCCAATTAATTTCAATTCTTTAATTGATCCCGGATGATAACCCCGGTCAACCGCTTTTTGAAGATAAGGAACATCCGAAAGATTATATCCGAGAAGTCTCGCTGCTGCAATATCTACAGCAAGCGGATTAATTCCAATCAGAATCAGCCCGAGACGCCTTGGAGTCGGCACTGCTTCATTGCCCACCCCGACGTCAATCGCATCCATGATAATAAAATCAGGATAGCCTACTTCAATGAGATCAACAATTTTATCGTTAAGCATGAAGTCATGCCTTATTGCCCTTTCGTCATCGGAGATTATTCCAATATTGAGTTTCACAGATCCTGTCATGGAACTCACGCAGTGACATTTCAGTTTTGGAAGATATACATATGAATCCGCATCAGCCATTTTCCTTGCAATCCTGAGATTGTCATGCACCTTACCGCCGATAAATGCGCTTTTCCTTTTTTCTTCATCGATGCAGAATGCTTTTACAGGAATCTTTGACAGCCTGTTAACTTCTGAAGTAATTTTATAATAACCGGAATATTTATATGTTAATCTGGTTGGATATCCGATTGCAGTTTTTTCACCCATATCTATGCGGGAAACGTTTTTCGATTTTGATAAAACGCTGAGCGAAGCTTTAACAAGTGATGGATCTGTATATGCAGTTGAGCCGTATTTCCCTTTTTTAGTCGCATATACAACATTCGGCTTTACGAAAATTTTTCCGGAAGGTTTATATCCGAATTCTTTCATGCCATCCTGTATAATGCCTTCTATTTTCTCTATATTATAATCATCGCAGAATTTAATCAATACCCTGAAATCTTTCCTGTTTTTTTCATTATCCGGCATCAGATTCCTCCTATAAATTAATTATTCTGCCGACCTTTATAACTCACAGCTTCTCAGCAAATGAATCTTTCATCTTTTTTTATTTTTATAAATGCACTCTTCAACAGTCTGAATTTTAAGATCTCAATCAATAATTTTAAACCATGACAATTAATTCTAATTGATTCTTGTATTAAGATAATTTGAAAGCCTCTTTCCTAGTGAAACAACAGTCCAGACTACAGGTGCTCCAAGAGATGACGGAAACACGCTTGCATCACAGCAGTAAAGATTTTTTATCTGCGTCTCAAGATTACTGTCAATTACCACACCTATTCTGCATGTTGCAGACGGATGCGCTCCTGCAGCTTTCATAGGGTAAATACTCTCTTCTATAGCTCCAGCTTTCATAAAAACTTTTTTAATTATCTGCACGCCTTTATCAATTTTTTTCTGATCATTTGCGGTAATAGGTTTTGCAAAAGCTCTTCCTTTTTTAATTTCACCTGAAACATCATCCTGAACTTTCACCATTATGCTGCTGTATTTCATAAAATTAAAAAGCTTTAACAGGTGAGATGGGCCTGACAGTGCAGCAATTCCCAAAAAAAGTGCCCAGTTCGGGGACACTGGAAGTATCACCAGTCCGTCATCGTCATAATGTTCTATTGTGCCCACACTCATCGGGGTTGAACCTCGTGCATTTGTTCCAGGGATAATGGCCTGAACAAAAGTAAGCCAGTCGCAGCAAAGTCCCCTGCCTGCTTCATCGATGCCTGCTCTTCTGAGCATATGCACATTATTCAAGCCTCCGGATGAAAGAACAACAGTCTTTCCATAAAACCTGGATCCGTTTTTAAGAATAACACCTCTAGCTCTGCCGTTTTCAACAATCACATCTTTTACATCTGCATGAAGCATAAGGTCAGCACCTCCTGCTACAGCTTCATCACCGAAAACACGTCCTGTCCATTTAGCTCCTGTTTTACAGCCGAGCATGCAGTTTCCTGAGCCGTTGCATTTATCAGCATTTATAAACTTTTCCATTTTCTGCCAATGAAATCCGAGACTGTTTGCCGCTTCCATAAGCCGCAGGTTGTTCTCACCAACAAGTTCATCCGGAAGAGGTTTTATCCAGAGCTCGCTTCTTGCTTCCTCAACTTCCTTCGAGAGATCAATGCCAAACGGAGCGAAAAGTTTTTCAGGCGGAGGCAAAGCTGAACCTGCAGCAATGTTTGAAGCACCGCCATAATTATTCACAAAAATAACAATATCCCTGTAATTTCTCAGCAGAGTCGGTAAATCTATCATAGAGGCTACAGTAACTGTATTACCGAGCCATTCCATGCGCCCTCCTTTTTCAAGGAGAAGTACCTTTTTTCCCTTTCTGGTCATTTCACGTGCAACAGTACATCCGGCAGCTCCGCTTCCTACTACTATTACATCATATTCTTTATTATTCTGCTGATTCATTTAAGCACTCCCGGACATACATTAATCAGATGTTATATAATCATTTTTTACTATGTTCAGATCAAGAGGAACAGGCTTATCCATATCTCTATAAAACGATAAAGCATTCTCCGGACAATGCTCAACACAGAGTTCACATCCGATGCAGACATTTTTATCATACATGAATGTTTTTGTAACTTTATCAACTTTAATTGCTTTAACAGGACATACTTCTTCGCAGGTTCCATGCATTTTGCATTTCACTTTATTAAACTTAACAGAGTACCCGGATTTTATGGTCATGCTTAGTTTTTTATCAAATTTATTTGCTAACTTTGTAGCCTTAAGACTAACGCATGTATCCGGATGGCAGTTGCATATGATGCCGGTACTCCCCCCTGTTGCTACCTTAAAAAAAGCCTGGGTTACATACCCCTTTTTTCTGAATTTTTTAATCAGGTTCAGAGCATCTTCCTGGCTGATCTTTCTGGAATGATATTTCTTCCCATGCTCTATCCAGAATGATGAGATGCCTTTCCCTACAGCCAGGCATGATAAAATATTCTCATCCTTATCACCGAGGGCAACCTTGCAGGGGCAGTCCATAACAGCAATATTTTCCGGCTCCTGAAAAATAATTTTGTATGCATATTTGAACGGAATAATTTTCTTATTATCCGATGACATTGCAGAGATGTTTTCATTCAGAGTAAGTATTTTCCTTGTATCGCCAAAAGAAAGAACTTTAGCATGATAACGGTCAAATGCAATTGAAATTACACCGTTTAGAGGTTTAAACCAGAATAAATAATCAGACAGGAACTTTAACAGATAATAAACAAATTTTACATAGGGGTGATAAAATTTGAAATATATATAATTATGTATAAAGCGGTCAAATCTCCATCCATGCTTTTTTATCATTATTTTTGTAGATGCTTTCATAATGCCCGGCCTCATAAATAAGAGATCTGCTTAAAAATTGATCCAGCATAAGATTGTATGAATGCAAAGAAATTACCAGCAATGTAATCAGATCTTCTGATTACATTGCTGGTAATAACTGAATTTTGCGAGAAAAACCATAACGGGCTGCTAAATAATAGTTTTGATTTGTATTTTCTTTAATTAAGCAAATTTGCTTAATACATCCCTGGCAATTAAAACCCTCTGAATCTCTGAAGTTCCCTCACCTATATCACCAAGTTTTGCGTCACGATATAATCTTTCAACAGGAAATTCGCTGATATATCCATACCCGCCGAATACCTGAACTGCCATATTCGCGCACTTGACTGCGTGTTCGCTTGCAAAAAGTTTAGCGCATGATGCAAGTATCTGGGCATCCGGCTTGTTAACTTCCTTGGCCCATGCAGCCTGAAAAATCAGGTGTCTTGCTGTATCAGTCATTATAAGCATGTCTGCAAGTTTGAATCCGATTTCCTGGAACCTGTTTAGAAATCTGCCGAATACTTTTCTTTCTTTTGAATAGGCATTAGAGTAGTCAAGACAGGCCGAAGCAATTCCAAGACACACTGTTGCCATTCCGATCCTGCCGTATTCAAGAGTCTTCATTGCCTGAATGAAACCTTTACCGACATCACCAAGAACAGAGCCTTCAGAGACTTCACAGTCCTCAAGAAAAATCTCAGCAGTTGGTGAACCCCGGAATCCCATTTTATCAAACGGCTTGCC
Source organism: uncultured Leptospirales bacterium (assembly GCA_964392365.1). GTDB lineage: Bacteria > Spirochaetota > UBA4802 > UBA4802 > UBA5550 > CAYMPH01. Next base: position 127,084 of record CAYMPH010000004.1, read on the forward strand.
CACACTGAATCCGGGTGTTTTGCTGTCAACAATGAAGCACGTTACACCGCCTCCGGGACCTGCAGCCTTGTCATTATATGCGAAAATCAGAGCTACGTCGCAGATAGGTGCATTTGTAATAAATGTTTTAGCTCCATTGAGAATCCATTTATTTCCTTTTTTTACTGCAGTAGTTTTCATGCTTACAGCGTCTGAACCGGCTTCAGGCTCAGTGAGGCCGAAAGCGCCTATAATATCCCCCTTGATTATCGGAACAAGATATTTCTTTTTCTGCTCTTCTGATCCGAACAGTTTTAGAGGCATTCCGAAAAGCCCGCAGCTTGCGCCTGCAGACAGAAAAGTAGATGCGCATGCCTTGGCAACCTGCTCGCTTGCAATTACATGGCTTATTAAATCAATGCTTGAACCGCCGTATTTTTCATCATGCAGCATTCCGAGATACCCGATCGAAGCAAGCTTTTTGATATTTTCTTTTATAAGGACATTAACTTCATCTTTGGATGCCTTATCAAGCATCTGCGCGCGAGGCTCAAGTTCCTTCTTGCAGAAATTTTTAAAATTTTCAGAAATCATTGTTTGTTCTTCATTATAATCGTAATTCATTCCAGCCTCCTTTTTACATAAAACTCAGCAATCGTGATAAAATAAATCTCTGTATTTCTGAAGTTCCACCGCCGATCTGTGCGAGCTTGGCATCGCGGAGCATTCTTTCTATTGGATAATCATGAATATATCCGTATCCTCCGAATACCTGAATTGCTTCAGAAGCTGCCTGCAGCCCCCAATCTCCAACAAAAGCTTTTGCTACTGAAAGGTGTCTGTGGTTAAGCGGCTTGCCTGTATCCTTGTCATGAGCAACCTGATACACGAGCATCTTTGCTGCTTCCATTGTAACTTTTATATCTGCAAGTTTATGCTGGATTGCCTGAAATTCCTTGATTGGCTTTCCGAACTGCTGGCGTTCTGTGGCATATTTTGCAGCTTCTTCGAGCATGAATCTCAGCCCACCTACAAACGGTGCAAGCAGAGCGCTTCTATCCCATGAAAGAGTTTCATGTGTATATGCAAAAGCCTTACCCACTTCACCAAGCAGATTCTCTTCAGGGACTTCGCAGTTTGAGAGAAAAACTTCTGAAGTTGTAGAGGCTCTCACTCCCATTTTATGGAATGGTTTCCCTGTGGAAAATCCCGGAAAATCCTTCTCAACAATAAAAGCAGTAATACCCGAATTGCCGAGCTTCTTATCTATAGTTGCAAAAACAACACATACATTGCAGACAGGAGCGTTAGTGATGAATGTTTTAGATCCGTTTAAAATCCATTTATCTCCATTTTTTACTGCTGTAGTTGACATGGAGCCTGCGTCTGAACCGGAACCCGGCTCAGTAAGTCCCATGCAGCCTATCCACTCGCCGCTTGCCAGTTTTGGAATATATTTTTTTCTCTGGGCTTCTGTTCCATTTTTGTAAATCGTATCTGTGCATAGATATGTATGGGCACCCAGAGCAAGAAGATGCCCCTGATCTACACCGGCATGACCAAGTGCTTCAGCGGCTATACAGCAGGTAATGACATCAGCACCGGAACCACCGAGCTCCTCAGGAAAAGGAAGACCAAGAAGCCCCATCTCTCCAAGCTTCTTCCAGAGTTCCATTGAGAACTCGCTGTTTAAATCCGCCTGTTCGCAGAATCCTACTAACTGGCTTTTTGCAAATTTATAAATATTTTCTCTGAACATTTCCTGTTCTTCAGTATATCCGAATTCCATTCAATTCCTCCTTATTATTAAGAGTAATATTTTATTCTTAATTACTTCAGTTTCGGGGGAGGCACAACCAGTCCTTCACCTGTTCCCACGACTTCACCCTTCTGATTAGTCCATGTAAGCTTCATCTTTATCCATCTTCTTTCTTCCATCTTTTCAATAACTTCAGTAGTTGCAGTTATTGTATCCCCTATGTAGGTAGGAGCCTTGAATCGTGTTTTGATTTCAAGTGCAATTGTCCCAAGACCTGGAAGCTTCGTTCCCCAAACAGGCGCTATAAGGCTGTGGGCAATACCTCCATGAGCTATTCTGGTTTTAAAAGGGGTTTTCTTTGCGAATTCCTCATTCATGTGCATGGGATTGAAATCGCCGGTAATTGCTGCGAATAGCGCGATATCAGTTTCAGTTACAGTTTTACTGAATGAAGCATTATCTCCAATATTGATTTCATCATAGCTTTTTCCAAGTTCGTAATCCATAATTTTCTCCTTTTATTCTGAAACATTTATTTTCTTTCTTTTTTAAAATTTATATATTCAGAATTTTAAAAATCTGATCTGAAACCTTGTCTGCATATAGATCGTAATTGAATGCTTTTCTATCTATTACGAACTGTATAATCATTCCCTGTATTACAGATATTATAACTGCTGTGACATATTCTACATCAGTAATTTTAAATACTCCCTTTGCAATTCCCTCTTCAATAATTTTACTGCACTCAATACGGTAGCTTTTCAAAAGCTTCATGTTTGCATTATGCATTCGGTCATTGTTATTGGATAAAGTCCAGAAGTCGAAAATTACCGAGAAATAAGCTTCATCTTTCGCAAGATCAAAAGCATGTTTCATAAAAATTTTAAGTTTTTCAACCGGACTATCAACATTTTCAAAACTCTTATTTAAAAAATTACGGAGATTCTCATTTATATCCTTTAAAACAGACACAAGAAGATCCTGCTTGTCTTTAAAATAATAATGAACAAGACCTGTAGATAAATCCGCCTCCTTTGCTATGTCGCGTATGGTAAATTCATGGTATCCTTTTTTACTGAGAACCTTGTAAGCGGCTTTAATAAGCTGAGCCCGTCTCAAACTTATTTTATCATTCTTTATGTTTTTCTGATTCATTAGTCTCAACCTTTTATATTAAATATTCTTTTAACCTCATCCCCCCGTCCCACGGAGGGGGCGGAAAAATGTGACCAATATTAATTCCCTGATAATTCATCCCTATATCTGTTATATTCTTGAGAATACTGAATTCTCCCTTCTACTCGCCCCCTTTGGGGGACGGGGGATTTATTGAACAGTTTTCAGTTCAATACTATACCTGCCAGTTTTAAACCAACAGGATTCTGATTCCAGAAACTCTCATTCAGCCATTCATCCTTCAATTCCTTCTTACTCTGATTTTCATAAAATCTTTCTTCCTTGGAATTCGTTCCGCCGATTATTAATTTCACATTGCTGTTTTCAATATTATAATATGGATCAAAAATTATAAATCCGATATCATCATATTCAATCTTTCCTTTATTCAATTCCAGCTCTGAAAGAAGACTCTCTGCAACTTCATGAATGTCTGTTAACGTTAATATTTCATGAAGCCTGTTATCAGCATTTAATTCAATCTGCTTAACAAGATCGCTGTAACCGTCAGTTGCAAGAATTACCCTGTATTTCTTATCTTTCAGTTCTACTTTAGTCATTGATGCCTCGAGGAGGCTTCGTCCTGCAAACTTCATATCTACTTCTGTTTTGTATTCTACTGAACCGGTTTCTTTATCTAAAACTATTACCATACTGTCGCCGCCGCTTGCAACATAAAGGCTGACAGTTCCGTTTTCTTTCTCTATCCAAACCGAACTGAAAGTTGTTTTATGCCTGAAATCCTGTTCTGAATATATCTGCTTAATATTTTTTTTAAGATCTTCAATTCCTGTCATCCCGCCTTCTGCTGATAAATTATTCTGATAACGCATCAGCAGATCTCTTGATGCCCAGGGATTTCTCTCGCTTCCGTCTGCTGCTGCAAATATTCTTTTTTCAAGATCAAGCATAATGCAATCACCGTTGCCGAATCCGCATCTGACCTTTTCTGTGCCGGTAACAATAAATCCTGAAAAGAAATTTTTCATTTTGACAGATCTCTTCAGCGCATTGATCAGAACAGAATTGCCATGACTCATACAGGTCTAATCAACAATCTTAAAATATTCAATATCTCTGATGGTACCTTTTCTCTTTTCTGAAAAAACCGCTTCAACCCTGGCGCCGATTTTAACTTTTGATTCATCCTCTATGTTGATATAATGCTGAAAAAGCGTATCAGCTCCATCAAGTTTAATAAAACCATAACCATACGGGATCGGCTTTTGCTTTCCGGTTTCCGGATCAATAAATGCATAACGCAATATTGTAAATGATCCGATTACACCGTTCGGTCCAACCTCGACCCATTCTTTCATTTCAACAAAACACTCGCCGCACACTCCGCGCGGAGGTATATATACTTTACTGCACTTCGGGCATTTAAGTCCGACAAAGCGCCTGTTATTTTTTAACTCGCTGAAAAACTTGCTTCCGTGCATACCGATTGCATAATGAAAAGGCTGCTCAGCCTTGCCTGATTCTATTATAATATAATCTTTATCGCTCATATTATTCTCCTATTTCCCGGGCTTCTTTCTGCCGTGCAGAATCATGTCAGTCCACCAGCATCCGCCGAAACCTGTGCTCACTGCAAAATTCACATCCGGCACCTGATGCTGATCCGCTTTGCCCATAACCTGCATTGCTGCTTCACAGCATCTGATTAAACCTGTTGCGCCGATTGGATTGCAGGAAATAACTCCGCCTGAAGGATTAATCGGAAGCTCTCCGCCCATGTCGGTATTTCCTTCGCCGATGTAGCGCGGGCCTTCACCCTGACCTATAATACCCATATCTTCAATCCAGATAATTCCGCCGAAAGAATACGGCTGATACAGTTCTATTACATCGATCTCTTTTCTCGGTTCTTTAATTCCGCCTTTCTTGAATAAATCCTGTGACGCTTCCCTCATGCTGGTAAGTCTGCCGTAGTCCGCATCACCGAGGTATGAGTAGCTGTGCCTGTTTGATGTTGCCCATATCCAGTCCGGTTTTGACGTAATCTTCTCTGCAGAATCTTCGCTTACCATTATTACTGCTGCAGCGCCGTCAGTGCGCGGACATACATCAAGAAGATGGATAGGATCAGCAAGCATAGGTGATGCGAGAACCTCTTCGATAGTAACTTCTTTTCTAAGCTGTGCATGAGGATTATTGAGAGCGTGCTTTCTGTCGCGCACAGATACTCTTGCACCGTCTTTTTCAGTTGCTCCGTACCGCGCAATATAAGCCTGAGCTTCAGCAGCCAGACCGGATATAGCACCTGCAAAAACCAGTCTGTCCCATATCGGATCAAAAGCTGTTGTAATTGCACCTGTTGTATCTGATTCGGAATTTTTTTCCCATCCGATAATGAGCACCTTGTCAAACATTCCGGATGCCACAAGATGATACCCGCCTATTGCAACGCTGCATCCTGTGGTGCCGCCAGTTGTAATCTTGATAACCGGTTTCATGAATCCGCCGGACCCGTCAATGCTCCAGCAGTCAACATAGTTGATTCCTTCAAAATGGTCCATGTTGCCTATGATGATTGCATCTATATCATTAATTTTCAGTTCTGCATCTTTCAATGCAGCCTGCACAGCTTCATTTATCAGTTCCTGTCCATTCACATCAGGACGGTGGCTCTTGTGAAAGGTCTGCCCGGTCCCGACAATTGCTACTCTTTTAGCCATATCGTATCCTCCTATTTATCCTTGCCAAGAACCCATACGCAGTGCGACTGTCCGCAAAGGCCGTTCACACCATGGGCAACTCCAGTCTTAGGGTTTTTAGTCTGATATTTGCCTGCCTCGCCCCTGAGCTGTTTAACTACTTCAGCTATGCGGATAAGCCCTGCAGCTATTACCGGATGCCCGCTTAAAAGTCCGCCTGATGCATTAACAGGCAGCCGGCCTTCAATCGCAAACTCTCCTTTCTCAAGAAGCCTGCCCGATTCCCCGTCTGCGCATAACCCTAGTCCTTCAAGCCACATAAGCTCCTGATAAGTAAAAGCATCATAAACTTCAGCTATATCAATTTCTTTCATTGGATTTTTAATTCCGGCCATTGCGTATGCTTTCTTTGCAGCCTGCTCAAGAGCTGGAGCGCGTGAAAGATCCCTGTCTCCGAAGAAAAAAGCATCAGAGCAGAATGATACGCCTTTTATCCATACCGGCTTGCCTTTATACTTCCTGGTACGTTCTTCATTTGCAATAATAATCGCGCAGCACGCGTCTGATACAGGCGAGCAGTCGAGCTTGTGCAGAGGATCAGAAATCATCTCCGATTTCAACACGTCATCCACTGTCAGATCCATTGGCATCTGCGACAGGGGATTTTTTTTAGCATTCCCGTGATTCTTCACTGATACAAGTGCAAGCTGTTCAGATGTAATGCCTGTCCTGTTCATGTATGCGTTTGCCTGCATGGCGCAAGCTGATATCATATCCATACCGAGGCTTCTTTCATAAATCGGATCAAAAGCTGCATTGGTTATAAGACTTGATATGCTCTGGGAACCTTTTGTATGCGCAGTCACAAGAGTTGTTCCGTACGATCCTGAAAGAGCTCTGGTCAAACCGTAAAATGCGCCGAATGTTCCATCGCCCTCAACACAGGAAACGTTCTTGTGGGCAGCTCCGCTTGCATCCCCTACAGCCATGCAGGATATAGTTCTTCCGTCCCAGAAGTCGTTTGAAGTTGTAATAACATTATCAATATCATTTATATTCATTCCGGCATCGTCGAGCGCTTTGTTAACTGCCTCCCATGCCATATCCGCGAAAGTATCCCTTACTTTATTTCCCTCGATTGAAGTCATTCCAACACCAATTATGGCGGCTTTATCCATCTTATTTATACCTCCTTAACCGGTTTAAAAAATGCTATATCCTGTATTGTGCCTTTACGTTCCTGTGAAAATTCCGCTGTAACTTTCATGCCTATTTTCATTTCTTCAGGTGAAATACCTTCTATATAATGAAGCATTGCAGTATCAGCACCATCAAGTTTAATCAGAGCATAGATTACAGGCACCTTTTTGGAAATAGCAGCAAGCTGCCTTCTTGTTATAGTAAAAGATTGAACAGTTCCTGTGCCTGAGAGATCTTTCCATTCAGTATTTGGCACGAAGCATACCGGACAGATTTTCCTTGGAGGAATATATGTTTTACCGCATGACGTACATTTCAATGCGCATATTTTTTTTTCATCGCGAAGACCCTTCAGGAAATAAGTAGCTGTATCACCTGCCCACCAGCTGTAAGGTACGCTTATCTTGCTTTCAAACACCATTGGTTCAATTCCATCAAATCCCTGGTCAAGCACTGCATTATCCTTTGTGCCCATAGATCATAACTCTCCTTAATTATTTTACCTGCCGATTATATAACGGAACGGATCAACATCCTCTCTTAATATTCTCAGCTCATTCTCATGCGGAGGATCTGTATTTTCAATTTTATCCGCCCATAAAAGTTCAAAGCCGCAATTGTCCTGAACATCCTTTCTGCTGTAGCCGGGATTTATTGACAGCACCTTCATGCGCTTTGATTCTTCATCGAAACCCATAATTGCCATGTTGGTAATAATTCTGTATGGGCCTGTTCCAAGAGGAAGGCCTGCCTCATAGCGGGAATTTCCGCCCTGCAGATATCCGGGTGATGTAATGAAATCGCATTTTGATGTGAAACGTTTTGAATCCTGCGGAGTCATCATCATTGTTCTCCAGCATAACGAGGCTAGATCATTTGCACCGCCCGATCCGGGGAAACGCACTTTAGGTTTTGAATGATCATTGCCTATCATTGTTGAGTTGATATTTCCGTACATATCAATCTGAGCTCCGCCGAGAAATGTATAATCCACCATTCCGCGCTGGCAGGTTTCCATTATTTCCGGCATTGAACTTGCCATGATTGCCTTATGAAATGTCCGCGAGTCACCCACTGAAATAGGCATTGCAGGCAGAAACGGCGCAACTCCGCCTGCTTCAAACATGATACATAAATTAGGTGAATGGGTTTTCTGGGACAGCATTGCTGCAGCGCATGGAGCGCCGGTTCCGACTACAACAGTTGCCCCGTCTTCGAGATTGCGAGCTGCTATACAGATCATCAGCTCCATTGAATTGAAATCAGCCATTACTTTTTACCTCCGGGTTCAGTATCGATAAGAAATTCCTGAGCTCTGAGTTTCTGAATCTTTTTAATGCCGCCGTTCAATTCTAGATATTCATAAAAATCTTTCGTTCCGTATATCTGTTTATCCATAAATTTTTTAAATTCGTCAGGGTCTTTTTCAGCAGCAAGCCATTCCTTGATATATACTTCATCGGAAAAATATTCATACGGCATATTTCCCGGATAGCTTCCAAATGGAACTTCAACTACAGCATCTACACACCAGAACGGTATAAAGGTGCTCTCTGGATTCTGCCGGATTTCTTCATTAGTGATCAGACGTTCTGTTGTAAGTACAACCCTCTTCGATGCTTTAGCAAGATCCTGGTCAGACACAGAAGCGCCGTAAACACGTGCATTGCCGTATATGTCGCATTCATGAACATGGATTGCTGCAAAGTCCGGATAGAGCGCAGGAAGAGCTGCGAATTTTTTCCCAGTGAAAGGGCATTCTATTTCTTTTGCAGCGCTGTATTCAAAAGTATCTGTACCGAGTATATTCCTCGTGGGCATAAAAGAGAGTCCCATTGCAGCAGCCTTCAGTCTCCATGAGAGCGAGGCATTTGTCCATTCGGTAAGTTTTATTTTCCCGCTCTGAACAGCTCTTCTGGCATTCGGCGACAGCCCTCTGGCTTCAAGTCCTATTATGTAAGCCACGTCGCATCTGTCTATGCATTCGCCGCCTACTAGTATCTGAAAGTCGTGCGTGGCAGTATGTCCGGCAAGAGCAAGATTCTTTTTTTTCTGTCGAACTATCTCATGCAGTATAGCGGTTGGTATTCTGTTTGCTCCGAAACCGCCAATCCCGATATAGTCACCGTCTTTGAGCATGGTCCTGACAACCTCATCTGCAGTTGAAATTTTTGATTTCAACGCACGGGATTTGGTTTTAAAAAATGCCCTTGCATTATCAGGATCCGGATCTGTGAAAAGTTCATTTCGTCCAGTTTTAAGTTGTACGCTCATATCACTTCTCTTCCTATATTTATTAAAATAAAATTAAATAAAAACCTGAATTCCATCTGTAAAACCATACCATTTTAAGCTTTATCTTCTACATACATTGATTCAATAATTTCTTTATATTTTTCTTTTATTACATTTCTCTTAACTTTTAATGAAGGTGTCAGATCACCGCTTTCCTGAGAAAACTCTTTCTGAACAATAGTATATTTTTTTATGGTTTCATAACGGGCAAGATGGTTGTTAAGTTCGTTAACATGCTCCTGAACAATTTTAAGAAAATCCTTATTTGTAAGCAGTTCTTCCGGCTTAGAGAATAAAATTTTATTTTCCATGGCAAGCTTTGCCGCCTGCTCGAGATTGATATTGCAAAGTGCAGTAAGATATTTTCTCAGATCTCCAATAACTATAAACTGTGTAAATAGCGGATCAGACTTGAAAAGATTTTCAATCTTCTGCGGAGCGACATTTTTTCCGCCGGAAGTAATGATCAGATCTTTTTTTCTATCTGTAACAAGTAAAAAACCGCTTTCATCAAAATAACCTATATCGCCAGTCATCAGATATCCGTCATCTGTAAAAGCTTCTCTGGTCTCTTCTTCCATTTTCCAGTATCCCTTGCAGACATTTCCGCCTTTTAAAAGTATTTCTCCATCATCTGCAATTTTTATATTCATGCAGGGTATCGGAGCGCCTGTAGTTCCGATTTTATAATTGGCAATATTCTGCATTGTAGCAGGTGCGCAGCATTCTGTCATGCCGTATCCCTGAATAACCATAATTCCCGCAGCATTAAAAAAACGGATTATCTCAATAGATGTAGGAGCGCCTGAAGCGGTCATCCAGCGCACACGTCCGCCAAGAGCATTCTGTAAATTTTCAAAAATCATCTTGTATGCTATTCTATATTTTATTCTCAATAAAAACGGGATTCGCCTTTTTGCTTCTCTGCGTTCACTTATTTTCGTGCCGACCTTCTGCCCCCAGTAAAATATTTTTCTTTTTAATGGAGATGAAGCTTCTACCTTTGAAATTATCTTCTGGTATACCTTTTCGCAAACCCTGGGAACAGCGAGAACAACAGTAGGCTTCTTATCATAAAGATCTGCAAGCAGCGTATCAATGCTTTCAGCGTATGAGGATGTAATCCCTACATACATGCCGTACCAGTGGCCTGCAACACGTTCAAAAACGTGACTTAAAGGAAGAAATGGAACAGTTTGATCCGTATCATAAGCATAGTGAGGTTCAACCTGATCAAGAGCTTTAATAACAGAGATCACATTATTATGAGTAAGCATCGCTCCTTTTGGAAGTCCTGTAGTTCCGGATGTATAAACAATTGTTGCAAGGTCTTCAAGATCAGCATCATCTGCAAGCTTCTCAAACAATGCCTCATTTTTTTTATATTCTTCGCGGCCTATTTTAAACAGATCATTAAAGCTTAAAACAAAATCCGGCGTGTTGTCTGCATCCTCATTTTTCATTACAATAATTTTCTGAAGCCCTTTGAAACGCTCTTTAACATATAAAGCTTTTTTCAGCTGAATTTTGTTTTCAACAATCATAATTTTTGATTCTGAATTGCTCACAATATATTCAGCTTCCTCATCAGTCAGGGTTGGATAGATAGGGATAACACAGGCGCCTATACCAAGAATTCCCATATCTGAATAAAGCCATTCAAGCCTGTTTTCAGAAAGGATTGAAACTCTGTCGCCTTTTCTAACACCAAACGAATACAGGGCCATACCAACAGTCCGCGATCTTTCATAATAATCATTCCACGAAGCGCTTTCCCATTTTCCGTTTAATTTTTTTTCGATAGCAAGACGGTCGCCGTATTTTTTTGCGCGATTTCTAAAAACCTGATTTATCGTTTTTTCTTCCATCTATCCCCCTTTGCAGATTATGCTTTATCTGCCTTTAAAAACAGGTTTCCGCTTTTCAAGAAAAGCGGTTATTCCCTCTTTCTTATCATCGCTTTCAGCAAGTTTCCCGAACAATCTGCTTTCCAGTTTTAAAGCTTCTTCTTTTGACAGCTCAACACTGAGGTTAATTGTTTCAATTATTGCAGCAACAGAAAGAGGTCCTTTAAATGCAATATCCTTTGCAAGTTTCATTGCCTCTTCCATCAATTTATCCGGCGGCGCAACCCTGTTCACAAGACCAACTCTCTCAGCTTCTTCAGATCCGATAAACTTTCCTGTCAGAATATACTCCATGGCTTTTGCTTTCCCGAGAAGCCTCGTCATTCTCACAATTCCTCCGAATGCAGGCATAATGCCAAGCATCACCTCTGGAAGTCCCATTTGAGCTCCCTCTGCTGCAATACGCATATGGCATGCAAGCGCCAGTTCAGTTCCGCCTCCCAGGCACGCCCCGTTAATTGCTGCAATGACCGGTTTCTTTGAATTCTCTATAAGATTTGTTATTTCATGTGCCCTTCCTGAAAGGCGCTCACCTTCTTCAGCATTCTTAATATTCTGAACTTTGTTCACGTCCGCTCCTACAACAAAAGTTGCTCCGGCTGCTGTAATAATAACTGCCTTAACCCTGTCATCGACTTCAATCTGATGTATGCAGAATTCGAGCTCAAGCATTGTAATTTCATCCAGCGAGTTCATCGGAGGATTATTGATTATAATCGTTGCAACACCCTTATCCGTTACATCATAATTGACTTTTTGTCCCATTGCTGAACCTCGTATAAAAATTTAAAATATTTGAACTGATGTCAGTAAGTTAAGCCCCCTAAATCCCCCGGAGGGGGACTAAAAAAATTCAACTCTACTTAAGCCCCCCTCCGGGGGGTTGGGGGGCTTTATTTTCTATCTTTTCTTAAGACCCATAATTTCTCTTGCTTCGTCAGGAGTTGCAGGTGTACGTCCGAGAGCCTCGGCAATTCTTACAGCCCATTCAACCTGCTCATAGCTTCCCTTGGCAAGATCGCCGTTAGGAACGCGTATATTATCCTCAAGACCAACCCTCATATGTCCGCCCAGCAGACATGACTGAGTTATGGCAGGGAACTGATCCTGTCCGACACCGCAGGTTGTGAAATTGCAGTTATCAGGCATCGCATTTTTCAGTGCAATAAATGCATCCGCTCTGAAAGCCTGGCCTCCGGCAACTCCCCAAACAAAATTGAGATTATACGGCGCGCTGAAAATTCCCTGTTTGCCTATAAGCATCCAGTTGTCGAGTCCGCCCATATCATAGATTTCAATTTCAGGTTTTACTCCGTTATCAAGCATGGCTTTGGCAAAATCCTGAAGCATAGTGAAGGTGTTTTCAAAAACAAAATCTATAAATATCTTACCGGTCTTACGGTCGATTATACTGAAATTCATTGTATTGGTATTCAATGAAGCCATTTCCGGCTTAATAGCTACTATCTGCGAAATCCTCTGCTCAGGAGTCTTGCCCATGCCAACTGCAGAACTGAGATTGACTATCAGCTCAGGACACTTGTCCTTAATAGCATCATGTGTAGCCTTGATTCTCGCATGATCATGAGTAGCCATACCGTTGGATTCTCTTGCATGCACATGAACCATTGCAGCTCCTGCCTTATAGCATTTATAAGCTTCATTTGCAAATTCTTCGGGTTCATATGGAACATTTTCATTCTGATTTTTCATTGTAGCTGCTCCTGTAAGAGCTGCAGTAATTATAACGTTGCTATACATATCTCCATGGCCTCCTTTCTGTTTTTTCGCCTGAGGAACTGATGCTACTGACGGATCTGAAGAACCAGCGGACTCAGATCTGTCTTTCATAGAAATCTTCGAGACTTTACTCGGCTTAAAGTGATCTATATCAAGAATTGTACTGGTCGTTTCTTTTGCAAATACAGCTTCCACTCTCATTCCTGTTTTTACTTCAGAAATATCTGTTTCTTCAAGAATATGCATAAAAGGCGAATCTGCACCATCGAGTTTTATCAGCGCCAGTACAAATGGAGCCTTCCTCGGCAGATGTTTGTCATCATACCTGACTACTGTAAAATTGACAACCTCACCTGTGTTCTGAAGTTCAACCCAGTTGTCTCTTATGTCTGTAAAATCTTTTTCACATACCTGACGGGGCGGAACATATACTTTATTGCACTTGGGGCAATTAACACCCATAATTATTTTTTTATCCCTGATCGTAGTAATAAATTTACTGCCGAGTCTTCCAGGGAAGTATGTATAGGGGAGTGCCAGTTTCCCTTCTACTATGAAACAATCTTTCTTATCGTATTCAAGGCTCATCGTTCCCCTCCTTATTGATCTATTTCAAAATACTTGATATCGAAAATGCTGCCCACACGCTTTTCATTCCATACAGGCCTGACTCGTGTGCCGGCAACGTCGTTTTTCCCATTCTTGATCAGATCAATCTGATCACGTCTTACAAGGTGAGCAAAAGTGTCATTGCCGGTACATCCATCGAGAAGTATATTCAGCATACCATATGGAGTTTCCCTTGTTTCTCCTGTAAGAGGATCAGGGCTGGAAAAATAAACATATTCCATATAGCGGACCTGGCCTTTCGGACCGACTTCCAGCCATTCTGTTGCAGGAATACGGCACTCTGCACAAACATCACGTGCAGGCAGATGAACCCTTCCGCATTTCGGGCATTTATTTGTAAAAATTTTCTTTTCTTTGAGAGCATGAAGAAATCTTCCCATTATAGGGCCGGTTGCAAAACGCTGATTTACTGATATTGTTTTTTTCAGAACAAGCAGTTCTTCCTTTTCAGCCTCTCCTCCAGTTGCAGGTGGTATATACTTGGAAAAAATTTCACCAAGTTTTAAAGCTAACTCGGTTTTGCCTTCTATTGAAGCCCTTCCAGCAGAAAGAAGCGAAAAAGGATCTGTCTTGCCGAGCATAACGTCAACCCAGTCTTTCGCTTCATTAACGCACAATTTAGTTGTCGGCTTTTCAGGCTGACCTGTTTTAAGATCGCACTTGCCGCCTTTGATATAAGCAGTCCATTTACCGCCGCCCTCTCCGCCGATATCATATGTAATTGTTGCATCAAGATCAGGAACAGCTTTAGGCTGAAATCTATGAACAAGAGTACCGAACATATCGAGGATGTAATCCTTAGTAGTGAACTCAACTTTTTTAGGTTCGTACTTCGCAAAAATTTCTCCAAGCTTAAGAGCAATCTCTGTTTTTCCTTCAATTGAAGCTCTGCCTGCTGATAATAGCGAAAAAGGATCTGTCTTGCCGAGCATAACATCTACCCAGTCTTTTGCTTCATTTACATTAAGCTTGGTTGTAGGTTTTTCCGGCTCGCCTGTTTTAAGATCACATTTGCCGTCTTTTATATATGCAGTCCAGACTCCTCCGCCTTCTCCGCCGATATTATACGTGATGCTAGCATCAAGCCCCGGAGCTCCCTTAGGCTGAAAACGGGAAACAAGGGTGCTGAACATATCCTGAATATAATCAGCTGTGCCCATTTCTTTCTTGGCAGGTACAAATTTTTTAAACATTTTTGTCGTTTTACCGAAAGTACCCATATCACCTTCAAGCTTTACCTTTCCCGACATGAAAGCGTTTGTTGCATCAACCTTTCCTATATTAACACCGATGAAATTTTCCTCGCTTGCTTTCATAATTGTTACGCAGCCGGAAAGATCATCAGTCTTTTCCACTTTCATTGAATCATTCTTTACTGCAAGCTTCCACTTGCCCGCCCCTTCAATGTCGTATCCGAATAAAGCGTCAACACCCTTTGCGCCTTCAACACGAAAGCGGTCTTTCATGGTGTTGAATATATCTTCTACCTTTACTCCCCAGTATTCTGTCATATTCTCCTCCTTACCAGTTAAGGTCCTTTTCAAGCATTGTGAGAACTGTCCACATAGTTCCGCCGAAACCCGACGCAAGAGCATGATTAACTTCAGTAGGTATCTGATGGTCTCCTGCATCTCCCCTGACCTGCAGAGCAGCCTCAGCTACGCGTATCAGCGCAGTAGCTCCTATAGGATTAGACGCAATAACACCTCCCGAAGGATTGATAGGCATCTTTCCGCCGATCATTATCTCTTTATTTTCCACCAGTTTCAGATGCTCATCACCCTTAAGCTGGAAGAAATCCCTTATCCAGTCAACACCCCACCAGGATGCTGGATCATACATTTCAAACACATCAAAATACTCAAGAGGCTCTTTAATATTATTTCTTTTATAAAGATTTTCAGCAGCAAAACGATGAGTCATAGGCACAGGGTATTTTTCATCATATCCGAAAAAGATGAATGTTTCCTCTCTATGAACTGTTATATGATCGCGGACCCAAACCGGCTTTTTGGAAATCTTTTTTGCCGTTTTTTCTTCAGCATATATAACTACACACGCTCCATCAGACTGCGAACACATTTCAATCAGCTTCAGATCTCCAACAAGTTTAGGTGATGTCTTAATAAGGTCATCTATCTGTTCAAATTCTAGACCAAAAGCGCGGTGAGCATTCTTATTCTTAACTGCATGCTTATCCATAATTATTCTATACATAAGGGAGGCACGCTTGGCCCTTTCTTCGCCGAATTCGCTGATTGATTCATATGCCTTGGATCCGGTAAGTGCACCTGTCTGAAGATTCCTGAACCAGAGAGGATCCGCCATGTTCGTAATACCGCCGGTGGTGTGCCCCTCCTGCTGCTTCTCAAAACCGATAGCCATAACAATATCATACATTCCGGATGCTACCAGGTTGTCTGATGCACATGAAAGTGTTGCACCGACTGTGCCCCCGGTTGTTATCCGTATTGATTCCTTGCCGTATGCCCCGGTACCGAGAGTATGCCAGCAGTCCGGCTGGTGAATCATTTCAAACAACTCCATATTTCCATGCACAATACAGTCTATATCTTTCATGGTAAGCCCTGCATCTTTTAGTGCTGCACTTACAGCTTCATGTATCATTTCAGGCTGATTTACATCTTCACGGTGACTGGAAAATTTCGTCATGCCGATTCCTATAATTCCGACATTTCTGTTTTTCTTTCTATGAGCCATAATATAACCTCCTTATTTCTCCATTATTACAACTGCCTGATGCTGGGCAGCCGGACCATAAGAGGCCTGCGCAAGGGCTTTCTTTACACCTTTCACCTGGCGCTCGCCCGCTTCTCCGCGAAGCTGCAGAAAACATTCAATTGCTCTTGCAGCCCCGCCCAACAGAAGAGGATTGCCGTTAAGCATACCGCCGGAAAGATTAACATTATATTTATCCATTCCGCCGTCTTCAATCCACTTGCCGCCTTTGCCTTCATCAGCAATACCAACACCCTCTGCCCACATAGGCAGCTGATAAGCAGCCTGGTCGCTTAATTCAAATATATTGATTTCTTTTTTAGGATCTTTTATGCCTGACATTTTATATGCTCTTGAAGATGCATTTTTTAATGAAAAATTTGAAGCAAGGTCTTTATCTCCAAGGAAATAGCTGTCCATGCAGCTTCCGTATCCTGTAATCCAGATAGGGTTGTCTGTAAATTCCTTAACACGATCTTCTGTACAGAGAAGCATTCCATATGCCCAGTCAGTAACCGGATAATAATGAAGATCCCTTATAGGATCTGAAAGCAGCGGGGAATTCATTACTTCTTTTTCATCAACCATTTTGTTGTCGCGCGCGTATGGATTCTTTTTGGAATTTTTCCTGGAACGTACAACAATCTTTGCAAGATGTTCCTCGGACAATCCGGATTTTTCCATATACGCTCTTGCCTGCAATGCGCTCACATTTAAATGGTCCATGCCAAGCGGCCTGCAGTAAAACGGATCAAAAGTCAGGTTTGTAACCATCCTTCTGCTCTCACCCTGAGATTCCTTGCAGTGCCCCATAAATAAAATAACATCATCGTGGCCTGACTTTATGCACGACATCGCATATCCAAGGCCGTTGATGCTTTCCTGCGCCATTTTTTCTTCGCCCCTGAACTGCGCTCCAACAACATCAGTGACTCCGTTATTTGAAATGGTACGGGCATCAAACATGTCATCAGAACAGGTGATAATATTCCTGATTCCCTTATCCATATCAAATGAAACTTTAGTCTGGGTCTTGATAGATTCAAAACATTCATGCAGCATATTCTGAAATCGCGCATGCCAGGCATCGGCTTCGTTCTTAATCTGTGCTACTGCACATAACGCAACACGATTACTCATACTTTTGTTCCTCCTTACTGAAATAATTAAACAGTTACTTAACTCTTCCGCCTGCAGCCTGATATTAATCTGCACAGTTTGATAAATAATCCTGAAAAAAAATAGAACTTAAAGGTTAGTACTTTGTAAATTCAGCAAAAATTTAATTTTTTGTCATCCCAGTGAAAACGGGGATCCAGAATTCAGAAATGGATTCACCCGAGGGTGCAGGCCATCGCCTGCGCGGGAATGACAGTTTGTATTC
This sequence comes from uncultured Leptospirales bacterium, assembly GCA_964392365.1. Taxonomy (GTDB): domain Bacteria; phylum Spirochaetota; class UBA4802; order UBA4802; family UBA5550; genus CAYMPH01. The sequence goes on from CAYMPH010000004.1 coordinate 144,556, forward strand.
AAATCGAATCCGGAACTATATATAACAGTTCCAGAAATCTCCTTTTTTTACAGCCCTTATAATTGAATCTTTGTCCCTGTCAGTATCCATCTCGATCCAGGCTCTTCCAATGTTGATATTATCATGCGAATCATCAGAAGCAATTCTGGGATACCCCCAGTCTATATCATCGAAAACGCTTTCCCTGAATCCCTTAGAGGTTATTTCAACTGCATCAATCGGATAAAGTTTTGAAAGGTCTTCAAGTCTTGATTTGACCTGTTCAACTGAAAGATCATATTCTCCAATATGATTAAAAATATGCAGGACCTCGTTATCTCCCTCGATCCGGTTAACGTGTACATATCCTTTTACAAAAACTGTCAGTTCCAAACCGTAAAATAAAATCATCCTGGTACTTACACTATTCAATGCACTCCGGTAATCCGCTTTCAGCAGATAATCATGATCTGTCACAGCGATAAAATCATAACCCAGACTTTCGTATGCATCAGCCATCTCCTGCGGAGTCAGCTTTCCGTCCGAAAACGACGTATGAGAGTGAAGACAGCCTCTTAGAATCAATATATCCTCTATTCAGTTTCAAATAACATTTATTGGTCGGATGTTCAACCAATAAATCAGTCTGTATAAAAAGTCAAGGAAAAAACACTAATTACTATTGAATATCAGATTTACTTAACTTTATGTGCTACATCATTGCTATTAATTTATCAGAAATAATAAGATCAGCATCAGTTAATGACCTGATCTCTTCTATATTTGTTGATGAATGAATTTCTGTTAAAATCAGACCTTTCCCGTTTATAATCATTACACCCAGCTCTGTTACGATCATGCTTACTTTGCCTTTAGCTGTTATCGGAAGTGTGCATTTTTTAAGAATCTTTGACTTCCCGCCTGCTGTATGAGTAGTAGCAACAATAACTTTTTTTGAACCTGCAGCAAGATCCATTGCACCGCCTATACCAGGAGTTTTTTTACCCGGAATTATCCAGTTGGCAAGATTCCCATCCTGGTCAACCTCCAGAGCCCCCAGAACGGTAATATCTATATGACCTCCTCTAATTAAAGAAAACGAAAGTGACGTATCAAAAATTGCACCATGTGAAAGAACTTCAACATGCTGTCCTCCTGCGTTGGTAATATTTGAATTAATTCTATCACCCTTAACAATCTCCCCCATTCCGGTTAAACCGTTTTCTGAAAAAATTGTAACTTCAACTTTTGGAGGAATATAATTTGAAACAAGCGACGGCAGGCCAATTCCAAGATTTACAGTCTGCCCGTCTTTCAGTTCCCTGCCTATTCTTTTAGCGATAATTTCCTGAGCCATATTTTTATCTGTTATCATATCAGCACCCTACTTTTTCCCTTCGATTACATAATCAACCACAACACCAGGAGTTACAAAATTTTCCGGTTCAATATCTCCGAATTCTACAATATTTTCAGCCTGCACAATTACAGTGTCTGCAGCCAAAGCCATAGTCGGATTATAATTTCTTGATGTGCCGAAATATCTCGTATTCCCGTATGGGTCAACCTCGCTGCCTCTGATCAGAGCTACGTCTGCGCGAAGCGGCAGCTCAAGAATATAATCCTTCCCGTCAATTTCAACTTTCCGTTTTCCATCCTCAACAAGAGTGCCAAGGCCAATCTGGGTAAGCACACCGCCGAGACCTGCTCCGCCTGCGCGTATTCTTTCTATAAGAGTTCCCTGAGGATTGAATTCAACTTCCATGGATTTATCATTATAACGCTTAATAGCTTCAGGATTGGTTCCGAGATGAGTTGTTATATATTTTTTTATTCTTCCAGCAGCAATAAGACGCCCTATTCCGCGCTCAACATAAGATGAATCATTGCCTATAACTGTGAGATTTGCCAGTCCCATATCAATCATTAGATCAATAATATTTTCCGGAGTTCCGACTCCAAGAAAACCGCCAATCATGACTGTCATCCCGTCTTTTAAAAAAGGCTTAATGCCCTCGATATCGGTAATTTTGTTTTTCATAATTCAACTCTCCTAACAAATTTAATAATAAACATCTGATCCTTTAAAATCAATATTGGTCGGATGTTCAACCAATAAATAAATCTGGAAAATATTCTATTATTTAATAAATATTATTTTTTACCTTCTGAAGAAATAGTCTCAGATATTTTTTTTATTATTCATTTCCGCTTTTGGAATAAAGCTCATTGCCCTTTCGGCCAGTGCTGTAATCGTGAGACTCGGATTCACTCCTACGTTCGCTGAGATAGCTGAACCATCAACCACGAATATATCCGGATAACCGAAAAGACGGTTATTTGAATCTATAACGCCATTTGCTGATGACGAACCCATGTGACACCCGCCGAGAATATGGGCAGTAACAGAAAGATTGCCGATACTCTCGATAGTATTATTGAGCGGATGACCTCCACTGACTTCAGAAAGAACTTTTGCAGCGCGGTTGGCAATGCTTAAATTAGAAGGAGCTTCCTTACCTTTAATTCTGTGAGACTTCAGCCTTCTTTTAAGAAACAGTGCTGCAATTGTTCTTCCGTATGTAAATGCCACCTGGTTATCAAGGTGCTGCATTACTGTAAGCACTGTAATTCTCTTGTGCCAGTTGCGCGCGAACATAATTTTAAAAAATACATAGGGATTTGATATAATCTTAAAAAGAGATATAAGAGTACGTTTAAACGGATTATTATTATCCACCAGAGGTCCGAAGTAGAATCTCATAAACGAGTATCCTTTAGGAAAACGGTTCTGGGTGATATGCGTATGATCATCCGGGTAAAAATCGGAAGAAATTGTTGTGCCTTTTGAAAGGTCCAGATCTTTATCAGGAGAAAAACTTGCAACTATAGCTTCGCTGTTTGTGCGGACCACTTTTCCCGTTTCACGTGATATTTTTCTTAAAGATTTAGTAACATCGCGGCAGCGGAACAGCAGTTCAAGAGTTCCAAGAACGCCTCCGGCAATAACAATCTTTCCGCATTGCAAAGAAGGATACTTTCTTCCGCTTAGAGGGTCTTTTATCTGAAGCTCGTATCCTCCTTCAGAGAGAGGGGTGATGTTTACTACCTTACGGTTAGGCAGTATTGCTGCGCCGAGCTTCTGCGCGAGAAACAGATAATTTTTATCGAGAGTATTCTTTGAGCCGTGAGGACAGCCTGTTATGCATTCTCCGCAGTGATGGCATCCTTCGCGTGATGGCCCCTGACCTTTAAAAAAAGGATCTGCCTTCACAACTTTACTTTTTCCGAAATATATTCCATTACGGATTGGACCCCATGTCCTGCCTGCGCCCATGGCCTTTGCTGTTTTTTTCAGATTTTCATCCATCTCGCTTTGAGCTGGATTTATTTCTACTCCAAGCATGCGCTCTGCTGTTGCGTAGTGGGACTTAAGCTCTTTCATCCAGTTCACTCCCAGACCGCTCCATGCAGGATCGCTGTAGAATGCATCTTTCGGACGAAGCAGAACAGCAGCATATACTATACTGCCTCCGCCGACGCCGGCTCCGCCGACTATTCCAATATGTTTATATAAAGGCTGCATAAAATATCCGCCAAGTCCAAGAGACGGCATCCAGAGGAGTCTTCTTAGATTGGTTGAAGCCTCCTCCATATCAGCAGGGCTTACCCACGATCCCTGCTCAACAATTGCTACCTTATAACCCTTTTCAGAAAGACGAAGAGCGCTGACACTTCCGCCGAAACCGCTGCCGATGATGATATAATCATAAATCATATTCGACCTCCAGATTATTTTCTGCCTTTCTTTGGTTAAAATTATCAGCCATAAACATTATTTTTATAAGTTTGCTGATTGATCATTCAGCCAATCATTACATATCTGTTTAAATATCTTCACTGTCTGTTCAGCTGTATTTTCACGGGAACCGGAATTATCAATTATTATTGATGCTTTCTTCTTCTTTTCCTCTATGCTGAACTGTGCAGAGACATTTTTTTCTGCAGTAATACGGTCAATTCTATCGCGTATCATCAGTCTTTCCACCTGCATTTCAACAGGGACATATACAACTATAGTTTTATTAAACAGCTTGTCCCATCCGGCTTCAAACAGCAGAGGCACGTCAATGATTACAGGCATGCTGTTATCATTTAAACGGTACTGATCGAGCAGCTGATAAACCCTGTTGTTGATATGAGGATGCAGAATACCGTCCAGCAGTTTCCGTTTTTCGGGATAATGAATTATTATATTTCTAAGGATTTCGCGGTTCAAAGATCCATCTGGATAAAGGACCTCTTCTCCAAATGCCTGTTTCACTTCTTCAAGACCCACATGACCAGGTTCAACCACCTCTCTGGCTATAACATCTGTATCAATTATATGCCCGCCGAGATTTTTAAAAATACCTGCAACAAAAGATTTGCCTGTAGCTATACTACCGGTAAGAGCCGGGCATTTTCTTGAAAATTTTATTGTTTCCTGGTTCATAGTTTATTTTATTAAAAAGCTAAATTGGTCTAATATCCAAATTATTGGACGTATGTCCAATAATAAATGAATTTAATCATCTGCTTTATTTTGTCAAGAAGAAAAGAGGACTATATATAATATAAAATCAAAAAAAGTAAATTTATTTCAAACATGATTCACGAAAAATAAACTGGAAAAAAGCAGAAATCTCTCTTACTTTGAAAATTTTGATTTAATATAATCTGCATCATCAGGTATAACAATACAGCAGTGCAAAAATATACAGAAATTATTTCCATTTAAAAAAAGCTATGCAATTTAAAATTCCTACAGAAGAAGTTATTAATATAGTAAAATAAAGACCGCTGAAATTCCCGATAGCTGATACAATCTCTTCAGTTCTCAAATGCTGAAACAAGGTCATAATGTGAGCATATACAGAAAACACACAGACAATTGCTATAAGAAGATATACAGCACGTGATTTCATTCCCGCTATGTAAATAAAAATTGAAACTGCAAGCAGAACAGCTCCTTGTCCTCTTATTACATTATGAAGCATCTCAACTGCTATATTAGAAAAACCGAGCTTTTCATATACAGCCGCAGGATTTTTAAACATGCTTTCGTGAAACTGTTTCGGCAAAAATGTCATTAAAACAGCTGTTACAGTATTAATTACCTGGAAAGACCAGAATGCGGAATGTTTTAAAATACGGTTCATATCAACCTCTGAATTCTAAATTTCAATTTAAACTTTTATTTTTTTGACATTACTACCTTGAATAATACTGCATGCGCTGCAGCTGAAAAAACAACAGTGATTATCCACCATGACAATGGACTTGCCAGACCGTTAACCGTGATAAAGTAAGCGCCATAAATCGAAAACAGAAACTGCAGGCTTGCCATGACAAGTCCGGGGTTCCACTCCCTGCGCTTGATCCCCTGAACAATGTGTGTTAGACAATTTATGATACTAAAAACAACTATCAGCAGACCGAAACCTACATTATAAAATGAAAGGAGTCCGAATATAAAAAATGCAAACCACACTAAAATTATATTTATCCAGAAAACTTTTATATCAGTCAGAGTTTCTTCGCCTGCAGGCAATTTATAGATAACATGGTTCATATAATTTTTAAAACCACCAGGCCAGTAGTGCTCTTCAAACTGGTGGAACAGGTAAAGAGGAATATTGATTAAAGCCCAGAACATTATATCAGATGGCCCGAACTGCCAGAACAGCAATGCTGCAGTTATTATTCCCATCCAGGGTGTTATTTTTGCCCAGTTCTGTTTCGCTGCTAATTTTTTAATCATTTATATTTTCCTGTAATTTTAATAAGTAATTTTTTCTTTCAAGGAAATTGCAATAAAATAATAAAAAGTATTATTCAAGCACCCTGTTTCCAGTAAATCATAATGTAACATAAAGCAAATGTAAATTCAATTTTCGGATATTGGTTTTATCATCTCTTTTCTTTATGAATTTTTTTGCCCAGCAGGGATTGAAGCACTGTTTCTTTATGGGTGTAATGCTTCCTGTTCTTATCAAAATATATTTCTTCAAGTTTCTGGTGAGAAAGAACAGGATTCATATCGCCGTCAATACATTCCCAGATGTAGAGTTTCTTTAACCCGGGCAGCTGTCTGATAAACTCAAGTGATTTGAATTTTGTAAAAAGTTCAAGTTCGGCAAGTGATTTACTGTAGAGCCAGGAAAAATCCGCCCATCCTGTATTTTCAACATTCAGAAATTCAAGTTTATTAATCTTGATTGGCCTGTCCGGTGTCTTTATTGCAGGCAGATTTTTCAAGGTGAGATGTTTTATTCCAGCCGGTATAAAAAGCCTTTCAAGCGAAACCAGTTTTGATGATGCATCGATTCTCACTTCCGATGCGGATAACCTTGCAATTTCGTCAGGCAATTCCGGATTCTTCCAGTTAATGAGGTAGAGCATCCCGAGTGAATGAAGTTTATCCAGGCCTTTCAGGGAAGTACCCCTGGAGAGGACAAGCACGGTGAGCTTGCGGAACCTGGAGAAATCGAGAGGAATCCATTCAGGAATGGTGAGTTCCTCGAGATCAGCCATGTCATAGAGGCAATCCAGGTTATCCTTAACAGGTGAAAGGTTTTCATCAAGGATCAGCCTGCGGATCCATTTCTTGCCCGCGAATACAGCCGGGTCAAATGTCAGATTTTTTGACCGATAATCAGTGGCAGAGATACAGACCGATGACATCCTGCCTGATGATGCGGCTGCAAGCCCTGCAGGAATGTGCAGGGGGTCTATTACGAAATAATCTGTTTCCGGGCGGTATTCATATTTTTTCATAAATTAATCCCCAATGATCTCATAAGATTTAATAAAATTGTGCGAACAGGCGATAACTCCACCGTGGTTATCGAGCGACTTGTAATGAGCCTTCCTGATCAATCCGAGATGCTAATCAGTTGACACATTGAAGTGAAGTCCGCTTGTCAGCCTATATTAATTAGAAATTTAAATTAAAGATCTCGATACTCGGTAATCAAAATTGTAAAATCGTCCTCAAGGTTTTCAAGGTTAGTATATTTTCTTACATAATCATATACTGCCTGACACATTGCATCTGTTTCAAGACTGTAGTTCCTGCCTAAAAATTCAAAAAACCTGGCATCACCAAGCAATTCTCCATTAGATTGAGCTTCAATAATACAATCTGAATACAGCAGAATTTTATCGCCGCGATTTATTGTTTTTTCGCAGGTTGCTATTTTTGTTTCAAAAGCATCACTTAAAAACCGTCCCCTTATAAGACATTCTTCAATAGTTCCATCTTTACGGATTATGATAGTAGATGGATGGCCTGCTCCTGCTATTAAAAGAGCACCTGTATTTATATCCAGATGGCAGGCTTGAGCAGTAATAAAATTGCCGCCGAGTTTATCTTTAATTGAAGCGTGGATTGTATTGAGAATAGAAACCGGATCTTCAAGCTTATCACTCCACGTGTTCATGGCAATTTTAACCATAGATGCAGTAAGTGCTGCAGGCACCCCGTGTCCGGAAACATCACCGATAAAAAGCCCGAGGTCGTTCCTCGTTTTCCTGTAATGAATATTTATAAAATCTCCTCCGATTGTACTCATAGGTACATACTTATATGCAATTCTAATATCAGCCGGAAGAGGAATTTTCCCAGGCAGCAATGATTCCTGTATCTGTCGGGCAAGGAGCAGTTCCCGGTTCATAGCTTCATGTTCTTTCTGTTTAATAAGAACTGCGCGGTCAGCCTTTTCATTTTCATTTTTTATTATATTTATGCGGTCAGCCAGGGCTAAGGCTAGCAAAGTGATTTCTATAACTGATCCGATGTACGTACCATATTCGGAAATAAATGACCTCTGCATAAGGCCTGCACGGTTTAGAGCATGGATAATTATAAATGCTGCGTAAAATACCCATGCAATTATGAAAAATCTAGCCGGACGATAACCTCGAAACATCATATAAAATCCCAGGCACACTACAAATATAACATTCAATGGAAGGAGTATAGTATTAGTTCTGACAGAAAGGGAATATGATACAGTAAGTGATGCAATTATAAGAACAAAGAGCAGGGACGACAATACGGATGCTGTAATGAATAACATCCGTGAGGCTTTTTTTATATTTAAAAATGCTATACAGAAAATTGTACCCCAGAAAACAGTAGTTGAAGTCCAGAAAGGATGACTTCGATTTGCCCACCACTGATGTTCAGGCCATAAAAATTCATATGCGAATCCGCTCTGACTTAGCTGAAAAAACAGCATCGAAATAACATATAGCACATAGAATGCATAAGAGCTTTCTTTTGTTGATATATAAATGAAAAAATTATACAAGGCCATGATTATGAGGATTCCAAAGTATATTCCCATAACCAGATTCTCTATACGGTCATGTGAGTAAAATTCGCCGGCATGCCATATTGTTGCCGGCAGCTGTATCTGGCTTTCGCTTTTTATCTTTAAAAATAGCGGTTGAGTATTTTTATGATGGATCTGAAAAATATAATTTCTGTGTAAAATATCCCTGTGTGAAAAGAGATAAGAATCGCCCGTTGTTTTAACCAGATATTTTCCACTTCCATCAGGGAAATACAGATCGATGCTGTCCAGCGGAGGATAGTTTATTACTAGAAGAAGATCCTCATTGCCGGGTTTTTCGCTAATGTCCAGTTTGAACCATATCGTAGAAGTGGTGTATCCGAAATTGGGTATTTCATCCGCTGCCGAAGAAAATTTATAAACTGGATTCTCCACGATAAGATTAGATATCTGAATTGTTCCTGACGGATCTTCAAGGACCCCTAAACGAAATGAAACGCTTCCCTGGGATGCTTTCACTTTTAGCGGGAATGCAATAAATACTGAAGTTATAAATAAAAAAAATATAATAACAGCAACAGTATTGCTGAATGTTTTTTTCATCTGATTTAACCTACTGATAATTCAACAATAATAAATGATAAGGTATTTTTATAAAAGTAAATATTTAAATTCCAATTTACGATATAAAATCAAAAAGTCTTATAAAACACCTTGCCCTACAGGAGTCATAATGCAGCTTTTAGGAAGTTAAATTCAAGTAAAATTCTTGGTTTCCATTCTGCTAACAGCAAATATTATTTAATTTCCAGAAGATTTTCCATGTTTTACTAGTACGTTTTTGGGGACAGATCATCTGGTATAGCTTTAATAAAAATCCCCGCCACAGCAGCGGGGATTTAAACCATACCATTTATAATTATTTTTGATTCCGCATTGCGCTCAGATCAACAAAATCAAGACCGAGTTTTTTTAATGTCCGTTTTTTCGGGATACCGTTTTTGTCCCAGCCGCGCAGCCTGTAATATGCAGGGAGCATTTTATCAAGACGCACTACTGATTTTTTATTATTTAAATCAAGCGGATCATCAGTAAATCTTTTTGCAAGAGTATCCTGGGCTTTACCAATTCCTTCACGGAGATTGAAAATTTTTTCCATATTATAACCGCGAGCACCAATCTGCATGAATTTTCCAAAATCCATTTTCATTCCGGTTGCATAATTCAGCGCTTTTGTATGAGGTAGCATCGGAACGTGAAATTTTAGCAGCCACTTGGGCATTCTGTAAACAGCTCTTATAAGAGGCCATGAGTGAGTCATAATACCGGTTATAATATCAGACACAAGCTTGCTGCCCTGCGCTTTGAAAGCTATACCAGGAACAAAAGTCCAGGAAGTAAAAAGACAGTTCCCGCCTGCGCTTATAACAGCAAGCAGATCCTGATCAAGCGCAGTCCATGATGGTTTAGATCTGTAATGAAACTGCTTTAAATTTACAGGGCCGGTTACCTCAAAATAAACCATATATCCGCCGTCAAGGTGACACGCTCCTCTTGTTGCTGTAGCATAACCAAGACCATGCCCCACTGCTGCTCTTGGTTCATATGCTGCAAGTTCAAGACCTTTTGAATGAGGAGCAAAATCCTTTCCGCCGTATTTTTCTGATAAGAACCTGACCCCTTCAGCAAGGTCTGCCCCTATCCCCTCTCTTGATGAAATCATTTTCAGTACTTCAGATATGTTTTCCTTTTTACCGAATTCAATGCCGTTTTTCCATAGACCTTTTTCGTTTAACTCAGCAGCAAACCCCATTACTGTTCCCGCGGAAATCGTATCAATTCCGAGATGGTCAAGTTCTAGATTCCATCTCATGATAGCTTCCATGTCATTTATAAGCATGTTAGATCCGAGGAGACAGAGAATTTCATACTCAGGTCCTTTTACGTCTTTACCGTCTATATTAACAACGCGTCCGCATCTGATAGGGCAGGACTGGCAGCCGTAATTTTTTACGAGGAATTTATCTGCAAGATATTCGCCACCGATAAGGTGGGCGTCTTCATACGTGCCTCGCGTGAAATTTTTTGTAGGCAATGCATTCTTCATGGACAAAACAGTTAAAAATCCTGCTGTGCCCAAACGCGGAGCCTGGTCGCCTGTTGCAGGGTGAGCCTGCAGCATCTTTATCCATTTTTTAATATGCTCTTTATATTTTTCAGGCTCATTAAGCTCCATCCTTTTTGTTCCGCGGGCTACCATGCCTTTAATATTTTTTGATCCCATAACTGCGCCCATACCTGTTCTGCCGTGGCAGCGCTCCTGCGAAACAATGATTGAATATTTCACAAGATTTTCACCGGCCGGGCCAATAGCCATAGTGCCTTGTTTACCCATAGCCTCCTGTGCATCCTGTGTATTCATCCCCTTCATATGTGCTGCATCTTTAATACTTACCTTGTCATCATCGATTTCAATATAAACAAGCTTTGGAGATTTTCCTCGAATTACAATTCCATCCCACCCTGCCTTCTTCAAAAATATTCCGAAATTTCCTCCGCTGTTCGAATGTCCGATAGCTCCGGTAAGAGGACTTTTTGCTGAAATATCATATCTGCTGGAACAGGGTGCATTCGTTCCGGTAAGAGGCGATGTCATTACAATAAGAATATTTTCTTCAGACATCGGATCAGTTCCAGGCGCAAGCTCGTCATAGAGAATTTTTGTGCTTAAATATCTGCCTCCGAGAAAAAGCTCGCGGTCTTTATCGCTTACTGTATATTCACCGATAGATCCACTCGTAAGATTTATTTCAATAATCTTACCCATGTAGCCTTTGAATTTACTCATTGTTTTCCCTCCAACTGATAATTTTAAAAATCATAAACTTTTTTTTAAATTTCATCACAACTTTCTACATCACTTATAACTCACACATTAAAAATATAACGTCCTGGCTTTATGCCGAGAATTTGATCCATATTCTTTATTGTATTAAAAAGAACAAGCATCTCGTTTTCAGAGTAGCCGGCCATATTGGAATAAATTAAATTCAGCGCGTGGTCTTCCAGTTTTTTTACCATTTTTTTGCCGCTCGCACTTATTGTAACAAGGACATTTCTTTTGTCGGAGTCTGTTCTGGCTCTTTTGACAAACAAACGGTCTTCAAGCTGGTCAATCAGACGTGTTGCTGAAAAAACTTTTATTTTCATCTCTTCAGCAATATCGCTGATCCTCATACCGTCAACCCGCTTCAGCAGTTTTAGGATATATATAAGATCATATGACAAGCCAAACGTTGTTACTTCAATATTTTCGAACTGATAAAATGTCCGGAGAAGATGAAATAAAAGATTTTTCAAATCATCCGATGAAATAATATGATCAAGCTGCATGTTTTTTTCTTTATCCGTATTCATATATCCACTTTCGTAATTAATTTTATTCAACATCTAATTCCGCTAAAAAACCAGATGTTTCTCCATTCAGGCATTTTGTATGCAAATTGCAAGTATTTTATTGCAAATTGCAAATATTTCTTGATTTTTCCGCAACTGCTGATATATTGTCCTTAACAGGGGTTTTAAAGGTTTTTAAACACATACAATTTGTTAAAGGCACCTGCGTTACAAATAACAGTTCAAAAAATTGAAGGAGACTAAGAATGACAGCTGTTTATCCCGCACCATGGAAGCTAAAAGGAAGAGGATATATTTTCCTGTATAAATTCCCGCGAAGTTTTGAAACAAATCCGGCTTTTAAAAGCAATCTTACAGATGAGCCATTCAGCGGATTTGGGACTCTAATGCTTGTAGACTATGAAGAATCTGATGCAGGTCCATACAGGGAACTCCTTTTTATTCCAGGTGAATTTACTTTTCTGCGTAAAAAATATTATTCTATTACAAAAATTTATGTTTCATCAATGGAGAGTGTGGAAAACGGAAGAAGAAACTGGGGCATACCGAAAGAACTAGCAGATTTTGAAATAATTCCTCTTGGCAGAAAGAAAGAACGCATTATTGTTAAAAAAGACGGAACTGTTTTTTTTGATGTAACATTAAAAAAAAGGTATATTCCATTTAAAGTTAATACTAAATATATATCAAATGCAATTGTGCAGAAGCTTGAGGGTGATACAATCTTTTTCACTGAATTCAACGGAACAGGAATAGGAAAATTAGCTCTATTAAAATCGATCAGGTGTGATGGAAAATACTTTCCGGAAATATGTTCAGTAAAACCGCTTGTGGTAACAGCTATTGATGATTTTAAAATTGAATTTCCGGAAGCAGAAAAAATAAAACTGGTAAAATAATAATATATAATTTTTCTTTAAAAAAAAACAGCGGGGTTAAATATGAATCTTGAAAATAAGAAAATTGTCATTACTGGGGCATCATCAGGAATAGGAAAAGCAATTCTTGCTGAACTTAAAAAATTTAATGTTCAGATATATGCCGGAGATCTTGAGCCGAACAAAATAAAAACAGTAAAAGGAAAAGTTTTTACTGAAAAATGCGATGTCAGTAATCCGAAAAATATTGATCTGCTGATTAAAAATGCAGTGAAAAAAATGGGAGCAGTTGATATATTTATAGCTAATGCAGGATTCGCGTACTTTGAGCAGATTCCAAAACCGGACTGGAATCATATTGATAAAATCTATAAAGTAAATTTTATGTCTCCTGTGTATACTGTAGAAAAAATGAAAGAGCTGAATCGCGGAAGGGAATATATGGTTGTAATTACAGCCTCGGCAATGGGAAAGCTTGCTCTTCCCGGATATGCATTATATTCATCAACCAAGGCAGCGCTTGATTCTTTTGCATCAGCTTACCGTCTTGAACAGGATGACAGGGGAACCATATCGCTGATTTATCCTATTGCCACAAAGACTCAATTCTTTAAAGTCGCAGCAGGTGATTCAACTCCGGTACCGTTTCCCGCTCAGACTCCGGAAACTGTTGCCAGGGCTGTTGTAAAAGGAATATTAAAAAATAAAAAATCAATTTATCCGTCAAAACTTTTCTTAAGCATGATGATTTTAAACAGATATATACCTGTAATCCTGCCGATATATGTCTGGATAGAAAAAAATAAATTCTTTAAGTGGCTTAAAAACAGGTAAGGTATGTTAGGTTTTTTCAGAAAAAAAACACCGGTTACAGTTACCATTAAACTTTTTTCCGGCATACACCGCGAATTGAATATCGATTCTTATGATCTCGGCAAAGGCCTGATTATACAGACATACAATGGAGTCAGACTCCGGACTGTTCTTAACAAAATTGGAATTAAAAACAAGTCAGCCATATCATATTTTCTTAACAGTAAAAGGGTCAGCCTCGGAACACGATTAAAGGATGGAGATGAGGTTTCATGCCTCAAGCCTTCCGGAGGCGGATAATTTCCCCGGAAGACCTGGACAGAAAAATTTATTTTAATTTCTCATGTATAGATTTTCTCTGTAAATATTTTAATACACCCCAGTTTTTTTCAGCAATAAGATTCCGGGTTTTGCTCTTCGGCTGAATAAAAGACATTGCCCTTTCTGAAAATGCAGTAATTGAAAGCGCAGGATTTACACCTAGATTTTCTGGTATCTGCGAACCATCACAAACAAGCATATTTTTATAACCTTTAATGTGATTTTCCTCATCTATTACGCCTTCTTCAGGAGTAGGACCAACAGAACATCCACCCATTATATGAGCTGTAAGAGGTGCATTAAAGAAATTTTCAAAAATTGTACCCATTGCCATACCGTTCATTTTTTTTGCAACCCTTCTACCGAATTCGTTTGCAATAGGAATCCAGGTCGGGTTCTTTTTATCTGTTCCATATTCCGAAGTTAAAATTCTTGTAAATGGCCAATATAATGTTCTTTTCCGTTTGAAATGAATATAGTTATCAAGAGTCTGCATTACAAGCAGAATGATTCCCCTGTTGGACCATTTGTAAGGATTTAATGACTGAATAAAAGTAATGGGATGCAAAAGATTGATAAAGAAAGCCTTAAACAGACGGGGAACAAATCCACCGCCGTCTGTAAGTATGCCGGTAATAAGGGACATCATATTATGACCTGGTCCGTATCTTACAGGCTCAATATGTGTATTTTCATCAGGGTGAACACTTGATGTTATTGCAACTCCCTTGTTATATTCAGCTTTAAATGATTTTGATACAGCGCCTATGATAGCTTCGCTGTTGGTACGTGCGTACATTCCAAGATAATTTGAAAGATTCGGAAGTCTCTTTTTCTTTTTCAGCTTCAGCAGAAGATTGTTTGTTCCCAATGCGCCTGCAGAAAAAACTATTCCTTTTGTATAGAAGGTATGGCCTCCGCCAAAACAGCCGGTTGATTTTTTTGTCTTAACAACATACCCCTTATCTCCGTTTGGCGAAAGAGGCTTAATATCAACTACGGTGTTCTCTGAAAAAATTCTTGTTCCGAATTTCTGTGCAAAATACAGATAATTTTTATCCATCGTGTTTTTTGCATTTTTTTTGCATCCGGTCATGCATTCACCGCATAATTCGCAACCTATACGGTCCGGCCCTTCTCCAAAGAAATAAGGGTCATTTGCAGGTTCACCCTGTTTTCCAAAATAAACACCCACAGACGTAATATTAAATGTATCTCCCCGGCCCATATCAGTAGCTGTTTCTTTAAGCAGAGTATCAGCCTCTGTAAGGGATGGATTTTTAGCTGAACCAATCATTTTTTCGGCAATATTATAATAAGGTGCAAATTCCTTCTTTCCACCAAGACGCTTAACCGAATCACGTTGAAAAAATACATCTGGCGGAACATAAAGAGTATTGGCATAATTAAGGCTTCCTCCACCTACACCGGCACCTGCCAGAATAATTACATCATGCAGGAGTGACATTCTCTGTATGCCGTAAAAACCGAATGCAGGCATCCATAAGAATTTTCTCATGCTCCAGTTTGTTTTTGGAAATTCATCAGCATTCCATCTTTTCCCTGATTCAACGATTCCAACGTTATATCCTTTCTGTGAAAGACGCATAGCTGAAACGCTGCCGCCGAAACCTGAACCTATAACCAGATAATCAAAATCAAATTTCTGAACCTCTTTTGACATATTATTACCTCTTCGAATAATTATTTGATAATCATTTTATATTACTTTCACATTACTCTAACAACATCTATTTTTTTTGAAAATAAACAATGCCAGTTAATATTATTTTTATTATTAAGTCAACAACGATACACTGAATTTGAACAAACCGGAGTTTCAAATTATAAATCAGGACTTTTCAAGAATTTCATCCCTGTATTTCTGAGGCGTCATTCCTGTAGCTTTATCAAAGGCTCTGTAAAAAGCGGTTTTTGAGTTAAAACCGACAACATAAGCCACTGAGATTATTGAGCTTTCCGGCTCTTCAATTATAATTTTTTTTGCATCGCGTATTCTATAACCGTTTATGAAGGTACTAAAATTCATTTTGAATTTTTCGTTTAAAAGCTGGGAAAGCTGATGATGTGTGATTGAAAGAGCCTTAGCAAGACTTCCAAGCGATATTTTTTCATCCCTGTACATTTTATTCTGTTCCATAAGATTATCGAGCCGTTTCCCAACCGCATTAAAATCCATACCCTCAAGCAGAGAATGCCCGTAGCGGCGCTTTTCTGCTTCAACCATTAAAAGCTGCAGAAATTTCGGCTGCCGCTGTCCGACAAAATATGAGCCTATCATCATAAAACTAGTAAGAAGCATGCCGCTTCTCAATATATTCATTGATCCAAGAGTATACCCTGCTGCAAGTAGTACAACAACTGCAATAGACAGTAGAATATATCCCATCGTGGTACTCACAACAGGAGGCTGCTCGGTGATCTTCCATAAAATAATTATTTTTTTAAACAGTACACCCAGATAAATGACCATCTGCACACCTGCAGCAGCAAATAATAATTTAATATAAACGCTCATACTGATATCAGTTCCGTTAAACAGATGATTAAGTATACGGCTTTTATCTCCGGAAGACATCATCATATAGTAAATATCAGCTGCAAGCGCAGCAAGTGCAGGAATAAGCAGAAAAATACTCTTGCGCGATAAATTTTCTTCAGGAAGAATTACAAGGTAATAGGCATAATACAAAAGCGGCGTAAGCACATACAGAAATGTTAGATGAAAAACAAAAATCCACGGCCATATAAAGACCAAACCGTTATTTATAAATGCAAGCTGCATCAGGCACAAGCCCAGGCAGAAAAACATTATTGAAAGATTATAATTTGCAAGACGCCTGACTTTAACTAAAAGCTGTCCTATAGAAAAAAGTATGGACAAACCTCCTGAAAAAAAAACAAAATAAGTTATACCGGTTTCAAACATATAAACCTGTTTTCATAATATATATTGATACATTATTTTTTCTTTTTCTGTTTCATGAGACTGTCCCTGATTTTTCTGTATTCGATAATAGGCATATCTCCGGCTATCAGCTTTTCATCCATAACAAGGGATGTCTTCTTAGGAAGCTGGGTTATTACAACGCGCTTATCCTGCCTTAAAACAATTAAATTGAAAATGTTTGCAAAATAATTTACAAAATTCCTGAGCACCGGAACATTAAGAAATTTCTGATAGAATCTTACATAAACTACAGAATTTTCCTCATCAACCGGCGCAAATATCGCTGCTACCCTGACTTTATCAGAAATAAGATTCTGCCAGACATTCGGGAATCTGAACTGGAGCTGAAAAAGTTTTTCATAATCCTTAATCCGGTCTGCTCTTACCGGTTTTGATTTTCCATCATCATTTATATTATCCACATAAAAATGCAGCAGTTCTCCATCGTATTTTACAACCGGACCGTTCACAAGAGTTTTCCCGCCCCTACCTATAGTTGTCCTGTGCACAATTGGAACATGAACTACATCAAGCTGATTTTCAATTGACCGAGAATAATGCACAGGCCATTGGTCGGATAATGAGGCATAACAGAATGAATCATCCAGATCATCAAAAAATTTAACCGGAGGAAGCTTATCCATATCATCCCCATACCACAGCCAGATAATTCCGTACGATTCTTTTACTGTATAACCTTTTACTTTATATTGCGGAGGAACCGGAGAATTTTTACCGATAGCAGGAATTACCTTCACGCTGCCTGTTTTATCATACTGAAACGCGTGAAACGGACAGGCTATATTATCGCCGCATAATTCTCCGATTGCAAGTGAAGCCCCTCTGTGACAGCACCTGTCATGAATGCAGCATAAATTTCCTTTAGTATCTCTCCAGAAAACAAGTTTTTCCCCTACTCTTGTTACGCCGACAGGTTTTCCTTTTTTAACTTCTTTTGACTCAAGAACTCCATACCATTGATTCCAGATCATTGTTTTTCCTCTTTTGAAATTTAATAATTATGAATATTTTAAAAACTATACCGGTATTATTTCAATAACAAATTTATTTCAAAAATCCTTTATACTTAATAAAATTTTATCAATTTACAGAAGTTATTGTAATGATTATGAAATCCGGAATCTCATAATTCATCCTTATAAAATATTCTTGACACTCATGCTGTATTACAAAGCATAAATTATATTATAAATTCTCAAATTTATTGATATAATTTATAAAAAATGTCCAAATTAGAAGGGCCGACTGCATGATGAATTTGACCGCACGCCAGCAGGAAATTGTAACTGCATCTCTTAAAATTATTTCCCAGAAGGGATTGGACTACCTCACAATTGCAACACTTTCCAAAAGCCTTAATGTAACTGAAGGCGCTTTGTATAAACATTTTAAAAGCAAAGAAGAGATTATTTCTGTAGTTGCTGAATTCACCCACCAGAAATTTGATGAAGCAATTAAAAGTATAGTTGAATCCCCACTGACCGATATGAAAAAACTCAAAGAAATTTTTATTGATAGATGCAGGGTTATTTCAGAAAAACCTGAACTCATTATGGCTATGCACTCAATGTCTGTATTTGCCGGATATCAGGAACTTAGCGTAATGATAATAAAATCAATTGATGCCTATAAAAAAACAGTAATGAATGTAATACTTGAATGCCAGGCAAAAAAGGTAATTGATCCTTCGATTGATCCGGAGCATATTTTTTCTATCATAACAGGAACTCTTCATTATTTTATCACCCGCTGGCAGAAACGGAATGGAGGATTCGATCTTGTTTCTGAAGGTGAAAAACTGTGGGTAACGATTGAAAGTTTTATTACTTATAAAAAAAGTTTATTTCATAAATAATGTTTTTTGTTTTTTTTATTGACAGATTGCCGATAAATAGTTAACTTACTTTCAATATAATTAATAAATAACCAAGAGATAAAATGAAAATTTTAAACAGCGCAAACCTTTTAAATGGAATTAATCTGGAAGCCCTCACTTCTGTGGTGGTCGTGCTTCGTTTATATATATTCCGGTTTATGCTGTAGGCTAAAATTTAATTTAAAAAATATAAAAGCCCTGCCGGCAAAACCGGCAGGGCTTTTTTTATATCCATTGAAGGAGAAAAAGATGAAAATTACAGGCGCGGAAATTATTATCAGGTCACTTGAGGCTCATGGAGTAAATATTATTGCTGGTATTCCAGGTGGATCAAATTTACCTTTATACAATGCTCTTCATAAAAGCGGGATCAGGCATATACTCGCACGGCATGAACAGGGAGCAGGATTTATCGCCCAGGGTATGGCAAGATCAACCGGAAAACCAGCAGTCTGCTTTGCAACATCCGGGCCTGGTGCAACAAATTTAATTACAGCTCTTGCAGATGCGAATATGGATTCTATCCCGATAATTGCAATAACGGGGCAGGTTCCGCTTTCCATGATGGGAAAAGATTCTTTTCAGGAAGTTGATATTTTCAGCATGGCAAAATCTTTCACCAAGAAATGTTATCTTGCAGAATCCGCAGACGATCTTGAGGAAATAATCGCTGATGCTTTTTACACAGCCATGGAAGGCAGACCGGGTCCGATCCTGATTGATATACCGAAAAATGTTCAGCAGGAATATGCAATCTATAAAAATCTGCTGCCTCGCATTCATAAAAAAATAAAATATTCAGATGACAGGATAATATTTGAAGCAGCAAAAATGATTAATAATTCCAGAAGACCTGTTTTATATATAGGCGGAGGGGTTATTATGGCTGAAGCATCAGAAGAAATAAAAATCCTTGCCGAGAAAAACTGCATACCAACTGCATCAACCCTTATGGGTCTTGGCGTTATGCCGTCCGGTCATGCGCATAATCTTGGAATGCTTGGAATGCACGGCGACCTGTCCACAAATTTAATTCTCGATAAGGCAGATCTTCTAATTGCAGTTGGAGTTCGATTTGATGACAGGGCTGTAGGCAGAGCAATAGATTTCTGCAGGCATGCATCAATTATTCATATTGATATTGATCATTCTGAAATAGGGAAGATTAAAGAAACCAACATTGCTATTATCAGCGATGCCGGAGAATCTCTCAGAAAATTAATTCCTCTGATTAATAATGACTGCAGAACAGAATGGACCGGTATTGCTGATAAAATAATATCAGACAATAAAAAAATTGATTCTGATTTATTTGATTTTGAACATCCATTTGGAATTATTAAAAAAATCAGCGGGATAATGGATGATAACACAATAATTACAACTGATGTCGGCCAGCACCAGATGTGGACAGCTCAGGCTTATAATTTCAAATCGCCGAGAACTTTTTTTACATCAGGCGGTCTCGGCACAATGGGTTTTGGACTCCCCTGCGCAATAGGCGCAGCTTTAGCAAACCCGGATAAAACAGTTCTGTGCATCAGCGGAGACGGTTCAATTCTCATGAATATTCAGGAGCTTGCAACTCTTGCAGATTATAATTTAAACATTAAAATTATTATTATGAATAACGGTCAGCTCGGGCTTGTACGTCAGCAGCAGGAACTGTTTTATGAAGGGAATTTCTGTGCATCTAAATTTATTACAAGTCCTGATTTCGCAGGAATTGCAGAAAAATTCGGCATACAAAGCATTGATCTTGGAAAAGTTTCATTTCCGGAACTGGAACTTGAATCAGCATTAATGTGCAGCGGCCCGGTTCTGATAAATATTCCAATTTATGAAGATCATAATGTACTGCCTATGGTTGCGCCGGGTAAAGCAAATATTGAGATGATAGTCTGAATAATTTTATAATCACGCTTTCTTTTTTTTTCTCTTTTTAGTCAGATTTTTAATTTGAGAAATTTTACTGAAAGCAAGCATTTTGAATTTTGTGGAATATTCCCTTGAGGAAACAAGCTTATCAGCAAATGTTACGACATAGGATTCTTTATATTTTGGAGGATATATCGTAAGAGGCCACATGTGCTTTATTATAATATCTTTTTCAATGCTGTTTAATGTAAAATATTTTTCTGAATTTGCAAGAGCAATTTTCGGATGCTCTATACCGTGAAATTTATCTGCAGCCAGATCAGGCAGATCGTGATTGCGCCAGTCGTAGCAGAAAAAATCGTGAAGAAGAGCGCCTCTTGTAGCTGATCTGTAATCAAGTTTTAAATATTTAGATATTCTAAAAGATGTATAAGCAACATTTATTATATGCTCATAAATGCTTGAGCTGTGATGATAAAAATCTTTCAGCCTCTGATACTCACTGTTTGATGAAATCTCCCCGAGAATTGCAAGAAATTCAGAATCATCAGCAGCTTTATGCTTCATTTTATTAATTCTGCCGTTCATCACTGCAAGCATCTCGTTTATCTTGACTTTAAATTCATTTCTCAGATTTCTCTCAAGATAAATATTTAAATCAGGGAATGCGCTGAATAATCTTTTAAACTGGCGAAGCATGGAGTTGATTTCAATATTTGGCAGTTCAATGTACTGCTGGAAAAAAAGAGACAGTTTCTTTTTCAAATTGGTAAGATTAACTATAGAATAACTCAGATCAACTGCAAAATATATAATAACCAGAATGGATCCATGTATCAGATCGCTGGCTTTAATTTTTTCGATCAGGCTGTAAAAAAATGGATGAATAAAATATAGAAACACCATAGCTAGCACTGTCCATAATACTGTATAGGTAGGGCAGATTATTCCTTTGTAATTAAATGCATTATATGTATAATCCCATAATTTGAAACCGAATATCCTCTCTACTATATAACCGATTATTAATTCAATTAAAGTTGTAACTGAGGCAAATATCAGGATCTGCAGAGGAATCGAAAGGCTTCCTGACAATAAAGATATCGCTATTACAATAGCAGCTCCCAGGCCATAAATGGGAGTAAATGGCCCGAATAAAAAACCTGCATTAACAAACCTGCGCCTTGGAATTGATCTGTAAATTACTTCAATTACCCAGCCCAGAAAGGAATATAAAGCAAACAGCGTTACAGCCTGCGCAAAGTGAAGTCTGAAATGTTCGAGCATTATTTATGTCTCCGGATAAACAAGGGTTGAATTTTTATTATTTTTTTATAGTTAGATAATAATAAAAAAGTTATATTGTATCAAGATAATTTTTGTGCATAATCTTCAATAAATTCAACTTTGTCACAGTACTGCATCATTGATATAACAAGAGGTTGCAACCCCTTATTATCCTGCAATCCATGTTTTTTTCTATTATTAATAATATATTCTGCAGTTTTATATAATTGAACTTCAGACTTAATAAGCCATTTGTTGAACTTCTGTGCCCATAAATGAATTTTTTCATGTGCTGGTATTCCAATAATCTCTTTATAACGCTGCGCTGATTTACCTTTCAGCAGTCTTATTATATTTGAAATTTCTTCTATATTACAACCAATAAGCATATGAATATGATCTCTGCAAATATTATAGGCATATATCATATATTTTTTTTCATAAACAATTTCAGAAATTATTTTTGTTATTAATATTTCTGTTTGCTCATCAAACCATACAGGTTCATTGTATTTTACTTTAAAATCAATCATTCGTTGTGATACCCGGGAATTATATGTAACCCATGTTATATGATATATTGCAGAGCATAAAACCGTTTCATCAGAACAAGGGGTTACAACCCCTTGTTCTACAGTTATTAAAGTCATTTTTTTACCTTGAGCAGCTTATCACCTAAAAATTTATCAAAATGATACCACTCAAAAGGATGCTCCCTGAGTGATGATTCAAGTTTATCAGCGTACCATTGTGCTGTCTCGGCAATTTTTTCCTTTCTTGCTTTTCTGTCTGCAGGTTCAACATAGCGCGGCTCGGAAAATGAAAATGAATAGGAACTTTTCCCGGTTCTGAATGCAAAGAATATCAGAATCGGCGCTCCTGAAAGAAGAGAAAGCACAAATGGAATTTCAGGTATAGAAGCCTCGTGATCCAGAAATTTTATCTTAACAGCTTTCTGGTCCTGCTTCCATATTCTGTCGCCTGTCATGGCAACAACACCGCCTTCTTTTAAAAAATTTACTCCATCTATAATATCAAAAGGCGAACCTCCGTCTTTCTCCACAGCAATTATTTTAATGCCGCTCTGAACAAGGCTCGTTTTCTGCATTTTCTCAAGCTGCTCTTTGTTTTTTATTCCCATATATAAAAGAATTTCAGTTCCTTTCTTTTTCAGAAGATGGGCTGCAATCTCCCAGTTGCCCATATGAGACATTAAAATAATTGCGCCTTTTTTATTATCAACAAGATCATCCAGATTACTTCTTCCGGTTGATGTATATTCAATTTTTCCTTTTTCAAGCATTAGAAATCTATCGAGAAATACAGTAGTGAAATTTTTAAACTGTTTCCATACGCAGGCTGATAAATAGAAAAAATTTTTATCCGGGAAAATCTGTCTGTAAAAATAAATACCGGATAGAACCATCCGCGGGGAAAAGAGAAAAAAACCTCCGGCAATTAAAATTGCGCCATAGGAGAAAATTTTTTCTCCAAAAATTTTTGTGAAAAATGCAAGAAGCCTGTGAAAAAATTCTGCCATAAGTTAAACTTTACGCTTTTTCCTGATAAATTTAGGAATTACAATTCTCTGAAAGATTAATTTTGTGAAAACTGAAGAATTTCTCATGAAATCAACAAACGGCCTGAAATGAGAAATTCTCTGCATTCCGGGAGTATATGTTACACTAATGGGGCATTCTATAACTTCAATACCCTTCCAGTTGGCCTTAACCATTATTTCAACTTCAAACTGAAACCTTTTAGATTTCACATCAAGCTGAAGAGATTCCGGAACAGGATAAATTCTGAAACCGCTCTGCGTATCTTTTACATCAGGACCCCCTGAGCATCTTACCCAGAAATTGGAAAATTTTCTGCCGAAACTGCTGGTCCATGGAACATCAGCTGCAGACATGCCCTCTCTCATTCCAACAATGATAGGCCTTTTGCCTACCGGGATTGAATTAATCATATTAATTGCGTCAGCAGGGTCATGCTGCCCGTCAGCATCAATGGTTATCACCCAGTCGGCAGATTTTGCTGCTTCAGAAAAACCGGTCATAAGCGCTGCGCCTTTCCCGAGATTCTCTTTATGTGTTATAATTTTAATGCCGGGAATTTTTCTGATGTTAGCCGCACCGGAATCAGTTGATCCATCATCAACAACTATTACAGGAAATTTGAGTTTCAGAACTTTTTTTACTACATCAGCAATTTTCTGCTCGTGATTATAGAGAGGAATAAGTACTGCAAAGCGTCCCTTATTTATTTTTTTAACAGCAGCCATTTAATTATTTTCCGGGAGAAAAGCTATGCCCCACGTGCCGGGACCTGTATGTACTCCGGTAGTAAGCGAAAGCGGCTGTAAAATTATTTCTGCCTTTGGATATATTTCTTTTATTTTTACTGTAATTTCATCCTCAACACGCTTTTTGTTGTCAGTGTATTCCAGCATTATAAAAGGAGAAGCGCTATCAGATACAGATAATGCCAATCTCCGTATTGAAAATTTCAACTGATCTGCATGAGTACGCACAACGCCTGCCTTGGCAGCACCATCAGGACATGGACTGATTACTGGTTTCATTTTCATTACATCTCCGAAAAATGCGCTCGTTTTTGAAAGCCTGCCCCCTGCTGCAAGATAATGAAGTTTCTCCAGAAAAATATATTCTTCAGATTTTAAAATTATCTCTTTCGAATATTCAATTACCTTTTCCGCATCATTTCCTTTTAATGTATACTGTGCCGCTTTCAGCACTGGAATAGCAAGTCTGCCTGATGCATATCCGGTATCTATAACCGTAAACCTGTTATCTTTATCATTATTTTTTTTCCATTCTACTGCTGCAGAGTAATTGCCTGTATATATTGATCCCACACACAAATACAGAACTCTATCATATTTTTTTAAAGCTTCAGAATATTTTTCCTGTCTCTCAGCAAGTGATGACTGGGCAGTAGAAGCTTTAGTTCCATTCAACATTTCGCTGTAAACTTCGATAGGATCAATAGATTTTTCCGGAACAGATTTTTTTCCGATATTCACAACACTTTGAAGAAGCGTGAATTCATATTTTTCAGAATCATCGAATGTTAAAGAGCCTGCAGCATCGGTGATAATATGAATTTTTTTATCAGGCATAAAATCTCCTTAATTCTACCATTACAGTCATTCCCTAGAATACTTCGTCATCGCTCAGTACAGGTGCGGAAATCTAATTCTATATTCCGGATCCCAGCATTCGCGATGTTGACAAAATGTAATCAGAATCCAAGTGCTTTTGATATTTCTTCAGGAATTACCAATGACATTTCAAGCTCACCAGTCTCCTCCTGGTTTATCACAGCCACCTGCTCGCTTGTTCCTTTTGCTGAAATTCTTCCGTCTTTCACAAGGCGGATTTCAAATTCTGTGACAATTTTATATTTCGCAGCTGTAACTGTTGCTTTAACAATGAACTCATCCCTGTGACGAAGAGGAAATATATGCTTTGTTGTACTTTTAATCAGCGGGAAAAGGTATTTTGTTTTATTATAAAATCCGTACAGGTCAATACCAAGACTGTCAAAGAGAGCGGATCTGGCATTATCAAAATATTTCAGATAATTTCCATGCCACACAACATGCATCGGATCAAGATCATAGAACGGAACTGTCATTTTAATTTCAGCGCTTTTATAAATAATTTCCGGGTTTTTATGATTCATAATATCAGCCTCAAAAATTAAAAATTTCCGAATCGCGTACTGCAAGTGCAAGTTTTTCAATATCAGCATCAAGAGGTCTGTCTTCTTTTACCTGTGCAGATATTTTCCTTACATCATTTACAAGCTTCTGTATATGCTTCCTTATAGAAACATTTCCCCTGATCTCGCAGGCCTGAACTGCAGCAAGAAGATGCATTGACGCCGTTTTTTCAGCAAGCTCACATATCTTACGCGCATCTCTGGCAGAATGTGATCCCATGCTGACCTTGTCCTGGTTATGGGATTCTGTTGATCTTGAAAATGAAGCAGCAGGAAATGTGAGCTTCAAAGCTTCAGCAGCAAGAGAAGAAGATGCAATTGATATAGCTTTGAATCCGTGATTATATACTTTTTCATCTCCTGTAAGTGAAACAAGATCAGCAGGAAGGCCCCTGTTTACATTCGGATTGCACAGCAGCTGTATCTGGCGGTCCATCATATCTACAGCTGAAGCTACAGCAGCCTTTAAAGCATCCATTGCAAAAGCTACATGACCTCCGTAAAAATTCCCGCCCATAAGAACTTCGCCTGAAGCCGTATCAAATATTGGATTATCATTTGCGCTGTTTGATTCTATCTTTATCCACTCCCTGATCCAGACAAGTGAATCTGATAAAACTCCAAGTATCTGCGGAGCGCATCTTATTGAATACGGGTCCTGAAGCGTTTCAAGCTCATTGGCTACAAGATCATCAGGCACTTTAGTTGTTTCAAGAAGAGACAGTATTCTTTCAGAAATATATTTCTGACCCGGATGCGGTTTTGCCTCGGATATCGGTGCATAATAATGATGGTCATTTCCTTTTAATGCATGTATTGAAAGTGCAGTCGAACAGATCGCGGCATTCAGTATTTTTTCTGCCCTATTAATTGCCATAACGCCGATTCCGCACATTGCAGCTGTTCCATTCATTATGGCAAGCGGCTCTTTCGGCTTGAACACATATGGTTTCAATCCTGCTTTTTTTATTGCATCTGCAGCAGGCATTCTTTCGCCTTTATAGAAAACCTCCCTGTCGCCTGCTAGAGCTGCAGCAACATAAGACATTGGAGTAAGATCCCCGGATGCGCCTACAGAACCTTCTTCCGGAACAACAGGTGTTATATCGTGATTTAAGAAATCAGCCATTGCATTCATCAGTTCAATAGAAACCCCTGAATAACCTCTGGCAAAACACAGAATCCTTGAAAAAACTGCAGCCCTCACCTCATATATTGCAAGAGGCTGGCCTGTTCCGCACCCGTGAAATCTGATGAGATTATTTCCATTTTTAATTGCAACATCCATTGCCATACGCTTGCCGCATGACTTGCCGTATCCGGTTGTTACGCCGTAAACCGGAATTTCGTTTTCCATTGCTTTATGAAGAAGCTCTCTTGAAGATTCTATTGTTTTAACAAACGAATTTTCTTCGCTTATTTTAACTTTTACCTGATTTTTTGCAGCTGCTATTATTACTTCTATATCTGCGAAATTCTTATCTACTGTTATTTCACGCATTTCAAATCCCCAAAAAGATTTTTATAAAATTTATTTAAATTTAAAAAAAGTTCAAGTAATAACTTTTACCATGAAATTTTTTGTCAAGAGATTATTTTGGGGCTTCTTTTAAATCGCTATATTCCCAGTTGAGGGCTTAATTACAGCTCAGCATCAATTTGAATAAATTTTTCTGATGTTATACAGAGGTTGCTATAATTTAAATCGGAGCTTGTACCTTTAATGAAAGAGGCAGTAACATTTTCTAAACGTGAAAAAAAGGTTTACTCCTTGAATGCAAGGTTTAGAATATTCGAGAAGAAGGATTGCTTTTAATCCGGAAAAGCAACCCTCCTTCTCGACTTCTGCCGGACAGGATGTACCAATGCCGCGAAGTCCAAGGATGGACGTGAGCGGCCACCCGAAACCGGCCTCTCAGTAGCCGAGGAGGCTTAATGAACTTTATCTTATTTAAATCTGTTTTTTTAAGGAAAATTAATCTTCTCTTCCGGAGTAAAAAACTCCCTTTCGCCGGTTATGAAGTAACCGGCTCGAATGGAAATAAATCATTCAATCCAAGCCGATGCAGACTTCACCGGCGGAATAGCTATATTTTACAATCAGCTTTAAGAAAATATTCATTTAAACTGAAACAAGTATTATTCAGATAAAAGCCATCAGCCTCTGCGGCTACTGAGCAGGCGGCGGTGGGTGGAGTCTCGAGGAGGGAGGCATGCTGCTTAAATGCCTCCATTCTTGAGAAATCTGCAACACCTCACTTCTGAGGAGATGTTTAGGTTCATTAACCTAGAAGCCCTGCGCCAGCAAAAAAATTATTTCATCATAACAATCAGTTCATCCACGATCGAGCTGAAATGTTTAAGAGCTTCATTTACAGGGTCCGGTGAACGCATATCAACGCCTGCATCAGCAAGTTCGTCTATAGGAAACTTGCTGCCGCCGAGTTTAAGAAAATTCAGGTACTTATCTCTTGCTGCATTTCCCTTAGAGAGAACTTTTTCAGCAAGTGAAATCGCAGCTGAAATTCCTGTGGCATATTTATAAACATAAAATGCTGAATAAAAATGCGGAATCCTTAAACATTCAAGAATCAATTCCTCATCAATAATCATTGCGCTGCCGAAATAATCTTTTAACAGCGAACTGTAAATTTCTGTAAGGGTCTCGAGCGTAAGAGGATTATTCTTTTCTGCCCGGGAATGAATAGCAAGTTCAAATTCAGCAAACATTGTCTGGCGATAAAGAGTTCCCCTTATGTTATCAATCTCCCGGTTGAGAATATAAGCTTTCATGCGGGAATCATCCCTGTACTTATCCAGCAGATATTTTGAAAGTAAAGTCTCGTTAAATGTTGAGGCAACTTCAGCTACGAATATTGTATAGTCATGGCTGATATACGGCTGATTCTTTTTAGAATAATATGAATGCATGGAATGTCCTGCTTCGTGAATAAGCGTATAAAGGCTGTTGATATTATTCTCGTCATAGTTCATCAATATATATGGAGGAGAGTCATAGCATCCGGATGAATATGCGCCGCTGCGCTTTCCTTTGTTCTCAAATCTGTCAACCCAGCCGCTATCAAAACCTTTTCGGAGTATTGCAGTGTATTCCTCGCCAAGGGGAGCAAGGGACTTTACGCATACATCAGCTGCTTCTTCATAAGACATTTTAAATTTAATATCATCAACAAGCGGAACATAGGTATCGTATATATGAAGCGAATCCACTCCTAGCTTTGTTTTCCTGAACTCAAGATATTTGAATAATGCAGGCAGATTTTCCCTTACAGCTGTAATGAGATTATCGTAGACCGAATCCGGTACATTATCTCCGAATAACGCTGAACTTCTGCATGTATCAAACTTTCTTGCTTTTGAATAAAATAAATCTTTTTTTACTGATGATGATAAAGCTGATGCAATTGTATTTTTATGATCATTATACTCAGCGTAATACTGAAGAAAGGCATTCTTCCTTACATCTCTATTCCGGTTTATAAGGAATGAACTGAAATTCCCGTGACTGAGTTCCATCTCAGCTCCTGTATCATCCGCAAGAGTTCCGAATTTCAGGTCCACATTATCAAGCTGACCGAAAATCTGCGAAGGTGCTCCGGATATTTCACCCATCATAGCCATGATCTGCTCGGTTTCCTCCCCGCGCGTGTGAGGCTTGAATCTGATTATTTTTTCAATATCAAACCTGTAATCTTTCATGGATTCATCTTTCATAAATCCATGAATTACATCATCCGGTATGGATTGAATTTCAGGAGTCATAAATGAAAGAGCTTCAGAAATTCTCGTATAAAGATTTATTGCTTTCTGATGAATACCAAGATACTGCTGATTTGATTTATCCTCATCGCTTTTTAAATGAGAGTATGTGTATAGACGTTCAATCTGTCTGGAAATGCTGAGATTAAAATCAAAAGCCTCCTTGAAAATCTTCAGGCTCTCATGAAGCCTGCCTCTGTATTTTTCAATCTTAACAATATCTGTTTCAATTTCAGAAAATAAAATTTCCCATTCCGAATCAGTTTTAAACAGCGGAGAAAGGTCCCATTTATCTTTATCTGAAACTTCACTTCTTACCGGAATTTTTTTTGCCATTAAATTTCTCCTGTTGATACACAAATTCTAAAATAAACCATTTAACATTCACAATGTCATTTACTGTAACCCCCTAAATCCCACGGAGGGGGACTTTAATAATTATCAAGATATAAAATTTTCTGTTAAACTAATCTTCAGCCCCCTCCGGGGGATTGGGGGGTTATGAAATACTTACAATTCTTCCCTTAACCTTCAGTTTACCTTTGCAGAAAAGATTTATTGCATCAGGTAAAATTTTATGTTCCTCTTTAAGAATCCTAGCTGATAGAGTATCTTCATCATCTCCCGGCAGTACAGGAACAAAAGCCTGGAGTATGATTGGACCTGTGTCTGTTCCTTCATCAATAAAATGCGCTGTGCAGCCTGTTATTTTTACTCCGTAATCAATAGCCTTTTGCTGGGAATTTATTCCCGGAAAAGCCGGAAGTAAAGCCGGATGAATATTTATAATTTTATTCTTATAATTTTTAATAAAAACAGGAGACAGTATTCTCATGTAACCAGCTGCCACAACAAGATCAGTTCCGGCTTTCTTTAAAAGATACACTAATTCCCTGTCGAATTCCTCTCTGGATGGAAAACTTTTCGGATCAACAAAAAAAGATTTCATTCCGAAATCATTCGCAAGCTTCAGGGCTTTCGCGTCTTTTTTGTCTGATATTAATATACCAAGATTGGCTTTTATCCCGCCGGATTTTATTTTTTTTGCAGCAGCTTCAAAATTAGAACCCCTTCCTGATGCCAGGAAAGAAACAGTTTTATTCAGCATATCAGATCCTCATTTTAATTAATATATCATCCGCGGCTTTATCATCTGGAAATTTCTCAAACAGCAGATCATTTCCCTTATAAACATATATTTTATTATCACCTTCAGCCTTACCGTATCTTAATACAACGGATGCCAGAAAATCAATTGCCTCATCATCAGCTTCACCGCTTACATATAATGCAGGACCTTTGAATTCAGGTGTTAAAAATATATCAGCTCTTGATCTGTATTTCTCAAGCTCGTTATTTTCATTTTCGTTTCTGCCGACTATGAATTTCATTTTTTTATTGTATCTGTAATGCCTGCCGAGAGTAAGCAGAAACATATCAACTGAATCAGCATTTTCATTACGTTTCAGCAGATCCTTCACTCTTGCTGCAATGAAAGCATCAGTCAGAAAACATCCTCCGGCAGGTGATTGATAATCGGCAATACCGTATTTTTCTGCAAGTTCAATCTGTGCGCTTCTTCCTCTGCCGCTGAAATTCAGGAGTTTCTCCCTGTCAATCAGTCCTGAAGTTTCAGGAAGAGTCGGATCCAGAATTTTTGCTGAAAGAGGCCTCACGAGTCTTCCTTCAAGATCTGTTTCATTTATAATGTGCTTCAGGGTATTTTTCATCTGGGACATGGGTCTCTGGCCCACCACCTCGCCTGTTGCAACAAAATCAGCTCCAATCTCATTCATGAGCAGGCTGGCCTGCTTTATAAAAAAAATTTTACAGTCAATGCACGGATTCATTCTTTTCCCGTATCCGTGTTTGGGTTTTCTGAGCATATTTATATAATCATTTTCGCATCTGTAATAAACAACTTTCAGTCCAATCTGGCGTGCAATTTTATCCGCATTTAAATTTTCAGATTTAAAATCCGGCGCTGTAAATGGAAGAAGACAGTGAAGCGCAGTAACTTCAACTCCCTGATCCATCAGAACCTTTGCAGCAAGAAGGCTGTCAAGTCCTCCGGAATATAATAAAACTGCTTTAGCAGGCATTATATTTCACCATGTTCAGTAAGCTGTATAATGATCTTATCACCTTTTTTCAATATTTCATTCTCTTCAGGAAAGATCATAAGACAGTTTGCCTCGCTCATTGATTTTAAAATTCCGGAACCCTGATTGCCTGTAGTTTTAACATAGAACATCCCGTCTTTAATTGAAAAAACTCCGCGCATGAAATGCCTTCTGCCTGCTTTCTTTTTAATATCTTCTTCAAGAATTGCGAATACTTCCGGCTTTGAAAATTTTATTGCACCTGACATTTTAAAAAGAGCAGGCCTTACAAATTGGGAAAAAGATACCATAGCAGAAACAGGATTTCCCGGAAGACCGAAAAATAACGACGCACCCTTTGTTCCAAAAGCAAGAGGCTTGCCTGGTTTCATTTTAATTGAATCAATTTTAATTTCCACGCCGAGTTCCGACATGATCTCCCTGACATAGTCGTACTTGCCCATTGAAACTCCGCCTGTGGTTATCACAATATCAGACCCAAGTGCTTTTGTGAAAACTTTCCGTGCAGCGTCCTTATCATCTCTTACAATGCCGAGATAAACAGCCGGCAGATTATTTTTTTTAAGCTCTGCTAAAATCGAATACGCATTGCTGTTTCTGATCTGACCCGGTTTTATAACATCTCCCACTTCAGCAATTTCATCGCCTGTTGATATAAGAGATATCGACGGCAATCTGAATACTTCTACTTCAGTTAAATTCAAAGAAGCAAGTATTCCGATATCAGCAGATTTCAGGATTCTCCCTTTTAAAAAAACTGTATCTCCTGACTTAACATCCTCTCCTGCGAGCCGTATGTTTTCGCCTTTTTTAACTTTTCTGAAAATTTTTACAACATCGCCCGCTTCTTCTGTATCCTCAAACTGAACAACACTGTCCGCTCCCGCGGGAACAGGAGCACCTGTCATTATTCTTACAGCTTTGCCTTTTACAACAATTGTGTTTTCAAAATCTCCGCCTGCCTGTATCTCGCCTGTTATCGGCAGTACAGAAGGGGAAGTTTTCGATGCGTTTTCAGTATCGCAAGCTATAATTGCGTATCCGTCCATAGCAGAATTATCCAGAGGCGGAATATTAATATCTGAAATAATATCTTTATATAAAACCCTGCCTCCTGCCTGCAGTATTTCAACTTTTCCGCCATCAAGCTCCCTGACTGAATCAAGTATTATTTCAAGAGCTTTTTCTACGCTTATCATATATTATTTTCCATAAAATCAGCAATACCGATTGCTATTCCTTTTTTGGATGAAAGTTTATACGGTTCCATATTCTTTGAAACAAGCCAGGCAACCTGATCGCCGTTTACTTCAGTTTCCTCGCCCCTGTTTGCAATAACAGCAATGTTTCCTTTTTCGAGCCTGTCTTTTGCAATTGAAATCAGCTCATCGTGGCTGATCCTTTCCTGATATTTAAAAGAAAGCATTTTGAGTTTCGGAAATTTTTCCCTTACCTCATCAATTACCTTCACTGTCGGAACAAGATCAATCGATTTAAGAACTCCGCTCGGAATTTTCCCTTCAGCTACTTTCTCAGGCATGTAATCTGCCACTGCAGCAGAAAAAATTCCAAATGCAAATTTTTTATCTGCAAGAATACTATTCACCTGCGTCCTGTACTCATCGTATGATTTAACATTTTTTTTATTCAGATATGAAGGCGGATTATATGCTGTGCCTCCGTGTATAAGAGTAACATCCGCTCCTCTCATGAATAATTCAGCTGCGATTTCAGAACCGAGCCTGCCTGTAAATTTATTTGTAATTCTGCGCGCATTATCAATAGGAACAGGAGTAGGACCTCCTGTAACAAGAACTTTAATTCCTTTAAGTTTGGATTTGCTTGATGCTCTGCACACTTCTGCAACAAGAGTTTCTTCAGACGGAATGTTATGCTTGCCGTAGTCTTCTCTTGGCGGAATAATTCTCACACCCATGGAATGAAGTTTTTTCAGGGACTCAGTTAATATGGAATTATGTAGAGTGCCGTGCATTGTCGGAGCCACAAGAACGCTGGCATCACCCCTCTCCATTCTGCCGAGAGCTGAACCGAGCGTGGTTGTTAAAGCATTATCAGCAATTCCGCACGCCATTTTATTTATTGTATTATAAGTTGCCGGAGCCACAAGAAATATATCAAAAGGATTAGCATCGCTGATATGTTCTGCAGCTGAAGTGAGTCTGGTAATTACAGAATTTCCGCTGCACCACTCAAGTGCATCAACTGTAGTATATCTCAATGCCTCATCTGAAGCAAAAACAGCAACATCAGCACATTGCCTTCGCAGAGCTCTCACAATAAACGGAGCCTTCATTGCTGCAATGCCGCCGGTTATCATCAGTGCAACTCTTTTGCCTTTTAAATGAGTTCCATCAACAGTAACATCATGATCGCCCATTCCGCTTGATACAGGCGGAGAAAAATCCCAGTCCATAAGGCCTCCAGATTTTTTTATATTCCGTATTTTTAAATTATATTTAAAAATTGCAACATAGAAATAAAAATATCAATCATAAAATTTTATTCCTTCTCATTTAAAACAACCATGTGTAAGAACAGGGGATAAGGAGATTGTAGAGATAGGGTGATAAAGAAATTTTTCAATCGCCTCATCTGTTATATCCCCATATTTCCTATTATCTTTTTCTTTCTTTATGCATTTATAATTTTCTTTTTATCCACCATAAGAGCTGTTATAAAACTGAGAACTGCAACAATTGATGCAGCAAAAAAAACAGCTTCGTAACCGTATGAAATCCATAACATTCCGCCAAAAGCGGGTATAGTCATTGATACAACATGATCCATAGTTATGCCTGTAGATAAAGTAGCCGGGATATCGCTTTTACTTAAAGCTATTCGGTTAAGGTAGGTTGTCCTGGCAATTCTTGTTGCGAACATAAGATTATCTGTAATAAATAAAAAATATAAAAGATACAGATTTTTCGAAAGAGCGAATCCCGCACATACACCTAAAAGTATGACAGAATCAGCCATAAACATCTTTCTTTCTCCGATAATATCTGTAAGAGCTCCAAATGCCTGCCTGAAAACCACACCTGCAACTGACGATATTAAAATCAGAATAGCCATTGTTTCAGGTTTAGTTCCGAATACAGTTACAAAAACCCATGGCGCAAAAGTGAGAAATATCTGTTTTCTCGCACCGAATAAAATATTCAGAATATAAAATAATTTATATTCCGCTTTTATAACAAATCTTTTCTTACCGTTTGCTGAATCTTTTGCAACCTTTACCTTGCTGAAAGCAAATGCCGCTCCTATTGATGCAACAGCTGCAAAAGCAAAAAGACCGGGATAAATAGCTCCTGTAAATATATTGCCGTAAACCCAGACTGCTCCGGCACCGAAAATCATTGCAAGATTTCTAGAGCCGCTGATCTGACCAAGCCTTTTGCCCTGCTTGCCGTCAGTAGCCAGATGCAGCCCCATAACGCTTTCAACCGGCATGAATAGATGATCAGACAAACTCCAGGTCATCATCCAGAAAGTCATCAGGTAAATATTGGGCGACATAAAACCGAGACCCAGAACCCCTGCAGCAGAAATTACTCCAACCATTATAGCCCAGGCTCTGATTGAATATGAAGAAAGTATGCCGGTAACTGCAATAAGCATGAATCCCGGCAATTCGCGCGGAAATTCAAGAAATCCCCTTTCTGTTGCAGAAAGCCTGAATATATCATTCAGATAATTATTAAAGGTTGTGAGCAGAATTCCATTGTTGATTCCAAACAGGAAAATACCAATTAGGAAAAAACGTAAATTTATATCCGCGGAGTTCCATCGATCCAGAAGTTTCATTTTTTTATAGCCTGTTTTTTTTAAGATAGAAAGGATAAAAAAATTTAAACCTGATACAGTCAAGGAGAAATCAAAATTCATTAAAATTGCATGATGGAACACGGATGATACGGATAAAGGGAAAAAAAGTCTGTCTTTCAGAAGTACAAGCGAATTGTTTGAATCTCATAAAAATCCGTGTTATCCGTGTTATCTGTGTCATCCGTGTTCTATTTACTTTTTTTCTTATACTAAAAGTTCAAAAAAAATTAATGGAAATTCACTTAAAAATCCGATAATAAGACATAACCATGTTTACAAAAGAAAATTATGAAAAATTATATTAAAATATTAATACTGGTGATATTTGCGGCTGTTACTTTAAAAGCTGAAACTGAACCATCCCTGTTTAAGGTTTATCTGAAAATGGATAAACTTAAATTTCAGGAATCGGAAGACATTATTCTTCATATAAATATTAAAAATCTCTCAGGCGAGAGAAATTCATTTACAGCTTATGACAGAGACGATTTCAGGGGAATGAGCTACACAACTTTTCAGCCTGTTGTTTATGATATGAGCGGCCGTATGGCTGAACTTATTGTTCCTTATAAAATGCAGAATAAGTCAATAGAGCAGATTCTGCCTGATCTGCTTGATAGAAATATTGAACTAGGTCCAAATGAAACTTTCACACACACTGTAAATCTTGCAAAATTTTTCAAATTGAGTCCGGGAATTAAATACAGGGTTCGCGGATTATTTTATCCTGATATTAAAAGCGAACTCATGATTAAAGGCGACAATGAGCTGATATTTAAATTAGATAATGACAGATCATTCGTTAACATTAGAAGCGGAATGGTTGAAAAAACTGAAGACAGAAGCTATTCTCGGGAAATCGCCCCATCCGAAATAATAACGCTGGCATTGAATGCTGAAAAAAACAATGACTGGGAAAGGCTCAGAAAATATATATTTATTGAAAAACTCATAAGCTCATATTCGCGCTATGTAAGAATATATGATCAGTCCGACAGTGCAGGCAGGAAAGAAATTGAGGACGATTTCATTAAATTTTTATCCAGGGACAGGCACGATTATATAGTTGACTTCAAGATAATTAAAGAATTTAAAGATGATAAGAACAACAAGGCTTTTGTTGAAGCTCTTGTTGAAAGATCCGGATATAAAAAAGCTGACAGATTCAAGTATATCTATACACTTGAAAAAAAAGAATTTACTGAAAAATACACCAATAAAAAAAGCTATGAGCAGAATCTCTGGCTTATTACCAATGTCGATGCAGTTATAATGAAAGGCGGAACAAAATGACAGAGATATTATCCCAGGATGAAATAGATGCCCTGTTGACGGCCATTTCCACCGGCGAGGTAGACACGTCGGAGTATTCCCAGGCCAAAGAGCAGAAAAAAGTTAAGATATACGACTTCCGACGTCCGGATAAATTTTCCAAAGACCACATCCGTACACTGCAGATGATGCACGAAACATTCGCACGTTTAACAACAACTGCTCTTTCAGCTCAGCTCCGTGCTCTTGTGCATGTTCACGTAGCATCAGTTGACCAGCTGACATACGAGGAATTCATACGTTCTATTCCGAACCCTACAACACTTGCTGTTATAAATATGGATCCTCTAAAGGGATCCGCAGTACTTGAAATTGACCCATCCATCACATTTACTATTATTGACAAACTTTTCGGAGGTATGGGCGAGCCTGTTAAAATGAGCCGTGAGTTAACTGATATAGAACTTTCAGTTATGGAAGGTATCATAGTAAGGATACTCGGCAATCTCCGTGAAGCCTGGTCCAATGTAATTGACCTGAGACCAAGACTTGGAAACATAGAAACCAATCCGCAGTTCGCTCAGATAGTTCCGCCGAATGACATGGTGGTACTAATAACGCTCGAAACCAAAGTCGGCGAAGTTGAGGGAATGACAAACCTTTGTATCCCGTATATTTCCATTGAGCCTGTAATTTCAAAACTATCCGCTCAGTATATGTACTCGAGTATCAGGAAAGGCGCTACTGACGAAAACCTTTCCATTATTCAAAGCAGACTTGAATCCGTAACTCTTCCTGTTGTGGCAGAAATAGGTGAAGCAAAAATAAGTTTCCGCGAAGTGCTTTCGCTTCTGCCTGGAGACGTTATAAAACTCCCTGACACAAAAATCGGATCTGATATGGTATTAAAAGTCGGCGGAAGAAAAAAATTCAAATGCAGACCCGGTCTTGTATCTTCAAGGATTGCAGTTAAAATCGGAGATAAAATTGAAGAAGTTCCGGATGAGCTGCTCACAACAAAACGAAATGATGATGATCTGTAGAATTTTCTTCTTCTTTTTAATAAAATGCATTAAGAAAACAAAATGTTTTTCACAATTCATTGTCCTACATTCGACATCCTGCAGCATTTAGGAAGCTGGAAGCTGCTATATTTCTTAACTCTCCGCATGCTAACAGAAAATGTAATTAATTTTTAATCTTTAAGAATAAAAATTTTCATGTTCCGCATGGAATGGTCATCTCCCTTCAATTTCCGAGAGCATTCTTTTCAAAACTTCAGCAGCGTGGTCAGCCTCCGTCTGGTTAAGGTCAACACGCAGAGAGATCCCCTTTTCTTCTTCTTTCAGTATTTCCCGGGAAGACGGCGCATTTTCATAGAAGTCGATCACCTGATAGGTGAGGACCGGCGCGGCAATCCCCTTGACCTGTATTTCTCCCATCTCACGGCAGGAAATCCTGTCCTTCACCAGAAGCCAGGATTCCTGGGAGATCAGAATCTGGTCCGGGCCGGCATTTGATTCAAGCCTGCTGGCCAGGTTCACCTGTCCGCCGATAATAGTGTAATCGAGCCTCTCCTCAGACCCGAAATTGCCGACTGTGCAGAACCCGGTGTTGATCCCCATGCGGATGTGAAGCGGACGTGTGACGCCGCGAGCGCGCCATTCCTCTCTCATCGCGTCCATGCGGTCCCGCATTTCGATGGCCATAGTAACGCATCGGAGTGCATCCTCCCTTTCGCCATGGGTTTCAGGATCGCCAAAGAAGATCATAATGGCGTCGCCGATGAACTTGTCGATGGTACCGCCATGCTTCATGGCGATACCGGCCATAGAGTCAAGGTAACTGTTCAGGAGGACGCTCAAGTCCTCAGCCTCCATCCGGTCTGTGGTCTCGGTGAAACCCTTTATGTCGGAAAAGAATATAGTGAGCTTTTTCCGGGTGGTCTCAATCTTTACATCTTTTTTCCCGGAAAAGATTGATTCATAGATCTGCGGTGAAAGGTATTTTGAGAGCTTTGACGAAAGCGTTTCGAGCATGCTCTTCTGAATCTTCAGCTCTTTTTTGGTCTGGCTGAGTTTATTATTCGTATTATAAGAAATAAAATCCTGGGTGAACACCAATATTACAAATCCAAGGCCAATGGTAATTATGTTGAGCATTGAAGATTCGGGATTATAGTGAAAGCCGAACAATACAAATCCTGTGAGTATGGCAATTAACAGGGAAATAATTCTGGTTAATAATATTTTAACTCCGCCTGTAACAATGCCGACAGAACCGGTAGCAACAAAAAATAATATTACACCAATTGGATTCATCTGAACCAATGGAAGCCATATCCCGCAAACAAAAGGGTCCATATTTAAGTTGAAATACAGTTCAAATTTCCTCTGGTTTTTGCTAAGACATGCAAGGAGAAAAGCCAGGTGCGGCCACAAAAGGAGTATAGCAATGAATATGATATAGTAATGTAATTCAAGTTTCAGTTGATAAAAGAATGGCAGACCAACGAGGAATCCAAGGAGACAAAATATTATTCTCCCAATATAATCATTCTTCACCAAAGGGTGAATCCCGCCGCGTGGCTTAATTTTATGTATCCAGTCCATTTAGTATCGTCTGCTATAGGGATAATCGGAAATATAATTCACGTTAAAGGCGTGAAGAAAAAAAGCAAGAAATTTTCCGGTTATCTATCCAGGAATTTAAAACAAGAATAAAATTTTATAATACATCCATCCATACAGGTAACAAATGACAGCTTTTAAAAAACTAAAAACAACTATAATTCTTAACTTCCTGTATGCTAACAGCAGATATTAATTAAATTTTACATAATCAATGACTGTTACTGCAGTTTTGAGGTGAGACTTTCTGAGATTTGAGAAAATATAATGGAGTCATAACAATCAGGCCAACAGCGAGAATCATTAATGCCTGTCCTAAACCGAGATGGTCTGCAAGAACGCCGATTATGAAAGCCATGATCGCTGTATAAAATGCAGTCACCAATGACCGCACAGACAATGATGTTGCAAGAATTTCGAACGGTACAGTATCGCTCACATAACTCACACTCATAGGTGATCTCAGATTCTGAATAATAAAAATGCCGGTGAAAAGCAATATCGCTGCAAGATTATAGTTTAAAATATAACTCAGACCGCAGAAAATGCCAAGACCGAAACCTGTAAGCATTGTAATATTCAAGGGTGTTGTTATCACTTTAAACATCGAAGAAAAAGTACCGGCGCTGCGGCTTGCACGGGAGGTCATCAGATAAATACAGAAGTAGACAATTCCTACCAGAACTGCTGAGCGCTGTTTTTCATGCAAAAAAGCAAGCAGTGGCAGGGCTACAGCCATGCTCTTAACTACAGGCTGCAGAAAATCCTTGACTGCATTGTAAAAACCGTCATAGATGCATACGTTAGTTGTAGCCCGCAAAGCTCCCTGGCCTTTGAATGTAATGACTAAACTTTTCCACACTGAAACAAAACTCTCTTTAATAGATCCGCCCTTATGAATTTCTCCGTCAAGCTCAGCCGGATAAGAAAGCATAAGAAACAGGTTGATAATATATGGCAATATCGAGACAAGAAATATCACATCGTAACGGCCGCTCATGAATACGATCCCTGCCGCTATCAGGGCTGAAAGAGCTGATCCTCTCTGCGACCAAGAACGCGTATGCCCGTAATAATCGACTTTCTGATCCTGCCAGCCATTAATTCTCAAGTATTCGAATATCATAGCCTTGTGCGTTCCGCCTCTAAAAGCTTCACCAAAGGCAAACATAGTCATGCCGAGCATTAAAAGCCAAAATGACGTTGCAAAATAAAATATCACAAAAGAAATTATATAGGATAAAAACGACTGCACCATTGAGCGTCTTCTGCCGAAAGCATCCGCAATAACACCGGTAGGAACCTCAAGCACATTGGTCATGATCTCGCGGTATGCGTAAAGTGTGCCGATCAGAGTAAAGCTCATATTTTTTTCAAGCAGAAATAAAACCAGAAAAGGCTCAAAGAGTTTCAGATTTTTAAGGAAGCCATAAGAGCTGAACTTGGCGTATTGAATATCTTTTTTATATTTATCATTCATATATATTTCTGAGAAACTGAGATAAAAAAAGCAAAAAGTTTTTCTCAGTTCATTGCTGTAAATATAGCAGAATGCATTTTATAAGAAGCTAAATTCAAGTAAAATTTTTATTCCCGTATGTTAATAAAATTTGTTTATTAAAATTTATAATGATAAAAAAAATTATGAAATGTGTAACCTTTTTACAAAAGAATACGTCTTTAAGTAAATCGGATTTATAAAATTTAAAGAGGTATTTAATGGAATGTTCAAAACAGACAGAAAAAGAAAAATCATCAGAAATGCAGGAAAAATACAAAATTGAAATAGATAAAACAGGCGGTAAATGTCCTGCAGGAGAAAAACGGGGTGAGGAAAATATTCTGAAAAAAGCAATACCGGTTTTATCGTGTGAAGGTGCATGCATACGCGGGGAAATCGCTAGAATCGCTGCAAATCTGATATCAAAAGAAGAAGGATACTCAAGAGGATGCCATGGGGAATTTCTGACTATTCCGGATTCTGCAATAGCAGAATGGATCAGGAATGCTGAAAAAGTTGTGGTTGTTGACGGATGTTTTTTAAAATGCCATAAACGCATATTTAATAATATTCTTGATGAATCAAAAATCTGCAGTTTTGATGCACTGTCATATTATGGAAAATATACAGAATATTTTGATCCGGATTCTGTTCCTGAAAAAGAACTTAAACAGGTTGCAGCAGATGTTGCAGCTAAGATAATTAATGATCTCAGAAAAAATATTACTGCATCAGCTAAAGAATGCTGTGCATGCTCATAAAAATAAGGAGGAATTATGGCTAATTTATCATTAAAAGAATTATCACTTGTTTCGCTTGGGGCTTCAATTGGATCAAACTGCATTCCATGCGTTGTTTATCATATAAAACAGTGCAGGAACAGCGGTCTTTCTGATGATCAGATAAAAAGTGCAGTTAAGATGGCTGTAAAAGTGAAAAATGTCCCGGCTGAAAATGTTCTTTCATCAGCTTTAAGACAACTGGATATTCAGGAAAGCAATGAACAGTGTTCTCCGGAACAGCCTTGCAGTTGTAGTTGACACGGCTGCTATAAGAGTATATAATTAAATCAATGAGGAAAAATATATGGAAATAAAAGATACTTCCGTAATAAGTATTGAATCATTTATAAAGGATTATAACGATGCTCTCTACAGATATTTAAGAAAAATTACAGGCAGCGGAGAGGATGCTGAAGATATACTTCAGGAAAGCCTGATAAAAATAGCCGAATCCCTTTCGTCTCTCAATGATCCATTAAGAATAAAAACATGGGCTTTCAGAATAGTAACAAACACAGCAATGGACTTTTTCAGGAAAAATAAAAAAGTAAATTATGTTGAATTTGATGAAAAATTATATGACCCTGAGATTAAAGAAGACGATATTGAGGATAAAATTATTGTTGATGAAATGAACGAATGCATAAGGGGAGAAATGAGCCGTATAGCCCCTAATTACAATAATGTATTGATACTTTATTATTTTGAGCATATGAATATTTCAGAGATTGCAAGTATTTGTGATATATCGCTTGCAACAGTCAAGATACGCCTGCATCGCGGGAAAAAATTATTAAATAAAATTTTATCAGAAGGCTGCAATTTTTATTACGATAAAAACAGCAATATAAGATGCAGCAGCAAA
This sequence comes from uncultured Leptospirales bacterium, assembly GCA_964392365.1. GTDB lineage: Bacteria > Spirochaetota > UBA4802 > UBA4802 > UBA5550 > CAYMPH01. The sequence continues at coordinate 186,888 of CAYMPH010000004.1, forward strand.
CCGGCCGGGAAATGAATTAACTCAATATTAAAATATGTACCGGGATATTTCTCGATGGAATTTCAGAAAATAACAAACAGGAAAATACCGGATTATATTTATTTCAACTCTGCTTTTTAAAAAACCACTCCCAGTCAGACCTGTTCTGGATTTCATTAATAATTAATAAAAAATTTCTCCAGTTAAATCTGCAAGTATGCTTCTATCATTTTCAAACATAAAAAAAATAAAATCATTCAAATAAAAAAATCAGAATCTCTGTATCCTTTTAATAAATTAATACGTCTATAGTTCTGAAAACCAGGCACTTTGCAGGAATAAATTTTTAAATTAAACCTGATCTTGCCTGAAAACTAATTTTATAAATCAAGGAGAGTAATATGAAAGAAGAAGTTCAAAAATCAAAACACAATTTTATTTCGGTTGGTCTCGGAATACTGGTCATTGCTGTTGGATCAGCCTGGCTGCTGAAGTCATTCGGAATCCTTCCTGAAAATTTTGAAATGCTGAAGTATGCATGCCCTGTATGTGTCATACTGGTTGGCGCCGGCATCTTATTGAAACGGAATTCAAAGAACGATAAAAATATTCAGGGGGATATTTAAATGGGTGATAAATTTTTCTTCTTTGGATTTATCGGTTTTGCTGTAATACTTGTTTTGTTTATTATTAGACTTCTGGTCAGAAAAATTAATATCTTTGCCAGGCCGCCTATTAATGTAATTGCATTTATATCAGCAAAAATATGCGCATTCGGCTCATGCTCATTTATACCCCTCGGTGTATTGTTTCCCGAGTTAAAATGGCAGACAACGCCTGCACCTGTTACTGCAGGCGGCCTGATATTATTTTCTGCAGGCATTTTTTTTGCCGTTATTTCAATGAAAAAACTCGGAGATGATTTAATATTCGGATTGCCTGAATCCGGGATAAAATCGCTCAAAACTGATGGAATTTACACAGTCAGCAGAAATCCTCTATACCTCGGTTTTATTTTAATTATCATCTCATCATGGATCTGCACTCCAAATCCTGTAAACATTGCTGCTGGAATCGCTGCAATTATATTGCACCATATCATTGTGCTGCGGGAGGAGAAATATTTAATATCACGCATTGGCATAAAATATATCAATTATACTGAAAAAACAGGACGCTACCTGTTGTATATTTAATATGGAGAAAAAATTAAAACCAGCGCATATTCCTTTAAAAGAAGCGAAATTATCATAATACGATGTTTACTATTTGATCCCGCAGGGCCGTTGTCTAAAACGGTCCTGCGCTTTCCACAAGCGGTATTTGGAGATAAAATCGAAGAAGTACAGGATGAACTGCTCACTACAAAACGAAACGATTATGATCTGTAAAATTACAGAGATGCAGTATTTATAATAAATCTAATTGAATTTTCATCGATCAGAAGTTTTCTTGAAATTTCATCTGCAGGCCATCCTTTTTTAGACAGTTCCCGCACAGTTTTAATTACGCTTTCATTTATGTTTTTCGGCAGCTGGACATCACCCTTGACCTGTTTGGCAATAGGGCCTGCATTATCAACACTCTGTATAAAATCCGCAAGCTGCTTTATCTTTTTATCTGTCTGATGAAACATTTCCTGAAGTCTTCCGTCTGTATTATCCAGATCATCTTTAAGAGATTCCACTTTATTGAACATTGCATTTATCTGCTCGATTCTCTTCTCTATGTGTGATGATATGCTGTCTATTTCAGAGAATTTATCCTTAACTTCCTGAATTTCCCGTTCACGTGATTTAAGAATCAGCGTTGTTTCCTCTATCTTATGCAGATATTCGCTCATTCTGTCGATTCTCTTATCAGACTTGTCAATAACCTTCTGGAATGCGGATACTTTGTTTTCAACAGTTTTTATTATAATTTCAGATTTTGTCGCTGATTCAAGATTTTTTGCAATAAGATCCTCATATTCCTTCAGCTCATCAATCTGCTGGGAAAGCCCTCTGTAGCTTTCTGAGAGTGAATCAATTCGTCCATTGACCTGATTGATTTTAAAAATATTTTCATTGAATGCTTCAGATTTTTCCATAATAATATCGCTCAATTCAAGAAGACCCTTAATCTCGCTTTCGACATTATCAAGTTTCTCTTTCTTAGCCTGATAAGCCCTGATCTCTTTCTCAACAATTTTCTTCATATCCTTAATATGATCAAAATCATTTAAAAATTTGCCGAGACCTTTTGCTTCTTCTTTTGAATCAGCAAGGATTCTTCCGAAATGGCTTAAAGATTCATCAACCTTCTGAATCATTAAATCTGATCTTGCGAATATTTTATTGCTTTCCTCATATTTAACTATTTCAGATTTTATATCGCCAAGACGTTTTTCAAGAGATCCGAATTCTTTTTTCACGCCCTCGAGGTTGCCTGCAATCGCATCAGTTAATTCGTTTTCGTATGTACCCAGCCTGTCTTCAAGACTTCCGAATCTCGTTTCAATGGTAATAAATTCTTCATTGAGATGTTCTATTTTTTCTTCTGCAGTATTAATAAGCCGTGTTTCTATTTTAGAATATTTTTCCTCAAATTCATCCATTATATTCCGGATATCTTCGGCTTCCTTGCGTGCAGCTTTTACAATCTCATCTTTTTTGGATACAGCGTGAATGCTCAGATTATCAAATTCATTTCTTACCTTTTCAGCTTCCAGTTCAAAAGATCTAACAAGTTTCTGCTTCGATTCTTCAACATTATCTTCAACATTTTTCAGCATGCCCTGAATTTTATTTATTTCAAAATCAACTGAATCAAACATTTTCTTTTTATGATCATTTATTTCCGAGAAAACAGTATTGTCAAGATCGGCCATTGTGGTTTTCATTGAGTTGATCTGATAAGATAAATTTGCAGCTCCTTCAACGGTTTTAGCCACACCTTCAACTTTTTTCTTAAGATCTTCAATTATAGCATCGCCTGTATTTCCAAGTTTCTGCTCAAGAACTGCAAGAGACTCTGAAAAATTATTTGATGAATCCTCAGAAATCTCCCTGGATCTTTCTCTTAGTTTCTCAGTAAACGCCTGCATCAGCTCATTACTTTCGTTTTTAATTCCTGCAAGTCCGTCATTAAGAAAATTTATTTTTTTCGACAGATCCTTAAAGTCTTCCTTGGCAGCTGCTATAAACTCAATCTGCTTATTGGCTTCTCTTCCGGCTATTGCAATTGATTTTACATCATCCTCTATTTTCCTTAATCCGTTTCTTTCCTGATTAATCATGCTGAATTTAGATTCAATATCTTTAAGAGAAGCTGTCAGACTGGCTGAGACTGCCGAGGTTCTCTTCAGCAGAACATCCATTTCAATAGTTGCATCGCTGAACTTCCTGTTTTCTGATTCAGCAAGTTTTTTAAAATCATCAAACATCTTCTGTGAATAGCGCTTAAGCTTATTCATTCGAAGATTAGATTTATCAATTCTTCTGAATAGGAAAAGAAGTAAAATGCAAGATGCAAAGGTTATAATATTTAAAATCATTATATCAGCTCCGAAAATTAAATATTGAGGATTGCATTAAATCTATTATAAATTAATTTCCATCAATGCCGGGAAAAGGATAGATTCACAAAGATGAAAGCCATTGCCTTTTCAGAAACAACAGAGCATGATGAAAACTAAAATTTGCATGATATAAAGCATCAGTAAAGACTCTTTATAAGAATAAGTATGGAATCCCGCATATGCATTAAATAAACATCGATATGATTTTGTCAATACTAATTTATGTCACATTAGAAAGTGCTTTTTTATCATTCCTGATTTTTATTATTTGACAATAATATGATGAAAAATAAATTTACCCTTTTATAATGGTACAATTGCTGTAATTACAGAATTTGTGCCTGCTAAGGAACTGTAAAATAATTATGTTCACAGATTCATATTTTGATTAAAATGTAACATGTTGCAGAATTTTTGTCATAATTACAGTTAAAATCAGAAAAGCTTCATATTATATATAGAAGAGGTAACTTATAATGAAAAGGACTTTCCAGCCAAGCAGAATCAAACGAAACAGAAAACATGGTTTCAGGAGCAGAAACAGCACACCTGAAGGAAGAGCAGTTATTAAAAGACGAAGAAGAAAAGGTAGATATAAACTTACAGTTTCAGATGAAAAAAGACTGCCGAAATAATAATATAATTATATTAAATGCGTGAAAAGGATAAATTCTTTAAAGGGAAGAAATCTATTCAAGGAAGTCTACGGAAAAGGGAAAAGATTTAAAAGCAGAGGAATTAAACTATGTGTTCTCTATCTCGGAAGAGATAATGAAATTTTTAATGACTGCATAGATAGCAAATCGACTGCTGTTAAAATTGGAATAAAAGCCGGAAGAAAATACGGGAAGGCTAATAAAAGGAATAAAGCAAAAAGAAGAATTAAAGAGATTTTAGGTGAATTTACGAGTGAATTTGAAAGCGGTTTCTGTTTTATAATTACTCCGGATGTTGATTCAAAAAATAATTCTTTTGATGAAAACCGGGAAATTATAAAGAAACTGCTTATAAAAGCGGGAATTATAAAATATGCAGTTGATAAATAATATAATGAAAAAGCTGTTGAACATCCCCACTAGTATTGCAACAGCCCTTGTAAAAGCATACAAAATGATCATATCACCATATTTGCCTAAATCATGCAGATTTTATCCTTCCTGTTCTACATATTCAATTGAATCTTTTAAAAAATATGGTTTTATAAAAGGCATGTTTTTAACCATTGAAAGAATCATAAGATGCAATCCGTTCAATCCAGGCGGATTTGATCCGGTTCCTGAAAATTTCCGCTTTATAAAGTAGATTATCTTCATTCATCTTCCCCGCAATTTAATTTAACCTTCATGCAGGATGTTAATAATTTTTAATTTCTATTATCTGATATTATAATCCGCTGAGAGGAAAAAATGGAAAAAAATGCAATTTATGCAATACTGCTTACCGGAACAATCTGGCTTGGATGGTATTTTATTTTCCCGCCTGAACAGAATAAACCGGTTCAGCCGGTTCAAAACCAGACTCAAACACAGACTCAGACAAAAACAGAAACCCCGCAGGTAAAAGCTGCTGATATAAAAACAGCTGATCCTATAATAAATGCAAATGCAGCCAAAGAGGAAAATATTGAATTTAAAACCTCTAAGTTCAATTTTGTTTTCACAAACAAAGGTGCTGCAGTCAAAAGCGCTTCCTATACTCACATAAATAAAACAGACAACAAAAAAAATATCGAACTTGTTATTGAAAAAAATAAAATCGGAACAAGCGGCGTTCTTGATTTTGCAGTTCATTTCGATGAATATGAATTTATGAATGGTGGATCTCTTGATTCCACTCTATGGACGCATGTAAAGACTGACGACGGAGTAAAATTCTCTGCTGTTATAAATTATGCGGGAAATCCGCTTTATGTTGAAAAGAAATATTCATTTCCAAAAACAGGAAATGAAATTAAGATTTCCTATAAATTTAAAAACACAGGGAAAAATACAGTTCAATTCAGAGATTCATCTTTGATATTTTCTCCAGGTGACGCAGTCGGCCCGACACTCGATTTCAGCAACAGCTACAATAACCTGAGCAGCACATACCAGCTTAATGGAAGCTTCAAAACAGAGACAAAGGGCGGTGGATTTTTCTCCAAAGCTGCTGATATGAAAAAAGAAAACGGAAATGTCGGCTGGGCCGGAATCATGGGCAGATACTTTCTGCTTATAATGATACCTGAAGGCTTTACAGGATCTGCAATTTTATCGAATAATAAAGATACAAACCCCGGTCACAGAACAGGATTTTCAGTTAAAATGGATAATCTTGAATCAGGAAAAGAAATTTCAAAAAACTTTAAAATTTATCTCGGCGAAAAAGACAAAGATGCACTTGCTCTGGTTGACAGCTCAATTGTAGAAGCCGCGGATATAAATTCACTGATTGAACCTATACGATATGCAGTTATCTGGTCTCTGATGTGGATTAATAAATTTATAGGAAATTTCGGCTGGTCTCTGATTGTATTTTCTATTTTAACAAAGCTTATATTTACTCCGCTGACTTTAAAATCCACAAAAGAAATGAAAAGGATGAGTGAACTTACACCTAAGCTGAATGCTCTTAAAGAAAAATATAAAGACAAACCTGAACTTCTCAACCAGAAGACAATGGAATTTTTTAAAGAAAATAAATACAATCCAATGGGCGGATGCCTTCCTATGATAGTTCAGATGCCGTTCTTCATAGCACTTTACAGCGCACTGGCAAACTCACTTGATTTATGGAACGCACCTTTCATTTTCTGGATGAAAGACATGTCAATGCCGGATACAGTTGCAACTATTTCCGGATTCACAATACAGATTCTGCCGCTTGTAATGGTAGCAACTACATTCATCCAGCAGAAGCTTACTTCAGTTGATGCAGGAGGCCAGCAGCAGAAAATAATGATGATGGTACTGCCGGTTGTACTGCTTTTTGCTTTCTGGACTATGCCTTCAGGTCTTGTTCTATACTGGGCCCTGCAGAATATTTTCCAGATACTTCAGCAGGTAATTGCTAATCATATTGGAAATAAGAAAAAAGCTGCAATATAACATTTATAAATATTTATGAAAGGAGGTATATATGAAAGTATTTGAAGCAGAAGGAAGAACACCGGATGAAGCAACAAAGAAAATGCTTGCTGAGCTTGGTATTAGAGATACAACTAAAATCAGAGTAGAAATCATTGACCAGGGAAAAAGCGGAATCTTCGGACTTGGAGTTTCACGTCCGGCTAAAGTTAGAATATACTTCAATGAAGATAAAGAAAACGTAGGCGAAACAGCAAAGCAGGTGCTTGTTGATATTCTCACAAGAATGGAAATGGATGCCGGCATTAAGGATCTAAAAGAAAGCGACGAAAAAGTTTATATAGAAATTGAAAGCAAAAACAGTTCAGGCCTTTTAATAGGCAAACAGGGGCGCACTCTGGAAGCAATTCAATTCATGGTCAACTTGATAGTGAGCCAGAAAACCGGAACCGAGAAAAAAATAATTCTGGATATAGAATCATATAGAACAAAAAGGGAAAAAGCCCTGAAAAAAATATCCCGCGATGCGGCTTTCAAGGTAATAAGGTCCGGCAAGCCTTTTACACTTGAACCGATGAATCCGTTCGAAAGAAGGCTTATACATCTGACTCTTCAAAACGATGACAGGGTTATAACAAAAAGCGAAGGACAGGGAATTTACCGTAAGGTTAAAATTTCGCCGGCTGCCAAACAGTAAATAATATGTTAGAAAAAACGATCTGCGCACTTTCGACACCGCCGGTCAATTCAACAATAGCAGTTATAAGAACAAGCGGAGCCGAATCCTTACCAGCAGCGAAAGCGATATTTTCGGCTCCTGGCAAAATCTCTCCGCGATACGCCGCTTACGGTTCAATAATCGAAAGCGGCCGCATCCTTGATGATGTAATTTTAATTTACTACAAAGCCCCCTCAAGTTTTACAGGCGAAGATATGGTGGAAATATTCTGCCACGGGAACCGTCTTGTATCATCAAAAATCCTCAGTCTCCTGGTTCAAAACGGAATGCAGTTAGCTGCACCGGGCGAATTCAGCAAGCGGGCTTTCCTTAACGGTAAAATTGATCTCACTGAAGCTGAAGCAATCAACCATTTAATACTGGCAAAAAGCGACTGGGAGATAGATATTTCAATTGATCAGATGCACGGCTCACTCAGAAAAATAATACGCCTTCTCAGGGAAAAACTCATACTTCTCAAAGCAGACATAGAATCAACCATTGATTTTTCTGAAGAAGACATAGAATTTGTTTCCCGCGAAGAAGCTCTTTCCCAGATAGAACATTTATCAAATGAAATAACAGACCTGATTACCAGATGCCGCATTGGTGAAAAAATTTCACACGGAATTGATGCTGCAATTGCAGGAAGGCCTAACACAGGTAAATCGAGCATACTGAATCTTATCCTGAATCAGGAAAGAGCAATTGTTTCAGATATTCCGGGTACTACGCGCGATATTATAAGGGAAACAGTTCAGATCGGAGGCATTCATATCAACCTGATTGACACTGCAGGTATCGGCATTCCGGGTGATGAACTTGAAAGGCTCGGCATTGAAAGAAGCAGGAAAAATATTGATTCAGCAGGCATAATTTTTATGGTAATAGACGGGTCACAGGGTTTATTACCTGAAGACAAAGAAATTATTGATAAAATCATCCGGAAAAAAATTATTTACATCATTAATAAAACTGATATTGCTGATAGAGAAAAAATTGATAAAATTCAAAAAAGTTTGGATGGAATTTCCATTTTGTTTTCAGCAAAAACAGGTACCGGCCTGAATGATCTTGAAAAAGCGATAACTGATATTCTAAGCACTGAATTTGCTGATTATAAAAATTCTTTCGCAGCGGATGTTAGAATTATAAATATACTTGAAAAATCACTGAAAATATCCCATGTTATAAATGAACTGCTGAATGAAAATCACCCGAAAGAAATTGTTGCTTTTGAAATACAGGCTATGATAGAATCACTTGGAGAAATTACCGGAGAAATTCTCCCGGATGATGTTTTAAATTCAATCTTCAGCAGATTCTGTATAGGCAAATAAATATTTAGGGAGAATTAAACTGATAGATCCCCTGATTTATAAAAGTGCTGTTGATAATATTCCTGCAGCCCTGATTCTGATAAATAGAGATTTAAACATTGTTTTATTCAATAAACAAGCTGACGAACTTTTCTCTTCAATATTAAACATCCCGCTTAAACATGGTGCATCTATTTTCAACTTTATATCTAAAGAGTTTAAATTAAATATTGAAGAATCCTTTACAGGAAAACTGGATAATAAAAACAATTTTGATGTTATTGAAAAAATAAATAATCAGGAATACTGGCTGAAATATTTTTTTTTACCTGTTACAGAATCCGGTAATACTGATCATATATGGATTTCAGTAATAGATCTCTCAGAAAGAAAAGCTGTTATTGACCAGATAATCAATAATGAAAGAAAATTTAAAAACCTCGTAAAAGAATCTTCAGATATTATACTCATTCTTGACGAAACAGGTAATATAAAATTCGCAAGTGATTCAATAGAAAAAATTCTGGGGTATACCCCATCAGAAGCAGCAGATAAAAATATATATTCTTTTATACACAAACTTGACGTTGATTCATTCAGGAATTTATTTCATAAAACTTTAAAAATCAATGAGGATTCTTTTCTTTCAGAATTTCAGTTCCAGCATTCAAGCGGTGAATACGTTTACATGGAAACATCAGGAACAAATCATCTTCACGATGCAGGCTCTACAGGATTTGTTTTAAATATCAGAGATATAACTGACAGGAAACAGATCGAAGCAGCTCTCGAAAGAATTAACAGGCAGAAAGAAATGATTCTTGAATCTGCAGGAGAAGGCATCTTTGGTATAAACTCAAAAAGAATGATAACTTTTGTAAATCCGATTGCAGCACTTCTCCTTGGCCAGAAGCAGGAGGAAATAATCGGCGAATTCGATTATAATATTTTTAAATATTTTAAATCAGATGGCAATGAATTCGCATCTGAAGAAAATCCGGCGATGATTACGCTCAGAGACGGGAAAAGCCGCCACTACCTGCATGCTATTTTTAAATTAAAAAATACTATGGAAATACCTGTTGAATTTATAATAAATCCGATTATTGAAAAAGACTCAGTGATAGGAGCAGTAATAACTTTTAATGATATTGCTGTAAGAATAATTGCCGAGCAGGATTTAAAAAAAGCAAAAGAAGATGCAGAAAAAGCAAATTTTGCAAAAACAGAATTTCTTGCAAACATGAGCCATGAAATCAGAACTCCGCTCAACAGTATAATCGGTTTTTCTGAAATTCTTGAGAAAAAATTAAATGATTATGATCAGGTGGAATATATTTCATTAATCAGAGAAAGTGCTGCAAATCTTCTGGGACTCATCAACGATATTCTTGATATTTCAAAAATAGAGAAAGGGAAACTTGACCTGGAAATTATTGACTTCAATCCCCATGAAATTTTTGAAAAGGCAATTGAACTTTTCGGAGCATCGGCTTATGAAAAAAAAATAATTTACACAGTTTTTATTGATCCTGAAATTCCAGTTTCTGTCAAAGGAGATCCTTTAAGGCTGAATCAGATTTTAATTAATCTAATTGGAAATGCGATAAAATTTACTCCTTCTAACGGGTCTGTCCAGGTTTTAGTTTTTTTAAAGCAAAAAGAAAACGGGAAAATTCAAATTACAGTATCTGTCACTGACACAGGAATCGGCATTCAGGATGATAAGAAAGATATTATACTTGAAGCTTTTACGCAGGCCGATTCATCAACAACCAGAAAATACGGCGGCACAGGACTTGGACTTGCTATTTCCAATAGTCTTATTCATAAAATGGGAGGAATTCTCAGTATAGACAGCATAAAAGGCAAAGGCTCTTCTTTTTCATTCACTCTTGAATTTGAATATACAGAGGAAAAATTTCTATACAATAAAAAAAACAGCGGAATAAGAATATTTCTCATTTCAGAATCCGGACCGGAAAAAGAAATTATTCTGAAATATATAAAAGCAAAAAATATTATTGTGACTGATATTAATGAAAATCCGGAATTAATTATTATAAACACTTCTGAAAATATTCTGGAAGAAATTAAAGCTGTTAAAAAATTAAATATTCCGATTATTAATATTATAAATTTTTATAATGAAATTGAAAAATTTAAATTCCGCGAATCAGTGCAGACATTTATTACGAAACCAATCACAGGATTAAAAATATACAAGGCAATAAATGAACTTTTTCTTTTTGAACCCGTTAAACTGAAAAGTGAAGTTAATCAGTTTATAAAATTTAAAGGCAGGGCACTTGCAGCTGAAGACAATCTTAATAATCAGAAACTTTTAAATATAATCCTTACAGAAATCGGACTTGAAGTTGATCTGACAGAAAATGGAGAAGAGGCATTTATAAAATACACTGAAAATAATTATGATGTTGTTTTGATGGATATCAATATGCCGGTTCTTGGAGGTCTAGAATCTCTTGGTTTAATAAGGAATTATGAAATAGAAAATCATCAAAGCGAAGTTCCGGTAATAGCTCTTACAGCAAAAGCACTGATTGGCGACAGAGATGAAATTATTTCAATGGGATTCTCTGATTATATTTCAAAACCGATCTCCAGAAATTCTATAATTAAAATCCTCTCCAAATATCTTATTTACTCTGATACTCCGCCTGAAGATAAAGCTGGAACATTATATAAAAATACAGATACAACTTCTGATTTACAAAAGGCTGCTGATAATATGGGGATCACAGTTGGAAATTTAAAAGATCTTATGCTGGATTTTTTCGAGACTATCGATGAATATATCGACCCACTGAAAAAAGCTGTATCAGAAAATGATTTAAAATCCATAGAACAATACAGCCATAAATTAAAAGGAAGCACATTAACCTATGGTTTCAGCAATATTGCAGACAATCTTTCAAACATGGAAAAACTCTCTTCAGCATTGCAAAACGCTGATTATAAAAAAAAGCTTGATGAAATTATTAATGAACTGAATGAATTAAAATTGAATGTTATTTCTGATTCATAAATAAATCAAAATCTCCGTAGGAAATATAAAGCCTGACTCTCTCCTCAATGTTTGAAGCTGAAACAAGCTCCCCATAATGCTTCCCTGCTACAAGATGAATCTCTTCAGAACCGAAAAGTGAAATTATCCCGTTAAGAATATTTATGTCGCTTGGTTTAAATTCATTCAGGCCCCTGAGATCAATCAGTTTAATGTCGTTTTTAATCAGTTTTAAAAAAGATGAATGAATTAATTTTTTTGCATCAGCAATCAGATCAGGATTTGAAAGATTAGAAAGAAAAGCCATAGAGGTTACCCCTCTATCTCTTGTAATTAAGATAAATTCTGTTCTGTTAATCTCCTCTCTTGTTTTAACAACGCTGCCCTGTCTTATTGCAGATTCAATTTTTTTTGATAGATTTGTAAAATTGTACGGTTTAACTATATAATCCAGAACCCCCTGCCTCATCGCCTCAATCACATATTCTTTGCCTGTTTTTGATGTTAACATGATTATTGGAATATTTTTTATTACTTCGTCTTTTTTAATTTTTTTTATAACTTCAAATCCGTTCATATCCGGCATCATTATATCAAGCAGTATCAAATCAGGGTTGCCTGTCCGTGCAAATTCAATACCGTCACTCCCTGATGACGCAGTAATTGTCTTATGTCCGATTACTTCAATTTGTTTAGTAAGAAGTTTCAGCAGATTTTTATCATCATCCACAGCTAAAATAAGGCTCATTTATTCCTCATTGTTTAAAATTTAAATATATATATATTGACATTCACGGCAATAATTATTAATTTAATATATCCGGAAAAAATTCAATACAAATTTTAGAAATTTAAAAATTGCTTCATGCGGTAATATGGAAAAGAAAGTAGAAAAAACAAAAGAACGCATCGGCGTTAACAATATTGATGAAAAGTCACGCAAGGAACTTTTAAATAAATTTATTGATGCCGGCGGAAAAGTCATTGATGAAAAATCTGAAAAAAAATATGCAGTTTTAGACAGAAAGAAACAGCAGCAGTTTAAAAAGCAGCTTGATGAAAAACAGAAAAGATCTGATGAAAAATACAAGCCTGCACAGCAAAAGCAGCAACAAAATGTCCGGACAGGCAACATTCCTGAAGTAACAAGATATTCTAATTTTATGTCAGATTTCAGAATTAGATTTAAGCTATGGTACATGGGTGTAACCCAATTAAATGGAATTTATTTCAATGATAAGTTTTTCAACAGAATAAAATCATCATACGCATCTTCCTTAATGTCGATTCAGATTATTTTTATAGAAATTTTTAAACGGAATCCGGTAATAAGCTTAAAAATAACAGATCAGCTTGATAGATACTCTCTGATTTATTACGAAACCATGCAGATGATGTCAAACATATATGATATTCCACTGTTTGACAGATTACTCGATGATTATGTCAACTATACCGGAATTCCAGTTAAAACAATAAGCATGAAAGAATATGTTTTGATTCTTTATAGAAAATTATATGTTCTTTATCCATATCAGGTAACAATTCTAAACGGTTTTGATAAAGCTGCAGAAATATTATCAAAGACCGATAAATCCATAAAATCATCCTCAATAAGAAAAACTCGGAATGATTTATTCAATATTTTTGATAAATTTTACCCGAGACTTCACTGGCTGTTCTGTTATTATGCAGGGAAAATGTATGCAGAGAATGATCCTGTAATTGAAAAAATTCTTGATATTAAAGATACAGAAAAACCCGGAAGAAGAAAATTTATTAAAAAAACAGAAGAGGAAAAAAAGCAGAGTGATGAAGAAGAGAAGACAGATTCTCTAAACCCTGACAAGGATCTTCCGGAAAATATAAAGCTGGGTTTGGAGATCATGTCTGATCTCGACATGCATAAACTCAGAATTCAATACGATAAAGATGGACTTTTTGCTGCTTTTAATGATAATGATAAAATACTTACTACATATCTTCTTTTCAGAGAGTTTGATTCGGAATACTCTTTTGTTCTAACTACTTCAAAAATTCAATTTAATACAGAGTTCGGTCAAAACAGGAAAAATGATTTCAGAGCAAATATGAATATGCTTTTTGATGAAATGCGCAAATGCAATGAAGGCTTTAAGAGCTATGTTGAAACAGTTTCGTTATATGAAAAAGCGAGAGAACAGAAACCAGTAGGAAATTCTCAGTATATTGAATATACGAAAAGACTTGAATCTCTTTCAAAAAAGAAAAATACCATAGGAAGAGAAGCAAGATTAACTGTTCAGTCATTTATGGACAGAATTTTAACTGAATTTAAAATTCTTATAGAAGATATGAACAGTAAAATTCCGCAATATATTACAAACCCGCAGGATGTTCTTGAATTTGTGGAGGAAATTGAAGGTGTTAAAAAAATATCCGGAATGAAACTATTTGAGGTTTTAAATAATATTTTTAATTTCTGTTCAGCTTTTTCTTATAGATTAAGTTTTGATGGAGATTTAACAGGCGGAACAGAATTTACAGAAGAAGAAAGAAATCTGAATGATAAAAAAATTCAGGAGAAGAATAAGCCGGCTGAACAAACACCTGATAATAGTAAAAAAGAATCTGAAACAAAGAAATCCATGTTAGAAGAACTTGATGATATATTATAAAAAGATTTATTTAATATTCAAGAGTATCCCCCAGCCAGAAATCAATAGACAGAGTTTTTAAATTTCTGCTGCTGTATTTTGTCTTTAAGCCTTTTAATGCAGCCTTTATTATAGGAATATACACACCTTCAGTTTTAGAAACTATTCTGTAAAAACTTTTTGCCTTATCTCTATTCCCAAGAAGATCATAAGTTCTTGCAGTCCATAACAGCATAACATGTGCTTTATTCGGCTCATGTTTCAGCCCTATAGCCCTTTCAAAAGATTTCAGACCATCGTTATATTTTTTCAACTGAAGCAGCAGCAATCCTTTTAATATAGGATAAATTACTTCATCCGGTGTTAATTTTTCCGCAGCAGAAAGATGTGCTACTGCATTCTTAATATCAAAATCAAGCAAATGTGAATTATTTGCATAAATGCATTCGCGTACACTCTTATTCAGCTTTGATTTATTAAAAGTACCTTTTATATCTCTGGGAAGTTTTTTAAAATTCCCTGTAAAACCGCATTCAAAATTGAAGCCCCTGTAAATATTATCACACACTGGAGCCCTTCCTGAAGCAACCCAGAATTTCATGTCTGTATGATCAAAAATAATTGAATTTAAATTTGTCATCTGGCCGATTACATTACCAACGGGCCTTTCCATTTTTGTAAAAATATCATACCTGTCTCCGAGAATCTTAACTCCGGTTTCCGGAGTTATTTTACCGGAATATTTATCAAGAAGTTCTTCAACACGGTCCTGCCTGGCTTCATAATTATTCATCATGGACTGGTTAATATTCATTTCAACATCCTTTGCATTTCCGGCTTTATAAACATTCGCGCATCCGCTCAAATCTTTTACATAATAATGTTCATTTTGCGTAGCTGTAATTTCAACAACTGCATGAACGCCCTTCTTATCAATAATATGCATTTTCCAGCCGGTTGGAGTGTTGAGTTTTGAAAGTTCAGCTACCGCAGATTTCGTATCCCTGCAGTGCTTCATTATCCTGTCCCCTATTAGAAAAATTGGAACACCTTTAAATTTCGGATCACTTGTAATTATCACATGCCCGCTGATACACAGGCCGTGTTCGTTCATGCTTACTGTTGAAGATATGGGAATGCCGGCTCCGGATAAATTCATAAATCTGAAACCATTCTCAGGCTGGAAAAATGTTGCTACCTGAAATTTATCCCAGTACTCCATCGCAGCAAAATCCTTATTATGACCGCTTATTGTATGATTGTCTTTTGTCACTGAAGGAGAAGCGCCGAAACTTGTGCAGCCTAAAACATTTGCAAGACGCATGAATTCTTTCTTCCCGCCAAAATTAAAAGCAGGGAGCGACATAAAAAAATCAGTTAAAATAAGACTATCTCTCGTAAACTTTTTAGTATGCCCAAGCGCCTCGGACATTCCCATAAAAAACTGTATTTCTTCATCTTTAATTAATTTCAGCAGAGGTTTTTTAAATTTCAATTCAAGATATTTAAGAGCGGTTTTTCTTAATATCATTGGACTTCCGAATTTTGAATGTTTGATTGTTAATTCTGTATATTTTGAAAAAAACGAAAGGGCTCCATTTTTACATTCATTCTGCAGCAAATTGCCGTATTGCAATCCCATTTCATAATCGCTGCCTTTTAAAGAAACAATATGAATATCCTTAACAATTTTGAGCCACCCGTTACCGTAGCGTTTTATATCTTTATCTTCAGGAATCATATTTACCTCTATAACTTATAGAAACCAATTGAAATTAATATAAAAAAACAGCAAGAAAAAAATTCAACTTAATAAAAACGGAATGCTGAATCATACTAACCCGCTGCTGCCTAACCGGATATACTGAATGCAACTATAATTCTTGACAACCCGTTTCATAGGGTTATTATTATTTAATTTTGTTTTGTTCAAGAGTGAAATCTCTGCCAAAGGGAAAAGGAGATGTAAAGTATCCGGATCGATACGTCAGAATGAAAAAAAATTCATCATTCCGTAAATACACTACCGCAGTAACGGTTCTGCTCGTAGTGATCATAACCGGTACTGTTTCTGTTTTTCCTGCAGAAACAGTCGTACTGTCGTCCTCAAAAATACATTATAACATCACCCATAAAACAGATGTAATGATCGATAAAACCGGAGCATTAAGTATAGATGACGTACTCCGTTCGGCAGAGTTCATCCCTCATACCGGAGATACTTTTCAATTCGGTTATACAGGTTCTGCTGTATGGATCAGGACCACACTGCATAATCTGACAAAAGAGGATTTGTTTCTTATTATGGAAGATCGTACTATTCTCGATGTTAACCTGTATTGCTTTTCAGATAACGGACAGAAACTTTACGAAAAAAAACAAGCAATTGATGATCCATTTTCAGGCAGGGACATCCTGCATAGGAAGATCGGATTTAAAATCCCTCCATCTCCGGCACCGCAAACATTTCTTTTCAAGCTTAAAACGAGATCGTATCTTTCCTTCCGCATGATGATCTGGGACAGGGATTCATTTTATTATGAAGATTTTTCCGTAGCGGCCGTGATCTGGTCCCTGTTCGGATTTCTTTTCATCATGGCTATCTATAATCTCTCAATATTTTTTTCCGTACGGGACAGGACGTATCTTTATTACAGCCTGTATACAATCTGTATAGGATGTCATTATCTTGTAAGGAAAGGCATAGCCATGCAGTATCTGTGGCCTGATACGCCGGGAGTTTCAAGCACAATGGCAATGATGATGCTTATTGTAGGATTTATCATGAACATGCTTTTCGCCGTTAATTATCTAGATATCCCGAAGAGATCACCTCGGCTTACCAGATTGATTTACTGGGTCAGTATAGTTTCACTGCTTAATACAGCAATTATTTATTTCACACGTTTTACATACCTGTATAATATTAACCTGGTATTTTATTTTATAACAGGAATCGGAATTTCGGTTCTTGTGATCCGGATGATGCGGGAAGGTTCAAAACCTGCGAAGTATTATTTCTTTTCCTGGATAGCATATTTTATATTCGGACTGATAGGCATACTATTTACCAGCGGAACTCTCGTTATTCCCTATCTGACAATATATTCGGGCGAGCTGGGACCTGGATTGCAGGTTCTGCTGCTTTCTCTGGGTCTCTCCGATAAAATAAACAGCATGAGAAAAGAGCTGCTGATACTGAATACCGGCCTCGAGCGAAAAGTTAAAGAACGTACAGAGGAACTTTCCGAAGCCATTGAAGAACTGGAAGTAATGAACACGAATCTCGCCGGGATCAACCACACACTTGAATACGCACGTCAGACTGCAGAACATGATATGGAAATGGCGGTCAACGTACAAAAAAACTTTCTTCCATCAGAAGTGCCGGAAGTTGATGGCTGGGATATTGAATTTTTTTTCAGACCTATGAAAGGGGTTTCGGGTGATTTTTATGATTTTTATACAACAGCACGGAATCTTAACGGAATAGCCGTATTTGATGTATCAGGTCACGGCATCTCTTCAGGGCTTGTTACTATGATAGCTAAATCAATGCTATTCCGGAACTTTACTGAAAATATGGAAAAAGATCTCGGTGAAATTATGATCAGTACTAATTTAGGACTCTATAGGGAACTTTCAAAAGTTGATCACTACCTGAGCGGCATACTGCTCAGATTCGGCCCGGGAGGGACAGTAGAATACTGCAACGCCGGTCATCCGGATATTTTTATTAAGCACGGACATGAAACCTGGCCGGTAATTACAGCAGAAGATCAAACGCCGCTTGGATTGTTTCTAGGTATTACCGAAAACAGCGGGGCGTATGAAACAGTTAAGTTCGGGCTTGAAAAAAATGATATTATTTTGATATATACTGATTGTCTAATCGAAGCGCGTAATGAAGAAGAAATACAATTCGGTTATAACCGCCTGACTGAAACGCTGAAACATTCTTCTGGAGATTCCGCCAGGGATGTCCTGAAAGATATAACTGAAACTTTTAATAAATTCAGAAACAACATCACGGAACTTCATGATGATCTAACCATCATTGTTGTCCGCAGAACGTAAAACAATCCGGATTATGTTAACTTTTATACCAAGCGAAAAACATTACATTAAAATATCCGGGTTATCAGATTAAAACTTCTAATTTGAATGCATTATTTGTTTTAATGCTGATATAAAAAAGTTTTTTACTTAGAATTCTATATAATTAGATAAAGCATGAGAAATTTAAAATAAATATTATTTGTAAATATCCGGAATTCTCCTCTCAGCAATTTCTTCTCTCGTCAAAGTAAATCCTGGATCTCTATATGGTTGAGCTTCAGGATTATTCATTATTTTCTGTATTTCATCAGAACCAAGCATTGTACTGAATCCTTTTTTCCCGGCCAATGTACCTTCTTTTTTTCTTCCAACAGAAGGCCCTCGTCCAACTATCAAGCCTGCTTCAATCATTGCTCTGCGTATTTTAGTTGAGCTCGAATATGTTGTGATAATTCCATCTGATGATAATAGACGGAATTCCTCCTGAAAAAATTCAACTGTCCAAAGTTCCGGATTTTTTACCGGAGAAAACGGATCGTGAAATACTGCATCAAATTCACCGGAAATACTTTTAATATTTTTGCGGGCATCACCAAATATCAGCCTGATATTCAGCATTTCAGATTTGTATTCTCCAATTGAAAAAGCTTCTAAAATTTTTGAATAGATTTCATCTCTATCATCTTCAAATTTCAACCGGGATAAAATATCAAAATACGAGTTGTCATATTCAAGACATACTGCTTCGATTTTTATATTTCTGTTTATTACCGATGCTTCATGAATAAGCGCAAGAGTATTATAGCCCATCCCGAAACCCACATCAAGAACACGGACAGATAATTTATTATCACCAAAAACGCAGGATGGCCTCACATGCTTGAGCAGCGCTTCCTCATACGCTCCTGAATCGGAATGCATGGCTTCGCTGAAAATTTCCGAATAAATAGTATAGGTACCATCTCCTGTTATTAGTGCTTTCAATTTACGGGTTTCCAGATTTTATCAAGCTTTGAATTAAGAGCTGAAATATCATAATCAAAAACAGCTTCGCAGTAATATTCATTGCATTCAGCATTAATTCTTTTACCTGTTTCGAGAGAAATTTTCACTTCATTCTGAAGTTCATCAAATGCAGTAAAACCAGGTGCGTCATAAAATATTTTTGAAAAAATAAGAAGAACTGCCCTTTTATCTGCTGCCTGTTTTGACAATTCAGGAAATTCCTTTGCAGCTTTAACATAGTCAACTTCTTCAGGTATCTGATTTCTTATAAAAACCCTTAAAATATTTTTACTGAATCCCTCTTTTTTTTCACTGATAGAAATTGCCGTTGAAGAGCATGATGCTGATATTAATATAATAAAAAAAAATACTGTCATTTTATTCATAATTTCACATCAGCCTTTTTTATAAATATATTCAATTAAATTAAAATATTTCATGTCATTCACCAGAGGGTGCAAGACCCGCGAAGTCGAATTGTACTGAGCCTTGTCGAAGCATTCTGGAATGACAAAAAATATCACTTCCTGCTTTTTTTTACAAAGTACTAATTAAATCATTAATTGCTATATCAACATGCTTCTAATAAATCAAAAGTGTCAATTTAAAATATTATAAAAAACAGTTGCTTTATTATATAAATGTCTTAATATTTAAATACGCTGATAAATAATAAAAAATTTCAGGGAAGTGAATTTCTATGAATATAAAAAAAATAAAAATACATAAACAACATGTCATTAACAATATGGGAACCTCAGGCCTTAGAGAAAAACAGGAAATATATAATGAGCCTCTCTTCCTAGAACAATTTGCTCAGGGCATAGCAGATTTTTTCAGAGAACTCACGGATTCTAAAAAAACAGCTGAAAACAATAAAACAATTATTTTAGGCGGAGACCCGAGAAAAGGCAATTCAGATAGAATAAAAAAAATATCATCAATTCTTTGCGCCTCAGGTTTTAAAGTCTTGATTGCAGATAACGGTCTTGCAAGCACTCCTGCCATGTCTCATGCAATAAGATTTTATAAAGCAGCAGGCGGTATTATTTTAACAGCAAGCCATAATCCATTCACTGATGTAGGAATAAAAATAAATATGGCAGACGGTTCCCCTGCTCTTGAAAACACTACATCTAAAATTACAGAACTTCAAAATTCAGTTACTGAAATATCAACAGCCGATTACAACGATGCAGTAAAAGACGGTCTTATTGAGTATTTCAATGCTATTAAACTTTATTCTGATTTACTTGATCAGATTTTCAGTTTTTCTGATATGCGCATTAAAATTCAAAAATCAAAAATTAAAGCTGCATTTGATGGTATGCATGGCGCAGCTGGACCTTTTGCAAGAGAGGTTTTTATAAACAGATTAAATATTGATTCTGAAATAATCAGAGAAGAGCCACGTGAAGATTTAGGCGGTTTTAACGAGAACATGGAACCAATGCATCCTGAACCCGACTTCAGCTACATACCGGAACTGATTAAACTTAATTCAACTATGAAATACGATCTTGTTTCCGCCTGGGATTCGGATGTTGACAGAAGACTTGATGGAGGCAGCGGTTTTTTTATTGAATCTGCAGATGAATTTGCCCTGTTTGCAAAATATTCATCCCTTATAAATATAGAAAAACTTTTCAATGATACATTATTTTTCTGCAGATCAGCTGTAACTGCAGATCAGATTGATCATATGGAGGATTTTCTGATAAAAAAATTTCCCGGTAAAAAAGTAAAAACTGTAGAAACACCAACAGGATTTAAATGGATTGCGGAACTCGGCAACTGGGGAGTGGAGGAAAGCAATGGTGTAGGCAATCCATATCTTAGAGAAAAAGATGGAATTTTTTCAACGGTCTTTCTTCTTAAAATTATTCTGGAAACCGGTAAAACAGTAAAAGAGCTTATGGAAGAAGTCTGGAAAGATTTTGGAAGAGTTTATTTCACAAGAGGCGAAGTTTCAGGAGCTTCTTTAAAAGCACGAGATATTCTGACTGAAATACTCAATTCATCTTCTAATTCTGTAGGGAAAAAATTCGGAAACCTTTTTCTGGAAAAAGCAGGTTCAAGCGACTATATACATCCTGAAACAGGAATTACTGCATCAAAAGATATTGCCTGGGTTTTTAATTTCAGCGAAGGTAACAGCATTAAAGCAAGATTCTCAGGTACCGGATCCGGAGGATATTTACTTAGAATATACTGCTCTAAATATGATAAAAAATTCGATATTCCAAAATCAAAAATCACAAAACCGATGAAGGAAGCATTCGACGCATTTCTCGAGAAAAACGAATTCAACGGTAAAAGTAAAAAATATACAGATGAAGATCAGCCTGAAGTATACTGATATTACAGATAATTTTATACTTAATTTTTTAAAATAATATGCTAAAAAAAAATCAATGCCTAAAAAATTAATTCTAAAAGGACATGTTCAGGGAGTGTACTGCAGAAAATACTGCAGTGTCTATGCCAGGCAAATGAAGATAAATGGATCTGCCACTAATCTTCCGGATAATACAGTGCAGCTGATCCTTATGACAGACGATTTAAAACTGGTAAATGAATTTATTGATAAAATAAAAATCAATCCATCAGGGCATACTTTTTTCGGTCGGATCGATGATGTTGAAATAGAAGATTATGAAGGAAAACCGCGCGGAGATTATACTTTTTAATTCAAAAGAATCTATTCGCTAGCAAAAGGATTCCCGGTAACTGCAGAATATACTTTTCCATGGATCCCGTTGAATATATCAGGAAACCTGTAATCAGATTTCAGTTCTTTATACAGCATCGAAGCAAGTTTTATTATTTTTATATCATCAAGATTTTTTGTTCCTGAATCCACAAGCGCTCTTAAAATTCCCGGAAAAAGATTTGCAAGGTTATTTAAATCACCCCTGATAAATTCCCGAACTCCTCTTTCTTTTACTGAGTGCATATCAACATCTTTATCATTAAGAAATGAAATAATAAACTGCCCGGGACGGATTTTATTGTAATCAGAATGATCAAATTTGTCAGTAAGTAAAATTACAATATCCGAATTGCTGAAAATATTTTCAGTTGTTGTTGCAAGGCCTGAAAGATTTTCAAACGACAGCGTCAGTTTCTCATTAACATCATATCCAAGAATTCTTGAAAATCCTGATTTTTTTAGAAGTGTTGTCAAACGAAGTGAACTCATATCAAGACCGATAATCCCTATAGCTGTTTCAGATGGAGAAAGTTTTTCACTTGAATCCATTCCTGACAGAACAAGCCTGTTTATAATCATTAATATATATAGAGGAATTTCATCAAGATCGCGTGATAAAAACGGCAGTTTAACTTCAGATTGAATCATGCTCACAGGCTGTATATCACGCTCAGTTATATCCATTAAACGGATCGCTGAAAAATTACTCTCAACTGACTGTATAAATTTAATCAGATCTTCAATCTGATTATATTTAATAACAAGAGGATATCCATTCATTGAGAAAATGAAATTTAAAATTACAGAATCCTTTTCTGCTTCAGCATAATTTGCCATAATAATTCTTCTGTCAAAATCTGACTGAACTTTTACAGCAGAAACAAGGCACACTGATTTTGATATGGATGTATAAACAGAACCAAGTCCGAGTGCAACTTTTTCCTGAATTAAATTTGCTGCGCCCAGAACTTCCAGCTCAAAATCACTTTCCGATTCTATCTTTCTTCTGCCGCAAACAGAAATTAGCCCGCCCTTAATATTCTCTTCCAGCGTGTTTACTACAGAAATAATTCTGTATCTGTCATTAGAATTAATTTTTTCTAAAAATCCTGCAAGCAGATCCATAGCCGGATAAAAAATTGAAAAAGAATATTTCTCTTCTTCATTAATATCATTTATAGCACGTTCAATAAGTTTCAGGCTGTGTATTTCAAAACTGTGCCCGTAAATTTCATCAACTGCTTTTGGAAGGTCTCCCTTCTTCATTGCAATTATAATTTCAGCCATTAGTTTCATATTATTTATCAGGGATTCCTTATTTTTTCCAGGTAAATGCTACCTGTTCTGTTAATCGTTTCCATAATATCTTCCGGAATTTTTTCTATTGAATCTGTTCCGGGAAATAAAATAAAATCATCTTCTAAACAAGATGCTTCAACAGTTTTAAAAAAGTGCCGGATAACTGTTACTGACGGAAGAAACATATTCTTATATCCGCTATTCCCGGCAGTTGAAATAAAAAAACCGGATCTTCTTTTAATATCAATCCTATTATTCCAGAAAATCTCACAGCGGTCAATAAAATTTTTAAGCTGTCCGGGAAGAGAAGAAAAATATAATGGAGATGATATTGAAATTAAATCCGCTGATTTTATAAGACTGTAAATCTTCTGCATTGAATCATTGATAGGACATTTTTCTTCATTCGCGCAAATGCCGCAGGCATTGCAAGGGAGGATATTTTCTTCATATATAAAAATTTTAGTTACTTTAATATCACCATTAAAAGCTTTTAAAAAAATTTCATGTAAAGAAGAAGATATCCCTTGTTTTCGAGGGCTTCCGAAAATAGCCAGTATATTCGGTCTAAGTGACATTATTTAAGTCTGGTAAAAATCATTCTTCCTGCAGTGGTCTGAAGAACTGACGTTACCAGAACATCAACCTCTTCGTTTATTTTTTTCCTGCCGTTTTCAACAACAACCATTGTTCCGTCATCAAGATAGCCGATTGCCTGATCAGAATCCTTGCCCTCTTTTAGAAGCAGAACCTTCATATCTTCACCCGGAAGAACTATAGGCTTAAGAGAATTTGAAAGCAGATTTATATTCAGAACAGATACTCCCTGGAATTCAGCAACCTTGTTCAGATTAAAATCGTTAGTCATTATTTTTGCATTCATAACCTTGGCAAGCTTTACAAGCTTTGCATCAACTTCATGTATCTCAGGGAAATCCATATCTGAAATTTTAACCATTACAGCCTGATCCTTCTGCATTTTGTTTAAAATATCAAGGCCTCTCCTTCCCCGGTTTCTTTTTATAGCATCTGCTGAATCTGCAATCATCTGAAGCTCATTAAGAACAAAATTCGGTATAACAAAAATTCCTTCAAGAAATCCGGTATCGCAGATATCAGAAATTCTTCCGTCAATTATAACACTGGTATCGAGTATTTTATATGAAATACCGCCATCTTTAAAATCTGTCTTTTTCAAGGCGATTTTATCAAGGAATGTGATTTCTTCATTGTTAATAACAAAAAAAAGCATCACTGCAAAACTGGAAACATGGTAAATCAGAGGTTTAAAAATAAAACCATACGCAATTAAAACATCAGATGAGAGAGTTGAATAGGCAAGATTGAGCATTGCCCCTATACCAAGACCGATAAATAATCCGACTATAGCAGCAACAGTCGGCCGAGGAGGGAAAGCGTGAGACATATATTCTATAACAATTATAAGAATGAGTGCAATAATTCCGCCAGCTGTTCCGGATATTATAATACTGATTAATGAAGAATTTATGTAGAAAATTGCTGAAAAAAATACAGACGATATAATAAAAAATGCCCTGAAAATATTAATCATAAAAAACTCCTATGCGTTGGGCGTAATCGTTGAAAGGGCTTCAGAAACAATATTGCCCGCATCTTCGATATTTATGTCTTTTGCCAGCGCTATTTCATGTGTCACTAACTGATATGCATTTTCATAAAGTTTTCTTTCCATTATTGACAATTCTTTTGTGCTTCCTCTTCTGAAAAGATCCCGGGCAACTTCCGCAACTTCATAGATAGAACCGCTTTTAATTTTATCAATGTTATTCTGATATCTTTCTTTCCAGTCATCAACCGAACTGTTTTCATCTTTAGATAAAACTGCTAAAACTTTCTTTATTTCTTTTTTCTGAATAATGGCCCTGATTCCGATATTATCAGCATTGGTTACAGGAATCATAACTTTCATTTTACTGTTTATGATCGAGATAATATAGTAATCAGCTTTTTTGCCGAGAACTGTTTTTTTCTCAATCCCGTCGATATTTCCCACTCCGTGCATAGGATATACGATTTTATCTCCAACTTTATACATATATCACCTCTTTTTCAATCATCCTGTTTTAGTCCTTCTTTCTGCATATATACATCAAGTACGGTTTTCATCATATAGTGATTGCCGTCACATGTTTTATTAACCTGACCGCTTCCCGGGAGACCAAACCCGCCTGAAACTTTTGTACAGCTCGGTCCCGGATAAAGTCCAGTATAACCGCAGTAACCTGCTGCCACAACACCATCAGGTTTTGCCGGAAAATAAGGATCATCCATACCATTATATACATCCTTCATATAACGTGCCCATATCGGAGCAGCTACTGAAGCACCGGCCTGATGTTTCCCAAGCGACATGAACTGCCTGTCGTATCCAATCCAGACAACAGCAGAAATATCTGAAGTATATCCGCAGAACCACGCATCAGTCCAGTTTGAAGTGGTACCTGTTTTACCTGCTGCTTTTTTTGTAAATCCGCCTTCAACACGGATAGCACTGGAGGCAGTTCCGCCATCAACTACACCCTGCATAAGATTAGTCATTATCCAGGCGACCTCAGGAGAAATTACCTGTATATCGCCATTCATTTCTTTTTTAGCTATAATATTTCCAACTTCCTCTTCAATGTTCACAAGCTCGTTGCCGTCCCTATCTACAACATATCGGACTGCGAATGGAATAACATCTCTTCCCCTGTTTGCGTATATGGCATAACCGTTAGCCATTTCATACGGGGTAACTTCAGTTGTACCAAGTGCAAGAGATGGACTAGGCGTAAAACGCGATTCCGGAACCTTAAGCATTTTAGAAGCGTAAGATATTATTTTATCCGGACCTACAATATCAAATATTCTAACAGAAATTATATTTATTGATGCAGACAGCGCAAATGTAAGAGGAATCATCCCCCTGTAATCGCCTTCGTAATTTCCAGGCGCCCACGTATCACCCTGAGCATCAATATCAACTATTGGAGCATCCGGCAGGACAGTTCCTGTATTTATTCTTTTTGATTCAACTCCTGCACCGTATATGAAAGGCTTGAATGACGAACCGGGCTGTCTTCTCGCCTGAACAGCCCTGTTGTACTGATTCGAAACATTGAATTCCGGTCCGCCAACCATTGTTGTTATATAACCGGTTTTAGGCTCTATAGCTATAAATGCACCCTGAACAGTAAGAGATGATGATATAGATGAAATTGTATTTCTGAAAGATTCGATGAAATTGTTAGCTGCAGGCGCATCAACAAGAAGCGAAAGTATATCGAGAGCATCAGCTGTTTCATCAGACATCTGTTTTTTAAACATAGTCTCTATATCATTAACAACAAGAACGCCTGAAAGGTTAAAAATCATGCCGAGAGTGGTATAAGCTCCGATCAATCCTGTATCCACAGCACCGCTATAATACTGGTTCGATTTTGATGAAACATCTTCCTGTTTTGCAACACCCTCTTCAAGCAGCTTCTGGCCTGCAGATTGTCTTTTCAGATTAAGTGTTGTATAAATGCTCAATCCCTCATTATACACCACATCCTTTCCAAAACGTGATGTAAGAATCTGACGAACATAATCAGTGAAGTATGGGGCATTATCTATATTTTTAGTAAATGCAGTTTTTGTTGGATATTCAGTTCTGATTGATTCAATAAATCCCGGCCAGAAATCTTCCATAAGCTTATTTAAATTGTCACGTTTAATAAAACCTGCTTCAGCCATACGGTTGAGTGTATCTTTGTTTTTATTAAATGCTTCACGGGGATTTTTAATTGGAGAAAATCCGTCCGGTTTTGAAGGAAGAGCTGCAAGAACAGAACTTTCTATAACGCTTAACTGACGCACTTCCTTGTTAAAGAAAAAATTTGCAGCAGTTGAAATTCCATGACAGCCGTGTCCGAGATATATCTGATTAAAATACATCTCTAAAATTTCTTCCTTAGAGAATTTCTTTTCTATCTGAAGAGCAAGAACTGCTTCTAAAACTTTTCTTGCGAGAGTTCTTTCACTTGCAGTAAAAAGCCTTTTAGCAAGCTGCTGGGTAATCGTTGAACCGCCCTGTACAATAGTAATCTTTCTTGCTTTTCCTGTAGCAATTACATTTTTTACCATGGCTCTTGCTATAGCAGGCGGATCAATTCCGAAATGGTAAAAAAAGTCTCTATCTTCAGCTGCAATAAAAGAATTTATAAGACAGGCAGGAAGCTGTTCAAAAGCTACAAGATCTCTTTTTTCCTGGAAAAGCTCAGCTATCAGCTCTCCGTTTATATCATAAAGTCTTGTTGGAATATTCGGCTGAAAAGATTTAAGATTATGTATACCTGAATAATTTTTAATTTCAGCTGTGATAAAACCGAAAATTGCTCCGCCAGTTATTGAGAAAAAAATCACAAGGCCAAGCGAAATGATTTCGATTCTTTTTATAATTTTATCAAATCTGTTTTTTGAATCCATAGCCATGCCGTTATTATATAAAATTTAGAAGGAAAATAAAAAATTATCTTCTTACTGCCCGCACAATGAATGATAGGGCAATTATTACTGCAAAAATAACTCCTATAAAAAGAATTACTTTTATAAGGAAACCGAAGGCCATACCTATAAGTTTTAAAATGAACGGCAATATGTATGCAAAGACTACATAAAGTGCGGCAATTATGCCGGCATAAGAAAGTAATTTCTGAGTTGATGTCATAAAGCTTACCTGATATTTATATTAAATTTACTTGCAATTCTGCTATTAAAAAGAGAATTCTCATATATTAAATGTAAAGACTTTAAATTGCAAATATTTTTTAATATAGCTCATATGTCTATAACAATATTTTCAAGTATTTCTGAATATTTGCAATTTTAAGCAGTAAAAATCAATTAGAACGGATCAATACAATGAAAAAAAGAACCCTGATAATAATAAGCTTTCTTAAAATATTTATTCTGATTTTAATTCAGTTCCTGGCATTTGAATTAATAGGGTCAGAAATACTATTATTTCTGTTTCAAACCGGCAGATTTTATATTATAGCAATTGTATTTTTAACTAATTTAATAATCATTCTTAATATTCTGAATTTAATTTCACTTATTAAAGCCGGTGTATATTTTTTCAGCTTTTTAAAGCCATCACTTGAAATATTAACCCTCTGTGTTTATACAGCTTTGCTGATTTCTGAAATTATTTATTTTGATTTACTTCCAATCAGTAAAACACCCTCAGCTCCGGAAAAGTTTATTTATACATCTGAGCCGTTTTTACAGCTAAGTCCTGAATCTGACGGGAAAATGAAATCTGCATCCGGGAATATGACTATCTGGTGGTTTTCATCTGACAGTAAAAATTATGTTTTTAAATACGGCAAAACTCCGGAAGAAAAATTCATGTCTCAGGCTGATATTACGACAAATGATAAAAAAAGATTTCAGGCGGATTTAACTAAACTCGAACCGTCGCAGAAATACTATTATAAAATTGCCGGCCTTAGTGATAAAATTTATAACTTTAAAACTGCACCGGAGGAAAACTCTCAGGAAGAAATCAGAATATTATCTGTAGGAGATATGAGAACAGGGAAAAACAGGGTTTTTTCATTTTATAATGAAGTTAATACTGCAGCAGATTCTGTTTATAAAAATTCAGGGCTTCCTTCTTTTAAACTTAATGCAGGCGATATCATTCACAACGGGAATGATTATTATTCATGGAAATTTTTTTTAGATATAGAGAAGATTCATTCGCCATATATTCCCAATGCAATCTCCATAGGCAACCACGAGCTGTATAATGATTCAGGAGCAAATTACGATTACTTAATTAATCAGCCGCGGTACTATTCATTCTCATGGGGAATGGTTCATGTTATTATTCTAAACTCATACGACGGTATTTTTAATACTGCAGGAGCAAAGCAGTATCATTTTTTAAAATCAGAGCTTGAAAAATATTCAGGTAAAAAATGGATTATTGTCCAGCAGCATGTTCCTATAATAAGCACAGGCGATTATAATATGAATAAGCTGATGATAGCGCAGTTTTTTGAATTATTCAGAAAATATAAAGTTGATCTCGTTCTCATGGGGCATGATCATCACTTCGACAGCTTTCTTGTTGATGCAGAAGAAAACTGGGGCGGAACATTTTATATAGTAAATGGCGGCGGAGGCTCTAAGCTCGACACAACAAACATGACCCGGAAAGATAAAAAATGGAAATCCTGGATTCATGACAGAAATTCGAAAAACGGCCTATATCAGAAAGATGAAATAACAAAAAAATATCATATTTACAGCGAATCCGCCTGGGGTTTTGCAGATATAAAAATGACTTCCGGAGAGATGATTATTGATTATTACAGATGGCTTGATATTGAAAAATATCTGGCAATATCAAAACAGAATATCAAAAAATGGAATCCTCAGCCGTTAAGCGCAGAAATAATAAAAAAAGAAGGTCTCGAAAAACCGATACTTATTAAAAGTTTAAAAAAGAAAAGGACATTTCAGAAATAAGCCATATTCTGATTTAAAATCAATCAAGGATGATTTACAAATCTTACTTAAAAATCTAAACGAGCCGGTTTCTTTAAAACCGGCGGAACAGTGATTATTTACAAACAGCATTAAGAAAGAATTTAATTAAAATAAAATCATTACAATAAAGAAAATAATCCTTTAGCCTCCGCGGCAATGAGCGAGCGGCGAGGAGTGGATACATAAGGAGAGGAGGCTGCCAAGACAGCCGCCTCTTCTTATGAGTTTTATGAGTTCACAATTAAATTTTAAAACCAACCGAATTGAAGTGTTAATTGTCCGCCGAAACCCCTGAATGCTGCATCCGTTATATTAGGATCTTTAATTCCGTTTACATATCTGTATGTTACACCAAGTCCTACTCTGAAAAATCTGGTGATATTGAAAAAGACGTTTATCTCCGGTTCTATTGCAAAAAAACCATGCACAGTCTGCATATTAAATGACTCATTCTTCCAGTAATTTCCATCCTGGAAAACAAGCCCTCCCCCTCCGATAAGAACGCCTATTGAAACACTGACAAAACTTTTTGGAAATAAAAAATATTCAAGTAGAATGCCTGCATATCCCATGTTTGATACAGTATAATTTCCAATATAATTATATACGCCTAATTTTGATCTATCAAGCGGGTTTAATAACAAGTTAATTCCAACTCCAAGAGAAAAATAATGATTCATTATAAATCCGGTTCTCAGTCCTAAAAAAAATCCAACATCAGTTCCATTCATTCCAATCTGTGATATTTTTATTACAGGGGCTCCGTAACCGCCTGGTACAAATTTATTTTTGGATTGCGGAATTTCCTTATCTTCAGTTTTTTCAGAAGCTTTTCCATCGCCCCTTATTGCAGTTTTTTCCCTGTCCATGGACTTCATGTTATCCTGGGCAAGCATTGTTTTTTTTGTGTCTGAGAGATCTATTTCAGATTCGGAAACTGCGCCGAAATTATCATTTACAATTCTGTATTTT
This sequence comes from uncultured Leptospirales bacterium, assembly GCA_964392365.1. GTDB lineage: Bacteria > Spirochaetota > UBA4802 > UBA4802 > UBA5550 > CAYMPH01. The sequence goes on from CAYMPH010000004.1 coordinate 217,804, forward strand.
CCCGAACCAAGTCCAAGTTCGGTATCTATGCCGAATGGCTTGTTGAATTCAGCAACAAGTATATTATCGCTGTCGTGAATGTAAAATTTTCCTGAGAGGTTTCTGTTTAAAACAAGAGCTGTGGTGCTCTTCCTTATATCAGTCATGATTACATCGCCCGTTCCAGTCATCTTAATATTGTAATTAGGATGCTGGGCTCCTGCCATGGTCTTTTCTGTTCTGGCTAAAGTTTCATTATATGCAAACTGATATGCTTCATTAAGAGTAATTCTGCCATCCCGGGACATATCTGCAGCACCCCTGAGTCCTGTTATCAGAAAATGCGTAAAAAACGATCCCTGAATTTTATCAGATTCCTGAGATGCTTCATCAGAAGAGCTGGATGTCATAAATGCATATCCCTTCATGTCATTGGCTGAATCAACAAGAAACGGAGACCGCATGATTCCGCCTTTAATTCTTGTAAATGCGCCGGATGAGCACGAATCCAGTATTGCAATTTTAACGTCAGCCTGCATTTTCTCAATGCGCTTCCTGATTTCAATATATGAAATTTTTTCCCGTCCGAGAAGAATTCCATGTTCATCAGAATGTCCTGAATAATAGAAAATCATTTCTATTCTTTTATACTTTGATCTTTCCTGGGAGAGAGTCTTCTCTGCATCATCAAGTGCTCTCAGAAAACTTTTTGAATCAGGTTCAACAAGAAGAATGCTTCTATCAGGACTTACTCCGCCAAGACTTTTCATTACATTAAAAAAAGCATAAGCATCTGAAACAGCGTATTTCAGCAATGGCCGTCCAGGTCCTCCATTATTAGCCCCTGCAATAAAAGCGAATCTATGAACTGCAGTTTCGGTTTTTGCTGCAGACAAATAATTCATTCCTGAAAGAATTATTATTGGAATCAGTAATAAATATTTAATTTTCATTTCCTCATCACTTCTTTTTAATGATAGTCAGGGATGTCTCTTTAAATTTTGACAGCTGCATGTCAGCACCGCCTGCTTCAATTATACTGCTGTCTAAAATTACTTTCGGATCTGACGCAAGAATTTTTGCTCTTGAAATTATTTTTTCAGTTTCAATCTCAGAACCGGATATTAAAAAGAAAAACTTTTCGAATGCCGGAGCGTCATCAAGTTCATACGAATTCTGCAGAACTACCTTTGATCCGGTTTTAATTTTTGATGATGTCCCGTTTATTGGATGATGAAGTGTAACCGTACCCCTGCCGTCAATAGAAATTATTGCACCGTATAGTTCTTTTCCTGTTGCAGAATAAGCTATCTGAAGCAGATCATTCTTTTTCGCTGTTGCTCCATCACGAAGCTGTTCCACATCACTGCCAATTTTTCTATAAACATAGATATTAGCTTCCACGCCCTTTATGCGGGTAGTATCATTATATATATCATCACTTAAAAAATTATTTACCATAGGAAATATAAGAAAAACTGCAGCTGCGGCAACAGCAGCAAAAGATGGAATTAAAAATAATTTAACACGGGAATTTTTTATATTTTTTTTATTTACAGATGCTTCTCTGTCTCTAATGAGAGAAGCAGCCATATCAGCTGGATAATCCATTAAAATTTCTTCATTGGCCTTTTTAATATTTTCAATTTTTTGTTTTAAATCCGGATTATTTGAAATTATTCTGGAAAGCTCGCTCATTTTGGACTCAGGAAGTTCCCCGAGGATATATCTTTCCAGAATGACTTCTGATATTATAATATTTGTATTTTCTCTCATATCGACGACTCCCTGAATATTTGAGCCTTTTCCTTTAATACTCTCAGTCTCTTCCTCACACCTGATACAGAAAGTCCTGATTCCATGGCAGTTTCTTCAAGTGTCAGATTATCCACATAATGCATAACCGCAATTTCTCTTGTTGTTGCCTTTTCCCTGCTGAAAATTTTATCCAGTATATCTTCAGCAAAAATTCTATCTTCAGAGTCATCATAAGTTGCTATAGAATCCAGCAAATCCCCGCCTGATTCAAGTGATTCCTTTTTCCTGGATCGTATTATATTAAGGCACACATTTGTCGCAATTTTATATAGCAGGCTTGAGGGATAATCTCCTTTAAGCCTGCTTATATTCTTCAGCAGATTTACAAAGACATCCTGCATAGCATCAAAAGCAAGATCTTCATCTTTGAGAATAAACCTGCATCTTCTTAAAACCATAGGTCCGTATTTTTTATAGTACTGCTCTACATCTATTTCCATTTAAGCTCCTGAATCTTTTAAAACTGAAACTTAATCAAGCTGCTTAACACTCAATAACAAATATATATATGATTCAAGAACTTTAATAAAATTTTTAAAACCATCCCAGTTGAAGCATAAACTGGCCGCCGAATCCTCTGAATGCTGCTTCAGTTATGCTTGGATCTTTAATTCCTGTCACATACCTGTATGTAGCACCAACTCCGATTCTGAAAAATCTTGTAACGTTTAGAAAAACATTAATTTCAGGTTCTACTGCAAAAAAGCCATTTAAAGTCTGTGGATTAAAAGTCTGATTTTTCCAGTAATTTCCATCCTGAAAAACCATAGCGCCTCCTCCAATTAGAACCCCGACAGAAATATTAACAATGCTTTTAGGGAAAATATAATACTCAAGAAGAACTCCGCCATATGCCATATTTACAACAGTATCTAATCCGTTATAATTATATGCGCCTATTCTTGCCCTGTCAAGAGGGTTGAATAGAACATTAGCTGCAAGCCCGAGAGAAAAATTATGATTCATTATAAAGCCGGTTCTCAAGCCAAAAAAATATCCTATATCATTTCCTGTCATCCCTATCTGTGACAGTTTAATAACAGGCGCGAGATATCCTCCCGGTATAAATCTTTTTGATCCCAAAACTGTTTTTATCGGTTCATTGTCAGACTGATCCGCAGGTTCAGTCTTTTTTATATCAGCTGTTTCAGCTGATTTTTTTATTTCCGGCTTTGCCTTTTCAATATCAGCCTTTGCCTTTTCTTTAATCTGTTCTATTTCTGTTGTAATCTCGTCTTTTTTCTTATCAACATCCCCTTTAACATCTGCAGCTTTTTCCTGAGAATAAAGTGCTAAAGATAACATTACAGCAGAAACAATTATTAGTGTTTTAAAATACCCTTTCATTTTTTACCTCGTTAAAATTTATTATCTTTTCTATAATATTTATAACACCGGTTTTTTTAAAAGATGTTACCTTTAGAAATGACTTTTTTATATTCATTTTTAATAAAAATGTACGATTTATTATTATTTTTTTAAAAAAATAATAATTATCAGTATTAATTATATATTGACATATCAATGTAAGGAAAACATATAATATATTATGTCCCATTATATATTATATGTTTTATTAAATAAAAAAATTTTCGGTAATTCTTAAAAAAGCAGCTATGCCAATAAAAATCATAATTTTTTTTATTTAAAATTTTATTGCTATAATAATTACGATTTTAACCAATATCCATTAATTATTATTTTTAAAATTATTAATATTAATCTTTTAAATAAAAATAATCTATAGGGAACATAAACAACATGAATTCACTGTATGAAAATTCTAATTCGATAACAGACTTTCTTGTTGGATTAAAGCTCGATCCAAATGATATCGGTTTATTTTTAAATAACCTCGAAAATCATAAAGACGGTCTTGAAAAAAATCTTGGAAGAGATATTGGTTCCAAAGTTGCAGCTCTGGACTATTTTCAAAATATTGTGAGTATGCTTCGCAATCCGAAAATAATTGAAAGCGATGTTTTTGATAAGCTGATATCGAAGACCAGGGAAGATTTTAAAACCGGATGTTATAATATTCAGTATTTCAAAGAAATCTTCGAATCTGAAGCAAGAAGATCAATCAGATATAAAACCAGTATGTCTGTTATTTTACTGGATATAGATGACTTTAAAAAAATAAACGACAATTACGGGCACGCTGCTGCTGATATAATTTTAAATGATTTTGTTAGAATTATTAATTCCAATCTCAGAACTGAAGATGTTCTCGCCAGATTTGGAGGAGATGAATTTATTATTTTACTTCCTCAAATTGACGAAAACGGTGCAGTTCTCACAGCTGAGAGACTGAAGAAAAAACTTGTTGAGTATTTTAGTGAAAAAAAATTCAACGGAATTAAAGTTGAAACTTCTTTTTCAGGAGGCATTGCTGTATTTCCACAGGATGCTGACAACTATGAAGACATAATTAAATGTGCGGATAAAGCTCTATATTCTGCAAAAAACCACGGGAAAAATATGGTTTTATATATTGAGAGCAATAAAAAGAAATATACAGAACACGGTTTGGGAAAATTATAATACCGCCTGTTTTTTCTTTTAATCCTTCATACTTGTTTTCCGGATTCAACATAATAACATAACGGTGATATGATGAAAAATAAATTAATTTTAACAATATTAATTCTGCCATTTTTATTATTATACTGCAGCAAAGATTCAGAAGAAAAATCCGTATCAGCTGAAACTTCTCAGAAAAAATCCAGTGTGAAGTGGTACTCTTTTAATGAAGGTACAGCTCTTGCAAAAAAAACTCATAAGCAGCTTATTATTGATTTTTATGCAGACTGGTGCAAATGGTGCAGAGTCATGGAAGAGACAACCTTTAGCGATGCTGCTGTTGCAAGCGAGCTGTCAAAAAATTTCATCTCTGTAAGAATATATACTGACAGGCCTGATACAGAAAAAATAAATTTCAGAGGAGATTCTTTCTCTTCTCAGGAATTTTCATCCGCTCTTGGTATAGAAGGACTTCCTACCGTAATTTTTATGGATGAAGACGGGAATCTGATTACAAAAATTCCGGGTTTTGTTGATAAAACAATTCTTCTGCCGGTTTTGGGATATATGAACAAGAGATGTTATAAACAAAAGATAGATATAAGTGATTATGTTAAAGGAAAAACTCCATGCGACGCGAAATAAAATTATAATTACAAATTTTTCTTAAAGAATAAATGTATTACCATTCAATTGGTATTCCCATGTAAATTTCAACGCAGACTTCATGAATTTCAGCATTTTTTGCAAATCCTGTATATGGCATTACTTTTGCAGTTGTTAAATTTATATATGAATAAAAAACATTAACTCCTATATTTACCGAGAATACTGAAATTTCCCCGCCCATACCTGCATCAATTTTATAACCTTCAAATGATAAAGAAGAACCGGTTGCACCTGTTGTAGCTTTCATTTTAACAGGATTAGGGGAAAGTTTTCCATCAAATATAGTCCCGAAAAGAACAAAAAAATTGAGACCTCCGCTTGCTGTAAATTCACCTTTTCTGTTTATACCAAGAACCGGAGCATACATTATTACAAGACCTGCCATCCAGTTTTTATATTCCAATAATATCTCTCTAATATCAATATTTAACTCAGTTACAGTAAGAGCCTGCTGCAGGTAATTGAATCTGAATCCTGTTCTTAATCCGAATTTTATTGCATGTGATTCCAATCCTAAAATTATTGGCGGGAATGGAGTAATATCAACAAATATTCCGAATGACGCTTCAGAGGTAGTTGGATTCATAGTTTTATTACCGCTCGGCTGAACTACAGAATATGAAGATGTTTCCTGGCTTATTAAATTTCCTATAGGTGCGCCAAAAACTACTCCAATATTAAAATCAACAATTGTGTTTAAAAATTCCTTGCTTTGGGCGCTGCTTGAAACAAACAGAAGAAAAACAATAGAAATAGAAAATGTTTTTATTTTATATAGACTCATATAACCCTTCTCATCAGTGTTTAAACAGCATCATTTTTGTAACTGCTTTTTCAAGCTGGTATAATTCTTCTGAATGCTCAATTAGTTTATCGTCTTTATCGAAATTTAATCTGATTTTTTTTAACATGCTTTTCAATAACTTTAAATCAGTTTTCTTATCTATATGACCGGCATCAATAACATTTTTTAAAAATTCAAACTCATATTTTCTCAGATAAACCCTGAAAAAAAAATCCACTCCGTAAATCTGGAGAAGCTTATTTACTGCTTTTGTCGCAGCACCTGATGTAAAGTCCTTGTACTGATCATCATCAATCGCCCTTCTTTCGTCTGGCGAGGAAACAGAATAATCTTCTTTAATAATTTGTTCTTCAGTGCTTTCATTTTTCTCGTAAAAAGATATAATTTCATTATACTTCGCTTCCTGCCAATCAGGAGTGAATTCTTCATAAACTTTCTCAATATATTTCTGAAATTCATCAAGCATAATAGCTTTGTTCGCTATCTGGCCGAGTGGAGTATTTTTAAGGCTTGCAAGTTTTGGAAAAATTTCTTTTATTATCTGATATATTTGAAGCCTGGTATTGTACTGTTTATTATAACCTTCCTCAAGCACTGATTGATAGTAATTCTTTAAATTTTTTATTATTTCAAGATCAGCAGCAACATAACCTTCAATTTTCTTGTTATCATGCGCTTTATCTTCTTTTTCAAGCTCTATTATTAAAATTTTATGGCAATCACGCAGAATACTTATTATTTTTGTCAATTCACCAAGGCCAATACCCATAGTTGATTCCATTTTTCGAAGAAAAACATCGGAATTCGGGATGGAATCAACATTCAGATTACTGTTGGTTTCGACTATTTTTTTATAAAGCTCTTGTACAGATTTGCTGAGCATATATATAATCCAACTTGAAAAAAAATTGACAAATTACTTACAAAAAAATGACAGTAATTAATATAGGATATTATTAAACCAATACCCTGTTTAATGCAATAAATTAATATTTAACTGGAGCATATTTTGAAAATCTCAGGCGCTGAAATTATAATCCAATCTCTGATAAAAGAAAATGTTGAGTGCATGTTCGGCTATCCCGGCGGTGTGGTCATTCCTATATTCAATCAGCTTTTTAACGCGCCTTTTAAATTTATTTTAAGCCGCCACGAACAGGGAGCTGTTCATGCAGCAGACGGATATGCACGAGCCTCAGGAAAGCCTGGTGTTGTTCTTGCAACTTCCGGACCGGGTGCAACAAATTGCGTAACAGGCATTGCAACTGCTCATCTTGATTCAATACCTCTAGTTGTTTTTACAGGACAGGTTTCAAGGCATATGATAGGCAATGACGCTTTTCAGGAAGTTGATATAATCGGCATATCAAGGCCTATAACCAAACATAATTATCTCGTTAAGGAAATAGATGATCTTGCTCCAATTATAAAAGAGGCTTTTTATATTGCAACAACCGGCAGGCCGGGACCGGTTCTTATTGATGTTCCGGTTGATATTTCCAATGCTGTTACAGAATTCCATTATCCTGATTCTGTAAATTTAAAAAGTTATAAGCCTAACTACAATGGTCACCCGGTTCAGATTCAGAAAGCCTGCAAATTGATTGAGAATGCAAAGAAACCTGTAATATATGCAGGCGGAGGCGTTGTAACAGCAGATGCTTCTGAAGAATTAAAAAAGTTTGTCAGTATCACAGGAATTCCGGTTACAACAACTCTTATGGGTCTTGGAGTATTTCCTGAAACAGACCCGCTCTCACTGGAAATGCTCGGGATGCACGGAACATATTATGCAAATCATGCTGTCAATGAATCAGATATACTGATAGCTGTTGGAGCGAGATTTGATGACAGAGTCACAGGCAGTATTGCAACATTTATTCCAAATGCCAAAGTTATTCATATTGATATTGATCCTGCATCTGTCAGTAAAAACGTTGAAGTGGATATTCCAATTGTAGGTGATTGTAAAAAAATCTTATCTGAAATGAATAAAATTATTGTTCCTCCGAAAATTGATGAATGGATTAAAGAAATATCGGATATGAAGAAAAAGCATCCGCTTAATTATGATGATAACGGCAAAGGTCCGATAAAACCGCAATTTGTTGTTGAGGAAATTTACAGAATTACAAAAGGCGATTCAATTATATGCACAGAAGTCGGGCAGAACCAGATGTGGGCTGCTCAATTTTATAAATATACCAGACCGAGAACTTTCATATCTTCCGGCGGGCTCGGCACAATGGGTTTCGGACTGCCTGCAGCTATTGGTGCACAGCTTGCCATGCCGGATAAACGTATTTTTAACATTGCAGGCGACGGCTCCATACAGATGAATATTCAGGAAATGATAGTTGCTGTTCAGCACAGGCTTCCAGTAATTATTGCAATATTAAACAACGGTTTTCTCGGAATGGTTAGACAGTGGCAGCAGCTTTTTTATGATAAACGCTATTCACACACATGTTTAAGCTGCTCTCCAGATTTCGTTAAACTTGCTGAGGCATATGGCGCTGTAGGAATTAGAGTGGAAAAAAGAGAAGATGTAGCACCGGCTATAAAGAAAGCGCTTTCAATCAAGGATAAACCAATACTGATTGACTTTGTTGTATCGCAAGAGGAAAATGTTTATCCAATGGTTCCGGCAGGGAAATCATTTAAAGAAACAATAATGAGAGAACTCGCATGAAAAAGCATATAATTTCAGTTAAGGTAGAAAATAAATTCGGTGTTCTTGCCAGAGTTTCAGGACTGTTTTCTGCAAGAGGATATAATATTGATTCACTGGCAGTAAGCGAGACTGAACAGGAAAATATTTCCATTATGACTATTGTTGTTCATGGTGATGATAAAATTATTGAGCAGGTAAAAAAACAGCTCAACAAACTTATTGATGTTATTAAAATAACTGATCATACTTCAACTCAATCAATTCAGAGAGAGCTCGCTCTTATTAAAGTCAATGCTCCTCCATCAAAGCGACCGGAAATATTTCAGATTGGCGAAGTATTCAAAGCTGAAATATCTGATATCTCTCCAAAAAGCATAATATTTGCAGTAAAAGGCGATCCTGAAAAAATAGATAACTTTATTGAACTTATGAGCTCATATGGAATAAAAGAACTTATGAGAACCGGAAGACTTTCATTATTAAAAGACTAAAATCTGATATAAAAGGAGAATACAAATATGGAAACTGTTGATATAAAAGTAAAAGGAATGACATGCGGGCATTGCAAAATGGCAGTAGAAAAAGCAGCATCTTCAATTCCTGGAGTTAAAAAAGCAGTAGTTGATCTCGGATCTGCAAAAATCTCTATTGAACACGAAAAAGCAGATATCAATTCCGTAAAAAAAGCAATCAATGACGCCGGATACCAGGCAGAATAATCCGGTCAATTCCCGAATCTTTTCTCTTGATGCTTTCCGCGGTTTAACAATCGCAGGAATGATTATTGTAAACAACCAGGGAGACTGGCAGCACGTTTACAGACCGTTAAAGCATGCTTCCTGGCACGGCTGGCTTGGCGCTGATATTATTTTCCCTTTTTTCCTGTTTATTTGCGGCGTATCAATAGCAATTTCATTTTCAAAAAAAAGTGATGATGAAACAGGCCGTTCTCTATTTTTTAAAAAAATAATAATCAGAAGCATTTTAATATTTTTATTAGGGCTTATAATCAATTTTTTCCCCGAATTTAATTTTACGAATTTCAGAATACCGGGTGTTCTCCAGAGAATAGCAGTCTGCTATTTAATTTCAGCTATAATTTTTATTTACTTAAAAGAAAAAATTCAAATTTTAATTTCAATAATTATATTGGCAGTATACTTTTTCCTTTTACAATCTTTTCCCTCATGCGATGCATCTGCTTCATGCGATCCATTTTCTGCTGCACAGAATTTATGCAGAACTGTAGATATAAATATACTTGGAGGGCATACTTATAAAAATGGAACTGCACCAGGGCTTGACCCGGATGGAATATTAAGCACACTGCCGTCAATTGCATCAACACTTGCCGGTGTTTTTTTCGGGAAAATGTTTATATCAAGGAAAAAATTCAGCTTCATGATATTAATCGGAGCTATTTTAATTATTTCAGGACTCTTTCTTGATAAAATCATTCCAATAAATAAAATTCTCTGGACACCAAGTTATGTTCTTCTAATGGCAGGTCTTGCATCAGTTATGTTTTTATTATTTTCATTTTTAATCGACAGTAGAAAAAATTTACTGTGGTCAAAACCATTTATTTTTCTTGGGGAAAATGCCCTGGCTGTATTTTTCATATCAACTCTGATTGCAAAGTTTTCTGTTTATTTAAAATTCATGCAGGAGGATGGGAGTTTTATCAGTTTGAAAATGATTTTATATAAAAATATTTCAGACCATATGTCATCTTATAATGCGTCTCTAACTTATTCTCTGATTTATTTATCAATATGGATGATAGCAGCTTATATTCTACACAGAAAAAATATTATTATAAAGGTTTAAAAAATTTCTCCCTTCTCATTCCCTGTAAATATTCATTACATAATCAAGAATAATGTTTCTTTCCTTATCTCCGGCGCTTTCAAAAGAAATTTTAAAAAGATTTTCTCCGGCAGAAGATACAACCTTTCCAAGAATTTCAGTTCCAGAGCCGCCTCTAAGATGCCCTCTTATAAAAACTCCAGGAGTAATATCAGCACTGGTTGAAAGAATCGCCTCTCTGTCAGAAAGTTCCAGAACTATACCATCTAGAAGACTGATTTTATCAGTATGAAAATTTTTCTTACCGTGAGTATCTATAATAAAAAAATTAACAGGAATATTTGTTTCGGCCTTAAGGCATTTCATTTCTTTCAGAACTATTATATCATCTGAATGGCTGATAAAAATGATCCAGGGTTCCCGCGAAATTTTCCCAATAATCTCAGATTTAAATTCAAAAATATGCTCATCATCAATCCAGATATATGCCTCAATTTCATCCAGGTCTCTCACGGCATTTATAAAATCATGGCTGACTTTCATAGCAATAAAATCATCACAGTTTTCAAGAATGCCCGTTCTGCAGTAACCGAAACCTTTTTTATAAAGCCGGACCACTGTTCCCTGTGAAATTTTACGGGTTGAATCAATTTTTTTCATTAAAAATCCTTTTTCTTAATCTATATAATCCATATCTGCCATAAAGATTATAAACCGGAAGAACGGCAGAAAGAAATTTTTCAGCAGCCGGATAAAGATAGCAGAGCCTGATTAAATTGTAATATAATAAATCAAAGGTATCAGTTTCAATAAATATTTTATCTTCTTCAAATAAAAAATTCCACCTTTGTGCGAGCTTACGGGCTTCATCTTTGCCGTCACGCATTTTTACAGCTGCTTTAAACGGACCTTTTAATATGAAAGGAGATGCTTTTTTATTTTTCAAAGCTGATACTGCAGAAGAAGCAAGCCCCTTTCTCCATCTATCTTTATTGAAAGTTTCAATATGCTTTTTTTCTGCCGGATATGAATCTATTCCAGGTATGGATTTCACGGCTTCCGCGCACGCAACCGGGCAGCCTGAAAAAAATACCGGAACAAGACCAAAACTATTCAGAGAAGATGAAAAAAGTTCAGCTTCAGAAACCGCTTTTCCGTTAACTTCAAGAAAGGCTATTCTGGATGTAAGAGTATGAGCAAGAAATCCGCCGGATCCGGATGAAGAATGCATTCCTATCATCATAAGAGCTTCCGCACCGTACGGATCACCAATTCCAGGTACAGGTCCTTCTTTATATCCGTGTATTAAATTAACCCGTTTATCAATAAGTTCCGGTATCAGATTATATCCTGTTCTATGGAAATCCTTTACTTTAATTTTTTCAGCCCCGGCATTGAACAGTGCTTTTACAACAGCATCAACATCGAGAGACATGTCAATGCAGGCTTTAAACCATTCATCAGTCAGAAATGCCGAAGCTTCATAACTCCAGCATCCCGAACTTCCCTCAATATCGGAAATTATAAGAATGTTTTTATACTGCAAAATCAGGCCTTTAGTTTTTTAATTTCACCGGTATCGGAATTCTCTTTATTCTTCAATTTGAAAAATGAAAGTATTTTCTTAAAACCATCTGAATAATCACTTAAAGCCTCAGCTGCAGATACAAGTTCTTCAGAAGCTGCAGCATTCTGCTGTGTAACTTCATTAAGCATCTGCATTCCTGAATTTATCTGCCCGATACCTGTATTCTGTTCAAGAGAAGACTTTGTAATGCTTTGAATGAGTTCCGCTGTTTTTTTTATTTTCGGAACAATACCGGACATCATGCTGCCTGCTTTTTCAGAAATTTCAAGACTCGTTTGTGTTAAAGAACTGATTTCCTGTGATGCAAGCTGGCTTTTCTCAGCGAGTTTTCTAACTTCACCTGCAACAACAGCAAATCCCTTGCCGTGCTCACCAGCCCGTGCAGCTTCAATTGCTGCATTCAGAGCAAGAAGATTTGTCTGATATGCTATATCTTCAATAACGCTTATTTTTGAAGCTATTTTTTTCATGGATTCCACAGTCATCATTACAGAGGTTCCAACATTTTCTGCTTCATTTGCAGCTTCTCCTGCAAGTGTATCTGTATTCTTTGAATTTTCAGCATTACTTGATGCTGCAGCTCCAATTTCTTCAAGAGTAGAACTTATCTGCTCAATGCTCGCAGCCTGGTCGCTCGCAGTCTGACTTAAATTTTGTGCTGTTGATTTAATTTCGTTGGAGGATAAATATAAATTATCAGCTCTGCTGAGTACATCCACTAATGTCAGATTCAGTCTGTCAAGAGTTGTATTCATTGCTTCAATCATATGCCCGATTTCATCTTTACTCATTTCTCCATTATAACTTAAAGTAAGATCCCCTACTGATACTTTTGTTATTATATCACTAAGGGTTATTACAGGTTTGATAACGAATTTCATAATTACAAGGTACAGAATTCCTAAAAGAAATATACATGATACTACAAAAATACCAATTATAAAATACCGTAGCTTATTTGCAGTATCCATAAGCTCATCCATATAAGTGCCGCTGCCGATTATCCAGTCCCAATTTTTATATTTTGCGTATACAACAATCTTCTCGCGCGAAAAGGTTTCACCGCGATCTTTATTTATCCATGGATATACAATTACACCATTCTTTTTTTCATGTATTTCCTTTATAAACTCATGCCCGTTTGAATCTTTTGAAGCAAGAATATTTTTACCTTCCTGTGCAGGATGCACGATGAGCGTGCCTTTCTCTTCACCTTCCCTGTCATCAAGGACATAGGAATAACCAGTTTCTCCAATTTTAATTCCTTTTATTTTTTCTTTAAGACCTTTCAGATCTTCAGTAAAATCCTGGCCTACAAAAAGGACTCCAATAATATTATTCCCGTTTTTTATTGGACTGTAATTTGTCATGTAATAACGTCCAAAAAGAACAGCCTTCCCGGAATAGGATTCTCCAGATAAAAGTTTTGCATAAGCCGGATGATTCCTGTCCAGTAAAGTACCTACGGCTCTGGTGCCGTCTTCTTTTTTTAGTGAAGTTTGTATCCGCTGAAAGTCATCATCTTTACGTATAAAAACAGTGGCAACTGCTCCAGTAATTTTTGTGAATTTATCAATTTCCCACTGTGTTATTGCCAGTGAATTTTTATTATTGTATGATTCAAAAACATTACCTAATTTAATAGAGCTTTCTGTAAGATTATGATCGTAAGATTCAATAATATTAAGAACCTGCTTGTTCACAAGCTGAAGGTTTTCTACTGCATCGTGCTTCAAAAGGAAGTTGATAAAAAATGTTGAGGATATTATTACTAAAAGCAGCGCAGATAGAATTACTATGGATTGAATAATAAGCAGTTTGGCATTTAATTTAAGTTTTTTAAGGTTTTCTTTTATCATAATGCTTACCTCTATTAAATATAATAATAATTATTATTATATACAAATTGAAATTGAGATTGAGATTGGTAGTGTAATTTAACTATTAGTTTTATTACACTACCAATTTTGTCAATATAATAGTTTTTTATTAATACGCAATTGACATATTGATTTTTCTATGATGGCGGAATTTATATTCTGATATTATTCCGCCACTAGACAAGGAAAGACAAAATATTGAATTAAAACTAAATAAATAATGCAGGGTAGTAATTATCACCGGAATTAAACTGGTTATTCTTTCCAGGATACTTCAAATGCTGATGATTTTGCAAAACCCATACCTTCAATAACGGATAGTACAGTTTCTCCATTTACTTCAACTTTTGGATTAATCGCCTGGAATAACATATTAAAATCTCCTTATAAGTTATTTCTTTTTAAAAATATATACATTTAAAAAATTTGTTAATAAAATTGTTTTGTTTCTATAATTATATTAAATAATCTTAACTATTTAATAGATTTTTATTATATAGTTAAACACTAAATTTAAAGAAGCAGCAAAGTTTATAAAATAATTTTATCTTTACAAATTTTATATTTTCTAAAACATTATCATACCTAATAATATTATTGTTTTTAAATTGAAAATTTTATAAACTAAGAGGCTGTAATGGGATTAACCTACAAGGATTCCGGAGTTAATATTGAAGCAGGTAACAATTTCGTAAAAAGAATAACTCCATTTGTTAAAAAAACGTATACTGAAAGAGTAATTACAGGAATAGGCGGATTCGGAGCTTTATATTCGGGCGCTTTTCCAGGCATGAAAGATCCTGTGCTTGTTTCCGGTACGGATGGCGTAGGAACTAAGCTTAAAATTGCACAAATGATGAACATTCACGACACAATCGGAATTGATGCAGTTGCAATGTGCGTAAACGACATTGTAGTATCCGGCGCTATGCCGCTTTTTTTTCTCGATTATATTTCATGTGGAAAACTGAACGAAGATGTCATGGTAGATATAGTTAAAGGCATTGCACACGGATGCACTCTTGCAGGCTGCTCGCTTATCGGCGGTGAAACTGCAGAACATCCGAATGTAATGGAAGATAATGATTACGATATAGCCGGATTTTCTGTCGGAGTTGTTGACAGAGAAAAAATAATCAACGGGTCAGATATAAAGCAGGGGGATGTTATTATCGGGCTGCCATCTTCCGGGATTCACTCAAATGGATATTCTTTTGTAAGAAAGCTTCTTTTCGATATGAAAAAATATAAAGCCGATACTATAATAAATGAACTGGGAAAATCTCTAGGCGAGACTCTGCTAACTCCTACTAGAATTTATACAAAAAGCATCATCAAAGCTATTGAATCCGGAAATATACTAAAGGGTCTTGTACACATAACAGGCGGCGGATTTTATGAGAACATCCCGCGGATACTGCCTGATAATATCGGCGTTACAATTGAAAAAAAATCTTTTACCATACATCCGATTTTTACTTTTATGCAGAAAGAAGGAAATGTTGAAGACCGCGAAATGTTCACCACATTCAACATGGGTATAGGCATGATGGTATTTGCTGATAAAAACAGCGCGGATTCTATTATGAAAAATTTAACTGATTCAGGCGAAAAACCTGTAATCATTGGTGAAGCAATTAATTGCGGCGTTGACAGGGTTATTATAAAGTAACGAATATTTAAATTAATCTGCTGTCATACCCGCGCAGGCGGGTATCCATTTCTTTTTAAAAGTGGATTCCCGTCTTCACGGGAATGACATTATGTAATATTATAATCTATTCTAATAACTAGATTTATAATTTTTCAACAAAAACCTTTCTATAAAAGGGAGTTCTTTATGAAAACAAAACAAGCTGCATTGATTACCTCAATTTTAACAATTGCTTTATTTATTTCCCCTATTTACTCAAGTGATGTAAAAACAAAATCTGTTCCATCCGGGAAAGCATGGGAAAAGCTCGCTGAAGGTAATAAAAGATATTATAAAGGTAAAATGCTGCACCCCAGGGGAAATAAATCCCGCAGAGCAGCGCTTGCAAAAACCCAAAAACCGTTTGCAATTATTTTAAGCTGCTCTGACTCAAGAGTTCCTCCGGAATTATTATTTGACCAGGGTCTCGGTGATCTGTTTGTTGTAAGAACAGCAGGAAATGTTGTGGACGATGTAGCTATAGGCAGCCTTGAATATGCAGTGGAACATCTAAATGTAAGACTTATTGTTGTTCTGGGACATGAGAGATGCGGTGCAGTTGCTGCAACGGTAAAAGGCGGTGAAGTCCCGGGTCATATCAGCTCAATAACTAATAAAATAAAGCCATCTGCTGCAATTGCAAAAAAACAGAAAGGCGATCCGGTTGAAAACACTGTAAAAGAAAATGTCCGCAGAGTGGTAACTGAACTGAGAACATCAAAACCTATATTAACTGAATTTATACATAAGCACGGACTTAAAATTGTCGGTGCAAGATATGATCTTGATACAGGAGTAGTTACTAAATTAACAAATTTTAAATAGCCAGATTTTTTCCATAAAAAGCTATATAATAAAAAGCATTTCAAACTGCTGATTATATTTATTTAAACTTTTTATTTTATTAAAGGAGAATCTGACATGCCTGAAGAAAAACCGTTGTACACACCTGAAAGAGCATTTGAAATTCTCAAAATAGGGAATAAAAGAAGACTTCAGCAGATTCAAAAAAACATAAATCATCCTGAAGCTGGAGAGAAATATAAAGAACATAGGGAAAAATTAATATCAGGCCAGAATCCTTTTGCAATTCTGGTCGGATGCTCTGATTCCAGATTTCCTCCTGAAATGATTTTTTCAAACCGTGAAGGTGATATTTTCGTAGTTAGAACTGCCGGCCATGTTATAGAAAATGACGCGGCAGGAAGCATAGAATATGCTGTTGAACATCTCGGTGTTCCGCTTATAGTTGTGCTGGGCCATGATAAATGCGGGGCTGTGACAGCAGCAGTTAACCGTTCCGAAGTCCACGGGCATATATTCAATTTAATCGAGCATATCTATCCGGCAGTAAGAAAGGCAAAAGATATACCTGGCGATCCGGTCCACAATGCGATTAATCAGCATGTTCTTAACACTGTAAAACACATTAAAAAACTGGAACCAATCTGTAAAAAATATTACGAGGATGGCAGATTAAACATCCTTGGGGCCAGATGCAGTATCAACAGTTATGAGGTTGAATGGTTATAAACATTTTTTCACAAATTTTTTTAAATTATTATATTAATCTCATTTTATTTAAAAAAAATCTCCGTATTTCAGATTAATAAAATTCAAATCTAATTTTTATTTTTATAAGAGATTGAAATACTATCGGAACTTTTCAGAGCGGACAATAAAATTATCAAAAAAATCCTTGAAACTTTTCCCAAAATGATGTGCTGCTCATGCTATCATATTGGTTTTATAACAACTGGAGGCTGTTATGCTTGCACAGCTTATGAACCCTGAAATACGTGAAATGATTCAGGAACGTGATCTTAAAGGATTGCGCGAGGTATTGATCGAATGGCCTGCTCCGGAAGTTGCTTTATTGATTGAACAGCTGAATATCCCTGACCATATTACCGCATTCCGAATGTTACCGCATGATTTAGCTACAGAAGTTTTTGAGTATCTTCCTCATCATAAACAGCATCAGCTTATTGATGATCTTGCAAATGAGGAAAAATGGCTTGTTGAACTTTTAAATGATCTCTCGCCGGATGATCGGACAGCTTTGCTTGAAGAACTTCCAGGATCAGTAGCAAACAAACTGATGATGAAGCTTTCCCCTGGTGAACGGAAAATTGCAACTGCACTTTTAGGATATCCGGAAGACAGTATCGGACGGCTGATGACTACAGAATATGTGGCAGTGCGTCCGGAATGGACAGTAAAAAAGGCGCTTGAACACATACGGGAGTACGGGAAGGACAGCGAAACTTTAAATATTATTTATGTTGTAGATAATAAATGGAAACTTCTTGGGGATTGCAAAATCAGGGACGTGCTGCTTGCTAATCCGAGGAGCAGAATATCCAAGATTATGGACAGTCATATTGTAGCTCTGACAGCAGATAAAGATCAGGAAACAGCCATTGATCTTTTTAAATATTACGACAGAATGGCTCTTCCAGTAACTGATACAGGCGGAGTCCTGCTTGGCATTGTAACTTTCGATGATATGATGGATATAGCTGAAGAGGAAGCAACAGAGGATATTCACAAAATAGGTGGTACTGAAGCGCTCGATATGCCGTACATCGATACCACGATCGGCTCACTTATTAAAAAACGTGCGAGGTGGCTGGTTTTTCTTTTTTTCGGTGAGATGCTTACAGCTTCTGCCATGGGGTATTTTTCAAGCGAGATAGAAAAGGCTGTTGTGCTGGCACTTTTTGTTCCGCTGATTATTTCAAGCGGGGGCAACAGCGGTTCACAGGCATCGACACTTATTATCCGTGCAATGGCTGTTGGAGAAATAACTCTGGGCGACTGGTGGCGTGTTATGCGCAGGGAAATCCTTTCCGGACTGGCTCTTGGCGGAATTCTCGGATCAATAGGAATGATTCGTATAATCAGCTGGCAGATGATATTTAATATGTACGGCGAACACTGGTTTCTTGTATCTCTCACTGTGTGCCTTTCGCTGGTAGGCGTTGTATTATGGGGAACTCTATCCGGTTCAATGCTGCCATTTATTCTTCGGAAGCTGGGTTTTGACCCGGCAACATCTTCAGCACCTTTTGTTGCGACACTTGTTGATGTTACCGGCCTGATTATATATTTTTCAATGGCTGCAATGCTGCTTGGAGGAACTTTATTAAAATAATAAACATATTCGACCTTTATTAATTATTTTTATCCAGGACTTTATGGTCAATGGACTTTCCAGAAAAAAAGGGAATCAGTATAAACAAAAACTTGTTGAAATCTATATTCACATATTCTATATTTATGATTTAATCATGTTTCCTTACAGAAAAATAAAGGAGAGTGCTATGCGTAAATGGATAATTGGAATATTGGTAATACTGTCGGCTGCAGGCGGCATATTCTGGGCGACAGCTGACAAGGATATGCGCGGGTTGATCGTCAACTTGCCGACCAACAAGGATGTTCTTTTCTGGTCAATCTCACAGCGTGATGCTACTTTCCGCGCAATGGACCGCTTAACTTTTCTTGTCAAATCCAGGACGGTTCCTGCAGGCAAAGAAGTCTATCCATTGCTGGAAGGAACTCCGCTTAATGTTGGCATAGATGTTGATGCCTATATGAAAGAGCAGCGAACCGCCGGATTGGTGATCATTCAGGACGGCAAAATCCGTCTAGAAAAATATGGACTCGGTTTCAGCGGCAATGGTCGTTGGACCAGTTTCTCTGTTGCAAAATCAGTCACATCAACATTAGTAGGTGCGGCTATCAAGGATGGCTATATCAGGAGCATCGATGATAAGGTATCTGACTACATTCCAGACCTCAGAGGTTCAGTCTATGATGAGGTCTCTATCAAGCAGCTTCTGACAATGACATCTGGAGTAAAGTGGAATGAGGATTATGGTGACCCCAAATCGGATGTAGCCTTGTTTAACGCACACAAGGCTGATCCGGGCGTTGATGTGACTGTCAGTTATATGCGCAGATTGAAGCGTGAAGCGCCTCCAGGCAGAAAATGGGTTTACAAAACCGGTGAGACTAATTTGATCGGGGTACTGGTCAGTTCGGCGACCAAGAAAAACTTAGCCGACTATTTGTCAGAGAAGATCTGGCGGCCTTTTGGTATGGAGCAGGATGCGACCTGGCTGCTGGGATCAACCGGCCGTGAAATCAGCGGCTGCTGTCTGCAGGCATCAACCCGAGACTTTGCCCGCTTTGGTCTGTTCATACTGGGCGGCGGTATTGCAGAAGGCAAGTCTGTATTGCCCGACGGCTGGATAGCTTCAGCAACGACAAAGCAGGCTGATACCGATAATACTGAATTTGGATATGGCTATCAATGGTGGATCATGGATCATGGCAGCTATACAGCGAGAGGGATTTTCGGTCAGGGCGTCTTCATCGACCCCAAGCGGAAACTAATCATCGCATCAAATAGTAACTGGCCGCAGGCTTCTGCTCGTCAGGGTGGCAATCAATTCGAAAAGCGCAATCTGTTCTATAAGCAAGTACAGAAGGCGATCGATAATGAGGCAAAGGCCATAAAATAAATATAATGAATCTATTCTTCATCTGAATGATTATGAAAAATTGTTCTTGATATTTTTCAGATGAAGAATAGTTTTCTATAAACAGAACGGTCTTGTCTCTCTGCCTTTTTTATAAGAGAATTTGTTTCGGCTATGCTGTCTTGCTGGTTTCCGATATGAATAATTATATTTATATAAAGGTAGGCAATTTTGAAAATTACTGAAATCCTGCTGAAACGATATAAAGAATCCAGCTTCGTAATTCAGCTTAAAGCGCGTTTCCTTCTTTTTATCTATGTGATCCTCTTTTTCTTAGTAGCCATTATCATCTTTTATACAACCAATTTGCAGCTTAATAACCCGGCCTTTGGGTATTCTGTGGATATCAAACTGTTTGGTATTGCTGCAGGGCTGTTGGTTCTTTTAATAGGATTTGCTGCGATTCTTGTCCGCGGATATTTTGCTCTGGCTGCGCATTGTACCCTTATTATCCTTTTTATGGCAATATGGTTCGGCATGATCATAGACCGTTCGGAAACTGTTTCAAGAATCGATACTATTGTTCTTATTCTTGCCGTCATATCATCAATACCTTTTTTTATAACCCGAAGCAGGATAGCTATTTTAATTTATTCGGGAGTCAACCTAATGGTTTTTTATGTTTTTATGTTTTATTTCCGCAGTGATCTGAATCTTTCTGCTGCTGTTTTCCCGGAATTTATTGCAGATAACACTATTGCATTTCTATTTATTGGCATCATATCATATAATCTTTTTTCCATTAATCGTCGCGCGCTGGATAAAGCGGAAAATGATATTGCTGATCGGGAAAAAGCCGAAAAAGCTCTGAAAGAAAGTGAGCAGAAGCTGCGTGCAATTTTCGACACTTCATTCGGATTTATCGGTCTTTTAACTCCTGAGGGTATAATTATCGAAGCTAATCAGACTGCTTTGGATCTCAGCGGCGCTCAACTCTCAGACGTTCTTGGAAAGCCTTTCTGGGAAACACATTGGTGGTCACACTCTGCTGAACTCCAGGAACAGCTCCGTGCAGCAGTGCGGGATGCTGCTGCTGGAAATTTTATCCGATTTGAAACAATACATCCAGATATCGATGGATCACATCGCACTATAGACTTTTCGCTGAAACCGGTAAAAGATGATGCAGGAAAGGTTATTCTGTTAATCCCGGAGGGACGCGATATTACTGAACGCAAGCAGTCTGAAGAAGCGCTTCAGGCAGCGATGGAGGAGCTCCAGGCGACCATGGAGGAGCTTGAGACTTCCAGCAGGGAGCTCGAAGAAAGTGAGATGCAATACCGATTTATTTCTGAAAATACTGCTGATGTTATCTGGGCTTTGAGTCTCAAAACCGGCAAATTTACATACGTTAGTCCATCAGTATATAAAATGCGGGGCTTCACCCCAGAAGAAGTTATGAACCAGACACTACAGGATGTCTTAACTCCTGATTCGATTGAAATAGCTGTGCAAAAAATGCAAAATGGCATTACTAAAAAAAAAGGCAACCCGAAATTATATAATTATGTAATTCAAGTTAATCAGATTTGTAAGGATGGGTCTGTAATTCCTACTGAAGTTGCATCAACTTTAGTTTTCGATGAAAACGATCAGCCGATGGAGATTATTGGTATCTCCCGGGACATCACCGAAAGAAAAAAGGCGGAAGAACAAAACCGCATACTGGAGGAGCGTCTGCAGCAGGCGGATAAGATGGAATCCATAGGCAGACTGGCAGGCGGTATTGCCCACGATTTCAATAATCTTCTCATGGGAATTCAGGGGTATGCTTCCCTGACAAAAATGAATATCGATAAATCACACCCATATTACGAAATGCTTCAACTGATTGAGGATCAGGTGCAAAGTGGTGCAGATTTAACTAAGCAGCTGTTGAGTTTTGCACGCGGAGGAAGATATGAGATCAAGCCGACTGACTTGAATGAAATTATTAAAAAAACATCATCCATGTTCAGCAGAACCAAAAAGGAAATATCTATTGAACTTAAAGGATGTAAAGACCTATGGAGCGTGGAAGTTGACAGGAGCCAGATTGAACAGGTATTCGTGAATCTGTTTGTTAATGCCTGGCAGGCCATGCCAGGAGGAGGAAGGATTTATCTTGAAACAGAAAATATTCTTTTGAATGATGAATCAGCTCTTATCAACTCAGTTAATCCAGGAAAATATGTTAAAATAAATGTATCAGATACGGGCACAGGAATGGATGAAAAGACCATGGAGCATATTTTTGATCCATTTTTCACGACAAAAGAAATGGGAAGAGGCACAGGTTTAGGATTAGCGACAGTCAACGGGATAATCAAAGGACATAAGGGAATAATAAATGTTTACAGCAAGCCTGCTAAAGGAACGACTTTTACCATATATCTGCCTGCTTCAGAAAAGGAAGTGGTAAATGAAAAGATTCAAACAAAGGAAATAATTAAAGGAACAGAGACAATTCTGCTTGTTGATGACGAAAAGATGGTACTGGGTGTAAACAGAAAGCTGCTTGAGAGCATCGGCTACAAAGTCTATACTGCCGGCAGCGGCCTGGAGGCTGTCTCTATTTATATGGAGAAACAAAACGAAATTGATCTGATCATTCTGGATATGATCATGCCTGGCTTATCAGGTGCAGAACTCATAGATCGTCTGATAGAGATCAATTTCAGTATAAAAATTCTTCTAACAAGCGGCTACAGCATAGATGGTGAAGCTCAAAAAACAATGGAACGCGGCTGCAGCGGATTTTTACAAAAGCCGTTTCAAATCGAACAACTTTCCTGTAAGGTCAGGGAAATGTTAGACTGAAACAGCATGAGACCTGAATAAAATATTTATATTAATAATAAAAATCTCTATTATTTTTAAGAAGAATTCCGATTCATAGCAATCCCGATATAATCGAATTTCTAATTAAATACAATTCTTAATCTCTGTAATTAACTTATTATTTTCACAGCGGAATCATAATCTGCTTTACCCTTAACAGCCTGCATAATTTTTCCTGTAAGTTTTGCGTCCCCGATTACAAAAGCTCCTGCCAGCTTGTTTTCAATGAAAAATAATTTTTTATATATTTTTTTATCTTCATCAAACACTTTGTAGTCAGTAAATTTTATACCGGAAATTTCATCACCTATAAATCCGTATGATAAAACAGATGTTCCGAATGAATTTAAAAGTGCAGGAGAATCCTCCTCTATAAAGATATCATCAACACCCGATGCATTTGCTCCTGCAGTTTTTCCCTGACGAACAGCCCTCATCCAGAAAGCATTCAATCTGCCGTTATATTCAGATGAATCACCACAGGCGAAAATATCTTTCACTGATGTCTGCATTTTTTCATCAACTATAATTCCTTTGCCTGTTTTAATACCGCTGCTTAACGCAAGCTTGATATCAGGAATTACGCCTGCTGAATAAATAATCATATCAGACAATATGATTTTTCCGTCTGATAATCTGACTGATGTAGCGGATTCATTTCCAATGAGAGCATCAACTGAAGCATTATAAATTAAGTTTACACCACGCGCTTTCATTATTGAGTCATATTTAGCTGAACCCTCTGCATCGAGCATTCTCGGCAGAATTCTGGATCCTCTTTCAATTACTGTAACAGCAATATTTCTTTTTAACAAAGAATCAACAGCTTCAAGCCCGAGAGGACCGCCTCCGATTATTGCCACACTTTTTGATTTTTCAGCGCATGCAAAAACCTTTTCTGCATCGGAAATTGTTTTTATAACAAAAACATTATTCTTCAGCATTGCTTCAGGCGATGGTGTAAAACAACGGCTCCCGTTTGCCAGTATCAGCCTGCTGTAATCATGTTCAGAGCCGTCGGAGCATTTTATCTTTTTTTTATCCGGCATAATTTCCGTGACTGAAATTCCTGGAAAAAAATCAATCCTGTTTTCGGAATACCATGATCCCGGATTAAGAAAAAAATTGGACTTCTTCGTAATTTCTTTATTAGATATAAATTCTGTCAGATATGGCCTGTAATAAGGGAAAAAATTTTCCTCGGAAAAAAGTTTTATATTTATATCCTGATTATTCTTTCTGATTTCCCTGGCGGCTGACACGCCGGATGCTGATGCACCCACTATTACTATAGTATCGCTCATATAACCTCATAAAAAAATGATTTTGAAAATCTAACCTGCTTTCTGGAAAAATTTTAAGTAACTGAATATATCGGTAGAACTTTTTGTCAAGATAGATTATGCTTGACATACTCTTATTGAAGATATTCTATTTAATAATAGAATATCTTCAATATTTTAAGAATTTCAAAGTTAAATTCTACAGACGATGCCGTTATATTTTTCATAAAGGAGACTTTCAGCTATGTATAAAAGAAATATGCTTATAATATCTCTAATTGTATCAGCAGCAATATTTACATCATGCGGTAAAAAAGAAATGAAATCTGAAAACGGATTTGTAAAATTTGTTTCCGGTGATGTTTCGCTTTTTACCGGAAATAACAGCCATAAAATAAAACAGGGTGAAATAGTAAAAGTAAATGATCGTATTGTCACCGGAGCTGACGGAGTTGCAGTTATTGAAATTGCAGACGGTCTTGCAATTGCGGAAATCCAGAATAATGCAGATTTCAAAATAGCAAGCCTTTCAGGAAACAGCAGTGAACTCCAGGCCGATCAGGGAAGTATCTGGCTCAATGTAATGAAAAAACTTATTAAAGGCGAAACAGTTTCACTGAAAACAAAAACAACTGTAGCCTCAGTAAGGGGCACAAAATTTTATACTTTTCAATTTGCTGATTACCAGGCAACATGCTACTGTGAAGGCGAAGTGAATCTCAAAGGGGTTCAATCTTCTTATTCCGGCGAGATGAAACAGGATTATTTATCATACACTAAAAACGGGAAAACAATCTTTTTAGCACCTGCTGATACTAAATTTCTGGGTGTTACCGGCCATAATCATTCTATGGTTGAGAATAGTCCGCTTGGCAAAAAGGCCTGTGTGTTAACTCCGGATATGATGAAGACCCTTAAAACACTTGTTGATAAAAAATTTGACAATGCAAAATAAAATCTGACAAATCCAGAATAAGTTCTCACTGAAAAAATACAAGGGTATAAATATTGCCCTTGTATGCCGCTGTTTCAATTTAAAAAAGTAATTAATTCTTGACATCCGGCAATCTTTATCGTCATTATCATATTAGCTCTTTTCGTATTGGAATAGAAATGTATATAATATTATTTTTAATAATATATCCTCTCATCACAGGATTAATTCTGCTTATTATACCGATAAAACCGGTTCGCAGGATTATAGCTGTAGTAACAAATATTATTCTATGTGTTCTTCCTATATATCTACTCTATCTCTATATTGACCAGCCTGCCGCATATTTTAATATTGAATTTAATTATGTTAACGAAATATTATTCGGAATTGAATTAATCTTTTCAGCAGTTCTTCTTTTCATAGCAATTAAATCAAAAAAACTTATTGTGGCTTTTCTAATAATTTTTCAGACAGTTCTTATCCTATATTTTGAAATATTCTATGGCGGATCTATAAAAATATCCAATCATATTTTTGTAGATAAGCTGACTCTTGTTATGGCTCTTATAATTGGTATTATCGGAAGCCTTATCTGCAATTATGCAATCGGTTATATTGAAGAATTTCACCAGCATCACCCGGAGATCAAAGACAACAGAAGGTTTTTCTTTTTTCTCATGTACACATTTCTTTCAGCAATGTTCGGCATAGTTTTTTCAAACAGCATTACCTGGATATATTTTTTCTGGGAAATTACAACAATCTGCTCATTCCTGCTCATAGGTTATAAAAAGGATTACCTGTCATTCAAAGGATCTTTTACTGCTCTGACCATGAATCTGATCGGAGGTGCAGCCTTTGCACTTGGAATAATCTGGATTTATTCAAACACACAGACTCTGGAGCTGAATAAAATAGTACTAATGGATAAAGAGATCGTTCTTTTTCCCGCAGTTCTTTTTGCCATAGCAGGCATGACTAAATCAGCGCAGCTTCCTTTTTCTTCGTGGCTTACGGGTGCAATGGTTGCTCCAACGCCTGTATCTGCACTGCTTCATTCAAGCACCATGGTTAAAGCAGGGGTTTATCTGATTCTAAAGGTAGCTCCGATTTTTCATGGAACCAAAGCGGGTTTAATGCTTTCATTCATAGGAGGCACAACCTTTCTCTTTGCATCATTCATAGCAATATCACAAAGTAATGCCAAGAAAGTACTTGCCTACTCCACCATTGCTAATTTAGGCCTTGTTGTAGCATGTGCAGGCATTGACTCTCCTGAAGCAGTCTGGTCTGCAATTCTTATTATAATATTTCATGCTGTTGCCAAGTCGCTTCTTTTTCTCTCAGTGGGAGTTATTGAACACAAGATCGGCAGCAGAGACATAGAAGACATGGATCACCTTATCACTCTTATGCCTAAGGTTGCAGCTATGATGATTATCGGAATGAGCGGAATGTTCCTGGCTCCTTTCGGCATGCTGATTAGCAAATGGGTTACTCTAAAGGCGTTTATTGATTTTAATCCGATTCTTGCAATCATGCTGGCGTATGGAAGCGCTGCAACTTTATTTTTCTGGACCAAATGGATGGGAAAAATCATTGTAATAAGATATGATAAAGACAATCTTGAAAAAATGGTAAGCGGCTGGGAATGGTTCTCATTAACCACGCTTTCAATTTTATCTCTGGTTGTGTGCATTCTGTTTCCAGCTATATCCACAAATATACTTGCTCCATACACTAAGGAAATATTCGGATTCAGCCCGACAGCTGATTACATCAACATGATTATTATTACAGCAATTATGATAGGGCTGATAGTTATGCTGCCGCTGGGTCTCATATATGATGCATATTTCAATAAAAACTACAAACGGGTTGGTACTTATTTCGGCGGGCTCAATTTCACAAAGAGTACTTATACGGACTCAATGGGTGAACTCAGAAGAACTGAACTTAAGAACTACTACCTGCAGGGATTTTTCGGAGAACCAAAACTTCTTCTTACAGGGATTATTGTATCAACGATATTGATTATTATTATGTTCGGGGTTGCAATAAAATGAATTTACCGGTTCTAAATATCCCTGCTGATTCAGTTATAAATTTCATATATTCAAATATGTGGATTAAAATCGCGCTATATCTGGTACTGGCTCCGTTTGCAGGCGGTCTCCTAGCAGGGATTGACAGAAAATTTTCAGCTTATATGCAGGGCCGGACCGGTCCGCCTATCATTCAGCCTTTTTATGACATTCTGAAACTGATAAAAAAAGAAACTATCAAAATAAACAGATTCCAGAACTTCACCATATTTCTTTTTTCATTGCTGATAATAATCACAGGAGTATTCTTTTTTTCTGGCGGAGAGCTTCTGCTCGTAATGTTCTGCCTTTTACTTGCAGGGGTATTTTTTGTATTATCCGGATTCACGCATAATTCACCATATAGCCACATAGGAGCGGAACGCGAACTGATACAGATGATGTCCTACGATCCTATGATTCTCATTGTAGCAATCGGCATGTACATGGTAACAGGCACATTCAAGGTTGAACGCATAGCAGCTCTGGAGTATCCGCTGATCGCATATCTGCCTGGAATTTTTTTCGGATACTGCTATATGCTTACGTTCAAATTCCGCAAGTCGCCTTTCGATCTTTCCATGTCTCATCATGCGCATCAGGAGCTGGTAAAAGGTCTTGTAACTGAATTTTCAGGTAAAACACTGGCTCTGATAGAGGTTATTCACTGGTACGAAAATATAATGCTGCTTGGAATTGTTTATCTTTTTTTTGCATACAATCCTGCATTGGGCGTGGCAGTCTGCCTGCTGGTATGGATTTCAGAAACATTCATAGATAATACTTTCGCGCGTTTCAAATGGGATCTGGCTTTTAAAAGCGCCTGGATAGTTACAGTAATTGCAGGAATTTCAAATATATTAGTGCTGTTTTTTATTCTTCCTAAATAGGAGAATTGATCGGATGTCATCATCATTCACAAAATCACCCTGGGTCATACACTACGACGGGACAAGCTGTAACGGCTGCGACATAGAGGTTCTTGCATGCCTCACGCCCTTGTATGATGTTGAAAGATTCGGAATAATCAATACCGGGAATCCCAAGCACGCTGATATTTTTCTTCTCACAGGTTCAATAAACGAACAGAATATACAGGTGGTTAAAAATATTTATAATCAGATGCCTGAGCCGAAAGTGGTTCTCGCAATAGGCATTTGCGCAACATCGGGGGGCATATTCAGGGAATGCTACAATGTTGAAGGCGGCGTTGACAAAGTTCTTCCGGTTGATGTTTATATTCCTGGTTGTCCAACAAGACCTGAGGCAATTATTGACGGTATAGTTAAATCACTTTCAATACTTGAGTATAAATACAAAGAAATGAAAAAAAATAAACCGGTCACAAGAGACGATAAAGGTTAACTAATATATGGCAGAAGAACAGACAACAATTATTATTGAAATTAAAGAGCTCGTCGGGAAAGCAGCAGATTATTTTGCAGACGGCTACAGACTCGTGCAGATTTGCGCAGTTAAACTTACCGAACATATAGAACTCAATTATTCGTTTGATAAGAATTATAAATTCGTTAATCTCAGACTTATAATACAGCCGGAAGATGAAATTCCAAGCATCAGCATGGTCTGCTGGAGCTCATTCATTTACGAAAATGAAATTCATGATCTCTACGGCATTAATATTAAAAACATTAACATCGACTACAAGGGGCATTTCTACAGAACAAGCGTCAAAGCGCCATTTTCAATACTTAAAGGCGCAGCTGCCCCTAAAATAGATAAGGAATAATATGGGAAAAAGAACTGTAATTCCATTCGGCCCGCAGCATCCTGTTCTACCGGAACCGATACATTTAGATCTGATAACAGAAGATGAAACTGTTATAGACGCAATACCAGCTATCGGATACGTGCATCGCGGTCTTGAGAAAATGGTTGAAATTAAAGACTATGTAGAATTTGTTTATGTAGCTGAAAGAGTCTGCGGAATATGCAGCTGTATGCACGGTATGTCATATTGCCAGGCTATAGAAGAAATTATGAAGGTGGAAGTTCCACAGAGGTCACTTTATCTTAGAACCATCTGGGCGGAACTGTCGAGAATGCACAGCCATATACTCTGGCTTGGACTTGCAGCAGATGCATTCGGTTTTGAAAGCCTGTTTATGCATTCATGGAGGCTCAGGGAAACAATTCTTAAAATATTTGAAGATACCACAGGCGGGCGTGTCATATTCAATATTATGAAAATAGGCGGAGTCAGGCGCGATATAGAGAATTCCGTTCTTAAAGGAATTTCTGAAACACTTTTAAAACTGCAGGTTGAATTAAAAGAAATAACCAGCGTATTTTTAAGAGATTATTCCGTGCAATCCAGGCTCGTAGGCGTGGGTGTTCTTACTAAAGAGGATGCTTACACTCTCGGCGCTGTCGGACCAATGATGCGAGCAAGCGGCATTCCAATTGATATGAGAACTCTCGGCTATGCTGCCTACGGGAACCTTGACTTTCATCCGATTACAGAAGATGGCGGAGACTGTCATAACAGGTGTGCAATCAGGGTTAAAGAATTATTTCAATCTATAGATTTAATAAACCAGTGCATTGGTAAAATTCCGGACGGTGCTCATGAAATTAAAGTTACAGGAGCTCCTAACGGAGAATATTTCATGCGGGTTGAACAGCCGCGCGGGGAGGTAATATACTATGTCAAGGGGAATGGCACCAAATTTCTCCAGAGATTCAGGGTCCGTACTCCTACATTTGCTAATATCCCGCCAATGGTAAAAATTATGAAAGGTTCGCAGATAGCTGACGTTCCGAATATAATTCTAACCATAGACCCGTGCATCAGCTGCACAGAGAGGTAAACCGGATGATTATTTTCACAATGACAAAAACAGTATTAAAAAGCTTCTTCCGGCCTTCATATACTGTTAAATATCCGAAAGTCAAAAAACCATTCTCTGATATATACAGAGGAAAAATTATCAACAATATTGAGAAATGCACCCTGTGCAGATTATGCGCAATTAAATGCCCGACACAGGCATTAAGGGTTGATAAGCCGGCATTTGAGTGGGAAATAAACGCACTGTCCTGTATAACATGCGGCTACTGTGTTGAAGTCTGCCCTAGGAAATGTTTAAGCATGATCAATACCTATTCAGTATCAGTTACATCAAGAACTGACAGCATCTTTTTAATGGTGCAGCAGCCTGCTACTGCAGCTCCATCAGCAGAAACAGAGAATAACCCGGAAACAGTTTAAGCCTTTTTTTATTATCAGACTGAATTTTTTATTATTCTGCCTGAACCTGTAAAGTCATAATCGCCAAGCCATTCCACAGACTTCCTGAATTCCGGAGAGCTTAAATTTTCAATAAATTCCTGAATATCTTTCCTGAAAAATGTATCCTTGCGTATTACCATATCAAAACTTTCCTTCATAAGCGGAGTAAAAGGCAGACCGAAAATTTTAGACACTGCAACAGTAGCAATTCCAGCATCAGCTTCTCCTGAAAGAATTTTAAGTCCCACCTCAAAATGAGTAAAAACCTCATCGCTGTACCCTCTTATATTCTTGGCAGAAATACCTTTCTCTGAGAGCAGGCGATCAATGTAGATTCTTGTACCGGAACCTGACTGACGGTTGATGAATTTTATCTTATTTTCTGATATGGTCTTAAATGATATATTTTTTTTAAGACCGATAGACGGAGACGTAAGAAAACCAACTTCACGCAAAAACAGATGAACCATGGCTATTTCTCCGCCTCCGGTTATTTCTTTTATTGAGTCAATATTGTATTCTCCTGTAATGGGATCAGCGAGGTGGCACCATGCTATATCTGTCATGCCGCTCCCAAACATCCTCAGGCCTTCAGTGCTTCCTGTATTGGATGAAAAAATTATAAAATCAGAAGACATCTGTTTTGTTTGATTGATTAATATTTCGAGGATGGGATCATTACTTCCTGCTGCAAGAATGCACATGGAGTTTTTCCCTATTTCATTTTTATCCGCAACTGCATTCTTTTTTGAATCTGAAGTGATCCAATCATCTATGAGGTGTTTTACAAAGATCCATTTGCCTGTCACACGGGTGCATGGGATTTTTTTCGCCTTAATCAGAGCATAAACCTGTTTTTCGTTTATTCCAAGATATTCAGCAACATCTTTAGTATTCATGTTTTCAGACTGCATCCTGCAACCCCCGCAAAAATTCTTATTAGATATAAAAAACATTACTATATAAATAATTACAGCATTTTTTAAAAAAACAGATAATTTTAGAAATTTTATGAAAAAAAATAACAATATAGAAAATAGTAGCAAATTATAACTAAAAATAACAAATATTCCTCAATTAATCTTGACAAGTGTATAAAATTTAAAAATTTCTATATTATATTCAATTAATAAATAATCCAGGAGAATTATTGATGAGAAAAACACTCCACATAATGATTTCGGCACTACTTCTAACTTTAATTATGACTATTACATCATATGCAAAAAATGACAGGCTCGTTACAATCAGCACAACCATCGGACCGGTTGATGCAGATATTATTGATCTTCTTGAAAATGAATTCGAAAATGAAACCGGCATCCAGGTAAGGCACGTTTCAGCCGGTACCGGCGCAGCACTTGAGACAGCTAAAAACGGCGGTATCGACCTTGTTGTTGTGCACGCAAAATCTCTTGAGGAAAAATTTGTCAAAGACGGATTCGGCACAGAAAGAATTCCTCTTATGTATAATGATTTTGTCATTGTAGGACCGGGCTCTGACCCCGCAGGTATAAAAGGCATTAAAAATGCTGCCGAAGCATTTAAAAAAATCTCTGAAAAAAAAGCTTCGTTTATCACACGAGGAGATAAGTCCGGTACACACGTTGCTGAAATGGTAATCTGGGATAAAATCGGAATCAAGCCTGAAGGAGCATGGTACAAAGTTTACGAAAAAGGCTCTGAAGGAAATTTCTCAACCCTGAAATATACCGATCAAAATGCTTCATATACAATCATAGACAGAGCCACAGTGCTCTCTCTTAAAAAAGAACTAAAGATTGAAGTACTTGTAGAAAATGATGATATACTTTTAAACTACATCAGCCTGATTCCTGTTAACCCGTTTAAAATTAAAAAAGTGAACAAGGATGACGCAATGAAATTTGTTAAGTGGCTTACTTCACCGGAAAAAGGGCAGAAGATCATTAAAAATTTCGGGATTGATAAATACGGGAGTCCAATGTTTTTCCCTAATTCAAAAGAATGGAAACAAGCCAATAAATCAAAATAAAAATTAAAGGAAAAAAACATGATAAGCAGAAAAAAATTTATTTTAAAAACAGCCGCATTATTAATCACTATAGCTGTTCCATTATTTTTAGCAACATCAGCAGAATCATCACCAAAGAGTAAAAATTTAATACTTGCAACAACTACCAGCACACAGGACTCAGGTCTTCTTGATGTACTTATACCAATGTTCGAAAAAAAGACCGGATATTTTGTTAAGACAATAGCAGTTGGCTCAGGCCAGGCTATGGCTATGGGCAAGAAAGGTGAAGCTGATGTGCTTCTGGTCCATTCTCCAGATGCAGAAAAAACTTTTATGAAAGAAAATCACGGAATCTCCAGAAAGCTCGTAATGCATAATGACTATATTATAATTGGCCCGGAAACAGACAATGCTAAAATTAAAGGCTCAAAAAAATCTTCTGATGCTTTCAAAAAAATTGCAGATTCAAAATCATTATTTCTATCAAGAGGTGACAATTCAGGAACCCATTCAAAAGAAAAAGCTATATGGAAATCAGCCGGAATAAAATATGTTGGAGAAAAATGGTACCTTGAAACGGGACTAGGAATGGGACAGACAATCGGTGTTGCTGCAGAAAAGAAAGGATATACTTTAGCTGATAGAGGTACATATCTTGCACTTTCTAAAAATCTGAAACAGCCGATACTTGTTGAAGGAGATGCTCAGTTACTGAATATATACCATGTTATAGAAGTTAATCCCAAAAAAAATTTAAAAATAAATTCAGACGGCGCTAAGGCTTTTGCTGATTTCATTGTTTCAAGTGAAGTTCAGGCTGTTATTAAAACATATGGGATTGATAAATTCGGCTCTGCTCTTTTCTTTCCTGATGCAGGAAAAAAAGAAGAGTCATTAGGAAAATAAATTGTAAAAGCCCTGTTTAATGCAGGGCTTTTTTTATAATTTTTTTATTTTATTTTGACAGATGCTGATTTTTATAGATATATTACATTTATCCATTTTTAATTTTAAAATTTTTACAGGAGAATATCATGAAAATCAGCGCAAGAAATCAATTAAAAGGCAAAGTAAAAAAAATTGTTCCAGGTTCAGTAAATTCTGAAATTTACATTGAACTTCCAGGCGGTTCAGAAATTGTTTCAATAATAACAAAGTCTTCAGCTGAACATCTCAATCTCAAGGAAGGCTCATCAGTATATGCAATAATTAAAGCATCCAATGTTATGATTGGTGTAGACTGATCCTTTATTTCATTAGTAATTATTAATTCAGATAGAATGAATGATGATAAACCTGCGGCATGCTGAATATGCTGCAGGTTATTTTTTAAAGATATTGAAAATCCAAAAGATATTATCTTGAACTCATCTCCCTGTCACTGAAACCAAGACATGGGGAAAATGATATAGTACCGTAGAGTTTATCAGCTTTCTTTCTGACAATAAACTTTACATCAGTTATTTTCCTTGTAAATTTTTCCTCTTTCTCTGCTACAATGAATCCTTTTGATTCTCCATTTAAAATTAATATTATAGCATCGTAATCATCGCCTTCTTCAGTTTTAAAAGTACCGGTAAATTTTGCTTCTCCGCTGCCGTGAAGTAAACATGATCCTTCGAATGCCGTCTCCGAAGATATCTCTATTTCCATTTCATCTGAACGTTCATCATCGTTCAGCTGGAAGCCGAATCGTTTTCCTAAAAGATTATATATCATTCCTGGATGTCTTTCCTGTTCCTGCGTTTTCAGAAATCCGCCAAAAGCCCATCCGGTTTTATCTTTCCATTTTATTTTTGACCATTTGCCTGTTTTGCCTGCTATTGAAATTTTTTCAGGCTTCTCTTCAAGCAGAAGCACCTCCTCTCCTATAGAAATAAGAGAAATTGCTTTGCCTTTAACATCAGGCTTTTCGCGCATCATCAATCCGGATTTCGCTCCCACATACCTGAGATTATCAGATTCTGCTGAAACTGAATATACAATAAAAATGCAGGAGAAAATTGCGATTGAAACAGATAATATTTTTTTCATTGATGTCTCCTGAAATACCTGAATAGATAAAATTCTGAAACAGCAATTTAAAATGTGAGTTTATTCTGTAATTTTACAAGAACTTTTCTTTTATCATCAGACTGATTCTTTTTGTTAGAAGATATGAATCAACCTCCCCTCCCATCGAGGGAGGGGAAAAGAACTTTTAGGCCAGTCTCCACAGGGGATGAGTACTAATTAATGTTAAACTTTTTATCCTTAGCCTGGTCCTGAATAATTTTTATAACAGCACTGTCAAAAGTATCTGTTTCATTTTTCTGCTGTTTTGAATCAAGATATTGTCTTCTTTTAATATTCAAATTTTCGATTTCTTTCTGAATTTTTTTCCTTTCTACTGATTTGCCTTTAACATATTTCTCAACATCACTTTTACTATAATTAGACATTGATGAAGGCATATCTGATTTCTTTAAACTTTCCAGCTTCAATCCGCCCTTTTCATAAGCATCAACCATATCCCAAGATGATGAATTATAGCCTGAAGATGATTTTGCAACTGACCTGTTTATTCCTGCAGCAGGAGCTGATTCTTCAGCCAATTTATCCTGTACAGCCTGCCTTCCCTGTTTCAATTCCCCTTCGTATCCATATGGAACATATGTTGAATTTAGCCTGTTGCCAAGATCCAGAATTGTTCTGTCATACGGCGTATCAATTTCACAATGATTGCTGTTATGATCAATATTCACAAATCTTCCGCACGCAAGATCAGAGCCGTTTTTCCAGCCGGATCTGATTCCCTCCTCACTTGAACCGCAGAAAACTGTATTTACAATCACGCCCATTCTGTTTGCTAGAGAAACAGCATTTCTATAATCGAAATACCCCTGAGTAAACGGCTCGTTGCCTGCAATTACTATTATTTTCAGATCGCCTTTTGAATCAGACCATCTGAGATTTCTAAGCGAAGTATCTATTACCTGTCCGCAGTACTCATCTCCGCCATTTGTTCTAAGACTGAAAAGCTTTTCAGAAATTAAATCAAGGTCGCCTGTAAATGCAGTAACCAGCCTGATATGACCTTCACTTCTCGGAATATAGTCATTCCCATACTCATACAAAGCCACTTCGAGAACAGCATGCCTTCCATCTTTTTTCATTCTGTTCAGCTCATTAACTATCCGCCAGATATGAGTTCTTGCCTGGTTGATGAGCCCATCCATGCTGTTGCTTGTATCAAGCAGAATTGCAAGCTGAATTTTACTGTCTTGTGCAGCATATAAATTACCTGAAAACAGAAATACAGAAGCTATAAAAAATCTGATAAAATATTTTTTCATATTATTCCTCCATAATTGATTTATAATATAGATGGAGGTGGTCAGAAAAAAGTTCCCTGGATTTTGATTTTTTTTACCTTATCGACCGGCCCCTTTCCCTTATTAAGGGTAAGGGGAGAAAAACGATGCCTCGACTTCGCTCGGCATTCGTTACTTCAGTTGTAATGCTCCGACCCTAAAAATCAAAACAAAGCTATTGAAACAAGGCTCTGACCCTCAATTTAAAACTAGCCGGTGCCTTTAAAACCGGCTATATAGTTCCAGTTTCAAACAGCATTTAGTAAATTTTTTAATTAAAAAGGAAAAGTTTTGTTTCAGGTACAGGCACTTAGGCCTGCGCCGATGAGCAGGCGGAGGGGAGTGGAGTCTCGAGGAGAGGGGACAGCCAAGACTGTACCCTCTCCTCGAGATATTATAACACTGCAAATCTAAAGTGATAGTTCAATTGAACTTACATCAAGTGAATACAATTTATTTCTTCAAAATCAAATCAATAAAAATAAAATCACTTTTTTTCCCTGTGATTATATATTTACTGACCGATCCGGTAATATCATCAAAAAATGCATCCGATTTATTAAACGGCAGCGAAATAGAAATTTTATTATTATCCCGATATAAAATTTTTCCCTGATATTTATTTATGATAGAATCGATGCTGCTGCCGGATGGTTTGAAAAATTCATCCCCTTTAGCTTTGTCAGAGCTTTCAGCTCTCGATTTCCGCATAGAACTTTTACTGACAGGTGCTTCTTCTTCAGAACTCTTAAACATACCGGATTTGCTTTTTTGAGATGCAGAAATGCCCTCGCTTTCCATAATTTTCTTATCTTCATGTTTTTCTTCCATTGCAGATACAGGAGAATTATCATCTTTTTCCACATTATTAATTTCTCTGTTTGAATCTGAAAACTGCAATGAATCAGTTACTTTTTTCTTTTTAGCCTGTGTTTCTTTTTTTACAGCTGCCGAAGGTTTAAAATCTTTATGATCCTGCTTCTCAACCGGATATTCGTTCCGGTTTTCAGTAGTTTTAAATGAATCTGCAGTTTTAAAATTCTCAGAAAGAAATTCATGCGGCCTGTAAACTGCTATTATGATAACAGACAGAATAACTGCAAGAGCAGGACGCAATACTATGGGTCTATTTACTGCATTGATGAAAATTTTTATTATAGATTCTTTTTTTACAATGATATTTTCTTTTTCCATTTTTGAATGAAGTTTTGCAAGAAAATCCGACGGAGCTTTCATTTCAGGAGCGCGTTCCAGCAGCTGTTTGATTTTAACAACTTCATTATATTTAACAGAGCATTTTGCGCAGCCGGTTATATGAAGAAGAAGTTCCTGTTTCTGCTTATCTTTAAGTTCGCCGTCTGCAAGAGCGTTGATCAGAATTATAGATTTACTGCAATCCATATCCACCCTCTATTAATATTTTTTTCAGCTCAACTCTTGCTCTGGAAATACGCGACCTTACTGTACCTATATTTATAGAAAGGATTTCAGAAATTTCCTCATAACTTTTCATATCGAAATCCTTAAGCACAATAACCTCCATCATATGCTCCGGCAGTTTTTTTACCGCATCAGTGATTACACCCGCAGTTTCATTTTTAATATAATCTTCTTCAGGGGTGGCTGTCG
Source organism: uncultured Leptospirales bacterium (assembly GCA_964392365.1). GTDB lineage: Bacteria > Spirochaetota > UBA4802 > UBA4802 > UBA5550 > CAYMPH01. Next base: position 255,147 of record CAYMPH010000004.1, read on the forward strand.
ATTTATTTGACGGAAGTTCAGAGGAAAAAGTTCCATCCTGAATGTCTTTTTGTTCAAGAATTTTTTTATATGAAACAGCTCTTAAAACGCTTTTGCATTGGTTTACTGTTATGCGGTATATCCAGGTGCTCAGACCGGACTCGCCCCTGAAACTTTTTAATCCTTTATAGACTGATATGAACACTTCCTGAGCAGCATCTTCGGCTTCGCTGGAATTTCTGAAGTAGTAGAAGCAGAGCCTGTAAACTTTGTCTGAATATCTTTTAATAATCTCATCAAATGCCTTAAGATTGCCTTCATTGACAAATTTTATCAGATCTGTTTCAGGAGTTTTTTTATATGATTCAAACATAATTTTTGAATATTAGAGATCAGATGCTAATACCACTTGAATATTTTAAGGCCGACCCATGTGAATATAAATCCGGTAATAGTCATTATAACAATCGGGAGCGCAACTTCAGGCAGACCTGCGTTTTCTATAAATACAGACCGGATTGAATCTGCAAGCAAGGTAAGAGGAAGTTTATTTATGATAGAAGCAGCCCATTCAGGGAAATTATGGTAACTGAAAAAAATACCTGAAAGAACCATCATTGGCATTGTAATTGCGTTTAAAAGACCATTACCCACTCTTGAACTTGAAGTTCTCGATGCCATTAAAATTGCTATGCCGGAAAAAGCTGCATTCCCGGCAATCATAACTGCAGCAAGAGCCGGAATGCTTCCTGAAATTCTCATATCAAAATACAGATAAGCGAATAAATAAAGCAGCACAGATTCAAAAATAGACAGAACAAGTCTTGTCATAAAAAACGAGAGCATGAAAAGACCGCGGTTCATTGGTGTTGCGTACATTCTGCGCATAAGTTTTTTGGTCCTGAGTTCTATTAAAGACCATCCTATGCCCCACATGCAGGAATTCATTATCTGAAGTGCGATGAGGCCCGGCAGGAAAAAATCTATATATCTGCTGCCCACCTCCTTCAGCTCTGAAACAGCATTCTTAATTCCAGACTGATATTTTCCATTAATATATTTCTCAAGAAGCAGATATGATCCTGAAGCTTCTGAATTTTTAGGATCAAAAAAATATTTTATGCTGCTGTCTGATGAAAAATATTTTATATAAATGCTTATCTTGCCTTTTTTTATTGAACTTACTGCTTCCGGCTCAGTCATTTTTTTAAATTCAAAATTACCGCTTTGAATTACTGAATTATCTTTTCCTGTGTCAGTTGCTGAAGGCAGAATTTTTTTAAAATTATTATAATCTTTTTCCTGTTCAATCACGATGCCGACAGAGCGTTTTATATCAATTTTCTGATCAAATGCAATTCCAAGCACCCAGGCCATTATTATCGGAAATAAAAATGACCAGAAAATAACACCCGGCTCGCGGAAATATTCCTTGAATTGAATTATAGTAAGATTATAAAGCTGTCTCATCATTTAGATGTATCCCTGTCATTGAAGTAAAAATATCATCCAGAGACAAAGCTCTGCTTTCAATTTTTTTCAGTTTAAGATTTTCCTTGCTTACAATTTTCATCAGCTCCGGCATTACTGTAATTGTATCTTTCACCATAAGCCTGAAAGTTCCGTTTTTACCATGAGTCACATCAGCAACTCCATTTAATTTTTTAAGGCGCTCAATGCTGATTTTACCATGTACTGCAAAATCAATTATACCGCAGCAGCCGTTCATTGCAGCAAGATCATCCATGGTGCCGTCTGCAATAAATTCACCCTTATGAATTATTACAATCCTGTCGCAGAGTTCTTCCGCCTCTTCCATGTAATGCGTTGTGAGAATCATTGTAGTTCCGTTTTTCCGCAGAGTTTCCGCTATTTTCCATATCTCACGGCGTGCATTGGGATCAAGGCCGGTAGTAGGTTCATCAAGCAGAAGAATTTTCGGACGGTTTATCAGCGCAATGCCGAGTGCAAGTTTCTGTCTCTGACCGCCTGAAAGATTAACAGTGTAGCTCTTCATCTTATCAGCCAGCCCTACAAGAGAAATAATTTCTTCTGCATCTTTTCTGTAAGTGCCGTAAAAACTCGCGAAAAGCTCAACTGTTTCAGCAACAGTAAGTTTATCTATAAAACGGGTTTCCTGAAGGGAAATTCCCATTTCTCTTCTCAGAGCAGTTTCATTTCCAAGAATAGGAAGACCCATAATAAGTATTTCGCCGGAATCGGGATTCTGAATTCCCTCAATCATTTCAATGAGCGTGGTTTTGCCTGCTCCGTTAGGCCCGAGAAGCGCAATGTATTCACCCTCGTAAACATCAAGATTCACACCTCTGACTGCATGGACATTCTTGAAACTTTTACGAACGTCATTGAGCTGAATTACAGATTTTTTTTTATTTTTTGGAGCCATATTTTTTCTTTTTATTTCTTCTTATGATATTTTCTATTAATATATTTAAAATTATCTACAGGCGTTTAGTGTCAATGTTTTTTTATTGTTGCATTTCTATCTTCATCTTATGCTAATTTACAATAATAATTAACCTTCACAGCTATTTATAAATACAGCAGAAATAAAGAGGAAAATGAAAAATTCATTTTATAAAAATCTGACCCATAGGACCGAGCTGGTTATAGGTACGGAAAATATTGAGCGCCTGTACCGTTCGAATATTTTAATAGTAGGCGTAGGCGGTGTCGGCAGCTGGTGTGCTGAAGCTCTTGTACGTTCAGGTGTTGTAAATCTAACAATAGTTGATTCTGATATTATCTGCACCACCAACATCAACAGGCAGGCCCAGGCTAATTCAAAATCTGTCGGTAAATTAAAAGTTAATGAGATGAAAAAACGTCTGCTCGAAATCAATCCTGATGCAAATATACTGGCTATCAACAAGGCATTCACAGAAGAAAATCATGCTGAATTTGAGATAGAAAAATACGATTACATTATAGATGCAATTGACAGTATCAAGCATAAAGTTTTCCTGATAGAAATCTGCCAGAGACTCAAGAAAAAATTTATTTCTTCAATGGGAGCAGGCGCCCGAACTAACCCTTTAAAGATAAAAGTCGCTAAACTTGAAAAGACTGTTAATTGCGCTCTTGCAAGCATCGTAAGAAAAAGGCTGCGTCAGAAAAGATTAAAGGTGAATTTTTTATGCGTGTACAGTGATGAAGTTCCGGTTAAACCTGCAATTGCAGCAATGTGCGCAGGCGGAGATTGCGTATGCAACTGTGACCGCGAAAAAATAAATTCTGAAGAAAACAGTAATGCAATAGACTGGTGTTCCATGAAAAAACAGATAAACGGAGCGCTTGTTCATATCACAGGAGTTTTCGGATTTACAATGGCAGGGATTGTAATACAGGATTTAATCAAAGGGTGATAAAAATTGATGGTATGGGTTCAAAATTTTGAACCCATACCATCAAATAATTTATTTTACTGCCATAGCCATTATTCTGTTTAATCTGACAACAAACTCTCCCGGATTTTTAAGCTCCACGCCCTCGATCAGCATAGCCTGCTCAAGAAGAAGGCTGCTTATATCCTGAATAAGATTTTCATCAGTAGTATTTATAAGGCTGGTAATAATTGCATGCCCTGGATTAATTTCAAGTATTGGTTTGAAATCCTGCATTCCCTGCTGGCCCATCATCTTCATGATATGCTGCATCTGAACAGTAGGATCATTTTCATCTGCAACAATACAGGAAGGGGAATCGCTCAGCCTTGAGCTTGCTCTTACATCCTTAACTCTTTCGCCAAGCGCTTTTTTTATTTTTTCAACAACAGGGCTGATTTCCTTTTCTTTTTCCTTGTCACTGTCAGTTTTAAGATCATTGGCAGCATCTGCCCTGTTTACAGATTTAAGATCGAATTCCTTATACTTGAAAACAGTTGAAATTACAATTTCATCAATCTCATTATCGAGAATAAGAACTTCTATATCGCGGTTTCTGTAAACTTCAAGCAGCGGAGATGTGCGAAGATTCGCTTCTTTCTCGCCTGTTATGTAATAAATTACTTTCTGATCAGGCTTCATTCTTGATACATATTCTGCAAATGTTGTGTAGCCTTCATTTTTTGTGGATTTATACATAACAAGTTCAAGCAGCGCATCTTTGTTTTCATAATCCTGATATAAGCCTTCTTTGACAGGAACACCAAACTCTTTATAAAATTCTTCGTATTTCGGCCTGTCGCTATTTTTCAGCTTTTCAAACTCATCCAGAATTTTTTTAACTGAAGATGTTTTGATCTTTGTTAAAACTTTATTCTGCTGCAGAATTTCCCTGCTCACGTTAAGAGGAATATCCTCTGAATCAATTATACCGCGGATAAACCTTAGATATGTAGGCATGAGCTCCTTGTCATCATCAGTAATGAAAACCCTTTTAACATAAAGCTTTACTCCAGGCTTATAATCGGCCCTGAAAAGATCAAATGGAGCGTGCTTTGGAATATAAAACAGGGTTGTATAGTCCATGGTTCCTTCAGCCTGGGTATGAACATAAAACAAAGGCTCATCGTAATCGTGAGATAATGTTTTATAGAACTCCTTGTAATCCTCTTCTTTCAGCTCGGACTTGGATCTTTTCCATAGAGCTGATGCGGAATTTATCTGCTCGGTTTTCGGCTCTTTGATTTCCTTTTTATTATCGCCTTCACCCTCATAGCGTGTATCTTCAAAATGAAGATAAATCGGGAAAGGTATGTGATTTGAATATTTTTTTACTATAGATTCGATTTTCCATTTATCAGCATATTCTTTTCCTTCATCATTAAGAAAAATAATAATTGTGGTGCCGTATTCTTTTCTTACTGAATCCTCAATATCATACTCGCCTTTTCCGTCGCTTGTCCATTTGTAAGCTTTTTCCTCGCCGGCTTTTCTTGAAACAACTTCAACTTTATCAGCTGCCATGAACGTTGAATAGAAACCAACACCGAACTGCCCGATCATATTTGAATCTTTCTTTGAATCTCCGGTAAGATGGCTCAGAAAATTTTTCGTGCCGGAATTTGCAATGGTCCCGATATTATCCTCAAGGTCCTGCTGATTCATTCCTATTCCGGTGTCGGATATAGTTAAAATTTTTGATTCAGCATCAAAATAAATATCTATCTTCGGATTAAAATCGAGTTTTTTATAATTTTCATCCGTAAGGGTCAGATATTTAAATTTCTCGAGAGCGTCAGATGCGTTTGAAATCAGTTCCCTTAGAAAAATTTCCTTATGGGAATAGAGCGAGTGAATAATAAGCTGTAGAAGCTGATTCACCTCGGTTTGGAATTTGTGTCTTGACATTTTTTGAAGCCTCCATTTAATAATTATTGAAACGGATTTTTATCCGGTTATTTAAATAGCTGAATCAATTCAGCTTCTTTTACTTTTACGTAATGCTAAAAACTAAAAAGTTACCTATTAAAGCAAGAAAATTTTATGAATCAAATATATAATAAAATTCCAAAATCGCCACTGATTTTTTTTCTACTCTGCATTATTCTGATATTAATTGCACCTGCATGTTCAGAAGACATAAAACAGACTATTCAAACGACTCCTGCTCACCAGTATAAAAATTTTAATTTTGATCCCGATACATCAATCATTCAGAGAATTAAAAAAACACCGGATTTTATTCTAAAATATCTGATTGATCTCGACAACAGAAAAGATTATTCAATGTACATTCCTTCAAAACATGAAACAGCAATAATTTCAGAATATATAAATAAGCTGCCGCCGCTGAATAGAAAAACCATGAAAGAAAGACTTCTTGCCGTCTACTTTATTAATAATTTTACAAGCAGCGGCCTGACAGAATGGGCTGTTGATGAAAACGGAAAAATATTTGCGTTCATGGTTTTTAATCCGAATGTACTGAAAAAAAATATAACTGAACTTCTGTCATTTAAAGAACAAACAAATTTCATCAGGGAAAATAGCTGGGATATAAAACTTGATTGCGGAACAGAATTCAGCGGTTTTTTTTATATTCTTATACATGAGTCAACTCATATCGTGGACTATGTCCACAGAATAACACCTTTTGTTGAGCCTTCAGTTAAAAAGCTTTATCCCGATTTGAAAGCATCAACTCCGTTCACTCTCGGGTACTGGAACGACTACTATAAACCTGATACAGAATTCGCGTTCAGATCAAAAATCACATTTTATGGAATGGGCAAGGGTCCTGTGTCAAAATATTCAGAAGCACCGGAAATTTATAAAAATCTAGCTATGTCGCCTTTTCCTACTCTATACTCAAGCATATCCTGGGCAGAAGACATAGCTGAATTTGTAACCTTCTATCATTTAACAGAAAAGCTGCATCAGAAATTCTCCATACAGGTTTTCAAAAATAAAAAACCAGTATACACGCATGAACCAATGAACTCTCCTTTTGTAAGAAAAAGATTTGAAGCTATTACTATTTTCTATAAAGATTAATAATAAAAGAAAACAATTTCTAATCGAGCCGGTTTCTTCAAAACCGGTGAAAGGGAACAATTAAACCCGGGAGGGAAAGTAAATTCTCTATAAATAGAAACTATTAAAAAGCAGGAAAAAACACTTAGCCCTGCGGCAATGAGCAGCGGCTTTCGGGTGGATTCTCAAGGAGGGCTGCTTTTCCGTAAAAGCAGTCCTTCTTGAGAGTGTTGTTACACCAAAATATTTTATTGATACTCATCCCTATAAATCAGAAAACTGAGTGCAGAAAAAACAATAAATGCAATTGGAACAATAATATTCAAATAATAACCGAAAGTCAGCTCGTATGGTGTTTTTGCAAGCCCGCCTCCAAGATGTTTATAAAACACCCAGAAAAGATAATACAGACAGAATACTTCTCTTAAAGCAAATATTATTAAATTTTTTATAAAAAGGCTGAAATACATAAAAAAAACTATTCCTATCATATATACAGCAAGAGGATTATTCAGATAAAAATATAATTCAAAAATATAAAATTTCCCTACTGCCATAACTACTGAAAAAAATGCAGGCACAGTAGTAATTACTATCAATTTCTCAAAAATATTTATCTCGAGAAATTTTTCCAGTGCTCCATTGAAAAGTTTTACAAAAAAATCAAATATGGCTCTGGTCATATCAACAATAACTTCCATCAATGCCTGAATAAGATCTCTCATTTTAATTATCCTTATATATTTCTTGAAATAGCTAAATAATCTATTCTGAATCTTTTATCTGTACAGCAAAAAATCAATTCTTTTGTTGGTTCTAATGTTCTCAGAATCTGTATTGGAATAAACTGGAGCAGTTTCACCCAGTCCCCTGAAAGATAATCTTTCCTGTTTTATGCCTTTTAATACGAGATAATCTCTGACAGCCTTTGCCCTTTCTTCTGATAGAAGCAGATTTTTTTTATCATTTTCAGCCTCATCAGTATGCGCTTCAATTAAAATTTTATATTTATCATATTTTTCAAATATCTGATGAGCTCTATTCAGAATTCTGCGTCCGCCGGATGTTAATGTTGAAGATTCAATTAAAAAATCAACTGTTTTTAAACGCATTAAAAATCCCTGGTCAGTTTCAAGAACAAGCACATCAACTTCAACTCTGTCCATTACTGCCTTAGAAACATTCCCTGCTCTATCCAAAGCTTCAATTTTAATTGTATAAACTGAATCAGGCTCAACAAGTTCTTTCCCTGAACCGAATCCGTCCCATTTGATCTCAGCCGGAATATTTCCCGTGCCTTTAAAAATTTTGAATTCTTCTTCAAATGGAGATGTAATTATAACTTTCCATTCTTTAATTCCGGCAATTGAATCAACACCTATTTTGATAGATAATATGTCATTCTCCCCATCACCATCCGGCGAGAAAAACTCCGGTGAATGGGAGAGCTTCAATACTGGCGGTTTTGAGTCAAATATAATCGTGCGCTTTAATGATTCAATTTTTTTACTGCTTTTTAATTCGCAAATCAGATAATAATTATACTCTCCGTCTGATAATTTTTCTCCATTTGAATTAAGACAATCCCATTTGATTTCAGCAGGAAATTTATTTTTGCCGGAAATTTCCTTAACAGTTCTTTTCAGATTATTTTCAATAATTATTTTCCAGCTGATTATCTCATCATTAGAAATATTTTTCTGGAAAAAATTTATACCTTTTTTAACAGAATATGAAAAATATTCCTCTGATGCTGTGATATCAGGCGTATCAGTTTTACGGTATAAAGCTATCTGTTTTATTTCCTCTCTGGTGCTGTTGCCTGCCTCATCCTCGGAAAATATAAAAAAATCATAAATGCCTTCAGGCGCATCTTTTCCTGCATCATCAGTTCCATCCCAGATAATTTTAAGCGGAGGAAGGTTTTCCCATTTAAAATTTTTAACTACAGCTCCCCTGCTGTTTTTAAATCCGCCTTGCCATTTATCATTATCAGCACCTTTAATAATCTGCGAAATTACAAAATTTCCTTTTCCCGGTATAAAAGTCAGAGACTCGGATTTAATTGAAATTTCCGGATGTGTAATGTCTATAACAACGGAACCTGTTTTTGCAGAAGATATATTTCCTTTATCATCCCAGACAATAAAAGAATAATCATATTTACCTTCAGGAAGAATCATTCCGTCTTTACCTGTTCCATCCCATGTTATAGTATCGGGGTAAGTTCCGAAATTTTTTTTAGATACAAGTCTGGTGAAAAAACCGCCAAATGCTGTTGTTGATAAATCTCTATCAGTTTTTTTAAATTCTTTAATAACCTTTCCTGTATTATCAGTAATCTGAAATCTCCAGCCTGCAAGAGTCTGTTTTGAATCAGCATTGATTTTGAAAGTCACAAAATCATTTATCCCGTCATGATCCGGTGAAAAATATTTCCTGTCAGGAATAATTTCTGTTTCAGGAAGTCCCCCGGAAAATGAACCGAATTCAGTTCCAATACTGATATAATGAACTAATTTCATATCGTGATATAAAATTAATGAATAATTCAGAGATAAAGTAAAATCCTCATTTTTAAATCTGTACCCGGCTCCGAATGTTGCATCCGCGAAATTATAAACTACAGGAATAACATTAAATATACCGCCTGTCCTTATAAAAATACCTTTAAAAAATTCAGCCTCAAGACCGGCCTTTACAGCAAATCCGGTGTAGCTGTGAATTACCGAAAAATCATTATAAAAACCAAGTTTAAAATATTTGGCATTAATAAATTTAAAATTATAACCAGCTGTAATTGAATTAAAATCTATGAAACTGCTGTTGTTTCCTATTGGAACTCCGGCGTTTATTGAAAATCCAATTGCCGGCTCAAAAAGACCGAATGAATAATTTAAGCTGCTTCCATCGAACCGGTAAATAAACCCGGCTGAACCTCCAACGTAAAATAGATTTGACCCGGCCTGAGCCCAGATAAAATTCAGCGATCCTCCAATTAAAAATTTTCCTCCGAAACTTTTTGCTCCTCCGAATGAAAATGCTGAAGCATAATTTACATCAGAGCTGTTAGGAAGATAAATAAATTTTAAACCCCCTCCGACTGTTACATATGGAGTTGGAATAGATAAAGAAATGTCCGGATTATAGTAAGATCCCTGAAGAGTGCCGTATTTTAAATCAAGACTGAACTTTTCATTCAATCCGATAGAAGCAGGATTAAGGAAAAAAAGTCCGCTTCCTCCTGAAGCAGATACACCGGTATTTCCTCTTCCGGATGACTCGGAAGAAAATATATTCATGGTTGTATCCCTGCCGCTGAAAACTTCAGCAGAATGCAGAAAGCCTAAAGGAAATATTATCAGAAATATAAAAATGATTTTTTTCATAAGATATAAATAACAAAAACAGTGGCCTGTTTGGTCAAGATAGATTTTTTATCATCTAAATATTAATAAGTCCTATTAATTCATTTTTGTCATTCCCGCGCAGGCGGGAATCCATTTTTGTTTTAAAATGTATCTTTATCTTAAAAACAGTTATTTAACCTATAAAACATTTACAAAATATGATAAAACAAATCGATCCATTCCGGATTTTCTTTTTCAATTAAATTTAATTTCCACCTACGATTCCAATTTTTTAATTGTTTTTCACGGTTCAATGCTTCAATAATATTATTTGTCTGTTCGAAAAATGCAAGGTTATGCACAGTATATTTTTTAGAAAATCCTTTAATAACTTCTTGTTTATGTTCATACACTCGTTTAATCAGATTACTGGTAACTCCTACATATAATGTTCCATTCTTTTTACTGGATAAAATATACACATAATATTGCATTTTATTAAAATCCTGGATTCCCGCCTTCGCGGGAATGACATAGTTGATGAAATTTCAACTTTTCAATTGAATTATTTTTTATTAACAATTATATATTAATCCGTCCGATTAATTCAATTCTGTTGCTTATTACTGAAGAATAATCAAACTGTGTCTGATATCTAATTACAAAAGAACCCTTGTCAAATTTCAGAAAAATCTTTGCAGTTAAAGCGCTGATGCTGGATCTTATAAAGGATCCAGAGGAGACTGAATACGGCATAGGATCAACTATTGAATAAATATAATTTTCGCCTGAAATATTATAAAAAGAATAATTAATATCTGCATTAAAAAATGAAATCCTAAGCCCGGTGCCGATCCCCGCGCTGAAAGAATCTGCTGCGGAAGAATTCTGATAAACAGCGGAAATTTCTGCTTTAAAATTTTCATTAAGAGCATTTTTAATTTTAATTTTATACTGTCTGCTTTCATTAGTTCCGTAATCTTCATCTCTTAAAATATAATTCACAGCACCTTGGATGATAAATCTGTTTAGAAAATTATATTTAAGAAAACACTCCATTCTTCTGCTGGAATATAAAATTGAATAAAAAGATGATGGCGCTAAATTTTTTGATGCCTCAACAGAAACCCCTGTTGATAAATTTCTGTTAATCTTAAAATCTCCGCCTGCATGCCACCTGCTTTCTGAACCTGTTCCGGTACTTCCGTACGGCGCATAAAAATCTTCTCCTGAATATTTTCCTGCAATTTTCATTTTAAATACCGGATGTTTATAAACAATGCCGAACTGAGCGGCGAAACCGTTAACCCATTGCGCTTCATTTCCATTTGATGAGAAGCATCTCGATGTGCCTGATCCCTCACCGAACAGAACCAGATAATCATCTTCATATTTTGAAAAAGTCCCATAGCCGAGATAATGTTTTACGCCTCCGGTTCTGAATGAGTTTGTGTTGTAATCCCATAAAATAAATTCCTCTCCTGATTTAATATCTGAATATATAAAATAAAACTGTGAGGAAAAATTTAAATATTTCAGCTCAAACATTGTTCCTGTATCATTGATTATAACAGGAAACCGGTTCAGATAATCATAATTCAATTTCAATGCAGCTGATTTCAAAGTAGAGTCAGTTGCCGGGGAAACAAAAGGATCATCAGAAATATATCTAGGTCTGATTGAATAGAATACGTGAGCTGTAAAATGGAAATCTTTCCATGTAATAAATCCGCTCAAACCGATTCCATTGAATGAAAATGCTGGGTTTCCACTGATATCCGGAATAAAAGTATTTGATATGGAATAATATATTTTTGACTGATACGGATCATCCGGCATATAAACTTTTCTTCCGGATAAAAGTCCTCCGCCGAAATTAACGCTGAAATTTCCAAAAATTAATTTCATTGAAGGTATTGCATCGCTTGAAACAAAATTCCAGGTAAATCTGTTTTCAGTTAAATTCATATTTACATGAGCGTAATTAAAATAAGTTTCCGGGCTGAAGGAAACTTTTACTCTCTCTCTGGTAAAAGTTTTATCAGATCCGTCATAATCAATAGTGTCAGTTCTATATTCCTGCTGAATAATATATCTGTAATTTTTTTCTGCAGAGATAACGGGAAATGAAATCATTATAGTAATTGAAAATATCAAAGCTGTCCTGAACAAATCATCCTCACTTTTAATTTGAGATCTTCAGATATATTTTTCAGTGAGGTAATGTAGGCATTGATTTTATCAGTTTCTTTCTTTACAGCCATTTCTGAAAGCTTCATCGAAGGCAGTGCGCCGATTCCGGATTTATTCAGCTTTTCAAAAATAAGTTTTCTTGCTGCATCAATATTATAATGAGAAGCGGCTTTATGCTGATTCGGTTTGAATTCCTCTTTTTTCTCCTCATCAAGACCATAAATAAAATCGAGCATTGCATCAGCTTCTTTCTGCGAAAGACCGACCTGAACCAGAGAATCTTTAGTAACTGGTCCGATCATTTCCCTGTATTTAATTAATCTTTCTGAAATGGTCTTTGAAATGCCGGGAATTTTTGTAATTTCATCTGCAGAACAGGTGTTGATATTAACCCGCTTGAAATTCTTTATATCATTATCCCGGTCTTTTTCAAACTTTGTGCTGTAGCTTACGCTGTCGAGGCTCAGTGGAGACAGGGTAAGTGTTATTCCTGCAGAATGAGTAAATCCAAGATGAGGGTGATATTTAAGACCGTATGACATAGACACGTGCTTATAAGTAACGAGAACAGACCCCGAGTATGAAGATGTTTCTTTTGCATAACCAGCGCGTATTGAAAGAAATGGAAGAATGTTCGCTGAAACATAAAAAGAATTAACCAGTCCGTAAGCAGTCCCGTTGATATTCCACGAAACAAAAAGTCCCTTAACCGGATGTATCCCTAATCCTGCACTCCATTCAGGATAAAGAACAGACTGCTGTTCCGGATTGAATAATGAAATAATATTATCAATAGTTCCGGAAATATTGATCCAGTCAAAAGGTATAATCAATAAGCCTGATTTGATATTAAAAAGATCGTGAGTTTCACTTATTACATCTGTATTAATCGTAAGGTTATAATATGAACAGCTTGCTCCAATAGAAATTCTATTGATGAACATATAACTTATTCCGGCTTCTAGAATATTCTCCGCATACTGATCAAAACCGAATCTGTTCCATGAAATCTGCGCACCGAAACCTTTAACAGCTCCGCCAGCCTTAAGTACCCCTGAAAAAAGATTTTCCAGAGAATACGGATTCGATCCTGAAAACATCAGGTATGGCGATTTCGCGAGCGGATAATATGCAGGATTTGAAATATCGCCCGGCACTGAATAATCTATAACTGCAGCATTAAACTGAAACAGCGACGTCTGTGAAACTTCCCTGTAATCAAATGCTGCGAATGAAAATTTTATCAGAGTAAAAATTACACCCGGCACAATCAGTAAGCGCATCACCTGTATCTGCCGGTGCCTTTTGCTGTTATGAGATAAACTATATCTGTATCAGTAATATTCGTTGACTGGCTCACTGCTTCTATTTTAACAATGAGCATTCCAATGGCAGGGCTTTTTGTAACAGTTAACGGATCCCATGAAAATTCAAAAAATCCCGGGCTGGTTGATTTATACAAAGGCGATTCAAAAATCTGCATTCCAATTGGAGTAAAAATTCTTATTTTGATGTCGCAGGTTTCAAACACCGAGAGTTTAATATTTCCTTTAGAAAATTTTTCATTGGACGGAATAATTGTAATATGTTTTTTATCCGGCCTGAATAGTTTTCTTCCTGCCCTGTTTATGCTTGAAATATTATCTCTGCCTGGAGTCTGATAATTGGTTATAACAAAATCTGAGAGAGAATTTGTATCTGAAGAATTAATTCTTGAAATACTCATGAATGATTTAAGACCGGACAGTCCAATATCAACACAGCAATCCTGAACACTTCCCTTAATATATCCCGCCCACTGGTCAAATCCATTAGCTTTTGCTATATATCCATCAATTGTATCATTGAATGAACCGTCACGGTTTGAATAAGCAACAAAATCAATAATTCCTCCATTCGACGGATCGTCATCCGTATCTATTGCAACAACACAGTCCGTATTCCATAAACTCCCGAAATAATTATTGCAGTAAATGTCCCGAACACCATTTCCATTCGTGTCTCCAGTTGCATCAGTTTCATCCGGAATCCCGGGAGATGTAAGATGAACAACAGCATATCTGTCGTCCCAGGGAGTCTCAGGTCTGTCATAATTATAAAGAGTAATAGGGGACGATGGAATACCAAGAGGTTCATTAGTTCCATAATACATTGTTACATAAAGATTCTGTATTTCCATGCTTTCAGGTCCGGTTGGAGACAGGAAAAGTTCAACCCAGTCGATTGAAGTTTCACAGGCAATTTCATTTATTAAAAGAGCAGCGCTGCAGTATGCGCAGTTTAAAATAATAAGAAGCATAAATATAATTTTTTTCATAATTCACCGTCCTGATTATTAATACGAACGGGGGGTAATTTTTGAAAAAAATTTTGTAAAAATAACACCGGAATTCGCGGGTGTACAATATTCTCAAGAAGGGACGTTTTAAGTCGGGTAAAACGCCCCTCCTTGAGAATCCACCCCAAAGCCCGCCGCTCATTGCCGCGGGGCTAAGCGCCTTCACCTACCACAAAATTTTTTCTTTCTTAAAAAAATATTTCCTAAATGCTGTTTGAAAATAAATACTATTCCGCCGGCTAGGATGGCGCCGGCTCGAATTAAAAACACTGCTTATCAAAAATAAGGTTAAATATTTGCTTTTAAAAGTATTCAGTTCGCTTTTTTATGAACAAAATCTCTCCACTCATTTCCTTCGAGCCTGTTTCTATAAAACAGGCGGAATAGTGAGAATTCAAAACAGCATTTAGATTAAGCAGGTTAAAAACCTGCCCTTACTTTGTTTAGAAAAAATTTCGTGACCGATGAAATTAGTAAGCCTCCTCGGCGATTGAGAGGCCGGAGGAGAGTGGAGTCTCGAGGAGAGAGGAGCGCCGGGATGCTCCTCTCTTCTTGAGAAGTTTTATCCACCATGCATCCATGGTGATTTGTTAAAATTTTTTAAAAAAGTTTAGAGCTATCTAGCAGAATTGTTACAGGTCCTGAATTAACAAGCGAAACTTTCATATCAGCCCCGAAAATGCCGCTTTTTACTTTGTGGTATTTTAATCTGAATTCAGAAATAAATTTTTCATACATCACTAAAGCCTGTTCCGGAGGCATGGCTTCTGAATAAGAAGGCCGTTTACCTTTTCGAACATCGCCGTAAAGAGTGAACTGGGATACAATTAATATTTCAGAATCAGTTTCTGCAGCAGAAAGATTCATTACTCCATTGTGATCTTCAAAAATTCTAAGTCCTGTTGTTTTATTAATAATATAATCAATGTCCGAATAAGAATCAGCAGAATGAATACCAAGTAGAAGAAGCAGACCGGTTTTAATGCTGGAAATAACAGTGCTGTCCACTTCTACTGAAGCAGACAGCACCCTTTGTATAACTGCGCGCATCAGGAATGCTTTTTAATATTCTGCCTTAATGATTCTTCCGGCTGAACGCCAACAAATCTTTCTACTTCCTTACCGTCTTTAAACAAGATCAGGGTTGGAATTGAAGCTATGCCGAGCTGCTGCGCTATTGATGGATTATCATCAGTATTCAGCTTTGTAATTGATATCTTTATATCAGAGGACTGGGATATTTTTTCAAGAATAGGTGTCTGCATTCTGCAAGGGCCGCACCATGGAGCCCAGAAATCAACAAGAACAAGTCCCTTGCTTTGTAATACTTCAGAATCATAATTGCTGCTATTAATATCTTTTAAATCTCCCATTAACTTTCCTCCGGTTTTATTTAATTAAATCTTTGCCTCGAACTTTTATATTACATGTTTCTTCGATGTTTTTAATAGTATTGTTTACAAAATCCAGATCTGTTTCTTTTTTTTCAATAATTTTATTTGATTTTTTTTCAAGAATCCAGGTTTTCAATTCTACAACATTTCCGTTCTCATACAGAAAAACATACTGAGCAGTTTGGGTGGTTTCTTTTTTTTCCGGCTGAAAATCATATTCGATATAACGTCTTGATGTTAATTTATTATTTTCATCATACTCATAGCTGTCGAAAGCGAACATATAAAGAATTCCTGTTTTTTCATCAAGTATATAGTATCCTATATCTTTTAAATTATTTTCATTATAATTATAATCGATCCATCCGGTTTTTAACTTCTTATTGTTTTTATAAATATAAAAAACTGTAGCTTTTAAATTATTATCCTGATAATTATATTCTTCTTCTTTATAAGGAACAAGCTGACCTTTATTATCTTTTTTATAAATTACCGAAGTCGGATTGAAACTGTTATCAGAATATACTATCTCGCTGATTTTTTCAACTTTTGATCCATTATAAACAACAATAGCAGATACCCGGCCAAAAATATCTTTCCGCTCTATTTCGCGCATTCCGGTGCATGCTGCAAAAAACAGTACCATGCAGATAATATATATTTTAATTAATTGTTTCATAAATTTCCAGCAACAATTAAAAATACCCGCTGTTTAATCAAGATTAATTTTCGGCAGATAATCCGGCTTTATGTCTCCCATTGATCTGAACATATTATTAACGCCTCCTGGAAAATGTTTTTCCAATTCGCCTAATAAATTCTTTATATCATGCCTTCTGGTTTTTTCAGAAAAAGGACAGACAGTTTTCTGATTTTGAAATTCTTTTATAACAGCATATTTTTTAATTTCATCATTCCTTAAAAGAAGCATAGGCCTGATAATATCAAACTCTCCTTTAAACATGGAAAGCTTTCCGGGCATGGAACTTATCTGTCCGTTAAAAGTCATATTCATCAGAAGAGTTTCAACAGCATCATCCATATGGTGACCGAGAGCCAGTTTATTGCACCTGAATTCCTTCATATAGTTAAATAAAATTTTTCTCCTGTGCATTGAGCATAAATAGCATGCTGATTTATCGCCGTCACTTCTGTCTATGTAGCTTGTTTCCAGATATATAAAATTTACGTTTAAGTCAGTACAAAAATCCTCGAAATATTTTCTGTCTATATCATATCCGATATTTTTAACATTTACGTGAAGTGCGGTAATATTATAATCAATTGGAATATGTTTCCTTCTTTCAGAAAGAATATCAAGCATTACAAAAGAATCTTTTCCGCCGGATATTGCTGCAAGTACATGATCGCCATCTCCAATCATGCTGAATTTATTTATTGCTTTTCCTGTTATTCTTTTAACCGAATTCAGAAAATACCTGTTTTCTTTGGAAATCTTATCCATTATTTTTTATTTCCTGTGAATATTTTCATTAAAAATGATAAAAATATTTTTATATGCCTTATAAAAAATAATAAAAGTTATTGATATGTCAAACTAAATCCTGTATTATGCTCATAATTAATAGCGTATAAAAATATCAGAGGTAAATAATGAGCAAGGGTTTAATAGTTGATGATTCAAAATTTATGCGGAAAATTATCAGGGATACGCTTGAAAGCGGAGGATATGAAATCATTGATGAGGCTGAAAACGGCTCTGATGGAATTGAATCATATAAAAAGAACAAGCCCGATTTTGTAACAATGGACATAACAATGGGCGGAAAAGACGGCCTTAAAGCTGTTCAGGAAATTATAGAATTCGATCCGGATGCAAAAGTTATTATCATATCCGCGCTGAATGAAAATACTCTTAAAATGAATGAGCCGGGAATCAACCCGAAAGCTTTTATCACAAAACCGTTTGAAAAAGACAAATTACTCAATACAATAAAAAGCATTTTATCTTAAACAATAATTCTATAACAGGAAAAACATGTCAGGTAATTTTATAAAATTATATACACCTACTTCAGCGCCGGATTGCGTATATTTTCTGAGTGAAGGTGAAATCTTCTTCTATATATCCGATTCAGACAAATACTCAATAAATGGAAAAAATCTTATTGTAGGTTCTACTGAACTGCTTCTTAACAATTACCTAGAAATGAAAACAGGCAGGATTGAAACAGCTGTATCAAAAAATGACAGCAAAATTAAAAAAATGCCTCTAGAAAGTTTCATGACAGGAATAAAAACATTTTCATTTGTGATAAATACATCAATGGTTCTCGCCAAACAGATAAAACTCACAAATGGAATTATTAACAAGAATATGACTTCACTTGCCGGAGATGAAAAGAAAAACAGGGAAAGCGCAATTGAATATTACAGGATAGTTGATAAAATAAAAACAGAATATGATAAAAGAAAGTTTCCGTGGCTGAAAACATTAATTACAAAATATGAACCGAGCCTCACATTTAAAAGAGGAGAAGCATTTGCAAGATCATCTGATCCGGTTACAATTTCATCAACATCTGAAATTTCAGACAAGGATGTGGAATATTCAAGAGGAACAGTTATCTGCGAAGAAAACACAATAGGCGACGAAATGTATATTCTGCAATCAGGAGCTATTGATGTTACGGTTGGTGGTAATAAGGTAGCGTCAATTGAAAATGCCGGTACAGTAATAGGTGAAATGGCTCTGCTTCTTGGAGATGCAAGGACTGCAACTTTAAAAGCAAGGAATAATGTTATCTTAACGAAAATTAAAAAAAGCGAACTTGTAGAAATTGCTGAAAGAAAATTTGATATTCTCATGAGTATTGCTTTATCTCTGGCTAAAAGACATTATTTCAATGTAGTAAAAATCGGCAGCCTGAATAAAACAATTGTTGATCAGAATTTAAACGAGTCTCCGGAAAAAAATCCTGCTATTGCATATAAAATGAATACAGAATTAAGAGCTCTGAAAGATGATGTTGAAGCTGCAGTTAAAGGCAAAGAACATGATTTTTTAAAAGATATGATCAAAAATTTTTAATTTAAAAAAAAGCATTATTCCTTCCGCATAATATTCAGCCAGGACATTTCCGCATTCAGATGACTCAACAGGTAGCTAAGCAGAGCTTTATTTGAATCACCCTCTTTTAATTTTTTTTCTATCTCATCAATCCGTTTTTTAATATCAATGAATCTGTCTTCTAAAAACTGCTCTTTCATTTCCTGAGAAAGTGTTCTATAAAACATCAGAACTATATCAATATCGAAATGAATAAGATTTTTATCCAGATACTGCTTCAGAAGTTTTTTATAATATTTTTTCCCTGCAGGCAGAATTTCATAGATATACCTTTCAGGATTACCGCTTTCCTTTTCTATACCGACCCGCTTTACCCAGCCGTTATCAACTGCTTTTTTTATAGCATAATAAATTGAACCGAACTTGATATCAACATAATCTTCAAGCCTGTCCATAATTTTCTTTTTTATTTCATATCCGTAAAGGTTTTCTTCGGATAAAAGTCCAAGAATTGTAATTTCAATTTTCATAAACCCCTTCTCTGCCAGATAAACTCTTGCTTAAATAATTTTAAATACTTTACATCTGAATTAATTTATAAAATAACTATTTTACTAATATAATAAAAAAATAGTTGAATTGCAATTAAAATATTAAAATTTTAATATATTTATTAAAATATGTTAAATTTATTGCTAAGGTTCATAAATGAAAAGACTAAAAACCATTGATAAATTTGAATCAGGTAGCGAAATATTGATTTCCGCTCTTGGCGATTCCCTTACAGCAGGATGGATGGTCAGCAAAGGGTATCTTGATTATTTAGAAGAGATGCTTATGCTTAAATATCCTGATGCTGTATTTAGAATAAATAATTGCGGAGTACCCGGTGATACGGCTGATGGCGGTCTTTCAAGAGTCAGATTCTGCACTGAAAATAAAAACCCGGATCTATTCATAGTTGAATTCGGTCTTAACGATGCATTTATGGGACACTCTGTCAGCAGATTTAAAAACAATATAATACTGATTGTTAACAAGATCAGAGAGCTATATAATTCCGAAATTATTCTAATAACATCAGTCCCGGTTTCAAACGAAGAGGAAAATAAAATTATGAATAAGTATTATAAGTCTATTGAAGAAGTATCAATAGAAGAAAATACATTTTTCGCTGAACCGCATAAATTATTTACAAAAAAAATACAAAATGGAACAAGCCGCGGGATACTTTATCTTTCAGACATGGTTCATCCATCATCTGAAGGCTATAAACTTATTGCAGAAGCAGTAATGGAAATTTTTTAAAGAATCAAAGCTGCGTTAAACATAAATAAAAGAGGAAGAACAAGAATAATAAACATTATTGTATTAATAATAAATATTGAAGAAGAAAGTTCAGTGTCGAGATCGAATAGAATAGAAGTCATAACTGAATAAACAGCAGCAGGCATGAATGACTGGATTAATATTATTTTTTCTATGTCTCGGTCAAGATCAACAATCTGAAGAACAATAGATGTTATTACAGGGATTATCAGAAATTTAATTGCAGCAATAATGTAATTATCAGCACGTATAAATTTCAGT
Organism: uncultured Leptospirales bacterium; assembly: GCA_964392365.1. Taxonomy (GTDB): domain Bacteria; phylum Spirochaetota; class UBA4802; order UBA4802; family UBA5550; genus CAYMPH01. The sequence continues at coordinate 275,459 of CAYMPH010000004.1, forward strand.
TTGGAAATATTTATATTAATTCCAAGGACGAAATAGTTCACAGAAATTGCAAGCATAACAACCGGATCAATCGGGAAATTGATTGCAGCTCTTTTTACTCCGGATAAATTAAGAAAAATTGCTGCAGCTGCAGCTGCAAGCGTTAGATTCTGTGAATTTAAAATATATTCCTTAAATTTTAATTTCCTGCTTAAAGATGAATTAAACCTGGCATAATTAAATATAACAAGAACCGTATACGGCATAAAATAAATCAGAAATATAGCCGAAAGAGCCAGCCCCTTTTCCCCTGCCAGCAGATAGCAGACAAAACCGCCCATTGTAAATCCGTGGTTAGCGAGAGAAGAACTTATTAAAAATGATGCTTTTGATTTTCCTTCTGCCTTAACAATTGGAAGTGAAATTTTACCCAGGATAAAACCGGCTGATACCATTAAAAGACCAGCAACAGGAAGAAAAAACTGGTCCTTTCCCAGAGACAGTCCCCAGATTACCCAGAAAAAAATAACAGGCTCAAGAATTACAAGATCCAGCAGAATAATTTTTTTAGAAATTTTCAGAGGATTTTCAATATGCTTTTTAATATATAAGCCGGACAAAAACGGCAGTATAATAATAAGCTGAAAAATAATAAATTTTATTTCAAGATTCAAATTATATCACTTATCTAATATTTTATTTTTTTATTAGCATTTATAATCTTTCTACAAATTACTTCAAGCAAATAACATATTAAAATCCAAAAGGGATGCATCTGATCTGATATTAGTTATTAAAATTTATGTTGCAAGATTACATTTACAATATTTAATTGCTTTTTTATCAAAAATCTGTCAAAAAAATGGATAGATTATTAAATTGAAATTAAAAAAATTTAAAATGGTAAATATTTATTTATGAAGCTGATTTACAGCAAAGAAGACTGGAAAGATATTTTAAAAGCATTGGGTCTTGTTTTTGGTGATATAGGCACAAGCCCCATTTATACACTTACTGTTATTTTTATTTTCATCAAGCCAACACAGGAAAACGTTCTTGGAATTCTTTCCCTGATTATTTGGACCCTTTTCATCTTAGTTACAATAGAATATACCTGGCTTGCCATGAGACTGGAAATACATGGTGAAGGCGGCACAATCATTCTAAAGAAACTTCTGAAAAAAATTTTAAAACCAGGAAGAGCTACAGCTTTTTTTTCACTCTTGGCATATGCCGGAGTTGCGCTACTTCTGGGAGATGGAGTTATAACCCCTGCAATAAGTATCCTCTCTGCTGTTGAAGGTATTATACTTATACCAGGCCTGGAAAAAACGCAATTATGGATATTAATATCTATAGCTATATTAATCACTATTGCTCTTTTTATTTTTCAGTCAAAAGGAACGGACACTATAGCTAAAACTTTCGGCCCGATTATGGTTTTATGGTTTTTTTCCTTGAGTTTATCCGGAATTCTATCTATATCATATTTTCCAAAAGTATTCGAAGCATTTAACCCTATGTATTTATTCAGATTTTTCAGCAATAATGGAATTGCCGGATTCATTATTCTATCTGATGTAATTCTTTGCGCTACCGGGGCTGAAGCTCTTTATGCAGATATGGGGCATCTCGGGAAAAAACCGATAGTTCGCGCATGGACTTTTGTTTTTATAGCTCTGATTCTTAATTATCTTGGTCAGGGATCATATGCTCTTAGAAATCCTGAAGCTAAAACTTTTATATTTGCAATGGTTCAAAGCCAATCAGCAGTTTTATATATCCCTTTTCTGATATTAACAATTACAGCGACAATAATCGCATCACAGGCTCTTATCAGCGGTGTTTTTTCAATAATTTATCAGGCAATTAACACAAGGGCATTTCCGCGATTAAGAATAGAGTTCACATCATTTAAACTGAAATCTCAAATCTATATCAGCTCAGTGAACTGGGCTTTGATGTTTGCAGTTATTTTTATTATGATAATTTTTAAAAAATCTGAAGGCCTTGCAGCAGCTTATGGACTGGCTGTTACCGGAACAATGAGTATCACTGGAATTATGCTTATAATGATATATTTTACCAGGAAAGATAAAATAAAAACTATTTTCGCAGTTTTTGTTTTCCTGATTGATATAGCATTTCTTATTGCTAATTTTAATAAAATTCCTCACGGAGGCTACATCTCTTTACTTTTAGCATCTTTTCCATTTTTATTGATTCTGCTATGGATAAAAGGCCAGCAGGCAGTGTATAAAGAATTAAAACCTATTGACATAGATACATTTTTAACAAGCTACGAACAGATATACAAAAAGGTTCAAATACCGGGAACAGGTCTTTTTTTTGTTGGAAGCATTAAAAACATATCGCCGTATATTATCCATACAATTATCCGCAGCAACATTATATATGAAAACAATATCATGATTTCAGTTTTCAGGACAGAAGATCCATTCGGTCTTGAAACAAATTTTACCAGCAACATAGGTACAGGTCTTCATGCATTTGAAATCAGTGCAGGATATAAAGAGGAGATTGATATTAATAAACTTATCAGCGATCATGCCATTAATCCGAAAGTAATATTTTATGGAACCGAGGATATTTACACAATCAATCCAATATGGAAAATTTTTTCAGTTATTAAAATTTTAACTCCAAGCTTTGTTAAATTTTATAAGCTGCCAACGTCAAAACTTCAGGGTGTTATTACCCGTGTTGAAATGAAATAGTTTCATTTCTATATAAAAAATTCATATCCGGTTCAACTTTTATTGAAATTCCGTCACAGGCCGGTTTCAAAAAAATAATCTTGACTTTAACCCTCCTTTTTATAAATTTGTTCCCGGAGAGTTGTCCGAGTGGTCTATGGAGACGGTCTTGAAAACCGCTGGGTTAATAGCCCCGGGGGTTCGAATCCCTCACTCTCCGATTTAAATTCTCGAATAAATAATACAAAAATTTTAATAATGGAGAGATGCCCGAGAGGCCGAAGGGGATTGCCTGCTAAGCAATTGTATCGCATATTGATACCGAGGGTTCGAATCCCTCTCTCTCCGAATAAACAGACATGAAAATTAAAAAAAAATTCAACGATATCAAAAAAAAGACAACCAAAAAGATAAAAGCTTTGGCTGCCAAATACAGTCCGTCTTTTTTTTATGATCTAATCAATAAAAAAATACCGCTTGATAAGTATGTTGAAATAATTAAAAAAAATATCATAATTGCTCAAAAATATTTTGATACTGCTTTTGAGAATAAACTCTATGCAACATATTTGCCATTTATAGGCTGGCTTATACCATTCCATTTCAACAAGGATGATAAATTTGCCATGCACCACGGGAGACAGGCTTTTTTAATTTCAGTTTCATTCGCCGCTGCTTTAATTTTCATATATTTTGCAACTTATCTAATTCCGGTTAAATTAAAAGTGGCTAAATTATTTCTAATAATATTAATCTATTTAATTGAACTGCTTTATCTTGCAATTTTTATAATTGGAACAAGATGGATTATTAAACAGGAAAAAAAATCATTACCTCTTGTTGATAAATACGATCACCTGATAAATATTTAAATATGCGTCCGTAGCTCAGCTGGATAGAGTAGCGGACTACGAATCCGTTGGTCGCAGGTTCGACTCCTGCCGGACGCGCATATATTTCAAAATAATTTTTACCCTGCCTGCATCACCGCTCTGAAGATGAACTTAAACTCAATGATGAAATGATGATAAGTTTCTGAGACTTTTGATAACAAAAGCAAATATAATGCTATACTACATGTCTGTTTAAAGGAAACGTAAACTAAATTTTATCGTTCTTTCCAGCTTTAATGCGTATCTGACAGTGAAGAAATCAGTCAATCCATACTCGACGATGATGATAAAAAACATCCTAATAATAGAAAACGGGCAGAATAAAAAAAAATAATGATTAATACCGGATTTTATAGAGGGTCAGAGCCCCAATCAGTCAATCAGCCTGCAATCTTCTTCCAGAAATACATTTTAACCTGTTTTTTAAAAAATTTATAAATTCTATTGACAAATTAAATAACGGCCATTATATAATCCACACTATTTAATTTAATAATTCACAACATGAATTAAACCATAATGGCTAGAAAGAATAAATATACAATAGATGATATTATAAATGCTGCTTTTAATGTAGTACGCAATCAGGGGTATGAATATCTGTCAGCCCAGTCAATAGCCAAAGAAATGAATGCCTCAACTATGCCGATCTATTCATATCTTAAATCAATGAAAAATATTGAATCTGCAATATTGGACAAAGCCATTGATCTCCTGATAACATACCAGATTAAAATCCGCACCGGGGATCCTTTCCTCGATATGGGTGTAGGATACATAATGTTTGCAAGAGATGAAAAAAAATTATATAGTTTCATCAACAATGAGCAATTCCTGAAAACCCAGAATATCTCGGACATATATTCCCTGAAAATTATGCCAAAAACTTTATCGGATCTTCCAATATTAAAAGATATATCTGAAGAAAAAAAACGCAATATAACCTTTACAATGTGGGTGCTTTTTCACGGCCTTGCAATACTAATGAACACATCAGCAAGAAATTTCAGCGAAGATGAGATAAAAATATTCCTCCAGAATACCGGTGTGACGCTAATGAACGGTTTCACTAACATTGTTACAGCTGAAAGAATCAGCGGAAATACATTCAGTGCATACGAAGGGATGATCAGAACAGCTGAAATTGAGATAAATATCTTTAACAGAAACGAGATGCAGACTTCAAATGCAGGTGTAAATATCGACAATGTTGGAGTAAATCCCTATAACGGGGTGTATTTAAATATTAAGTAAATATTATAATTTTTTCTGCAGAAAGCAGGAAGAAACTATATTTATATATCAAACGTCTTAATAATTTTAATTTTATTTTAAACAGGGGGTTTTTATGGTCAGACGAATACAAAAAGTAGCCGTTATAGGCTCTGGATTGATGGGAGGTGGTATCGCAGCTCTTTGCGCAGGCGCAGGAGTACGTACGCTGTTATTAGATATCGCTCCTTTCGATTTGAAAGAGGATGAAAAAAATAATCCTGCAGCAAAAAATAGAATAGTTAAGGCCGGTCTTGATGCACAGCTTAAAGCAAAACCGCCAGCATTCTATGACAAAAAAGGTGACCTGAATCTGCTGGAAACAGGCAACCTTACAGACGATTTCGATAAAATTGCTGATTGCGATCTTATCATTGAAGTTATCGTTGAGAATCTCAAAATTAAACAGGATCTGTTTGCAAGAATTGAAAAAATTATGAAACCGGGTACAATAATTGCATCCAACACTTCAGGACTGCCACTGGCATCAATGGCAGAGGGAAGAACCCAGCAGTTTAAAGAAAATTTTCTTATAATGCACTTCTTCAATCCTGTGCGTATGATGAAAATTCTTGAACTTGTAGCCGGAAAAGACACAAAAAAAGAAGTATGTGATTTCATTGAAAGCTGGGGAGAAAAAATCCTCGGTAAAGGAATCATCTGGGCAAAAGACACTCCTAACTTTATCGGTAACAGGATTGGTGTCGGTCTTATGATTGAAGCATTTGACCTGCTTAAAACTGAAGATATTACAATTCCGGAATTTGATGCTGTATTTGCACCTGCATTCGGAATGCCTGGAACAGCGATTTTCGGTCTTGCTGACTTTGTCGGTCTTGATACACTCGATCATATCATGGAAAATTCATATGCAAGTCTTGTAAATGACGAAAGACGCGATGCATATAAGACTCCTGATTTCTTCAAAAAAATGATCAAAGACGGAAGCTACGGTAATAAAACAAAGGACAAAGGCGGATTCTACAAAAAAGAAGTTGATGCTAAAACATGGAAAAAAATCAGCAAGGTCATAAATATTAAAACAGGGGAATATGTTGAATTTGATAAAAAGGCAAAACTTGATGTAGTAAGCGAAGCAAAAAAATTGACTACACTTGCTGAAAAACAGCAGCATATTCTGTACGCTGACAACAAATTTTCAAAAATTGCATGGAAGCTTGCATCAAGAAACTTCATATATTCTGCTAACCGACTTCCTGAAATTTCTGATACAATCGTAGGAATTGACAATGCAATGAGATGGGGATATGCACTCGAAGCAGGTCCTTTTGAAACATGGGACAATATAGGCGTTAGAAAATCTGTAGAAAAAATGAAAGCCGACGGATTGAAAGTTCCTGCAAACATACAGAAAATGCTGGATGGCGGAAATGAATCTTTCTATAGAATTAATAATGGTAAAAAACAGTTCTTTGATTTTACTTCCAACAGCTACAAAAATATCGTGCTTAACGAGAAGATGATCTTTCTTGCTGACCTTAAAGCAGATAAAAAAACAATCAAAGATAAAAAATCTGTTTCACTCATCGATCTTGGTGACGGAGTATTCTGCATCGAGTTCCATACAAAGATGAATGCACTCAATGCCGAAATCAAGGATTTCATGTTTGAAGCAAATGAATACACACTCAATAACGGTGTTGGTCTTGTAATAGGCAATCAGGCTCCTGGAATGCCGGGCGCTTTCTCTGCAGGCGGCGACCTCGGATACATGGGAGAGCTTGCAAAGGCAAAAAAATTCAACGAAATCGAAGTATTCATTGCTGAAACTCAGAAAGCAATGATGGGTGCAAAATATGCTCCATTTCCTGTAGTGGCAGCTCCATACGGAATGACACTCGGCGGCGGATGCGAAACATGTCTTGCAGCTGATAAAATTGTAGCACATGCAGACCTCTTCATGGGCCTTGTTGAAATCGGCGCAGGCCTTTTACCAGCAGGCGGCGGTTGCACAAACCTCTGGAGAAAAATAATTGAGTCTATTCCAAAATCAGTTAATATTGCTGATTGGGGTGCATATTATGTACCTGCAGTTCTAACTATAGCACAGGCTAAAGTATCCATGTCTGCCGCAGAAGCAAGAAACAGCGGCTTCCTCGGACCAAAAGACAGAATAGTCATGAATAAGGATTATCTCATCGGCGAAGCAAAAAAAGAAGTTCTGAAAATGCTTGATGATGGTTATACTCCACCTGTAAAATCAAAAATACCTGTAATGGGTAAAGACGCTATGGGCTTAATCAATGCTGAGATGTTTAACATGTCTCAAGGTGGATTTGTACCGCCTCATATGGAATTTATTTCAAAGAAAATTGCATATGTAATTTCCGGTGGTGAAGCAAAACAGGGACAGCTTGTTTCTGAAGATTATATGCTTCAGCTTGAAAGAGAAGCATTCGTTGAACTTTGGAAAACAGAGAACTCACAAAAAATGGCAGCTAATATTTTAGCTACCGGCAAACCCCTGATGATATAAGGAAGGAGGAAATATAAAATGAAAGATGCATATATTGTAAGTGCAGTAAGAACACCTGGCTGCAGAAGGGGAAAAGGTGCTTTCGCTCAAACGAGACCGGAAAATCTGATTTCCCATATACTTAAAGCAGCAGTAGATAAAGTCAAATTAGATCCTGCTGCTGTTGATGATCTTATGCTTGGCTGCGCATTTCCTGAAGCAGAACAAGGCATCAATCTTGGAAGAATTGCAGCAAAAATGGCTGGTTTCCCTGATTCAGTTTCAGGCGCAACAGTAAACAGATTCTGTTCAGCCGGTCTTGAATCAATTGCGATTTCAGCAATGAGAATCATGTGCGGATTTTCTGAAGTAACAATGGCTGGCGGATGCGAGTCTATGAGTATAGTACCTATGGGTGGAAATCTCCCGAGACCTCACCCTCAATTTGCAGAAACTAATCCTGAGATGTATATATCAATGGGCGTTACTGCTGAGAATGTTGCAAAAAGATATAATGTTTCAAGAGCTGATCAGGATGAATTTGCTTATCATTCAAACATGAAAGCAGCTGCAGCTCAGAAAGCAGGTTACTTTACAGAAATAGTTCCTACACCGGCTGTTCAGCACGTTGAGCAGAAAGATGGAAGCTATAAAGTTGTAACAAAGATGCAGGACATTGATGATGGCGTTAGAGGAGATACTACAGTTGAAGGTCTCGGAAAATTAAAAACAGTATTTTCTACAACCGGTTCAGTAACTGCAGGTAACTCTTCACAAACAACAGACGGAGCAGCAGCTTCAGTTATAATGAGCGAAGAAGCTTTGAAAAAATACGGCATGAAACCAATTGCAAAATTGAAATGCTATGTTGTAGCAGGCTGTAAATCTGATGAAATGGGAGTAGGCCCTGCATATGCAGTTCCAAAACT
>CAYMPH010000005.1:0-271422 GCA_964392365.1 uncultured Leptospirales bacterium
TTGCTTTTCCTGTTTTCATGATTGATAAATTTGAATCAGTGAGCTGTATCCTTTTAGCCAGTTCACCCAGTGATATTTTTCTATCAGCCATTACTCTATCGAGTCTGAATATGATGCTCATATATAATCCTCTTTATACAGTATAATCATGCTCTTCCTGAAGAGCAGTTTTATTTTTAAAAATTTCACACAGCATAAACAGAAATACGCTGGAAAGCAGCGAGCTGAAACTGAATGTTAAAATTGAAAACCCGATAATCAGCTTACTTATATTTGAGATAAGAACCACATTGCTTCTGTTGAATAAAATATTATTTTTAAAATTTGTAAATAAATTCTGTGCTTTTTTTATAATTTGAAGCAGCAAAACAACAATCACTGCAAAATATGGCATGATCAAAAATTTAAAAACAGGCCACATGGTCTTAAACTCTTCCCAGTCCTTACTATCTTTATTCGACGCTTCAAAAAAATTAAAATTGCTCTTTGCAATTTCTGATGTAAAAGGATCTCCGAAAGAAATTGAAAACAGATTTATAACTCCAATTAGAAATGTAATAATTGCTCCCGCAAGAACCGCATACCAGGAAACATGCATAATTGTACTCAGTACCGACGATAATGATTTTTCACCAAAGTATTTCATTTGAATCCCTCCAAAATAATTTCTGATAATATAATCATGCATTTCATGAAAGTCAAGTAAAATTTATTGTAAATCAATATATTTTATCTGTTTTTTGGTTATTTTTTGTTAAATTTTGATGAATAAATTAGGGGTCAGAGCCCATTGAGTTAATAATGAGGCACATCCACAACAGGGGTCAGAGCCCGTATTCCTATTCCTAAAAGAATGGCTGTTTTATTACGGAAATATGCTGTAATGCAATATCTCGAGGAGGGATGACGGTCTTGGCCGTCCTCCCTCCTCGAGACTCTGCCGTACAGGATGTACCAATGTCGCGAAGTCCATGGATGGACGTGAGCGACCACCCTCCTCCGCCTGCTCATTCGCCGCAGGGGCTTTGAGGGTCTTTTGCTGTTTTAAATTATATCTATTTTAAGAGGATTTTTATTCCCTCCCGGGGTGAATCTATACCTTTGTGCCGGTGGGGTACACCGGCTCGAGTGGGAAATTGTTTTCATGAATATAAACTGCAAATCTACTTTCTGAAAACTCCCTGAAGTATTAAAACTCCTGAAACAGAAAAAATTACAGGGCATAATTTGAAAGGAAGGAAATCTATATTGAATCCTGTAAATAATGACAGAACAGCCATCGCAAACAGCATAATTGATGAGCAAAGATAAACTATTTTTACTGTTTTATTATTTTCTCCGGATGCAACAGTCACCAGAACAATCAGAACTCCAATGAAAATTAATGTCATCCCCTCATTGATCCATTCCATTAAAATTATGTTTTTATTGTCATTTGTTATACTGCCGAAACCGCTTACAACAGAATTTACAGGAAATAGATGGGACGCTCCCCATAAAATATTTAAAACACCACCGGTAATTATTAATGTTTTTCTAAACATATTTTTTCTCCTATTTACTGTCTGTTATCATGCTTATGCCATCACTGTTATCCTATAATATCTTATTAATTTGATCTTTTTTAAATTGGATGGTGCATTTTGTTCCATCATTATCTTCAATAGACAATTTGCCGTCAATCTGACTTGACAGCATATTCAGCAATTGAACACCGAAAGTATCTGTTTTATTTCCATTTATTGATTCAGAAATACCAACACCATTATCCTGAACGATTAATTTAATAGTATCATCTTTAATATTTGAAGATATACGGATTTGACCGGAATCTTTTTCAATAAAAGCATATTTCATGGCATTTGTAATAAGCTCATTTATAATAAGCCCTATAATGAATAACACTTTTCCATTTAGATAAAAATCTTCAAATTTTTCATCAATTTTTATTGAAATATTTTTATCGAACAGATCATTCATGCTGGATATCAATTCTGATAAATAAGATTTAATCGAGACATCATCTTTCTCCTTTGCTCGATATAATTTCTCATACAGCAAACCCAAACAGTGGATTCGTTTTATAGTGCTGTTGAAAGCCTTTATAGATTCCTGGCTTTTCAATGAATCCATCTCTAAATTTAAAACTGATTCAATCAGATACAGATTATTTTTAACACGATGCTGAATTTCATTTATTAAAAATTGTTTTTCATTAACAGTTTTTTCCAGAGCTTTCTGTGTATTAATAAGTTCTGTAATATCATTTATTATCACCAGCTTGAATTTCAGATGTTTGATATTGTACTGCAGATTAACACATTTTATTTCTAAAAATTTTTTCCCTACAATTTCAAAATCCTGAAAAAACTGGATTGATTGATTCTCAACACAATCAGAAAATATTAATTTCTTCAGTTCAACTATGTCAAATAATCCCTTTTCCAGCTCAAAAAATTTTTTCCCTATACCAGTTTCAATTGACAAACCGAATAATTCAAAAAAAGGCAGGTTTGCCGAAATTACTTTATATTCATCATCTAATACTATCAATGGACTTTTTACAGAGTCGATAATGCTTTCAGCATAATCAAGAGCATCATTAGCTTTTTTCTCCGCCCACTTCCGGTCAATGATCTCTCTCTGAAGATATTTAATTAAATCCAGCTTTGAAGAATCATCTCTTATTATATCCATAAATTACCTGCCAATAATTTGTGCATTAAATTCAGATTCAGTCTATTATTCATAAAAATAATCAGTTTATTTTTTTTAAATTCAAACAAATTAAACCCAAATTAAAGAGAAAGTCAATCAGTAAATACAGCAACCAGATAAGAACTATAACATACATATCGAGCTTGAAACATTTTATTATAAGCTCAAACTCCAAACGCTGTCCTTAACCCCATAAGTAAAAGCTTTGTAATTGCGAAAGACCCGAGCACTGAAATGAAAATTATTTCCATATCCATATGCTGCGTTTCCGGTTTTTTTATGCGGAAAATTTTTACTGAAAGAAATGATATTAAGCAGTAAGCTATCAGAAAAATTATAACTTTTTTCAGTTTTAATAAAACAAAAGTAAATGTTATACTGTCAAAATAATTCACTTCTGTAAACCTCTTCGCCATTAATATATGTCAATAGGACCTTCGAATTTAAATCAGCAGGGCTCCCGCTCCATACAACAATATCTGCATCCTTGCCTTTTTCAAGTGATCCGATCCTGTCGTATAGGCCAAGCAGCTTCGCAGGGTTTACTGTTACCGCGCGCAATGCATCATCCTCGGACATACCCTCCTTGATTGCAAGGCACGGTATGATCTGAAAATATCTCATCGGGGGAAACGTGTCGGACTGCAGCGAAACATTAACCCCTGCTTTTGCAAGTATGCCTGCAGTTTTAAAGCTGATCTCATTGAGTTCAGGTTTCTCTCTTCCGACAATTGACGGCCCTATTATGCATGGGATTTTTTTCTCCGCAATATATTCAGCTATCTTGTGTCCTTCAGTTGCGTGTATCAGCACAAGTCTGATATTAAATTCCTCAGCAATGCGGATTGCAGTGGCAATATCATCAGCCCTGTGGCAGTGCGCATGTATCGGAATTTCCCTTTTCAGAACTTTTGCAAGAATGTCCAGTTTTATGTCAAAGTCAGCTTTTTCCTTATCAGGTTTTTCTTCAGCATCCATTTTCCTGGAATAATCCTTTGCCTTGAAAAGCCACTCGCGCAGAATCGCTGCAATAGCCATTCGTGTCTGAGGCGCTTTTTCTTTCGAGCCGTAAACCCTTTTCGGATTTTCACCGAATGCAACTTTCAGAGCTGACGGATTTTTTATTATCATCTTATCAACTACATTCCCTGCAGTTTTGATCACGCAGAAAAGCCCGCCCAGCACATTCGCGCTTCCGGGTCCGGTATTGATGACTGTGACTCCGCCAAGCGGTGCATCTTTCAGCGACGGATCTTCAGGGTTAATGGAATCTATCGCACGCAGGTGAGGTGTTGCAGGATCCGTCATCTCGTTTCCATCCATGCCCATCTCGCCGATATCGCCCTGAAACATACCCTGATGCGTGTGAGCATCAATAAAGCCAGGTAACACAAGTGCGCCTTTTAAATCTATCCGCTGATGTGAACCTGGAATGGAATCTTTCGATATTTCAGATATCTTTTCCCCGTCAACAGCAATCGAGCCCCTGAATCGGGGCTCGCCTGTCATTGTAAGTATATCGCAATTTTCAAAAATAATCATATAATGAAACCTCTCAAGTCAGCTTTTAAAAATTTATTTTTTCCCTGTCAGCAGCCCTCCCCCTTATTTAAGGGGGAGACGGATGGGGTCACTTTTTACTTTCTTCAATTTTTATCTTAACATTAAAACTTTTTGCAGGGCGGAATTCCTTCTCCCAGGGCTGAATGTATTCAAGTTTCAATTCCGCTTCAGAAATTCTGTCAGCTTTAAATTTAAAGATCTGATATTCAGAACCGCCCGGTATAGATTTACCCATATTTTCAGTAACTGGTTCTCCAAGTGCTTTGAAATCCGTTTCAGGCGATGTGACTTTCCAGCTGTAGCCGGTACCAAGCTGTGCCTGGAGCTTAACCCAGTATTCAGAGCCTTGAGGAATATTTTTCCCTTTGCCGTTATCAGCATCTGTTATTATCATAAAAGGTTTAACACATCCTGTCATAAACGCAACTCCGATAAAAAATAAAATGAATATATTTATTCTGCGCATTTTTTCCCATCCTTATTATTTATTGTCCCTCAACTATTACCCATGCAGCGCCGTAGCCTATGTTATTGCTTCCATATTCAATCCAGAAATATCCTTTCTCGCCCCACCAGGTTCCCCAGGAATTTTTAACAAGGTATGCTTTTTTATTATCGTCCCAGCCAACAATTGTAATGGCATGATTGATATCTCTCGGTCCGGTAGTTTCAGGATTTTCATCGAATATCCCGCTCTTGTATGCCTGAAGTGCAGGAGTAACTTTCACGCATGCTGCAAGAGGTCCGTATTTAACAAGAGCCTCCTTCATTTCCCTGACAGTCGGAATGCCCGCATCCGGTTTCACATAACCCCAGGCAGCCACTCTGTATCTGTTTTTGCCTGATGGAGTTGTGCAGCTTCCATCCTTTGTTTTGTAAGGGCTTTCAGTTTCAAGCTTGGCATTATTTTTAGTCAGATAATCAAATACACCTCCATACCAGCCTCCGCCGCAAGATCCTGCTTTCTTTCCCCACCTGTCTTCAGCGCAATCCACAAAAAACTGTTCAGACAGATCAAGGGTGAGGTTGCTTTTAATCAGGAATGCTCCCTCTAATGTTGCAGCTGAGGTAAAGGACCAGCAGCTTCCGCATGATCCCTGCGATTTAACAACTGTTATTTTATTTTTATCAACCCAGTTGAAAGCTTTTAAATCTGCAGAAGCGTCAATTGCAGACTTATTTTCATCCGGCGTTTCTTCTTTTTTATTATTGTAGGCGTATTCATTATCATCTTTTTTATTCAGATCTTCGTTCTTCCTGCTGGATTCTTCCTCTTTCTTGTTTTTATCGCCTCTAAGCCTGCGGAGCATTTCTTCATATCTTTTCTGGTCATCATCCAGTTTGCTCTGCTCATCATCATTGCGGCTCTGCTCTTCCTGACGCTTTTTCAGCTCTTCATTTCTCTTGCGTTCCTGTTCCTTTCTTTGAAGCTCCTGCTGTTTTTTTCTTTTTTCTGCAGATGAGCTATACTTTTTCTGTGTGCCGAAAAGATCTCCGAAATTAAATCCTCCGAGATCATACTGCACCTTTGCCTGCTTTTCAATATCATCAGGCGGTTTGGCTCCTGTTATTTCAGAAATCTTATACTTCATTATTTCTGTAAGCTCAACTTTGAATTTCAGGTTTCGTTTCTTGATATCGTCCTGAATGCCTTTAAGCTGCGCCTTGAGCCGTTCAGTTTCCGCATTTATATCATTCTTCTGCTGATTGAAAATGTTGCGGATATCTCCCTTGACATCCGAAAGTTTTTTCGGCTTATTTTCAGTTTCACCGGCTGAAGATATTTTCACATTCAGGGATGATGCTGCAGTCATAACTAAAGCCAGCATCAGAATATATGCATATTTCTTCATAAACAACTCCCCTTTGAGCTTATTTTGAATATATGATAACTTTAAAGACTTTTTTGAAAAAAGTCAAGGAATCTTCAGCATTAATAAAATAAAATAAAATGCACTTCTATTGAGTTTAATATCAAAAAAATTATTGCAGTCTTTTCCTTTTCCATGGGCATATTTTTTAGATTGACTTTCACGGCTTATTCCTTTTTATTTTATACAGTTATTCCGATATATATTAAATAAAGATGGAGGATCGGCTTGAAACTTAAAATTTCAATTTTCGCTGCTTTAATTTTTGCTGTTTCATTATCCGATTCCAGCGCACAGTTAAAAAAATCCGGGAAAATAAATTTCAAGCTGATAAGTCTTTCAGATACTGAAGAAGGGCAGAATAATAAATCAAAAATATTTGCTCCAGGGCAGAAAATCTGGATAAATCTCAGGATAAGCGGACTTGAAATTAACCAGGATAATGAATTTAAAATTCAGGCCGATTTTCTAATGACAGCTTCCGGCATGAAAACAGTTCTGGACAAAGGTGAAATTATAAATCAATCGTTAAAAGCATTAAAGCCTGAATTTAATATCAATTTCTGCATTCAGACAACACAGGAAACACCTGCAGGAAGATATAATGTGGAAATAACTTTAAAAGATATCAACGCGGAAAAATATAACAAATTTATCATTAGTTTCGATTTAAAAAAGTAGGATTATGCCAAACGCAGCAACAGACCAGGAATTCAGACGGGAAGCCCTGACTTCAATCAGAAATGAGAGCACAATTGTTTTTGTATCATACGCTGTTATTAATGATACAGAAGAGAAAATAAAATTTGTGCTTGGAAAAATTCTTGAGAAGTACAACAGGGTGGAAATTTTTACTCCGATTCTATCCTGCATCAAGGAGCTGCTAGCCAACGCCATCAAAGCAAACGCGAAGTATATACTAATTGATGAAGGAAAAATTACCAATCCGGATAATCCTGTAGAAGTTGTAAAGCAGGTAAGATCAATTCTGAATGAGGAAGCGCTTCTTGAATATGGAATGAAATGCAAAATAAGAAGGCTTTCATCCAGAATATATCTCAAGATACAGAATCAGAATCTTATAATTGAAATCATCAACAATCTTCCGCTCTCGATAAAAGAACAGAAAAAAATTTCAGAGAAGATAGAAAACTCTTCCAAGTATGACAATATAGCTGAATTTTTCATGGAAAACCCTGATCCTGAAGCTGAGGGTATGGGACTTGGTTTATCCATGGTGGTTATTCTTCTGAAGAATATAAACATATCACACAAGAACTTTATTGTAACAAGCGACGGAAAAGAAAAAACCTACGCTCGTATTATTATTCCGCTCAAATAAAAAATAGAACACGGATGACACGGATAGACACGGATTTTTTATGATTAATTTCCCCATATCCCTTAAATCTACACTTCAACTTTTTTCCTTTTTTTTATTTGTCTTTTTCCATCTTTAAAAAAACTTTAAATCCTTTAACTTATCCGTAAATAAAAATCTCTTAATCTTTATTCCTTTACTTTAATCTTTTTAAAAAAAACCAAATCCTTTTCCCTTATCCGTAAAAATCCGTGTCATCCGTGTTCAAAAAATTCTTTATCTTTATTCCTTCATCTTTATCTTTTAAAAACCCTTAATCCTTTTCCTTACCCGCGTTAATCATAAAAAATCCGCGTCATCCGCGTTCTATTGCCTACTTCTCAAGAGCCTTGTAAACAACATCATAATTATTCGAAGCATTCCAGAAAAGATACCCGAACGCATTTGAATCATCAGAACCTTTAATCTGATCGCGGATATATTTTGCATTATAATTAGACACGCGCAATGTAAAAGCCTGAAGCCACGGCCGCACCTTCACCTTCCCTCCGGACATGGACAGAACCTTACTGCACCCTTCTTTAATAAAATAATAAGGATGATCACCGGGATTCGCCCTGCCGTCAAAATCATCATTAAAATGAGAAGGATACAGCATGGGGCTGATTACATCGCAATGTTCAGCAAGCAGGGATATTCTCTGGCCGGTTGATTTAATATCAACCTCCTTGCCCCATGCAACCACCCCGAATATATCAATTGAAAGATTTGTATTTTTTAATGAAATTTCCTTTCTCGCTCTTTTGAGAAAATTTGCTATAGTTTCCTCTCTGGAAACTTTTCCGAAATCATACGCAAAAACTGCATCGCTGAAATCACCTGTTGTGGGGAATCTGATATAATCAAACTGAATTTCATTAACTCCAAGCTCTGCAAGTTCAACTGCCAGTTTAATATTATAATCCTGAACTTTTTTATTTGTCGGGTCGCACCAGATTTCTCTTCCGCCCGGAGTCCAGGTTCCGCCTGTTCTTTTTGATTTAATGGCAAGACTCTTGTCTGTTTTAGCAAGAAGCTGGTCATGAAAAACCGATATTCTTGCGATGGAATAAATTTTATTTTTTTTAAGCTCACGTATCAGTTTTTTAACATTGCCTATAGTCATATTTTTATCTGTATTATATCTTTTAACATCAGCAATTGAACTGTTATGATTAACAATCCCTCCGACATCCTTTATATCAAAAACAACACAATTGATGCCGAGACTTTCAAGATTTGGAATTTTCTCAAAAAATCTGCGGCTGCCTGCTGAACTTCCGCTGAGATAAATTCCTTTAGTAAAAACAATATCCGGTTTTTTATGATTACGGGCATCTTCTATAAGAGCAGGAAGCTTTTCAGGGATAAGAATTATTTTTCCTTCAGAAATAGTGTTTCCATTTATGCCGTTTATTTTTCTCAGCAGGGTATCCATTTCCTGAACAGTAAATATATCAGTATATTTAATCAGTAAAGCTGCAGCATCCCTCACCTTGATTTCATTCTTCGGTTTATAAAACAGGAAAGGCCCTGAATGGAACATTTCATCAGATAAAGCTGAAAATGGTTTCTCATACGATAAAAGTTTCTCAGGCCGCACTATAATAAAAACTCCTTTTGAAGGGAGAATTGACTGGGTTATGCCTGCAGATAAGCTTAATATATAATCACCCGCATAACGGATTCTTCCATAATTCATGCTCACTGTCCAGGTAACTGCAAAAAGCACAACTGCAGCAAATATCAGATATCTTGTCTGTTCTTTCATTTCTAATCCGTTTATTTTATTGTCTTATTATAATTTTTTAATTGAAAAATTCGGCTTGAATTTATCATGATTATTAAGTAAAAAAATTGCCGAAAATCATAAAAAGAATATTTTTTATTTTAAAAAATTTGTCTTTACGCAATAATTTCTGTGGAGCTGTATAATTCAAGCAAGATTATAAAACTTATGGGAAAAATTTTAAACATACCGGTAAATATAGGTAGCAGAGCAATTAAGTTCTGGTATGATGTTATGGATTTTATCGGATTTATTAAAGAAATAATAAATTCATTGAAATCCATACGGTACCTGAGTTTCAGATCAATTTACACCATTATAATAAACCAGATCCGCTTTACAGGAATACACGCACTTCCGTTTATTCTGTTCATAGCCATTCTTATAGGCGGAACAGTAATTATTCAGGCCATGACACGGCTTCCAAAATTCGGTGTTGAGGGATTCATTGGTGATCTTCTTGTGGTAATAATAGCAAGAGAGCTCGGCCCTCTCATCACAGCTCTGATTGTAGTAACCCGCTCCGGTTCAGCAATGGCCACGGAAATTGCGACCCAGAAATCGAGCAGGGAAATTGAATCCATGGAAATAATGGGTATAGATACAAAACTATATATAGTAGTTCCAAGGATAATTTCTTCTATACTTTCAATATTTTCACTGATAATAATTTTTGACGTTGCTGCATTTTTAGGCGGCTATGTAATTTCACAGACAGCTGTTTTTATTCCGCCGGATATTTTTCTCCAGGCAATTATAGATTCATTCACAATGAAGGATCTTTTATCTGCTGTAATTAAAAGTCTTATCAGCGGTATACTTATTCCTCTAATCAGCTGTTATTACGGATTTAAACCTGTTTCCAAATTTGAAATCCCGATATTTGTATCAAGAGCAGTAATCAGATCTCTTGTTTATATTTTTGTAATAAATGCAATTATATCTATTTTATTTTATTTTTAACGGTGTAAAATGAGCGATATCATTCTTGATATTAAAAATTTATCCTGCGTAAGCAACACAGGCAGGCTTCAGAATATTTCCTTCAGCATAAAACGCGGAGAGGACCTGGTTCTTTACGGCCCGGAAAATTCCGGTATAAAACTTCTTATGTCAATCATTCTCGGGTTTAATAAAAAATATACCGGCGATATTATTTTTTTAGATAAAAACATGAAAGATTATGATTATATTGATATGCACAGCCAGAAAAAATTCATAGGCTATCTGCATGAAGATTACGGCTTGATAAGCAATATGACGGTCGATGAAAATATCTCACTTCCTCTTCGTTATCATTCAAAAATTTCAGAAGCGGAAATAAAAAAAATTGTAAGCAGACTGATTTTCAATCTGAATCTTGATCACTGTAAAAAATTAAGGCCTATAGATCTCACTCAGTCAGAGATCCTGAAAACAGCATATGCCCGTTCTATCGCTCTTGATCCGGACATTCTGATAATTGAACATGCATTCGGCGGCCAGTCTGCATTAGATATAAAAGCTTTTACAACAGACGTTTACGAAAGAGCAAAAAAACCGGGGAAATCTATTTTGTTTATTTCATACAATCCGGAAAAATTTAATGACCTGGTGGATACATATATTATGTTTTTTGACGGAAGGATAGTATTTATGGGTGATAACAACAGTTACCGGAATTCAGATAATCCATATTTAATACAGTACAAAAATGTATCTGAAACCGGTCCAATGTCCCTACTTTAGAATGAATTTATAACGGAGCAAATTATGTTAAATTTACAAAAAACTGAACTGAGGGTCGGACTTTTCATTCTGATTCCGCTGCTGATAATGTTTGTATTTATTTTATTTAAACTTGGATATTCTATCGCCGGTTCCACAATGGATGTATATCTTAAAATAGACAGTATCACTTCTATAAAAAAAGGAACTCCGGTAAAAATAAAAGGCTACGAAATCGGCCGTGTTGCAGAAATAAAACCGGTTTATAAGCCTGCTCTGCATTTTCTGGCGCTAATGAGAATAAACAGGGATGTTGATCTATACGAAGACTGTTCTGCAATTATTATGAATCAGAATATAATCGGAGATCCTGTAATTGAATTCAGAAATCCTGAAAGAAAAGGTCTGCCTCTGAGAGACGGTGATGTAATAGAAGGTATTGAATATGTCAACCTCGAAGCGATTCTACAGGACGTTCACAATCTGCTTGCAAACCTTTCAAGCACTGTGGATGTTTTCAAGCAGATTGCAGGAGAAAGCCGTCAGAATATCAGAACGCTGGTTGCTAACCTTACCACGAGCGTCAGCAGCATAAATAACATTCTTGAAGGTTCTCAGAAGGATATTCTCATGATGTTAGGATCATTCAGGAAAACTGCTGAAACCTTACAGCAGATTTCAGTAGAGTTGAAAGACAGTCCGATGAAGTTTATATTTAAAGAAGACAAGCCTAAAGGGAAAAAATAAACCATATGAATAAAAATAAATTATATATCATTACAATAAACGCACTTATTCTGATATCGATGTTTCCCCTTTTTACCTGCGCATCAACAACCATAAGGCAGGAGAGGGAAAATGTTATTCTGAAAAATTTCACTGAGGAAAAAAAAGTGAAATATTCCGAAATACTCGTAAATCCGGAAAAATATACAACTGAAGGTTTGAAATACCAGGATAAATACTATAAATATTTAATTGGTATAGCAGGAGAAATTACAGAGACTAAAAAGCTTGCTATAGCAAAAGGCTCGATCGGTTTCTATTTTGACAAGCGCTCAGGAAATAAGAATAATTTATTCCTCGGATTGGATATTGAAACAGGTTTAAATTTTTCAGAAGAATACCAGGTATCTGCTGTAAAAATTCTGAAAAAAAATTTAAAGCTTGTACTAGAAACTCTCAATTCATGCAAAACAATATTCGAAGAGGATATTGTTGTCGGCATGGTAATCGGCTGGAAATGGAAAAACGGCGGAGACCAGGAATACATGAATGTCTGGATCGGGAAAAAAGATGTTTTGAGATTTGAAGAAGGAAGCCTCACTCTTGATGAGCTGATTCAGAGAAGTTTCATTACTAATACAACCGGAAAAATTATAAGGCTTCCGTTATAGATTTCAGCTCTTTGAGAATAGCTTTAATCTCCATCATGGTTCCTACAGTTACCCTGAAATATTCAGACTGAACTTTTCCGTCAAAATATCTCACAAGAATTTTTCTTTCTTTAAGCTCAAGATAAATTTCCTTTGAGGAAATTTTCGGATGCTTTGTAAAAATAAAATTCGCCCGTGACGGAAATGTTAAAAACCCAAGCTCAGCAAGCCCGTTCTCGAGATATTCCTTATTATGAATAACCATTTCAATATTATATTTAAATGTTTTTTTGTCAAGAAGAGCAGCTTTTGCCCCTGCAAGTGCAACACTGTCCATATTATAAGAATCTTTTAATTTTAAAAACCCCTTGATGATATCCTCATGCGCTGCAGCAATACCCACTCTGAGTCCGGCCAGTGAATACGATTTTGACAAAGTCCTTGTCACTATTAAATTATCAAACTCTTTAACCAGCGAAATGCATGTTCCGCCGTAAAAATCCACATAAGCCTCATCTATAACAAGCAGTCCCTTGAATTTTTTCAGAAATTCCCTAACAGCTTTTATTTCAACCCATGTGCCTGTCGGATTATTCGGATTTGCAATAATTACAGGTGAATACTCTTTCTTTAAAAAATCTGAAAGATTTAAATTCATTTTATTATCGAGCGCAATCTTTTCAAATTTAATCCCGCAGGCTTCAGATAGTGTTGAATATAAGGAATATGAAGGATAAGGAAAAGCTGCAATTGCATTTTTTTCAGCAAATCCCCTGAATATCAATGTAAAAATTTCATCCGAGCCGTTTCCAATAAATACATTATCAGGCGAAAGCGAATTCTGCTCTGCAAAAATTTTTCTTACTTCAAGTGCAAGCGGATCAGGATATCTTCTCAAGTTTCCATTGGCTGCATCTTTTAAAGCTTTTACAACAGATTCAAATGGAGGAAACGGATTCTCATTAGTATTAAGTTTAATATATTCGCTGATGCCTTCAGGCTGTTCGCCCGGCATATATTCTGTCATTTTTTTAAGAGTGCTGTTCCAGTATTTCATTGATATCCCCGATTTATATTATTGCGATATGAGCTGAACCGGTTATGCTGCCCACGTCATCAATTTTTTTATTTTCCATGTAAGTTTTCAGATTTTCAGAAAGCTTTGCGGCAATATATGGGTCCACCATATTCATAGTGCCTACAGATACTGCAGCTGACCCGGCCATCATGAACTCGAGCATATCATCAAATGAGGATATGCCTCCCATGCCTATTATCGGGATTTTAATTTTATCGTATATCTGATAAACAGCTCTAACAGCAAGAGGCTTAATAGCAGGGCCTGACAATCCTGCTACTTTATTATCGAAATAGGGCTTGCCTGTTTTTATATCTATTTTCATTCCGAGAAATGTATTCACTGCTGAAACTGCATCGCATCCTGTTTCCTGCGCACGGACAGCAAATTCAGTTATGCTTGTAACATTCGGCGAAAGTTTTATTATTAGAGGTTTGGTACAGACTTTCCTCGCTTTTTCAAGAAGATCCGTAAAAATTTTCATATTAGTACCGAAAGCCATCCCGCCCTCTTTCACATTAGGACATGATACATTAAGTTCAATTGCTGCAATGCCCTCGGCAGAAGAGAGAATAGTACAAAGCTCAATATTTTCTTCTATGCTGTGCCCTGCTACATTTGGTATTGCAACAGCCTTGTTCTTGATCAGGAAAGGAAGCTTGTCGCTTATAAATTTTTCAACGCCTACATTTTCCAGTCCAATTGAATTAAGCACCCCGGATGGAGTTTCTGCTATTCTGTTGCCGGAATTTCCTTTTCTAGGATTCAAAGAGAGGCCTTTTGTAAAAATCGCACCGATCTCTGATAGATTTATATATTGGGAAAGTTCCTCGCCATAACCGGCTGTGCCGGAAGCGACTGTTACCGGATTTTTTAATTCAAGGCTGCCTATTTTTACAGAAATTTTCAATTTTGCTTCTCACCATTTTTTAATCAAATAAATTAAGTATAAAAAAATAGTCCATTCCTTTTTTATTTTATAAATAAAACATTTTACTGGGTATTCTTTTTCTGATTAACTTCGATGATATCCGATCTGTCAATCAGGGTATATGGAGCTTCACCAAGCCTGTCGAGCAGTTCATCCTGATGCCAGAAACCGCGGACAGAAACATATCCGATCATTTTGAATTTATTTGATCCGGATGCTTTATACAGAATGCTCCTGTTGAAAAAAATCAATACGGGATTGGTTTCAAAATCAGATGCAATATCGTTCAGCACTTTTCTATTTATATTCCAGGAAAAATAAATATCAATTGAATTTGCCATACGTATAACTACCGGAGCTCGTTTATCAATTACTGGTTTTTTCCTGTCCTTCCATGCCCAGTTCCCGTTTTGAATCTGGTCGAGAAGCGGAAGAGTACCGTCTCCGGAAAGAATAAATAGATTTTTATATGATCTTACATTTTCAACTTTATCCTGATCAATTTTTGTAAGAAAAATATCAACCTGCTCAGGCAAATCAAGACCTATTACCTGCATTGACGGAAAATCTTCAGCAAGAGTAACAGCAGTAACGCCGGGATTTGCAGAATTTGCAATAGCCGGACCGATATCAATAAAAACAACATTTTTTCCTTTTATATCGCTGTTCCCATTTAAAAAAACAGATCTGATATCATTCATCGATCTGGCAGAAGTTCCCGAGAAAAGATCCTTTAAAAAAATATTAGTATCATCATGCCTGCCGGGATAGGTTCTGGATCTTACTCTTTGTATATGCCGTTTATAATTATAAACACCGGTATACGACTGCAGCTGGCTGTCTTCTTCTGCAGATAATCCGAGAGATCCATTTGACGGAAGCGATGCAAGGGAGAAAAAATTATAATCAAGCTGAACTGTTCCTGTCATTGCTTTTGCTCTTATATAATTTTTTCTATGACCGATAGAATTATAAGTATCAGCTGCAATTTTAAAATACCGTTTTGCATCGATATCTTTCTTGCTCAGAAAATATGAAACTGCAATATTATATACTGTATCACCGTAAACCTGCGACTTGATATTGCCTGTGAGATTAAGAACAGCTTCATTTACCTTCAATATTTTTAATGCATACTCATACTTCCCTGAAGATATTTCCGATGCTGCAAGAATATTAACGACCGTTGCAGCCATCAATGAATTTGCAAGATCAAGAGAGTCAAGAATAGATACCGCTTTTCTTGCATTTAATGAACTTTCCTGAAAATCACCGATATTGTACAGAACAAGTGAATAATTCGCAAGCGCATTTGCCATCAACAGAGATTTATCAAGCATAAGATCCGTTAATGTTTTTATTGCAGCCTTATAATGTTTTAAAGACAGGCGGCTGCTGCCGATTCCGGCAACTGAATTTGCAAGTCCGATCCTGCATCTGACAAAGAATAGAGGATTTTCCTTTTCAGGCATATCAGCCATATCTATAGCAAGCGTGAAATTACTGTGCGCCTGTGTGAATTTCTCCAGGTCAATAAGAGATTCCCCCATAGAAACCAGATTCTCTGCATAATGAAGAGATGAAATTCTTCCTGTCTGAACTAAAAATATATTTGATTGCTCGAGAAAATTAAGTGACGGGCCGAACATTCCAATCCGCCTGTAAGACGTGCCCAATTCCGAAAGCATAACTGAGTGGTTTATCAAATCATCCTGCATTACAGAATTTCTCTGTTTTTCATAACTGCTCAATTCATAATATAAATATTTGTATCTGTAAGCATTGTATGGTACATAGTAAGAATGAAAAACCCTGTCGTTCAGGGTAAAATAATAATATGAGTTCTTTTGAGCTTTCTTGTATAATTTATATGCTTCCTGGGGATCATCTGATTCAATCATAATCCCTCTGCCTAATAAATCAAATACTGAAAAATCCGCCTGGAAAAGCGGAGTAAGGGAATTAAACAGTGATTGAGATGATCCCTGTTTTTCATTAATAAAAATTTCATTTTTCTGGAGATAGTTTGTAATATTTATAAAAACCTTGAATACTAGTGATCCTATTTTTTCTTTACTTCCTCTCACATCTGCCAAAGTCTTTTTATTGTTTGAATTTAAAAAAATTATTTCCGGTTTAATGATAATATTATTATTAATAATTTCAAATTCGCCGCTGATAATTATTGAAATACCGTATGATCTTAATGATTCAATTGAATTCCGGTCCATGCCGTTTGACATGATAAGCCTGGAATACATTCTGCGTCTGAAATCCGGCATAATATTAATTTTCTCTATATGGTTTAAATAATATGCTATTTGAGCGGAAATTGCATGCCCGATTTGTGCTTTGTCTGAATCATTTGAAGTAAAGGGCTTAATTAAAATTACCGGTTCGGCATAGATTTGATTTGAAGAAAAAATAAAAAAAGCAGCAGCAAGCAAATGCAGAAAGTAAAATTTCCGAATGCGGAAATTTTGCATTATAGAATTTGCAATAGATTTATTTATGCAGTTAAACATGATAATCTATTTTATGATTTCTTTTATTACAGTCAAGAAAATAAACTTCGACCGTGTTTTATAAAATCAGTAAACTTTTTTCTCTGTAATTCCCGCGAAGGTGGAAAGCTAAAAGAAACAATAGAACGCTGATAAGATAAAGGATTTTTTGAACACGGATGACACGGATTTTCACGGATAAGGATAAAGGATTTGGGATTTTTTTAAGATTAAGAAAAAGAAATAAGGATTAAGAGATTTTTGTATTCGGATAAGTAAAAAGGATTAGGGAGTTTTTTTAATAAAAAAATAAGCCTATTAAAAAAATAAAAAGTTGGTCTGTAGATTTGAAGGATATGTGGAAATTAATAATAAAAAATCCGTGTCTATCCGTGTCATCCGTGTTCTATCTTTTATTTTTTTCTTCTCTTCTTAAACGAGGTAAATATTTCCCGGACTAAGCGGTGGTTAAAAAAGTCTTTTCATATTTATAATAGCCTGTTTATATGTCTCTTCCAGTGAAACCTTTGATTTATATCCTGCAGCATTTTTATGGCCGCCGCCTCCGTTTGCCATGGCTATTTCAGCAACATTCAAATCATCTTTTGTCCTCATGCTGACTTTAACAACTTCTGAATCAACATCCTGTTTAACAAGAACACTTGCAACAACACCCCGTACTGTAAGAGGAAGATTTATTGTTGTTTCACCTTCAGGAAATGACGCTCCGGATTTAATCAGCATATCCGGTGTAAGTTTCATAGCTACAAGCTTTCCGCCATATAAAACTTCCATTGAAGATATAATCAGGGCTCTTAATTCAAAACTTGGAAGACTGTTATTTTCATAGATTTTTTCATAAACTTTATGAGGCTTAACACCAAGAGAAACAAGCTCTGAAGCCATTTTAAAAGTACCTTTGCTTGTTTTAGAATACTGGAATGAACCGGTATCAAAAACCGTTCCTGCAAAAAGAGCCTGCGCTGCTTTGAAGCTTATGGGTTTTTTATAGAACTTGATAATTTCATAAACTATTTCACAGGCCGATGAGGCTTCAACTTTTATAAAATTTGATTCAAGTTTATCCTTTCCGCCTTCATGATGGTCTATTATAAAAATATCTCTGACGCAGCCGCTTAATTTTGTATAAGCTGCGCCGATATTCGTAAATTCATTGGTATCAAGAACAATCTGTGCATAATCGCATATGTTTTCAGGGAGCATTTTATCATCAGTCAGGACATTGATCTCATTATCAATATCCATATTTTCATAAGTTTCAAAAACAGGATCTGAATTAAGAATAATCGGATTTTTACCGAGATTTACAAGCAGCTCGCGAAAAGCAATTTCCGCGCCGAGTCCGTCCCAGTCAGGACTTTCATGGGTAGATATAATGAAATTATCATACTTCGATAAGAACTGATCCAGCTTTTTAAAACCCTGATGCATCAGGAATCCGCCTTTATTATTTTAATAGTGGAAAACCCATTTCTTCCCTGATTTTCAAATACTGTTCAGCGCATTTTCTTGCTATATTTCTAACACGCGTAATATAGCCGACTCTTTCAGTTACTGATATAGCACCCCTCGCATCGAGCATATTAAATGCATGCGAACACTTAAGAACGAAATCGTATGCAGGTAATGCAACTGCCGGTTCTGTTTTAGAAAGTATTGACAGGCATTCTTTTTCATACATATCGAAAAGTCTGAAATACATATCAGTATCAGCATAATTAAAATTATAATGTGAGAATTCGAACTCGCTTCTGTGATGAACGTCTTTGTACAATATTTTATCGTTCCAGTTCACGTCAAATACGCTGTTCTTTCCCTGAATATACATGCAGATTCTTTCAAGCCCGTATGTAAGTTCAACTGCAATCGGATTAAGTTCAATACCTCCGCACTGCTGGAAATATGTAAACTGTGTTATTTCCATCCCGTCAAGCCACACTTCCCAGCCAAGACCTGACGCTCCAAGTGTAGGAGACTCCCAGTCGTCCTCTACAAATCTGACATCGTGCTCCTTAAGATTTATTTCCAGATAACGCAGAGATTCCAGATATAAATCCTGAATATCCGGAGGCGACGGCTTCATGATTACCTGATACTGATAATAATGCTGAAGGCGGTTAGGGTTTTCGCCGTATCTGCCGTCTGTAGGCCGCCTTGACGGCTCAACATAAGCGACATTCCAGGGCTCAGGTCCCAGAACCCGTAAAAATGTTGCAGGGTTAAATGTTCCTGCACCAACTTCAAGATCATACCCCTGAATTACTATGCAGCCTTTTTTAGACCAGAAATCATTAAGATTTTTAATTATGTCCTGAAAATGCATATCACCATCCGTATATAACAATTAAAACTTCAATATCAATTCTTTGAATTTTATAACAGCATAAATGTTCAAGTCAAGTAAATAACTCATACAAAACGTTTTTTTCAAGATCATTGATTTTTAATAAACAATATATTTTTGTACACCCATTATGGTTTCTCACTAATACTGAATTCCATAATGCTGAACATTTTCTATATATTCGCGGAATAAGATTCCAGCAATTCCCGGTGCAGCTTTTCAAAATCAGATTTCACTATAAGATTGAAGAAAGAAAGCACATCATCATCAATAACTTCAAATTTAGATTTAATATTTTCAATTTCCACCATGGCATCTGCAATATATACTATATTAACAAGCGGTTTTAATTTTTCAGGTGCCAGATGAGGCCTATGATGATATTTTATGGAATTTACAAAAATTTCATCAAACTCCCATTTTTGAAAAATTAAACTGCCAAGCTCACTATGGCTCATGCCCAGCCCTATTTCCTCAAGCAGATTTATATTCTCCAGACCCTTATAGCCTGAAATCTCAATCAGCTTTTTAAGGAATGAAGGCTTTAAAGAATAAAGTATAATCTGACCGATATCAGCAAGAAGCGCCGATAGATATGCAAAATCAGTTAATTCTTTACAGCCGTAAATGTTTGCAATCTTTTGAGCGTAAAAAGCCATTTTTTCAGAATTTTCCCAGGTTTTCTGAAATTTTTTATACCGCGACTCAATAATTTCCTGAACCCCGCATGCAAGAATTAGAGTTTCCACTCCTTTAATACTAACTTTATTAACTGCTGATTCAATAGAATTAATTTTGCCGCTAGAAGTTCCGGCATGGATTCCGGATGAATTTGCAAGTTTTATTACTGAAGCGCTGAGACCGGGATCACGCGCAATTTTTTCTGAAATATCTTTTAAAGATGCATCCGGTTCAGAACATAAAGCTTTAATCTCCCTGATATTATCCGGAAATGCGGGAATTGATCTGATTTCATTCATTATTTCATCAGTAATTTTAAAAGAGGATTCATTTCTTAAATTTTTCCGGGGTATTGATATAACGGCTCTGGTTAATTCGTCAATCCTGTCTATTTTAAGCGAATCTGAATTCAGGCCTGAATTTTTCAGCAGCATGGTTATCATTACAAGGCCGAGTCCTGCTCCCTCTGAATCATCAAGAATATCTTCAAAAGCCTCGGAGATGTCCTCATATTTATAAGCTTTTAAAATTCTTGAATTAATCTTTTCAAGCTCAGCTTCAAGAATGGATGAGTTGTTAAGTATGCTTATTTTCAGGCAGTCTTTCATAGACGAAAAAACAATCTTCACAAAAAATTCAGACTCAATAAGGCTTCTGAAATATTTTTTATTGCCGGATTGATAAATATCTTTTTTAAAATTATCCATCCCTTTTTTGTATTCTGAAAGATTATTTATATCCAGTTTGTTCATATCAAAATAAAGTCTTTTAATATTGGCTTTAACCGAATTATTAACAAGCTCTCTTAACACAGTCATCACTGTTTCTTTGATATAAAGCTGATCATGATATTCTAAAAATCTGCGGGTAAGCTTAACTACTGCTGCTTCTGATTCTGAGGAAAACTGTTTGAATTGAATCGATACATCTTCTTCAGAATGAAATGCTTCTTTGTAGTTTTCAGGCGATATTTCATATACACTGTTTTTAGTATTCATTATTTTTTATCCGCATTTAATATTATCACCGGTTTATGTTATTTCAGCAAAAATTACATAATTAGCTTTTTATACCTTAATAAGAGCATTCGGAGCTATTATGCTGTAGCTCTATATACTTATCGAACTATTTATAGTTCATGTGAAATAAAAAAAACAATACATACCCTAAAGAGTTTATATATTATAAATAGCGGCTTTTAAAAAGAAACAATTCTTTAAACAAATAGACAATAAAACGATTTTATTGATATTATTTATTAATCTTGACAATAGACATATTTTTATATTAAATGTAAAAAAGATATTTTCATCTTATCAGCAGCAGATATTCTAAATTATTTAAAATTTTCAAGAGGAGCATCATGAAAAGTAAAAGCGATTTTCCGAGTTTAAATCAGAAACCGCCTGCAGGGTTCAAATCCAACGGAAAACCTTATAAAGTAATGGTTGTTGAAGACAAGGAATTTCAGAGAAAACAGATAGCCCAGATACTTGAATCTGAAGGGTATGCAATAGTAGCACAGGCATCGAACGGAAGGGAAGCTATCCAGAAATTTGATGCCCTGGATGGAGGCATTGATTTAATAACAACAAATCTTGATATGCCTGTTCTTGACGGATATGCTCTTGTTTTTGAATTAAAGGAAAAGAAAAAAAAACCGCTGATCGTTTTCATAAGCGAAGATACAACCAAGGGAGTAATGCAGGATCTTATTTCCATGGGAATTGGCGATTTTATTTTAAAACCAATTGATAGACGCACTATTCTTGACCGGATAAAAAATGCTGTTATTAAATCCGGTATATAAAAGGCGGAACTGAATTTATGGGCGACAATATAGAATCTGCTGTCAGCAACCTTTCTGTAGAAACAAAAAAACTGGAAATTGCTTCCTACTACACTCACGGAAATCTTGAAAAAGCAAAAGAAATGCTTGCCGGCACATACAAGGATGTTTTCGCCCTTAAAGTAGTTTTCACTTCATCTGTTTATGGAGCAGCTCTGATTTTTTTGAATAATATTTATCTGGAAGCTTCAAGCTGCTACATCATTATCTCCCATTCATTTGATGTTGGAGATATTAAAACAAATGTAGAATGGAAGATGTTTGAGAAATCCATCGCCGAAAACATTGAGCGCAAAGAACATGACGATATATTGAGCAACCAGCTAAGAGAAGGTCTACTTTCAGCCTTGAATATAGAGCAGTGCGGCAAGATTAAATCTCTTGTTGATCAAAATGACGCAATCGCTATAAATCATATTTTTCAAAATATATTACAAGACAAAGCAGGCTTTCATAAAGTTAATGTTTCGGTAGATGTTGAACTAATATCTTCTCTCGATATGGAAATAAGTTCAACCAGCAGTAAAAAAATCAATCCGAACGAATTAAAAGGTGAAACAAAAGAAGAAGAAGAAAAAAAAGACGTTAAAAATGATGAAGCTGCAAAAGAAGATAACCCGCTTAGCGGAAAAGAGGTTAAGCTTGTTTTAAGAGGAAGCCTTATACTTTCTCCAATCAAAGGAAGAGAAGTTTCAAAACTCGTTATAGGGGACAGGGTAAAAATCAGCATTATTGATAAAAGCACGAAAGCCATAAGTGTAGCTAAAGCTTTTAACGCAATTTCAGAAGACGGCAAAATGCATCCGATAAACGGACGTATCGTTTCCATTAAATATGACGATAAGAACGGTTATAAAATTTTTGCAATTGTCGCCAAAGCTATATATATGCAAATTGATGAAGAAGAGAAAAATTTAAAAGTTGCCATGGATGATACCACTGTATCTTCAGCATCTGATTCAACTTCTAAAATGAATCTGCCGCTTGTTCTTTCTCTCGCATTTGTGCTGATCCTGCTTATTACTGTTATTATACTTTTCCTGAAATAAAAATTTAGACATAAAAATTACAATCTGACAGAGATTCCTTTTTCTTTCAGATATTCCTTCACCTGTCTAATGGAAATTTCCCTGAAATGAAAAATTGATGCAGCCAGTACTGCATCAGCTCCTCCTGCGGATAGTCCTTCAAGCATATGTTCCTTTGTGCCGACTCCGCCGGAAGCTATTACAGGAATTCTTACGGCATCAGAAACCGCCCGTGTCAGTTCGATATCAAAACCTATTTTTGTTCCATCCCTGTCCATGCTTGTAAGAAGGATCTCGCCAGCGCCAAGCTGCTCCGCTCTCACAGCCCATTCAACAGCATCAAGCTCTGTAGGAGTACGGCCTCCATGC
Organism: uncultured Leptospirales bacterium; assembly: GCA_964392365.1. Classification (GTDB taxonomy): domain Bacteria; phylum Spirochaetota; class UBA4802; order UBA4802; family UBA5550; genus CAYMPH01. Next base: position 23,190 of record CAYMPH010000005.1, read on the forward strand.
AGGTACACGGTCCAGCTTCCGGAGTCATTTCTCTTAGCATCTATTGCTACAAGGATGCACTGTGATCCGAAACGCTCTGCTGATTTTGTTAAAATTTCAGGGTTATTAACTGCTGCAGTATTGATTGAAACCTTGTCAGCTCCGTTTTCAAGAATCATTCTCACATCATCAATGGTCCTTATACCACCGCCAACTGTAAATGGGATGTGAACTGTTTCTGCAACACGTTTAACCATATCGAGAATTATATTTCTTTTATCTGAAGATGCTGTTATATCCAGAAAAACAAGTTCATCCGCACCTTCGCTGTCGTAAAATAATCCGTTCTCAACCGGATCACCCGCATCAACGAGATTTACAAAATTTACACCCTTGACAACGCGTCCATTGCTGACATCAAGGCATGGAATTATTCTTTTAGCAAGCATATCATCTCCACGGTTCTTTTCTATAAAGCCTTAATCCATTCAGATACAACTTTGTCAATCAGGTTCTTATTTTTTTCCGACCAGGCGTAAGCCTTCTGAGAAACATCTCTTTCTTCCTTGTCGATATTGGAAAATGAATCATAAAGTTTTCTTTCTGAAAAATCTGTTACCATAATTACAAAAACAAATTTTCTACCTGACCTGGAAAACATGTAGCCAGCCAGAGATGCAGCATAATTAACTGCACCGGTTTTAGCCCACACCCTGAATGCGGAATCATCTTCGTACAATCTTTTACTCAGAGATCCCTCCCACCCTGACGCAGGCAGCAGTGAAAAATAATTTCTTCCATTAAAGTCTATTCCATCTGCATATATAAAAAAAGCTGCAAGCTGTTCAGGCGTGATTCTGTTCAAGCTTGTGAGTCCGGAACCGTTTACAATTTTAAATCCGTTCCAGTCTAAATTTTTCATTCGGATTTTTAAATAATCCGTTACAGCAGAAGCAGAGCTTTCAAAATTGAGGACTTTCCCTGTTAATTTTTTTGCAGTTTCAAGCATCAGAAGTTCAGTCATCAGATTATTGCTGTATGTTAATATCATATCAGAAATTTCAATTACTGAAAGTCCGGAATGTTCCTGAATTACTTTAATTTTACCCGGTACTGCCTTTGGCGATGGCTCAGGCAGTTCAAGTCCCTGCATTGCGCAGAATTTTTTGAGCATCATTGCTGTGTATAATCCCGGTTTTTTTACAGGAAGCCTTTCCCTTCCTCTGCTTCTTGCATCCTGTGTTATAATCCATTTTTCAACGGTTTTTCCAGGAATATATTCAAATCTGCCATCTTCATCTCTTTTTTTATCAATTATTTCCGCTTTAAAAATCGGCAGCGATGGTACAATATTCACATAAGTTCTTTTATCAGATTTATTTTTCTCCCACCATGCATATACAGAATTCATATCAAGGGATAAGGCGCTCACACCCTGGTTGTATGATTCATAATTCTGCATGCCTGAATCAATCACTTTAGAGGAAAAAAGTCCTGTTTCATCGAAATAAAAATTGCCTGAAATTTTATTTATTCCGTAAGATTTTATTCTGCCTGCCATTAACATCAGATGCACCGCATTAAGAAGAGGATCGCCTGTGCCTTTTAAATACAGGTCTCCTGTTAAAACGCCATCTTTAACAGCTCCAATAATTCCAACAGTAGTTTTAAATCTGTAATCAGGTCCGAGAACTTTTAATGCAGCAATTGTTACAGGCACTTTGGTTGTAGATGCCGGAATAAACGGGACCTTCCTGTTGCGGCTTGAGACAACTTTCTTTTCATTAATATCATAAATTAAAAATCCCGCATTCCCATCAGCTTCAATAATTGAATCAAAAATTTCAGCAGCTTTAGTTTCAGTATCCTGACCTAAAGTTATTTCAATTTCATCCTTTTTTGAGCAGGAAAACAAAAACAAAGCAGCAATTGGAATCAGGATAAACCATATTATTAAATTTTTATTTTTCAGAGCAAACTCCATAAGTTGAAAATTTACAAACTCATTTAAAAAGTTTATTAGAGAATTTTGAATAGGATTTAAAGGATATATTTTATTGACAAGCGAAATTTTGCCCATATCACCCTGCCCCATTACCTTCTTAAAAGTAAAGGGAAGAAAAATTTTATTAAAATTAATCCTTGATTTTATTTTAATAAATCCATTCTCTCGTGAGAAAGCATTTATCAGCATAGAGGATTTCATGAAAAAAGACACGGAAAATATCCAGGATATTATAGAAAAGCTTACAATCGCCCGGGATGCATACTACAATTCTGATTCACCCGTAATTACTGATGAGGAATTCGATTCGCTCGAAAAAAGGCTTGAAGAGCTTGATCCTGAAAACTCCTATTTTGATACAGTTGGCATTGTACCGTCTGACGGCAAAAAAATTGTACACCCTTCTCCAATGCTCTCAATGGGCAAAGCAAAAGATATGGATGATATCAGAAAATGGATGAAAAGACTTGCTCTATCTGAAAAAGAAAAATTTATTATCGAGCCGAAAATTGACGGTCTTTCAGCTGCATGCAGATATAAAAAAGGGAAACTGATTTACACTGCAAGCAGAGGCGATGGAATCACAGGTCAGGACATATCCCATATTGCTGAATATATCGTAGACATTAAAAAAAAGATAGATTTTACAGATGAGGAAATTGAAATACGCGGTGAACTCTATCTGCCTAAAACCACCTCATTTGAAAATCCCGACAGCAGGCCGCTCAGAAATATATGCGTTGGCCTGATAAACAGGAAAGAGCGCAGAGATGATCTTAAATATGTACGCTTTGCAGCATATCAGATTTCAGAATTTTCCGGAGCGTATTATGAGTCACAAAAAATTGAGCTGCTTAACAGATCCGGCTTCAACGCAGCTGAATATAAAACAGTTTCAACTCCGGAAGAAATAGAAAGTTTTTACAATGCTTATCTCGAAACCTACAGATCGGAGTGGGAATACGAAACTGACGGAATAATCATATCAGCGGATAATGGAAATCTTTTTGATGAAATTGACAACAGATGGGTAGTAAGCCACCACCATCATTATGCAATCGCATTTAAGGCTCCGTCAGAGTCAAAGCAGACTACATTAAAGGAAATCGCGTGGCAGATAAGCAGGCAGGGGAACATTATTCCTGTTGCAGTTTTCGAACCTGTATTGATCGGAGGCGCAAAACTTGAACGGGCCACATTAAACAATTATCAGAATGTACTGAATCTGAAATTAAACCGCGGCGATACTCTAGTGGTTGTTCGCGCGAATGACGTGATTCCGTTTATAAAAGAAAACTTAAGCGCTCATACAAAAAATGAAAATGATTACGACAGGAATCTAATCCCTGAAAAGTGTCCGGGATGCTCATCTGTTTTATCTGAAGAGGGCGTGCATCTCAAATGCAATAATAAAAACTGCGACGAACAGATTATTGAACAGATCATATTCTGGGTAAGGCAATCCAATATTGAAAATGTAGCTGAAGCAACAATAAGAACACTGTATGCTGAAAAGAAAATCAGATCCATAAGAGATTTATATAACCTTACGGAAAAAGATTTTATTGAACTGGCAGGCTTTGCGGATAAAAAAATTAAAAATTTCATAGACGAAGTTCATTCTTCAAAAAAAATAAATTCCATTGAACTCATCAGCAGGCTGGGCATTCCTCTGGTACAGAAAAAAGCTTTAAAAAAAATCGGAATTAGTACAATAAATGATTTTTACAATTTCAATGATGATTCGTATGTAATTGGTAAAAATATTATTGAATGGAAAAGCCATTCTCAAAATATTGAATTTCTTAAAAATCTTATTTCAGTTCTCGATATTGAGGATACGAAAGCATCTGAATCCAAAGGCAAAGTATGCATGACTGGAAAAGGTCCGAAATCAAGAAAGGAGCTGATTTCAGACATTGAAATACGCGGTTTTGAATTCAGCGACAGTGTAACATCCGATACGGAAATACTGATCTGTGAAGATCCGGAAGGATCAAGCTCTAAACTTGAAAAAGCAAGAAAATCCGGAATTAAAATCATGAGTTACAGTGATTTTTTTTCATCTTATTGATAAAATAACGGTATAATATACAAATCAAACAAAGGAGTCGATCATGGTCAAAAAAGCTTTTATCTTATTTATTATAGTAATTACAGCATCAGCTGCTTTTTCTTATGATGAAAAAATTCTTACTGCATTAAAGAAAGGAATCAAAAATATGGATGGAGCTGATTTAAGCAAAGCTGATCTGTCCGGCATGGATCTTCACAAATCAGATTTTAACAACGCAAACCTGAGGGAATCAAAGCTGTCAAAAACCAATATAAGCTTCGGCACTTTCAAAAAAGCGGATTTCAGCAAGGCTGACCTTACTGAATCCAATCTATACAGATCTGATCTTACCGAATCAAATTTAAGCGGAACTAATCTATCAAATGCAAATCTTTCAAGAGCAGACCTCACCGGAGCTGTTTTAAACGGCTCAAATCTTTCAGGCGCAGACTTAAGCGGAGCAATATTAAAAAATGCGGATCTTACAAACTCAGACTTAAGAGGAGTTATTTTTTTCGGAACTGATTTAAAAAATGTAAAATTTAAAAATTCAGACATGGACAAATCAAAAATTTATGCGGCAGATCTATCCGGCGCTGATTTAAGCGGAGAAAAAATGACCGGTTCAAATTTTAACGGCGCTGTTTTAAACGGAGTTATTTTAAAAAAATCCAATTTAAGGGGAACAAATTTCAGCAATGCAAAAATGAGATTCGCAGACCTCAGTTTTGCAGACCTGACCGGATCAGACATGAATGGCGCTGATCTATTCGGTGCTGATATGACAAACGCGGAATTAAGATCAGCAAATCTTACAGACACAGATCTTGAAAAAGCTGATTTTAAAAATGCCGATCTTTCAGGAGCAGATCTGAGCGGAGCTAATCTTGCGCGCGTTAATCTGACAAACACGCTTCTGGAAGGAACAAAAATAAATTCAAAATATAAGATAATGATCAGTCAGCAGAGAATCAAAAAATCAAATATCATCTGGATTGAGTAAAATTAAATGAAATTTCAGTTTATCAGAAAAATAAAAATATGGCACAGGATGATTGTCCTCATCCAGGTGATGAGCATACCCACAATTATTATTTTCATCATGTTTTTATACACTATCAATAAACTCTATCAGATAGAAAACCGCATACTGATGGAAAATGTTTCGAGCATAAGAGCTGCATACAATATACAAATATCCCTGCTTAAGCTCAAAGGACAGAAAGCAAATTATATCCTGGAAGGAAGTACGAAGTGGCTAGAGGATTTCAGCAAAGATGCCGACCAGTTCGACTACTGGTACGACAAGGCTTTCAAAGCAGCTAAATCGGATGACGAGCTGAATATTCTATCAACAATCTCTCTCGATTTTGAGCAATATCTTAAGTTTCACGACGAAATAATAGAACTGATGGAAAAAGGAAAGAAGAAAGAAGCTATAAAAGTTCTGCACAGCAAATCCACCAGTTATTATGACGAGCTCTACAAGGGTTCCGAGAACCTGATTAAAAAAAACGAAAAAATCATTTCTGAATCAAGCGAAAAGGCGAAACAGTATCTTGAAAGAAGCAAAATATTCGGATACATAACTATAGTATGCTTTATACTTATGGGAATTGGTTTTTCATTAATCATAACAAAAAGCATAGTTGATCCTATTAAGGAAATGGAATTAGACAGCAGTACTGTTGCGAATATAACTTCTGATAAAAATGAAATAGAAGGCCTCAGGGAACGTTTCAGCAAGATGATAAAAACGATTGAAGAAAACCAGGAAAAGCTCATCCATTCTGAAAGAAAAGCAGCCATTGGCGAAATCGCTGCGGGAATATCACACGAGCTTAATAATCCAATCGGCATTATCTGCGGATTCAGCGAGATGATGATAAAAAGAGAATCTCTCAGTAAAAAAGACAGGGAAACTGTTGAAGATATCTACCAGGAAGCCGTACGATGTAAAAATCTGCTCGGAAGACTTTTAAATTTTGCAAGAACCCCGGAGCCGAATATCAAGCTGACCGGAATTAAAAATCTGATCAAGCAGGCGGTAAAAACATTTGAAAACCAGGAAAAATATTCACTTGTAAAATTTTCAATTTCACTTCCCAAAGAGCCGGTAAAGATTTACATTGACTCAGTACAGATGAGACAGGTGTTTATCAATCTGATCCTGAATGCCTGCGATGCAATGAATAATTCCGGAAAAATTATCATCAGCCTTAATGTTGATGATAAAAATCTGGTAATCTCATTTAAAGATAGCGGTACAGGAATAAATCCTGAAAATCAGGAAAAAATTTTCACCCCCTTTTATTCTTCAAAACCTAAAGGAGTTGGTCTTGGTCTTGCCATCTGCAGGGATATCGTTGAACAGCATAACGGCCGTCTGACGCTTGAAAGCGAATCAGGCAGCTTTTCAAATTTCATAATAACTATTCCAAGAGGAAAAAATGGATAACCCAAATGTCAGCGTACTGATAGTTGATGATGAAGACGGGATGTGCAAGCTATTAAAAGCAATTGTTAATGATATGGGTTATAGCGCCAAATCCATGACATCTCCCAAAAAAGCCCTTCAGCTGCTTGCAAAAGAAAATTTCGACATTGCAATTATAGATGTTAAAATGCCGGAAATGGAAGGAACTGAACTTCTTGTTGAAGCTTTGAAGCTGAATAATTCAATGGATGTTATAATGATAACGGCATACGGAAGCATTGAAAATGCTGTGGAAGCAATAAAGATGGGAGCATTCGATTATATTTCAAAACCTTTTCAAAGCGATGAAATCAAACTGACTCTTTCAAAAATTATTGAACGCAAAAACCTTATAGACGAAAACCAGCGCCTGAAAAATGAACTAAATGATATAATTAAAGGCGGAAGCGTAATTGGAAAAAGCAAAAGTATGCTTGACATTATCAAATTCGCAAAAAAGATTTCCCGTTCAAAATTCACCGTTCTGATTACCGGAGAAAGCGGAACCGGAAAAGAAGTTATAGCAAAATTCATCCATAACCAGAGCGACAGAAAAAGCATGCCGTTCGTTCCTGTTCAATGCAGTCTTATTCCGGAAGATCTTCTTGAAAGCGAGCTTTTCGGATATAAAAAAGGCGCATTTACAGGTGCAGGTGCAGACAAGCCCGGTTTATTCGAAGAAGCAAACATGGGCACAGTATTTCTTGATGAAATCGGCGATATAGAAATCGACATACAGGGTAAGCTCCTCAGATTTTTACAAGATCATGAAATACGGAGGGTTGGCGATACAAAATCAAGACAGCTTGACGTAAGACTTATATCAGCCACAAATAAAAATCTTGAAACAATGATTAAAGAAGATAAATTCAGGGAGGATCTTTTCTATAGACTTAAGGTTATAGCGATACATATGCCTCCCCTCAGGGAAAGAAAAGATGACATTCCATTGCTTGTTCAAAACTTCATGAATGAAATCAATTCCGACTCAGAAATAAAAATTGAAATGGACCGCGAATGCTTTTCACATCTTCTTGGTTATGACTGGCCGGGGAATGTACGCGAACTGAAAAACTGCATAGAATCAGCAGCAACTATCTGTGATAATGGAATTATCAGAAAAGATGACATTTCGAATATATTAAATTATAAACAGCCGGTTCAATCTGTAAAATATGAAAACGCTTCTTTTAAAGAATCGAAAGAAAAAATAATCAGCGATTTTGAAAAACAATATATAATGAATATGCTGATAAAACATAATGGCAATATTACCCTGTCTGCGAAAGAGTCCGGAATGGATAAAAAAAATTTTTCTGATATATTGAAGAAGTATAAAATTTCAAGAGCTGATTTCAAACAGGAAGATTGGTAAAATTACCAACAAATTATTGGTATAAATGCCAATAATTTCAAAAAAACATATATTGCTTATCATTTTTCTCCTATTTTCGCATGTAATTTTGAATAATATTTCAGTATTATCTTCAAATTTTTAAATATTTATTATTTTTTCCCATATTATGGTAAATTTTTCCTGTTTTTCCTGAAAATATAAAAAAAATAAAAAATCATTGACCATTTGGCACGATAATTGCATTATATACTGTATAACCGCTGATGCGGATAAAAAAAATTAGGAGACTTCCAAATGAAAAAAATTCTAACTTCAGTTATCGCTCTTGTTTTTGCTCTTACAGTTGCCGGCTTCACTGCTGATGCAGAAAAACCTGCTCCAAAAAAAGCTGACAAAAAAGTAGAGAAAAAAGCTGACAAAAAAGCTAAAAAAGCAGAGAAAAAAGCTGACAAAAAAGCAGAAGAAAAGAAGTAATTTAAAAAGCATTTCATAAAGTATATCCTGTTTGAATTTATAATCCGGCAGGATATACTTTTTATCAATCTTGCAAATTATTCTTAAGTCTTTTACTTAAGATAAAAAATACAAAATATAATCAAAAATCCAGGAGAATCATAAATGAAAAAAATTCTAACTTCAGTTATAGCACTTGTTTTTGCACTTACAGTTGCAGGATTTACTGCTGATGCAGAAAAACCAGCTCCAAAAAAAGACGACAAAAAAACAGAGAAAAAAGCTGATGCAAAAAAAGACGACAAAAAAGCTAAAAAAACCAAAACAGTAAAAGGCTGCTAATTTTATTTATTTATATTCACCTGCCTATTATGACGGGTGAATATTATAAAATAGATAAAATTGATTGTAATATGGATTAAAATATGTTAAAGAAGATAAAAATTGTTTTTATTTGTTCTGTTTTATTATCTTCTATTAATTCCTACACTCAGATAAAAACTCCAGTTAAATCTGAAACTGCAGAAATAAACTCAACCGAAGGCATTATTTTAAAGGTTAACCCGCAGGATTCCTCATTTTTAATCAAACATACCTCAAGAGTTATTAAATTTAAAGCTTCCAACAAAACTGTTACTGATTTTAAAGATAAAAATAATATGAAAGTTATAATACATTACCAGAAACTAAAAGATGGAACCCTTTTTATAACAGAAATCACTCCAGCTGATTAAAAACAGAAGAGTTTTACCAAATAAATTGAAAATCAGCAACAAATTCTTTGATTAATAGCATCTTTTCAGGGCTCTGACCCCTCCAGCTCTTTAAAACCAGGCTCTGACCCCATATCTTTATCCAATTACCGGCATTTCTATAAAAATTTTCTGTAATTAATATTGACATAAAACGACATAATAAAATATTTATGGTATGCCCTCTAAAATAACAAAAAGGGCTGATCCTTCCAGCAAATTCATGCGGGGTAAATATGTCTACAGCCTATCTGATACTTGAGGACGGTAATGAATTCAAGGGTAAAAGCTTTGGATTTGAAAGAGATGCCATTGGCGAGGTGGTTTTCAACACATCAATGAGCGGATATCAGGAAATAATCACTGATCCTTCATATAGCGGACAGATAATAACAATGACCTATCCGATGATTGGAAATTACGGAATAAATGAAGAGGATGTAGAATCCGACAGAGTTCAATCAGCCGGATTTGCCGTAAAAGAATACTGTAAAAAATATTCAAACTTCAGGGCAACCGGATCACTCGGGGATTATCTTAAAAAATGGGAAGTTCCGGGAATTGAAGGAATTGACACAAGAAAACTTACAAGACATATTAGAGATAAAGGCGCTCTCACAGGCGGTATATTTTTTAACAAAACAAATGCAATAGATAAGCTGAAAGCTCACCCTAAAATGACGGGCCTTGATCTTGCCTCGGGTGTATCATGCAAAGAGCCGTACAAATACGGAGAGGATAACTCCGGCATGATAAAAATCGCAGTCGTGGACTACGGAGTAAAAAGAAATATTCTGCATCTATTGAATAAAAGCGGATTTGCTGTAACAGTTTATCCCTGCAGAACTTCTCTCGAAGAAATTATTAAAAACGGAGAAGATTGCGTTTTTCTTTCCAACGGGCCTGGTGATCCAGATGCAGTTATAGGAGCAAAAGAACTGGTTCGGGATATTATTAAAAAAGAAATTCCGGCATTCGGCATATGCCTTGGTCATCAGATAATGGGACTTGGATACGGCGGAGAGACATACAAACTTAAATTCGGACATAGAGGGGCAAATCAGCCCGTGCAGAATATTACTGAGAACTGTGTTGAAATTACATCACAAAATCATGGCTTTGCTGTTAAAACAGACTCGTTAAAAAATAATAAAGATATTGAAATCACATATTTGAATTTAAATGACAGGACAGTTGAAGGATTAAAGCATAAAAAACTTCCAATGATTTCAGTTCAGCATCACCCTGAAGCAAGCCCGGGGCCGCATGATTCAACATACCTGTTTGATCAATTTTATGATATTGTAAAAGGATACAAGAAAAAATGAATTCTTCAGAAAAACCATCGTGGAAAAATTTAAAAATATCTTCTAAAGCCAAACCGGCTTTATCAAAAAATTCGCTGATAGTTTTTGAAAAAAGATATCTGGCAAAAAATGACAGCGGCATTGTTGTTGAAACACCGGAAGAACTCTTCAGCAGGGTTGCCAGATTCGTTGCCTCTGCAGACTTTAGTTACGGTAAAGGCGTTGAAGAAACAAATAAACTTGCGGATGATTTTTATGAAATGATGGCTGATCTCCGTTTTCTTCCAAACACTCCAACATTAATGAATGCAGGCAGACCGCTGGGTCAGCTATCTGCATGCTTTGTTCTTCCAATTGAAGATTCAATGGATAAAATTTTTGATGCTGTTAAAAATATGGCGCTTATTCACAAGAGCGGCGGCGGAACTGGTTTTTCATTTTCAAGACTTAGACCGAAAAACGATATGGTAAAAAGCACTGCAGGCGTTTCAAGCGGTCCGGTTTCCTTTATGAATATCTTCAACTCGGCAACTGAAACTATCAAGCAGGGCGGCACGAGACGCGGAGCCAACATGGCCATACTCGACATTACACATCCCGACATTCTCGATTTTATAAAATCCAAAGAGGACGAAACGTCTCTTACAAATTTTAATATTTCTGTTGCTCTTACAGATGACTTCATGAAAGCAGTAAAAAATAATGAGAATTATTATCTGAAGAATCCGAGAACCGGAGAAAATGCTGACGCTATCTCTGCAAGGGAGATATTCAATCTGATTGTTAAGAAAGCATGGTCCAATGGAGAACCTGGAATTGTTTTTATTGACAGAATCAATGATCACAATCCGCTGAAGAAAATCGGAAAGATAGAAAGCACAAATCCCTGCGGCGAACAGCCTCTGCTTCCATTTGAATCCTGTAATCTCGGTTCAATAAATCTGAATAAAGTAATAAAAAAAATAAACGGTAAATCAGAGATTGATTTTGATCTATTAAAAAAAATTACAACTCTGGCTGTTCATTTTCTTGATAATGTAATTGACATGAATAAATATCCTCTGGAAGAGATAAAGATCAACACTACAGCAAACAGAAAAATCGGACTTGGCGTTATGGGCTTTGCAGATCTGCTGATCAGTCTCGAAATACCTTACAATTCTGAAAAAGCTGTTGAAACAGCTCACAGTATAATGTCGGCAATTCAGGCAGCCTCAAAAGAAGCTTCAAGAGAACTTGCTGTGACAAGAGGAGCATTCCCAAATTTTGATCAATCTTCATATGCAGAACTGAAAGAATCCCCTATCAGAAATGCAACAACTACAACTATTGCCCCGACAGGCACAATAAGTATAATAGCAAATTCTTCAAGCGGCATAGAGCCTATATTTGCTCTTGCATACGTTAGAAATGTAATGGATAACAATGTCCTGATTGAAACAAACCCTCTTTTTGAGGAAACTGCTAAAAAAGAAGGATTCTATTCTCCAGAAATGATGGAAAAAATTGCAGCGCACGGATCTGCTGCAGGTGTTGAAGAAGTACCGGAGAAATATAGAAATGTTTTCATGACAGCTCACGATATTGCCCCGGAATGGCATATTAAAATACAGGCTGCATTTCAGAAATATGTGGATAATGCAGTTTCCAAAACAGTAAACTTTCCGAACGAAGCATCTGAAAAAGATATTGAGTCTGTTTACACAATGGCCTATGATCTTGACTGCAAGGGTGTAACAGTTTACAGGGACGGTTCGCGTGATTCCCAGGTTCTAGAAATAAAATCTGATAAAAATGATAAAGCCATTGCAGAGTCTCAGGATAAAGGAGTTATGAATAACCTGCATCCATCACCACGTCCGAGACATGAAATAACATGGGGAGCAACAAGAAAAATGGCAACCGGATGCGGAGCTCTTTATGTTACAATTAATGAAGACGAGCATGGCCTGTTTGAAGTATTTGCAACAATGGGAAAAGCAGGCGGCTGCGCAGCAAGCCAGGCAGAAGCTGTAAGCAGACTTATCTCGCTTTCATTAAGAAGCGGCATTGACAAGGATAAAATTGTAAAACAGCTGAAGGGAGTAAGATGTCCAAATCAGGCATGGGAAAAAGGCGGCAGGATTTATTCATGCGCTGATGCAATTGCAAAAGCTATTGAAAGACATGCAGGCCTTGAGCATCCAATTATTAATGCAGAAGATTTTCAGTCTGCCAGATCGAAAGCGGAAACGAATGGAAAAGGAAATGAAACTGTAATGGTAGGAGTATGCCCTGACTGCCATGGCCCGCTTGAATTTGAATCAGGCTGCTCAGTATGCAGATCGTGCGGTTTTTCAAGATGCGGATAAAGAAGAAATAAAATTATTTCTTCTTTATAACAGGTGCAAATAAGTAATCCCTGAAAGAATCATCCGTGTTTCCATCGAAATAAGGATGTTTTTCATTTGCTGCTTCATGACACCCGGAACACATTTTTGAATTAATTACAGTCAGTGATTCATTTGGTTTTTTAACATAAAAAATCCATCCGGAAACAGATTGTGAAGATTTACTGTTTTTTAACATTCCGTAAACAACTGGATCTTTTTTTCCGATATCCTTCCTATTTTGATAAGCTTCTTTAATAATATATGATCCTTCAGGATAAACTATTTTTTTCAAACCCTGCTTATCCTTTGAAAAAGATGCAGTATAAGAAATTTCATTTGCATAAATTAATCTAAACCCCGATCCATGACCTGGAACCGGATAGTCAATTATCTGGTTTACAGGTTTTTTCCATTTCTTATAATCAGGCACAGAGAGAGCTTCTGCTTTATTTTCCCTTGAACAGGACGTCATTATTGTTATTGAAATTATAATAAATAAAAGTATTATTTTTTTCATTTGGTTTTCCTGAGAGTATAAATTTTTACAGGCTTTTCCTTTCCCTTCACATGAATAGGTTCATGTTCTTTAACAATTACAGAATCCTTAATATATTCATAAGAATATTCGGATATTATAATTGTATTGGCTCCTGCGCGGGAACAGAGTCTTGCTCCAAGATTAACCGCATCGCCTATTACTGTTCTGTCAATTCTGTCAAGTGATCCCATATTTCCTGAAATCATATCACCGGTGTTTATTCCGATTCCAAGGTTAAGAGGTTTTGCCTCTGATGAATTCATTTTTTTTATAGCAGCCCTGATATCCTCAGCAGCTTTTACAGCACGTATAACCATATCCTCGCCTTCAAATACAGCGAACATTTCATCCCCTACATATTTATCAACATCTCCGCCGTACTCAAGAACTATATCTGCCTGAGCCTGCATTATTATATTAAGACGCTCCATTACCAGCTCAGGAGGATTGCTTTCGGAATAGCTTGTAAATCCTCTTATATCTGAAAAAAGAACTGTCATGATTTTCTTTTCACCGCCGAGTTTTATTTCCTCATCTCTATGCACATGATCTATTGTTGATTTAGACACAAATTTTGAAAGCTGGAATCTTTCCCTAAGCCCATCAATCATGAAATTAATTCTTTCTGCAAGCAAACCGATTTCATCTTCAAAGTTCATTTTTAATTTTGTCCGGAAATCACCGCTGCCTACACCTTCAACAACATTACCTATGGTAAGAATTCTCGATATAACGACTCTTCTTAAAAAAATAATAATCACTGCAGTTAAAACCAGTACAACTGCAAGATAGATAAGAATAGAAAGAATTATATTGAATGTGGTCATCCTGTAGACTTCATTTACAGGAGTTGATATGCGGATAACGCCGCGGACAACATGGTCAAGTCCGTGGCAGGATGAGCACTTTGGCTGATTGATCAGAGGTTTATATACAATAAGTCTTTTGTCGCTTGAGTCAATATCCCTTATGAAAACATCGATAATTTTTTTTACTGAAAGGTTGAAATTCTGTTCGCTGTTTTTTTCAAGGTGATTAAAATCTTTTTTTTCCTTAAACCTGTTTTCCTGTATATAATCATTTACAAATATAACCGTATTATTATCTGAAAATGCGCCCGTGCCGTCTGTTCTGTAAAGTCTGATGTCTGCAGCGAAGTTTGACCTGGAGAAATCTTTAAAAAGCTCAACTGCAATCGGCGCTTCACCTGCAAGCATGTTGTTTTTAATTGCTGTATAAACAATTGATGCTTCTTCCTTTATTTCATTTTCTTTTGAAAGAAGAATAGTAGCGTTCTGTGTTCTGAGATAATACCCTATTGTAATTCCGATCCCTACAATCAGAATTGACATAATTATCAGAGGAACACGTATAGAAATCCTTTTTAAAATTGAAAAATTAAATTTCATAATCAACTCCTGACAGAATAGACTCAAGGACCTACATTTACCACGGGAACATCATTTGGAATTTTCATGTCTGAAATTGTTTTTAACTTTAGCTGGGAATTTAATATTATATAATTAAATGTTATATCAAGTTTTATAGCTGCAGAGTTCATTACGAATTTTATTTTTTTATAATATGAAGATTTTTCCTTTTTTACAGGACTCACATAGACTTCAAATTTATCCTGTGTGTCCTTATTCATTACCAGTATTTTATCAGGAACATCCCCGTCAAATGAAACAGTCTGATACTGTGTTTTATTTTCAAGTATAATATAATTCCCTCTGGAGTCTTCAATGAAACTTTTAATTTTATAATCATCGATTAAAGGGAATTTGCCGGATAGAAGGCTGTATAAAATTGAAAAATCTATAGGTGCGCCGATGTAATTTTTAAAAATTAATGTTTTTACATTATCAGCAAAAACTTTTTTTTCAGCTGGAGAATAAATTCTTATTGCAGTACCTTCCTGATGAACTGCAAGCAGCGGACTTTTAAAAATATAGTCAAAAAGATTCAGATTCATCATCAGAGGTTCGGTGCTGTATAATAATTTACCTGTAGTTCTGATTTTTCTTTTACCGAAAGCGCCGTCTATCTCAAGATCCGATGAAATTGTTGATGGCGAATTTTTATTTATTTCATTCAGTATGGAAATGTATCTGGAAATTTTATCTACTGAAGTTTTAGTATCATTTTTTAAAACACCTTTTCCGTTCTGATCTTTCTTAACAGCAGTGGAACAGGATAAAAATAAAATCACTGAAAAAACCAATATCAAACGAATCATAAATATTTTACCTGCCTGATTTTATTTTGAATTTCCGCCGAACTTTCTGATCTTCTTTTCGATATCGGAATTTTTACCGATCTTCAGCGACTCTTTCCAGAAATTCACTGCGCTGTCAATTTTGCCGAGCTTCTCGTATGTATCACCTATATGATCGTACACAACAGGGTCCGGAGTACCGTCGTTTTTAAGCTTTTTTTCAGCTTCAAGAAGCTTTTCAAGTGCAATATTAAATTCGCCTTTTCTAAAATAGACCCAGCCTAAAGAATCGAGGAATGCTCCGTTTTCCGGTTCCAGCTCAAGAGCTTTTTTTATAAGAGTATATGACTCATCAATCTTAATATTTTTATCCGCGTAAAGATATCCCAGATAATTATATGCTCTTGCGCTTAAAGGATTGGCTTTAATTGCCTTCTCAAGCGAATCAACAGCATCATCTATTTTCTTTTTCTTTTCCTGAACTATTGCAAGATAGAAATAATACGATTCGGAAGTATTTTCAAGATCGATTGCCTTTTTAATATTTTCTTCGGCAATATTGTATTCATCATTCCAGATATTTATAAGACCTTTGTAGAAATACGGCTTAGAATTTTTCGGATCTCTGCTCGAAGCGTTATCAAAATAATTTACTGCACTCGCGTAATCTTTTTTTACTCCATATAAATAACCGATATGTATCATAAGGTCCAGATCATTTTTAATTGAATTAGCTTTTTTATAATAATGAATCGCAAGATAAATATTTCCTGTTTCCTCGTAAACCCTTCCAAGAAAATAGAACACTTCCGGTATATCGCTTTTTATTTTAGATGCCTGAAAAAACAGAGATCTTGCGTCATCATATGCCTTGCCGTTAAAAAGAATTCCACCTGCAGTAAAAAGCTCGTTAAAAGCTGAGGATAAATTACCTCTTCTTTCATAAATTCTGGACATTGCAATCCGCGGCGAAATCATATCCGGTGCTGTTTTAATTACAGCTTTAAGTATTCGTTCAGCCTCCCCGTCATTCTGCATTAATTCGCTGTAAAGACCTCTGGCTAAAATTCCATCAACTGATCCGTCATTTTTTGCTTCACGGATAAATGACACAGCATCAGGAGCTCCCCTGATATATTTTATTCTGCCTAGAATACCTTTCACCCTGATATTTGATGCATTGAATTTCATATAATTTAAAGCATGCTTTTCAGCTTCGCTGAAATTAAATAAATCCATATTGACTACTACGAGCATAAATAAAGAATCCATATTGCTTTTGTTGATTTCAATCGCTTTGGTAAAATAATTTACTGCTTCCGAAGGTTTTCGTGAAGCATAGTAAATATATCCCAGAAAATAATATGCTGACTCTGCATAATAATCCTCTGCAGCAATTCTGGAATAAATATCTAAAACCTTTTTAAATGCCTGGGCAGCTTTTATGTTATCCTGTAAAATTCTGTAATAATGTTCTGCAAGAACAAACTGTACGTGAATCGCATCCGGCTGAGCAGCCATATAATCTTCCAGCACGCGCGCAGCAAGAATGTAGTCCTTGTTTTTCATATGAATATTGTAAATTTTATTATATGGTTTGAGGCTTGAAGGATTTATTTTAAGGGCTTTCTCAGCATATTCAAGCGATCTGGCATAATCATATTTCATAAAATAACATTCTGAAAGCTGAATATAAATCCCGTCTAAATACTCGCCTGATTTCAGTGCTTCATTGAAATTTGATATTGCAATATCGATATAGACAAAGCTCTGAAGATCCGATGGATTGTTCCCGGCTAATGTTTTATAGTATAGTCCGGTACTGTAATTTGTCCAGGACTGATTTGACTGCTTAATATCAGTCTGTGCGGAAACATAAATAATTCCGGTCATTATTATAAATATAGTTAGAATATTTTTTTTCATTTAAAACCTCAACTTATCAAATATAAAAACAATTGTAAAGCGTGTCAAATATTATTGTCAGATGTAAAAAAAATAGGGATGCGAGATATGAGACATATACCAGACATAAGATTAAAAGATAGAACGCGGATGACACGGATTTTCACGGATAAGAATTTTAAAGGATTAAGGACTTTTTTATAAAGATAAAGAAAAAAGAAAAAATATTTATGAGGATATGGAGATTTAAAAGATTAGGGAATATTAATCATAAAAAATCCGTGTCATCCGTGTTCTATTGTTAATTTTTGAAACAAAATAATTAAAAAATGCTCTGTTTTACAATTTAAATTAATTAGTATATTTTATATTTTTTGATTTGTATCAGAATGAATAGTAACATATATTGATATTGTTTAACAGATAATCAGGCGGATTTCCGTCTATATTTTTTTATCGGAGGATAAAACAAAATGTTTGGAATAGATCCTTTATACTGGATGATTATGGCGCCGGTGCTGGCTTTCTCGCTTGTTGCCTCTTTCAGGGTAAAAAGCACATTTAAAAAATATTCAACTGTGATGTCAAATTCCGGGCTCACAGGAGCAGAAACTGCAAGACAGATCCTCACAAGAAACGGCCTTCAGCATATTCAGGTGATAGAAACAAAAGGCTTTCTTTCGGATCACTATGATCCTTCTGCTAAGGTTATACGACTTTCGCCGGATGTTTACGAAAGCAGCTCAATATCTGCAATTGGCGTAGCAGCTCATGAAACAGGACACGCTATTCAGCACTCCAAAGCTTATCAGCCGCTCGTTCTCAGAAACATGATGGTTCCTGTTGCTTCAATAGGATCAAACCTTTCATGGATAATTATATTCGGAGGATTATTTCTCGGACTGCTTGGTCTTGTTAAAGCCGGCATAGTTCTATTCAGCGTGGTTGTAGCTTTTCAGCTCATAACTCTTCCTGTTGAATTTAACGCTTCATCAAGAGCAAAAGAACTTCTTGCTTCATATGGAATTGTTTCTTCATCAGAGCTTGATGGAGTCAACAAGGTACTGAGCGCTGCTGCAATGACTTATGTTGCTGCTGCTTCATCGATAGCAACTTTATTATATTTTTTAATCCGTGCCGGGTTTCTGGGAGGAAATGAAAAATAAATATCGAGCCCCCCACCCCCGGAGGGGGGCTTAGTGTTATAAAATTTTTAGTTTTAAATTAAAAAATTCAAGTCCCCCTCCAGACGATGCACTGTGCAATGTCTAAGCGGGATTTTGGGGGATTTATTATGGATACAGAAAAAATAAAAATTATTCTGCTCGAAGACGATGCTACTGTAATTCATTTAATCAGCAAAACACTCGCAGATGACTTTAATCTGAAAATATGCGAAACCATTGAAGATTTTAATTCCTTATATGAATTATTTGAACCGAATATTGTAATTCTAGATTTAACCCTTCCGGACGGCAACGGCATTGATATCTGCTCAAGATTACGCAGCGATAAAAAAAATAAAGATACAGCAATATTCATTATGACAGGATCAACTGAAAAGGAAATAGTTGATAACTGCTATCAGGCAGGTGCTGATGATTTTATCAGAAAGCCGTTTTTTCCATCCGAGCTGAAATCTAAAATAGCAATTTTCAATAAAATACATAAAGCTAAAAATAATCTCATCCTGGCATATGATACTCAGCTCTCATTGAACCTGAAGCTTTATAAGCTTTCACGAATGGTTCACAAAAATTTCAGCGAGAGAAAAAGCATTGAGGAAATTTTTAATACCTCGGAAATACTTATGCAGATTCTTGAGCTGGATTATATTGAATTTATTCAGACTGAAGACGGAGTTCACACAAAAATTTCACATAAAAAAAACAGCGATTTATTCAAATCAAAAAGTTTCAAACAGCTTTCATCTGAAGAAAAATTTTCGAAAAATTTAAATAAAAGTGTATATAAATTTAAAATTCAATCCGGAGAAATAATTCTCTGCTGCTGCTGCGCTGCAATAACACAAAACAGTAAAATTTACGGCTACATTCTAATGGAAAAACAGAAAGAATTCACCCCGCAGGAAATGGAGCTGCTTCTTTTATTCACGGATTTTTTTGATATATTGAGAGACAGATCAGTTTTTGAAGATATTCTCGAAAAAAATAATAATGATTACAAACGCGAAATTACAAAGATAAGAAAAATTCAGGTTTCCATGCTCCCTGATTTCAGCGAGGTAGATGGTTTTGATATTGATTTCGCGTTTCTCCCTGCTCAGGAAATATCAGGGGATTTCTTTGATGCATTTTTTGTTGATGATAATATCTACCAGATTGTTCTTTGCGATGTTTCAGGGCACGGTATGGCTTCTGCCTATGTGGGCAATGAACTCCGGACTCACATTAGAAACACGTCGAATAAACTGCGTATGCCGTCGCAGATTGCCAAGCTCGTTAATGATTATATTGCAAAAGAGCTGAAAGGGCTTTTCTACTATGCCACAGCAATAATTATTCAGATAGATATTCAGACCGGAACTGTTACATATATGAATGCCGGGCATCCTCCTGCTTTAATATCGAACAACAGACAGTCGCTGAAACTTTCCCAGACCGGGCCTCTTATTGGAATATATGAAGATAATACATACACTGACAGCATCATTGAAATGAAAAGCGGCGACTCAATGCTGCTGTATACTGACGGCATTACTGAATCACGCAATTTCAATACAGATGACAAGGAGTGTTTTTTCGGAGAGGAAAAGCTTGAAGAAATTTTCACTGAAAACATGAGCAGTCATCCGAAAGAGATTATTCATTTGGCTATAAGCAGCGTTTATGAATTTACTGACTATGCAGTGCAGGAGGATGATATTACTGCGATCTGCATAAAAAAGAAATAGAAATATCACATAATAACTTTTCCGTATTTTAATATACTTTCCAGAAATCCGCTATCATTGTTTTTCTTCACAATCAATTTTGGCTCAATGTTCGTATCAACTTCTCTCGTGAGAGAAAAAAGTTTTGCGCTTGCAGCCAGAAAATCTCCATTTAATTCATCAACAACAACAGCTATGTCAATATCACTATCCTTTTTTTCTGTACCTCTGGCATAAGATCCAAAAAGAACAATTTTGCTTTCAGGCATAGTCTGCTTGACCAGACTTGCATATTTTTCTATTTTTTGACTTGTTTGTGTATCCAAAACATAAGCTCCTCGGTTTTAAAATAAATGCTCTCAGTTCTTTTTTTATCTAGAGTTCTCATTAAATCTTTTTTTTCATCCGGATATCGTGCTTCAATGTTCAAGGGCATCAGCAGATCTATATGATTTTTCATATCGGACGACATATCATTCTTAAATTTACATTCATTAGCTAATTTAAGAAGATTATGAGTAAAAGGGGGTTCAATTTTACAATTATACCAATAATATGCTTTTAAAGATTTTTCAATAGTCTGATGACAGTAAAAACCGCATTGCAGATATTTCTTTTTCTTCAGCATGATTTCTGCTGAATCAAGATCATCTAAAGCTAAATCAATCCAGTATTTAATTCTTTTATCAATTCCCATAACAAAATCAAATTATCCGGATGATGTAATGTCAATTATTATTTTACAATAAAAGTTCTGTATTAACCAGAATTGACCTATTTCAAAATAAAAGAGATAGAACACGGATGACACGGATAACGCGGATTTTTTATGATTATTAATTCTTCATCCCTAAAATTTCAATATTTGCAATAATCTTATTCTTTTTATTGTTTTTATCTTTTTGAAAATAATCTTTTAATACTTTAAAATCCGCGAAAATCATAATCATCTGCGTCATCCGCGTTCTATTATTCTTTTTTCTTTACCTTTTCTCTCTATAAAAAAATCCCTATTCCTTTTAAAAATCCTTATCCGTGAAAATCCGTGTAATCCGTGTTCTATAATTTTTTCTACCCTTTAAAAATAAAATACACTGCACCGAGTAAACATAATCCCGCCCAGAGATAATTCAATTTGAAAGGTTCCTGCATATAAAACAAAGCAAACGGCACAAATACAGAAAGAGTTATAACCTCCTGCATTATTTTCAGCTGGCCAAGTGAAAGTTCAGCATACCCGATCCTGTTTGCAGGGACTTGCAGAAGATATTCAAACAGGGCGATGCCCCAGCTTACGAATGCTGCGATATACCATTTTTTCCCGCTGAGATTTTTCAGATGCGAATACCACGCGAATGTCATGAACACATTCGATAAAGTAAGAAGTATTGCTGTTTTTAATATTACAGGCATGGAAGTTTACCTCAGAGAAAAATTTACTATGGTAATAAAAAAATATGCAGAGGTTATGGCAAGGAAATTATTTGCAGTTGAGAATGAACAGTATTGATTTTAAATTAGGGGGTCAGAGCAAATTGAGTAGGTATAGGGGTCAGAGCATTTTTTTTATAAAATTTGCTCTGACCCCTCAATTATTTCTTAATTTTTCTCCTCTCGTTCGTATTAATATATAAACAACAGGAGATACCATGCCAAGAAAACTAAGGAATACAGCTCAAGGATGCACCCATCATTGTTACACCAGATGCCATGGAAAGAAAAACAAGCTGATGGGGAAATACGGGAAGAAATATTTTGTCGAATCAGTAAAAATGTGCCAGGAAAAATATGATTTCAAGTTAATAGCAGCTGAATTAGTCGCAAATCATATTCATCTTATAGTTCAAACTGTAAGTGGAAAGCAGACTGTTTCCCTTATAATGCAGTTTATCAAAGCAAGGATTGCTGAGAAATACAATACTGCCATGAATGAAACCGGAGCTTTCTGGAATGAAAGGTTCGGATCAACAATTATTGAAGAATCAGACGACCCTGAAGAATATTTACTGTGGCTATTATGGTATATCGCTTACAATCCGGTAAGAAAAGGACTTTCACGCGATCCGAGAAAAAATGAAATAGGTTTTATAAATCAGTATTTAGGAAATAACACACTACCTCAGATTAAAATTACACTTCATGAATATTTCTGGAAACTTGGGAATAATTTTGAGGAATGCGTGAGCAAATTTCTGAATTATGAAGAATCTTACAGGAAAAGATTGAATTTTATGGTATGAGGGGTCAGAGCAAACATAATTTAATCAGCAAATTTACTTAATTTACTGCCCAAGAATAATTTTAAACCCGGATAAAAATCAACAGAAGGACAAATTTTTCCGGTGATGAAAAAAATTATAGAGAGTAATGCTGTTTTTAATATTACATGCATAGGAGATTACCTCAGACAAAATTTACTGAGGTAAAAAAAATATGCAGAAGTTATGGCAAGGAAATTATTTGTAATAGAGAACGTAAAGTTCAGTATTAGTTCCTCCAAAATTTGTCCCGCTAAAATATATTTTCCCATTATATTCAGTCAGTTCTTTTGGTTTATTTACGGGGTTGGTATTTAATAAATTAATCGTCAATTGATCCGGATAAGTAGTAGTTCCATCAGTTCTCCAAACCTGAAATCCATCGCCGCCCCCTCTATCTGCTATAAAGTAAACCATACCGTTTAAAGAAGCAAAATACTGTGGAAATGAATCCCCAACTGAATTTATTATAACCTGTTTTGTTCCAGAAAAAGTTCCATCTGAAATTCCAAGCTGATTTCCATTTGCTGGATTTGCTGTTAAACTCATGTAAATTTTATTATTAAAAATAAATGGTGAGCCAAGTAATGAATCACCTGCCAGATTCTGATCTCTGATCATATGTGAACCTGATAACGTTCCATCACTGATCCAGGCCTCTACTCCGTGAATTCCATCAGTTGCAGAAAAAACAAGCTTGTCATTAAATACCGTCAAACCTTTTGGATCTGAGGAGTTCCCTGGTCCAGAATATAAATCGATTAACTTCGGATTAGAATTAGAGTCATATGGACCTGTACTTAATGCTGATGAATCCAATACCCATAATTCTATACCGCTTGCAGCCTGCAATGCCTGGAAATAAAGCTTATTATTAAAAACTTTCAGATACGATGGATTTGAACTTGATCCTGAATCCAGATCAATAGCTCTAGGATTAGTACCAGTATCATATAAGCCTAAATTATCAACAATAAGATTTGAAGGATTTAATTCCCATAAAGTTATTCCATACGCTACATTAAAAGCAGAAAAGTATAGTTTTCCATTATAAATTGTTAAATTCCATGGAAACGAATTTCCAGCAGAATTAAGATTAATTTTCATTGGATTTACACCCAATGAATACCCAGATGCAATCTCATATACAAATAATTCAGTATCTCCTGATTCAGTTGCACTGAAATATAATTTACCATTAATAACAACTGGCTGTGAAGGATTAGACCCAGTTCCAACTGGATCAATAGCTAAACATACTGGAACTGGAACAGGAAGAGAAGAATCAAAATACCATAATTCTTCCCCTAAGGCGCCTTGCGAGGCCCTGAAAAAAATCAAATTTCCTGATTTTACTAACTTATTATTCCATGCACCAGACATTGTGATCCCGGGGAAAACCTTTTTTGTATGAGCAACAGTATTGTCTATTCCATCTGTTGTCCACAATTCAGATCCGGAACCAGAACCATCATCAGCACCAAAATAAAGCAAACCATCTAATAGTGTAAAACCAGTCGGATTTGATGGATTTGGTCCTACTCGAATATCTTTAAACAGCTCCACTACAAGATCCTGTATCTTCAAACTTGCTGGCGTTGTCATCTCATCAGTACCTTTTACAGAATATATAAGAAAATGTGTAGCACCAGTAATGTTATAATTTAAAATATCAGCAGGAATAGTTGTCTGAATGCCCCCATTTGGCGTGAAAGATCTAATCATACCTGAAGGATGTTTTGTTGATGCATTAACACCCAAGTACAATCTATATTCTGTTATATTGCTTTCGTTTAAAGCTGGAGAGAAGCTTAAAATCCCGGTTATACCATTCGCAGTATAATCCGTATCATCAAATCTTATTGACCTTGCAAGATGAGGTGATGGATCTCCAAAAGTTGACAGAAGATCGTAAAAATTATATCCATTACAGGATGTTAATGTGGAGAGAAGTATTATTATAATTAGTTTTTTCATATTGTTTTCATTTTTTATTTATGCAATAATTTCCATATTCTATTATCCGATTTTTTACTGCTGAACTTTTATTATAACTGGATTAGCTGCATTAACTCCAGGATAACTCTGATTTCCAATATAAGTAAGTTCTCCTGTAGTGTGATTTATTGAATACCCATCAACAAAGCCAGTAACTTTTAGTGGTACATACAAATAATTTCCGGTTGGATCTATTGTCATATAGGAATCGACTGTAATGCCAGGACGATCTGGTATCGTATATGGAGAACCTGCCAGAACGGATAAAGATCCGACAGACTGATTGATTCTGTATCCCGATATTTCAGCTGGAAAATATGATGACAAACAATATAAAAAATTTCCTGTAGGATCAATAACAAGTGATGTTGGTCCATCTTGTGTAATCGGTACCGTAGCTCCAGTGGGGGTAAGTGCACCTGATCCATTGATTGAATAGACTATAATTCTCGGTACGGTGGTATATGCTACATAAAGATATTGTAAAGTAGGATGAATAACTATAGACGTAAGGGTATGAGTAGTTGAAGTACTAGCTGGAACGGCAATTGCCCCGGTTAATTGGTCGATAGAAATTTGATTAAGATTTCCTGGAGGATTCTGGTTGCTAACATAAATAAAATCCCCTGTTGGTTTTATTGCAAAACCAGTAATACCATCAATTGTTGGAGAGCCTATACTGTTCGGAGTAGGACCTGGAAAAAGTGTCCCATCTGGCATTATTTTAACATTATAGATTTGGCCACCTCCTGCAGAAGCTCCAATTAAAAAATTTCCGTTTGGATGAACTGTAATTGTATAATCTGGAGAAAATGTACCATCAATCCAAATGGTCTGCACATCAAGTGAACCATCAGGACTATTTACTACATATGAGAATACACCGCTTAATAACGCTGCTGTAGAATAAAGAATCTTTTGAGAAGGAGATACAGCAAGATACCCGTTTTGGAAGCCCAATCCTGAAGGAATTACAGTAGATAATGAGCCTGTGGACATATCGATTTCGTACCTGTAAATATCACCAGGTGCACCACCGACATTATTCCCAAAATACAAAAAATATTTATAGGTCTTTGCAGCAGGCTGAGGATCAAGCGTGGACCACAGATTGAGCCTCCCGCATGACAAAGTCATTGCAAGAGCAAGAAATATATTTATAATAACAATTTTTTTAGCAAACATAGTTCTATATTAGTCCTTAATATAATTAAAAATCAGGTTAAATTCTCTAATCTGATCTCTATCTTGTAAGAATAATTTTAAAAAACAATAATACATAAAGCCCGAAAAAGTGCAATGTTTTCATATAATAAATATACTTACTTTTTTGTTATACGACCAAAAATAAATTTCTATTTTTCATAAATTTTTATAATTAAAAAAAGCTCCAGTTCATTGAAAATTGATATAAATCTAAAGAAAAGAAATAGAACACGGATGACACGGATTTTTTATGATTAATTAAGATTAATTTTTCCATCATCAATTAAATCCTCACATCCCCTAAATCTTTTATTTCTTTTTCTTTTTTCTTTATCTTTTTAAAAAAAATCCTTAATCCTTTCAAATCCTTATCCGTGAAAATCCGTGTCATCCGTGTCATCCGTGTTCAATATTTCTTTATCCTTTTCTCTATCTTTAAAATAAAACCCCAATCCTTATCTATATCCGCGAAAATCATAATCATCCGCGTCATCCGCGTTCTATTGTTCTTTTTCCGAACTACAACTTAACCCCGAACATCAAAAAATATCTCATCCCGTAATACTGCTGCCCAAGATAAATAATATTCACAAATTCAGCTCCAACTTCAAAAAACAGCGGCTTAACAAATTCATATTCAAGCGAAACCCCTGCCTTCCAGTAAGGATCATACGATACCTGATCTACAATTTCTCCGCCGAAAACAGCAGGCTGATGCAGAATACTGAATGCTATACCGCCTCCTGCGCGCACAATAAAATTAAGAGGAAAATTAAATGCGCTTCTGAAAAATATATTTCCGCCAACTATAATCTGATTAAAATTATATTCCGGAGTTTTCGACATAAAATACGAATACGACGAATCAATTTCAAAACCCACAAATTTAAAAAATCCGTGTTTGCCGTACATGGCGAAATTAACTGCAGCTCCGAGAAACGATCCGGGGTAAACATTTTCCCATAAAGGGAACGACTGCACAAAAGGTAAACCAATTGAAAGCTTAACAATAGTACCTGATTCGCATTTCATAACCTCAGGCGAGAATCTGTCCCGACCTACATCGAATTCATAACCAGCTTTAACAAAATACTGGAATGATCTTATGTTTCCGGTTCCGAAATCTGCTCCATAAATAATTTCCGTGTAATCAAGCCCGGTTTCAATAAAAAGATTTTTATAAAGTTTAAATTCAAGCGCAGCGCCTATTTTATAATACGGCGAGTAATTCCAGAAAGTATCCTGAAGCCCTGTAAAAACATTTTTATATTCAAGATTGGAAAGAGCTATACCGCCTCCGCCTCTAATAATGAGATTAACCGGTATAGTGAAATCAGTTCTGAGAAAAATATTCCCTCCGATTAAAATATTATTCATTTTAGTTGTTACAAAATTTTTCCCGGACATATACTGGTACGATACGTCAAATTCCAAACCGAAATGCCTCCAGAAACCGTTCGCGTAGAAAAAGCCTAAATTAATCTGCGCCCCGGATAATGAAAAATCGAGAAGGGTGTCCCACGGCTGCAGCGGCTGCGTAAGTATCCACCCTGCAGAAAGCCTGAAAGCAGGATATGGCGAGCAGGGATCTATTTTTTTATTATGTTCGCTTGAATACTCTACAGTAATTTCATCCCAGTCCGACCACGAACTCACCTTGTCGAATTTATTTATAGAGCCGATTCTCATTTTGTATTTTCCCGGAAGAACAGAAAATTCAATCATAGGATCTGTAGTTTTTTTATCAACAACTGTGATATCAAGACTGTTTTTTATCTCAACAGTATATCCTGTTGCTCCGGCTATGCTGTCCCATTCTATTTTCAGTTTTTTTTCTGCTGCTGATAAAAAATTTAAATCGGCTGATATTAATATCAGGATCAAAGCCGTTACTGAGTATACAAACAGTTTGTATATTTTATTAAAGTTCAAAATCTGCTATTCCCCGATTATCAGAACTTTTTTATTTTTAATCTTCGGCTTTTCAAGCTGACGGATTTTAATATTAAAATTGAACCTTGCTTCAGGGCTCTTGCGAAGAATTTTCTTCCCTGCCGGATCAGTTTCAAATGCCTGCAGAGTCCAGAAAAAATTTCCTGCATCGAGTTTATTAAGCTCTCTCATTCCAAGCCCTGTGTAAAGGGTTTCCTTCTGAACAACATTCACCGCTCTTCCGCCTTTAATCATATAAAGCCCTATCCTGTAAAGGTTCGCGTCTTTTACACCGTTCCATCTGAACATCAATGCATCTACATCCATTATATCAACAACAGCTCCGTTGATCGGCGCTTCTGCAACCGGAAGTGTCAGCCCTGAATATGCACTAAATGAAAAAACAGGGCTTTTTGCCGTTTCCTCGCCAGTTTCATTTTCAAGACGCACTCTCCAGAAATATTTTCCGGGGTTTACTTCAATCGATCTGGCAAAATCCCTGCCGGGAATATTTTTATAAATTGAAGAAAAATTTTCATTGGCCGAAAGCTCAAGAATAAAGTTACCTTCCACATCGCCTTTTCTCCAGGAGAAATCGACCGGAATCGATTCTCCTGAATTATTTGATATTATATTTGCTCCATTAGCCGGAAGAGCCAGATCAATTTTCTGAAAATCTATAACATCAAAAGATCTGACAGCTGAATATTCAGTGAGCTCTCCGTTTTTCAGCACGCCTGCACTTCTCCAGTAATATTTCCCTGTTTTAAAATCCCTGTTATACTTAACATAATTATTTTCAGTTTCCTGTGTTTCAGACGCATTTTTAAAATTCATGTCAGATGAAACATACAGCCTGTATTTTGCAATTTCCCGGTTAACCTTCCATGAAAAAGTCAGAGGATTTTTCTTTATTGTCTGGGTATTGAAAACTTTTTTATCCGGCGGATACATAAGATCAGGTCCGCTGACCTTTGCAGACAGCACAACATTGAATTTTGATATTTTACCGGGCAGAAGATTCCCGGCTCCCTCGATAGAGCTTTCCTTTTCAACCTGCCAGTAATAAGCACCGGGCTGCATTTCGTCAATAACAGCTGACGCGCTTTGTGTCTGAACTGTTCTCAATAAATTCTTTTTCTCCGGATCTTTATAAATCTTCAGATTATAAGACGAAGCAATATCGCTCGTGCTCCAGATAAAATTTACAGACGGCAGCTTTTCCCTGTAATTTATTGATTCATCCTTTGCAGGAGAAATCTGATTTATCTCTTCATCTGTTATAATGGAAAATCTTCTGACTTCGCTGTATTCAATTTTTTTTGTGTATAAGTCAACAGCCTTAATCCGCCAGTAGTAAATTCCTTTTTTCATAGAAAGAAAATCCGCATTATCCTTCGGCTTTTTCTTTAAGGTAATTTCTGAAAAAGAATTAGAAGGCGATGTCTCAAGAAATAATTCATAATTCTTCGGAACAGGCACCCACGAATATTCTACCCTGGTTTCAGGAGAAGGTGTAACAAAATTTTTATTGTTCGCAGGCGTCAACAGCCTGATTTTAATGTCAAATACACGCATATCATCAAGCGATGCTATCACCTTCTGATTTTCATTGATAGTCTCTTCTTTATCACCGGCAATTCTTACTCGCGCAGTTCCTTTATTAACAGTAAGGCTCAGGTCCCGTCCGGTGTCGCGGCTCATGCTTACATCGCTTTTGCCGAGTGAAACTTTTGTGTCTCCGGATTTAATATTGATATTTTTAAGGCCAGCATCATTAACACTTCCGCGGTCTGCCTTGATAGACCCCTGGGCGAAATCTATTTCAAGTCCTTCCTTTGCATACGAGAGAAGGATCATGCTGCTTTCGTCCATCCGGATCTCGGTACCGTCATTGAGTTTTATTACAGCTTCTGAAAGGTCCGATGTGCGGAGAGAGTCGTTGTTGTAGACAGGCATATTCTGGGCCACGTCCTCCCACACAACCCGCGAGGAATATTTCCTCTGCGCATTTTTTCTTTTGAACGTGATTGTTCCTATCTGCTCGCCGCTGCCTGAAATTTTTCTTGTTATATCATAATAGAAAAGATATGAAAAAGCAATTATGACAGAAACCCCGAATCCTACAAAAACAGTTTCATTTCTCGATAATCTCATACTTCACTTCTTCATCTTCGAAGGTTACGCCTTTTATAGAAGACTCATCAAATTTTTTTGGATCAAGTCCGATACCGATTCTTACTTCAGACAGGCTTTTCGGTCTTGCATTATCGTCTCGTCTGCCGATTACAGCGTAGACATTCTGCGCCTCACTCTTTCCCTTGACCTTGATCGACTGCATTTTCTCTACTGCAAAAATATCCTTAACCTTGGCATAGGCATCCTCGCTGATGAGTATATCCGTGCCGAACGGCTTGTTTAATGATTCAATTCTAGATGCGAGATTTACAGTATCGCCGATTACAGTATACTCCATTCTTTCATCAGATCCGATCTGGCCTGCAAGCACAGGCCCTGTATTTATTCCGCACCCGATCCTTATTACCGGATGCTTATCACCGCCCCGCCCTGTATTAAATTCGGCAAGGGTTGCCCTCATCATGAGAGCTCCGTTGATTGCGTTTTCAGTATCATTGCCTGTTGATACAGGCGCTCCCCAGACTGCCATGATAGCATCACCTATATATTTATCCACAACGCCCTTGGTATCATTCACGCATTTTACCATTCGGGTCATGTACTGATTTAAAAATTCAACCACTTCTTCAGGTTCAAGTTTTTCAGAAATCGCAGTAAATGACCTGATATCGGAAAAGAATACTGCAACCTCTTTTCGTTCACCCCCGAGCTTGATCGTGCCCTTCATAACCTGCTCTGCAAGATCCTTGTTTACAAATTTCCCGAACGCGTCTTTTATTTTTTCCCGTTCTTCAAGGCCTCGTCCCATCTGAATAAATGAATCAGTAAGATTTCCTATTTCATCTTTAGATGAGTTCTTTATGTTAACATGAAAATTTCCCTGGATAATTTCACGGGTCGCACCTACGAGCCTCACAAGCGGACCTGTTATGCTTCTGCTGTAAAAGAAAACAATAAGTATGGCTGACGCAAGAACTATAACAAGAAGATATATATTTCTCCGCTGAAGACTGTTAACCTCCTCCAGCACCTTCTCCTCTTCTACCGCTGCAATGACACCGCTGCCTCCGAATTCGATTTTTTTAAATGATCCGAGATAAACAATGCCGCTGTCATTTTTGTATCTCACATTGCCGTTATCTGTTTTGCTTTTAAACATGCTTTCAACAATGGATAATTTGGAATAATTTGCGCCGGAAAGAACCACCTTCGGATCAGGATGCGCGATTACGTCTCCCCTTGAATTTACCATGAAAAATATTATTGTTCCCCTGGATTCAAATGACTTCAAAAGAGCATCGAGCTTGATATAGCTCACCATAATTGATGCTGTCTGTTTTGCTTCATTTTTTTTATATGGTAGAATCAGCGCAAGAACAGGAAAATCAAGAGACTGGGAAACATTATGAATAATTGTTTCACCTGCAAAAGCCCTTTTAAAAACATCGCCTGAAGATTCCGAAACAGCATCAAGACTTTCAGGCTGAATCTGATATTTTGAAAGGATCTGGGTATTATATGTTTTTTTCAGAAATTTTACACTGTTTATTTCATTGATTATCCCTGCAAAAAGCACGTCAGTTCTTGTAAAATCAATCATTGATGCTTCAGCTGATTTAGAATCTATTTCATCGAGCATTGTCAGAGCGATTATTCTAGATTTATCAATTTCAGAAAATACCCTTGAAGCTGTAATTTCAGAAAGCTTAAGGTTATTCTCTTCAATTCGGATTAAATTATCTTTCCGGAAATAATATGATGCAAGAAATATCATGCCGCTTAATGATATGATAATAATTACAGAGATAATTGATATGAGCTTGAACTTTAATGAATTATAGAATGGAGCATCCCTGCGCACTGTCCTTCTTTCATACTTTCTTTCTTCTTTTCCAGTACTTTCTTTTTTAAAATCCGCTTCAGAAGTTTTTCCATGAATAGAAGCAGAATCTGCTTTTTTACTTTCAGTTTTTTTATCTTTTGCTTTATCTTCTTTTTTTATATCCGCTACAGAAGTTTTTTCAGCTGGTGCTTTAATTTCCGGAGCTGCTTTTATATCATCTTTGCCTGTGTCTTTTTTAATTACATTTTCTGCTGCTGCCGGCTGATTCTCCGGTATTCCGGTTTCGGGTTTTTCATCCGCCTGCTCATCTATCAGTTCAAGATATGGCTCAAATTCTTCATCTATTTTGTAATAATCATTCAGAAATCTGTTATCAATATTTACATCTTCATTCTTATCAAAACCTGAAGTTTTAGCTGAAACAGATTTAAGTGCTTCATCCAGAGAGAGCGCGAATGGCCTTATAAGTGCAGCTGCAAATGTCCGCGCGTAGCTGTTTCCATATGAAACAATCAGGGAAGGTCCGTCTGAATTTCTAAATTCAGTAATTGTATTTAAAACAGTAGAAGAGTTTTCCGGATAAGAAAAGGGCACGTGATGTGATTTCACAGAAACAGAGGAAGTTTTAAAAAAATTTATCAGCCCGATATAGCTTGATGCCTCAACAGGAGCTGAGGATATAATAAAAACGGATTTAATTCTGTTTTTATGAAGTTCAGCCGAAAGATTAATTGTGGATAATTCCGCTCCAGGAAAAAAATCCATTATAAACAGGCGTCCGTCTGAAAAATTTATTTTAGTTAAAACATTATCAGCCATAACTCATCCCTTTGATGAGAATCATCAAATCTAATATGGACCATAAAAAACAATTTAGCAGGAAGTGTACAATCAGATTTTTTTTCATCAAAATCTTTTAATATGTACATTTCTATCAATAATTAATAAAGAATCAAGAATTATTTATTCTGAAAAAGGCATCCGCTATATTTCTTTCAGCATAAATATTTTACTTGAAAATAATTCAATGATTTATCCCGATAATAATCTTAGATTGAATTACATTAGTATAAAATTCCATGAAAACCGGGAAAGATTTCAGAATCTTTTATTTCAGGAAAAAAAGCATCTATCACTAAGGAGTTTATTTTGAACATCTCCAAGTCTCTTTTAAATACAATAAACCTGACTCTTAAAGCTATATTCGGAGCCTCCAATGCAGATATCCGTGCTCATAACACAGGTTTAATTCCAAAGGGGCCGGTGCTGTTCGTAGTAAATCATTTTACTAGAATTGAAACTGTTCTCATGCCTTATATTATTAAAAAATATACAGGAAAAAATACTTATTCCCTTGCACATTATTCATTTTTCGGCGGAAGCTTCGGGAATTTCATGAATAAGTTAGGCGCAATCTCAACAAGAGATCCGAACAGGGATAAAATTTTCATCAGAACCCTTTTAACAGGTGAGATGGCAGCTGTAATTTTTCCTGAAGGCCAGATGATAAAAGACAAGAAGATTATTGAGAAAGGGAAATATCTGATATATAATTCAGGTGTTGTAAGGCCTCCTCACACAGGTGCAGCCAGATTGGCTCTGCGTGCCGAATTCTACAGGGAAAAAATAAAAAAATTCCTGAGAGACGGCAATGTTCAGGCCCTTGATCAGATAAAAAAATATTTCGATATGACAGATAAAGAAATAATTCTGTCATCTCAAACAACCGGTGCTATAGTTCCTGTAAACATAACCTATTACCCCATGAGAGCAAGGATGAATGCTCTTACAAAACTTGCCGGAAAACTCATGAAAAAAATTCCGGCACGCATGGAGGAGGAACTTGAGGTTGAAGGCTCAATTCTTTTCAATGATACGGATATTGATTTAAATTTCGGAAGCCCTATATTTTCTGATGTATATTTAAAAAATGATTCCGGTATAATGACAAAAGCAAATGACTCCATTACATATCTCGAGGAGGAAATTTTTGCTGAAAATATTCAGATAAATAAAATCAGCGTTGATATAATGAAGAAATATATGGACTCGATTTACGGGTTAACTACTATTAATCATGATCATATATTTTCATACATAACAGCAATGTATCCGAAAGCAAAAATGTCGGACTCGGATCTCAGAGCCAGGACATATTATGCAATTAAGGAAATCCAGAACCTGAAACTTGTAAATCAGCATACAGCTCTTTCCCGCAAGCAGAAGTTTCTTGTAACAGATGATTATCTTGCTAAATACAGGGATTTTATTAAAGCAGGAGTATCTGATGATTTAATTACTGTTGATAAAAAAAATATTATTATTAATAAAAAAAGATTTAATGTTCCGTATAATTTTCACAGTATCAGAAAAGATAATATTATAGAAGTCTGTAAAAACGAAATTGAACCCCAGAAAGAAGCCGTTCGTATACTTAACAGGATCATGTTTACACCGCCTTTTATTATCAGGCGAAGACTCAGGAAAGATTTTACAGCCAAGGAGCAGGTTCAGTTTGAAAAAGATTATTCTCAATTTTACAATCCCAAAGAATCAAAAGACAGAAGTATAGGCCGGCCGTTTTTGCTGAAGCACTTCTGGCCGAAATTAGGCATTATGGGGGATATGGGGGTAATACTTGTTCACGGCTACATGGCAGCGCCTGAGGAAGTCAGACCAATGGCGGAATATCTTTTCAAAAAAGGCCTGGCAGTCTATTGCGCAAGAATGAGCGGGCACGGCACAAGCCCTGATGATCTTGCATCACGGACCTGGGAAGACTGGTATGATGCAGTTAACAGGGCTTATGTTATAATGAAAAACAGTTATAAAAAAATTGCAATCGTAGGTTTTTCTACAGGTTCAGGCATTGCGCTTTTCCAGGCAGCAAACAAGGAAAACAGGTTCAGCAGCGTCATATCCATCAACGCTCCGCTGATGCTTCATAACATTGCAGCTGCTGCATCTCCTGCAGTCAACTTATGGAACAAAATGCTGAATAAGCTCAATATTAAAAAAGGCCAGTTTGAATTTGTACCGAATCATCCGGAAAACCCTGCAATAAACTATATCCGAAATCCGATCAGCGGCATTAATGAGCTCAAAAAGCTGATGAAAATAGTGGAGCTGAATATAAAAAGAATTACAGCTCCAGTCCTCATAATACAGGGCTCAAATGATCCTGTTGTTAAAAGAGAAAGCGCTGCTAAAATTTTTGACGGACTTAAGTGCAACAGCAGGGAAATTATTGAAATTCAATCCGACAGGCACTGTATCATACGGGGACCGGGATCGGAACATGTTTTCGAGAAGGTTTACGATTTTCTGATAAAAAATTTCAAAAGACAGGATTGATTTATTCAGATATTTATTTTTTCTGATGCAGGTCGCGGAATGCTGATGGAGTCATCCTGCAGTTTTTGTCGAACGCTCTGCTGAAAGTACTTAGGCTTTCGAATCCTACAGAATACGCAATTTCAATTATCGACTTATCTCCCTCAAGCAGCACCTTGGCTTTTTCTATCCGGACATCATTGATATATCCGCTGAATTTTTTCCCGGTAGCAGTAAGAAAGGCCCTGCCGAAACGTCCGGGACTCATACCTGCAGCCTCTGCTGCACCTTCCCGCGATATATCGTACATATAATTTTCATTAATGTACTCTTCAGCTTTTTTAATTTTCTGATATGTATCTGTAGTTACAGAGTACTTTTCATCGTTTCCGGCAGATGAATTTTTTCCTGAAGAAAATGTTATGGTCTTTTCGCCATCATTGGAAGAGAATAGTTTGACAAATGAAATCAGATACGGCACAGCAAGCAGTATTACTATTGAAGAAATAACTGCTATCAGTATTAGAATTAATGCAGTGGAATTTGCAGTTTTACGGTATAAATAATAATCGTATCCGACACCATATCTGTTGCCGTCAAGACTGATGATATACTGATTATAATTAACATTATTTATCTGAACAAGATACCGTTTCATTGTCTGCGCTGCATCCGGATTTATTTTCTGACCGGAATTGCTTAACCGCCACCGTCCGGGCGTAAAATCATTCAGCTCCATTGTCTGCGGTTTTATAAATTCTTTATTTCTTGTAAATAGCCAGCTGTATGATGTCCCATTAAATTTTACAATATAATCAACTTCATCCGGAACTGATGTAAAATCCCGGGACCGGATTCCATTTGCAAGGTAACGGAGCTCAACAGAACATTTGTCATCATATGAACTTTCGAATTGAGAGAGAGCTACATATCCCATTGTGGAAAATATCAGAATATTGAAGATGAATACAGACCCGATAATTTTAAATCGCGCAGAAAGACGCTGAAAATCACTCCTCACATAAACTACTGCATACAAAGCGTATACAATTAAAAACAGAGCATTGACTGATGAAATTACTGTTACATATGGAAGCGCCCTGAAAAAAACATAACTTGAGATAAGAAGTACTTTAGAGACATCAAGAATTACAAGTAATGCAAAATTCCTTGATGTTCGGCCGGAATCTGTTTCAGGAAAAAAAAACCGGACAAGCATGCTCCGGCCCGAGTTATTCCGCTCAGCATAGCAAGCATTTCTCACAAAAATCACTGCAGTCCAGGCATAAAATAATAATACTGTAATATGAATCAGCTTTGAGTTATAATCCGGCGCGTATCCTGTTTCAGAAAATTTTATTCCGTTTCTTATTGCGCTATATGCATATTCCCCGTAAACTGCTATAGAAATAAGCAATGTCACTGCCAATACGATTAATGATTCACGGCGATACCGGTCAATGGCAAAACTATATGCAAACTGAATAAGCGCCAGAACACCGAATGGCGCAAGAGCAGCTAAAAACCATCCATATGCACCGATAGGCGAATATATGGAATAAGTCATTAAATGGCCGGCTTCATAGAGAAAAGCTACGATAAAATAATAGCAGAGAAATCTGTGAGTGCGGTCAGTTCTGCCGCGGGTAACGAGGTATATAAAAATTACAAAAGTTAACGCAGCAAGACCGAAACGTTCAAACGAATATTGTGAGAACAGAATAATCTGTAACGGCTCCATTAATACTCCCATGATGCATAAACATACAATACTGCCTAAACTAAAGGATGCTTAATATTTTCCTTCATTTCAAGCATAACTGTATAAGTATATTATTCAATAAATTTTATTTATGTAAGATTATATATAATACAAAACCGGATGTAAAGAAACAAAAATAATATTATTATAAAAAATCGTGCCCCCTTTTCAGGGAGCACGATTTATCAATTCAGATATTAATCAGAGTGTATTACTATATGCCGGAAGACTGTTTAAAAGAATCATCAGCCGGAGTAACAGTGCTCTTTCCTAAGTTAATTTCATATTTATACTGAGTTGTTTTTACTGCTTTTTTAGCAAAATCCCAGTTCATCGTAGCTTTTATCTGATCATCGCTAGCTGCAGCACCCAGACCGTAAACGCCAGGAGCTTTATCAGCATATACGAGCTTATCAACTGACATTGAATACCAGTTATATGCATATAAATGCTTGGCAGTATCGTCGCCGAATGAAGGCCATGGGCAATAGTAAGCTGCAAGTTTACGCATTTCAGTATTGCTGTCTCCAACCCAGTTGCCGATATTGCTGTTTGTACGGATCTCTTCAAGTGCAAAGGCATCCCGAGATAACATCTCTTTCATATAGGTAACGCATTTTGCTCCAGGATAAACACCGCCGCTGTAGGTTTCAGAACTTTTTCCCCAGAACGGATCAAGTAAAGTAACGCGTTTAGGCATTAGATTTGCAGAAACAGTTCCAGCAGCAACTGCTTTGCTGATTTTATAAGCCATAAGAGTTGCAAGCTGATTACCGAGGGAATGGCCCATAAAACGCATTCCGCTTGTAGAACCTGTGAATATTGCAGAGTACTGTTCAAATAGAAGATCACTCACGCTTTGAGTTCCTGCATAATTAAGATAGGAGCCGCTGCGAACCATATATCTCATTCCTTTTTTTCCATTGCTGGCAAGCCACAGTTTCGCCTGAGCGTCTTTAACTTCACTTTCATCAGCCCACTGAGCCCAGTATGCTATACACACATTGTAGCCTTTGCTTCTCCAGGAGCCGATTGTGTTGTATGAGCCGATTGTTGATGAATTAAAAAAGAATGCATTGTCATTTCCGAAGTCTTCATTTTTTGTTGAGCCGTTCTGCCAGCCGTGGTAATACACAATAGTCGGTTTGGTTTTATCATAATATGGATTTGATTCGCCTGGAACAGCTTTCTGATATTCGCCATTCGGGCCGAGGAAATAAAATCCGTAATCAATATCAATTGTTTTAAATGTAAGTGTATAATCAGCAGATCCTTGAGGAACGCCGCTTGTGCTTTTAATGCTTGCTGCAGCAATTGCAACAGTATATGAAGTATCCTGTTTCAGGCCTTTGCGTATTTTGGATTTTTTAACTGTATCAAACACGAATATTTTTGCCGGTATAAAAACAGCAATGCGGTTTGCATAGGAAATTGTTCCAGTCAGAACTTCACCTGTATCAACGCGCGTTATTTTAAAAGTGGTTGTATTCAGTGTTGAAACATCGATATCAGCATCAAATGCAACGGACATATTTGACTCAACAGGAACATTTGTTGAATTCGGCTGAGTAGTTCCTGATCCGCCAACAACAGCTTTCATCATTGCAGAATCTGTTTTTGCAGCAGTTGTATTAAGAATTTCCTGAGTAGGAACAAGCCCATCCTGAGTCAAAGTAATCTGAAAACCTTTTGCCTGGGTAATTACTTCATCTGTTGTCTGCAGTTCGCATCCTGTGAAAGAAAGGGCAATTATAAGGCTGAAAATTCCAATAAAGCTTATAAAAAAACTTTTTCTTTTTAAATCAGTATAATTCATACTTCCTCCATAACTTTTGTTAATTAAAAACCGTCTGTTCGGTCTTAAATATCATATTTATAGAGGACTTGTCTTTTCAAATTAGA
Organism: uncultured Leptospirales bacterium; assembly: GCA_964392365.1. Lineage (GTDB taxonomy): Bacteria > Spirochaetota > UBA4802 > UBA4802 > UBA5550 > CAYMPH01. The sequence continues at coordinate 61,874 of CAYMPH010000005.1, forward strand.
ACATGTTTCGGTTTGAAGAGGATTTTTAAAAAAAAATGGCAGTATAAAGTATAAATAATAGAAAAAAAATAAGTCCATTTAGATAAGGGGTCAGAGCCGCTGCTCAGAAACAGGAATTTCTGTGATTTGACAATCGCTGAGAGTTTTACTGTTATCAGAATTTGAAGAAAATAGACTGCATTTTAATGCCGTAAAATGCATCGAAATGCCCGGGTTTCATCTTACAGAAAAAATTAATTAAAATTACATCTCGGACCGGAATTTAATTTTTTTCCCTATAATTTTTTCAATTTCAATGACTATTTCGGATAGAATTTTTTTCGAATCTTTCAGAAGAATTTCTATATCACTTAATTCAGCTTTAATTTCACCGGGTTTGAGTTTATCAAAATTCAAGCTTTTTTTACTTACTCTTTCTACAAGAGTTCTTATACCTGATAATTTTTTCTGCTGCAAGGGAATCTGCTTTATATATTTATTTTCATTTAAAAAAAATATATATACTGCATTAATTTTCTTATAAATAATTTTTAAATCTGAAATCAAATTTAAATATCTGAGTTCATATTCATTCATGTTGATTATTCAGCACAATCCCCGCAAACATCTTTAAGAGGAACTCCAGGCTTAGGCTGTAAAAGCACTATTGGAATGATATAAGACATGCCTATTCCAGTCGGGGAATCAAAATCCAGTTCAAATTCAAAATCTTTTTTACCAAGCAATTCATGAGAAAATTCAAGCCGGAATTTATATTTAGAGCTTGAACCCATTACCTTTTCATTATATGCAGGCCAGAAGTGATAATAGCCCATTGTTGCTTTATTTGTTTTATACGGATTTTTCCAGTCGGAATCCACCATTGCACATATAGTATTTCCAAAATATAGATTTATTTCAACATTAGGAATTACAGAAAAAGTTGTTTCTTCAAGAACCTGGCCGATTATATGAGGAAACCTTTTTAACTCTGAATCAGCAAATTTTGAATGGCCTGTTTCCTCATCTTTATTTCTTCTTTTCTTTATAACTTCAATTGCTTCATATATCAGCATAAAAACATCAGTTTTCTGCTGTGTTGCAAGTCTTGCCTGAAGCTTGCCGTGGAGCATGCCTCTTTCGCTTGTGACATATTTCGGAGGAACCCGGTTTAAAACATAAGCTGCAATATCATCTACATTAGAATTTACCTGGGTCAGTTCATTGTCTTTTTTTAAAACTTCTTCAACAGCCGCTCTTGTAATGTCTTCCATGAGATTTCTAAATGACATGTGATCCTCCATTAAAGAAAAACGATTTTAGCCTTTCCGGTTAAAAGCAATACTAATTACTTCTTCTATATTTTCAACAAAATAAAATTTCAACCCTTTTTTAACGTAATCCGGAATTTCTGCCATATCCTTTCTGTTTTCTTTCGGGATTATTATCCGTTTTAAATGCCCTCTTTTTGCAGCAATAATTTTCTCTTTTATGCCGCCTACAGGGAGAACTCTTCCGGTCAGGGTCAGTTCGCCTGTCATTGCCAGTCCTTTGGATAATACCTTTCCGGTTGCAATAGAATAAATAGAAGATGCCATTGTAATTCCGGCAGAAGGCCCGTCTTTAGGAGTTGCTCCAGCAGGAACATGAAGATGAAGAGTGTTTTCAGAAAACTTCTTTCTCATTTTCTCGTCATCCAGGAGCATATTCTGTACAAAACTGTATGCAATATTTGCAGATTCAGACATTACATCTCCCAGCTGGCCTGTAAGTTTCAAGCCATCAGCCTTTTTCCCGGAAGCTATAAATATTGATTCAACCACCAGAGCCGCGCCTCCAAGAGAAGTCCAAGCAAGACCAACAGCCACGCCTGCGCGGAGATTGTTCATCAGCTCATCATCGGAATATATTTCCTGGCCTAAATATTCAGAAATTTTCTTTTCCGGAAGATTCCCTTCAGGGAGTTTCTTCTTAACTGCAATTATAGAAGCGGATTTTCTGCAGATCTTTTCAATCTGTCTCTCAAGGCTCCTGACTCCGGCTTCCCTCGCCCATCCGTTTATGATCTGATCAAATCCTTTTTTATCAATCTTTACTGCGCCCTTGGACAGGCCGTGCATTTTAATCTGTTTCGGCAGAAGATATCTTTTCCCTATTTCAAATTTTTCCTGTGATATATACCCGGAAAGTCTCACCAGTTCCATCCTGTCGCGAAGAACCTCAGGAATTGTATCAAGAGTATTGGCAGTTGTAATAAAAAATACTTCAGAAAGGTCAAAAGGAAGATCAAGATAGTAATCCCTGAATTCGACATTCTGCTCAGGGTCAAGTACTTCTAAGAGAGCTGAAGCAGGATCGCCCTGAAAACTTATTCCCAGTTTGTCTATTTCATCCAGCATGAAAACAGGATTTTTTGTTTTGCAGATCTTCAGGCCCTGAATAATTTTTCCGGGCATTGATCCAATATATGTTTTCCTATGGCCTTTGATTTCAGCTTCATCTCTCATGCCTCCGAGCGATACCCTGAAAAATTTTCTTCCAAGAGCCTCAGCAACAGATTTGCCGAGAGATGTTTTACCCACACCTGGAGGGCCAACAAGGCATATAATAGATCCCTTTGAATCCGACTTGAGTTTTTTTACTGCAAGAAATTCCATAATCCTTTTTTTAACATCATTGAGCCCGTAGTGATCCCTGTTTAAAATCTTTTCAGCTTTATCAAGATCAATGAAATCCTCGGATTTTTTATTCCACGGGAGAGACAGGATCGTATCAATATAATTTTTTGTAACAGTATATTCCGACGATATGGCATCCATAAATGAAAGTTTTGCAATTTCTTCCACCAGTCTTTCTTTGGGTTCGCCTTTCAGCTGAAGATCATCCGCTTTCTTTTTCATATCAGCGATTTCTTTTGATCTGTCATCCTCGTCTAGACCAAGCTCGGTTCTGATGGCCTTCATCTGCTCACGGAGATAATATTCTTTCTGCTGCTTATCAATCTTTTCATTTATGTGGGTTTGAATTTTCTTCTGAACTGTTACAACTTCCATTTCCTTATGCAGGAGAAATAAAACTTTGCGCAGCCTGTTTTTAACATTCAGATTCTCAAGAATTTCCTGGTATTCCTGCTTTTCAACATTCAATATTGAAGTTACGAAATCTGCAATCTTGCCCGGCTCGTCAACATTCACCATGGTGAGTTTCATCTCTTCGGTAAAAAGAGGATTATTTTCTGCAAGCATTTTCAGCTGACTGAGTATTTCCCTGGTTAAAGCTTTTATTTCGATATTTCTCCGGTCAAAGCTCATATCCTCAAGATAGGAAACATCCGATATAAGATAAGGCTTTTCCGAAACAACGTCATTGATCTTAAATCTTTTCACGCTGTTGATTAGAAGATTCACGCCTCCATCAGGCAGGTTTATCTTCTTTAAAATTCTTGCTGCAGTACCGAATGTAAATAAATCGTCTGCCTTGATTTCGTCTTTGTTATCATCTTTTATAAGAACAAGCCCGATCGTCTTTGTATCAGCAAGCACCTTGTCAACAGCTTCACTGAATCGTCCCTTTGATATGATCAGCGGAGTAACGATCCCCGGAAAAATCGGCCTGTACCTGATTGGAATGATGTACAGCTGCGATGGAAGTATATATTCAGCGGTTATTAAATCGCTTTCAAAAAGATCTGTATCTATCTGCATGGTTCTCCCTGTTTAAAGCTGTGATTATTTTCTTATTATATCTACGATCCGGTCAAAATCATCGAGCGAGTAATAGCTTATTTCTATTCTGCCCTTGCTTCCGGAATGCTTGATTTCAACTTTAGTTCCAAGCATTGAAACAAGCTTTTCTTCCATTTTTCTGATATGCGCGTCTTTTTTGCTTACTGAAATTTTTTTATGGCTCTTCGAAGTAGTTTTGATTTCTCCGAGCATTACTTCAAGAGCGCGGACTGATAGACCCTTATCAACAATTTCGCGGAAAATTTCAATCTGCTTCGAAACACTTGGCGTGGATAGCAATACCTTTGCATGGCCTGTGCTGATTTTGCCGTGGGATATAGAATCCTGTATTTCTTCAGGCAGAGTCAGAAGCCTCAGGGAATTTGTTATGGTGCTCCTGTTCTTGCCGACTTTTTCAGATATATCCTGATGCTTTAGCATGAATTTGTTTGCAAGAACCCTGTATGCCTTGGCTTCTTCTATAGGATCAAGATTCGATCTCTGAATATTTTCTATAAGAGCGAGGCTGAAATTTTTTTCCTCATCCGCCTTGATTACAATTGATCTGATTGTGTGGAGGCCGAGTGATTTAACAGCGCGGAGCCTGCGCTCGCCTGCGACCACCAGATAGCCGGTTTCAAACTTTCTGACTATAATAGGCTGAATGAGGCCGACAGACTTAATCGACTCTGCCAGGCCTGCGATTTCATGCTCGTCAAATTTGTGTCTCGGCTGATCCGGATTGGGCGATATTTTATTTACGTCAATTTCAATAACGCGCGATGAATCCTCGCCAATAACCTTTTCAATATCTCCAGCTGGAGTTGGTGATGTAGCAATTATAGCTCCGAGCCCTTTGCCCAGAACCCTTGTTTTATTAACCATTATTTATGACCTCTTGAGCAAGTTTCTCATATGATACTCCGCCGGAGCTCATCCTGTCGTACTGTCCTATCGGCTTGCCGAAAGAAGGAGCTTCCGAAAGCTTTACGTTTCTCGGAATTATTGTTTCGAAAACCTTATCCTTGAAAAATTCCCTGACATCGCTTACAACCTGCTGAGCGAGATTAGTCCTGGAATCATACATTGTGAGCACAACGCCTTCAATTTTAAGATTTTTATTAAGATTTTCCTGAACCATTGAGATGATTTTCAGAAGCTGGCTCAATCCCTCTAGAGCATAGTATTCGCACTGAAGCGGTATCATTACTGAATCAGCTGCAACAAGCCCGTTTAAAGTAAGCACTCCCAGTGATGGAGGGCAATCTATCAGTATATAATCAAAATCATCTTTTATTTCAGCAAGAGCTTTTCTCAGAACGAATTCCTTCTCTTCCATATCGAGCATGTCCATTTGCGCTCCTGAAAGATGCATGTTCGACGGGACGATATATAAATCCTCAATATGGGTTTTAAAGATTGCATCTTTAATGTTGATATGTCCAATCAGAACTTCATAGAGAGTGTTTTCCAGTTCTTCCGCGTTTATTCCAAGACCGAATCCCGCGTTAGCCTGAGGATCAACATCAATGATTAAAGTCCGCTTGCCCTTTTCTGCGAGAAAAGAAGCGAGATTAACCGTAGTTGTGGTTTTCCCCACTCCGCCCTTTTGATTTGATATGGATATGATTCTTCCCATTAAAAACCCCGTTATAAAATATAAAAGTCATAAATTCATTTATTGCACTTTGAGTCAATTTCAAAATAATGCTTTGAAAAAGTAAAATGACATAATAAAACAAACAGCCAGTTTCATTATTGTGCCTGCAGCAAAACCGAGAAATGAACCTATTCCGGAATATAATGCAGAATTAATATCCCTGCCTCCTATCAGCTCGCCAATAACTGCTCCGGCAAACGGGCCTAATATAATTCCAATAAGACCGAACGGCCCCATTACTATTCCAAGTGCAGGCAGAATTATTATGCCGGCAATAAGGCCGATCGTGCTTCCTATTACGCCCTTTCTGGAACCGCCGAATTTTTTTGTTCCCCATATCGGAATAAAATAATCCACAAGTGCTGCCAGAAATGTTATAATTCCCCACACTATTAAAAACAATATTGAAAATGGATGCTTATCAGTGAATTGAAGTAAAATTAATGCTGCGTAAACAAGCGGCGCACCAGGCAGTGCAGGCAGTATGCATCCGATTATTCCGATGATAATTAAAATTATTCCAATTACAATTAATACTATATCCAAAATATCCTCATAAAATTAATGATGTTAAAACTTTTATATATTATTGCTGCTTGTCATACCCGCGCAAACCGGAGAGGGCATGACAGAATAGATTTATTCAATTTAAGCTTAAATTTAATCAGCTTAAATGTAAATAAAATTTTCCAGCAGACTATAAATATAGTCAAGATAATTTCCGGATTGTAATTATAACAAATTTATGCTTTAATGAATATTAATGTAAATTTTATTGACATATTATATAATTGGTACTTTCATTTATTAAGAAATGAAAATCTAGAGAGGAATTAATGTTAAATAATAGAAAACGTTTCATAATGCTTATCAGCATACTGATAATAACCGGATTTCTATTAACAAGCTTAATCAGCTTTTTCATGTCAAGATCATCTCTGCTCAACAGGATTCAGACAACCGAGCTGCCTCTTACTACAGATAATATCTACTCGGAAATACAGCGCGATCTTTTAAAACCGGTATTTATTTCATCCCTTATGGCAAATGATACTTTTCTCAGAGACTGGATTATCGCAGGAGAGTTAAATGAATTTCAAATAAGAAAATATTTAAAAGAGATGCAGGATAAATATTCAACATTTACAAGCTTTTTTGTATCGGAAATAAGCGGAAATTACTACCATTCAGGCGGGATATTAAAAAAAATATCCCCGGATGAAAAACGCGATATCTGGTACTATAGATTAAAATCCCTGAAAGCTGATTACGAGATTAATGTTGATCCGGATATGGCAAACAGGGATACTATGACAATTTTTGTTAATCACAAAGTTTTCAACTACAATGGAAAAAATATAGGCGCAACAGGTGTCGGCTTAAATATATCAGCTGTTAAAAGCCTGATAAAAAAATATGAGGATAAATACAACAGGAACATTTATTTCACAGACAGAAATGGAGAGATAATTCTTCATGCGCTGAGTTTTAAAAATACTTCTAATATAAAAAAGATGGAAGGTTTATCATCTATAGCAGGAACAATTCTTTCTAAAGAATTATCAATTACAACTTTTCAGCGTGATGGTAAAACTATTCATTTAAATTCACGTTTTATACCTGAACTCAGCTGGTATTTAATTGTTGAGCAGCATGAAGATACAATTACAGAAAAAATATTCATGACACTTCTCGGAAATATTCTGATATGTTCTGTTATTACTGCAATTGTTATATTCCTGGTAAATTTTATAATGAAGAACTATCAGAAAAATATTCAAATGTATGCGGAAGAGGATAAAAAACTGAAACTGATAAATATAGGACAGGAAGAGGAAATTAATAATAAAAATGAAATTCTTACAAAAAAAAATACAGAGCTTCAGATGGCTATTGATGAGATAAAGCAGCTAAGCGGAATTCTGCCTATCTGTTCATCATGCAAAAAAATCCGCGATGATAAAGGTTACTGGAATCAGCTTGAAGCATATTTCAGCCGTTATTCAAATACTCAATTCAGCCACAGCATTTGTCCAGACTGCGCGAAAAAGCTTTATCCGGATATTAATATAGAAGATGATCTGGAAAAAGAACCGGATAAATGATTCAATTTTATTTCTTGACATGAAATTTATTGCAACAATATCTGATCAAAATTATTATACTGTTTATTATCCGGTACAGCTTATAAATTTATATATAAAAAAACGGGAAAAAAATGATTAAAAAATATCTATCATATTTACTTGTAAAAAGGTCTGAAAATAATTCAACCGATCCGTTCGAATTTGAAAAAAGGCAGGGCAATCCATTCACAGCTTTTTACAATGACAGCTTTTATTTCAATGGCAGGGATGACAAAGGCACTTCCATAGTAACAAGACTCGGGTTCAGAAATTCCGGTGAAACTGAACTCTGGCTCGACATGATTATTCCGGGAATAGGCGAATTGAATGTAATTCATGAAAAAGATAAATTTTTTCTGGGAGACAATATTGCATATGGTCCTGTTGAATATACCTGTATTGAACCGGGACGGATCTGGAGAATTACTTTCAAGGGAGCCATGCAGTCCGGCAAGAAAAAAGCTCACGTGAGCCTGGATGTTCTGTTCACGGCTAAAATGAAAATATTTGATTTCAAAAAAGACGGTTACGCATGGTCTATGGCTGAATCACTTGCTTCAGAAAAATGGAGCGCCAGATGGTTTGCAAAGCTCAAGGAAATTTCACAGGTGCATTATGAGCAGGGAGGAACACTGACCGGTTTCGTTGAAATAAACGGAACAAGAAAAAAGCTTGATCTTCGCGCAATGAGAGATCACTCTTTCGGAACAAGAAGATGGTCTGCAATGGACAGGCATCTATGGATATGCGGAATGCTCGAAGATGGAAGATATTTCAACATGAGCATAGTGCGGTATAAATTTCTTTCATTCATACAAAGCGGTTATATCACTGAAGGAGATACAATCATTCCTGTAGAAAAATGTACACACTTCGATGAAATCGGAGAAGCTGTTGAAGTCCCGAAAACTTTTACTGTTACTATAAAACCTTTGAAAAAAGAACCGGTAATTATCGAATGCCTGGTAAAAGGCGGTTTTAATTACCTGATGGGCGGAGATTATAATATTTACGAAAGCCTGGCTGAATATAAAATAGGCAATATAAAAGGAGTCGGGATAAGTGAGTTCGGTTACAACAAAAAAATCTACAGCTAAATCTTTAAGACTTGAAGATATAACTAATGAGAAAGCCGGAGGAAAAGCTCTGGGCCTCAACAGGCTTATTAAAGCAGGAGCGAAAGTACCGGAAGGAATTGTAATACTGAATCCCGATTCAATTGGATTAAAAGAAGCTCTTTCAGATCATGCATTCATATCAAACGGAAAGCCTAAAGCTGTCAGGTCTTCTGCAGTTGATGAAGACGGGCACACAGCTTCTTTTGCAGGACAATTTGAAACCTACCTGAATGTAAATGGAATAGATGATATAATTGAAGCTGTTAAAAACTGCGCCGAATCTGCTAAATCCGCAAGGGTTGCAGATTACAGCAGCCGGATGGATCCGGGAGCGGATTTAAAAATGGCTGTTGTAATTCAGGAAATGATTGAGCCTGATACTGCCGGAGTTATATTCACCGCCAATCCTGTAAATAACAGACGCGATCATCTGGTAATAAATGCAGTCAAAGGTCTTGGAGAAGATCTTGTAAGCGGTCTTGCTGCAGGAGAACTTTATATTCTCACAAGATCAGGTGCAGTTGTTGAATTCAGATCGGAATATAAAGAAAAGGCAATCAGCGGAAAGCTTTTAAAACAGCTTGCTGAAGAAAGCATTCAGATTGAAAAATATTTCGGCGATCCTATTGACCTTGAATGGGCTATTGATAAAACAGGAAAAATATTCTGGCTCCAGGCAAGGCCTATAACCACTCTTAAACAGGTTCACCTAAATGAACTTGATGATTACCTGGAACAGCCTGACATGATTTTTACAAGAGGAAACGTTGGAGAAATGATGCCCGGCCCGGTTACTCCGCTTACTTATTCCACATTCGGATGGTCAATTGACATAGGACTGCAGAGATACATGAACCAGATTGGAGCCCAGCCTGAAATCAGCGATAAGGCCGTTTATGTTGCAATGTTTTACAACCATCTGTTTTTTTCAATTTCCAGTCTTTACAACTGCACAAGACGGGTAACCATTACGACTCAGCCGAATCTTGAATACGCAATTATGGGTTTCACACTTCCGGATGTTAAAATTGAGAGAGAAGTTAATTTTATTCTGGGTGCTGTAAATACAATCAGATATTTCATCTATATATCAAAATCTGAAAAAAGATTCAAGCTGCTGAAAAAACTGGCGCACGGCTATTCAATACCTTTAACAGACAATATTGATGAATTATATAATAAAATTAATTCTGAAATGAAAAATCTGATTCTTGCATGGGATTATCATTATGCAACTTCAGTTAAATCCGGCGCCAATAATACAATTCTTGTGTCAATTCTTTCAGGAGGCAAGGTTATACCTGATCAGGAAAATCTTAAAGATGCAGCAAGCCTTCTGATCAATATCAGCGACATTGACGGCGCAAATGCTTTGCAGGCGCTTGATATTCTTGCAGATCATATTGCTTCTGATCCGGATCATCGTGAAAAATTTTTAAATATCGACCCGAAAAATCCGCAATGGCTTTACACCGGTGAATCCGGAAAAACCGGCGAGCTATTCAGGAATTTCATGAAAATAAACGGACACAGATGCGTGCGTGAAGCGGAAATGCGCGAAATAGACTGGCAGACTGATCCATCTTCCCTGATAGAAATACTTCAAATAAGGGTAAAGGGCGATATAATTTCCGGCGGAAATAAAAAGGATATGGATGCTCAGTACCGGAAAAATTATGAGAATGTTTTAAAAAAAGTAAAGCCTGCAGCAAGATTTTTTATAAAAAAAATCATATCCGCTGCAAGGTCTTCTGTTGCAAAACGGGAAAATTCAAAATCGATCTGCGTTAAACTGCAGAGCGAATTTAAAAAAGCATATATACATCTCGGGAATATTCTTGCGGAAAAAGAACTTCTGGATGATTTCGATCAGATATTTTTTCTTAAACACGAAGAAATAGGCATTCTGATTAAGGATAAAAATCCTAAATGGAAATCAATTGCAGAAGAAAGAAGAAAACTTTTTCCGAAAATGAAAGCGCTTAATTTCAAAGATGTATATTATGGCATACCTGAACCTGCGGAGGAAATTGAAATTCCAGTGCCTGAAGACGGATCATATAAAGGCCTTCCTGTGAGTACAGGTTCTCTGCAGGGAAAAGTTAAAATAATAAACAGTCTCGATGACGCCAGAAAGCTCGAACCAGGTGATATAATGATTGCTTCTTATACAGATGTCGGCTGGACACCGTACTTCAGTATCATTGGCGGCCTTGTAACTGAAATAGGAAGTGCTCTGTCTCATGGTGCTGTAGTTGCCCGTGAATACGGCATTCCGGCTGTTGTAAGCGTTCGTGGAGCCAAGAAAGCTTTTAAAGACGGCGATATGGTTTTTCTTGACGGGGATAAAGGGACTATTAGGAAAGTATAGCAAGGCTATAACTTCTGCTTGCGCAATGCTTGCCGGTTGCCGAGCAGCAGTCGAGCCATCACTTCAAATTTCAAGTGTTACATTATCATAAGGAGAGATGACTGTCGCGTCAGCCCCATCTCCTTATGTATCCACTCCCCCACGCCCGCTTATTGCAGCGGAGGCTATGAGAACCTTAATCTGTTTTTTATTGTTTCTGTTTCAAGTGAACTCTTTCTAAACGCTAAACAGAAAATTCACTATATTTCTCCCCCTTACCAAGGGAGAGATGCCCGCAGGGCAGATGGGATAAATTTTTACTTCAGCAAAAATTCCTTACAATAAACATCCGGTTCCAGGGCTACTTGCATAGAGCGAAGCCAAAGTGAGTCGAGGAATTGTCGCGGCAAGGTTATTTACTGAGCCACGGAAGATATCTTTTCCCGAAAAGTTTGTTCAGCACATAACTGATTAAAAACAAACCCAGTATAATCCCTGCTATCCATAAAAAATTTTTATAATGGGACAGTTTCCATCCTGATGCCATAACCAGAGAATAGAGGCTGTTTCTTTCTGCAGTAGACGGATAGATCTTAACATAACAGTAACTGTCTTTTTCAGATTTAATTTCATAAGACTGTTCGTAACTGCTGCTGTCGCGTGATTCAATAAGGTCCATATCTGCATCATAAATATCGACCTGAAATTTTTTCCCGCTGGTTTTTAAATAAAGTGTATTATAGCCGTTTGTGAGATTAAAATAATACATTCTGTATGATTCATCTTTCTGAATTGCATCCACTGCAGTACCGGTCAGGTACTGGCTCCACTTAACGGATTTTTTTATTTCTTCATTTAAAAAATTAATCCCGATAGTTCTGAAAACATTATACCTTCTGAAATCAGAATAAACAGTGCTGTAATAACTTGTATATAAAATATTTCCATTGCCCCTTTCTGCGGAAATACTGATTGGACCGCTCTTTTGTCCTCTTGGAGTTTCGTATGTTCCTTCTGCTAAAATCTCAGCCCTGGAAACTGATTTTAAAGCAACCCAGCCTGAAATTGTCATGTAAAGGGCCATCTCCCTTTTCATATTAAATCTTTCCAGATCATCTTTTAATCTTGCTTCAATTCTGCCCTCAAGCCCCATGTATGGGAAATTATCATGGAACCCGAACATGTCAAATGCGCTCTGTAGAATCGTAAATGAATAGCCGGAGAAATAAGCGCTGCCGCCGTTTTCGATAAACTGTTTTACATTTTTTGCAATCTTATCTTTATCAATTTCTTTATAATCCTTCTGTAGTGAAACTGAATTGATATTAGCTCCGAAAGCCATAAGATTTATACTTTCTTCAACCGGAGGTTCAATACCGCATGGGAAAAAAAATATGCTGTACCTGCTGAATATTTCTTTATTTTCAAGTTGAGCGTACTCAATTATATCAAACTTAATTTTATAGGTTGTAAGAACGTTTTCAATATCATCGTACTTTCCCTTAATGACAGCTATGTTTTCCTGTTTCGGGGCGGCTTCTTCCGCATTCAGTGAAGATATAAAAAACAGGATAATAATTATCTGCAGTATTTTTTTCATTCTATAATTTCATTTCCCCTATTTTATCATTTTATATATTTTTAATTTGATATTTTATGTCAAGTGATAATATTAAATAATTGACTGCAGCACTTTATTCATATATCAGTGTAAATATACTAATTATCAGGAAAATTTATATGAGTCACGATCATTCTCATCATCATGATCACAATGATCACGGTCACGGGCTGCAGAGCAACAAAGGAAGACTGCTCGGAGCAATAATTTTTAATTCAATTATTACTGCTGCAGAATATATTGGCGGTATAATGTCAGGAAGTCTTGCTCTGATATCTGATGCCGGCCACAATTTATCTGATGTTCTATCCCTGATTCTCGGGTATGCAGGTGAAAAATTCTCATCCGGCAAATCAGATAAAAAATACACTTTCGGCATGAAAAGACTTGAGGTGTTTATTGCAACAGTTAATGCTGCAAGCCTTCTAGCAGTTGCAGTATATATTCTTTATGAAAGCTACGTTAGATATAAAAATCCGGTTACGATTAATATCAGCATAATGATTCCAGTAGCGATTATCGGCCTAGCAGGAAATGTTTTATCACTCATTATTCTTTCAGGCGGCAGAAATAAAAATCTGAACATGAGAGCCGCATTTCTTCATCTGGTGTATGATGCAATTTCCTCAATGGCGGTAATTATTGCGGGAGTAATTCTTTATTTTGCAAATATTTTCTGGATTGACATTGCAGTAAGTCTTATTATAGTTCTTATGATTATATGGAGTTCAAGCGGAATTTTAAAAGAATCATTCAGGATATTCTTTCAGGGCACACCGTCAGGTATTGATACTGACGATGTTTATAATTCACTTTCAGCAATTGATTCAGTAAAAGACGTGCATGGCCTGCATATATGGTCAATAAACTCAACTGAAGCTTTTTTATCCTGTCATCTTCACATTGACAGAGATAATGGGGATTCGGTTATAAAAGAAGCAAATTCCATTCTTAAAGAAAAGTTTGGAATTACACATACCACAATACAAATTGAAAACACACTGCTTTGCAGGAGCGATAATTCCTGCTGCAGATAGGAGGGCAAATTGGAAGAGAAAACAGTTAAAGACAGCAGTATAATGATTGTACATCAGATGATGCATAGCGACGCAAACCTTGCCGGCAACGTACATGGCGGTGTAATAATGAAACTTATCGACAACACTGCAGGAATTGTCGCAGGACGTCATGCAGGAACTAATGTTGTTACTGCATTCATTGACAAGCTGGATTTTCACAGTCCTGTATATATCGGCGATCTGTTAAGAATACAGGCTGGAATAAATTATGTCGGTACAACATCTATGGAAGTTGGAGTTAGAGTTGAAGCCGAGAATCACCTTACCGGAGAAGTAAGGCATACAGCTTCAGCATATCTGACATTTGTTGCTTTAGATAAAAACGGAAAAGCAATTGAAGTACCCAGGCTGAAACTTGAAACAGAAGATGAAATAAGAAGGAATAAGGCTGCAATGGAAAGAAGGGATGCACGCACCAAGCTTAAGGAGCTTAAACGGTAGAAATCTGCCAGATGACATATAGTCAGGAGTAAGGGTTCAAGATTTTGAGCCCTTACAGACCACCACAGCCCGCATACAGACCACAGACATTGCCACGAAACCTATATACTCTTGATCTCTTACATTCTTTTTTTAATCATCTTTACTTTTCTTACACCGGCCCTGATTAAAAATGTCAAACCTGCACTCAACACCAGAAAAAAAGAAAACCCGCCCCAGGTAATATAATTTCCGCCTGAAAGCAGCTTAACCGGATTCCAGCTTGCTTCAGAAACAATTCGTCCTAGAGGCCCTTTATATTTTTCAGGAATATCCGGTATGCCGTTGCCGTTTGTGTCAGGGAAACTTCTCATGTAATCAAGGAGTCCAACCCATTCTTTAAGCTCCTGAATCCCGGGAGTGGTTTTATCAACATCAACCCTGTAATCAACGAGCTTCTCGATCGTTTTGCCGTTTTTATCTTTTGGAATAATTTCAAGAAATCCGAAAGTAAATTTTCCCACAATTTTCATAAAAGTCGCATTATAAATATTAGCCGCGACCCTGTACAATTTTTTATTTGAAGATGAATAATCAAGCGGAGTGTATCCTTCCTCTTCGCTTCCAATCTGCATTTCAGTAATCCGGTCGAATATCATTCTGTTTGGATTATATCTGCATTTTATTCCTGATATCTGCATAAAATAATCCTCGCCTTTGAGAGGATGCACGCTGGTCATCACCTCGAGACCTTTTTTTAATTCTGAAGCATACAGATAAAACGTAACAACAGGATAACCGATGCTTCTTTCTGATTCCTCAAAACCTATGCCAAGAGGAAATGCGCTGAACAGGTCGCACATTGCAATCCTGCCTGTTTTTCCAGCAAGCAGAGCATCCCTTATAGGGCCGCGCGACTCAAACGAAGCTACTACCTTTGATGAAGGATCATCCGGATTATAATCTATAGAATTTACAGACCATCTTAATGAATCAGCCACTAGATTTCCTAAATTCGTTTCATATTCATCAATGATTAAATCATATTTTGTTTCTGCGACTGTACTATTGAATGATATATTATGGTATTTAAGAAAAAGCACATCTATTCCGCCTTCCATATTTCCAATCTCGGCGGATAGAACCGGATCTCCCTTGATTGAGCTGTCCATCTTAACAGTTTTATATCCTGCCAATGAAACTTTTCCAGAATCTACACTTATATCAAGAACGCCGGCCTGTTTCCCGAAAGCCCACGCAGAAACAATAATCACGCCATTGACTTCCAATGCCCTGTCGAGTCTTGTGTGAGTATGTCCGCTGATGATTACATCTATTCCTCTTACTTCTTTAGCAAGAATCTCATCCTCGGATTTAGACTTATCCGCATTTATGCCTGAATGCGAAAGGCATATCACCACATCTGCTTTTTCAGAATTTCTCAGAATGTCTGTCATTTTTTTTGCTGCTGCAACAGGATCGGAAAAAGTTACAGGATACGCAAAAGGCGCAACTTCAGCAGCTTCTTTGCCCATCACGCTGAATATTCCGATTTTCAAACCGTCTCTATTCAAAACAATATACGGCTTTATCAGACCATTATCATAAACTTCCTTTAAAGTTCTATCTTCCCTGCTGTCCCTGGTGAATATCATATTGGATGATAATATCTGAGGCATACCGTTTTTAGCGCCTGAATTAATAATGCGCGCAAGCCCGTCAGGTGTCAGATCAAACTCGTGATTGCCGAGACCAACAGCATCATACCCCATCTCTTTTAAAAGTTTGAGCTCAAATGCATACTCCCTGCTGACAGTATGAAACAGTGAGCCCATTAAAAAATCTCCTGCATCAAGAACAAGAACAGGATTGGTTTTTGCATTCTTTGTATTATTTATGAATGTTTTCAGCCTGGCCCAGCCGCCGAGTGTTTTATCAGATCCGGTAATATCCGGATTATAATCTATTATTGGAGAGAAACCGAGCACATGCGAATGCATATCATTCGTATGTATTATTGTTATTTTTTTTGGAGCTGCATAAAGAACAGAATAACTGAGAAAAACCGGTAAAAATAAAATTAAAACTTTTCCCATATTAAGCTCCATTTAAAAAAAATTAAATTTCCTGAAAATAAAATCAAGAAGTACTCCGGTTAATATCACTGGAGAAACAAATCTGTTTATAAAAAAAACTTTAAATATTGCTGAATTAATATTTTCTTTATTTTTATTTGCGAGAATAAATTGAGCGCAGAAAAGCAGAAAAGCCGCTGCAGTAAACACATAGTATATCAATCCTGCATTAATTAAAATTCCGGAAACAGCAAGGGATGCCGCAGCAAGAATATACGAAAAAGCTGAAATTATTAATGCTGTGTTCAATCCGTATCTTGATGGAATAGAAAAAAGTCCTTCTTTTTTATCAAAATCAAGATCCTGTATTGAATAAAGAATATCAAGCGCTGCGATCCAGAAAAGTATTGCTGCTCCAGGCATAAAAGCCGCAATTTCAAATTTTCCTGAAACTGCAAGAAATCCACCTATCGGTGCAGCAGCCTCCACCACACCAAGATAAAAATGCGAGCTTGAGCTGAATCTTTTGAAAAAAGAATATGTAAAAAGAAGCACAAGTGCTGCAAATGACAAATAAAAAACAAGGCTATTGAGCATAAAAGAAGAAAAGATCAGGAGTCCCGATGCCAGGGCTGATAATACCCACACCGATTTTTTTGAAAGCTCGCCCCTTGGAATGTGCCGGTTTGAAGTTCTCGGATTTTTAGCATCAATATCTGCATCAAGAATTCTGTTGAAAGACATACCTGCTGTCCGCGCGGCAAATAGAGCTAGTGTTGCCCACAACCAGTCCGATGGTTTGCCTCCTCCTGCAAAGAGCATGCCGATATAGGCAAACGGCATTGCAAAAAGAGTCTGTTCAATCATAATGAGTCCGGAGAATTTTTTAAAATCCATATTCCTTCCATCTCCTGCTTACAAGATCTTTAATATCCTGCGACATATCTATCTCATCCGGCCATGGTCTTCCCATTCCCTCTTCTTTTGTTTTTCTGGTAGCATCTATGCCGAGCTTCCCGCCGTAATTGGCAAATGACGCTGAATGGTCAAGTGCATCCAGAGGGCCGGTTGAAAACTGGAAATCCCTTTTGGGATCAGTGTTATTGAGAAGCTTCCAGAGAACTGTGCTCCCGTCATTAAGATCAATATCGGAATCAAAAACAATAATGCATTTGGTGGAAGCCATCTGTCCCATGCCCCAGAGAGCATTTATGACCTTAACAGCCTGACCTGAATATTTTTTTTCAATGGATACAAGAGCGCAGTTATGAAACACTCCTTCCATAGGCAGATTCACATCTTTTATTTCAGGAACAATAAGTTTCATTATTGGAAGAAAAATTCTCTCTGTTGCCTTTGCCATGTAGCAGTCCTCCATTGGAGGTTTACCTACAATAGTGGAAGGATAAACTGCATTTTTTCTTGCAGTGATACATGTAACGTGAAACACAGGATAAACATCAGCAGGTGAATAAAAGCCTGTATGATCTCCGAACGGGCCCTCTATTTTTTCATCGCCCGGATCAACATACCCTTCAATAATAAAATCCGATTCAGCAGGAACATATAGATCGGACATCTTTGCTTTTACAACTTCAACAGGTTTAGAATCAAGAAATCCCGCAAACATAAGCTCATTTATATCCGGAGGAAGCGGAGCTGTTGCTGAATAAATAACTGACGGTGCTCCGCCGATTGCAATAGCCACATCCATTCTCCTGCCGAGCTTTTTATATTTTTCATAGTGCCTTGCCCCGTCTTTATTGTACTGCCAGTGCATGCCTGCAGTATCATTAGTATATTTATGCATCCTGTACATTCCGAGATTCTGGGTACCCTTTTCCGGATCCTTTGTTACAACAAGAGGAAGAGTTATAAAAGGGCCTCCGTCGTGAGGCCAGCAGGTTTGAATAGGAAGCAGATCGAGAAGTTTTCCCTTTTCAAAAACATTATCCTGGCATGGAGCGGATGATACTTTTTTCGGAGCAAAAGAGGCTATTTCCTTCAAAGTAAAAAGCATCTTTATTTTATCAATAATGCCTGCAGGAGGCGTTATTTTCAGTAAATTTTCAATCCGGAGCCCGATTTCATCAAAAGAAGCGCAATTCAGGGCTTTTTCCATCCTCCTGAAGCTGCCAAAAGCATTAATTAAAAGCGGATAATCATACCCCTTTACATTTTCAAACAAAAGTGCCGGGCCGATATTTTTGATGACCCTGTCAGTTATTTCTGTTATTTCAAGGAATGGATCGACTTCCGCTTTTATCCTTTTAAGTTCCCCTTCTTTTTCAAGACTGTCTGCAAAATCTCTCAGATTTTTATAAGGCATCTTTTTCTCCATATATTTCAGTTGATGTTTATCCGGAAGTTATCTTTCTTTTATTGCAAGTTTTTTTCTATTTATTACTTGATACAAAAATATGCCATAATTATAGAAGCGTACAGGCAAAAAAAAATATATAAAAAAAATTATTATGGACAAGTATTATATTATTGATAAAAAATATCATTAATATAAGGGAATCACGATAAATCATTTTATGAACATTCCCTTGGGTTCACAACATATGTAGAAATCAGTTTTTACCTCCTCTTCTGTTCTCCACCAAATTTTAGAGGGAGAAAGCGGGGATTGAAAAAACTAATTTTTAGAGGTTCCCTTAAATAAATCAATCTCATGAAAGGCTTATGAGCTCAGAAATAAAAATTCTTATAACATCCGACCTGCATCTGGGAATGCAGAATCAGGAGCTCGGCATTCCTTCACGAGTGAGATTAAACACATTTAAAAAAATCGCAACTCTGGCTCTTGAACATGATGTTCTGTTAATTGCAGGTGATTTCATAGATGCAGACATTATTGAAGATGAGATTCTTGACCAGATAAAAACTGAATTCGACAATCTCCGCAATAGCGGTATAGAAATATTTTACACGCCCGGCGTATCTGAAATTAAAGGCCGTGATGTAAATGACAAAATATTATCTCTTAACGCAACAGCCATTTTTGCAGAATATTCTGAAAAGCCCCAGATCTACGAGAAAAATGACAGCAAATTATACATATATGGTTCGCCGCCCTCTCAAAAAAACGATATATCTAAAATAAAAAAATTATCTGATGATGGATTCCATATAGGTCTCTTTTATGCGGATTTCGATATAGATGGAACTCCTGAAAACATCGGCATATTTAAAATTCCTAAAAATATGATCAAATCTCTTTCTCTTGATTTTTATGCACTTGGCTACAGCCATTCCTTTAAAATGTTTAAAATTCTAAGCAGAATTATCGGCGCTTATCCCGGAAGTCCTGAACCTGTATCCATTAATGAAACAGGAGACAGATATGCAATTTCTGTATCTATAATGGATAATGAAATATTCCATATAAAACGCCTTTCTGTAAATTCCGTTAAAATAAATGAAATCATTCTAAACTGCACCGAGTACTCATCCAGCAATGAAATTATTGAAGCCATAAAACAGGATCAGTCAAAAAAAATAATTGAAATTGTAACTCTGATTGGAACAAGAGATTTTCCTCTTCAGTTGAATCAGATTAAAAATCTGGATAAAAACTTTTTTGATCTCAGAATAAACGATAAATCATCAGCTTCAATAAAATCTTTCATCAATGAATTTATTGATGAAAACTCCATACGCGGGGAATTCTATAAAATACTTTCAGAAAGATTAAAAGAAGGCGCTCCTGAAGGTGTTGATCTTGAAAATGCAGCAGCAATAATCAATAAAATAGAAAGTAACGATAATGAATCACTGGAGGACTGGCTTTGCGGTTTCTAAAACTACTCGCCATTAAACCAGGTCTTTTTGAGAATCTGAATATTGAATTCAGCCCGGGGATTAATGTTGTTTCAGGAAAAAACGGTTCCGGAAAAAGTTTTATTGCCAGAGCAATGGCAGATTCCATCTGGAGAAATTTCTGCACAAAAAATTTTATCCAGCATGAAACATGGGATGATTTCTATACTGAAACGAGCATATTATTATCTTCCAAAACATTTAAATTTACAAGCAACAGCAATAAAAGTTTTATTATAAAATCCGTAACGGACAACGGCAGGGAAGATGATATTTTCCAGGCTGCTGCCAGAGAAATAAATAAGGATAAAATTTTTAAACCTGAAAAATTAAATTTTTCACCGGAACTTTTTGAATTTTTCAGCCTGATTGACTGCTGCACTTACGAAAATTCCTCATTCATTCCATCTACATCTGACATGGAAAGCCAGAAAACCCTGGATTTTGAATTTCTGAAAAAAATTCTTCTATATGATGCAAGTAATTATTACAACCTGAGCATCAATCTTAAAAAATCATTCAACAGAGAAGATAATAAATACGGAAAACTTTCATCTGAAATAAACAAGCAGGAACTGCTTTTAAAAAATATCAGAAAAAAAATTGAAATTATAGGAATCAAAAATTCCAGAACCCAGAAACTTATCCGGGAAAAAAATCAGCTCAATGATGAAAAAACAAGTTTTACGAAATCTCTTTCAATCTTAACATCTCAGAAGGAAATACTTTTAAGCATTCTGGATAATATAGAAAAAATTGAAACACTGAATACTCATCTTGAAAAAATAAAACAGGAAGTAATAAATGAACGTGAAATAATAAAATCCGTTTCTGACATTGAAGGAGAAATCAATTCGCTTCTGCCCCAGTTCTCAAAAATTGATGAAATTGCAATCGAAAACCTTGATAACATTCAAACCATATTTATAGAAATGCGTAATATTAATGAGAAAATTGACAACATAGAGAATGATAATAAAAACAGGGAAAAATGGATTAACAGAATTTCAATCGCAATTAATCTTTCAGCTGCTGCTGCAATCATGTCTATACTTTATAACTCCAAACCGATTTTTTCAAATATGAAAATAATAGCTTCGGTTCTCGGTTTCTGCGCGGTATTTACTCCGGGACTTTTATTTTTTAATTATAAAAATTCAAAAAAAGAAAAACTTCTGGAACTGAAAAAAGAAAGAAGCGCCCTTGAAGAAAAGCTTAATTCATTACTCATATCAGGCAAAATCAATATGGACAATTTCGACCTGAATGAACTTTACGAATTGCTGCTGAAATATTTTGAAGACTATGTTGAATATACAGACAGGCTTGATGAACTTAATTCACTGAAAAACTCTCTTAAAAATAAACAGTATCTTGCTGAAATTGAAGACAGATTAAACAAGCTGAAAGCTGAAGAAGACAGCTACAAAAAAGAAATAAGCAGAAGCATCAGGCTTCTCGACAGCATCAAAGAAAGCGATATAGAAAAAAATAAAATAATCGAGCTGATAAAAAACATTGAAAGCCAGATGGAGATGATAACAGAGCAGATATCGTTCAAAGAAAATATAACTTCAAAAGTAAATGAAGAAATGCTGTCCAATCCCGAAGATTCACGGGAGGGTACTGAACTTATCGAGGAACAGATTAAAGTCGAACATATTGTTGAAAAACTTATATCCAACAGAAATGCAATATTTTTTGTCACTGAAATTATCGATGAAGCTGTAAAAAACAGGGAAAACAAGCAGATAGAAAAGCTTGTTGATATCTCATTTGAAAAATTTCATTACCTTACAGGCAACCATTACATAACAAGAATAGACACAGATTTAATTCATGATTTGATAACAGGAAAAGCAATAGCAGAAACCAATCCGGCAATACTCCACGCTCTATTGATGTCTATTAAATTTGCACTTACAGACTTTTTTATTGACGATAAAATTTCCCTGCCTTTAATTATTGATGATCCATTTCAATTCATGGATGAGGAGAGAACCATGAAATTACGTGACCAGATCATTGATATTTCCGACAGACGGCAGGTGATAATATTCACCCATCAGAAGGATAAAAAAGACTGGGGCCGGCATATAGAGATTTAGGATGGACAAAAACGGTCAACTAACATTTTCAGACGACCCGCTTCTCAATTCAACAAGTGAGGCATACCAGCTGCTTGAAGAAGGTAATTTTGAGTCATCTGCAGCAAAATTCGATTCAATGATGACTCTTGATCCGGATTACCCGGGTGTTATCGAAGGGTATAGAACTGCAAAATTCTGGAACAACAGACACAAAGAACTGATGTCCCTGGAAGACGGCAAACAGACAGCAGACTTTCTCATGAGACAATGGGAAGTTTTTGAAAAATATTCCGCAGAAAAAAGCATAACAGGTTCAGCCGCCTATTACTCAATCATGCGTCATATATTCAACAGGGCATCGGAACATTACAGAACTGCCTACATCGATCATCAGGATACTCCGAATGACTTTAATCTTTTATTAAATCTTGGAAGCTGTTTTCTCAGACTTGAAGATTACAAAAAAACAATTGAAACACTTGAATTCGCACGAAATTCATATTCATCAAATGCCAAACTGCTTTTTATTCTTGCAGAAGCATACTTCCATGAAAATGAAATACCCAAATGTCTGCTTTATTTCAAGGAAGCTTTTAATATAAATCCATCCGACCTGGATTTAACAATTATAAAATCAAAACCAATAATGCAGATAATTGAATTTATAAATGAAACTAAAATTACTTATAAAGATATAAAGGAATGGATACCGGTTTACGGTTTCCTCACTGATATATTTTATGTCAGAAAAAATCTCAGCAAGCATCAGATTGATACTCTTCAGGATGAAATATACAGCCTTGAAACAGCATTTCAGAAAATGAGCAAAGACCAGATTGAAAACTCGAATGTAAAACCGAGACTGATAAACAAATATATCTGGATGCTGGATTATTATGAATTTCAGAATTATAATTTTGAAAATATTGTTCAAATAAGAGACAGGCTTATTAATATTGATAAAGAACTTTTCAAGGAATATTTTTCGAAGAAGAAATCGTAAAGCCTGCAACTCCCGGAGGCGGGTGTTCAACTTGATATGTATGGTGTAGCCGAACTCTCAAGAAGGACTGCTTTTACGGAAAAGCAGCCCTCCTTGAGAATCCACCCGAAAGATCTCCTCTCGACATCCATGTCTCCGGAGACACTTCCAACATCCTGTTGGTCGCCAGCACGCTCATCCCTCGACTTCGCTCGGGAACCATTGCCGCAAGGACTAAGTGCATTCACCTGCTGCAAAACTTATTATATTTGTTCAAAACATTTTCTAAATTCTAACAGTAAACATCAACTATTCAGCCGGTTTGGGAAGCACCGGCTGGCTTATCTTTTCTTTCCAGGAAACTACGATATCAAAGCAACTATAATTCTAAATCTGTTCAGCCGGCGCAATGCCTGTTATAGCAAGGAATAAACGCAAACCAAGCAGCAAGAATAAACACAAATGTCACCCAGATCGGCATTGTATAGTTTATACCCACCAGGTAGCCTCCGATCAGAGGAGAAAGAAACTGTGACACGGCCATTACAGACTGGTTAACGCCCAGAATCTTCCCCTGACCTTTTGCATCTGCTAGACCTGAAACTACTGCAGTCAGGTTCGGCATTGTAAGCCCGTTCATCATGGGTATAAAAAGCACGACTGCGTATAACAGGTAATAATGCGGGATCAGCAGTATAAGCGGGAATAAAAGCGCCAGAACCAGAATAGTTACACGGAGGACCTGCCCAGGATTAAATTTCTTTGCCACAGGTTTTGTGATAAAACCCTGGGTTATTATTGACCATATACCAATGTAACCGAACAGTATCCCGAACTGGGTATTGGTCACTTGAAATTTCTCAATTAGAAAATATTGGAAAAACTGTGAAAAAAAGTTGAACCCGAAACTGATCAGGAAAACGACAATGAATATCAATCTGCTTGAAGGATCTGAAAAAGCTGCAATAAAATTTCTTGGCCCTGTAAGAATATGAAATTCCCCGTTCTGCCGGTGTTTTTCATTCAGTGTTTCCTTGAACCAGAACATCAGCATAACCATATTAGCCATGGCAAGAACCGCTGCCAGACCAAAAGGCGTTGCAAGAGTAAAGAACGGACCGTTGGTATGATCAGAAAGAACGCCCCCAAGCGCAGGACCGAGTGCAAGGCTTGCACCGAACATGGCTCCAAGTATCCCGAAATTACGTGCACGGTTTTCAGGCTCTGATATATCCGACATGGAAGATTGCGCTACTGCAAAACTGCCTGCAAAACTGCCGGTTATAATACGCCCGGCTAATACGACCCATATATTTAAAAAAATAATTCCGGATGCAAGAACTGCATTTCCGATCAAATTACCTGCGGCAGAAATAATCAAAACCGGCTTGCGCCCGATCCTGTCAGACAATATTCCGAGGATCGGTGCTGTAAAAAACTGAACCAGAGGGTAAAGACCTATGATTAAGCCTAATATCATTCCCCGCATTTCCCTGGTGGTTTCCGGAGGAAGTATGCCTCCATTGATGCCGAGAAGAGGAACAAAAACAGGGAATGCCAGTGTCAGACCGAAAAAACTGAGGAAAACTGTAAATGCTATTATTAATCTTTCACTTGTGTTTTGTTTCTCTTCCATAAATTTTTAACCCTTTTAAGAGATATCACTTAACGTCATAACGTATGCTTCATTTTCACTAATCATGCGATCAAATAAGGACGTATGAGTCAGATGATGTTGAATATGAAATTAATTCAATCTATTATTTTCTGTTTGAATCAGTAACATAGATTCCTCCTTTGAATTAGTACCTGATCATATAAAATCTTAATAGTTTTTAGCTTTATGCCGATACTTTTTCCCCGAAATTAATATTAAAGTTCTATATTCATTCTTTATTAAATATAATAAAAAAAGTTTACTTCTTCAGATATATAATATACGATGACAAACGATTTAATTGTAAAAAATATATAGAATTGAACTGTAGATTCAATACCAGGATTTCAATAATGAAAAAAATTTCACAGAAAAGAATTACAGTCACAGGAGCATTCGGCAATATAGGAAAATTTACTATCAGGGAACTTCTTTTGCGGGGATATGCAGTACGCGCTTTCGATCTTAATAATAAAAAAAATAAAAAAACTGCATCGGAGTTCGGCAATAAAATTGAAATCATCTGGGGCGATATTTCCAATTCGGATGATGTTGCCAGAGCGATTAATGGAGCTGATTATGTTGTTCATCTTGCCTTTATTCTGCCTACATTGAGTGAAACAAATCCTGCTCTTGCGGAATCTGTAAACATTGACGGAACAAATAATGTTTTAAAAGCCATAAAATTACAGAAAAATAAACCGGGAATTCTTCTTGCTTCCTCCTTTGCTGTCTATGGAGATACACGGAAGGTAAAAGGTCTTGTAACACTCAAAACGCCGGTTAACCCTTCAAACAATTATACGCGCCATAAAATTTATATCGAATCATCAATAAAAAAATCAGGTCTGCCGTGGATTATATTCCGGTTCGGGGCTGTATTAAGCAAAGAAACAATTCTCAAAGGAAAATTCGATTCTCTTATCTTCGAACAGCCGCCTGACGCCCGCCAGGAGTTTATTCATACTGCTGATGCTGCCCTTGCAGTAGCCAATGCTCTTGAAACAAAAAAAGCATGGAAGAAAATTCATCTTATCAGCGGAGGAAGCCAGTGCCGGCTCGAATACCGCGATCTGATAAACAGGTCACTTGAGGCTATGGGCATAGGATCTCTGCCTGATACAGTATTCAGCCCGGTTCCGCTGCAGGGCGGCGCCTGGATGGATACAACAGAATCTCAAAAGCTGCTGAAATATCAGAGATGCACCTACGATCAGCACTGCACTGAGATAATCGAAGCTATAGGACTTCGCAGGAATTTCATGCAGATACTAAGCCCGGCTATAAGATGGTATCTGAAACGCATGTCTCCATTTTACAACAAGAGGTTAAATAAATGACAGAAACCCTGAAGAAAAAAATAACCGGCATGCGCCGGTACTACGCTGTATCGAGCGTAACTTCATTAATACTCGGGCTCTGGACTCTAATCGCTCCTGAAACTTTCTGGGGAGTTATAGGCATCAGCAGCTCTGACCCCATAGTTCAGGCAATATACGGAGGAGCAATCTGCGGTGAAGGAATCATATGCACACTCGGTTTTTTCAAGCCTCTGAGATACATTGTTATTTTTCAGTACATGATTGCTTATAAAACTGTTGTCTGTCTTGGTCTGATACCAAGGCTCATCCTAATGAATAATCCGCCTGTTGCAGCATGGTTCATCGCTGCAGCATGGGCTATTGCGGGAATCCAGTCAGCAATGAGCTACCCGTTTGGAATGTGGAGCGAAGTCCTTGAAGCAATGAAAGATGAATAACTTAAACAAGAACAGATCCCCTGTCCCTGACAACAATATCATCCCTCATTTCCTCATTACAGGCTGATAATTCGCCTGAAAGAAGATATTCCCTGCATATATAATTCCGTATATTTGACAGATTTAAAAATTTTGATACATGAAAATAAACCTTAATCATTGCAGGCAAAGCTTTAAATATACCGCCGAACATCCTCACCGGATTTAATAAATCTTCATCAGATCCGAAATGCTCTTCAACAATACCGTCAAATTCAGGAGTATCTTCAGTTACAAATCCTGTTACAACATTCCTTATGTAATTTTTCAACGGATGAGTAATGATTGCTTTTGGAGAATGCTCTCCGAACCATATCCGCATAAACTGTTCCTTTGTAAGGCCAGGCTTTTTCTGAAACATAGTCAGCAGAATAAGCCCTGGAGATTCCTCTGTGCAATTCCACGTTCTGTCCCCGAGAAGATAAGGCGACTCGTGAATAACATACCCGTAAAACGATCGCTGAGTGTTTACATATTTTTTAAGTTCTTTTAAAATCACGTCCTGGTCAATACCAGCTAAAGAAAACATTGCAAAACCGCTGCGGTTTAAAGGGAGAATTGTAAACACAGGCTGATCAACAGCTGAAATAGTTAATTTACAATTTTTAGGATTATGCTTCATAATATCCGGGACAACAGTCTTAAAAATAAAATCCCTGAATTGCCTTGGAGAAAAATCCTTTAAATTATCTTCCAAACAAAAAATATATTTTTTCATAGTCACCAAATTAATATTTTAAGAAGTAAATTCATTTTTAATCAACGGATAGGATTGATTTAAGCTTCATGATTAAACCGGGATTTTTGTTTAAAAAATCTGAAAAGAATTCTCCTGTCAGAACATATAGAGAAGCATTTCCTGAATTTTTAAAAGTATAATTTGATGGTAGGCCATTATAAAAATTCTCAACTGATCCCACAATATCACCTTTATTTAATTCTGATATTTTTGTATCACCGGAAAAAACCTCAATAGTACCTTTTTTAACAATATATATATTATCTATCTTTTCTCCTTTTTCAACAAGCACCAGAGGAGAAGATATTTCAAGCGGAACAAGAATTGATTCAAGCCATGTTCTCTGGCTGGAAGTCATTGCTTTTACATATTCACTCGAAGACAGGACTTCCCATGTTTCATTATCCCTGTTATCCGCAAGCCTGTGCAGAGTGCGTTCGTATTCAGTACCCTTTATCAGATTTAAAAATTTATCTTTTTCAATAGAAAAGATTATTACATCCGTTTCAGCAATTACATCCGCAGTCCGGAGTTCATCCTTTATGATTGCCGCTTCGCCGAAATAATCATATGCTCCATACATCTTGCTGAACTTACCGTCTGTACTTTTTATAACAACATTCCCATTATAAATCAGGTAGAATTTATCCCCTGTCCATCCGCTTTTTATAATTAATTCGCCTTTTTGAAATTTTTCCTCCCTGAGAATTATAAGGAGTTCCCTGATTTTATAAAGCGGAAGATCACGCATAAAATCATGACTGTTAATGAGGCTGAGTATCTGATAAACGCTTCCATATACCGGAGGCTCGGACTTATAATATATTGTGTTTTCCATTCCGAATTTCGCAGGTGTTAAAAGAGTATTTTCCGGAATTAAAGATTTAGCTATATGATAGATAATAGTTTTCTTCTGTATATTTTCCGGAAGAGAATTTAAAAATGAAATCGGAGTATGAAGAGGCAGAAATCCGGATTCATGAAAAATAATATCTGAATTCCATGGAAAATTTTTCAATTCTTCATATCGTTCCTCATTAATAATTTTCTCAGAGAAAAGTTTCATATGAAGCATCGGATCATTATTATGATCAGATGAATACGTAAGAGAATAATTCTGAAATTTCATTACAAATCCGATTGTTGGAATTGAATGAAGTGTATAAAACATATCAAATCTTGCACCATGGATAAATACAGGATCGCCGATTTTAATTGGAATAAAAACAAAAAGCTTCCTTAAATATTCGATTGAAGTATCAGTCAATGCTGCGTATTTTCTAAGGAAGCTCATCATAACAGTTTCTGTTGAATAAACTGTTATCTTTCCCTCTTCTAAAATTTTCTGAAAAGTTCCTGCATCGTGATCAGCGTGACAGTGTGTTAAAATAATACTGTCCATATATTTCGGACTGACATTGGAATCGACAAGCCATTCTGTAGTATTCACAGGCGGATCGATCATAACCCCGTTATGGTTCAGCCAGAAAATAAATCCGGAAGTATTTTCATACGGATCAAATCCATTGCTTGCTCCAAGGCATGTTATTCCAAAAAGCGGAGGAAGATAAGGCTCGTGCAGTCTTTCTCCAATGAGATACCTTGTTTTAAATTCAAGCCTGCCGGGAACTAAAGCTATTAAATCTCCGGAATCTTTTATTTCATAATTTCCTTCAGGATTTATTGAAACAACAACTCCGTCAATTGTGTAATGATCATCTTTAAATATGCAATACTCAACAACATCAGGAAGCTCCATTGTTCTGAAATAATTCATTTCGCTTTTTATATCAGGAATGTTTAAGCCATCAGCAAAATCTATTTTAAAATCCAGACTCTCCGGACCGAAAAGGGATTCAGTCATAACTCTTTTCAATCGGCCTGCCTGATCAGCCCTGCATAAAACCCGTGTTTTTTTCTTCTTGATAAAATAATTATAGTAGATAGGAAATTCGAGCTCAGCAATACTCATCCCTTTAGTCCAGCTGAAAAATTCAATTGGAAGAACAAATACAGTAGGTGCTCCAAGTGGAAGGAGCATGGTATCCTTTACAGTTTCAGGAGGGGATCCGAACTGAATATAACCGGCCGAAGTATTAACAAGATAACCGCCTCTTGGAAGCTCAGTAACAACTCCAGATAATTCTTTTAAAGGCTCCATAAATTCATCCAGTCTAATATTTTAATTCGCCTATATTATCATGCTATAAAAAATATACAATCAAAAAACGTTTATATTTGAATACGAGCAGCCTGATTTTTTTACTTTTCAAGATAAAAAATATTGACTTAAATTATAAATGACTGTTATTTAAATAGTATTTTTATAAATTCCAAAGGGGGTATTTTTTATGAAAAAGATTTTTACTATATTTTTTATTCTTGCTGCAATAAATCTTTTTTCTGCAGATCTTGTTAACAAAGATTCAGTTTCATACGACATATCCATTGAAGAGACCGGGACTACACACACTTCTATCGGCAGCAGCACCACGCAAATGGGCGGTGCACCAAATGGCGCTACAATTACTATAAAAAGTACAGGATCAAAAATTAAAGTCAGCGGCAACTCTGATGTGATTATCAAAGATGGAGTCTTATCGCAATAACAGATTTACTTAATTTTAAAGCATAATAGTTTCCTCTCCGCGGACAGATCAATAATAGTCGCGGAGAGATTTTTAATATTGTTACCTGAATTATAACTTGTCAAGTTCCCTTTCAGCAGTAATCGCAGCAATTGTCCCGTCAGATACTGAAGTGGTTATCTGCCTGTATAGTTTTTTAATGATATCTCCCACTGCAAATATTCCTGGTAAACTGGTTTTCATAAATTGATCAGCTATTATATAACCCTGCTCATCAGTTTTCAGCTTTCCCTCAAACAATCCCGTATTTGGTTTCATACCTGCAAAAATAAAAACCCCATCTGCTGCAATATCCCGCCTTGAACTGTTTTTTAAATTTTCTATTTCAATATTTATTGATCCGTCAGGCTGCTTTTTAAAATTGCGAGGTTCGTGTTCAAATATGAAGTCAATTTTTTTATTTGAAAATGCCTTTTCCTGCGCTTCTTTGTTAGCCTGAAGCTTGTCAAATTGATGAACTATAGTAACTCTGTTTGCAAATTTAGTGATAAAGAGGGATTCTTCAACAGCAGAATTTCCACCACCGATTACTACAACATGCTTATCTCCATAATATTTCGCATCGCAGGTTGCACAATAGGAAATACCTCTTCCTTTATATTCTTTTTCACCTGTAACCCCAAGCTCTCTTGGAGTTGATCCAGTCGCGATAATTACTTTTTTTGCTTTTATAGTTTCAAATCCGTCAACAAGTATGTGCTTATTGACCAGATCAACATCAGATACATCAACTGCTGACCTGAATATTACACCAGCCTCTTTAGCCTGCTCATTCATATAATGTGTAAGCATAAAACCCTCTACAGGTTTGATAAAACCGGGATAATTCGACACCATATGTGTTGTAGCAACCTGGCCTCCAGGTAGAGCTGTATCAACAAGTATTGTATTAAGCTTAGCCTGTGCAGAATAAATTCCTGCTGTTAATCCGGCAGGTCCTCCACCGAGAATCAATATATCACACTCTGTAGTAAATGGATTTATCATGTTTCTTAATTCAGAAGACTTTTCTTTTGTGAGCATCGCCTCAAATCCTGCGACCAGCTCGCTCCGTTTAATGCCGCCTGAAAGCCTTTCTCCCGTTTCTTTGCCATTATTAAAAAAAATTACTGTAGGTGAGGATGTTACACCTAGTTTTTCCGCGAGCTCCCTGTTCTCCTGACGGAATATTTTCATAAATTTTATATCTTTGCCGTATATTTCACTTAATGGTTCAAACTTCGCAGCCAGCGCCTCGCAAGGAGGGCATTCGGTTGAGTAAAAGTCCAGCGCAACCGCTTCTCCTTTTAAAACTTCTTCATCAAATTCCGCAGATGATATGTATTTAATCATGTCGCTCATATGTTCTCTCCTTTATTAAAATATAACGATAAACCCATTTCAAGCAGAGGTTTTACCGGCCTGCAGTCAGGTGATAAAATTTTTCCTGAATTGTTCTTTGCAACAGCACCGCATCCTCCGCCGCATAAAAGCTGTGATGAACAATCTTTGCACTCAGGTATGCTTGTCACATCACGCTCCTGCCATGTTCTGACAATATCTTCTTTTAAACTTAATTCAGGATAGAATGTCCCGAGCTCTTCACCGGCTTTGCCTACTGTTGCAGTGCATGAATATATTTTCCCTGTGTAATCAAAAGCCCATTCGGTTTTACATGCAGGGCATGAATCAAATAAAGGAGCGGGCAGCTCGCCGTTTTCGAAAAGAAATCTGGATATTGAAAAAAGCGGCTTATGAAACTCAAGTACAGATGGATGCTTTTTAATTAAATCATATAATTTCTCGTACAGCTCCGCACGCTCAAAAAGTCTTTTGTTATTAGCCATACAGTGGTGCAGTTCATAATTCCGTCCTATCTGCGTTTTAAACAGAGGATTTTCCGTCCACCCTTTTGATATTGCAAATGAAGCTAGCTCAGGCAGATTGTGTATATTATCCTTATCTATTACCATCCTGAGGTTAATTGGAAATCCTTTTTTCAGCGCTTCATCTATACCTGAAACTATCCGGTCAAAGGTCTCACCTTTATTTTTCATATAGCGGCGTGCATCATGAACATCTTTCGTTCCATCTAAAGTAACCTGTATTTCACGAATATTTCCCAGCGATAGAATGTCCATATAATCAATAAGATTGTAACCGTTAGTTACCAGCGCCAGGTCAATTTTTTTCTCTTCAGCTTTCTGAATGAACATCCGGAGTTCATTGCGGTGCTTTTCTCCAGGAAGCAGCGGTTCACCGCCGAATATTGTTATATACTTTTTCTTTCCGCTGAATTCACGATCTACATAATCAAAAAAAGCATTAACAATTTTTTCAGTAAGCTCTGCTTTTTCTGGCGCATACTCATCCTGATAGCAGTATGAGCATGCGAAGTTGCATTCATATCGCGGAACAAAAAAAATCTGTATTTCGGAGTTTTCTCTTTCTTCTGAAAAATCAATATATGCAAGTTTATAAATTCTTGTTTCTTCGGTTTCATCAGAGAGATAGCCTTTTAATGTATATTCATCTATGTCTGAGTATTTTCCGGTTTTAATTTCCTCTGCTTTTTCAGGAGAAATAATATCAGCATTTCCTGACAATGGATTAATTAAAAAGTGATTCTCTGAATCCGCCAGTTT
Source organism: uncultured Leptospirales bacterium (assembly GCA_964392365.1). Lineage (GTDB taxonomy): Bacteria > Spirochaetota > UBA4802 > UBA4802 > UBA5550 > CAYMPH01. The sequence goes on from CAYMPH010000005.1 coordinate 94,390, forward strand.
TCCGAATATATTATGTTTTGAAAAATTCATTTTATTTCCATTTCTGCAGTTTAAATTTAAAACACAGGGGACACCGGATAATTGAACCGGCATCCCCTGTATGTCAATCGTGGCACCCTGCTACGATTGTTGAAATTTTTGCACAGCATTGTGCAACTCTGGAATCTGCTGATTCCTTTTTTTTGATCAGACTGTTCATTTATTGAACTCCTTTTATATTTTCAGAAGAGGTGACTCTTTTGTAACCTGTGATAGTCCAGCTTGCCACATCAATCATTCCTTTGGAATACGGTGCAGATTCTTCAATTATGCTGATATCCGCAAATCCTGCTCTTTCAAGAGATTCAAGATACTCGTGCCTCGTAACTGATCCTGCCCAGCATTCAGCAACTGCCTGAGGATCATTTCTGTATTCATCCGGTACTGTAGTTAAAGAGTATATATCACTTACTATAAATCTCCCGCCGGTTTTCAGAATTCTGAATATGCCGCTCCATACCTTATCTTTATCTGCTGCGTGGTTTATTGTGCAGTTTGATATAACAACATCCGCGATCTCATCATAGAGATTAATATCTTCAAGCTCTGATTTTATAATTGAGGCATTTTTCACTTTGAATTTTTTCAGCAGAACATCAGCTTTTTCAATCATACCGTCAGATATGTCTACGCCATACGCGTAACCGGACTCTCCTGTCATATCTGCAAGCCTTATAACATCATTTCCTTTTCCGCTGCCGAGATCCACACACACTTCTCCAGGTATTACACCTGCATGATTTATTGCTCCTCCGCATGAAAGGCAGCAAGAGGTTTTCGACAGAGAAGAGTAGCGCTCATTAATTGTTTTAATCTGTATTGCCTGAAATGTACCCATTTTATTTCTCCATTGCTTTAGTTAAAAAAAGAAGTCCGTTCTTAACAGTATTTAATTGATCATCTTTAAGTTGAGATTTAATATTTTTTTCGCACTGGTTTTTAAGTTTCATTAATGCTGAATGCTTATTAATACCTTCTTTACTCAGTGACAGATTTATGAATCTTCTGTCATTCTGCGGTTCTGTCCGGATAAGCAGTTTTTTCTCAATCATATGATCTACAATTCTGCTCACCCTCGAAGGAGATAGCCTGTTCCGCTCAGCAAGCTCATTGCTGGTTATCATTTCTCCTGGTTTAATTGACAGTAAAACAAAAGATTCAGGGCGTGATAAATTCTCTTCCTTTAATGTATCTTCATTTAGACTGTAGCATATGTCGCTTAAATGTAAAATTGTTTCAATTATGTTGATTTCCATATATATTTTCCTTTAGCAATAATTGTTATTGGCAAATATAATCAAAGCAGGGATAAAAGTCAAGCAATAATTAAAGTATTTAATTAAATACTTTAATTATTTTTTCATATCTGCTATTTTACAAAGAATAATCTCATTTATTTTATATTTTCTTGTAATACTTGACAAATTTTAGATTATTTAGTATTTTAGATTAAACTAAATTACCTACTGCAGAGTGGAATTAAACGATTTATTTTATTTGCATCTGATAAAACTTCAGGATAAAACAATGGATAAAAAAACTTCCTGGAAAGGTTTAACTTTTCTGGGTATAACATTTTTTCTCATGTGCGCACTTAAACTATGGTTTACCATATTTGTGCTTTTTACAGCTGCACTGCTGATTACACTGCTTTCAGGAAAAGCGAAATACTGCCTCTCTTATTGTCCTATAGGCACTATCCAGAATAGTATGTATGAAAAAAGAAATTTCACTATACCGGCAATGTTATTTACCCGGGGTTTCAGAATATTTACAATAACGCTTTTCTGGATTCTAATGGCAGGTATACTGGTCTTTTCACGCGGCAATCTTCCTGTTCTATGGCTGTATTTTCTGCAGCTTATGCTGTCAATGCTGTTTTTCGCTATCGTGACGCAAACATTATTCGGAAAAAGATATTTCTGCAAAAATTTATGCCCTTTGAGGATTCCGGTGCTTGCACCGGTTATGAAAACAAGGAATAGGGTTATAAGGTTTTTCAAATAATAACTGGATGTCCCTCTTTCTCCCAGCGGGAAAATCCCCCTGACAGATTATACACCTCGCGATATCCCCGCGAATAAAGAAACATGATGGCATAGGCCGACTGAACCGACCCGTTACACACTGCAACAACTGCAGCTGTACGGTCAGGAAGGTGCATCTTGAATTCTTCCGGCAATGAAGATAACGGTACATTAATGCTGCCGGCTATATGGGCTTTTGAGAATGCATCAGATCCCCGCAGATCAAGAATAAAAAGAGGGGAGCCCGATATTATCTTTTCTTTAAGCCAATCCGGCGTCTTCATTCTGAACTGCTGGTCCATATCGTTAAGAAAGCCTGCATTAAAATCTGTGTATGCAGGGAGGGCAAGCGCAGGATTGTGGCGCAACACCCTATCCTTGACAAGGAATACGGTATAGGGAATGCCGATAAGAGCATGAAAAATCACATCATGTCCAAGACATAGGCCCATTTCTATAATAAATTCTGCATTATTTTCTTTAAGAAATAAGGCTTGTCCAGCAGGATTGCAGGATACAGTTTCGTTTGATTTAGAAGAATCAACATCCCTCTCTTTCACACCACCGGCAGTACACTGTATCATAAGAGGCGAAAGGCCGGCATTCTTCAATTCCTTTTCAAGCGATTGTGCAAGTCCGGCTACTCCAAAGCAATAGGCTACACCAATAACAGCATATTCCATAGTTTTGCAATATTCGATAATTTCTTCAAGCCTGGTGAGTGACCCTGCCTTTCCATTGTCTATAAGAGACGAGGCAGCAAACGCAGTATCATGAAATCTATCACTTGTAAGCAGAGCAATGCTTTCATCTTTTATATTAAAGCAGTCGGTGCCGGTACGGCACGATTTATTTTTGCAGCTGGTGCAGTTCATGAATGGCTCCCTGTAAAAAATTTAAAGCGGCTGTTTGGCCGCTTTAATAAAAATTTCTATTATATTACATATCTTTATTTTGAAATCTTTTTAAGCAATTCTTCCAATGCAATGCAATCTGTACAGCCATCTTTAGCTCCGCCCTTGTGGCAGGTTGCTATGCAATGATTAATCGATTTCTGCAGAAGTTCAATTTCTTTTTCTGATAATGATAAATTAGCCATATTAAAAATCCTCCTTTATATATTATTGGATTTTGATACTATATTTATTACTAAAGTATTTCAAGATTGATTTAGCATAGTTTTTTCATTTAGACGATGTCCTTTGACTTACTCATGACAAAATCAAGCGAAAAGAAATCAATTTTTTCAAAAAAGTATATGATTTTTCACATGCGTTCGAAATGATCTTAAATCATTCTATTAATTAAATAAATGCAGCAATGATTAACATTTTCAGTTGGAAGATGGTTTGTCAATAATTATAGCAATTTAAAATATATGTTCCAGCATTTATCTGCTCAAAAAAAAAACCACAGCCTGTTGCTATGGTTTTCAGAATCCATATATAAAAAAAGATTACTTTTTCATAGTGCTGATTTTAAAAGGTAAATATAGCGGACAGAAAGAAACTATACTTGTTAATAGAAAAACTCCGCCAAGTATACCAAGAACTATTGCTGCAGTTCCAGTAATATATCCGAAATAAATAGCAACTCCAATTCCTGCTGCAATAATAACTCTTAAGACTCTGTCAATTAGTCCCATATTTTTTTTCATTAAAATGCCTCCATTATTATTTTAGTAAATTCTAATATAATATAATACTTTATTTCTCTACCGTCAATAAAAAATTCATTTATTATTAAATTCATGATAAATTTCCTGTTTATTTTGATATAAACTTCAATTAATGATTAACATTAAATAAAATAGCATGATTTGCTTGACAATATTTAAGAATATCAGTATTTTATTAAATATTAAAAGTTGGTTAATAAAAATGATACAGCCTTCATTATTAGATTTACTTAAAACAGCGTTATACATTGGAACTGTCGGCTATGGAGGGCCGGCAATTCTTGCATTAATGAAAAAAGTAATAGTTCACGAAAAAGAATGGATCTCACAAGAAGAGTTTATGAATGCTTTAAGCCTGTCTCAAATTTTGCCAGGTGCAATAGGAGTAACCCTACTTGGCTATATCGGCCATAAGCTGCGCAAACCCTGGGGAGGGTTGCTAATGCCGCTCTTCTTTATATTGCCTTCAATGATTGCAATTACAGTTCTCGCATGGGCGTATTTTACTTACGGCAATTTAAAATTTGTTCATTCAATTTTTATGGGACTTGGGTCACTGGTTGTTGCTTTATTAATTCAGGCGACATTTATGATGGGCAAATCAGTATTTGTTAATATTGATAGAAAAACCTACAAAGGTATAATTATATCAGCTCTTTCTTTTTCCGGAATAATCTTTTTGAATTTGAATGTTATATACATCATTTTATTATCCGGGATTTTTGGTGCTTTATTTTTTTATTTCACTGGAGAATTTGAACATGGTTTGAAACCCGAGTCTTCAAAAGAAGAAACTCCTGAAAAAATTAAGCTGCAGAATTTTCTGCCGGTTTTAATTTTAACTGGAGTGTTAGCCTCTGTATTCCTGTTTATCAATGGAACCTGGATAATTTTTGCCACCTTCCTTAAAATTGGCGCGTTAGCTTTTGGAGGCGGCTTTACAGCTATACCCTTAATTCAGCAGGTTGTTGTAGACGGGATGCATTGGCTGGATTTAACAGAATTTACAAACGGAATTGCTCTGGGTCAGATTACTCCAGGCCCTGTGTTTATCACAGCCACCTTTATCGGCTTCAAGGTGAAAGGTATAATCGGCGCTCTGGTTGCCACTGCTGGTATTTTCACACCATCCCTCGCAGCTATCATCTTTATCGGGCGGGCTCATGCGAAAATAAAAAATTTGAAAATAGTTAAAGTTGTCATTAAAGGATTCTTATTCGGATTTATCGGGCTTCTGATCGCAGTTGTTTATCAGTTCGGCATTCATTCACTTGTCAGCTGGCAAACCTGGTTGATCTTTACAATATCAGCTATATACCTGATGGCATGGAAAAAAGATGCAATCTGGCTTATTCTTGGAGTTATATGTTTTTCATTATTTATATTCTAATAATCATGTGGAATAATTACTTCATTTACATAAAATAATAAATATTTTTTTTATTAAATTAAATTAAATAGCAGGGTGAAAAAATGCAGGAATCGAGATTTGATAAAGCGGCCAAAACATGGGATACAGCCCCACGTTTAATGTTAGCTGAAGCAGTAAGTACAGCTATTAAAAAAAATTTAACTCTTAATGAAAATCTGGAAGTTGCAGATTATGGTGCCGGCACAGGTCTTGTCAGCCTTGCGATTGCTCCTCTTGTAAAAAAATTAACAGCCATAGATACTTCAAAGGAAATGCTCGAAGTTCTAATAGAAAAAGCTGAAGCAACCGGTTTAAAAAACATCGCAACTGTTTTTGGAGATTTTGACAACAAAGAGATTCAAAAGCTCAGGTTCGATATCATAGTAAGCTCTATGGCTCTGCATCATATAAAATCTACAGAAGAAGCAGCTTCTTTGTTTTACAGAATCTTAAATGGAAAAGGTACAATTGCTCTTGCTGATCTTGATCAGGAAAAAGGAGATTTCCATCCGGATAACTCTGATGTCCATCACTCCGGTTTTAACAGGGATGATATAAAAAAAATATTTTCAAAAGCAGGTTTTAAAAATATTAGATTCAGCACTGCATATGTCATGAAAAAACCTTCTGCTTCCGGTGAAATAAAAGATTTTCCAATATTTTTACTGATTGCTGAAAAATAGCTGATATAAAAAAAATAATAATAATAAAGGAGCTCAATATATATGAAAATAGCACTGCCCACAAACAAAAACAATATCGATAACCATTTCGGACACTGTGAGTATTTTACAGTTTTTACTCTTAACGATTTAAAGGAAATAACAGCTGAAGAGATTGTAAAATCCCCTGCCGGATGCGGATGCAAATCAAACATCGCTTCAACACTTTCACAGCTTGGAGTAAAAGTTATGATTGCCGGCAATATGGGAGAGGGAGCTGTTCAGGTTTTAAACAGCAGCGGCATTGAAGTTGTAAGAGGATGCAGCGGCGATGTAAAAGAAGCAGCCAATAAATGGATCAAAGGTGAAGTTAATGATTCAGGAAAAGGATGCAGCAGCCACGATCATGGAGACTGCAGCCACTAGATTATTATCATACAGTTTAAAAAAATTTTGTACACTATAGATAAAAAAAACCAGCCTTCATTTTATGAATAAGCTGGTTTTTTAATTTTCTACTAAAAATATTCTGCCGCATTCAAGCAGCAGAATATTTTAATTTATTTAATTATCTTAATTTTTTAGCTTCTGCAATCATAGACTCAACAACAGTCGGATCAGCAAGAGTAGTAATATCACCAAGAGATTCTTTTGCAAAATCGCCTGCTGCTATTTTCTTTAATACCCTTCTCATGATTTTACCAGAACGGGTTTTTGGAAGTGCATCAGCCCACTGGATAATATCAGGAGTTGCGATAGGTCCGATTATTGTTCTGACAACGCCGATAAGTTCTTTTTTAAGAGCGTCAGTTTTCTCAACACCTGTGTTTAGTGTTACGAAAGCGTATATTGACTGACCTTTAATGTCATGAGGATATCCAACAACTGCTGATTCAGCAACTGAAGCGTGAGAAACAAGAGCTGATTCAACTTCTGCTGTTCCCATTCTATGTCCGGAAATATTGATTACATCATCAACACGGCCTGTAATCTGATAGTATCCGTCTTTATCACGTCTGCATCCGTCACCTGTAAAATATCTGCCTGGGAACTGTGTAAAGTATGTGTTAAAGAATCTTTCTGGATCTCCGAAAACGCCTCTCATCTGGCCTGGCCAGGAAGTTTCGATACAGAGATTTCCTGAAGCTACGCCTTCAAGAACTTTGCCATCATCATCAACAAGTATAGGCTTAACTCCAAAGAAAGGAACTGTTGCCATAGCTGGTTTGATTGGAATTGCACCAGGAAGCGGAGTAATAAGTATTCCGCCTGTTTCTGTCTGCCACCATGTGTCAACGATTGAGCACTCGCCTCTTCCTATCAGTGAATGATACCAGTTCCATGCTTCAGGATTTAGAGGCTCACCAACTGAACCGAGTAGTCTGATTGAGGATATATCATGTTTCTTAACCCATGAATCTCCCTCTTTAGCTATAGCTCTAACAGCAGTAGGAGCTGTGTAGAAAATATTTACTTTGTATTTTTCAACAACTGCCCAGAATCTGCCGAAATCAGGATAACTTGGAACTCCTTCGAACATGATAGTTGTAGCTCCATTTGTCAGCGGACCGTATACGATGTAAGTATGTCCTGTTACCCAGCCGATGTCAGCTGTACACCAGTAAATATCACCATCATGATAATCAAAAATCATTTTATGAGTAAAAGCAGCAAAAGTCAGATATCCGCCTGTTGTGTGCATAACACCTTTAGGTTTTCCTGTAGAACCGGATGTGTAAAGAAGGAATAGAGGATCTTCTGCATCCATCTGCTCAGGTGTGCAATCAGCGCTTGCTGAAGCCATTTCTTCATGATACCACTTATCAATTTTAGGATTCCACTGAACAGCAACTTTATCTTTACCGACTCTTTCAACGACTATAAGAGTTTTTACATTCGGGCATTCTGAAAGAGCTTTATCAGCATTGTCTTTCTGAGGAATAGCTTTTGCTCCTCTGTATGTTCCGTCACAAGTAACAAGACATGTGCTTTTTGCATCTATTATTCTGTCTCTGACAGCTTCAGCAGAGAATCCGCCGAATACTACTGAGTGAATTGCGCCTATTCTTGTACATGCAAGGATACCAATTGCAAGTTCAGGAATCATAGGAAGATAGAATGTTACAACATCACCTTTTTTTACTCCGTTCTTTTTAAGAACATTAGCAAATTTTGAAACTTCAGCATGAAGTTGTTTGTAAGTAATTTTTTTACTTTCTGAAGGGTCATTGCCTTCCCATATGATAGCAACCTGATCCCCTCTTTTCTCAAGATGTCTGTCCAGACAGTTATATGAAACATTGAGTTTTGCATTTACAAACCATTTAACCCAAAGATCTTTAGGTGTTTTTCCGTAATTGCAATCCTTGACTTTGTCCCATTTCTTGTACCATGTTACATACTCATCAGCAATCTTTGCCCAGAATTCCTCAGGCTTCTCAACAGATTCTTTATACATCTTATCGTATTGCTCTCTACTGTTAACCCAAGCTCTTTTTTGTGTTGCAGCAGGTACAGGATAAACCTCTTTTAAAACAACTTTTTCTTCAGACATGTAAAACCCCCTTATTTTTTAGTAATCAGTTTAAATTATTTTTTAATTATTATATTTAATTATTATAAATAATTGCTAAATTATATAAAAATTATTATTGAATCTTACTTTTCAAATATCCGGCTATTGCACCGTCATATTCAGATGTATTCTCAAAAACTTTTACTGCAAGTTTGAAATTTGTTTCTCTGCTGACTTCTCCGCCGAGTTTTTTCATATCATCAAGAACAATTGAATAATCTTTATTATCAGTAACAACTGTTACAAATTCAAAATTTTTAGCGGAGGACCGGAGCATAGCTGGACCTCCGATATCTATATTCTCAATTGCCATTTCAAAAGTGGACCCGGGCATTGAAATTGTTTCTTTAAAAGGGTAGAGATTGATCACTACAAGATCTATCTTTTTTATTCCATGTTCGATCATCGACTTCTGATGATCCGGATTTGTTCTTACAGATAAAAGACCGCCGTGAATTTTCGGATGAAGCGTTTTGACTCTGCCATCCATCATTTCAGGAAAACCTGTATAATCCGAAACTTCAATAATTTTAAGACCTGCATCACGTAAAATCTTTGCAGTACCGCCGGTTGATAATATTTCAACGCCAAATTCAGCAAGTTTTACCGCAAAATCAATAATTCCATTTTTATTTGATACGCTGATAAGCGCTCTTTCAATCTTTGCCATTTTCAATCTTTCCGTTTATGAAAATTTCAAGAAATTCTTATGTGAATGCTGGTTATTGATAAAAAACAGATTTATTGAATACATCTAAATTAAACAGAATTAACAGAAATTCACATAAATAAAAATGAAGTTTTATGGCAAGCATTTTTTTTAATTTAATGTTTTTTCCACTATAAATATTTGTATATAAAAAAATGAATTCTTTTTTTATAGAACTGCGCCTGTAGTTTTTTCAACTTTTTCAATGACTTCCAGCTCTTCTCTGACTATTACAACTTTTTTCTTCCATCTTCCGGATTTATAATACAGCGTACTTAAAATCATTCCTGTTAACCAACCGGCAGGAATGCTCCACCAGATCCCGGTTACTCCCAATTTATCAGACAAAAAAGCAGCTAATGGAATTCTCACAAGCCATAAAGCAAAAAGAGTAACAAACATTGAGACAAGCGTGTCTCCCGATCCTCTGAATATTCCATTATTTGTAAACATTATAGAGAATAGGATATAAAATGAACTCACTATAAGAATATACTGAGAGCCGATATTAATAACATTTATATCTTTGCTGAAAATCGACATCAGCTCTTTGCTGAACAAAACAGCGATGATACCGATTATCAGAGCAATTGCGCCTGATATCAGCAATGTAGCAATATATCCTTTTTTAACGCGATCCTGTTTCCCTGCGCCCATATTCTGGCCTGTAAAAGTTGAAAGCGCCATTGATAAATTCATTGCAGGCATCATTGCAAATGAATCAAGACGGCCTGCAGCAGTAAATGCTGCAATGACATCTGTTCCGAACCTGTTGACAATAGAAGCTATTGCCATCATTCCCATTGAAACAAGGGTCTGCTGGATGCCTGTAGGAAGGCCGATTTGAATACTTTTGTAAAATATATCCTTATCAAAAATAATATTTTTTATTCTGAACCTTAAAATCTCATGGCTTGATTTTTCAAGATATACGACCCCGAGAACAAATGCTCCTGCCTGCGATAAAACAGTAGCAAGCGCAGCACCTGCAACACCCCAGTTGAATCCGATAACAAAAAGAAGAACAAGAACCGCATTAATAACCGTTGAAACAATTAAAAAATACAGCGGGGTTTTGGAATCTCCAAGTCCTCTTAATATCGCAGCAACAGTGTTGAAACCAAAAAGAAAAATTGTACCTCCAAAAATTATCTGAAGATATATTACTGAATCTTTCAATATCTCTTCCGGAGTATTAAGGAATCTCAATAGAAATTCACTGGCGAAAATACCCGCAAAAGTGATAAAAAGACTCGATATAAAAACATAAATATGCGCTGTATCAATCGCCCGCTTAACTTTTTCAATATCTCCTGCACCGAAATACTGGGATATTATTACAGTAGTTCCCATTGTAATTCCTATTACAAGAGAAATCATCATAAACATGATCGGGAAGCCTGCGCCAACTGCTGCAAGCGCATTCTTGCCTATAAATTGTCCCACAATTACGCTATCCACAATATTGTATAACTGCTGAAAAATATTTCCAATTAACATCGGCAGAGAAAAATAAAATATAAGCTTTGCTTCATTTCCTACAGTAAGATCTTTCATTTATTTTCCTTTAGATCCAGATCCGTTTTTATCCAGCATTCCATTTTTGCCAAACCATTCAAACGTATCTTTAATTGATTCTTCAAGAGGCCTGCAGGTATACCCAAGTTCAGTTTCTGCCTTTTTGCTGGATATTAATTTATGCGAGTCAAGAGTTTCAATCGACTCAGGAGTGAATTTTCTTTTTTTATCTGATATTGACGGCATCATGCATGCGGCTCTTGCTGCAATTCCGGCAAGCCACATTGGTGTTATAAATTTGGGAACATTTTTCCCGGTAAATTCAGAAATAAGCGCTGCTACTTCACGGATATGCGCCCATTTTCCTCCAAGTATATACGACTCGCCGCATCTTCCCTTTTCTTCAGCAAGTATTGCACCGATGCAGACATCCCTTACATCGACCCAGTTGTATCCCCCATCAACAAGTGCAGGAAATTTTCCATGGTAGATATCAAGAAAAAATGAACCCATTCTTGACGGTTTAAAATCGAACGGCCCTATAACTCCTGTAGGATTTACTACTACCGCGTTTAATCCTTTAATGCAGGATTTCTGAACCAGTTCCTGTCCTTCAGCTTTTGACCTGTCGTATGCATGGCAGTCTTCGGAATCAGCAAGACATCTTGTTTCATCTATATCTTCATTTTCAGGATATGATGAATATGCGTGTATTGAACTGAAATGAACAAGTCTCTGCGTTTCACATTTCAAACACGCTTTAATTATATTTTCAACACCTGCGACATTTGCTTTTCTAACTGATCCGTCTTTATCTCCATCAATTGAAATTACGCCAGCAAGATGGAAAACTGAAGCAGCTCCGCTAAATGCGCTTATTAGAGAATTCAAATCAGCAATATCAGCGCTGACAATTTCAACATCAAGACCGCGCACAGCCCTGTCATCTTTACCTATTACAGCTCTGACTTTCCTTCCCTGTTTCAGAAGTTCCCTGACAAGATTTCCGCCGATATGACCTGAAGCGCCTGTTACTGCTGTTAACATTTTTATATCCTTTATATATCAAATTGATAAAAGATTTCCCGACACTCTGCATAGTCAAGATTTTTAATATGAATTTAATTGAAATATAAGTTCTGAATATTGATTGACTTTTTTATGAAAATACTTCATTTATGGGAACATCTAAAAATTAGTTTTTACCTAAATAGTGAACCTGACAAACAGGATGTTTTAATGTCGAAGCAGCACAGGATGTGCAAATCGGCTTCGACCAAGGGAATATCCATTAAATGATTTATCGGGATTCCATTTTTATAAATATAATTCACTGAAGAAAAATAAAGGATATATTCCGATGAAAAATCAGATAGAAATAATTGATATATTAAAAGCAATCCCTGTTTTTTCCGGATTATCTGCAGACGACCTCAATGAAATAATCCCTCTTCTTTCACATGAAACTTTCAATCCGGAAACAGAAATCATCAGAGAACAGAGCGAAGGCGATTCAATGTACATTATTATTTCCGGAAATGTTATTGCATATAAAATAGACGATTCCGGCGAAGCTGTAATTCTGGGAGCACTGGGAAGTGGAGCTTATTTTGGAGAATTTTCCCTTATAGACAATATGCCCAGGTCAGCGACTGTAAAAAGCCTGGAAATTACAGAGGCATTCAGGCTTGATAAAAAAAATTTTGATACACTCTTATCAAAAAATCAAAGAACCGCAAATATTTTTTACAGGAATTGCCTGATAGAAACATTTTCCAGATACAGAAATATTGCTGCAAACCTGACATTCTCACAGCATACACTCAACGAGAAACTCACTGCCCTTGATGTAATCAGCAAAGACCTGTCGCATGCAAAAAAAATTCAGCAATTTTTTATTAACACAGATCACTTTGACATGATACCGGCGGAAGAGGGATTGCTGAAAATAAAACATTCACATATTTACATGCCTTGCCAGGAAATAGGCGGAGACTTAATTGACATCATTGATCTTAATAATAACAGATCAGGAATAATAATTGCTGATGTCATGGGGCATGGAATTACTGCAGCTCTTGCAACAGGAGTATTAAAAAGTTCAATTTCTTTTCTGGCGAAAAATTTTGGAGACGAACCTGAAAAATTCATGACGGAGCTTAACATTCAATTTGGAGATATTATTCCCGAACTTTTTGCAACATGCTATTACGCCTGCATAGACAAAAATACAAATACTATTTCATTCAGCAAGGCAGGTCACCAGCATCCTCTTTTTTATAAAAAATCTACAGGCAATTTTATTGAATTTAATATTAAAGGAGTGGGACTTGGACTTAAACGCAGCGCAGTTTACAACACAGCTTCTTATAAAATTGAAAAAGGCGACAAGCTGCTTTTTTATACTGATGGAATAGCAGAACAGTATTCCGATAATAACGAAATGTATTCAGAAGAAAGATTAGAAAAAATTTTCCTTGAATTGATTCAATCCGGAGAAAAAAATATTCTGGATTCAATATACAGTAACTTCAAAGATTTTTCGAAATCAATGATTATCGAAGATGATATTACGCTTCTGCTCCTTGAATTCTAAAATTTATCATTTATATTTGAATCACTCTGATTTCGAATTAACTCATGAAAAATATAATTGAAGCGGGAAATTTTATTTATTTACTATTTATGAGTGATTAAAATTCAGCTCAATTGAAATTGAAACCTGAAGAGATCCGAAACCATTATCTTTAAAACTGATATTCATTTTATAATGAGGATTCTTTTTTAATAGAATCAGCCCTATTCCCTGAGAAGAAATATTGTCTCTTAATCCCTTTATTCTTTTCACAAAAACATCTTTCAGGTCTTTTGAATCAAGTTCTTCTTTTATATGACGCATTTCATCAAATCTTTCAAGACTAACGTCGTTTGTTACTTTAATAAAAAGCCTGTCGTTTAATTTATATGAATCTACGGATATAAATTTAGCACCGTATTTTGAAAACTTTACCCCGTTTTCAACTAATTCATTTAATGCAATAAAAACAAGCTCTTTGTTTATTTCAACATCAAAACTGGCTTTATAATAATTATATATATTATCTGCTACAGTTCCTATGAAATTCCAGTTATTGAGAATATCATCCGGATAAAGTTTAATATTCAATACATTTCCGAAGTCATCTGAAAATTCAACAATAGAGTTATTATTTGGTTTTGTGCTCATTTATAAATGCTGTTTACTGGAGGCGAATTATGTCAATAATAAAATTCTATATTAGCACCTTTTTTTATAATTTTGCATATTTGCAATATTTAAACTTTTATTAAATTATCTTTTTATTTCATCACAGCCTTGAATATATTCTGTAATTTCCTCTTCCATAATTGAAAAACAGAGTATTTCGTCATCATTAATTTTTTTATAGAATAAATAATTTTTATTACCTGTAACGTTATAATTGATGCATCCGTTATTTCCTTTCAAAACCGGATCAATAAACCACAGGCCTTTAAAACTTTTACCAACAAGAATAAGCTGAGGATGAAAAACCACTTTTCCATCTGAATTTATAATATAATAAAATCCTGTTCTGCCAATCTGTTTTTCTCCGAGCCTGAGATAATTAATTTTATTACCGCTTATCATATTCATAGCGCTTTGCATATCATCATCTATGATTTTTCTTGTAATCTTCATAGAAGATGAACAGGCTGAGAATATTATTGCCGTGATTAGTAATAACATTATTCTTTTTATTAACATGGATTTGCCTTTTCATTATAAGCTGAATTTACAATATGAATAACTGATAATTTTAGATTTGACAATTACCCTCTTACAAAAAATATTAAATCAATCATATTAATTTTCAGCAAGGAAAAAAAATGCAGGTAAATATTTTCTATTGGATCGGATTCCTGACTTTTATTTTAATTATGCTCATTCTGGATCTTGGCGTTTTCCATAAAAAAGACCATGAAATAAAATTCAAGGAAGCCAGTCTCTGGACTTTATTCTGGATATCACTGGCAATCTGTTTTAATATACTGATTTACTTTACTTCCGGGGAAAAACCGGCTATAGAATTTTTAACCGGATATTTTATAGAATACTCTTTAAGCATAGATAATATTTTTGTTTTTGTTCTAATATTCTCTTATTTCAAAGTTCCAGCTCAATATACTCACAGGGTCCTTTTCTGGGGCATACTCGGCGCTCTTGTTATGAGGGCAATTTTTATATTTTCAGGCGTAGCGCTGATTACAAAATTTCACTGGATTATTTATATATTCGGAGCATTCCTTGTTTTTACAGGAATTAAAATGTTGATTGAAGGCGAAAAAGAAATACATCCTGAAAAAAGTCCGATTCTGAATCTTTTTAAAAAATTTTTCCGGGTTCACACCTCATATGAAAAAGGACATTTTTTCATAACAAAAGATGGCCGGAAACAAGCTACACTATTATTCCTAGTCCTTCTTTTTGTCGAAACATCGGATATCATATTTGCTGTGGATTCCATACCTGCAGTTCTTTCCATTACGCAGGATCCATTTATAGTTTTCACATCAAATGTTTTTGCAATTCTCGGGCTGAGATCATTATTTTTTACAGTTTCAGGAGTTATGCATTTGTTCAGATTTTTAAGCACGGGGCTTTCTGCAATTCTGATTTTCGTTGGAGCAAAAATGCTTCTCGACAATTTTTATAAAATACCCACAGGTTATTCTTTTTTAATTATTGCTGTCATAGTTACTGCAGCTATACTTGCATCAATATTTATTTCAGTGAAGAAGAAATCATAGTATGAAAGAAATTTTTATTTACACAGGAATCTTTTTCTTCGGTGCAGCATGGGGAAGTTTCTTCCACGCTCTATCTGTCAGATACATGGATAAAGGATTCAGCGGTAGAATCATTGAATCCCTGACAGCACGATCAAGATGCACAGTTTGCGGTGCTGTAATAAAACCCTGGAATCTGATTCCGGTCTTGAGTTATATAATTCTAAGAGGCAGATGTTCCGATTGCAAAACAAAAATTTCAGTTTCATATCCGGCAGCAGAAATTCTTTACGGACTTGTTTTATTAAGCTGCATTATTAAATTCGGATTTAACTTATATTCATTTAATTTATTCTTTTTAATTTCAGTTTCAATTCTAATTGCATTTATTGATATCAGGACAATGATCATCCCTGATATTTTTATTATACTTTTTTTTCTTCTATCAGTATATCCGGTTACATTAAATTCCAATCCGAAAGATAATCTTTTCGGACTTGGTATTATGACTGCAGCGTTTTTAATAATTCTTCTTATTTTCCCGGGATCATTCGGAGGAGGGGATTTAAAATACGCAGCTGCAATAGGTTTTTTCCTCGGTATTGATCTTTCGATAATTGCGCTTGAAACATCTCTCATAACCGGAGCTGTATTCGGTCTGATTTATTCTGCAGTAAAAAAAACCGGGCTCAGGATAAAAATTCCTTTTGCTCCTTTTCTTACTGTAGGAATAATAACAGCAGTTTATCTTGGCAAAGAACTGATGTTTTTATACTTCAGCTTTATCAATTAAATTTACAGGCACTTCCATCTAAAAAAATACCGCTGCATAAATTCATTCAGATCAGCCAAGTAGAATAAGAACCAATGCTGTCAAAGCAGGCAAAGCCTGAATAAAAAATATTCTTTTACTAACAGTAAATGCGCCGAAAATTCCTGCGATGACAACACAACTCAAAAAGAAAATTTTCACTGCATCACCGGTAAAGATCCCCCATATTAAACCAGCTGCGAGAAATCCGTTGTATAACCCCTGATTCGCTGCAAGTGCTCCCGTCTGCTGT
This sequence comes from uncultured Leptospirales bacterium, assembly GCA_964392365.1. Lineage (GTDB taxonomy): Bacteria > Spirochaetota > UBA4802 > UBA4802 > UBA5550 > CAYMPH01. The sequence goes on from CAYMPH010000005.1 coordinate 110,861, forward strand.
GCAAAATCCGATGTGGTATGAAAAATTTTTCGCCCTGCAGGCTTATTCCAGAGAATCATTTCAATAACAAGAAAGCCAATATGCAGAAAAGCTGTAAATCCGGTTATAATATTTATAATTGTATTCATTTTATCTCCCAGAATTTTCCGTTATATTTTACTGTAATTTCGCCAGGACCATCACTGTCAAAATAACTGAATTCCACAACAGGTTTATGAGTTTTCATAAATTCAGCAGCTTCATTTTCGGTTATAAGTTCAAATGCCCACCATACTGCCAGTTCCGCAGTATACTCATTTATCTTACCATCCCAGCCGAACGGCTGATCTGCTGAAAGAGGTTTAATCCCGGTTTCAGTAGCAGGAACAGACATAAAAATCATTTCATTCTTTCCAAAAAAATTTTTACCGTGTGAAATGCTGAACATGCTGATACGATTATAATTCATCTGCCATGCATTAATACGGTTCCCTTCCCTGCTAATACCAAAAGGCGACCTTAGAAGAGGATTTTCCTTAATTTCCATTTCTTTAATTGCTGCAAAATCATCAAGGCGGATTATTTTAATATTTTCAGTTTTCATTTTTTATTGTCACTATGAATATAATTGCAATAAAAAAAACAAATCATGGTTTATAGAAAGAATCAATATCACGAAGCTGACGCTCTATGCGTGACTGTATCTGTCTTCCGGAAATCCGTCTTCGTCCATCAGTAAATTCGTAGGCATCCTCGATCTCGTCAATTATAAGCTGAATTCCTATCCCGATGTTATCTTTCACGAGCAGACCGACACACTCCTCAGTACCGGAGCAGCACAGTTCTTCTATAATAATCTTTCCAATTTCTGCAATGGCAAGAACAACCTCGGTCACATCAAATGATTCGCTGATCCTAAGCCGGGCTATGTCCTGTGCGTACGTAACGAGCATCGATCTGTCATTGTTGCGCACAGATGCCATTATCATCTGATAAAGCATTTTGATGCTCCATTTGAGCTCGTTCTCTTTCATGAGTCTGTAAGTATTAAACTCACCGGCACGCGCTTCCGACTGCAGCTCTGAAACAATTCTGCAAATAACCTTCTCCTTTACATCGAAGAGCATGTTGTAAAGTGAGATATTCTGACGCTGATCGATTTTGATCATCGCGCTCCTGTTTTTATAATTCCATTCCACAGGCATTGTTTTCATCTTTTCAATCAGAAAGACTATGCGCCTCAGCGGATTATAGCGGGGTGTCGGAGTCCACCCTAGCATCTCCCTCGTTCTGGAAGCATTAATATCAAGTTTAAGATCTATATAAGACATCATCCATGGCTTTTCGAAAGGCACCCGTGATATCATCCGGCCCAGCTGGTATCTTAACCAGACGCCTGGTATAGCGATAATTTTCGGCATACGAATAGGTCTGATCCTTACTCCAAAATAACTTCGCGTCGCCATTTCAAAGAGCTCTCTATGTGATGTGGAACCGTCAGGGCTGGCCAGAAAAATGCTCTGCTGCGGAATGCGGACGCTTTTAGCCATAACAGCAAACAGGAGTAAATTCAAGTCATGGACATGAATGAACGGCACTGCTGATTCCCCTTTTCCGCCCAGCACTCTTGAATTCCATGAGTCCGACAGCCAGGTTCTAAGGAACATATAAAGAGGAGGATACTCGCACCAGTCTGTAAAAACTGCTGCCAGTCTGACGATGGAGCATGGGAAATGATTCGAGTATCCCAATACTAGTTTTTCACCATCACGCTTGCTGCGCGCATAATCATATTCAGCATCCAGCGGAGAATCCTCATTAAGCGAATTGCCTGCCTGCGGGAAATTGGACGCTGCAAGCGAGCTTGAAAATATAAACCTTTTGGGCTTCAGGCTGATGCAGGCATTGAGTACATTCTCAGTACCTTCAACATTAGTTCTATCATATGCGGAATTATATGAATATTCGAAATTATAATAGGCTGCGAGATGTATCACGAAGTCAATTTCAGCATCCGAAGCTATTTTTTGAAATGCATTTTCAATGCTCTTACGGTGTGTGATGTCGCACTGTATCCAGCGGATGTTCGGATGATTTTCAACTCCAGCCTCCCTCATTGATCTCCGAGCAATAGCAAAAATTATGTGGTCATTTTTTGCTTCTGCAATGAAGTTGCGCCCCACAAGTCCCGAAGCGCCGGTCACAATTATAGCTGAAAGTTTTTGTTTCAATTTATTCTTTTCCTTATTAAACTTTATTAAAACTACAATCTTTTAAATACAAAGTCAAGGATTTTTGAAACAAAAAAACATTGTATCTTCTTATGCGGTTTAAATCACTCTTTTTTTATTTAAAAATTTTAAAATTTTATCCCGGTCAATTCCTCCAGAAGAACTGCAGCAGTTGATATACCGTTTGCAATGCCCGGAGTATTTTTTGTTGCAGAAACGTTGTACAAATTTTTTGGACATCCGTTTTCTTCGATCTGACCTTTTAGAATTTCCTTTACATTAAGTCTTCTTCCGTATGCATTCCCCATTTCTCCATTCGTCTCCGCCTCAATATCAATTGAACTTACAACCTCGGAAAACAGCAGCTTTGCTTTCAATCCGCGGAACACATTGCGGTCAAGTATGTCTACTATGTCAGCAGCAAGCTTATCTTTAAAGCGCTTAACAGCATCCTCCCCATTTTTATATATTCCTTTTTCCTGAATATAGTTACCCGGACAAAAGACAACAAGCGCATCCTTTGTATCATTCTCTGATGAACCATACCTGTTTGCAGTGGGCGAGCATACAAACAGCATCTGAGGCGGAGATGTTATATCCGGATTCTCGTAATTTACCTCATTGCCGTTCTGCCACCAGTAATTTCTTCCTTTCATTGCTGCAATAGAATCCAGACCTCCCTCCAGACCTAGACAGATAGTGGGAATACAGTGTGAAGGCGAATAATTAAAATCAGCAGTAACACCTTCCAGCAATGAATATGTCAGTCTGGGTGAGATGTCACTGAAAATAAAATCACATGGATACACGGTTCCATCACTGCAGACAGCTCTTGTGACTAAATCATCCTCAGTCTCCAGCCGTATAACCTTTTTACCGGTTTCAACCGAACCGCCGCTTTCTCTGATAAATTCTGCAAGTGATTCAAAAAAATGATGAAATCCTTTTATCGGATAACGCGCACCTTTATGATAATTACCTGTTCCGATGATATATGCAAGTGCCGACATTTCAGATTCCGATTCAGCGAAGATTCCTCCATGTGCATAAAGAATACGGCGAGGCAGACTGCTTATTTTATAATGATCGAACCATTCTTTAAGGGAAAGAAAAATTGTCTGCCCCAATTTAATTTTCAAATAAAAATTCGCCTCGCCTGACAAGAGAAACTTTGTCATTAAAAAAATTCTTCCCTCTGTATCGGAATTTTCATTGAAAAAATTTTTAAAGGCTGAAAAAATTCCAATCATATCATTAAAAAGATTATTTAAATTTTCGCTTTCCTCCGGAAAAAGCGCAGTAAGTTCATTTCTGAAATTTTCCAGTCCCAAAGGCACCCGGAAATTAATAAAATAAGAGTTGGATTCATCATCCCTGTTTCCTATAAAAACCCGTTCAAATCCGTCCCGTTCCATCAAATGAAACGGATTATCAGATTTAATTTCCAGAAATTCAAGAAAACGGTCCCCCTGCTCCCCCTCGTTAAAAGCCCACACATACTGAGGCCCCATAGAATACTTCATGCTCTGTATTGACTTCCATCTGCCATGACCTCCTATGCAGAATTCATTCATTTCAAGAACATTAACCCTGTGGCCGATTTTCGAGAAAAGAGCTCCGGATGCAAGTCCTCCGATTCCGCTTCCGATGATTACAATATTTTTTTTCTCACCTGTCCATAAGGATGAATCCCTGGAGCTGAATAAACGGAAATTAAGCTTTTCTTTCAGGTTTAAAGATTTTATTTTGGATAATGAAATAATATTATCCTTTTTTTTATCAGAACTTTCTGTTTTCTTTGCCATAGTATTTACTTTTTCCCTATTTAAACATCAATGTCAAAGGCGGTATTTGTATTTCATTATAACAAATCATTATATTTTATGATATAAAAAAAATAAAATTTTTCGACTTTATTACCGGGAAATAATAAAGTTTATACAATTTATTATTTTAAATATTTTTTTATTATGCCAAATGGGTATTTTAACAGAAATTTTCATAAATACATATTGACAAAACAATTTTTCATTAATATATATTTAACAGTGAATCTCTATTAAATCATAATATGTAATCAAATCAAATTCTTTATAGAGGCCCGATCTATGCTGAAAAATAATGAAGATGCATCATATAAAAAAGCTTTTCTGATTGATATGGACGGTGTAATCAACCGCGGCAGAAGCCTTATTCCGGGAGCTAAAGAATTTGTAAACAAGCTTGTAAAAAACCGATACCCTTTTCTTTTTCTTACAAATAATTCATATTATACACAGCTTGAACTCAAGGTAAGACTTGCAAATATGGGAATTGAAGTGGAAGAAAAGTATTTCTATACTTCCGCGATGGCAACAGCTACATTTCTGGAATATCAAAAGCCGAAATGTTCCGCATATGTAATAGGCGGAGCCGGCCTCACAACCGAACTTAAAAATCATAACATAACAATAACTAAAGAAAAACCTGATTATGTGATTGTAGGCGAAACCGATGATTACGATTATTATAAAATCATGGAAGCAACATATCTGATCAATGAAGGAGCCAAGTTTATAGCAACCAATCCCGATCTGACAGGCCCGACAGCGCGTGGTGATGTTCCTGCATGCGGAGCGCTTGTGGCTCCTATTGAAAAAGTCACCGGTGTAAAACCGTATTTTCTCGGGAAGCCGAATCCTGCAATGATGTACTGGGCCAGGAAACATATCAATGTTCACTCAGCAAACTGTTTTATGATCGGAGACAGAATGGATACAGATATAGTTGGAGGTCTCGAAGCCGGAATGACCTGCGCCCTGGTTCTCACAGGGGTGACCACGCTTGAGATGCTTAAAAGATTCCCTTATCAGCCGGATTATATTTTTAAAAATGTCGGTGTAATTGATCCGAAAAGAATTCTTTCAAGAAGAGACAGAACAAACAGAAAAAGCAAAAAATCATATAATGGAGTACAGACAAAATGAGTAATCTGAAAAAAATATTTTTAATTTCTTCTTTAGTTATAATCGTATCTTCAGGAATATTCGCTTTTGAATTGCCTGATAAAATCAAAGGGATTAATATACCCAAGCCGACTGCTCAAATAATAAATTTTGATATAGAATCGATCAGTCTCACTGATATAACATTACTTTTTGATGTCGAAATAACAAATCCTTATCCTGTTAAGCTTAATCTCAGCAGAGTTGAGTCTACTTTTTTTGTAGAAAATAAACAGTTTTTTAAAACCTCCACTGATAAGCTTAATATAAAGGCAAAAGGCAAGGAAATTACAAGATTACTCGTTAATATAAAATATGCTGACATGGCAAACATAGTTAAAGATTACAAAGAAAAGGATTCGCTGGATTGTGTTGTTGATTCTGTTATTGTTCTTCCGCTGCCTGATGCAGTTTCCAGATTGGCAAAAGATATCACCTTCAAATTCAAACTTAATAAAAACGTCCCGGCTATTAAACCAGAAATCAATATTGCAAATTTTACTGTAATTAAACCATCACTGCCGGAAATCGAAGAAGCAATAAAAAAGTCTCAGAAGAAAAATCTTAATGCCGGAGCAATTAAAAACATGTTCGGCGCTATTATCGATGGAAAGAATCCGGCAAAAGTAATTGATCCTTCCGATCTCGATCTGAAATTAAAAGTCAACTTTGATGTTGTGATGAAAAATAAAACCAGAGCAGCCATTTTTTTTAATGATTTAAATTATGATTTCAAAGTAAACGGAAGCAAACTTGTCGAGGGATCGACAAAAGATATTAAAAACAAACAGGGGGAATATATTCTCAGCATCAGCAATGAATTCAGCTCAAAAGCGCTAGGTACATCTATTCTAAAAGCGTTCAGCGACGGCAAAGGTGATTTTACTTTAACAGGATATTCCATGGTTAAATTTCCGGACAAAATAAAAAAGACTCCGCTGAAATTAAACTTTAATGAAAAAGGAATAGTCTCTATAAAATAATTGAATTAAATTCAGTAATTGTTTTCTAAAAAGAATATTTTTGATTTTTTAAAAGCGGCAAATGGTGAAATTATTCCAAACTGCCGGCTTAGCCGGCAGCTAAAATTCTAATGTAAAAGACAAGCCTGATATTTAAATATAAACTTAATCTGCAGCCGGCATTTCAAGCGCCTTGAACACAGGTTCGTAATCTCCCTTTGCATTCCAGGCAACCCATCCTCGTGCCCCTGTGCTTTCAACAGCATCTATCTGCAGTTTTATATAACGGTCGAGATTAACCCTTGCATGACCGACCATATATCCGAATGCCTGAATATACGGCTGGATTTTCACTTCAGTTCCCCTAACACGATCAAGACCTTTCATGGTTCCTTCCTTCACGGTTTCGCCAGGCTTTGCCATCCTTGCTATATCGCCGGTATAATGACTCGGATACAGCATTGGATAAAGTACATCCATATACTTCGAGAAGATTTCTACCTTCTGGCCGATTTCGTCATTTCTGTTGTAAACTATACGGCCGAAAAGATCAGCTGAAAGTTTTACTTTATTCGCATCGGTTATTGTTCTGAAACGGGCGAGCAGCTCCCCTATAAAACGGTATTTCGTATCAAGAGAATATTGCGTTCCGCCGTCCCTGAAGCGGATATAATCAAGCTGAATCTCCTGAAAGCCGAATTGTGCGGCAGACTCAACGAGTTTTGCAAGCATATTCATATATGCTTCATCAACAGGCATTCTATTAAGTCCATCCGGGAAGCACACCACCCGGGCAACGCAAAGAATTTTTTCAGAAGTAAGATATTCCATAACCTCACGGCTGATTCTCGGTATGCCGTTCCCGGGATTATGTACATCAATTACCAGCATGTTAACTCCAAGCGGTTTTCCTCTGGCTATTATTTTTTTTACAAATGGAAGATTTGTTCCTTTTGATAACGGAAGATACAGGGCGCGTAAAGGTGCGGCTGTAATTTTCGCCGGGGAGGTTTTTATTTCCTGTGGATTGACTGCGAAAAGCGTTAATATACCCGCGCAGATAATTGCTATTAAAAAAAAGATGCCTTTATTTTTCATCAGTGAACCTTTGTACCTTTTAAATTTCTGTTTTTATATTATGGAAACCTCTAAAAATCAGTTTTTTCAGATAAAAATATGAAAAAAACTGATTTTTACCAATGTTGTGAACCCAAGGGAATGTCAATAAAATGATTTATAGAGATTCCCTTATCTTAATAATTTATATAATATTTTTCCGGCAGATTGTTTGTCAAGAATTATAGCGAAATCAGGTTTCTAGAAAAATCATAATATCACTTATAAAAAAATTTCCATACAGGTTTTTATAACACTGCAGTACGTTAAAAGCAGGATAAATTGATAATCAGGATTTTTTCGCTGCAAACGCATAAAGTATAAAAGAAAAAACAACAGTAATGATTATGGACCCTGTATTATTCAATATTACAGGAATTCTATGTATCACAAGATAAAAGAATCCGCCGCAGATCCAGCATACGAAAGCAATTTTATTCACACCTGCCGTGTACCAGTAAAGACTTTTTTCACTTTCAGAATCATTCCAGTAATAATTTCTTTTTTTAACTGCAAAAAAATCAGCAATCATTATACCGAGCACGGGCGCAAGAATGAATCCGATATATTCCAGAAATATTCTGAATGCTTCAATGAAAGATAATGCAAATAAAAAAATAAAAGCAAGCATAGTCGATCCGGCAGCTACTGCAATAAGACCATGTTCCGGTTTAATTTTTGCACTGATGTTTGATATGGACATTCCTGCAGAATAAATATTCATCATGTTTGCAGATACAGTTGCTGTTATCAGAATCAGGAAACCCGCCCAGCCGAATCCGAGCTTCGAAAGAACAGTAGATGGGTCAGATGATGCAGGACTGTATACGCCGCTGCTTACAGCTACAGCTATTGAGCTTGCAGCTCCAATAAATATCAGCCACACAATTGCAGTAATTCCTCCAATTGCAGGCGCCACAGTTGATGACAGAAAATTTTTTGTATACCTAGAAAAGTCTGCTGATGCAGTTACCCAGGAAAGAACAAGTGCTGCCGTGATATCGAGCGCCTGGCCTTTTGAAATAAAAAAATTCATGGGTTTCCATTCAGCAATCTTGGAAAATTCCCCCATTGCAATAATTGAATAAAGGACAAGAAGTGTAAGTACTATCAATAACAATGTAGTCACTCTCTCAATTTTTTTAAGCGTTCTACCGCCTCCCAGACTTATGAAAGAAGTCTGGATTATGACAATAAGAATAATAGCGAAGGACATGGTTTTAAATCCCTCTGCTTCCCCGTATGCCGGGAATCCAAAAGTTTTTTTTGCAAGGAAACTTAAAGATATTGCTGATATGAAAGTATTAATTGCACACCAGCCGATAAACATTGTGATATTTAATATAGAGGGGAGAATACTTCCTTTTATTCCAAAAGACGCGCGTGCAAGACCCATAGATGTTGTTCCGACCCTGAAGCCCATATATGATATAAGCGAAAAAATTACAAAAGAGAAAACTCCTGCAGTTAAAGAAATTAAAGCCGCATTAATCAAACCAAGGCCTGCTATAACACCCCCCATATACCATGTGCTTGTACTTGCATTAGCTGCAGCCCACAGCACAACCATATCCATAAAAGAATGATGCCTTTCGCTTGAAGGCACCTGTTCATCTGCTCTGAATTCCCTGTGTTTCATCATCTCATAATTGTGTTTATTATTTAAATATCTTTCATGAAATCTTTTATTCTAAAAAATGTCCATGACATTTTAAGTTTGTAAAAAGTTTTATATTTTATTCAATATAATTATTTATATTTTTTTCTTGAATTTTTTTCAGAAACATCCTGAGACTGGATTGAGTTAAATCCGAATACTCCGGGGGTTAGTATGAAAAATAAAAAAATCTTTATAATAGTTACAGTCTTATTTGCATTAAGCGCATCTCTTTATTCATGGCAGCCGTCTTCTGTTAAGAAAAAAGCTGAATTCAGTATCTGTTCGAATACAAGTTCTTCAGCTGAAGCTTCAGCCAGAAACCAGTTTGCAGAAGCTACGCTTTCCTATGCTGACTGTAAATGTGTAAAGCTGCGCGGTTCTTCATGCAAAAAAAGTTCTGAAGATTCTTTCAAATGCAAATGCTTAGAAAGATAACTTATTACAAGACTAAAATTGCTGCAGAAAAATATCAAATTATTAAATCTTAATGGTTGACAAAATTATCTGCTATTGGTAATAATAATTTTATATAATAATAAATAATGGAGGAATTTACGTGAAAAAAATCAGTATATCTTTATTACTTCTGGCATTTATTGCCGGTTTTGGCCTTTCAGATGGCATGGCATTCAAGCTTGGCGGAAAAGATTTAGTTAAAAACGGTACAGGAGTAAGAACTAAAACATTTATTGGAACAGTTTATTATGCAAGCCTTTTTGTTCCTGCTGAACTTAAAGGAAAAGACGGCAAAGCAATAATTGAAGCTGATCAGCCTATGTCCATTGTTATATTAACTGACACAAGCCTGATGAGCCGTAAAGCTCTTATAGATGCATTACGTGATGGTTTTAAAAATTCTGCTGCTTCCGGCTATAACACAGATAAAGTTGAATCATTTTTCACTCAGTTTAATCCTGTTGAATTAAAGAAGAAAGCTGTCATTACATTCAACTATGTTCCAAATCAGGGCGTATCAACTTCTTATACATCACCTGAAGGAAAAGCACAGATTCTCGGCTCAACAGCATCAGTAGAGTTTAAAAAAGCATTATTTGCTATCTTCATTGGACCAAAACCTGCTCAGGAAAGTCTTAAAAACGGAATGCTCGGAAAATAATTCTATAAACCTATATTTAAATAAAAAAAAGTGGCCGATTAATCACGGTCACTTTTTTTTAATATTTAATTCCAATAAATCCAAATTAAATATTATCACTTCAAGATAAATTATACATTTATTTTTTGTCTGGAAAATTTTAAAAAATTTTATATAAAAACAAAGAATTATGGAGGATCACTCAATGTCTGAATCAACAAAAGTATTTGGAATGAAACCTGAAATCGGAAGATGGGGTTTCGTTTTGCTGGGTTTTTTGATTAACCTATGCCTTGGAAGTGTTTATGCTTACAGTGTTTTCAAAAAACCTGTTGAAAAATTATTTGGAGTAAAAGGTTTAGCAAGCAATCTTCCATTTATGATTTTTCTAGCTTTTTTTGCAGTAACAATGTTTTTCGGCGGAAGACTCATGAAAAAATTCGGACCAAAAATGGTAGCGATTGTTGGTGGAATTATTGTCAGTTTAGGATGGATATTATCTTATGCAGCTACTGATATTGTATTTTTAACAATCACTTACGGGGTAATTGCAGGATCAGGTGTTGGACTTATTTATGGCTGTCCTATAGCAATTGCAGCGAACTGGTTCCCGGATAGAAAGGGTCTCGCTGTAGGGCTTACAGTTGCAGGTTTCGGCGGATCGCCATTTATTACAGCTTATGTTGCAAAAAGACTAATAGATGCCTATGGTGCCAATACCACATTTTTATATATGGGACTTGCATTTTTAGTATTAACAGTAATTCTATCAATACCTTTAAGACTCCCTACTGCCGGTTGGAAACCTGCAGGATGGGCTCCAGCAGCAGCTGCTGCTTCAAGTGTTGACATGGACACAAGTGCAATGATAAAAACCGGAGCATTCTGGGGCATTCTTTTATGCTTCATGTTCGGAAGCTTAGCCGGACTTATGGCAATTGGAATTTCAAGCACAGTTGGTACTGAAATAATAAAAATTGATCCTGTTTTTGCTGCAAGTCTGGTAGGAATTTTTGCTATTTTCAACGGTCTCGGCAGACCTCTATTTGGAATAATAATTGATAAATTTTCTTCAAAAACAGCAATGATTATAAACCTTTCTATTATACTTCTAATGTCAATAGGTATGCTAAGTGCAGTAGAAGGAAGTGTGTGGTTATTTATCATCTGTTTCGTAGGATTCTGGATGTGTCTGGGAGGCTGGCTCGCAATAGCTCCTACTACAACAGCTGCATTTTTTGGAATGAAAAATTATGCCAACAACTATGGTATAGTATTTATGGCTTACGGAATTGGAGCGATTCTTGGCGGATTAATTTCCGGTCAGGCAAAAGACGTATTCGGTTCATACTCAGTAGCATTTTATCCTACAGCAGGCCTTGCTTTATTAGGAATTATTCTTACACTTATTCTAATCAAGCAGCCGGTTAAAAAATAATAATCTCATCGAAAACAAAAACTAAAAAGCATCCGGAAGGATGCTTTTTTTGTTTATAATTTTATTTTTATATTAAATCTATAAAATTCAATATATCTTTAAATATTAACAGTAAATTAAGCCTTGATAATATTTTAAATTTTATAATAAATAAAAGGTCTTGACATTTTTTAATTTTTTTAAAATAGAAATCAGATGATTTGCTTTTTATTAACTTTTAAACTATTAAATTTTATAGTTGATTATTTGCCGCAGGTACCGCTTAATCAATCTAAAGATTATCAGCAACAAATTTATAAAAACTTTATTCAGTTTTTATCTTATATTTAAAATAAGAAAAAAGATAAATAAAATGTTCTATATAATATCAATTATATTCATACTATTCATCGGCACTCTGACAATGCTATCTTCCATAGGACAGCTGCTGGTAAAACAAAAGAGATTTGAAAATTACAATCTCTGGGCATTATTTTTATTAATTTCAATACAATTCTTTCAGATTGCTCTGGCAATTTCAGATCTTGTTTTTACATATCCGGTTATTCTTTCAATGTATCTAACAACTTTATATCTGCTGGGTGTTATACTATATTTTGCCTATACTCTTGTTTGCGACAGATCCGAACCTCTTCCGGAAACAAAATATCTTTACTTTATTCCTTCCGGAATAGCATTAATATTTGATATTATATTTATTTCAATTTCAAATGAAGATAAAATTATTATATTGAAAAATATTTATTACGATGAGCCATATAAATATGAAATTTTGATAAAACTGCTTTTTTATGGTGCGGGACTTCAGTGTTTTATTTTACTCGGAAAACTCTTAAAAAATATTATGACTAAATTAAAAAATGAAAGGGAATCCTTAATTCTCCCTGGAATAACAATTACATATATTATTTTATCAACTGCAGCTATAAATCTTATTTCTGCAGCAAATACTTCAAAAAGCATGAATATGATCGCTGTTGTATATATCTTAATCGGATTTCTGATGATCGCAACTTTTCTTGTAAGCCATAGATATCCGTCATTTCTTCAGCTGGTAATAGTCGAAGCTGCAAGCAAAAGGTATTCCCGTTCAGGTCTTGAAGGTCTTAATTTAGATGAAATTAAAAAGAAACTGTCGGATCTGATGGAGAAAGAAAAACTCTTTGCTGAAGAAAATATTTCTTTGATAGATCTGGCAGATGAACTTTCCATTTCATCTCACCAGCTTTCCCAGTTTTTAAACGAACAGATGAATATGAGTTTTTATTCCTTTATTAATCATCACAGAATAAAGGAAACATTAAGAATTTTTAACGATAATATAGATAAGACTGTTTTATCAATAGCCTATGAAGTAGGATTTAATTCAAAATCATCTTTTTATAGTGCTTTTTTTAAGTTCACTGGAAAAACCCCTAATCAATACAAAAAAAGCATCCTCAAAACCAGGACATCCTGAATAACTCCTTGTCTTAGTTTATAATCTCAAACTTTTTTCAGAGTTCTAGTTTATAAACAGAGACGACAAAGAATAAATTATAGTATAAAAATAATGCAATTAACCGTCCAGACGGTTAATATTCAAAAATTATATACGAGTGATAAAGGGGATTTTATGATTAAAAAGTTAAACTTAAATGTATCAGCTTTTATATTATCAATAATAATACTTATCACCTCATTCAGCGGATGCGAATTAATAAACGGCGACAGTGAATTATCCAACGGTAAATCTTACCCCATAGTTTTGGTCCACGGCTTTATAGGCTGGGGAAGGGATGAAGTTGGAGGTCCTTACGGTCATTATTATTGGGGCGGATATGATGATCTGCAGGAAATATTAAGAAAAGCAGGTCATGATTGTTATACAGGCGTAGTTGGTCCTTTTTCCAGCAACTGGGACAGAGCTTGCGAACTATATGCACAGTTAAAGGGTGTACGCACGGATTATGGGCTTGCACATTCAATAAAACATAAACATGAAAGATTTGGGATTGACTTCAGCAATAAAGCTCTTCTGAAAAATAAAGAAGGCAAATCTGACTGGGGTTCAGCCGGAAGTCACAAAAAGATACATATAATAGCTCACAGTCAGGGTGCGCAAACAGTCCGGATGCTTGCACAACTGCTTGAAAACGGATTTCAGGAAGAAATATCAGCATCATATCCTGCTGAAAATCCGATATCTCCTCTTTTTAAAGGAACTCCAGAAACAAAAAATCTTGTACACAGCATAACAACATTAGCAGGTGTGCAGAATGGAACTACTCTTGCCAATAGCGTAGACAAGCTTGTGCCAATGATTCTTGATATTGTTGCAAATCTGATGGCTGTTATCGGAATTGATGAAAATGATACTGTTTTCAATGTATATGATTTTAAACTTCAGCAATTCGGATTTAAATCACGGCAGCAAAATGAAACTATAAAAGACTATTTGGCACGCATGAAAATAGCAGTAAATGGATTTTTAAGCAGCAACACTAAAGATATATGCCTGTGGGATCTGAGCCCGGAAGGCGCAAGGGAACAGAACGAATGGGTGCATACTCAGGACAATATATATTATTTTTCCTATGCAGGCAAATCAACTCATAAGGCTTTATTGCCTGATGTCCTTGATAACTGGGAGAAACATCAAGTGCCGGATTTAAATAACCCGATATTTTTTGCTCCTTTTAATTTAATGATGGGTTCTTTTACATGCAACGACAGCCGTTACCATGGACTATGGAGAGCGAAGGACTATGAATTTTATAACATGCTTGTTAAGGACAGGCCGAAAATTGACAGCAGCTGGTGGGAAAATGACGGCGTAGTAAATACAAAATCGATGAATGGCCCATGGCTGTATCCAGACAGCTATACAGGTAAAAGAGATGTGATTAATAACTGGGATAAAAAAAGTATTCCGATTAAAGGAATATGGAATTACGGCGGCGTATTCAGCAATCTTGACCATTTTGATATAATAGGTCTGGAAATATTGAAAAGCGATAAAGATAACTTCAACTCTCCGGAATTTACCAAACACGCAGAAGACTGGTATCTCAGCTGGGCAGATGTTTTAAAATCGCTTGAATAATAAAAAATTCGAGTAATGAGTATATGATAAAACCCGCATTGCTTTGCTTTGCGGGTTTTATTTCTCTGATAAGATTTAATAAATATTTTCTGCAATTGAATAGCCTGACACACTACCCACTGAACAATCTAAAAAGAATAAATAGAGCATCAATGTAATTTTTTTAAGTATTTATTTTAAAAGTGCTGTTAACAATTAACGGGAAATCCGGATTTTCATCATATGTTTTTTCAATAAAAGTCACTTCATTATTACGATCGATCAAAATTATAGTAGATGACCTGGTTCCATAAACCGCCGTGGAAATAAATACAGGCGAAAGAATACGTTCCATTTCCCTGCCAACTCCTGTATCAGGAAGCTGCGAATCCGGATATGCGGTGCGGTCTGCTAGAATTTCAAACAGCGCATCAGTGAGTTTATCTTTTTTCAGACTGTTAAGTCTTATCAGCGCATCTTTACCCTTGAGGACCTTCGGCCAGGGAGTATCCAGCAGATGATTACTCAGCCCATGCAAACCAGGAGTTATCTGCAGATGCAGGTCGCTTCTATTGGAGAAATAAAGCATCTTTTCAGCACTTCCGAATATCAGGTTAAATCCGGAATAATCTTTTCCTGTTCCGATTAATTGTTCCAGATAATCATCAGCTGAAATATCCTCAATAAGGAATCTGCTTACAAGTGATCCGCGGGATGGACGCGACAGGTTGCCGTTAGCAACGGAATGAGGTTCACGGTAATTTGTAACGCATGCTATTTTCCCGGTTTTGGTTATGCCAAGCCATGTACCGCTGCCGTGGAGATCTCTTCCGGAAAAAACATAAGGGGCCTCATCCCAGAAGCAAGCCTGTGCTGCAGGGCGGTCGAAGAATTCATCCCGGTTTGAAGCAAGGATCAGCCTGTAATCGGGATGTGTATCATAGTTAATAAGTATTGTGCACATTTTTTTATTTATTCAGTATTATATATTCAGTAATATGAAAAACATTTTATAAAAATCAAACCGGAAATAAAACATTTACTGAATACGAAGATTTATATTTTTTATCAATCGGATTAATTTACTGCGTGCAGGCAATATTATTTGGAAGTCTCATGGTGAACTGATAAGCGCCGAAACCGGTAAATGAATCATCATACCCGTTATAAAACAATTCGCCGTTATAAAATTTCCTTATTGCATTATTTATAGATGGAAGGCCGTATTCTGAACTTTCTGAATTATCTCTCTGAGATTTTTCTTTTCTGAATTTAATTTTGTTAGTCCACCTGCAATTCAATGCATCTTTGATTCTTTTTCCAACCCCTTCATGGAATTGTGCATAATTTCTCATTATAATATCAACGTGATCAGGCTTTTCCCTGTTCACTAGACATACTACCTCAATCATACAGTTCTGGTTATTAATTTTCTTTCTATTGCATGAAGATAATTTTTTCTCAATCATATAATTTGATTTAACAGCATTGCTTATTAATTCAGGTATTATATATAATGCCAGTGGATTATCAGGTTCTTTCAGAATGGTGAGTCTTTCAGCCAGAAAGTTAACTATATCTTCATTCAGAGCTGCTACATAATTTCTGAACTCTTCTATTTTTTCAGGTTCAACGCCTGCAGGAACAAAAGGGGGAATACCTGAATAAAATCTTCTCAATGCTGTAGTGCCGTAATAACGGATCGTATGGGATTTAACTGTTTCTCTGCTGGTATTAATTACAAAATAATTCTGGTAATCTCTTTTATTTTTTAAATAACGTTTTTTAATAAAAACATTTTTTGAACCGTGAAGTATGCCTGGTATATCATTATCCAGCTGGTGTAATTTTTCGATGTGATTTACAACTCCAGGCAACATTAGTTCTCCAAAAATAAATTCATGAAAATAATTTAAATTTACAAGCTATTGTCTTATTTAAAAAAATTTAACCATAAAAAGATACATTGTTATTTATTTGTCAACATTAAACTTTGCAAAAAGCATTAAATTTTACACACTCTATTAGAATTTATATCGAGTAATAAACGATATCAGCTCTTCCAACGCGGCCTGCCTTGTAACTGACTTTTTGCAATAAAAAATACTGCAATATTCACAAGAATACCTACACCCGTAAAGATCCAAAGGATAAAACTTTTTTCTAAAAAAGCTGATTGAATGTGATGCGGGAGATAAAAATATATTGCCCAAATAAAAGTTGAAGGCATTGAAAAAGAAAATGCACCGAGCATACCTCCAGTAAAATTAACCCACCAGTTCCCGAAATCAGCATTTTGAGGACTGGCAATTTTAATCATAAGCGATAACAGAGCTGATATAAAAATGAAACATCCAAGAATAAAAAATATCAGCCCTATTATTTTTAATATTTTGAAAAGCTGGTCATTTTCTCCGGACACGGAAAAGTCTTCGGGATTTAATGGATTATAATTAATATTTACTGTTTCGCCTTTTTGAAAAACCGTAAGGCTGCTGCCTGTGGCGGATTTTTCCCTGAAAATTTTACCGTGGCCATCTTTGTATTCATATACCGGATATATTAAATCTTTACCGGATTTAACAAGTTCTATTACTGTACCTGATGTTTTTTGTGTAAAACTTTCATCATTGATATTATTAATAATTTCAGGCAGATATATGAACAGAACTCCTGAGATAATAAATAAAATGGAAACAACCCAGAAAGCAGCCTGCTGCTTAAACCGAAATCTCCATGATAGATTATATTTCATCTTATAATTTAAAAAATTCTATCTCATGTTTCAGAGTTTCTGCTATTGCAGCATTGGTTTCCGAATTTGCAGCCATTTCTTCTGATCCTGAAGCGTTTGACTGAGTGAGCTCATTTATATAACCAACAGATTTAACTATTTCATCTACAGCATTTTTCTGTTCATCTGTTGAATTTTTTATCTCTGTTGAACGGCTCTTAACATTGTCAGCTTCAATATTTACTTCAGCATTGACTTCCACCTGTCTTTTCATGGAACCTGAAACCAGGTTAATCATTTCGCTTGTTACACCTATACCATCAATAATTCTGCTTATTGTTACAATAGAACTTTCAACAGAACTCATACCGCTGTTTATCTCTCCGGTATTTTTATTTATAAGAAGATCAATTTCTTTAATACTTGAAGCAGTTTTGTCTGCCAGTTTTGAAATCTCATCTGCAACAACTGCAAAACCCCGTCCCTGATCTCCTGCGCGTGCAGCTTCAATGGCAGCATTCAGCGAAAGCAGATTGATCTGTCCGGAAATATCGCTTATAATTTTAACAATATTCGTCATATCCCCGGAGCTTTGTAAAATATTATTCATGTTGGAGCTCATAACCCTGATTGATTCAGCTCCGGCCTTGGCATCTTCACTAATGGATGATGTAACTTTTAATGCGCGGTTTATATTTTCTTCCATCGTATGAATGGTTTGAGTAAACTCTTTCATTTTATCAAGGAGTGTAACAATGCTTGCAAACTGATTTGACGCACCTGCTGCAATATTTTCCATTCCGCCGGATATTTCCTCAATTGAAGCTGTAATCTGCTCAACTGTTGCAGACTGAGTCTGAGCATTGGTTGAAAATGATTCTGAAGTTGATGTCATCTCAAGCGATGATGATGCCAGCTCATCAATGATACGCTGAATTTTATGCATAATGTCCCGTATTTTAATCCTGAAACTGAATAGGATTTTTTTAAGATTAGCAATTTCATCCTGAGTTCCGGAAATTATTATCTCATCAGTTGCAGAGGTATCTTCAAACACGCCTTCTGATATTTTTGAAATTATTCCGCTGAGAGAATCCACAGGATGAATCACGAGTTTCATGATAACAAAGTATAGTATCGCAAGAAGAAGACCGCATAATACAGCAAATGCAATTACCATAAAATTGCGGAGCATATTTGCAGTCTTCATCAGCTCATCGATGTATGTTCCGCTAACTATTACCCAATCCCACTTTTTATATTGATTATAGGCTGCAATCTTTTCGCGTGAGGAGGTTTCACCAAGTTCTTTGTTTATCCAGGAATATTCTATAACACCATCCCTTTTTTCAAGAATTTCTTTAACAAAATCTTTACCATTTGAATCTTTTGAATCATAAATATTATTTCCTTCCTGAGCAGGATGACAAATAAGAGTACCCCTGTTTTTTCCTTCTCTGTCATCAAGAACATATGTATATCCTGTATCGCCAATTTTAATTTCTTTGATCCTCTTTTTCAGACCGTCAAAACCTTCTGTAAAATCAAGTCCTATGAAGAGAACTCCTTCGATTTTGTTGCCTTTTTTAATCGGATTATAATGAGTCATATAATAACGCCCGAAAAGGACTGCTTTCCCTGCATAGGTTTTACCTTCAAGCAATAGCGGATAAGCAGGATGATTATGGTCGAGTAATGTTCCTATAGCTCTTGTACCGTCTTCCTTTCTTAAAGAAGTCTGTATTCTTTGGAAGTCATCTCCTTTACGGATAAATACAGTAGCTACAGCTCCGGAAACTTCAGTAAAACGGTCTATTTCCTGCTGGCTGATTGCCATCGAATTCTGATTATTATATGAAGCAAATACACTGCCCAATTTAACAGCACTGTCAGTGAGGCTGTGATCGTAAGCTTCAATCATGCTCAAGGCCTGCTTATTCGTATTCTGCAGATTTACAACTGCTTCACGCTTTAGCATAATGCTGATAAAAAAAGTAGAAAAAATTATAAGCATAAGAAGTGCAGAAAAAATTATAATAGATTGCATTATAAGAAGTTTAACGTTTATTTTCAGTTTTTTTATTTTTTCTATTATCTTCATATCAGCCTCATTAATTTATATTTTTTTAAAATATAAGCGTGACTAATCCTTGTCAACATTTATTAATATATGCTTTTTGCCGGTAAAAAAAAGTCATCTGCACTCTATAAGGGTAATTTTTTTAAAAATAATATTATATTTTGATTTAATCAGAAACAGAATTTTGTTTTCTCAATATAAGTTTTCCATAAAGGCGATTAAAAAACTCTAAATACTATTTATATCAAAATCCGGTTTAAGATTTATTCAGAATCACTATTTAAAATAGCCTTTTGAAAACATGTAATTTATTCTATCATAAATAAAAATTATCCTGTTATTCAATTCAAGAGTTGAATATATTTCAAGAGGCGATGATATAATCTTACTGTTTATAACGTGGATCCATATCTGTTTTCTGCTCAATGCAAGAGCTGTTAAAAATTCCGGCAGAGGAATTCCTGAATTTGCAGATTCAACACCGAGAGTGAAGAATATTTCAAAATTTTTTTCATTGGGAGAGTGTTTGATATTTGATATAACAGCATCCAGCACCACTTGATTTATATTGAAAAGTTTATCAAAGAATGTTAACAGTTTAGGAATATTTTTAAAAACATCATCTATCCAGTTTCTGGTTATCAGTTCCCTTTCTTTATCAATAAGCTTAATAAGAATATTTGATAAGAAATCCGGCTGCCGTCCGTCATTAATCAAATGATTAGGATCAATTTCAGGAAGCAGATGCTGGAATGAATCCACCATCGCCCATATATCTTTATGCTGCTCTATATAGATTTTAACTGCTTTTTCATTTGATGTCCATGCAAGCTCCGGAATATTAAAAATCGGAAAAAATTTTGCATCAACCGCATCGTCGCCAGGACAGACTGTACCGCCAGTCATTTTAACTTCATATGTAACTATAGCGAGACTCCCGTAAAAATAATTCTCTACAGTGTCTACATCTATCAGCTGAACGATCTCGCCATCAACACAGGCTTCCTCTTTTAATTCCCGAAGCGCTGCGTCTTTCACTTCCTCGCCTGCTTCTGCAAATCCGATTGGAAGGCACCACATGTTTATATATGGATCCTTTTTTCTCTGAACAAGAAGGATCTCCCGCTTTTCGTTTACCACAATGCTGCTTGCAACAGGAAGCGGGTTTTCATAAAAAACCGTTCCGCAGTTAGTGCAGAAATCACGTACTTTATCATCTATCTCTTTTTGAGAAACGGACGATCCGCAAAAGCAGCAGAAAATTTTTTGTTTTTTCATTTCGTTACCGCTCCAGGTATTAAAAAAAATATATTATTTCCAGCATCGAAAAACAGAATCATCTTTGTTTAATATGATTCCCTGATTTAAAAAAGAATAATTTGTAATCTCATAATAAAAAATCTGTTTGTATTTATCTATTTTATCAGGATTTGAATCAAGAAGTTCCTTATATATCAGATACCTTTTTTTTTCAATATAATCCATGCAGTCATCAATTTTTTCATTGGGAAATATAAGGCTGTTCTGATAATTGATCATGCTGATATTTGAAAAATATGGGAATAATTTTGCATATCCATTCTGTGTAGAAAAATTTTTAAACAGGCTGGAAATTGCAAGCTCGTCATGCACATTAATATCAGCAAGCGAAAGTGATTTAACAATAATGTCTATTGCTTTCTGGAGAGAAAGATCACTATGTGTAATTGTAATGAATAATCCGTTTTTTTTCAATATCCGCGATATCTGCGGAATTAAATGCGGGAAAAAATATAGAGAATAGCTTGCTATCACCAGATCGTATTTTTCATCTGGAAAATCCGCTATCTGATCCACACTCCCCTGAATAAACTCACCTGTATATCCGGCAGATAATATATTATGAAGATAAGCCTCTCTATTATTGCTTACAATATCAATTCCGCTTATGTGCGCATTTTTATTGAGACGGTCTCTTAAAGATTCAATAAAAAACCCATAACCGCACCCGAGTTCCAGTATTTCAACAGAGTTTGTGAGATCCAATCCATCCAGAGCAGTATTTCTAATGTCTTCTTTATTCGTTGAGTATGTTTTTATTATATCTTTAGATACCAATAGATCAGATACCTTATCGTAGGTATTTTTTATATCGCTGACTGTGTATAATTCATCTGTTTTCATATTACATTCTTATCTTAAAATATTTAAATTCAATTTAATTTGCATTAAAACAACTATTAAAAAAATTCCGCAGCAAGAATAGTTATATCATCATCCACGTTATCTCTTCCTGCAAAAGTTTTCACGCCTTTGAAAATATTTGAGCATAATTCATCTACTGTTTTTGAAGAATCAGAATGCTCCTTCACCCATTTTAAAAAATATTTATCATCATCACCCAGCATTGATCCGTCAGCTGCGGCTGCTTCTGTTATTCCGTCAGTGTATAATACCAGTCTGTCGCCAGGCTCCATTTTAAAAACAATCTCTTCATGATTCAAGATAAAGGTTTCACTTATCATTCTTCCTTTTACCTGAATATAACGTGATTCGCTGTTCTTTGAAAGATGTATCATTGGCGGATGTCCTGCGTTGCATGCTGTGACTGTCCGGCTCTTAAGATCAACTATGCATAAACAAGCTGTAAAGAAGCTACCTGCCAACTTACCTTCTAAAAGTTTTTTTATTTCCGTAAGCGTATTTTTGGGATTAATATCAATGCTGCTCCATATAAAATCAAGAGCCATGCTGACCATTGTTGATGTAAATGCCGCAGGTATTCCGTGTCCTGACACATCGCATATAAAAAGACCGGCCTTATCAATTTCAGGCCAGTACTTCACGCTGATAAAATCACCGCCTACTCCCATCATTGGAATATATCTGTATGCAACCTCAATCTTATCTGTTGCAGGGAGTCTTTCAGGAAGAAGTGAATTCTGTATATTCTGAGCCATCATGATTTCACGCTCAAGAACTGCATTCTGCATTTCCACCGATACAAGGCGGGTGTTCTCTATTGAAATTGCAGCCTGCGAAAGAAGTATTCTCAGCAGTTGTATTCTGTCAGCAGTAAAGCCGCCTGTTATCAGATTGTTTTCAAGATATAAAATCGCCCGGGCATCACCCTTTCCTGTGAAGGGAAGACAAAGAACAGATTTAGGATTATTTTTTATAATGTATTTATCATATAAAAATAGTGAAAAATTTGAAGCATCATCTATAACAAGAGTTTCCCTGGTTTTATTTACATAGTTTATCAGAGAAGTAGGCAACACCGTTGTCTCTTCTACAATAGGAACACGGCCCACTTCAATCTTTGAATTTATCGATCCTGACGCCTCAATAAAAAGCGAATGCTCCCATTCAAATATTATTGCGCCTTTCTGCGCACCTGCATTTTCCATCATTATATTCATAAGAGTCTCAAGCAGCTTTTCAATCCGTATTTCACCGGAAATCGCCTGGGATGCTTTAATTACAGTTGATATATCAAGAAGGTCGTTTCCACTCCCTGCAGAAATTATTGCACTGCCGGGTTTGTCTTTAACTGTTATATCAATTTTCTTATCAGCCAGATGAGGATATTTCTCGAGCAGATATGAACAGATTGCATCAGCGCCCCATCTGCGGAAAAATTTATGCGCTTTGATAAGATGATAATCTCCAAGATCAGTCTGACCGAATTTTTTATAGTATTGCCCTGCCCTCATATTAAAAATTGCCGTGTCCTGATTATAAGTATTTTCTTTCGACAGTTTTATTGCTTTATGTATATAGTCGATCGCCTTCAGCTGCCTTTTTTTAAAAATAGAGTATTCAGCAAGAAGAAAATAATACTTATGTAAAAAGTTGCTTTCATTTTTTTCAGACAGTTTCCTAAAAAGTTTAAGATTCTTTTTAATATAATTCATTGCATGTTTCTTTTCTTTTTTATTCAGGTTATCCCACGCAGCAGAAATAATCAATGAATGATAAAAAAGAAATTCAGTAACGTGCAGCGAGCCTACAGGAATTTTAATAATCGGGAGAATTTTTTCTGCAATATAATAAGCACTTAAATATTCTCCGTAATAAAATTTAATTTTCATTTTATTCAGATAAAACATGAACAATTCCATTAGATTTGCATCGGCTATTATCTCAGCCTCACGGCTAATTTCATTATAACCATCGCCGCTTAATGAATCCCGGGATTCAGTTTTCCCTTTAAGATTCATATAGAATCTTTCATTGTCAAAAAAATTATTAACGAGAAAAGGATCCTTTATTCCTTTAATAAAAGAACTTCTTCTGAAATATTCCGCGTATGCTTCATCAAGATTGAATCCTGCGATCACCTTATGAAAAAAAAGATTATTAACGCAGTGCCCTGAAAAGATATGATCTCCAGATTCTATACCGAACTTGTACCCTTCATTAAAATAACTGTAATTCTCTTTTATATGTTTGATCCATCCCTGGATAAAATAAGCAAAAGAAAAATTTGTTTTGCATCTGTAATTCACTGCATCAAATTTTTCGTTGAGCCGCATGGCTACCTGACCAAGCCTGTATGCTGTTTCCTGTCTGTCAAAAGCAGATGATAATATTGACCCGAAAGCCATATAAGCAAAAGCTGAATGACGGCAGTTTCCGTATTTGAGGCTTAGATTAACCGCAGTAAATACAAATACTGCGAATAGATCAGGATTGATGTAATACGCGGCAGTTCCGATATTATTAAGAATTGCAAGAGCAAGAAGTTTTTCCCTGTCTTTCATTTCAGGAAGATTATAAATATCAGAAATTTTTTTCCCGCGCATCAGCTTAAGATACTTTATAATCTCAATTGCAACTCTTAATTTGCCGGGATGATTAGAAACTTTAATACCTAAAACATTCAGACCTTTTACCCCTTCTGCCACTGCCTGGGCAGATTTATTCATGCTTGTATAAAGCAGAGCAAGCTTATTATGAACAACAGCCCTGTCATATCCATCTGCAGCATTTGAAAGGACATCAGCAAATGTCTTTTCTGACTCGGACAAACTGCTACTGAGATATTCACACTCAGCAAGATCCATGCAAAGAGAAAAAGCATAGTTATAATCTTTCGTCCAGATAGAATCACCCGCCAGATCCAGTGATGTCCTGAAATACTTGGCAGCTGATGAATATGCTGCTGTTTCTCGTGCTTTTCTGCCGGCTAAACGGTTTATTTCAGAAAGAAAAAAGATCTCATCTATATTTTTAATTGAAGGTATGCCCCTGTTAAGCTGATTAACAATATAAAATATTTTCAGAAAAAGTTTTTCACCGCCCTCTGAATTAAGATCCGGTTTGTTCAGCACAAAATGGAATATTTCCTGAAAAAGTTTTTTCCCGCCTGCAGCATCCAACTCAAATCTGCCTATTGCATAATGTATTTTACATCTATCTTCATCAGATAAAAGGGAATATGCAGCTTCAATTATCCTGTTGTGATAAAAAGTATAAACGTTATCAGTAAATATCAGATACCCCTCGTTAACAATTGAACCTATACTTTCGAGAATCTTCTGTACAGATTTGCCTGAGACAGCCGATAAAGTCTGAAGATCAAATCGATCTCCGATACAAGATCCAATTTTCAGGATTTCTCTTGAATCTTCAGGCAGCCTTGAAATTTTTTCTGCCATCATCTCAATAACATTGCTTGTAACATTCATTTCGCTTATAGCTTTTAAATTGCAGGACCAGCCTTTTAACGGATTAAAGATTACCAGTTTTTCTTCGGACATAGTCCGGATAAGCTGATTAACAAAAAACGGATTCCCGTTTGTTTTATTTCTGATTAATTTTACGACCTCAGATGAAAGGATATCACCTTTTTTAAAAACTCCGCCTATAATCCCGGAAATACCTTTTTCATCCAGCGGTTCAACTGGAATGTTTGTTATTTTTACTCCGGAGTCTTTAATTGTATTTAATAATCCGGTGAGTATATGGTCTTCCAGCACCTCACCGTTTCTGTATGATACAATGATTAAAATATTCCTGATACTCTTATCGCATATAAACCCGTTTAAAAAATCCAGGCTTGCAGGATCAATCCATTGCATATCATCAAAAAAAATAACAAGCGGTTTCGATTCATAAGCAAAGCAGCTGATAAACATTTTCAGTACAAAATTAAATCTGTTTCTTGCTTCTTCAGGATTAAGATCAGCAGTTCTAGGCTGCCGGCCTATAATCAGTTCCGCAAGCGGTATCATGTCTGTCAGAACTTTTCCATTATGACCGACAGCCGAAAGTATTTTATGTTTCCATATTTCCAGATACTGCTCACCTTGAGGAAGGAGCTGGCGTATTAGAGACATGAAAGCCTGTATTATTGAACTGTATGGAACATCGCGCTTGAAAGAATCAAACTTACCCTGTATAAAATATCCTCCTGCTGCAACAACTGGACGCATTATTTCATTAACAAGAGAAGTCTTTCCTGAACCAGGCTCTCCGGTAACTGTTACAACCTCAACACTGCCGGAAGCAACTCTCACAACAGAATTGATCAGTGTCTCCAGCTCTTTTTCACGACCGACAATTCTATTCGAAATTACAAATCCGGCAGAAAGATCAGACTCACCGAGATCAAAATTATCTATTGTACCTTTTTCATTTATTGAAGCACGGCATTTGCCCAGGTCGTACTCAAGGCTATACGCGCTGCTGTAACGGTCATCAGCGCGTTTTGACAGCAGTTTCATAATTATATTTGATATCATGCCCGGAACTGACGGATCAACTTCATTGACAGGAACCGGTTCTTTAGCAAGGTGAGCATGAATGATTTCGATAGGATCATCACTTTCAAATGGAAGTTTTCCTGAGAGCATTTCATAGAAAGTAATTCCGAGCGAATAAAAATCTGTACGGAAATCTACAGGCTGATTAATGCGCCCTGTCTGTTCTGGAGAAATATATCCGATTGTTCCTTCAAGCTTTCTAAGATGCATTGCTCTTTCACTCCGGGTCAGCCTTGCCATTATTCCGAAGTCTGCAATTTTCACCTCTGAAGTTTTTGAATTGATAAGGATATTGTGCGGTTTAATATCAGAATGAATAATTCCTTTTTCATGAAGCATTCCAAGAGTATTTGCCAGCTTCTCAGCTATAGGGATAAAAGCTTCAACACCGAATTTGTCTATTCTTATAAGATTATGCAGAGGAACCCCGTTGAAATCTTCAACGACAATGGCAATTTCTTTATCCGCTACTGCAAAATCATATGTTTTAATAATACCCGGGCAATCGATATTTTTTATTATTTCAAATTCCTGTTTGATTCTTATGCTGTCAGCTGTAGTAGGATTATCCAGCATAATATATTTAACAATAACACTCGTGCCGGAATCTTTCTTTCTGGCTCTGTAAAATCTTGAGCCTGCAGTTTCACTTATCTTTTCAAGAATGGAATATTCATCTTCAATTTTCAAAGCAGGTCTCCATGTTCGTCATCATGGAAAAGATGAGGATAATTAGTGATTTGAATAAAAATCTGTTTAGCATGAAATACTGACCTCTATTTAATATGAATCAAATAATCATCCACCCTGACTTTTTTATAACAAACTAATTTTATTACAAGACATTTTTATGAATCAGAAATCGGCAAACCGGCTGGAATTAATTTTATTAAAAAAACTTTGCAGTCAAAGACAAATTATAATATTTAAAAAACATGCAGGGTATAAATATAATAAAATTATTTCAGAATCTTAGATTTAATCTTCTCACAAACAGGCGCAGGAAATATTGAATAAATATCACGGCTCTTATTTTTTATTTCTGAAATACTGACAAAATCAGTAACAGTAAATCCGTTTTTTTCAACAGCAGCAACACGGACTGCTCCTTCGGATATTTTTCTTTTCCCGGAATATATCACAACCCATAAATAATACTTAGGCATAGCGACTCCGGTTTGGGTAGCTCCTTTTCTGAGAAATTCCCATTTAACACGAATATTTTTTAAATATAAATCAGAGAAATATTTTTCCAAATCCCTCTGCATAAAAAGTTTAAAATTATCTTTTTCAGGAACGTTGCCATGGATGTGTGAGCTGGCTATATCATTGGATAAATTGTTTGCGTTTTTATTTTCTGAATTGTCAGTTAAATACGGATCTCCGGCATAAATAGAAAATGAAAATACAAAAATATATATTAAAAAACTGAAGTATTTCATTAACCCAGCGTTGAATCTATAAGTTTATCTTTTTTCTCCCACATGGAATTCAGCCAGTCATTAAACTCTTTTTGAAATTTTTTATCTTCAAGATCAGCTTTCGAAAATTCCTCCGGGATCTGAAGTGTTTCAATGAAGACATCAATTTTCTTTAATTTACCGCAGAGAAATTCCCACATGGAAGGAACCGCATCCGGATAAACAATTGTAACATTCAGCAATCCGCGGAATTTATCTCCCATAGCAGAAATTGTAAATGAAAGACCGCCGGCTTTTGGTTTTAATAAATATTTATATGGGGAATTCTGACTATCATGCTTTTCCTTTGTAATTCTTGTTCCTTCCGGAAATGTCATTACTGCTACATAATCAGTTTTAAACTTTTCGCATGCTTTGCGGGTTATCTCTATATCTTTTCCTTTTAATGAAGGATTTTTTTGAATTTCAGCTTTTGTAAAACGCTTCATGAAAGGAAAATCCAAAGCCCACCATGCGAGCCCCATAATCGGCACCCAGATAAGTTCTTTTTTAAGAAAAAATTTAATGTATGGGATTTTCCCGTATAAAACTTTCTGAATTATTATTATATCCACCCAGGACTGATGATTTGATATTACAAGATACCAGTCATCTTTTTTTAATTTTTCAGCGCCTGTAATTTTCCATTCTATCGAATAAAATAAATCCATAAACCATGAATTTACAAATACCCAGTTATTTGCCACTCTAACTAAAACTTTTCCGGTGATTGAACGCCACCAGCGAATCGGTATAATAAATTTAATCAAAGCAAGAGGAAAAAGCAGCAACGCACAGCAAATAATATTTACTACTACAATTAATAAAACAAAACATCCTAACAGCTGAGAGGCTATACGTTTCAACATTTCTTTATTTCTCACTTTTTTTTAATATGTAACTGCATTTATAATACTTTAATTATATGCCGGGCCCAATTCAGCTTACAGACATATTCAAATTATTTTTATTTAAATGTTTTGTAAGCAGAACCTGATTTCCTTTCCTATTAAACTGGATATCATCAAATATCTGTTTAACCAGAGATATTCCTCTTCCATGAGAGAGCATTTCGTCATTGGCTTCATCAGTACCGCTTTGTAAAAATAATTTTGCATCAAATCCGTCACCCTCGTCAGTGACTTTATAAACAATTTTTTCTTTGTCTATTGAATAAACAATTTCAACTTTCCGGTCTTTGAAACGGGGATCGTTCTGGCGTATGGCAACAAATTCAAAGTACTCGTCATTCATCAAAGCGTTGGATTTTTCATCATAAGTTATATTAAGATTTCCGTGCTCAATTGCATTTATTATAATTTCACGAAGAGCAATCCTCAGCAGGGTAATCTCCTTTGTTTCCAGGAATTTAATTAAATTCCTGGTTATACGATGAGTTACCTCATCAGCTGTCATAAGATAATTTTCTATATTAAAACGCTGTTTTTCACATTCAAAATATTTCATCAGCACATCTTCGTGGGTGTTTGTCGCTTTTCCTAAAATTTCATTTTT
This sequence comes from uncultured Leptospirales bacterium, assembly GCA_964392365.1. GTDB lineage: Bacteria > Spirochaetota > UBA4802 > UBA4802 > UBA5550 > CAYMPH01. The sequence continues at coordinate 139,929 of CAYMPH010000005.1, forward strand.
CCCTTCAAGATTTATATACTCAAGAGTCACCTGCATTTCTTTCGGTTCAGATTTTATAAGTGATTTAAAGTCAGCTCTGAATACAATAGGTTTTTTTGTTTTTAAAAAAACTTCAAGTTTTTCTCTTACAAGTTTTTTCGACACCGCATCTTCCTCAACATTTTCATGAATTAAATCCATGAAGCTTCGTGATATTAAAGAATCCGGCCTAACATTAAAATGCTTTGTTACAGCATTGTTTACAGTTAAGAAATTAAAACTATCATCAAGTGAAAAAATTATTTCATTAGAACCTTCAATCAGAAAACGGTATTTCTCTTCAGATAATTTAATTGTTTTGTTTGCATTATCCAGATCATCTAATTTTTTCTGCAGCTCAACATTGAGTCCCTCGATGCTGCGGTTCTTTTCTGTAATTTCAAAAAGGAAACCCTCTCTTTGTTTATCCTTTTCCTGCAGAGCCTCCATCGCCTCAGTCTGTGCCTGCTTTTTCTCCTGTTCAATTATATTAATTCTGTCAGCAAGAGCAAATGATAAAAGTGTAACTTCAAGTGCGGAACCGATCTGCATGGCATATTCAGTAATAAAATTGCTCGGAAGAAAATTAAGCTTGTTCAACGCAATAAGCACCAGGCCGCCAAGAAATGCTATCCAGGCAACGAGAAAAAATTTAGCAGGGCGGTATTTATTTTTTATGCAGATTATTACTGTAATCAGAATAGTGATTGATGTAAGCACCATCAGCACCATTGCAAGCCTTATTGCCAGCAGATAACTTCCAAAAACCGATAAGATCATTAAAAAAATGCCGATACCCATAATTGCAGGCAAAGCAGGTTTCGGTCTTTTTGCATATTCATCGACATGCAGAAAGCTTTTTGAAAATAGCGCCATGCACATAATCGCAAGCCCGATTAAAAAAGGCAGGCTGATATTATGCCACGCCGGCAGATACGGCCATAAATACTGGAATGCCATTCCATTATAAGCCATCTGTACAAGACCATACGACAGTATGTATATTACATAAAAAAGATAACTCCTGTCTCTAATTGAAAAAAACAGAATCAGGTTGTAAATCATCATAACCAGAATAATTCCGTAATATATGCCTAATCCCAATGTCTCCATCATAGCCTGCTCTGCAAAAACTGCAGGCTCCCATAATGTCAGAGGAAACTCCTTGGAACATTCCCCGCTGAAACGCATGTAGACTATCTGCTCCGCATCTGCTTCAACCGGAATTTTAAATATGAAATTTTTATAATCCAGTTCCCTGTTTTTAAATATAAGTTCATCCCCGGTTTTGCGCATGAAATATTTACCGGATTTGTCCGGAGTATACAATTCGAAATTATTCATGTGCGGATATGCAAGCTCAAGAAACCAGGTGGAATCTCTTTTTATTTCATTTTTTAAACGAAAGCGCACCCAGAAAGAACTGTTTGAAAAACCGTATTGCGGCAATTCTTTTTCGCTTGGAACAAAGTTCTTTGATATGTCAGGTGTAATTACATCATTAAATTTGAGAGTATTTTTTTTATCTTCAAGAATTTCAAGGTAGGTTCCAAGAGAATATTTGTTTTTATCAGATGTCAATACAAGAAGCTTAATATTTTCCGCATTAAAATTTTTTTTATTTTTTTGTTTATCAGCTATGCTGTAACCCTGCAAAGAAAAAATTACAGATACCATTATAATCGAAAGCATAATTATAAAATATTTTTTCTTCACAGTTGAAATTCCTTCAAGATTGCATAATTGAATTCAGTGAAACTCGCAAAATGAGCAAGTCATCTTTACCATTTCACTTTTTATTTTTCAGAGAAAATATGAAAAAATACTCTGTTATGATATTAACATATGTTGATTTTGTCAAGGAATCTATTCTAATAATGAATTACATTTCATGAAATATATTTTATTTTTTTGTTTTTTAAAACAGACACCCGGGAAGGGCATCTGTTTTAAACATAGAATTATTATGCAGATTATTTAAATAATCTCAACTTATTGATTGTAACTTTGCCCTTATCGCCATCATCAAAATTTATTGAATAATTATCTCCGTCAATTTTTTCCACTTTCCCGGGGTAAAATCTTCCATCACTCCATTGAGCAAGAACCTTTGATCCTGCTTTTACGTCAGATGCATCCGGAACGACATCCGCAACAATTTCTTTTTCAGTACAGCATTTCACATCTCCGTCATCAAAATTAATAGTAAATCCCCTTTCACATTCTGCGCCTGTTTTACCGTGATACCAGCCGTTTTTCGCCCATTCCGCAAAAACAACAGTTTCCGCTGCATATTTTGTCTGAGCAGAAGCAATACCTGTAAATACAGCAGCAGAAATGAGAAACAATAACATTGAAAATAATCCGGTTTTCATTTGAGCCTCCTGGAATTTTAATATTAATAGAATAATTATAAACATATTCATTTTAATTATCAAGATTAATCATAAAAATCAAAATATAAAATATACGCCTTAAAAGAGTTAAAAATATAATATATTCAAGAATTGATTCTTATTAATAATAGAATTTATTCAATAAAATTACCGATAATAACATATTAGAAGAAACAGGTCATTGATAAATTATAGATCTATTTTACTGTTTTTTTATAGACAAATATTTTTCATTATTATATAAACAAACTATATTTTATAAACCAATTACCCTAAGAGGCTCTACGAATGAATATTTTTTATCTTAACTCGTTCTCTGTTGGTTCATTGATCGGAGTGATTTTTTTCTTTTTGATGTCGTTTTTTTTCCTTTCGGTTAAAAACAGATCAAAAGCAACATTTCATATCGGTATGGCTTTTGTAATTATGGGTATTTTCAATGCCGGATATTTTATTTCAGCAAGCGTTTACCATCCGGCTGCTGCATATCACAGATGGCTGACTGTATTAACAATACTGCTATCACAAACTCATTATACAATGTTTTTCTTCATGTTTCCAGAAGAAAAGTATAAGCGTGCATCCAGGATTTTCATAATAACTTTCTATATAGAATCAATCGTCGCAACTATTGCCTTTTGCGTTATAACATCAAAATCAAATATCATATACCATTACCTTGGTCATTATTATGATTTTAATGCTGAAGGAATAAGTAAAATTATTTCTTATATTATTATTATGAATATTCTGCTTGTAGTGTTATTTGCTTTATTCAGGGCAATTCTTATAAAAGGCAGGGGAAAATGGGCTCTAGTTCTTTTTGCAGTCAGTTTTTTAATTGCAACCATACCTCCGGCTTTATTAAATACTTTAAGCAGAGATGGTGCAGTAAGCAGAGATGTATTTCAGAATTCATGGGTTCTTTTCAATGTGATGGGATTTTTCTTAATCTCAATGATTTACATCAATAACACAAAAGATAGAATTTCTTTTATAGGAAAGCTTATAGGAGTTTCACTTGTAACACTTCTGGTAATGCTTCAGTTTTTCAGCTATTCCTCGATTCAGGAAAAAGAAAAAGATTTTGATCAGATATACAGGAACAAAGTTGCTCTTTCACTGCTTGATGGCGGAAGTAAATCTGATGTCAAATTCATTTTATCCTATAATCCCGAAACTAAAAAATTTGAAACTCTTTCAGGCAGCAGCGATGTTGATAATAAAAGAATAGAACAGGAATATATTAACACTATAACTTTAGAACGTTTTATAAATCTTGGGCCTGAGAAAATAATCAATGCATTAAAAGCTGATTCATTAAAAAAACCGGTTTATATTTCAGGTTATTTCAAGTCTATTGAGTCATATCTTGAATCCAACTCACATTTAATCGATGACAGTAATTTACGCACACATGTAATCTCCTATGTGGAAGAACTGAATAAAAACATTTTTTTAAGTTATAATAAGATCCGCCAGATTCCGGATAATAATTTCAGAAAAGGACTCGAATTATACCTTACTAAAACTGATAAAAAATTCATTAATTTCAAGGAAATTCTGCTGCAGCATCTGGAAAAATCCAAGCAGGAAGATGCGGAATTAAAATTTGAAATCATAAGATATTTAACCCCGATGCATCCTGCAGGGACCCGTGTTTACAGAACGTCACAGGATGGAGTAAATCATTATATTGCATATATGCAGCTTGATCCTTCCGGTGAAAGGATATTTGAAACAGCATACGATTACAGAGACTACAGGTCTTTTATGCACCCATCTGTTTTGAAAATAATACTTTTACTGATTGTGTTTATTGTAGTCATCCGATTCGGTTTTCAGTTTATTTTTTCCGGCATTCTCGTTGCTCCATTGAAAGAACTTTCAAATGGCGTTAGAGAAGTTAACCGCGGTAATTTTGAAATTGTCATCCCGACAAAAGTTGAAGATGAAATAGGGTATGTAACCCGCTCATTCAATAACATGGTTCTTTCATTAAAAAAAATGATCAATACTGTATCCCAGAATTCAACTGAAGTAAGGATGATCAGCACTGACCTGCATGAGTCCTCAGCAAAAATGTCAGATGTTGCAAGAGAGCTCACAGCCATAGTTGAGCAGACAGCAGCTGCATACGAAGAGATGTCTTCTTCTTTTGAATCAAACCTTACCAAGATAAAAGATCAGATAGGAAGTCTTGACTATCTTAAAAATGATATTGTTAAAATCAACACCAACAGCGATGAATTAAGCAAGAAGATCATGAAACTCACAGAGAGTATCAATGATGCTGTACGCAAGGTTGAAAAAGGCGAAGAGACCATGAAGCGTACAGTCAGCACCATTCAGGACATGGCTCAGTATCTGAAAGATATTGAAGAAACAATAAATTCCATCAACGAAGTTGCAGATAAAATAAATCTGCTCGCTCTTAATGCTGCAATTGAAGCAGCAAGAGCAGGTGATGCAGGCAGAGGCTTTTCAGTTGTAGCAGATGAAATCAACAAGCTTGCTGATTTAACAGCAGAACTTGTTAAAGGAATACAAAATACAATAGGTGCACATATGGGGAGAATGACTCAGGAGCTTTCAATGATCAGCAGCACGTCAGATATTTTCTCTGAGGTCCGCACACAGATTCTTGAAACAAAAGATGTTTTATCAGGCACCATAGATTTTACAACGAACCTTATAGGAATGAACACTGACATTCAAAAAGAAATAAATTCCCTGAGCGACACTTCCAACAACATATACAGTTTTTCACTTGAACAGAAAAATGTAATTGATGAATTGACAATTGCAATTAACAGCATCAGCAGCATATCCCAAACTACTCTTGAAAACGCAGATATGGTTAAAGGTTATTCATCAATAATTGACATGAGCGCAAAAGATCTTTCAAGAAATATTGATTCATTTAAAAAACTTGATGAAGAAGACACAGGTGATAATCATTAAGCGTTTTTCATCTTTTCTTTGACTGAACTCAATTTATAAGCCCTATAAATAAAAAAACCTCACCATAATTAAATGGCGAGGTTTTTTTATAATTTTAACATTTAAAAAATACAGATCCGATTGATTTAATACCCCGCATCAAGCAGGGTATTAAACCCGAATAAGATTAAATTTATCTTGTATATAATGCTTCAATCTGATCCTTATATTTTTCAAATACAACACGTCTCTTGAGCTTCATGGTCTGAGTCAGTGTACCATTTTCAAGAGTAAAAGACTCATGTGTAAAAATGAATTTTTTAGGTATCTCATACCCTGCATATTTGGTTTTAAGAGTATTATTTATCTCATCAGTCAGAAATGCTTTTACTTCATCCTTTTTGATAAGATCAGCAGGATTGCTCGGCATATTATTTTTCTCTGCCCATTTTCCAAGAACCAGGAAGTCAGGAACAACTATACAAATATTAGATTCCCTGCCTTCACCATAAATCATTGCATTTTCGATATATGTGTTAAGTTTCAAATCTTCTTCTATAGCAGCAGGGAAAACATATTTACCGTTCTCAAGTTTAAACTGCTCTTTTAGTCTTCCTGTTATATGCAAAAAGCCCTCTTCATCAAGACGTCCGCGGTCGCCTGTTCTGAAACCGCCGTCAGGAGTCATAACTGCTTTTGTTGCATCGGGCTTGTTGAAATAACCCTGCATTACATTAGGTCCGTAAATAATAATCTCACCGTCTTTTGCGCCTGGATCAACAACTGACTGATCAATAACAATTTTTATTTTGTTCATTGCAGGACCTACAGTACCGATCTTATATTTTCTCGGGTGATTCATTGTTGCTCCAGGCGAAGTCTCAGTCAACCCGTAAGCATCAAAAAGAGGAATGCCTATATCCCAGAAAAAATGAGATATTTCCACGTTCATCATAGCACTTCCGGTCATTGACATTTTTAATCTGCCGCCAAGCTTTGCTCTGATCTTCTTGAATACTATTGCATCTGCAATTTTAAATTTAAAATTTGTTCCGAAGCTTGATTTGCCCTGAGCTGCGAGTTCGCGTCTTTTTTTACCGCTCTCAACACCCATAACAAACAGCTTTTTCGCCAGACCGCCTTCGTCATTCATCTTTGCCCATAAGCCGTCATAAACTCTATTGAAAACCCTTGGTACAGCAACAAGAAAAGTCGGTTGAACCAGAGCTAAATCGCCTGCTATTGTAGTTGCGCTTTCAGCAATTCCAATTGATGCTCCAAGCCTGCAGAATACTACAAGCTCAGCAAGACCAAAGACGTGAGCCCATGGCAATATGGATAGCGATCTGTCGTTTTCACCCATTTCATTATAGTTAAATATAGTAGCGTGCGCATTGCTCGTAATGTTAGCTTGTGACAGCAGAACCCCTTTTGGATCGCCGGTTGTTCCGGAAGTATATATCAGAATACATATAGATGATTGATCAGGATAAATACTTTTTATTTTCTGAGCTGAACCTTTTTTTTCAAGATCTGAAAGAGTATCAGGTCCGTCGCCTTCCATTACTATAATTTTCTCCAATGTCGAAATTGAAGATATTACATCTTTAATTTTTTCATATATCTCTTTTTTACTTATAAAAAGCACTTTTACTTTTGAGTCATTAATAATATATTTCCAGACCTGAACAAGTTCAGCCTCATACATTGGCACAAATCTTGCATCCAGACCATTGGTGGCAAAAAAGCATGCAGCCCAATCAGGACTATTATTACAGATTATTCCAACAGCGTCATCTTTCTTGATTCCAAGCTGACTTAGTCCGCTTCTGATATTATCAACACGTTTTCCAAAATCTTCGTAATTAACCCATTCATATTCCTTATTCTTATTTTTAGTCCCAAGAAATGGCCTCTTTGAAAATTTCGCAACGCTTTGCTCCAAGATCTCAACATTGTTTTCCGGTTTTTCAAGCTGATACATGCCAACCTCCATTAGTTTGTCTTTTTTTTTATTATTTATTTATTTATTTTAATGAACAGAATTTGAATTCAGTTAATTTATAAAAATACTTATTAATAAATCAACTCTTTTTAAGTTATATTTAAAAAATTTCTTAAAGATAAAAATCATAACGGAATTGGTCTCCGTTATTAATAACACGAGGCGTAATCTTAGCTTTCTCAAAAACAGAAATCATTTTGTCATTCTGAGCAAGCACATAAGCACTGATTCGCTCCAATCCTCTTTCCTTAGCAATTTCAAGTAGATGTTCCAGCATGAATGTTGCTATTCCAATACCCTGAAAGTCCTCATCAACAATAAATGCAGCTTCATAAATATTTTCATCTTCATAAAATGAATATCTGCATTCAGCTATTATCCGTTCAATTCCTCTTTCCTGAACAATTCCAACCATTGAGAGATTCTGTATATAATCAATATTTACATATCTCTGCATTTCTTTATGAGACATTGTCCGGATTGCTGAAAAATAACGGAGATACTTTGCTTCATCTGAAAACTGGTAAAACAGTCTGCGCATTTTATCTTCATCCGAAGGTTTTATCGGTCTGAATTTAACAAGAATATTTTTCTTAAAAGACACATTCTTTTCCAGCGAATACGGATAATGAAGTGCATTTTCAATGTTGTAAATCTGATCGGAAAATACCAGTCCGTTTTTCTTTGCTTCTTCAAATAATTGCTGCCTGTGGTCCGGATGAGCTATCTCCAGCATTGCAAGAACCCTTTCACGTATAGGCTTTCCGAAAATATTTGCAATACCGAATTCAGTTACCACATAACGGATTGTGCCGAGTGTGCATCTCTGCCGTACAGAAGAGATCGTGTGGTTTATAACAATGTTGCTGTTACCATGGCGGTCCTGCGATCTCAGTCCGACAATTACTTTCCCATCCCTTGAATGAGTAGCTGCAAGTGCAATATTCATTTTGCTGTCAAATCCTGTAATCTGGAGGTCTTTGCTTGATAAAACTACAGAGTCGCCTGTTATATCGATCTTATTAATATTCAGAATGCAGACAAGTTTTTTTATTCTCTGCATTGTCTGCTGATGAGTGGTGTTAAACAGAGGAAGCATTGCTATAATACGGTTCTTATTTATATATGAGTAGAGATTTTTTGTTCCTATGCATGCGGTTGCAGCAATTGGAATTTCCCTTCTGAAAAAATTCGGCTTTCTGATAGCACCGGATTCGATCAGACCGATAATCCAGTCTGAAACTATATGTGTCCAGACCTTAAGACGCTTTTTATTATAAAGATGGCTTGCAACTGAATCAAACAGGCCTCCCATATTCAATGCAACTGTAGACCCGTTTTCAATAAGAGATGAAACATATCCGCCGATTTTATCAATCGTTTCATCATATTTTGAAATCTTAAACTCAAGCAGCTCTTCATTGCTCTCAATCACATAGTCAAACTGATCAAGATGAATGCTTGTATCACCATATGTAAAAGGCACATTAGGGTTAACCTCAGCAATAGCAATAGATGCTTTTTGTATAGCAATTCTGTTTATATCATTGACTGTTCCGAGATTTAAATTTCCAAATTTATCCGGAAGTGATGTTTGTATTATTGCAAGATCAATTTCTATTGCACCTGACAAAAACAGATATGGAAGCTCTGCCATTGTTGTCGGGATGATATCAAGAAGACCGTCCTGAACAGCCATATTTTTTATCTCGCCGATACTGAATGACTTGAACCTGAATTTCGGCTGTTTCCCGGATATAAAAAACTCAAACTCTGTAGGTGTTGTAAGCTGTATAATATCAAGATCCTGAAGATTTGCATGAAGAGTGCCTGAAATATATTTAATAGAATGAACCGGAGTTGCCTGACCGCTGCTTATAAATATTCTGAATCCAGGTTTAATTATTTCACTAAGCTTCTCAGCATTAATGATTTTATTTCTGTATTTTTTATTATTAAACAGAGATAGCAGATTAAACTTTTTCATAAGTTATTTCAATAATATCTATTAAAAATTTACAATCCTTTTTTTATTTAAAAACCATTTCTCATTATTTCCCTATATTCACTATGCTTTTTATTCTGCCCATTATTTCATCAACTGCAGATTCTGTGTTTTCAAGTAAAACTATAACCGCTTTTTCCGGGCAGACAACTGAACACCTGCCGCATCCGATACATTTTGTTTCATCATGAATAATTATTCCATTTACGGGAGATATGGCTTTCATAAAGCAGGCTTCAACGCAGGATCCGCACTGTTTGCATTTTTCCTTATCAACTGCAACAGTAAGTCCTTTCAGCTTTATCAATCCTGTTTTAAATTCATCAGGAAAATACTGCACGGAATTCAGTACAGTGCAGCAGCAGGGACAGCAGAAACACACAGTAAGCATTCTCCCGTGATTAGGCACCCCGTAATACAGGTCATCCATCCTGACCCTTCCTGTCATCGGGATCAGTCCAAGGGCTATTTTCGTTTTAAGATGTTCAAGGGCCTCATCTACAGTGACGTGTTTTGCAATACCTGGGCTTATAACCCTGGTATCGTATCCGAGTAGCATGCAGGAATCTTCGACAGGATATTCCCTGCAGCCTTTCGCATCTCTGCAGCTGCAGCGCTTGATAATTACGCGGTGAGCTGAGTGCCTGATAAGTTCTGCAATGATGCCGCTGGTCAATACAGTACTTGACGCAGTCTCAATATTGGCATTCACCGGAAGATATGTAATATTAAAACTTTTCCTGTTGAATAACGGCTTTGTCAGAAAAGTTATCACTTTACCGGCAAATGGAATCCGGGTAGCCTTTGCCATAATGTGATTAAGAGGCCAGTAGATTTTCAGAAAATAAAGCCACCAAGATGGACGCCATGTCATATTGATCTTCCCCTGATATTGCGAAAAAGTAGCTGCCTATGGCAAATTTATCATTGCAAAATAACCGCTATAACTTAATATGCAGGATCAAGCAACATTTACATCTTCTTCAAGCCGGTCTTTCCACTGTTCAATTTTTGAATCGCAATTCTTATCAAACTGAACAAATTCCTCAAAGGAAGATTTACGTACTTTTGATCCAAGCTTGCGATATTTTTTTTTCACTGTGCGTTTCATTATATGACCGTGTGTTTCAATTTCTTTTCCCGTGACCGGAGCGCCCATTTCGAGAATTTTATTCATCTGTTTTTCAAAATGATGAATACTCTGCCTTGCTGCATGAGCAAATTCATTTGCATGAATTGTTTCGTGAGTCATGCGGAAAAAGTGATACCCTTTTATAGAAACATTAACTGCAAGAGCAAAATTCCACGGCCGGGTAAATATAGTTTTCAATATAAACCACAGGTAATGCGCACCATAACGTGATGCACTCTGCCTGATCAGCGAAAGCGCCAATGCGCGCAGATCGCTTTTCTGAAGCGGGCGTGATCCTACTGAACGGGGAATCCGGCTTACCAGGGTGTATCCCCGCTTGAAATAATTACGCGGAGTATATATTTCGCTAAGAACGTGCTTATATCCCTCGAATAAGACATCAATGTCCATTTTCGGAATAAAATTTATACTGATTTCATTTCCGTTATTACCATTGCTTTCATGAAGAAGACGTCCTTCAGCCTCCAAACGCCTGTGCAGCTGAGTTTTAGGAAGCGCCATCATGATGCCTACCATGGCCATTGCAATACCTGACTTCTGGATAAACTCTATCTGACGCTCGAAGATGTCATCCCGGTCTGTATCAAAACCTACTATGAAACCAGCCAGAACCTCCATGCCTTTCTCCTGAATTTTCTGAACGCTTTCCAGAAGGTCATGTTTCATATTCTGACCTTTATTAGTTGCAGCAAGAGTTTCAGAATCCGGAGTCTCGATACCTACGAAGACCATTGTAAAACCTGCAGCAATCATCATATCCATAAGCTCATCATCCTCGGCAAGATTGATACTTGCCTCGGTATACAGAGTGTATGGCGTGTTGTTTTCGTTTTGCCACCGGGCGATTCCGGGAAGCAGCTCCTTCACTCGCTTTTTATTTCCAATGAAATTGTCATCTACTATAAATAAAGGACCTCGATACCCGGTATTATACAGAAGCTGCATTTCATTGACAAACTGATCCGGATTTTTTGTTCGCGGCACCCGCCCGAACATTTCTATAATATCACAGAATTCACATGAAAACGGACATCCCCGTGAATACTGCAATGCCATTGTTCCATATAACCTATAATCAATAAGATCCAGGCGCGGAGCAGGTGTTTTTGTAATGTCGGGCTTTTCTTCACTTGTGTATATTTTTTGCGGATTTCCGGACAGATAATCAGCAATAAAAAGCGGAATCGTTATTTCTCCCTCATTTAAAATAAAATAATCAACACCGGTTATAGATTCATAAGATGTGGTCGCATATGGCCCGCCGACTGCAACAGGAACATTGCATTCGTTGCAAAGCTTCACAACATCGTTAAATGAATCCCTTTGAACAATCATTGCAGAAATCATAATCAGATCGGATTGTTTAATCATATCCGGTGTCAATTCAGACACGTTCATATCAACAAGCGTGCACTGAAATTCCTCCGGCAGCATTGCTGCAACAGTTAAGATCCCAAGCGGAGGCATTAAGGTTTTATAACCTGCAAACGGCAATGCATGTTTCAAACTCCAGTAAGTTGTTGGAATTTCAGGATAAACAAGTAATACTTTTTTTGTCATATATAACTCCATAAGATATACAGCTAATAATATTTCACGGTTGTTTTTCTATTTGATTGTGTTAGAGGAAACAATAAGTTTGATAAAATCAACTGCTGTTAAAAAAGACATATTGAATTTCATAGGAAGTATAATCAAGGACATTAAGAAAAAAAAGCCCCTAAAAAAGCCTAGCCGGATTGATTGCACACTTATATATAATAATAAATTAAATTTTATATTTTCTCAGCAAAGACTGATAGAACCCCGTTATTATATTTGTAATCAAGTTTAAATCCGCCCTCATATGCAATGCGGTACAGGCCGAGCATACTTTCACCTGATGGTGGATTATCCATCAGCTCCTGAAGTCTCTCAATATATAGATCCGCAACATTTTCAGATGCCTGTATTCTCTGAATATGATTTATTAATTTTTCCAGATCACTTTCATCTCTGATACTGTTGGATACGCTTATAAAGATTGTATCATCATGCGCCATAAAATCGCATTCAATGTTTCTTCCATCAGGAGTTTCAATTCCGTATTTTATGGCATTTTCTATAAGTTCTGCAACACACATTATGGTTGATTCAATAGCATCTTCTGACTGATTCCTGTTTCGCATAAATTCAGTTGCTTTAGTCTGAATGTCCCTGACTATTGACCATGTAGGCTTAATGGATAAATTAATTGCAATATCTTCATTCATTTATTATTCCCTGCATTTTACTTATTGAAAATTATTTTAAAAAGCTATTCAAAATATTTTTTGCACAAAAGTCATACTAAATGATCCCAAATTCAAAATCAAGAACTATTCTTGATTGAATAAGATACAAATAAAAATTTGTAACTACTGAACTTCCATATTCTTTATATAATATTCCTTGCCAGAAATTAATTTACTGTCTTTCTTGCCGCAGACAGGACAGACATAATCCCCGATATTTGTTTTTTCAATTTCATAAGATGCATTGCATGCATTACACTGCAATACAACAGGCATTCTTTCAATTTTAAATTTTGCTCCTTCTGCAGCAGTTCCCTTACTCAGGTAATCAAAATAGTTCTGAATCCATTCATCTTCAAGATCGCTTAGCATACCAACCTGCAGATGAATAACCATCACCCTGGCAACATTATTTTTTTCCGCATGAGACAGAACAACTTTCAGAATATTTTCGGTTATTGGAAGTTCATGCATGCTTTAGTCCTTTATAATATTTATATATATTTCCGGATTCTTGGAAATTCATCTCTGTATCTATCATATTCTTTTTGTGAATTATGAATTTTTAACCAATTCCACTTCTACTCGCCCCCTTTGGGGGACGGGGGGAAGATTATTGAATTTACATCATTTCCCAAACAATCCGGAATAAGAACGGATACTTTGTAAAAAACAATTAAAAAATTCGCAAGGAAAATAAAAAACCCGCAATGTACTGCATTGCGGGTTTTTTATTTTATATTTTCAACTTTTCTTATTCTATTGATTTCAAAACATCTGCCCAGCCAAGATACCAGTCTTCTGCATGCTTGGCAAATTCCGGAGAAATAAAATTATCTCTGTCAGACCAGAATATTTCCATTCCAGGTATATCCCAATGATCAACATTATTAAATACGCCGCCGTAATTCCAGACGCCTTTTTGCGGCACACTTTTTTTATCCCAGTTAACAATTACATCTTTTTTACCAGTAAAATTATCAGTATACAGCCATGGCCCATTCATTGAAATTGTATTTACCACTCCATCATTCGGCCACCAGCTGCTGTCTATTTTTGGACGATCTTTAACAAGCATGTGGAAAAAATCACCATCCTTGGCTCTCCATAAACCATGATAACGGCTGTCGTTACAGGTATATGAACCCATCATTAAAGCCAGAGGCATAAGCGCAAGAGCAACATTAGATTCAGGAATCTGATGTTTTTCCCAGTTATCCAGCATATCAGGAAGCAATGCCTTCTGTGTTGCTTTGCCTGCAAATGAAAAATAATATATATTTTCCTGGGCAAAAACCCATGCATTCTGCTCCCTTGCCCCTTCCGGGCTTAAATCCCAGATGCATGTATCTTTTCTGTCTCCGCCTAAAAATTCTTTTATTTCAACTCTCATGCGGGCTACATAGGCATCGATTTTTTCACCCTTCTGACGGGATGTAAGCCCGAACTGCTGCAGTTTGAAATCATAAAAATTAAAAAAAGTTTCATTCTCATCGACTCCCATTACAGCAATAAAATCAACAAGAAGACTTTCAATAAACGGAATAAGCTTTATAACGCTATTTGCAAGAGTTGTGCCATTATGTGTTGCAGCCATTGTTGTTATGCTGTGGATAAGATTTTTTGTTTCTGCAGTTCCTGTAAAAAGAGGGGAAATCGGTTCTTCTCCATCATATAAACTGACTGTTTTACCATTAACAATCTTAACTGCATTGCTCTCAGATGTTTTACCATTTTCAAGCAATTGTGCAAGTATACGTGCTGTATGCCCTCCCTGGCTGTGAGCTATTATATGTATCTTCTTATTTTGTCCATCCTTGCCCCAATCTTTAATTAGAGCTTTGCCTCGGTAATCTTTTATTTTACCCTCTTCAGCAAACCTGGCATGATTATGAGCGATAGAATGCGCAAGTCCATAATCAGTACGCGTTCCTTTCAGCTGAGCATATAATTCGCATGCTCTGTCCCAGTTGCTGGAAAAAGGTCCAACAACTGCTGTATAGCAGTCATGCCCTGAATCTGTTAATATCGACTGAAGATCATCATATCCGCCCCAGTGAAAATGCCCTTTTGGTCCGCCAACTTCATCCCTTCCCCAGCCTAAAAATCCATGGAGAAGAATTATAGGATAATCCCCGTTGCTGTTTAATCCTTTATCTCCGTCTGTTAATTCGCATCCTGTAAATACACCCACTATAAATAGTATTGATACCATAAAAACTGAAACAAATAATTTCTTCATTTTAGTCATATTATAATACCTCGTCTTATTTCAAGATTATTTAAATAACCCTTAAATCCTAACCGACCAGACGGTCATATATAATCACACTATAAAATAATTGTCGTCTCAAAAGTAGATGTCTTAATTTGATAAAAGCTTAAAAAAAAGTTGGATTATTGGATTAATAAATCAGATCGAGGTTTTCTGATATTTAGTTCTATAAATAATAGGGGTTTCGTTCATTATTTTTTTAAAAACTCTATAAAAGGTTGGTAAACTTTCAAAACCCACTGAAAATGCAATATCTACTATATTATCTTCCGAGTTTATAAGCAATTCACAGGCTTTTTTCAGACGGCATTCATTTATATAATCTGCAATATTTTTATCTGTCATTTTTTTGAACATTTTTCCCATATAATCGCTGTTCATTTTCATTTTTTTTGCAAGGCTTTCTCTTGATATTTCTTCGCTGTAATTTTTCTCAATATATTGAATTGCCTCCTCCATTTTTTTCCTGGTAAAATAGGAAACTACATTATCCTGGACCCCCTTTTCAAGAGTATCAACAACCCCCTGCAGAGCTTCCATGGATTTTTCAAGATCTACAGTCTTTTCCTTAACCTTCACGTCAAGATTCTCTTTTAACTTTGTAAGATCACTGTACATAATTGAATTCGCAAGAGAGATTGCAGCAGAAGATTTAACATTTTTTATAAAAACAGTTTCATCCGGAGTCAGCGGCTTCCTGTTGTTTTTTTCAGGAAGCATGAGTAAAGCTATAAACGAATTCCGCTGAATTAATGGAACTATATATTTAGCATTGTAATCATCAAAGAGTGATATCAGCTCTTCCCTCTCCTGTTTTTCGATATGTAAATATTCAACAATATCGCGTTCTATCAGGCTTCCGGAATTCAGCATCCATCTTTTCAGACCTGAGGATAAGCTTAAACCTCTTGAACCGAATCCGGGAAGATTATTGGTCTCTGTATCACAAAGCACAAGCTGCGCAGATTCAAAAGAACGTGTTTTTTTTATAACATCAGTGAACTGCTTCACCAGCTCATCAAATGTTTTCAAAGAATATATGCTTTCAATAAAATCTGATTCAATCTGCATCAGTTCCAGTTTTCTTTTATTGAAAACTCTTTCTATTACCTGATGAATCCTTCTATAGAAATGATAATTTACAAAAAACCAGAAAATACCTGCTATAAATAAAATGCCGTAATTATCTCTGCCTATATATGGGTATATAAGGTAAAGGACCAGAATATTTGGCAATGTCAGCAAAGTTGAGATTACAGCCCACAACGTAGCTATCTGAAAAATACCCCTGAAATCAAGCAGACGGTAACGGAGAAATCCGTATGCAAGAAATGAAAGAGGTATGAAACTGAAATTACCGGGAGGATAAAAATCTATACCAACTATTGCAGGATAATTCATAAGAGACAGGATTCCTGAAATAAGAAATGATGCGATTATATATTTAAGCTTTAAACGGATAACCTGATTCTTTTCTTTCCTTATTCTCTGTGTGAAAATAACAATAAAATAAATAATTACCGCTGCAGCATATATTCCAAAAATAATAAATGCAATACCGCCCTTTCCCATATAACCCCAGCTGTATTTATTAAGCGAAGGTATATACCAATCTGTCGGAGTTGTAAGGGATATGAGGAAACTGAGTATAAAAGCCGCTTTGATTAAAAACCTGTTCTGCGTTTTAGTGATTTGAAAAAAATACAGCATGCTGATTGCAGGAGTGTAAACGTAAAGAAAATGCACGCTGCGCTCTATTGTAAGGATCAGGCTTTCATTACCCCTGAATATCTGATGGCATATAAATACCGGGCTTAATAGAGACCACCAGATGCATAAAATAACAAATAAAATATTTTCAGACTTAAATTTGCTTTTAAAAAGAGCAAAATAAATAATTATCAGAATTACAAGAAGAGATAAAAAAGGAGGTATTATATAAATATTCAGCTTTCCTATAATTGCATTCATTATAATGTCTCGAAACTCCTGATCAAATATTTGAAGCATGACAAAGGATGAAAGATGATATATCCAGATCGTAATTTTTTTTAATACATTATTATGTTTATGTAAAAGTATTACTCCGGATGAAATTATAATGATCAAAAACTGCAGTCAACAAAAAATTAAATACCGGTTCAGTAACATTCTTGACAAATTTCCTGCTTTTAGGTCAGGTTAATCATGTCTTTGAGGAGTTACGCATAATGGAATTCCAGTATTCAATTTTTTTTATTCCCCCATTCCTCTGCCTTGTTATAGGGATTTCTCTTGCAATTCTTTCTCTCGTTAAAGGAAAACTGAAAAAAGAAAATATACTTTTCTCAATGGTGTGCATCTGGGTTTCAGCAATGCTTGCCCCTGCATTTCTTTCTCATTTCTTTTTTACAGATATGAATATCATAATGCGCGTAGAACGTACAGTGCATTTTTTTTATATGTTTATACTTCCAATCACAATAACATTCTACCACAGAATTCTCGGCATTAACCGCCGCTGGCTTGAATACATACTCATTGCAATCAGCATCGTGCTTGCAGGTTTCACTCAGACAGAATGGTATTTAACCGGTGGGCTGTACACATACCATTGGGGTCAGATTGCAAAAGGCGGAATTGCGTTTCAGGTATTCGGGGCAACCGGCATGATCTGCATGATTTACGCTGTCACTATCTGCATTATCAAGCTACGGTCAGAAAAAAATCCGATCAACCGTTCAAAAATCAAATATATTCTATTTTCAATAAATGCAATGATGTTCCTCACGTTAACAAATTTTCCTGCAATGAACGGCATTGATTCATATCCATACGGAAATTTCATGTTTATTCCTGTAATAATTATGGCATACGGCGTTCTGCGCTACAGATTATTTGATATCCGCAGCATCATTCATTTGACCTTTATATGGGTAGTGACATCATCACTCATTATAATACCGAACGTGGTGCTGTTTATTTTATTCAAAGAACATTTACAAACGAGCCAGTATATATACATATTTTTTATACTTGCAGGATGGCTTGCAGTCAATATCCTGTATTACAGATGGATTCAGCCGCTTATCAACCGCCTCTTCAGCCGTAATAAAATGAATCTCAATAAAGCCGGAGCAGATTTTATTGAAAATATATCCATGCTGAAAAATCTTGACGGTGTTCTCGATCAATTCAAATCCACTCTCATACAAACACTACATCTCAAGAATGTAGACATCTTTCTGAACCACAAGGAAAACCCTTTCGGATTCAGCAATAAATCCGGAATAACAATAGAAATTTCTAAAAATATTCTAGAATGGTTTCTCAGGTCAAATCATCTTGTTGATATAGATATGGTTGATACAAATCCCCAATACAAGCCTGTCAAAGATATGCTTCTGGAACTGTTTGAACGTGTTAAATATTCGGTCATGCTTCCTCTGATCCAGAACGAACAGATGATCGGCCTTCTGCTTCTTGGCGAAAAGATAACTCTAAAGCCTTTCAGCAGAGATGAAATCCGCTTTATAAACAACATCCGCAGTGCTGCAACCATTTCCCTCATGAATTCCATAATGTATCAGGATATTTCCGATATGAAATACATTCTTGAAGAAAAAGTTCAGGAACGCACTAAAGAACTCAAATATAAAAATGATCAGATGCTGTTTGAACTTCAGGTAGCAAAAAAAGTTCAGATGACGATTATACCCGAAGACCTTCCGCAGACTGAGCAGATCCGCATTGCTGCTAAAATGCTTCCACTTATGGAAGTAAGCGGCGATTTCTACGATGTTGTATACGTGAACGACAATACCATTGCTATAGCAATCATAGACGTTTCAGGTCACGGTATATCAGCAGCGCTTCTGACATCTATGATAAAATCAGAAATAGCAACCCAGCTTGAAAAGCATACAAAAACTGCAGATATCTGCACCGGACTCAACACAGCTTTGTACCCGACTCTGGTTGAGACCGGTTTTTATTTCACAATGTTTATCTGCCTGGTGGATTTAAAAAAACTCACGCTCGAATTTACAAACTGCGGACACACAGAACCGTTTCTGTTAAAACATGATAAATCATTTACAAAACTTAATTCTGAAGGAATGTTTATAGGGTTGTCATATGATTCACATTACGGCAGCTCAACAATTCAGCTCATAAGAGGCGACCGCGTCTTTCTTTATACAGACGGAGTTACAGAAGCGAGAGATGCCGGGGGTGATGAAATGGGAGAAACACGTTTTCTTAAAGCAATTACAGCAACTGCCTCTCTTCCAATTAAAGAACAGATATTTGCAATAATGACTACAGTTGATACATTTAGAGATAAAACTGCTTTATCAAAAAAAGATGATATTACGCTGCTCGCATTCGAGGTAGGAGCGCCTGCTTCCAGATAGTCTTTAGAAACTTAAGCCCGCCTGCCATTGCAGAAATGAATACTTTCAGTTCTATAATTATACATCCTGGCGGGCGATGATTGTGCTCAGCTCTTCAGCCATCTGCGCAAGTTTATCCGACATTGCTGAAAGTCCTTTAGCGCCATCTATATTTGATTTGATAAGAGTATTAATGTTTACTATTGTCCTGGATATTTCATTCATCTCTATATCCTGAACTTTTGTTGCTTCTCTGATTTCTTTTGATTTAACCTGAACAATATCTACTTTATCCTGTATATCAATCTTGATCATTTCCTCATTATTTATATGTTTGAATACTTCCTGAGACTTTTCCTGAACAGAATTAACAATAGTAACGATTTCCTTAAGCATTGCAACAGTGGAAGCGATGCTGTTCATGTTCTCAACTGACATCTGGTTGTTTGACTGAATGAGCGTGGTAATTTCCTTCAGGCTTCCAACTGACTGATCCGAGAGTTTATTAACTTCCTGTGCAACAACTGCAAACCCCTTGCCATGTTCCCCGGCTCTTGCAGCTTCAATTGATGCGTTCAGTGCAAGAAGCTGAATTTTATCGAATATATCTCCGAGTATCTGCATAACAGATGAAAGTTTCAGAGAGCTGTCCTGTAAAAGTTTTGAGTTGTTGTCAATGAGGGTAATAGCGCCCTCGCTCTTCTCGACTATTTTGATAACAGAAGAAAATAATCCGGCTATTTCTTCCGAGCTTGCCTTCAATATGTCTATCTCATTGGCCAGACTCTTCATGGAATCCATCAGCGAAACGAATGATTCATACTGCTGTCCTGAATTCGTGCTGATATCCGCAATACCTTTTGAAATTCCATTTGTTGATGCTGCGATCTCATCTGTAGACGAAGCCTGTTTTTCTATATTTTCTGAAAAGGACATGGTGGTCTTTGACATGCCGTCAGCAACATCCTTCAGATTATTTGAACTTTGCTTGATTAAATCATGAAGACTGATCATGCTTTTAAACTGATCATCGTTCTTCTCTTTTTCCTGCTTTATCATAGAAATGGCATTCTGAAACACCGAGATTGAAAGCAGAGCGATGAGATACGCGAGCGCCATAGCTGCAAAAATATCAATAAGTCCTGTTTTTAAAAGCGGAGCAAATTTCTCATCAATCGTACCTACATTATTCAAAAACATCCATATAATTGCTGCTGCATATGATAAAAATATACCGGTTGTAACTATACGAGAAGAAAATACAGCTGCAAAAAGAATTGTCACAAACATAAAATAAGAAAGACTTACGAAAGCCATTTCAGGCGGTTTAGTAAGAAAGCCTACCAGAACCACAACTGAACAGAATATTACAAAAATGTTTGTAGCAATTTCAAGTCTGCCTTTTCTAAGAAAACCAAGGGTTATAATTGAAACACCTGAAGAGGCAAATGCTGCAATACCAAAAGTCAGCCCTCTTTCAAAACCGCTAATTTTAAATGAAGCAGCAGCTCCGATATTTAATAAAACTATCAGAAAACAGGCGAAAAACATTACCAGGCTCGCCTTTCTTCTTGTCAGATAATCCTTTTCATCGAATCTAAAAAGAATATAATTAATAAATCTTCGCATAATGAACATCCCACTTTTAAAATAATAATCAAATTATACTGAGTATAATAATGATTAATTATTATTTATTGTCATCAAAAATTCACAAATTGAATTAAAAAATTGAAACTTATAAGCGTATCGAATCAGCACATTTAAAATTATTAACAATTTCCCGGCTATATCTTTTAAAAAAAATTAAAGAAAATTCTTTTTTTTATTTACAAAATTTATATCAGAATCAAAGTTGTATTATTGTAGATACAATTAAACATATGAAACCAGTACAATTTAAAAACACTCAAATTCCACTTCATTATCAGATTTCAGATTATCTGACTGAAATGCTGCGCAAAGGTGAAATTGACCCTGCGAAAAGGCTGTTTCCGGAAGAGGAAATGACACTGATTTTCGGAGTAAGCAGAACTACTGTACGCAAAGCGCTTGAACATCTTCATCAAAACGGACTTCTTTACAGTAAAAGAGGAAGCGGGACATTCTGGACAGAGAAAGCCAATTCCATTAATAAAGAAAAACTCTCAGGAATAAACCGCCAGATTTTTAATACAGAAAAAACCAGAGTGAAAGTTCTATCAAAAACCAATGAAACAGGAAGTGAAGAGGTTAATCATTTTTTCAATAACTCACCTGATACAATTTATACAGTTTATAAAAGGCTCCGTACAATTGACGGAGAGCCAATGAGCTACACAACAAATTATCTTCCGGGACCAACAGGAGACAAAATAAAACCTGCTCACCTTGAATCAATGACAATGCTTGAAACTCTTGAAAAAGTACTGGGGATAAGACTTGGAATTATTGAGCATGAAGTTGAAATCACACGCATTGACAGCGAAATTTCAAAGATTCTTCTCCTCTCGGCTCTTGATCCGGTTCTTACAGTTAAAACAAGTGTCTTCGATACCAGCTCCCGGCCGGTTGAGATCGTATGGACTCACTTTGTTGAAACTAAATATAAATTTAAAGTTGTTCTCGAAAACAAATAAAGATGCATAAGCATCAATTAAAAAATGGAGGAAATAATGGGAAATTATCAAAAGGCATACGAAGAATCAATCAACAGCCCGGATACATTCTGGGCAAAAGCTGCAGAGGATATATCCTGGAATAAAAAATTCGACAAGGTTCTGGATGATACCAACAAGCCGTTTTACAGATGGTTTACAGGAGGCGAACTCAATACATGCTATAACGCGCTTGATTATCATGTTGAAAACGGAAGAGCCGACCAGACAGCACTCATTTATGACAGCCCTGTTACAGAAACAAAGAAAAAATTTTCATATAGGGAGCTAAGGGATCAGACAGCTTTATTTGCCGGAGTGCTTAAAGACTGCGGTGTTTCAAAAGGCGATAGAGTAATTGTATATATGCCGATGATTCCTGAAGCTGCTGTTGCAATGCTCGCTTGTGCAAGAATAGGCGCTGTTCATTCTGTTGTTTTCGGCGGATTTGCTTCAAACGAACTTGCAATAAGAATTGATGATGCGAAGCCGGTTGTTATGATAACAGCTTCATGCGGGATAGAAGGTAAAAAAGTTATTGAATATAAACCTCTTCTTGATAAGGCAATAGATATTGCAAAACACAAGCCTCAAAAATGCATAATTTTTCAGCGCGAACAGGCAACTTCCCCGCTGATCCAGGGCCGTGATATCAACTGGGCTGAAGCAGTAAAAAAAGCAGCTCCTGCAGATTGTGTAAATGTTAAAGCAACAGACCCTCTTTACATCCTTTATACATCAGGAACAACAGGTATGCCCAAAGGAGTTGTGCGCGATAACGGCGGACATGCTGTTGCCCTCAAATGGAGCATGAAAAATATCTACAACATGAATGCAGGTGATGTATTCTGGGCAGCATCAGATGTTGGCTGGGTTGTGGGTCATTCATATATAGTGTACGCTCCATTGTTAAGCGGATGCACAACTGTTTTCTATGAAGGAAAACCTGTAGGAACTCCTGATCCAGGAGCATTCTGGAGAATAATTTCAGAATATAATGTAAAAGCTCTGTTCACAGCTCCTACTGCATTCCGTGCAATAAAAAAAGAAGATCCGAATGGCGATTATTACAAAAAATATAAAATTCCAAGTTTCAAAACACTTTTCCTTGCAGGTGAACGTCTTGACCCTGACACATATCACTGGGCGAGCAACCTCCTTGGAGTTCCGGTAGTTGACCACTGGTGGCAGACTGAAACAGGCTGGTCAATTGCAGCAAACTGTATGGGCCTTGAAGAATTTCCGATCAAACCGGGATCACCTACTAAATGCGTTCCCGGTTACAAAGTGGAAATTATAGACGCAGACGGGAAAATACTTCCTGCAGGAACAGAAGGACTTGTTGCTTTAAAACTGCCTCTTCCTCCCGGAACACTACCTACTCTATGGCAGAATGACGCTAAATACAAAGAATCATATCTTGACATGTATCCCGGATATTATTTTACAGGAGACGGCGGATATATCGATTCCGATGGTTACGTTTACATTATGGGCAGGATTGATGATGTAATTAATGTTGCAGGACACAGACTTTCAACAGGCGCAATGGAAGAAATTATTTCTACACATCCTGATGTCGCTGAATGCGCAGTTATAGGAGCAGCAGATGATTTCAAAGGGCAGCTTCCTCTCGGATTTGTCGTTCTTAAACAGGGCGTGACTAAAACCGAAAAAGAAATTGTAGATAGTCTTGTTAAAATGGTTCGTGACAATATCGGAGCTGTTGCGGTATTCAAGCAGGCAATAGTTGTTAAGCGTCTTCCGAAAACCCGTTCAGGAAAAATATTAAGAGGAACAATGAGAAAAATTGCAGATGGGGCTGAATATACAGCGCCATCAACAATTGATGATCCTTCGATTTTAACTGAAATAGCAGTTGAACTAAAAAGGATAGGCTATCCTAAAGTTTAGAATTCTAATATAAATTCATATCGATACAAGCTATGGCCCAACTCGATGAGCACTATGAAATAGGCGCTCGTTGAGTTGGGACGCGTATCGTGAAGATATTTACCTAAAAAAAACAAAAAATTTAATTTGCTCCCCCCTTTCAAAAAAACGCTTCTTAATTTACTTGACAATTACCATCAGTCTTTTTGTATTTCAAAAGCACTGATGAATGCGAATCAGAATAATTAATTAAAAAATTATCGAGGACCTACATGAAAACAAAAATTACTGAAACTTTAAAAATTAAGTATCCGATTATTCTTTCAGGCATGAGCTGGATAAGCATGCCGGAACTTGTAGCTGCTGTTTCAAATGCAGGCGGCCTCGGAATTTTAGCTACAGGCGTTATGAATTCAGACGAAACTCTTGAAGCTATAAAAAAGACGCGCAAACTTACGAAAAATCCTTTTGCTGCGAATATAACCCTATACTTCCCGGGCGCAAAACAAAATGCAAAAGTTATTATTGAACAGAAAGTCCCGGTAGTAAATTATGCTCTCGGAAAAGGTGACTGGATCTGCAAGGAAGTTCATGCTTACGGCGGAAAAGTTATTGCAACAGTTACAACACTCAAGCACGCGCTTGCAGCCCAGAAAGACGGAGCTGATGCAATCATAGTAACAGGCCATGAAGCAGCAGGTCATGGCGGCGATGTAACTTCGCTTGCACTCATCCCGAGTATTGCTGATAATATAAACATACCTATAATTGCAGCAGGCGGATTTGCAGACGGAAGAGGCCTTGCCACGGCTTTGATACTCGGCGCAGACGGGATTTCAATGGGTACAAGATTTATGAATTCAGTAGAAAGCCCTGTTCATGAAAATCAGAAAAAAGTTACAAATGAAACTGATGTCTACAGTACTCTTTACACGGATAAAGTTGACGGAATGAAAGCGCGTGTAATGAAAACGCCGGGCGCAAAACGGCTTATAAACAAGCGATTGAATCCTCTCAGCGCTTTGATACGTTCAAAGAAAATAGCAAAAATGCTTGGACTTCCATGGATGAAGCTTGCTGTGGGCATTATGTTTATGGGTTATAAAAAATCAATGCAGATGGTAAGAATGGCAATAGGCTTTGACGCTTTCCAGGCCGGCACTATGGATGGAGACAATAATAAAGGAGTGCTGCCTATTGGTCAGATTGCAGGAATAATCACTCAAACTCTTACTGTAAAACAGATAATTGACAATACAATGAAAGAAGCAAAAAAATCGCAGGAATTATTAGCAGCTAAGTTAAAATAAAAATAAAAACCCCCGGCGTTGTTAAAGATGCCGGGGGTTTTTTATATACTTTAATTTTCTTAACTATTATTTTTTCAACATGTCGTCGATCATTTTTATAATAGAATTCATCTCAGCAGCGCCCCATCTGTTGTTTTTATCTTTATAAGCAATATATTTTACTTTTTTATCTTTTCCAATTAAAACAAACACAGATTTGTCATTACAATTTCCCAATCCCCATGCATTTGGAAGAGTCAGGTCAATGTCTGTAAGGATTACAGATTTATACTTCTCTATCTTACCCTGTATAATGCTTCTGATAATAAAATTCGGTGCAGGTGAATCCTTCAAATTTGCGATTCCAACTCCGCTGTATACATCTTTTCCGTAATTTTTTGCTTTTAGAAGATCTGCCAGCGGATCACCTATATCAGCAGCTTCTGTATCGCTATAAAAAATTCCTACCACATGTGTGCCGATACCAGGAATGTATGAAGGCTTATCCTTGGCATCTCTGATTAAAGGATTTGACACTGTAGTTCCAATTGCCGGTGCAGCATTTACAGATCCAGCACCTGAAGTAAAAACAATAATTGCACATCCGAAAACAACAAACAGACTTTTCAATAAGAATGATCGACTCATATTTGAATCCCCCTTTTTAGTTTAAAAAATTTTTATACGATATGTCTATTTATAAAGTTCTATTTTTGCTTGTCAAGGTATAGTTTTTCTAATACTTAAAAAAAGATATAATCACTATTCAAATATAAAACGGTTTAATTGCGTCATTGTTTTATTTCACGGTTTTTAATAAAATTTTTATTTAATTTTCAGACTTTAAAAATTTCAATATTTTTCATTAGATCACCGACATTACTGTTAACCTGTTTTGAATTTTCCTGAACCTTTTCAGCGCTCATTGAGGTCTCCTGCGCAATCTTGCTGATATCATTAATAGCTTTTGTAAGTTCATCTATGGTCATGCGCTGTTCCTGCGATGCAGTATGAATGTCGTCAGTTGCCCTTCCGAAATTTTCGATCTTGGCTTCCATCTGTCTGTTTTTAGTTGCAAGTTCGCTTGTAAAATCATGAATCTCTGTGAGTATTCCGCTTGAATCTACAATCTGGTTTTTAATATCATTGAATATTGCTGCTGTATTATTAACAAACACGAGCTCATTATTGATCTTCTGCGAATGCTCTGTGATATTCTGTTTGATGCTTTTTCCAAGGCTTGTTGTCTGGTCTGCAAGCTTATTCACTTCATCAGCTACAACAGCAAAGCCCTTGCCGTGCTCACCTGCCCTGGCTGCTTCAATTGAAGCGTTGAGAGCGAGAAGATTTATCTGATCTGCTATTTCATTTATCCTGTTAACCATCTCATCAATATTTTTTACATACCCTGAAAGTTCCTGTATTGCAGCAACAGTTTTCTTCATGGTTTTTTCGCCCTCTTCAACATTGCCGACTGTCTTTGTCATGCTCCCGCTCAACCCGGCAAGTTTGCCCTCGAGCTTCTGGCTTCCGTCGCTGATTGACAATATATCACCCTTCAGAGACTGATAGCTGTCCTGCTGAGCTTTTATCATGTCAAGATTACCTTCAAAAGAAGATGACATTTCCTCATAAGCGCTGCTTGTCTGCTCAACTATTGCAGAAAGGTTCCTGGCATTGTCTGAAAGACGCAGGGATGATGAATCAAGTTCAGAGCTCGATGCTGTAAAGTGCTGGGAATTTTCATTTACAGATAAAACCATTCCCCGAAGGTTCTCTTTCATTTTATATACAGATTTATTAATAAGAGACAGTTCATCCATTACAATAATTTTAGTTGCCAGGGCTGAAAGATCACCCTTTGAAACTTTTTCAAGAAAATTTAAAATGAGTCCAACCTTGAGACTGATGGTACGGGCAAGCACTCTTGCAAGCATTAGAGCTGCGAAAATGCCGATAATCCCGATCACGGCAATTTTCAGAAAAATCATGCTTTTATCAATTGAAAGGTTGGAGATGAAAATCTGAAAAAAAGTAAGCAGCGTTAAAAACGGAACAAGCACAATAACAACAAGTGATGCAGTAAGACGTGTATATATGTTCATTTTGAGTTTAAGCTCGGTTTGAGGCCACTTGGGGAATACTCCCTTTTCGTATACCTTCTGAATATAAATTTCAGTGAGCAGAAAATACAGAACCGTTCCCATCGGAGCATTGATAACAACAAGAATCCACAGATTAACAGTCTGCTCAGTAGACAGCTCAGCTGCAGCCATCATAATGACTATGCAGATTCCCAGCCCAAAAATCCATCTGAAAAAAGCTCCGAAGCTATGGATATATGGAAGCGCGAAAAAGCGTCTGAAAGCTGCAGTATATTCTTCTATACTGATCTCTTCATTATTTTTAAGCTTTTTAAAATATTTAATAACGGGCGATATTACTAAAAAATTGTTAATGGTGGTTGTTGTAAGGGAAAAAAAGAAAGTTGCTATTGCGCCTATAATAAAAACATCCCACTGGTGGCTTGTGAAATTAAGATTTGACCATACATAAAAAATGATAAACGGGAGTATAACAAAATAGCTTATTCCTTCAGTCCGCGCCATGAAATTAAAAGCGAACTTTCCAGCTTCCATACCTGAAGTCTTCATTGAAGTTCCCCTTAATTGAAGAATCACAGAAGATTAACGATAGTTTACATTTATAGTATTTAATTTATAAATAGCAAGAACTTTACACTAAAATATATCGTTTTCCATATTTAATACATTTTTTTATAAACAAAATAAAAGGATTATAAATTTTTTGATACAGAATAGAATCATCTGAATTTTTAAAATGTATTGACTGAAAGTACAGTATTTCATAAATACGAGTTATAACATACGCCTATAGAATTTAAAAAAACGCCATTCATTACTGACTGGCATAAAAAAAATTTCAAGGAGTTTAACTATGAATGTTAACGAGATGTTCAGTCTTAAAGGAAAAGTAGCTATTGTTACAGGAGGCGGCCGCGGGATCGGCGAGTTTATATCAGCAGGACTTGCAGAAGCCGGTGCTGATCTTGTAATTGCCTCCAGAAAAGTTGAAAAATGCGAGGAAGTCGGCAAAAAACTTGCAGCCGCAAACGGAATAAAACACCTTGCAGTAAAATGCGATCTCGGTAATAAGGAAGATATAGAAAACCTTGTTGATGCTGCCATGAAAAAATTCGGAAGGGTTGATATATTAGTCAACAATGCAGGCGTTACCTGGGGAGCTCCAACTCTAGAGTTTCCTCTTGACGGATGGGATAAAATATTCAATGTAAATGTACGCGGTGTATGGATTCTAACACAGAAAGTTGCGAATATTATGAAAGCTCAGGGCGGCGGAAAAATAATAAATATATCTTCAATTTTCGCATCAAGAGGCTCACTTGAAATAGCTCATCCTGCTGTTGCCTACAACTCTTCAAAAGCAGCGATTGAAATCCTTACAAAAAATCTCGCGATCAAGCTTGCTGATCACAAAATATATGTTAACTGCATAGCCCCGGGGTTTTTCCATACAGATATGATGGGATATGTATTTAAACCGGGAATGGAAAACATGCTCAATGCAATGCTTTCTGTTATTCCGCTGCGTGCAGCAGGAGAAATTGACGATATAAAGGGACTTGCAGTATTTCTCGCTTCTAATGCATCTAATTATATGACAGGAGCGATTCTGCCACTTGACGGCGGTATGGCTGCGAAATAGAATTTATTTAATAGATACTTAAAAAAAGGCTGCCGGACAGGCAGCTTTTTTTTTATTTAAAATTAAACCAACAAATTACAATTTGTATCCCATCTCCTCAGTAAGTTTTATATTGCTTCTAATAAAAACTCCACTTCCACGGGCTATTTCATTATTATCAGAATCATACGCAACTGACTCTGCGATAAATTGCGACCTGGTTGTATTAACAACTTTCCCGACAGCAGTTACAATTCCTCCAGACACAGGTCTAATTAAATAAACATTAAAAGTAACAGTTAAAACAAAAACATCATTTACCAATGAATTGGCTGCAAAAAAAGCAGCATTATCAAGTGCAAGGAAATAAAGAGCTCCATGCATTGCTCCTGCTGCATGAAAAAATTTTTTCTGTACAGGCATTGTAATAACAGATTCACCTTCGCTGATCTTAACCCTTGCTCCGGTGAATTCAAGAAAAGGAGCAGAGTGCATCATGTTTTCAAGTTTTGCATAATGCTCAACCATCATTAGCTCCTTTTCTATACTGTCCTTTTTACAACCACAAGTGTTACATCATCTGCAAGACGGTAGCCGGAAAGTGCTGCAAGAATCGCCTCTTTTATTTCCTTAGGTGAACGCGCTGCATTATCCCTGAATATATCAATCAACTTATCTGAGCCGAACATTTCGGTTTCTGGATTCCGATGATTCCTGACAGTTCCCTGAAGCCATGCTTCAGTGAGACCGTCAGTGTATAGAAGCATAACATCGCCTTTTTCAAGCCTGAATGCATTATCATCCATCATGGGCTTGATATCCGGCATAATTCCCAGCCACATGCCCGTTGTTTCCAGTATTTCAATTTTTTGACTGTTATAACGGTGAATAATTATATCCTGATGAAGTCCTGCATGGTGGAAGACTCCATCTTTTATACAGCTGATAACAGTAATAGTCATATATTTATCATCACTGAGCCTGCGTATATTTTCTGTCAGTACCTGATTTATGTGACTGAGAAGTTCACCCGGACTTGTTTCATAATTGCCTGCAAGAACAGTGTGTATTGAAGTCTGCGCCATCATCATGATAAGGCCGGCAGAAACGCCATGCCCTGAAACATCGCCTATTATAATCCAGTCCATTCCGGCAGTATTAATAATATCGTAATAATCACCGCCGACTTCATCAGCCGGAGCCATATGAGTAGCTAATTCGTAACCGTCTATAACAGGCTTATGAGGAAGCAGAACTGTCTGGATTTTTTTCGCAAGCTCCATTTCACCCCACAGAGCATCACGTGCTGCCTCAAGTTCTGCTGTTCGTTCCTCAACTTTTTTTTCAAGATTTTCCGCATAGTCTTCAATCTGACGCTTTGACTCCTTAATATCCTGAGCCATCATGTTAAAGTTGTGCGTCAGAAATCCTATCTCGTCCTTGACTGTTACAGGAATCTGAATATCAAAATTGCCGTTCCTGATTTCACGAACACCGTCCTGAAGCCTGTTAAGAGCTTTCACTATTGCGCCATAGAAGAAAAACGGGAATCCTATAATGATAACAAGGATTGTTATGCCCAGCATAAGAGAGAGCTTTAAAGAATCCGGATGTATGAACTCGCGATACTGGAGATATGAAAATCCAACCTCATATACCTTGCCTTCACTTGAATTATATTTCATATAGCCAAGATGATGCTCCATCCCGTCAGCAGATTTGCGGTAAAATCTATAACCGGGCTCTCGAAGAGGCGAATAATAATTCAGGACTTCAGCTTTAAGATCATCGCCATCAAGTTTGCTTTTCGATATTTCATCAAGAATTACCTTATTAAAGGGAACAATTACAGAGGAGTCCTTCCTGAGAAAATTCTCTATCGCTTTTCTGAATCCGGCTGAAGGCAATTCACGGATTTTATTTGATCTGTAAAATATGGTGGAATATAAATCTTCAAGCTGCCTTAAGAGCCTTACAGAATTTTTTTCAGTACCGGTGTTTTTTCCTGATTTCAGATCATTGCTCATTTTAAGTATAAGGCTTTTATAACCTGCAAAATGAGGGTGAGCATTGTTTAAAACAGTTTCAAGCTCTGCATCAAAATTATTCCCGGTGATATCGCCTATCTTAGTCCATATGGCGGTATTCATAAATTCATTTTTCAGATCAGAAAATTTTATCGACACCTTCCCGCTGCTGTAATCCGAAGAAAATGAATCCTTCGCCTGATCATAAGATACAATATAATCAAGATCAGGAGGTCTGAATGATTTTTCATAGAGAACCTGGTTAGCAGTCTGATTATGAATTACATTATAAAATCTTTCATTAACCTGATAACTGTAGTAACTCAAGCCCAGCATTATTACAAGAATCGAAACAAGACTTATGCCTACAAGCTTTGCCATGAAAGTTGAACGGTCTATACTGTTGTTGATAAAAATTATAACTATAAAAAAATAGCCTATTACACTGAAAAAATCTATTGTAAGTATATATATTTCCCTGCCAAAAGCTCCGTCTCTTGAGAGCACATTCACAATTGAAGGAATGATAGTAACTATACTTATAAAAAAAGTAATCGCAAAAATCGCCCACCTCTTTTTATCTTTGGTAATTATTCCACGCCATATTCCGCTTGCTATGGTAATAACTGCAAAAATAAGAATCAGAAATCCCACGTACTTGCTTATAACATCGAGATCAAAATCCCAGTAGTGCCCGGAAAACTGATATACGTATTTTGCAGTCAGCGATTTAAAAATAAATATGCCTTCAGCAATTCCCAGCATTATCCACATTAAAACATGAAGCATCTTACGGAAACGCGGGGCTACTGGTTCCGGAAAAGTGAAAAAAAACTGGGTTGAATATATCATTAGAGCAGATGCGCCCAGAATGGAAAAATACCTGTGAAATGCTAATGGCGGATAATAGAATGAAGCTGATAAAAAATAATCAATTGCTGTAATTCCTCCGAATGTAAGAGCCAGGCCGATATTAATTGCAGCCTTGGATCTGTTAGTTATTGTAAAACAGAATATAGCAGCAATTGTATAAAAAACCGTAGTGATCAGCATACCAATTGAAAAGAAGTTTAAAAACAGATAGTTTGCCACTGAGTACCGCCTTTATATCAGCCTATTATTTTTTAAAACAGCATCATAAGAAATCAAATCTGCAATGATAGGAATCTTTATTCAATTTTACCATTAGGAGTCAGCTTATCAATAAGACCTGGAAGAACATCTTTCAGAACATTGGGCAGATCGTCAGCAGAAACACCGGCTTTTGCTGCAAGTTCATTTATTTTATCCGCACCAAGTGCATTTTTAATCTGGTCTGCTGAAACCGGCAGATTTTCTCCTTTACTGATCCAGGAGGAAACAACATCCTCAAGACCATTGTTTTTAAAATTACTCAGGAGCCCGTCAAGACCGTCATTTTTTAAAAGCCCGCCTACAGCATCAAGAAGACCGGCACTTGCTTTGCCTCCAGATAGTGTTCCTAAAACATTCATTACATTATCCAATAATCCCATAGCATATCTCCTTATTTTTTATAATAATTAAAAATCAAACATAGATTATTTACAAACTGAACTATTTTTTTCATAGCACTAATTTTATATTCCAAATATAAAAATCAGCCCTGCTTTAAAATACTGATTATTTTCTGAAAATCCTCTTCGCTGATATTCAGCTCATTTTTAATATTTTCAAGAGCAGTCTGATAATCATTTTCATTCTCAGTTTCTGAATGAAGAAGCAGTTTTTTAATAACTGCGGCAAGCATCAGCTCCCTGCTTTTCACTGATTCGTTTATGCTTGATATTTTTTCAGACATCATTTTTTCAGAGGAATGCAGTCTGTTTGCAAAATTTTTAATCAGTTTCTGTGTAAAAACAGGATTACTGTCAATCAGGGCATCAAGATTATAAGCTTCAGAAATTGCTACAAGGCAATCTGTTCTGCACACAGCATCAGCAAGACGTTCCTGATTGCCTGTAATTGCCATTTCGCCGAGAATATCCCCTTCGTAAAGAGTAGTAAGCAGAAGCTTTTCCCCGTTTTCAAAAGTTTTTATTATATCAACAATGCCTTTTCTTATTAAATAAAAATCAGTCCCTGTATCACCCTGCTTAAAAATAACATGGCCTGCATCAAATTTATATTTCTTCTGCATAACTGAAGCCGGGTGCACAAACAGCTGCCTTATTTCCTTGAAACCCGGCAGTTTAAGATTATATGAAAGCCCCCTCAATATTCTGTATTTATAATATTTAATCAGGAAAAAATAAAATCCAGCCGGCTTGTGCGTGAATCTTATAAGAGTTCCTCCGAACTGTTCATTTCTCAACAAGCTGTCCCATGCAGCGACTCCAGCAACTTCAGGTGAAGAAAAATTTCCGCAGTGAAATTTGACTAAAACTTTTTTCCCCTGATCAACCGGTTCCACTGTTTTCAGATAACAGTTTCTAGTTGTAATATGATAAGTAAAAGTTTTGGATTGAATGTCAGAAATAGATAATTTTACTTCTATGATTATTGGAATTTTAATGATGCTGTTTTGAAAAAATCTGGGATTGATTATTCCGATTATCAGCAGATCAAGCGAATATAAAACCGGAAGAAATATGAACAGCATAGTTATATAAATGCTGCTCAGCTGAACATCAATTATTTTTAAAATAAAATCAGAATTAAAATATGCTGTAAAAGCTGTTGAAAGCATAAATACTATTGCCAGAATTTTATATATACCCAGATTAAAAATGAATAACGGCGCTATTTCTTTATTTGTTGACCCCATAGATTTAAGAATCCAACGCTCAAATTGAGGCTCACGCTGAATTGTTACCCAGTCTTCAAGTGAAACATCGTGCTCTTTCAGGCCATCAGGCAGAGGCAGGTTGAGGGATTTTGCTATAGTATATTCCATTACAATAATAAGCAAAACAAGCAGCGGCGCTATTAAATATATTCCTTTGCCTCCTAACATCATGAATGCATCAAAAAAAGCGTGAAATAAAAATGGGATTATAAATGCTTTAAGAATCTGAATAATTTTTTTAAAAACAGCTCCATATAACCTGGCTGTGCCGAGATAATAACCGATCAGACCTGTGGATAGTACATGTAAAGGCACTGAACTTATAAGTCTTACAACTACAATTGACTCATTATAAGTTAAAGCATACAGGATATTTTCAAAAGTTGAAAAACCGATACCCATCAGCATTGACATGATTATTCCGCTGGGTATCATTACTCCTTTCATAAATTTCCATAGAATAATAAAAACAAGAATGTACATTGAAAATTTTTCAACAAAAGCGGCTTTAAAAAATGCAGTTGCTGTCGGATTATCAAACTTGATTAAATCAGGCAAAACTGAATCGACTAAAAGGATCAGAGAAGCAAGAGCGGCTCCCATTAAAAAATACTGCAAATGACTTAAATAGCTTGGCCTTATACTGAAATATCTGCTATAGAAGATATACATTACAATTACAGGCAATAAAGCCGGTATAAGAATTTTAATTATTGGGATCAATACGCAGCCTCTTATAAATAATGCTGATTTGAATTTAATATTATTATTTTATCAAGTTAAATTCTTTTTGATTTAAAAAACTATAAGCTTTAATAAATCTCTATATAAATTGCAAATCAGCAAGCTTAAATTAAGAAAATTAATTTATTGTAAATAGAAGGCTGTATATTTCAATGGCTTTATGGAAAAGAAAGCAGTTTTATTCGATATTGACGGAACTATTCTTAACTGCAACAAGGCAGGAAAACATTCACTGATCCAGTCATGCCTTGATGTTTTCGGCACTATTGGAAAAATGGAAATGGTTGATTTCCAGGGTAAAACTGATCCCTTGATTTTAACAGAATCCCTCTCTGCAATGGGATTCAGCGATGAAATTATTAAAAACGGTACAGAAAAACTTAAAGAAAAATATTTCTCACATCTTGAAGAAAAAATCGGGAAATATGATACAGTTGTTCTTCCGGGAATACCTGAACTGCTAAAGGCAATATCTTTGCAGGAAAAAATTATTCTTGGAGTACTTACAGGTAATTTCAAGAGAAGTGCTGAAATAAAACTCGCAGCTGCAGGTGTAAAAGAATATTTCCCATTTGGAGCTTTTGGAGATGATGCACCCAACAGAAACGATCTCCCTCCGGTTGCAAAAAAAAGAATTACTGAAATTTACGGCATTGAAATAAATTTTGATGATATTATTATAATCGGCGATACAGTTTACGACATTGAGTGCGCAAAAAAATCCGGGGCAGTTTCCATTTCTGTAGGCACAGGATGGGCTGACAAACAAAAACTCTTATCATACAATCCGGATTATTTTTTTGATGACCTTTCGGATACACAGAAGGTTTTAAGCATTATTCTTAAGTCTTGATTTAAACTTTTTCCTTATCCTGTCAGTAAGATATTTTACTTCTTCGACTTTTAATAAATATGCCATAATAAAAAACACCAGACAGCCTCCAATAACATTTACTGCAAGAAAAGAAACTTTTAGAATTATTGAAGCGGCTTTCCAGTCGATTATTCCGGACAGGAAATAAAGGAATACACCCATTACTGCACTTGATAAAACAGTTTTCATGATCGGCAGAATAATTTTCCTGAATTGAAGTCCATTGATTTTCCGGTTTAAAATTATTATCAGTAAAAGCATCTGAACTGTGACTGAAATTGAATTAGCCAGCTGAAGACCTGCATGTTTCAATTCCGTATTCATTAAAATATAACCGAGAGAAATATTCAGTATAAATGCAACCAAAGCAGTTTTAACAGGATTTCTTGTATCTTTCAGCGAATAAAAAGTAGGAGTGGTAATTCTTAATACAGATAAAGAAACCAGACCGAGAATTGAACAGATTAAAGCTCTGTATGTCATTATGCTGTCATAAGAAGTAAATTTTCCTCTTTCAAAAAAAACTGTTACAATAGGAAGGCCGATAACAAAAAGCGCGCACGCTGCAGGTATAGCAAGAAACAAAGCAGCCTTGACTGCTTTTAAATATAATTCTTTCAGCTTATCAAAATTATCACTGGCTGAAAGTTTTGACATCTCAGGAAGGATTACACTTCCAATAGATACAATAAAAATTCCAAGAGTCAATTCAGTCAGCCTGTCGGAATAATATATATACGAAATACTTCCAGCCGGCAGAAAAGATGCAAGCAATGTGCTCATTTGAATGTTAATATAATACACTGCAATTCCAAATAGCGCAGGTGTAAGCATGCCGAATATTTTCTTTATCCCGGGATGATTTAAATCAAAGGAAAATTTTATTTTAAAACCGGTTCTGACCATATATGGAATCTGAAAAACTAGCTGCAGAATTCCTCCGAATAAAACTCCAACAGCCGGACCATACAGTCCGTTTTTAAAAATATAATAACCGCTTAAAATACCCGATATAATGCCCACATTCAGAAGAACAGGCGAAAATGCAGAAGAGAAAAAGAATCCGCGGGAATTTAAAACACCCATTGCAAAAGCTGTAAGCCCGACCAGGATTAAATACGGGAACATGAGTCTTGTTAAACTCTCAGCTATTTCAATTTTACCTTCTCCGGTTAATCCGAAAGCGAAAGCCTTTACTATTTCAGGGGAAAATATCATGCCAAGACCTGTAAAAAGCAAAAGAGCAACTAATAGGATTGAAAGAGTTTTCTGCGCGAGAATAAGAGCCTCAGACTCCCCTTTATTAATGATATATTCTGTATATACCGGAATAAATGAAATAGTAAGAGCTCCTTCAGCAACGAGTCTTCTCAATAAATTCGGAATCCGGAATGCAACGAAAAAAGCATCGGTTGATCCGGTAACACCGAAGAAGGCAGCAAAAAGCATTTCGCGGACAAAACCGAGAATCCTGCTTGCAAGTGTCGACACAGCGACGATTGATGTAGATTTTAGTATCGAGCTCATAAAAAAACAGCGGATTAATATCTTGACAAAAGTTTATTTAGAAAAACAGGATAAAAATATCAGCAAGCGGATAAATTACAAGTATATTCGTTAAAAATAAAAAAAATATTTAAAAATCTTCGAAAGGATTAAGAAAACAAAATTCAATTATGAATAAAATAAAATATACAATAATACTTTTATTAATACTGATTACAACATCAGCATTTGCCGGATACCATGAACAGGGCCGGGCATACTACTCATATAAAAAGTACGACAAAGCCAAAGAAGCCTTCTTAAAAGATGTTGAAATAAAAAAAAACGGGGATTCCTATTATTTCCTTGGTGAAATAGAAAAGATGCGCGGGAATTTCAAGGAAGCAGAAGAATATTTTACTGAAGCTACCCAAATATATACAACAAGAAAATACTTACGCAACGCCCACTGGAATCTGATTGTTCTTGCAGAACAAAAAGGTGATTACGGCGAAGTTGTAAAAAGATGCAAAGCGATGTGGAATGATCTTCGGGACGAAGGCGCTAAATCAAAAATTGAAAACACTATAAACAAACTTCTATGGACTGACAATTCTGATGCAATTGAACAATACAAAACAGGCGACAGCCTGAAACAGGAAGGAAAGCTAAACGAAGCCATTACAGCTTTTAAAAAAGCATTAAACATAGAATCAGGTTTTTTAGCTGCTAAATTTGAAATAGGCATGATCAATTATAAAAACAATAAATTCAACGAAGCTGCATCTTACATACGGGATGTTGCAGGGAAAATTCCTTTTTATGCAGAAGCTCATATGGTTCTTGCTGATATTGAATTCAGAGAAAAAAATTACTCCAGAGCTGTCACTCATTACAACAGTGCGATAGAATTCGGATTTGTAGACAAAGAAACAGAATCAAATCTTATTTTAAACCGGGGAACATGTTATTATAATTTAAAAGATTATGAAAAAGCAAGGGATGATATTAAAAAAGCTATTAAACTTAAAGGCGGTTCAATCGGATCACTTTCCCTACTTGCTGCTATACAAATAATGCTGCATGAATATGAAGATGCACTTGAAGCGCTGCAGAGTGTTAATAAATCGAATCCGGACAATCCAGTAATAGTTTTTCAGATAGGCAGTCTCTATTATAAATTAAAAAACGATAAATACATATCATATTTTGAAAAACTTTATGAGCTTTCCAAAGGAAACAATCAGCTGTATGATAGATATTCCAAAGCATTCGCAATTCTTGCTGAAGGATATTATGATCAGAAAAAATACGACAAGGTCATGAAAATTTACAACACTCTTCCTGCGAAGGAACAAAGCAGTGAAATAAAAATAATTGCAGCAAAGTCATTTTATAAAAAAGGAAATTACGGGGAAACAATAAATCTTTTTGAATCAGTATCCATTTCATCAGATGAAGACAGATTTATTTTATGCAAGGCTTATGTGAGGAACGGATCCGAAGATAAAGCAAAAAATATTTTAACCCGGCATATCAAAAATGAAGATTTTATTAAAAAAGCAAAATCCGACAAACAGCTATCAAAAATCATTGATGAAATTGAAGAATCCAGAAAACCAGCTCCGGAGCCGGAAAAAGACACTCCATCCAAGCAATAGCAGGGAATTAATTGTATTTCTCAGATAAAAATAAAATTATTACTGCGCTTATAGCCTTTACTGGAGCAGCAGTCATCTGCGGATTAAATTTATATTTCAGCATAAACCCGGCTGCAATTATTTCATATATTATTGCAGCCGGATTATTCTTTTTGTATTCTTTATTCTCATCTGTTGACAACAGCAATACAGATTACGTACTATCAGGTGAAGGATTTTCTACTCTGCTGTTTTTCCTGACAGGTTTCAGATTTCTAACAGATGATATTAATATTATTTTTCCCCTGACAGTATTTCTGCTTATAATATTTACTGTCTTTATACAGAAAATCTATTCCCGGAATGCTGCAGGTTTTATAATAAACCCACTTGTAATTCTAATTGTCTCTTACCTTTTTTATTTTGACAAGCAATTCAGTTTTATTTTTTTAGAGAAAATATTAACCGGGTTGGCTGGAAAAAATTTTGAGACTGTAATTCTTTTTTTTATAATTTTTTTAATAAGCTTTATTTTTGTATATAGATACAGATCAACAGAGTTAATTATTTCACATGGGAAAGACTATTCAGGAAATTTGACAGAATCTGCAATTGTACTTAACTGCTTTTTCATTATATTAAAATCTTTACTGATTGTATCTGCTGTATACTTATCAGGCATTTCAGGTTTTGCAGCCTTTTATATTTACAGATTTTTTTACAGAGGAAAAATAAATATCATGCTGATATTTATTTTTATTTTTTTACAGCTTTCGGTCTTACTTGCTTTAAAATTTGCTGTTCCAGCTGCTGTAGTTACTGCAGTAATTGTATTATCAGTAATTTCACATTTTATATATAAATTAAACAAGGTTGATATTTATGGTAGAAGCATCAGGTATAAATTATAAAATCGGATCAGAAGAAATTTTAAAAAACATAGATTTAAAAATCAATGACGGTGAAGCTGTTGGATTGATCGGGGCTCCCGGATGCGGAAAAACCATTCTTATGAAAATTCTATCCGGTCAGATAAAAAATTCTGATGCATATATTTCGATAGAAGAAACTGATTTAAGATTATTAAAAAAAAATCATGTTTTAAAAATGATTTCACATTTCAGCAGAATCATTCCTGAAAATCCTGATGATTCAGTATTTAATTTTATTCTTTCAGCAAGGCTTCCCTGGTTGAAAGCGCTGAGTCCATTTTCTGAAAGTGATAGAAGTATTGCTGAAGAAACCATTACTAATTTAAATCTTACCGTTTTTAAAAATTCCAAACTCTCAGAAATATCTGATTCGATACTTTTAAAATCAATGATTGGAAGGGCATTTGCCAAATTATCAGGTTTTATGATTCTCGATGAACCTATAGCAGGGTTAGACATCGCATCACAAATGGATATTGCAAAATCCATTTCCAAATATCTGATAAACGGAAAACGATGCATTCTATTATCTTCTCATGATATTAATTTCATCTGCCGCAGCTGTGACAGAATATATATAATGGAGAATGGCGGGATTGCTCTTGAAATTTCGCCCTATGATATGAGCGCAAAAATCATAAAAAGATATTTTAATGCGGAATCGATTATATCAAAAAACATATATAACGGCAAACCGGAAGTGCATTTATTTCCTGAATCATGATCAAAGGAAATATTCTATTTTATGCATCCCTTCCTCGAGAGAACCTACAGAAATAAACTGGCTGTAATTGTCGAGAATTTCTGATAAAAAATCTACATCATTTCCCGGTTTCATTATAATAACGCGCTTGTTTTTTTCCTTTGCAGTCATTGACACATCTATCAGTGAATAAAGTCCCGGAGCAGTGACCATCCTCACCTTTTCCAGATTAACAATGAGATTTTCCTTGTCAGTAATTTTATTTACTATTCTTTCAAAATCCATTGCGGATCCGGCACAGAGAATGCCTGCAAGTTCAAGCACTCTTGTTCCATCAAAACTATCAACACTGTAATTAAGCATCTTCTGTGTACGTGGCGGCATTTATATCACCATTTTAATCGCATTTCGAAGTGTCACATCATCAACCCTATGATTGATTACTGCATTTCCTATTCCATTTAGCAAGACAAAATTTATAATACCGGAATAATTTTTTTTATCATATTTCATATGATCAATAATTTTTTCCGGATCAGTTTTAATTTTTCTATCCCCGAAACCGATTTTTCCCAGTATCCCGATAATAAGATTTTTTTCATCTAAAGAAATCATCCCGAGCTTTTCTGAAATATATGCAGCAACCTTAATGCCTATAGCTACTGCTTCGCCGTGTGAAATTCCTCTGTAATTATAAAACGATTCTATTGCATGACCTGTTGTATGCCCGAAATTAAGTATAGCTCTCCTGCCGCCTTCCTTTTCATCTTCTGCTACGATTGAAGTTTTATATAAAGCGGATAAATACACAAGCTCTTCCAGA
Organism: uncultured Leptospirales bacterium; assembly: GCA_964392365.1. Classification (GTDB taxonomy): domain Bacteria; phylum Spirochaetota; class UBA4802; order UBA4802; family UBA5550; genus CAYMPH01. The sequence goes on from CAYMPH010000005.1 coordinate 180,948, forward strand.
CATTCAGCTGAAAAAATTTCCCCGGCTGAACGATCTTTAAGAATATTTAAAGTTTTATCTTCTCCTATAAGCCCATGCTTCAGAATTTCCGCCAGCCCGTTTTTAAATTCTGCGGCTGGAAGAGTCTTAAGAAAATTCATATCAGAAAGAACAAATGACGGCTGATGAAATGTGCCGGTTATATTCTTGCCGGATTTTAAATTAACTGCAGTTTTCCCGCCAATACTGGAATCTACCATTGCAAGAAGAGTTGTAGGCACATTGATAAAATTAATACCCCTCATATATATTGATGAAATATATCCTGCAAAATCACCAACAACTCCTCCGCCTATTCCGATTATTAATGATTTTCTGCTGAGTCCCATTTCCAGAATTTTATCTAAAAAATTTTCAGCATAAGAATAATTTTTATTTTTTTCGGAATCCTTCATTATCAGAAGTTCTGCATTCTGGCAAGACTTAATGAGGTTATTTATAAATTCAGGGTGGAGTTTTTTAATACATGCAGCTGAAATTATGCAGATTTTATCAGCTGATTTCAGTAAAGGATTAGCAGTTAAAACATCAGATAAATTATTGCCGATATTGATTTCATAAGTTTTATTATTTATGGAAGCATTTACAATTTTCATTGCCATATCCTGCCTGCATAAAGTTTTGTTGAAGTACCTTCCATCAATTTAAATATTTCATCCCCAAGCGGTGGATATAATCTGGCTTTTTTTAATTCTTCAGCAGTTAAAAAATTAAAATCAAAAAGTCTTTTATCTTTACCAAGTTTTAAATCACCCGGCAGTTTTTTACATCTGAAGCATATATTTAAAATATGTCTCCTGCCTGAAGGATCAATTGAATCGCATATAATAACCGGTTCAAAAACTTCAATTGAAATATCAAGCTCTTCTTTTAATTCTCTTTCTAAAGCGCTTTCAAGAGATTCGCCGTATTCAACTCCGCCGCCCGGCAAAAGCCAGTAAATGTTATTTTTCTTTTTATGTGTTACCATTAGAATACGGTCATTTTCAATTATTACTGCAGCAACCCTTATCCTGATGGACTTCCCTTTACGAAACATCAGATTATTGATCCGGTTTCATCATATTTTTTTAATGCCTTGGATGCAGCGTCCATTTCAGCTTTTCTTTTACTGCTGCCCTCTCCGTTATTTACAGTAACTCCATTAATTATCAGCTTAACAATAAAAATTTTTTCATGATCCGGGCCTCTTTCTTCAAGAAGTTCGTATTCAGGTTTTTCCTTGTACATTTTCTGCACATATTCCTGAAGCGATGTTTTCGGATCTCTGAGATAATTTCTGCTGTCAATTCTTTCAATATCATTTATTAAAAGCGGAAGAACAAATTTTCTGGCATCGCTTATTTTGTTTGAATCAAGATATATTGCGCCAATTAAAGCTTCAAGAGTATTTGCAAGTATCGAAAGCCTGTCTCTTCCGCCGCTTTGCTCCTCGCCTTTACCCATTAGAATATATTTTCCGAGAGCAAGACTTTTAGAAACCTTTGAAAGTTCAGTTTCTGAAACAACAGCAGATTTTATTTTTGCAAGACTGCCTTCAGGATATTTATCATAATGTTTGAACAGATATTCGTTAACTACCAGAGCAAGTACTGAATCACCAAGATATTCAAGCCTTTCATTATCTTCCGCATCAGCACCAATTTCATTTACATATGATTTGTGCGACAAAGCCCTGTTTAGAAGTTTTACATTTTTGAATTTAATCCGCAGCTGTTTCTGCAGAGATTCGAGTTCTGCCATCCTGTATTTACTGATAGTAAATTTGGTTTTCCCCGGAGATTTCTTTTTATTCACAGCCATTTATTCAATCCCTACTGATTCATTTCAGAAATTTCATATTCCCATAGTTTCTTATATTTCCGCTTTATGCATAATGCGCGAAATACAAAAAGGGATGCATTTCAGCATCCCTTAATAATTTCGTCAGAATATTCGATAATAATTAGTCTTTAATTTTTACCTTTTGTTCAACAACTAGTTCGCCTTTATAATAACCGCATTCAGGACAAACTCTATGCGACAAACCATAAGCGCCGCATTTTGAACAAGCTCTTAAATTAGGAACACCTATCGCATGATGAGATCTTCTCATTCTGGTTTTTGATTTGGATTTTTTTCGCTTTGGAACAGCCACTTTTCTAATCTCCCTGTATCTATGAATAATTACGTAAATGGAATGTTTTTTTACAGTAATTTATTGTCAAGATTTATTTGAAAAAAAATTTTATCCCTTTTTCTTGAATGAAAGCATAAAAATTCTTTTTTTTGCCAATTCAGCATACGGCGATTGAGGATATGAGGATATTACTATATTAAAATACTTTTTCGCGTTTATAATATCTCCTTTTAAAGAATAAATCCTTCCGAAATTATAGTTAAACTGGTCTGCTATAATACTTCCTGAATAATCCTTTTCCAGCAGGTTATACATAGAAAATGCAGCATCTAAATTTCCAGACTCTTCGTATGCTATAGCTGCTTTCTGCAGAGCAATAGAAGCAAAAATTGATTTGGAATTTTTATCAGCAAAGTCTGCAAGCAATTCTGCAGCTTCTTTATACTTTTTTTCATCATATAAAAAATTTCCAGCAGCATATATGCTTATTTTTGATGAAAACCCGAAACGGGATGATTTTCCAAGATCAATAATATCATTGATAGTACCTGAAGCGGATGTAGAATTGCCGCTTTTTACTGCTTCATAATATTTTTCCACCAATGATTCAAATTGATTCCGTTTGGCATTTTCTGAATTTTCAAAATAAACGAATCCTGCTATAAAAACTCCAGTTAGGAAAGCAAGAACTGATAAAGTAATTATTGTCAGTTTTTTGTTTGATTTTATAAAATTTTTTATAATCATCAGAAATCTTTCAACAGGATTTCTATGTATTTCTATCCCATGTTTCGCAAATTTATCAGACATAATTAGAATTATTCTCCGAGTTTTATTTTAACATAATCGCCGAGAGTTACCTTCCCGGAACTTGTGCTTTTTAATATTTTATCAAGCTCTTCTTTTTCAGTCATTATATCATAAGTTTTTATACTTAAAGAAAGTCTCTTTTTTGATGAATCCGCTCCTATTACAATTGCTGAAACCTTATCACCCTGCTTGAACTCGTCTTCAAGTTTTTCAATTCTCTTTTTTGAAGACTCTGAAATATGAACATAACCTTCAGTATTTTCGTCAAGTTTAATGAAAAGCCCGAAAGGAGTAACTTTCGAGATGACTCCGTCAACTTTCGATCTGGGCGGATATTTTTCAAGGATAAAATCCCATGGCGATTTAGTAAGCTGTTTCAAGCCGCATGAAATTTTCATATCATCTTTTTTAATAGAAAGAATTTTAAATTCTATCTCATCATTTTCTTTAAATATGTCAGATAAATCTTTTCCTGAAGGCTCCCAGCTTATATCGGAGGAATGAATCAGCCCGTCAATATCACCTTCAATTTCAACAAACAATCCGAATTTAGAAATCTTTTTAATTTTACTTTTATGTATGCTTCCTACCGGGAATCTTTTTTCTATGTCACTCCATGGATTTGGAAACAGCTGTTTAAGACCAAGAAGAAGTTTTTTTTCTTCCTTATTTATATTTAAAATAACTACTTCAATTTCTTCGCCTTTTTTTATAATGTCATTTACATTTGCAGAAGACTTTGTCCATGACATATCCGATGCGCTGAGGAATCCTTCAACACCGTCTTCCAGCTCAATGAATGCGCCAAAATTCGTTAAAGTAACAGCTGTTCCCTTGATTCTATCTCCAACTTTGTATTTGGAATCAATCGAATCCCAGGGGTTTTCAAGAAGCTGTTTCAGTCCGAGTGAGATTTTTTTTGTTTCAGCATCAATTGAAAGAATTAGGAATTCCTTATCTTCATTAAGTTTTAAAATTTTTCTCTGTTTGAAAACCTTTTTCCAGGATATTTCATTTCTATGAAGTAATGCATCAACTCCATCAATTCTAACAAAAGCACCAAACTCAACGAATCGGATAACCTTTCCTGTAACTTTATCACCGGCTTTATATTTCGCAATAAAATCATTCCATCTTGCAGATGCAACTTCATCAATAAATTCTTTTCTGGAGAGAAGAAGCTGCCTCTTTTCAGAATCAATGCTTTTAATTTTAAACTCATGTTCTTCAGATGAATCTGCATTTTTTAAATCAGCTGAATGAGAAAAAGGGAGAAAACCCTGGATTCCATTACAATCAATTATTTTTCCGCTTTTTACAGGAGTTTTTATTCTGCCGGTAATTATTCCTTTGCGGCCTGCATCAGAATCAATAAATTCTTTCCATTTTATCTCTTCCTGAGCGGCTTTTTTGGAAAATTGAAAAACTCCGTCCACAAGCTTCCTGTCATTGAGTTTGGCGTAAATAGATTCGCCTAGTGACGGTTTTACATCAAATTCATAAAGAGGAATTCTGCCGTCAGATTTCATTCCGACATTAATATAAACATAATCTGAATCTATTGTAACGACTTCACCTTTAATAATTTTCCCTGGTGTTAAATCATCAACAGTACTTTCAGCAATGTGAGCCATGTCAAAGGCTTCATTTTGATCTTCCGGCTTATCTGCCATCCAGCCTAACCCTCATTTTTTATTATTTATTATTAAAACAGCAGTTTTTCAGAAATCAGGCTGCACATTTTTTCTATCACTTCATTTGCACTCATGTGAGAAGTATCAATAATCAAAGCATCATCACATTTTACAAGAGCGCCAAATGGTCTCGACATATCCTGTTTATCGCGAAGCATAATCTGATTTTTAATACTCATTTCGTCAAGATTTTTTCCCATTTCTTTATATTCTCCAACACGCCTGGCTGCTCTAATATCAACAGAAGCATCGATATAAAGTTTTAAATCTGCGTCCGGAAAAACTACTGAACCTATGTCTCTTCCGTCCATTATGATGGAATCTTTTACAGACCAGGATCTTAAAAGAGAATTAACGAAATTCCTGATTTTAATATTATCTGAAATAACTCCAATGTTTGCCACGATGTTTTCCGCCCGGATAAGTTGTGTAACTTCAGTTCCATTAATAAAAGTTTTCGAATCGCCTTCCTGGGAGAATTCCTGGTTTATATTTATCGATGCGAAATCACTCTCAAAATCCATTCCGCTTGAAAGATTTCCGTATTTACCCAGATAAAACCATGTGATTGATCTGTAGATAGCTCCTGAATCAATATACTTCAGATTCATTCTAAGTGCAGTTTTTTTGCAGACTGTGCTTTTTCCTGAACCTGCAGGCCCATCAACTGCTACGACAATTTTCTTCATGTTTTTTTTATTCTATCCCTTATCGATTTCGCATTAGAAAAATATTCATATATTTTCTGATTGTCAGTTTCAGACATAATCATCTCCCTGAAATCAAAAATTTCATCAACAGCCATATCAATTACTTTAAGAATTTTCTCCTTATTTCCTGAAACAATTTCACTCCACATATCGGGCGATCCGGCTGAGATTCTTGTTACATCCCTGAATCCATTTCCAACAAATCCCTCTCCGGTTTCCATTTTATTGAAAATACGGACAAGCGATGCAGCAAGGATATGCGGCAGATGGCTTGTTACAGCAACAGATAAATCATGCTTCTCGCTGGTTGTTGTTATAATTTGAGCGCCGATATATTCCCAGAATTCCTTTATTCTTCCGATATTACTCACACTGTTTTTCAAGCCGGGTGTTATAATTACAGTTGAACCTTTATAGAGATCACTTCTGCTGTATTCATAACCTGTCTTTTCCAGACCTGCCATAGGATGACAGCCGATAAATTTTTCTGCACCAGAAATTTTTTCAATCTCATCGCAGATAAATCCTTTCACGCTGCCTACATCAATTACAAGAGACGAATCAGGAAATCCCGAATCAGAAATAATTTTTTTTATTATATCTACTGATGTTATTACAGGAACGCACACAACAACAAGTTCCGTGTTATAATTAAAATTATCAATCGTATCAGCATAATCTGCGAAACCGTCAGTTAAAGCAGGTTTGAGTTTGTTTAAATCTCTTCCGTAAACTGAAATTTTAATTTCTTTATTTTTTTCTTTAAGAGCCCTGCAGATGGATCCGCCAAGCAGTCCAAGACCTATAATTGACACATTGCGGAACACTTATTTTACCTCTGATTCACATCAGGATAGGAGCCGAAGATTTTAAGGAATACCGCTTCTTTTTTCATTTTATCAAGAGCTTTTTTCACAATTGGATTTTCACAGTGACCGGATATATCGATAAAAAAAATATATTCCCATATCTTCTTTTTATCTGGCCGCGATTCAATTTTTGTCATATTGATTCCGGCTTTATGAAATGGTTTTAATATTTCCAGAAGAGCTCCCGGGATATCTCTTAATGCAAAAGCAATTGAAGTTTTATCTTTTCTTGACGGGGAATTTTTAAATCCTCCTATCACAAAAAACCTGGTATAATTCTGCCTTGAATCCTCAATCCCGCTTGCTATAATATTCAGATTGTAAATCCCGGCTGCAGCTGGAGAAGATATTGCTGCAGATTCAGTATCATTTGATGCAGCAATAGCTGCGCTCGATGTTGAATCAACAAGAATGATTTCCGAGTTAGGCAGGTTTGCCTTAATCCAGTTTTTACACTGGCCAAGAGGCTGGGAGAAAGTATAGATTTTTTTTACCTGATTGAGTTCAGTATTTTTTGAAACCAGGCTGAAATTTATTTTTAAATAATGCTCTGCTGAAACCAGAAGCTCCGTTTCCAGAAGCTCATCAAGCGTATAAGTCACTGCACCCTCTGAACTGTTTTCAACAGGCACAACACCTAAATCACAATCACCTGATTCTACAGACCTGAAAACATCCGTAATTGTTTTACAGGAAACAGGCTGTGCCGAGTCGCCAAAAATTTCGGAAAGAGCCATATTTGAAAATGATCCTGCAGGGCCGAGAAACGCGACATTTCTCTGTTTTGCAAGCATTGCAGATTCCATCAGCATTTCAACGAATATTTTTTTAATTACTCTGTCAGGAAGCGGACCTTTATTGTATTTTGAAATAATACCATCAATTTCAATTAAATCATGTGGAAAATATTTTCCTGAAGCATCTGATGCAGTTTTTATTTCATCCGCGCAGATTTCAGCCCTTTTTGAAATCAGCTCAATTAAGTTTTTATTTATATCTCCGGTTTTAGACATGTCATTCTTCGCTGTCCAGGGAGAATTCTTTTATTTCAGAAAGCTTCGGCAGATCTGATATTTTATTTAATCCGAAATGTTTTAAAAAATCATCAGTTGTTCCATAAGCAAGCGGTCTGCCGGGCAATTCTTTTCTTCCAACAGGACGAACGAGATTTTTTTTCATCAGATTGGCGATCATCATTCTTGAAGAGACGCCTCTGAGCTCATCGATTTCAGCAAGAACTATAGGCTGTTTATATGAAACAATAGCCAGAGTCTCGAGCATTCCCTTTGTAAGACCTTCTCTTTTCTTCATGCCAAGAGCCCTGCGTATCTGCTGGGCGTATCTGGGACTGGTTACGAACTGGAAACCGTTTGAAACTTCAACAAGCCTGATACCGCCATCCCTTTCATCAAATTCATCTATCAGCGAATCCAGGACTATTTTTGCCTGAGTTGCATCAATGGAGAAATTTTTTACAAAAAAAGAAATGGGAAGCGGATCTCCGCTTATAAACAGCAGGGATTCAAAAAGACTTTTTACGGAATGTTCCGAATCATCGTTTTCTTCTGCAGAATCATTTTCAGGATTCTGATCAGCTGGAAGAATTTCCTCTTCCTGCCTGATATCGTCTTTAATTTCCGTTTTGCCGTTATTCTTTTTTTTATTCAATGGGGACCTCAAAAAAATATAGAACCTTGGTAGACTTTTATAATATTTACTTAATTGTCATTCCGGCCGCAGCGACTTATACTGAGCATGTCGAAGTATAGCGGAATGGCTGAATTACTTTTTAACACCATGACATTATAAGATGAAAACCTTATTAACTTATGAAACGCTTTCCATTGAAAAATTTCTGAAAATTCTTATATCTCCGAAAAGTCTGTGCTGCATTATTCTGACCATTTTAGTTTTTGCCATTTCAAGCATTGCAAGAAATGTTGCAATAATTTCAGCTTTTTTCGGTTTTCCAATGAAAGTTTCAGTGAATAAAATTGCCTCTTTTTCTTTCAACAGGCTGATAATATAATCAATTCTGTCGCTGACTAATATCTCGTCAAATATAATTTCAGCCTGCTCTATAACCCTATGGGACTCCATAACATCCGCAAAAGCTTTTAAAAGATCAAAAAGTGATATTTCAAAATATTCTTCATTTTCAGTAATTTCAGATTGAGCCGGGAATCTTGTAAAAGAATCTGATCTGAATTCATAGTTTTCAAGAAGAGACACCGAAGCTTTCTGAAACTTTTTGTATTCAAGAAGTTTCTGGATCAATTCCGGAGGCAGCGGCGGCATAAAAAACTCATCTTCAATTTCGCCGGTCGGGAGAAGAGAGCGGCTTTTATAATACAGAAGTTCAGATGCCATCCATATAAACTCAATCGCGATCTTAACATTCAGATTTTCCATCAGTTTAAGATAATTTATATACTGTTCAGTTATGCTTGATATGGAAATTTCAGCTATATCAATCTTAGCTTTTTTTATAAGATCCCATAAAACATCAAGCGGACCGTCAAATTTATCAATATGAAGGACATATTTCAGATCATTATCGCCTGCATCTTTTATTTCTATTTCTTCAGCCATTTTTATCTCATTTATTCTAATATAAAAAACCCCTCTTCTCAAGAGGGGTTAACAATGCAAAATATAATTAAAACTTATTATCAGGCAAGCGCTTTTTCTGCTGCTTTCTGAAGTCTTTCCGGCGGAAAAGGTTTTACAACAAAATCTTTTACGCCAAGTTTAATCGCTTTTGTCAGAAGATTCTCCTGACCAAGCGCTGTTACCATTATAATTCTTGCAGATGAATCCATTCTAAGAATTTCCTCTGAAGCCTCAATACCGTCTTTTTCCCTCATTGTTATATCCATTGTAACAAGGTCCGGTTTCAATTTTTTATAAAGCTCAACTGCTTCATTGCCGTTTTCAGCTTCACCGACAATTTCATGTCCAGCAGGTACAAGAGCATCTTTTACCAGAGTTCTCATAAATTTTGCATCATCAACTATCAATACTCTAGCCATTTTCTTGACTCCAAATTTTATACTTTCTCAAGTCGGTATATATTTATATTTAACAAATTTTTCTGAATTTAGAATATTACGACATAATAAACAGCATTATTTATAAAATCAAGAAAATAAATATTAAAATAACAACTATTTTTATAATTTCTTTACCTGCATATAAAAAAAAAGCACGTTAAGAAAAAAGAAAATACACCGGATATCCGATACATTTAAATATGTTCAACAATTTTCATTGTTATGTTTTGAAGAGGCACAATATCATGGATTCCATTTTCATTAATTGCCACCTTATTCATGCCGAAAACAACTGAAGTTGCCTCATCCTGAGCAATTGTAAATCCGCCCTTATTTTTAATATTCTGGATGCCCGTGGCGCCGTCTCTGCCCATTCCGGTCATAATAACTGCAACAGTTTCCTTCCCGTAAGTTTCTGCAATTGAATTGAATAATACATCAATAGAAGGCCTGTGGCCCGATACTTTATCACCTTTTGAAAGCTTTAGAAAATCCCCATTTAAAGATTTTTTAACTTCCACATGCGAATGCCCTGGAGCAATAAAACCGCATCCCGGACTCAACTTATCCCCGTCCTCAGCTTCCTTAACTTTAAGATTAGAACTTCCATTAAGCCTGTCTGCAAATGCTTTTGTAAAACCTTCAGGCATATGCTGCACAACAACTACTGAACAGGGAAAATTTTCCGGAAAATTTCTGAATACATTTAATAGCGCTGAAGGTCCGCCTGTAGAAGTACCTATACCTACAATTTTATGGCTGATATGCTTTGAATCCATGGCTTTAATCGGCAATTGATCCGGTTTCTTACCATCATGATGATCTTCTCTCGGCCGTACTTTAATCTGGGATTTATACACAGATTTAACTTTGGAAATCAGCAGGTCGCCGATTTCATCTACAGACAAGGATAATACTGTTGATGGTTTTGGTATAAAATCAACAGCTCCGAGCTCAAGTGCCTTAAAGGTAGCATCTGCGCCATGCTGGGTTAAAACACTCATCATTATTACCGGTTTTGGATTGGTTTCAATAATATACTTAAGAGCTGACAAGCCATCCATAATCGGCATTTCAATATCCAGAGTAATTACATCCGGATTCAATTCATTGTTTTTAAAAATTGCTGTTTTACCGTTATTTGCAGTACCAACAACTTTAATTTCCGGATCTTTTTCAAGTATATCCGTTATTATTTTTCTTACAAGTGATGAATCATCAACAACAAGAACTTTTATCTTATCGTTCATGTTACCTCAGTTTCTCAACCATAAGCTTCAACGATTCAGCTTCCGGCATAATCAGTAAATTACCGACAATCTGATCATTTTCAAAATAAAAAGCTGTATCCATTATAATAGCATAATCACTTTTAGTATTCTGAACTGCAAGAATAGAATCGATTATTGACTCAAGGAAATCATGAACAATATTCGGGATGCTTGGTTTTATAAGTAATCCGGTCTTTTCAGCAAAAACATTTATAACAGAAGAGCCTACAATATTTGTAATTTCTTTCAATGCGGAAATTCCATCTTCCGTAAGCTCGCTTGTTGCATTTGATGTGCCGTACAAATGATTTACAAGATCAAATCCTGTTTTTTCTTCAAATATAAACAATACAGTGCCTTTTGCATCTCCTAAAATATTAAGCATAACACCAATATAAGATTTATTTGCCTCACCAAGCAAGGATGGAATAGATTCAACCGGTTTTAATGAGACCTCAGGAATTGATAAATCTATTCGTTTGCCAAGAATTTTTGAAAGCGCTTCTGCAGCATTAGCAGCTCCCACATTAGCAATTATCTGAAAGCTGTTTAAATCTTCCTTTGATAGATTCAAAGATGCAGCCATATGCTGCCCGGGATTCCCTGAGGTTAATGTATTTTCAATATTATCCTTTAATTCATTTTTAAATTGCTGCAGAGCATCATGAACTTTTTTCTCAGCAGAAACAGTTTTGACTGCTTCACTGACTGGAGTTGTTTCGTTTTTAAAAATATCAACCGGTTCAGCTGATGAACTGGAAGACGAAGGAACTTGTGCAGTCTCTGAAGGCATATCAAAAATTATTGAGCCCGTCGCTGTTTTATTTTTTAATGCTGCACTGTTGTCATTGAAAACTGCTGCTTTATCATTATCAATTTCCGGAGCTTTTTCAGGAGCTTTATATTTGATTGCTGCTTCAACAACTTCATCATCTTCTTCATCATCATCAGTAAAATTATTTCCTTTGAATTTCTCCTGATTCTGCATAATTAAATTTATCATAGCTGAGATATCAAGAATCAGACAAATACTTCCATCACCGAGAATCGATGCTCCGGCTAAACCGCGAACTGTTTTATAATTCTGCTCAAGAGATTTTATTACAATCTCCTGTTTTCCTTCAAGGAAATCCACAAGAAGACCGATTTTTCTGTTGCCGAAACTTACAACAACAACAGGAATTTTCTGATTTTCTTTAAGAGCTGATCTTGTTCCTACAAAATTATTCAGCCTGATGATTGATAATATCTCACCCCTGAAATTTATTACCTCATTGCCTTCAATTGTTGTAATCTCAGGAGTCTGAATTTTTATTGTATCAAGAACATCCGACAAAGGAATAGCATACATTGCTTTTTTAATTCTGACCATAATTGCAGGAATAATCGCAAGAGTAAGAGGAAATGCCATAATAAACCGCGTGCCCATGTTCAGTTCTGTTTCAATATTTACTGAACCGTTCAATTCGCCAACTGTCTGCATCACAACATTCATACCTACTCCCCGGCCTGAAACGTCGGTAATCTTAGCTGCTGTTGAAAATCCCGGAGCAAATATAAAATTATAAATTTCTGAATTATCCATTTTTTCAATTAATTCAGGTGTTGAAAGGCCCTTTTCAAGGGCCTTCTTTTTAATAACAGACGGATCAAGACCAAGGCCGTCATCACTTACTTCAACAAATATCTGGTTTCCAGACTGATATGCATTTAATGTAACACGGGCAGTTTCAGATTTGCCTGATTTTTTTCTTGCCTCAGGAGTTTCAATCCCATGATCTATCGCGTTTCTGAGAAGGTGCATAAGAGGTTCGCCGATAACATCTATTACTTTTTTATCCAGCTCGGTATCTTCACCTTTAACAACAAGTTCGATATTTTTTCCGAATTCTTTTGTAAGATCGCGGACAAGCCTGTTAAATCTTGAAAAGACCTGGCCAATAGGAACCATCCGTGTATTCATTATACCGTTTTGAAGATCCTTCGCAATTCTCGACATCTGCTCAATCCGGTTTTTAAAATCATTAGTGAAAGTTTTATCCATATTCATTTTTCTAAGTTCATCATATAACTTATAAAATCCTGAATTGGCAGTTACAAGTTCACCAATATTATTTAAAAGCTGGTCAAGCTTATCAATAGAGACTTTAACGGTTTTTAAAACAAGGCCTGCTCTTTTTTTATCAATCTCTTCGCCGGATTTTTCATGCGGTTCTTCATCTTCTTCATCAATGATAACAGCATTTTCCTGTTTAACTGCTTTACCTGTTTCAACAGGATTTGCTGCTGCTGTTTCAGCAGCTTTTTTTACATTAATAACAGGAGCCGAAACAGACATTACCATTTTCTCTGCATTGCCGTAATTAATATTGATCTTGCCGTTTTTCATATCTGTAGTAATATTTTTAATATCAATACCTGTAATCAGATCTATATCACAGGCTTTTTTTATATCTTCAGGATTTTTGTCTGTAATTAATATTACTTTTAAAGGAGCAGCATTTAATGCCTCATCAGTTAATTTATCAACAGGTGGGAATGTTGCGACTATATCGCCGATACCGTCAAGATTATTCAGAACAAGCTGGGCCTTCACCCATTTCATCTGCGCAGCCGGATCAATATAAACGCTGATTTCACTGCATAATTTTCCGTTATCAACACTTTCCTTAATCAGAGAATTCTCTTCATCGGAAAAAACAAAAGCAGATGAAGCAGCTGATGAAACCTTCTGCTTGGGTTTTTCTGCTGCTGCAGGAGTTTCAGACGCAGCTGAAGATTTTTCTGTAATTTTCAATATTTCATTTACAAGCCAGTTTAAATCCTGGTGAGGCTCCTCTCCGGCAGATACAGTATCAATAACTTCACTGATAGAATCGAAGCATTTAAAAATAATATTTACAACTTCAGGGGTAATTTCCATTGTTTTATCCCTGATTCCCTGAAGCAGATTTTCCATTTTATGCGCAAGATTGCTCAGGTCATTCAAACCGACAAACGCTGCCGAGCTTTTCAGAGAATGGGCTGCCCTGAAGATATTATTTATAATATCATTGTCTTCCGGATTTTTTTCAAGTTCAACAAGATTCTGATTGAGTTCCTGAAGCTGCTCATCAGCCTCTTCAAGAAATATATCGCCATATTCCCCTAAAGAAAAAGCCATATTGATTCTCCAAGAAATTCGTTTATTGCAGCTTGTGTTTAACTAACCTGCTGTCCTCTTCCTCAAGGAAAAGAAAATTCGTAATATTCATTATTATTATAAGTCTGTCATTAAGTCTGCCTATACCTGTAATAAATTCTTCAGATATGCCTTCGATAAGAGATGATGGCGGATCAACATTTTTTTCCGAGATTCTCACAACCTGATGAACATTATCAACTAATAGACCTACAAGTTTTTCATTTGTCTCAATTACTATAACTCTTGAGAGTTCGGTAAGTTTTGCTTTCGGAAAACCGAATCTCTTCCTTGCATCGATTATTGGAATAACATTTCCCCTGTAATTCATTACTCCTTTAACAAAATGAGGAACATTAGGCAGACGGGTTATGTTGGGCACCCTCTGAATGTCGTGAACAGATAATATGCCTATTCCATATTCCACATCATCAATTGTAAAACTGACAAGCTGTATTATAGAGCTGGTATCAACAGATTCAATTGCATCTCTCGAGGTACTTCTGGAGATCCTTTCTGTTATCTGATCCTGCTTATTCATAAGATCACTCAAACTCATATTGCCTCTCGAAAAAAAATATTCTGTTAAGGAAACTGGATAAAAAAAATAATTATTGCACCTTTTTCAGTTTTCCCAGTAATTTCAGGGCATTCACGCAAAGGTTACTAAATCTGATTCATACTTAAGCTTCGGTATTTATTGATCTTTTAATAGTTTTTAATAAAAGTTCCATAAATAATTATTAGAAAAAGAAAAGCCTGACATTTCAAGTATTTTTTAACTTATAAGGAAAAAAAGAGAGGAATTATAAATACGGGATAAATGAAACTTATAAGCATTAGAAAAAAACCGGAAAATCTAAACTACAATATAGTGCCATGAATAAATTGCAGGTTTACTTTTTCAGAGAGATCAGTCCTTTTTTATCAATCACAAGATGAATACTTTTATCTGATACAGCTATATTTCTTGATATAACTTCTGTAATAACCAGCGACCAGTCAACATCTCCGCTTTTAATATCTATTGTGGTTATAGTCTTGTTTCCGGCAATATACAGCTTTCCTGAATCAAGAACTGGTTTAACTGCAGATCTGCTGCCAGTGTAACTTTTCCAGATTAAAGTTCCATCATAATCTATTTTATAAATATTTCCTGACAATCCCGGTACATAAATATACTTATCATCAAAAACTGCGCCGGAATTAAAAACATCACCTGTTGAATAATACCAGACTATTTCATCTTTTCTGAAATTATATGCAGTTATATTTCCTGAAGATGATACAAGCATCAGAACATCATTAATCAGATTCATATTTATTATTTTTTCTTTTATGTATGTTCTTATTACTTTTAAATTCTTTCTGCTGTCAATTCCATAAACAATTCCGGATGCGAAAGCAGCGAAAACAAATTGATCATCACCATAGAAGAAAGAAATAACAGGCTCTGAAAACTTATACTCACCGACGATATTGCCGCCTGCATCTATCCGTAAAAGAGTATTTTTTGATGTTGCAAAACTCATTAAGCCGCTATTCAGTACAATACCGGGTGATTCCATCACCCTGCCGTTATAAATTCTTTTCCAGACTATATTCCCATTTGAAATATCTACAGCTGAAATAATTTCATCATAAGACGGAATATATATCAGGCCATTTAAAATTACAGGCTGTGCGGAAACTCTGTTTTTAAGAGATAGAGTCCATATTATTTTATTATTTAAAGCTGCATGAACAATTCCTTCACGGCTGACGCTTATTATTACGCCTTTAGCATTATCAGACAAAACATAATCCGAAGAAAGAAAGGAAAGCTGCTTATCTGATGAAACAGGATTTATTTTTTCAAGGGATACTGTAATTTCATTCTCCCGGTTCAGAAAATGGCGGCTTTGAATTTGCGGCTTATATCCGTCAGCGGAGATTGAAATATCGTGAATCCCTTTTTTCAAAATAACAGATGATGAGCCGATTCCTTTACTTGACCCGTCAATTTTTATCTCAGCTGATTCCGGAATAGTCCTGATTTTCACCTGAACCATATCTGAAACTTTAGAACTTCTAATAAAACCTGCAGCACTTGAAGACATATCAAGCGGTTCAATATCTGATGAAACCGGCTCCGGCAGATCAATTTTACTTATAGTTTCTTTATAATTCTCACGGTTAAGCGAGCTTAAAATCTTTTCATTCGGCTCCACCTTGCATGATTCATTCTGCCCTATAATTACTGAATTCTTCTCAAAGAATTCATCCAGTTTTTCTGCAATTAAATCATCAGTCAGATTTTCCGGAACTGAATTTCTTACTTTAACTTTACCCTCAAAAACTTCATATTTAACAACCCCATTCTCTGAAACTTTAACACCGAAAACCGTTCCGCGAACAGCAGCCACACTCGTATTTGTTTTCACAGTAACTGAATCATTAGGCCTGAGTCTGTTTACAAGCATAATGAGACTCCCGGATTTCAGAAAAGAGCTGAACTCATTTTTATTTTTTGACGACAGCATTTTATTTAAAGACACAACGCTCTTCTCAGTAATTCTTATTCTTATATCGCCGGCATCGATGTCCAGAGAAGAATTTGAATCTGTTATTACAATATCATTCTCAAGAAGAGGAAGACCGGTTTTTATATTAAGAGAAGCCGCATTTCTCATTATTGAAACTTTGCCTGTATAAAGCGCAACTGATGCACCGGATTGAGCTTTTTCCAAGATTCCGAAATTAAGTACAAATATTACAACAGCCGCAGCAGCAGCGGATGATATAAAAGCTGCAGCAATTTTTAATTTTTTAGCCCGCACAATTTTTGCAGATTTTAAAATCAGAGCCTCTTGTTTTAATTTCTGAAGTGAGAGTTCATTTACAGAAAAATCCGGAGCAGAATCTGCGTAAGCTTCAAAAATTGCATTCAGTCTGCTGGTTCTGATGCTGGAAATGTTTTTACCTGCAGCAAGCTTTTCTATTATATTTTTTATTTCAATTTTGGATGACATTCTAAACCACATTCTTCTTTTCAAGATAATCTGTAATTAATTCAACAGCCTTCATTACTCTCCACTTTGCAGCGCGTTCAGAACATTTTAATATTTTGCAGATATCGGCATATTTCATGTTTTCCTCATATCTCAATAAAAAAACATCTTTGAACTTATCCTTAAGACTGTCGACCGCGCTTCTGAAATATTCCAGATCCACTTCCCCTATAAAACCAGCTTCCGGAGATTCATAATAATTATCAGACCTGCTTAATCTTATTTTTTCTTTTTCAATTATTTCGCCTGTTCTTTTAACAGTACCAATATAATTCTTACACGAATTCAGCGATATTTTATAAATCCATGATGAAAAATTCATTTCCTGATTAAAACTTCCGGCATGACGGAAAAATCTTATAAAAATCTCATGAAGAATATCTTCCATATCCGTGTCATTTCCAAGATAGAAATAGATAAACTTTTTCAGTTTAGGTGCGTATCTTCTATATAACTCCTCAAAAGCAAATTCATTGCCGCTGAGAAATACAGATACCAGCTCTTCATCGCGCTTATCTTTTAAATCGCTCATGAGTTAATAATAATACCATTTTTATTTTAAATAGTGAAAAAAATTTCAGATTTTGTTGATAAAAAATTACTGATAAAACTTAAGCGAATCAACTTTATTCAGCAATCCAAGCGTATAAGCTTCATTGAAGTAAAATAAAAGAGCTTTTTTAAATTCATCCCCGAAATTAAACTTTAACAGATCGTAATAGTGGCTGATATTGTATTTAATATCCGGATATTTTTTCGAAGCAGATGCAACCACCAGTGCCTCATTTGTACGCAAATCTGCAAGGGATGCGCTGTATGAATCAATAACTGCATCAACTAAAGACTTATTTCCGATCAGAGTTTCTTCCAGCAGGGCGAATACTGCGAATACAACAGGGTGCCCGGTTTTTCTGAGCCAGAGATCCCCAAGATCATATGTATACTCCACAGGCTCGGATGAATCTATCATTGCCTCGTTACCGATAATAAGTGCAGCATCTATATTATCAAATGAGGGTTTTGGCGGAACTGAAACATATACCGGTTTTATAGAATAATATTTTTCCAGAAGAATTTTCAAAAGGTTTACTGAAGTTTCGGATGCGGTTGTGAGCCCGACTTTTTTTCCATTAAGCTCTTCAATGGGGATTCTGCTCGTCAGGATCACTGAGCGCACATATCCGACTGAGCTTAAGCAGAATTGCGGCAGAATAAGCGCGCGGTCCTGGATCGAGGCGTATGCAGCAGAAGATATCGGACTGAGTTTGATTTCGCCGGAGGCGATCTTACGGTTTAAGTTTCCGGGATAATCCGGAACAACTTCAATTCCTTTTACCGGTTGAATTTCAAACATTCTGTAGTAGAATGGATAGCAGTTAAGATAATCAATGTAGCCGATTTTCATATAGAATTACCTAAATCATAAAGGGCTGTTGTGCGCACAGGAATTCTTCCGGCATCTGTAATGAGCCTTTTTAAAAACTCCTCGCTGCCTATGTTCGGGGTTTTCGCACCGGCAGAGTGAACAACCTTCTCATAATGATAAGTAGCGCCAATGTCGTCAACACCGAAGGAAAGCATCAGCTGCGCCATTTTCTCGCCGAGATACATCCAGAGCCCCTTGATATGCGGAATATTATGAAGAAAGATTCTTGCAGTGGAATAAATTCTGATATCATCAAAACCTGTGCTTTCTCTTCTTTTTGATTTTATTGAGGTATTATCTTCGTGAAACGGAAGTGGAACGAAAGTTTTAAACCCGCCGGTTTCAGTTTGAAGATTTCTGAGTTTCGTAAAATGATCAACGATATCAGCCGGATTTTCAATATGGTTGTAGAGCATAGTAGCGTTTGTTTTAAGACCGATAGAATGAGCTTTCCTCATAATATCAAGCCATCTGTCTCCGGAAATTTTTTTCGGCGCAATAATGTCCCTTAAATCCTGAGAAAAAATTTCCGCACCGCCTCCTGGAAGAGCGCCGAGACCAGCTTTGATAAGACGCGTAAAAACTTCATCAAGAGAAATATTATTGAGCTTTGAAAAGTAATCAAACTCAGCTGCTGTAAAAGCTACGATGAAAATGTCCGGTTTGACTTTTTTTATCCGCTGAAGCATTTCTTCAAAGTATTCCAGTTTCAATTCGGGATTGAGTCCGCCAACTATGTGCACTTCATCAATACCGAAAGCAACTGCGTCTTTAACGCGCTTTTCAATTTCATCTAAAGAATACAAATATGCTTTATCATCGCCCTTATCACACGAAAAAGCGCAGAGCGGGCATCTTAGCTCACATATGTTTGTGTAATTCAGATTCATATTCACGCCGTAGTAGGCGCGGTTTCCGTTTAATCTCTCGCGGACAAAATTTGCAATAGAGCCCAGACCGAGTATATCATTAGTTGAAAGCATTGCAAGCACATCTTCCTCTGAAGCTTCTGTTCCTGCTATGACCTTGTTTGCGATTGGTATCAGGCTGCTGTCTTTAATTATTGATTTATCAAGCATCTTCTCCCCACGGTTTAATAAGTTTATTACTGATTCCCAATAGGTTCAGAATTTTTCCAACAATAAAATTCACTGCATCATCGATTGTCTGAGGGTGATTATAAAATCCGGGAACCGGCGGAAGTATATCCGCACCTGCCTGTTTTGCTTTCAGAAGATTTTCAAGATGGATGAGACTCAAAGGGGTTTCGCGAGGAACAAGTATTGTTTTCCTGTTTTCTTTCAGGGAAACATCCGCAGCTCGCAGCAGAAGCGAATCTGAATAGCCGTTTGCCACTGCTGATAAAGTTTTCATTGAGCATGGAGCTATGACAAGTGATTCGAATATGGAAGAACCGCTTGCAATCGGGGCAAAAAAATCCGAGTTTGAATATTCGGAAAGTTTTTCTATATTTGATGAAAATTTTCTGTAATCGAGAAGTTCTTTAATGGTTGATATTTTTGCTTTACCGCGGACTATTTCGTGGTTTATTGTAAGCCATGCGGAGTCAGTTGCAACAGCGCTTACTGAGCAGCCGCTTGAGAGCAGTTCTTCGATTAAGCGGATACCGATAATAGCGCCGCTCGCTCCTGTTATTCCGATTATATGCATGGAATTTTCTTTCATGCAGCAAGAATACAGAGGGGATTTCGGATGTCAAGGAATTGATTTTTGTTGGAAAAAGAGAAAGGATAATTTTTTATAAAAAAATTATATTATGGGAGAGTTCCATCTTCTTTGACTAATCCATAATAAAGATCTACTGCTGTAACAGCACGATTCCTATAATCAAGCCAAATAGGTATAAAGCCAAATGGAGGGATTGCACCACCATCGTAATAAAGCAAATCAAGACTAAGTTGAGGAAGCCCGGTTATTGAATCAAGTACAATACCATATGAACTCGGGGAAGCAATATAAAGCTCGCTCCCGATTACATTTGACCATGGTGCAGTGCTGTATTTTACCCCGGTTGATAAAAATCTCTGTGCATACAGACTATATCCCAAACTTGTGAAATATCTTCCATCATACCAGGCAATATAAAATTCATTCTGGGCAAGAGGATCGGTGTCACTTACAACTACACGCGGCAGCTGACAATTATATGTTGTGGTTACAGCATTGCTTGTAATATTTGCTGCTGCAATAGAAACGGCACCAGCACCTGTATAAGCAGCTACTCCAACATGTCTGTAAGTATTTCCCGCAACATGTGTAGGCAGATAAGTTAAAATTATTCTGGATGGTAAAGTTATATCATATTTATCAACTGCAGCATGAGGTGAATATCCGGCAAGGGAAATCGGCCCGAAAACAGTTCCTCCACTAGTGCCGCTGATTCTATATAAATCTACAGCACCATTTAAATTATCTGAAATTAAATAAGCTCCACCGACTGTATTAATTGAGCTATCTTTTAAAATCTGGATAGGGTGATATGTAGCTGGAGCGATATTTGTTACGGTCCAGTTTGCCGGTGATATTGATTTAGCAGGTATGCTTGCAGCGTCAATTCTTGTTGATGTATTATTATAATAGAAAACCAGAGCATTTCCGGATTCATCTGAAATAGATAAAGGATTGGTATAAGTATTTACAGCTGCAATTGAAATTGTTCCGCCAATTTGAACTCCAGTATCAAGATTAAAAACTTTACCGGAAATATGATCTGAAGTATCTACATATGTAACCATAAAAGCTCTGGTTCCTGTGTAAATTACATAAATATTATCTACAGCATTGAAAATATCAGCTGATAATGTAATCTGAGTGGCACTGTTAACAGCAAGAACCTCAGCAGATAAATTTGTAGTTAAATTATAAACCAGATCACCAATATTAACTGAATCAGCTATAAATGCTGCATGAGTATCATCAAGAGTATAATTCGCAGGAACTGAAGTTGAATATCCGCAGGTTTTATATGTAGCTCCGGCAGGAAGCCGCGTAATTGAATACCCATTACCATTACTCATAATATTAGTATCAAGTTCAAGTGATGTATCTGATATTACATTGCTTACTAGCGCTTTTGTTGCCTTTGCAGTAAAATTATTTCTGTTAATTACTACATCACCGAAAAGAACTGAAGAAGTAAAAGTTGCTGCTCCATCCCAGAGAGGATTAGTCATAGCTTCGCTTGTATATGGGCCTAAAGTATTTATATATATTAAAAAATCTGCAGTGCTTCCAAATAAAAAACCGGGAATTACCCTATCAATATTTACACAATCACCAGAAGGTGCACTGCTTACTATACCCCAATTATAGGTAAAAGGTGCAACTCCAATTGCAGATCCAAACCTAGCTCTAAATATATTGCCAATAGCGACACCTGCCAAGGAACCCGCAGTGCCGCAAGCTATTGATGTTGTAGTTCCTGCCTGTGGAATAATATATGGAGTTCTTGTTTGAAAATCCCCGATATAATATATAGTCGATCCAAGATTTATTTGAACTGGAATTGTTGGAAAACTTGATCTGTCGGTTCTTAATACATTTTTATAAATATCATACGGAGATAATGCTTGATCCAAAATGTTATATTCATACCAGTTTGTATTTGCTGCTGGTGTTGTATTTGTAAAGACTCTGTCTTGATTGTCTAAAAAGCCGATAGCAGAAAAATCTACATCCTTATCAAAAAGAAGATCTGCAAGCGAACCTCCGCCAGGGATGGTTGCAGTACCCGCAGTCTGAACTGTTGGCTGAAGATGAACTCTCGCTAATGAATATGTAGAACCGGTTTTAACTGTTGTTGTTAAATCCTTTTCTCCGCCAACCCAACCTGCATTATTTGCAAAAGTAGCTCCAGTATTATATATTCTTTTCGCATATAGATTATCACTTGAATCTTTATAAACAATTACAGTCTGATATGAAATAGCTCCGGCAGCATTATTCCATACTTTTATTCCTTCAATCTGAGTAACATTTGATGCAGAATTTACTGTAACACCATTCGCAGCCCATTGTTGAGCCCCAGCATTATTAAAAAATTGGCCCTTAATATTTGCATTATTATCATTCCAGAAAACATAAGATGAACCATCATCAATTTGCACGATTTTAATACTTAGCTGATTATTATTCGCATTTGATAAAACTTTCCCGCCGCCGCCGGCTGCTGTATCAGTTCTTGTAAAAAAAGAATATACCGGAGAAGCAACATCGCAAGTACCGGCAACATCAACGCAGGCTCTGAAATAATACAGGGTATTATGAACCAGTGGAGGATTCAGATTAAAACCATGATCTGTATGACTTGCCTGTCCGCAGGTATCCCAATCCCAGGTATTTTCATGTGCAGAATCGGTTCCAAGTGCTGGAGTAATTCCATACTGCAGGTAAGTATTAGCTCGCACTGCCGGACGATTTGTATTAAATGCTATAACAGCAGTAGTATTAGTTACTGATAAAACTGCAACATTGCTTATAGATGAAGGATTACCTGTACCTGGATTAACATCTGTTGTAAAGTTCCATGAATGAGCTGTTATTGCATTTGCTGTCGGCAAAGCAGTATCAATAATAAGGTTTGACAAAGAAACTGTATAGTTTGGAGGGGAATAAGCTAAAGCCGCCCCGAAATTCAATCTCCATGTATTTCCTGAAGGATTAGTAACTGTGCAACCTGCTACAGCAGGAACGATTGTAAAAGTTGTTGTTGTAACATTGGTTACCGGTTTTGAAAAGGTAACCTCAACATAAGATAAAGACCTGCTCACACCGGTAGCACCATTGACTGGATTTCTTGTTCCGGTAAGAACCACAGGAGCAACCGGAGAATTAGTTGTGACTGCAGTAAAAGTAAAATTTAATGCTGCACTTAAAGACTGACCATCACTAGCCTGCAAACCAGTTGCAACTGCTACAGTATATGAAGCTCCATAAGTCAAACCGCCTGTTGGAGTTAAAGTAACAATATTATTAGAAACTGATGAAGCATAAGTTTTTGCACCGGCATTTATTTGAATATTTGCAGCAACAGTCCCTGAATTTACATTTTTTGAAAAAACAAGAACAATATTTGCATTTAGAGGTATCCCTGTATCTGCATTTGCAGGATAATTATAAGTTGATTGCATTAAAACTGTTCCGGGAGGAGTACTGAAATAGCTGCTTATAATATCTGACGGATTTACTGTGGGAGATACCTGCGAACAGGAAACAATAAATAAAGATAATACGACTAAAAATTTCATTGAATTTTTCAATTTCATGGCAAAAAAATGCTCTAAGAAATATTTTATACCTGAAATGTTAAAATAGTACCATTTTCCCGGATTTGTTTGGATTTTATATATTTTTTTATTTAACATATCTCTAATATCGGTATATTTTTTCTTGATATTATATATACCTGTATTTATATTAAAATATGCAACAAATGTATTAATATCAATCAAAAAAAGAGGGAAATTTCAAAAAAAATGACCTTTTTGGCCATTCAGGATTAAAAGATAAATTGACATCTGATTTTGATTTATTATATAATATCTGCAAAGGTGCCTGAAAAAAATATGAAAAAACTGAATACCGTAATATTGCTTCTGATTTTAACTATTCTTATAAAACCGAATATCACCAGGAGCACAATAAATTCTATAATTCTGACACCGGCGAATCCGACAAATCTTTCAACCGGGCTTGGTTATTATCTTGCAGGCAGAACATACAATTTTGATATACAGGTTATTGACCCGGATGTTACTGCTTGGACTGATTTTGTAGAAGTCAGATTAACTATTCCTTCTGGAACTCCTCTTGGGGCTTCGAATATTGTTGTGAGAATACATACATTTCTTGCCGGCCCTGCATTTACAACACAAATTGTTTCAGGAAATGTTAACTGCGGAGCAGGAGCAACAATTATAGCCGGCACCATGAATAATTTTACAGTAAGATTTCCAATTCAATTTCAGTGGAACACACCTGGAACTGTCTGGGCTGCAATAACTCCAATAACTGCAAGAGCAGAATCAAACAATCCAGCAAATAATTCTTTAACAACTACACAAAATGTTTCTTATGGCGTAAGTTCTTCAATAAAAGTTTTAAATTTTGCCCAGGATGGGGTTGCAGCTGGCGGATATGTAAATCAGTATCATACCGGTTTCAATGTCACTGGCAGAATAGTATATAATGTACCTGGTGCAGGTATTGCAGATGATATAAATAATATAACAAATAACATGACATCCAGCGCAGGAACAAATCTTTCTTTGTTATTGAATGGAGTTGCTTCTGGTATAACATTTACGCCAGCAGCAGCAAGTACGAGTTTTTCATTTATTGTCCCAGGAGCAACAGTAACCGGGCTGGGATCTAACAACTGGAGAGTTACAGCTACTATGAATGCTGCTTTTGGAGGAGGTTCTTCAACATCTCCCGGCTTAGGGAATTATCTTTTACTAAACTGCGATGAAGTTCAGATAAACCAGGTTCAGTTTATTAATGGAGGAGGAATCGATAACCCATCAAATTTAGGAGTTTCAACTTCAAGAACATATTACAGAGCAAGAAATTTACCCGGAACTCAAATCCGGGTTTATGCGCAAATGCTTTCGGGCCCAAACGTCATTGGAAATACCACTGTCAGGGTTCGGGATATTACAGAAGGTTTAAATTATGATGTTGTAATACCAAATAACACTGCATATGGAGATCTGCCATTAGGCATGGTATATGGAACTGATAATAATTACCCCAATACGCCGGCAGCTGGTAATACGCTTCTTCATACTTATCAAGTGACAAATATCAGCGGAGGCGCAACAGGTAATGAACAAAATCTGTATGGAAGAATAAATCAGCCAGGCAGACCTATTCCAGGTGGAGCTAATACAGTCGTTTATTGGAACAATCTGCACTGGCCTTCTACAACTCCAAACGTAGGTGCTGGTCTGGCATTTTATGATACAACCAGAAATATTGCTCTTGGGGTTAATTCAACATCTTATACTGCTTCAAGTATAACTTTAAACTGGACATTAACAGGAGCAGCAGCAGTACCTCCAAATGGTGACTTTTCATCATATAAAATTTATTACAAAAGGGTTACGCCGGCTCTTCCACCTGATTTATGGCATATTGTTGATGTAAGCACAATAGCTGCGCTAGGAACTATAACCACAAATACAGCGACAATAACAAGTCTCGCTCCTTTGACTGCTTATCAATATTATTTCTCAGCCTATGATGTGTTTGGAAACGAGCCGGCACAATTATCAAACCAGCCGACTGGAACTATAACTACAGCAGCAAGTACAGTTACAGCAACTGTTACGGATGGAATAACAACATACCCGTATACATCATTTTTAGCATCTGCAACAACCAGTAAAGACCCGGCATTACTTCCTTTAAGAAAAACAGCAATTAAAATCAGCGTATCAGTTGTATCAGGCGGAACTGTACCAGATGAAGTCTCTATTTTCTTTGCTAATAACAGCACTGATGTAATAACAAGTTCTGTTCCAGGACCGGCGACAAATCAATTTGGAACTGTAGGAATTGCCGGCGGACAATTGACTGTTGATAGTATTTTATTTGCACCAACTTACTACACTATAGTTCTTTCAAAAACAGCACCAAACACCTGGTCTGGCTATATTCCAAGCGATCACGTTTTAATGGTTCTAGGAACATCTATCAGATTTATTATAGGAACTAAATATGGTGCGGTTTACAGTTATGTAGACCTGAAAGGATATAATAACCCAACCAACTGGTGGGACGCAGAATATAGATTTCAAATCGCCTCCCAACCAACCTTCCAGCCATGGCCGGTACGCATACTTAACAACGTAATGAACGCAGAAAATCCTATCTGCTACCCTGCATATTATCTGACTGAAGACGCATATGTTACAATTTCCGTTTTCGATGTAAAAGGCAGGCCTGTTGTAACTCTACTCGACAACCAGCTTAGAAGAGGCGGACAGAATATCAAGGAAGGCGGCTGGGATGGTTCTAACAAGG
The DNA here is from genome assembly GCA_964392365.1 of uncultured Leptospirales bacterium. Taxonomy (GTDB): domain Bacteria; phylum Spirochaetota; class UBA4802; order UBA4802; family UBA5550; genus CAYMPH01. The sequence goes on from CAYMPH010000005.1 coordinate 207,216, forward strand.
CTACGAGAAAAATCGGCGTTGGTATTTACTATGTGAGATTTTATGCAGCCAGAGCAGCTGACGGGAAAGTTATTCTGAATGAGTTCAGAAAGGTTGTAATGGCGAGGTAACTCAAACCTCAAATGTGCAGTTTTGCAATATCTTAAGAAAAGGGGACTATGCTTGGTAGTCCCCTCTTCTTAAGAATCTTCACCCCTCCGCCTGCTCAATCGCCGCAGACGCTAAAGGCCTTTAACTAAAATAAAAATCCATACAATATAATATATAAACACTAAACGCTATCATTAAATAGCTACTATTCCGCTGGTTTAAAAAAACCAGCTCAAATAAAATGCATCCTTTCACCGGTCGGTCATCGAGCGAAGCCGAGATGAAGAAACCGGCTCGTGTGGGAATTATATTGTTTCCAATTTTTCTAAATCTCTCCCCTTGCCCTTACTAGGGGAAAGGGGCCGGGGGATAGGGTCCTGAATTTAAACTCCTCACCAACATTTCCAATTGACAAATAAATCCCATCCGATTTTATTGCATTCAAATATATTCTAAAAATAATAGATTCCCGCACCTGTACTGTAATTCGACAAGCTCACCAACCGAGTCGATGTATGCGCGGGAATGACAGAAAGAGGAAACCCATGTCAGAAAAGAAAATTGCAGTTTTAGCCGGTGATGGAATCGGCCCTGAAGTTATGAAAGAAGCTATTAAGGTTCTTGATAAAATTTCAACCCTATACGATATAAAATTTAAATATACAAGCGGCGATGTCGGCGGAGCTGCAATAGATAACCACGGCGAAGCGCTGCCTCAGTCAACTATTGATACCTGCAGAGCTTCAGACGCGATTCTCTTCGGTTCAGTTGGCGGACCTAAATGGGAAAAGCTTCCTCCGGAAAAACAGCCTGAGCGGGGAGCGCTTCTTCCTTTAAGAAAACTGTTTAATCTATACGCTAACCTGAGACCAGCTATCATTTTCAGGGAGCTGAAGGATGCATCTCCTCTTAAATCCGAAATTATCGGCGACGGGTTTGATATTTTAATAATAAGAGAGCTTACAGGCGGAATATATTTCGGTCAGCCGAAGGGACGCGAAGGCAACAAGGCGTTCGATACTCTTGTTTACACAATTCCCGAGATAGAAAGAATTACGCGCGTTGCCTTTGAATCAGCCAGAAAAAGAAATAAAAAAGTAACTTCCGTGGACAAGGCAAATGTTCTTACAACTATGGTTATGTGGCGCGAGGTTGTAATCAACATAGCAAAGGAATACCCTGACGTTGAACTTAATCACATATATGTTGATAATGCAGCAATGCAGCTCGTAAAAAATCCGAAACAGTTCGACGTGCTTTTATGCGATAACATGTTCGGAGATATTCTCTCTGACGAAGCATCAATGATTACAGGCTCAATGGGTATGCTTCCTTCAGCATCTTTATCTGAGGGGACATTCGGGCTGTATGAACCTGCAGGAGGATCAGCACCGGATATTGCAGGTAAGGGAATAGCAAATCCGATCGCACAGATTCTCTCTGCTGCAATGATGCTGAAATTCAGTTTCGGCTTAAATGAAGCATATGACAGAATTTTCAAGGCAATAGAAAAAGTTCTGGCAGACGGCAACAGAACTATAGATATAATGACACCGGGTAAAAAACAGATTGGAACTGTTGAAATGGGAAATCTTATTGTTTCTGCCCTGTAATTTCAAGTATTGCATGAATTGAAAGCAGAGCCTTTGGAATAAAAGAAGACATATTCGCGTATTCCTGATCCTTATTGCCATCTGCAGATTTTTCCGAGCAGTGGCAATTGTCCCCTGAAGGTCCAAGCCCGTCAATTACCGGGAAATGTTCCCAGAGAAAATTTCCGTCGCTTAAACCGCCGCGTGCTTCCGGAATTATCTTATACCCGATTAAACTTCCTGCAGTTTCAAATATTTTTAACAGGCTGATAGTTTGCTGATTCTCCGGCCACGCAGGGTTTTCCCTTATAAGTTCAGCTGAAACTGAGCAGGTGAATCTCCCGTCTCCGCTTATTACTTTTCCTTTTTCATTCAGATTTAAAATTTTTTTCTTCCCTTCGGAAAAAACATCCGGAGAAAAAGCTCTCATCTCAACAAAGGCTTCCGCATAATGAGGAACGCGGTTTAAAGCAGAACCGCCTTTAACAATACCTGTATTGAAAGTTAGAGATTTTTTATAATCAGTAAAAGACTCAACCTGTTTTACAGCCTCTGCCATTTCAAGAAGAGCACTCGCGCCTGATTCATGCGCTGATCCTGCATGGGAACCTTTTCCATGAGTTTCTATTTTAAATACAGCCCTGCCCTTTCTCGACGTAACCAGCTGCATTTTATCGCCTGCAATATTTCCGGATTCATAAATCAGACACGCATCTGATCCGGAAAGTTTATCTCTGCAGATATTCCCGAAATCATCGGATTCGGTTTCCTCTGACGCATCAAGCATAATCATCCAGTTTACTGAATTAAAAACTTCAGGAGAAATTTTCTTTAGAGCGTCCAATATCATATAAATAACAAGTGTTCCGCCCTTGATATCATTTGTTCCGGGACCGTAGATTCTGTCGCCTTCAATTTTCCAGTTAAAATCATTTCTGATTTCCTCTTCTGGAGAAAATACAGTATCAAGATGGGATACGAAACCGATTTTATTTTTAACGGTTTTATCAGCACTGCAGCTTAAGATCAGGTGTCCTGCATATTCAGGATTAACAGATGAAATTTTCTCAGATTTAAATCCCAATTCATGAAAAATTTCTGCTGTGTACGAGGAAAGGTCTTCAACTCCGGATTTATTATCTGTCCATGAGTTTATGCTTACCATATTTTTATATATTTCAAGATAGTGCTGGAATTTTTCTGCAAGATAATCGTTATATATATTTTTCATAATCCCGGATCCAAATAAAAAAAGCGGTAATATCAAACTACCGCTTTTTATATTATAATATTGCATTTTATGTCAATTTACTTTTAGTAAATTATGAATTACTTCCTTAAAAGTTTCCTTTGGCAATGCTCCTGCAGCCAATTGAGGTTTTTCGCCAAGAGGTATAAAAAGTATGCTTGGAATACTCTGAATTCCGAATGCGCCTGCCAGCTCTCTTTGCTCCTCAGTATTAATTTTGAAAATATTCAGTTTCCCTTCATATTCTTTTGCAAGATCTTCTAAAACTGGCGCAACCATTTTGCAGGGCCCGCACCAGTCTGCATAAAAGTCTATTATGCTCGGCAATGTGCCCTTGTATACCCAGTCGGAATTTTTTTCAAAATCAAAAATTTTCTCAATAAACGATTCCTTTGTTAAATGTTCCATTATTTTCTCCATTATTAAGTATTTTAGCTAATAATAAAATACTTAATTTTTTGTAAATCGTCAACTTTTTTTAACAAAAATATCTGAATAAACTTTCACTCGCAAGCGGCTGGGAAGTAAACCCGAATGAGATTTAATAAAAAAAGCCGCCCGGATAAATCAGACGGCTTTTAATAATTATAAATTCTGCTGTTTTTTAAAATATTCTTCCGGTATATCCCAGACCTGCTTTAAAGTGACCAAGATTATTGGCTTGTTTATTTTCAAAAATATAACTGAATTCCATATAGAACCCTCCAAGGCAGACTCTTCCTCCGAGCTCGCCTCCTCTTTCAAAATAATTCGTCCCAAGAAAAGATGCCATTGGAAATATTCCTATATAGTATCCTCCGAATATCTGCGCATAAAGTCTTTTTGATCCAACACGGATAAAGCCCCGGACAGGAACATCAAGAAAAATATCTGATCCTGTTAAATATCCGCTTCCGGTTAATAAATTCGAATATTGAGAAGCTGATATAAACAGTTTCAGCATGTTTGGAAAAAAATTCAGTCCTGATTCAACACCCATGCTGAAAATATCAGCTATATTAAACCTGAAATCAAAAAATAAATTTAATCTGATGCCTGCAATTGTAAAAAACCAGTTCATCCCGGTATAAGAAAAATCTTTTTGATCATAAAAAGGAAGATTAATCCCTAAACCCCAGTCCATACCGAAGACTCTGTATTTCTCTTCAGCCGGTTTCTCAACAGGAACTTCCTTGATTCTATCAACTTCGACAATTTTTTCAACTTCAACTTTTTTCTCAACAATCTTTGGTTCTACTTTTTTCTTTGAAATATAATTTACTTTCTCTTTAGAAATAGTAAGTTCATTTTTTGATGCTATGTTTTCCCTGATTGTATAATTTGCAGCATCTTCATAAACAATATATCCTTCAACCATACTGTCATCGAGCTTGTATATATAGACTTTATTCTTATAATCATCACTGTAAAGAACCCGGATCAGGTCCTTTCTTTGAATATCCCTTACAGGACCGGCCGGCGGTTTTATGGAAATAAATTTATCCGTATCTCTAATGACCTTGCCTTCAATAATTGAACCGTCATTCATAAATACAGATTCAGCATTTAAACTTGAATATAAACCGGATAACATTAAAATCCCGACAGATAAAAATAAATATGTTATTAAATTCAATCCGTGTTTCATTTCTCTTCCTTCCTGTGTTTAAAAAATAATTTGAATATATGTTAAATTACCAATAACAATAATAAATTTCAATAAAATAAATTAAGGCCGGTTCCAAAAAATACATTTTTTCCACCGGGCCTTGGTGCATTTAAGGGAAAACCTGCATTTTTCATTTTATAATTTATGTTAAATACAGGTTTTTATGTCTGCCCTTAAAATATCTTAGCTGTATATCCAAGCCCAACTCTCGTGTGAGGGTTTAAATCTGCAAAAATGTAAAATGCTTCTAGATAAAATCCGAATATATTAAGCCTCCCGCCGACTTCAGGTCCTCTTTCAATAACCTGTGCTGTCTGATATGTCCAGATAGGAGAAAGACCCAGATAATATCCTCCCATTGCCTGAAAATAAATCACAGGAATTCCAACGCGTACAAATCCTCTGAACGGAATATCAAACCAGTAGGTTGTGCTGCTGTAATTTGTTCCATTTAGCTTTGCTTCATATGAAAGCCAGTTAAGTCCTGTTTCAACCCCGAAACTCAATATGCCTAAAACAGTAAATCTGAAATCAATAAAAATATTTATCCTGAAAGAATAGATTATAGCTGCTGCAGCCAGATCCTCCCTTATTATCTTATTGGAAGCTCCGGGTGCCTGCGATTCAAAAAAAGGCGACTCGCTGTCAAACAGGCCCATAGAAAAACCGATTCCAAGGTCAACACCAAATGCAGAATATGAAGATGATTCATTTGAAGCAGCTTCTTCCTCAGCAGCAGCATTAAAATTGACAGCTAAAACAAGCGCAATTGCAGCAAATAAGACATTGAGCTTTTTCATTTATTCCTCCGGTTTGTATTTCCATTTCATGAAAAAAAATCGGTAATTTAATTTAATGTATTAAATTTTTTATTTTATTTCAAGCCAAATTTCATACCAGATAAAGCTCTTTATCTGTTAAAATCGGAAAACCGGATTCCTGTAATATTTTTTCAGTTGCAAGGACATCTTCAACCTGAAAAACAAAAACAGCTTCATTATTTTCTCTTATTGAAAAGCCATAAGCATCTTCAACATTAATATTTTTTTCAGCAAGTACAGATGAGGCACGATGAAGCCCGCCCGGCTTGTCATCAATTTTAACTGCCACAATTCCTTTTAGAGTTGCAGATATTCCTTCTTCCTTAAGCTTATCGCACCCTTCCTGCGGTTTATCGAGAAGCAGCTTTATAATCCCGTAATCACCTGAATCCGAAATAGTGATTGCCCTGATATTTATATTATGCTTTTCAAGAACAGCAGTAATCCTGTTTATCTTTCCCGGCCTGTTTTCAGCGAATACCGAAACCTGATGCGGCATGATGAACCTCCTTAAAGTTTTCTGTTATCTATTACCCGCACTGCCTTGCCTGTGCTTGGAGGCAGAGAACCCTGCTCAACAAGCTCTATGCGTGCTGTTATTATTATTATTGCCCTTAGTTCATTTACAATTTTATCTTTTATTGCCTTCAGCTGTTTCATATCTCCCGAGAACATTTTGGAATAAAGCTCAACCTTGACATGAAGCTTATCCAGATTATTTTCCCTTTCAAGATTTATCTGGTAGTTGTTTCCAACCTCAGGAATGTTCATTAGAACAGATTCTATCTGCGAAGGGAATATATTCACCCCGCCGATAATAAACATATCATCAGTGCGTCCCTTGATTCTTTCTATTCTGCGGTGTGTTCTTCCGCATTCGCACTGTTCCGGAATAATTCTTGTAAGATCACGGGTTCTGTACCGGATTATGGGCAGCGCTTCCCTGTTTATATGAGTAAGCACGAGTTCACCCTCTTCTCCATCCGGGAGAGGCTCGCCTGTTTGCGGATTGATAGTTTCAGGAATATAGTAATCTTCCCATAGATGCATTCCGTTTTTATGAACACACTCAAAAGCAACTCCAGGGCCGTTCATTTCAGAAAGACCGTATGAATTATACGCATCCAATCCCCACTGCTCTTCAATTTTAAGCTTAGTTGATTCTGAATATGGCTCGGCTCCAAGATATGCTTTCTTAACTGTCAGATTATGAGGATTCAACCCGCCTTCCTGAATGACCTCAACAAGATGAAGAGCGTAACTCGGTGTAATGTGTATAACTGTTGTAAAAAAATCCTGCATCAGATCTATCTGTCTCAAGCTGTTTCCTGATGATGACGGAATTACAAGACAACCGAGTCGTTCTGCGCCATAATGAAGACCAAGACCACCTGTGAATAAACCGTAACCCATCATATTCTGGAATACATCATTTTTAGTTGTGCCTGTTGCCATCATGCTTCTTGCAACCTGATCAGCCCAGGCAGAAATATCTTTTGCAGTATAGAATATTACAGTGGCTTTTCCTGTTGTTCCTGAAGATGCATGCATGCGCACTATTTCGCTTTTTTCAACAGAAACCATCCCATCCGGATAACTGAGTCTTAAATCATTTTTAGAAGTAAACGGAAGATCTTTTAAATGGTCAAGGCTCGTAATTTTTGAAACATCAACTCCCTGCTCTTTCCAGATTTTTTTGTAATATGGAGTTCCCGATGCAAGATCCAGGCTTTTCTTCAGTTTATTCAGCTGAATATCTCTTATTGTTTTTCTATCCGCAGTTTCAATTTCTTTATCCCAGTACATAATGAATCCTTATATATTAATATCAATCTAAATGACTGTGCTTATAGAATAATTTTATTTAAAAACATTTTCCATATGTCAATGAATTATTTTTTATTCACAGAGATACATTATTAACCATATCGTGAATAACCCCGATTTTTTTTCTATACTCAAGCTTGTTGATTGCATCAACAAATGAAAGAATTCCGGCTACAGAAATATCCAGATTAACTCCGGTTCCGAAAACCTTGAGCTCTATTCCGTTAAATTCCTCAACAACAGTTACTGAAACTTCAGAAAGTGCGTCCGATCCGCCTGTGATTGCTACAAGATTGAATGACTTGATATACGCAGTTGACCCGGTGATTTTTTTAATCGCGTTCACTCCTGCATCAACACCGCCGTTTCCATGCGCAACTTCAAAAATTTCCTTTTTATTTTCATCGTGATCAAGGATAGTCACCATTGTCATTGGAGGCGAATACATACCTGTTGAAATCTGTATATTTACAACCTTGTATCTTCTTTTAACTTCTTCCTTATACATCGATTCTCCGATTAACGCAATCAGATCCTCATCGTGCACCTGCTTTTTCCTGTCTGCAAGTTCCTTGAAATATTTAAAAAAACGGTCCAGCTCCTGTTCAGCCAGATTAAATCCGAGAATTTTGAGCCTTTCAACAACAGCATGGCGTCCTGAATGTTTTCCAAGAATAATCTTTGATTTTGTTATTCCAACATCTTCCGGTTTCATGATTTCATAAGTGTTTGAATGCTTCAACACCCCATCCTGATGAATTCCGGATTCGTGAGCAAAGGCGTTATCTCCGACAATCGCCTTATTCGGCTGAACTGATACACCTGTTATATTTGTTAAAAGTTTGCTAATTCCGATTATCTGCTTTGTATTGATCGATGATGTTATATTGAAAATATCACTTCTCGTTTTTATTGCCATTACAATCTCTTCCATAGCAGTGTTGCCTGCCCTTTCTCCTATACCGTTAATTGTGCATTCAACCTGACGCGCTCCTGCTTCAACAGCAGCAAGAGAATTCGCAACAGCAAGACCAAGGTCATTGTGGCAGTGAACCGAAATAACAGCGTCATTTATATTTTTTACATTATCAAACAGATACCTGATAATTTTACTGAATTCCGAAGGGATCGTGTAACCCACTGTATCCGGAATATTCACAGTTGTAGCGCCTGCTGATATTACCTCCTCCACCATTTTCGCGAGATACGCAAGATCGCTTCTCGTGGCATCCATGGCTGAAAATTCAATATTATCAAAATAAGATTTTGCTTTTTTTACAGCTTCAATTGCAAGTTCAAGGGTCTCTTCCCTTGTTTTCTTGAACTGGTGTATAATATGAATATCCGAGCTAGATATGAACGTATGTATTCTCGGATTTTCTGCCGGCTCAAGTGCTTTAGCTGCTGATTCAATATCCTTCATTACGGCTCTGGCAAGCCCCGCAACCTGAACGCCTTTAACTTTTTTTGCAATTTTATTAACTGCTTCAAAATCGCCGTCGGATATAACAGGAAAACCCGCTTCAATCGTATCAACACCGAGCCTTACGAGCTGTTCTGCGAAAATGAGTTTCTCTTCTATATTCATACTGAATCCGGGGGACTGCTCTCCGTCCCGGAGTGTTGTGTCAAAAATAAAAATTCTGTCCTTTTTCATATCTGATCTCCATAATAAATAATATTGTTATACAATAAAAAAGGCCGTCATTTCGTGACGGCCTTTATATTTTCATTTTATAAATTTAAGGCATCACGAAACATGACCTGCATTCTGCAGACCTGTTAAAAGGCCGAGTAGGAGCATATTCATGATGTAGTTTTTCATTGCTGCTTTTAAGCCATTCCTGTTATTTAATAAATTTACATAAAATAACAGATACCATAATGTCAATAATATTTTGAAATATTATTATAATATCTTCAGTAATTACATAAAAATATAATAGAACACGGATGACACGGATTATTATGATGATCACGGATAAATAATAAAAAATTGAAAAAATCATATTTTATCCGTGTCATCCGTGTTCCATGCTTTTAAAAAATTCAAAAAAAATAAATATAAATTCAACAATAAATATTTGACTGTTTTACCCATTGCAATATAATTATTTTTAATTTAATTATTTAAATTTAATTAATAAGGATAATCAAAATGTCTGAGAAAAATATTTCACTTATAAAATCTTTCATTCTATGTTTTGCAGCTTATGCTGCAGCGGTAATTGCCGCATTTTTTATAGGAAGCATTGCTGAAACAGGCAGGACTTTATTTACTGCTGCAATTATGGACATTGCTGCAACAGCGATAATTTTTTATTTCAGCTTCTTTTTCAACAATTCCAGTTTTTATGATCCGTACTGGAGCGCAGCACCTCCGGCTATTGTTTTATATTTTGCATCATCACAGATTATACATGGAACATTAAGCGCAAGGGCTGTTATAGTGATAGTTCTTGTTTTTGCATGGGCAATCAGGCTTACATGGAACTGGGCAAGCCAGTGGCAGGGATTCACGCATGAAGACTGGCGTTATGCTGATATCAGGAAAAAAAATCCGACAACATACTGGATCACAAGCTTCCTGGGATTTCACCTGATGCCGACAGTTCTTGTTTTTATTGCGTGCATTCCATTACTGCCTGCAGTAAGTTCCGGAAGTTCCTTGGGAATACTTGATCTCTTAGCAGTTATCATTACAGCCTCTGCAATTGCTGTTGAAGCATTATCAGATCTGCAGCTTAGAAAATTTCAGAAATCCCCGAGAAAACCTGAAGACATTATGGAAGATAAATTATGGAAATATTCCCGACATCCGAACTATTTCGGTGAAATTTCATTCTGGTGGGGAATTTTTATTTTTGGACTTGCTGCGGATTTCACATGGTGGTGGAGCATTATAGGTGCTGTTCTGATTACCGGGCTTTTTAATTTTATCAGCATCCCGCTGATTGAAGACAGAATGATTTTAAGAAGACCTTTGTTTAATGAAAGAATTAAAAAAGTTTCCGCAATAATCCCTATGCCCGTAAAAAAATAAAAAGGGGGATATTCATGAAAAAGATTATTTCAATAATTTCAATTTTATTAATATCGGTTATGTTATCTTCATGTGGAAGAACAACAATAAAGATGGCATACAACAACATAGACACAGTTATGCATTTTATGATTAACCGCTATTTAAAACTGGAAGCAGGTCAAAGTGAAGTATTAAAAAGCGTTATTGCAAAACACCTTTACTGGATAAGAAAAGAAGGATTTAAAAATTACATAAAGATTCTTTCTGATCTCAAACCTAAAATGTCCGGAAAAATTACTATAGCGGATGTTCTCTGGGCGGAAAAAAGTTTTGAAAAACATCAGGTGATTCTCTTTAAGAAAATTTATCCGGATATTATGGAGATGATATACTCTCTGGATAAAAAACAGATAGCAAATATTAAGATAAAAATAGAAGAAAGAAGGAAAAAACAGGAAGAGGAATCATTAAAACCAAAGCAGGAGCAGCTTGAAAAATCCTTTGAGGGATTGATGAAAATGATGAATTATGTATATGGCGATTTTTCAGACGAACAGAAAGATAAAATTAAAAAACTTGCGATGCAGCTGCCTGAAATTTCAGCAGAGAGCTCAAAATACAATAAAGAAAGAATAGATAATTTTTTATATGTTCTGGAAAACCGTAAAAGCAACAAAGAAATTGAAGATCTCGTAAATAAATATTTCTTTTCATCAATAAATGACATGCCGGAATATTACAGGAAAAAAGGCGAACTGTTAAAAACATCAACTGAAAAATTCATGATTACCCTGCACAATGATATTACAACCCAGGAACAGAAAAATAATGCTTCAGAGAAAATCGGCGAGGTTATAGAAGCTTTCAAGGAGCTTCAGGCTCAGCCATAATCTACTTCCTTGCGTAACACTGCGGACAATCATGTCCGCAGTGATGCGACCAGGTTCCGTATTCAATATATCTTCCGATATCAACAGAACAGGTGCAGCCGCATCCGAATTTTTTTCTCTGACCTGAATCAGTTTTAACGCTTGCACCTGGTCCGAAAATTTCATTTAATCTTTTACCGTTTACACAGGATCCCGCTTCAGAAAGTCCCGCATCAGAAATAAATTTTTCACAGCAGGTTTTAATTTTAACACCGTAAACAGCAGCAGCTTCATGAAATACCTGCATCATATTTCTAATTTCTGCTTTTCCGTCTTCTGTCCTGTCATCCGGATAAAAAAATTCCACACCGGATCGTTCGGCTCTTTTTTTTACTTTGCCGTAATAATCAATTACACTGAGAGATAAATCTGATAAACCGAGCTCTTTTAGCTTTTTAAATACAGGCTTCAATGAATCTGCAGAAAAATTATATTTCCATTCACTTTTACCTGAAAGTCTGTATTTCATAATGGGATCTGCAAAAACGGAAATTGTTTCAGGGCCATCCTGTTCGCAAAGTTTCTCAAGCTGCAATAGCTGTTCATCAACACATGGCGCTTTCGGTTTGCACACAGGATCATCCGGCAGAATTGTGAATCTGTACCAGAATTTATATCCGTATCCTGCGATTTTTTTTCTTTCAGCAATCCATGAACCGAAATCCTGGCTCCAGAGTCCTATGCTGTGAATATCTTCCGGCTGAAACTCAAGACGCCACATTTTCTGCATCAGTCCCTGGGGATGGAATGCGCCATCCTTTAGGCCGGTAATTATTTCATCAGTATAAAATCTGGGCATATCAGTTCTTCTGCTTGCAATGAGCACAATTTTTTCAGATGAGTGCTTTTCAGCTATTTCACGGGCATTTTTAATAATCATCATATCTCATTAAAAAAATTTATTGTTATGGGATGGAATTCATAAAAATATTTAAAAGAGGATTGCCTTATCAATTTTTTACAAATCAAAATCAATTATAAATTTTGTTCCTTTATTCCTTTCAATCTTAACATTTCCTTTTATATCGCTCGTCAGCATACCAACAAGCTGAAGGCCAAAACCTTTTGAGTTCTCAATTGTAACATTTTCAGGAATTCCTATTCCGTTGTCTTCAATTATAAATTCAATATGGTTATCGTTTTTTTTTGCCGAGATAAAAATCAGTCCGCTTTCTTTTCCTGTAAAAGCATATTTCATAATATTTGAAAGCAGCTCATTGATAAGGATTCCAAGCGGAAAAATAACTTTTATTGTAAGAATAAAATCATCAATTTCCATTTTTAAAATCACTTTATCTTTATTGGGAAAATTTGAAGTGATTTCATTTATCAGAGCAGGAAAATACTGATTAGCAGACATTTCTTTAAAATCAGAGCTGCGGTATAATTTATCATACAGAATCATCATGCTTCTAACTCTGTTTTCAGCTTCATTTATTGCAGAAACAGCTTCCGGATTTTTAAGAGTTTCCGCATGAAGCATGAGAATTCCAACAATTGTATTCATATTATTCTTGATCCGGTGATGAACCTCTTTTAGAAGATGTTCTTTTTCAAGAAGCAGAGAATTTACTTTTTCCTCAGCAAATTTACGGTCAATAACAATTTGAATATTTGTCATAAATGATTCGACATTAAAAATATCGCTTTCATTATAATCGGCAAGCTTGTTTGCAACAGCTGCTACAGATACAATTTTCCCCTGTGAAAAAACCGGCAGCACCATAAGCCTGCTTAGAGGGACATGCCCTGACGGGTATCCTTTTTTTGCAGAATGATCAGCTGTATATTTATTTAATATAAACGGTTTGCGCATTCGAACTGCTTCCGCCCATATTCCGGATTCGCTGATTTTATACTCCATCGGTTTATCCACCATGGAACAATCCTTCATAGCATCGCCAGACCATGAATAAATAGTCATTACTGATTCATCTTCATTTATAAATCCGTAAAAACCATATCTGCTTGAAGTCATTTTCACTATTTCTATAAGGATATAATCGCAAATAGTTTTAATATCCGCTTCAGAAATTGAGGCTATATTCCAGAGAGACTTAAGCATATCACTGGATCTTTTTAATTCTATCTCAACCTTTTTAAGATCAGTTACATCTCTTGCTGCAGCGAATAATCCTTCCACTGAACCGTCTTCATTTTTATATAGTGAGGCATTATACAGAACGTCTGTTATCTGGCCGTTGATATTCCGGATTGAAAGAGGATAGTCCCTGACAAATCCTTTAACAAACGCCTCCCTGCAGCCTTCCCTTGCTTTTGCAGGATCAGTGAAACAATCTGAAAAATCGCTGCCGATTAATTTTTCACGTGAAATTCCAGTGGCCTTTTCAGACGCGGCATTTACATCAGTTATTTTCCCCGAAGAGCTGATCGTTACAAGAGGATCCAGGCTTGCTTCAATCAGGTTGCGTGAATATCGTGAAAGTTTTTTCATAGCTTCTTCAACAAATTTACGCTCTGTGATATCAACATGTGTTCCTATAATTCTCTGAGCCTGATTATTCCTGCCGCGCAGTATTTCACCGCGGGAAAGAACATGGATCCAATTCCCATCCTTGTGTTTCATCCTCAACTCAAGCTTAAGGGTTTTTCTTCTTCCCTTAATGAAATTCTGAGTCTCAGTTATCAGTTTCTTATGGTCTTCCGGATGAACAAACTTTTCCCATTCAGAAAGATTATTGGTGCTGTCATCTTCATCATATCCAAGCATTGATTTCCATCCATAAGAATAGAGAATCTTGTTGCTGTCTAAATCCCAATCCCACAATCCGTCTTTTGCTCCTCGAAGTGCAGTGATATAACGTTCCTCGCTTTTTTTAAGAATTTCATGGTCATCCCTGAAATCGCTGAACATGCGTGTCATTAATATAACACCTAGAAAAAACAGAAGGGATATAACAAGAGTCAGTACTTCAGCAGTAGCAAGTTCACGGCCGGAACTAATAAACTGATCAAGCGTTGATGCGCGGCGTATAACAATCAGAAGAGACGACAGGGAAATCAGAAGCCATGGAAGCTTGCGCGGAGCCCGGCGCACCTCTACAAGGGCTATGACTGATGCCAGAGCCTGGAGAACTATTCCTAATATGTAAATTGTGGTGTTCATTTCATATGAATTATTGATTAAATAAGATAATGAACTTCTAAACAATTCATATCTTATCATTATATTAATAGCAAGTTATTTATTAATGCGGATTATTTCCGGAATCATAGAATAATTCTGTTTTGAGTTTGCATGTGGCTATTATGTCTTATCATTGAATAGTAATAATTCTGATGATTCTTTGAATATGCATCAATATATGCTAATAAAATATTTCACAAATTTATTTTTTATAAATTTGTAACGGATACTTTAAAAACTTCTTGACAAAACATTTATTATTGCATTATAGCCATTATACAAGGTCGAATAATACGCTATTAACAGATATATTTCATTCAAAAATTCATTTATTTTCTTATATTTTACATTCCAAGTCTTTTTGTTCATATAAAAGCAGTCTGTTCAGAAAATAGGCATTTTTAAAAAAAATAAATTTATCGAGTTATCCATGGAAACACTATTAAAGATCGAAAATCTTGTAGTCCGTTTCGGCGGAATAATCGCAGTCAACTCCGTTTCCTTTGAGATTCCCAAGGGCAGCATCTTTGCAATCATAGGACCCAACGGCGCAGGAAAAACCACAATTTTTAATGCAATCAGCGGAATATACAGCCCGGATAGCGGCTCAATTTATTTTAAAAATGAATGCATCAGCAAGTTAAAGCCTCACGTGATCGCGAAACGCGGAATTGCCAGAACTTTTCAGAACATTGAACTCTTCGCGCGGATGACTGCCATGGAAAACATCATGCTCGGGCGCCACATTCATATGGAGACAGGACTTTTACGCGGTGCGTTTATGTACGGAAGAAGTTCAAGTGCAGCCAGAGAAGAAGTGGAGCATCGGCAAAAAGCTGAAAAAATTATTGATCTTCTTGAGCTCCAGTCAGTACGCAATCACTTCGTTGGTGACCTCCCTTATGGTAAACAGAAACTTGTAGAGCTTGCACGTGCACTGGCGCTCGAACCCGGGTTACTTCTTCTTGACGAACCTTCAGCTGGTATGAACAGCGAGGAAAAGCAGGATCTTTTTTTCTGGATAAAGGATATCCAGCAGGAACTCGATACAACAATTCTTATGATAGAACACGACATGAAGATGGTTATGGATATATCGGACACTGTTCTTGCCATTAATTTCGGAGTACCTATTGCCATGGGCGATCCGCTGAAAGTGGCTGAACATCCCGAAGTCCTGAAGGCTTATCTGGGAGAGGAAAACTGTGCTTAAAATAAACAATATTGAAACATTTTACGGACTGGTATATGCACTCAAAGGGATATCAATGCAGATCAAAGAAGGTACCATTACAACCATTCTGGGCAGCAATGGAGCAGGAAAGAGTACCACATTAAAAACAGTGATGGGCTTACTTGATGACCAGCCGGACAAAGGCACAATTGAATTCCTCGGTGAAAATATAAATTTCATGGACCCTGAAAAAATTGTACGTAAAGGCATTTCATATGTCCCTGAGGGACGTGAAGTATGGAATGAGCTCACTGTAAAGGAAAACCTGCTCATGGGCGCATACATAAGGCATGACCGTGCCGGTGTGCGTAATGACATGGAACGCATTTATCATTATTTTCCTGTTCTCAAAGACAGGGAGAAACAGCTTGCAGGTACACTTTCCGGAGGCGAGCAGCAGATGGTTGCAATAGCGCGGGCTCTGCTCAATTCTCCAAAGCTGCTTTTTCTTGACGAGCCTTCTCTCGGCTTGTCTCCGCTTCTTGTAAAAACAATCTTTAATATCATAAAAAGTATAAACAAAGACGATGGCGTTACAATTCTGCTTGTGGAGCAGAACGCGCGAATGGCTTTGTCCATTTCCGATTACGGGTATGTGCTGGAAAACGGACGCTTTGTCATGGCAGGAACTGCTGAAGAGCTTATGAAAAACAAAGATGTGCAGGAATTTTATTTAGGCATTAAATCTGATGTGTCTGTTAAAGGCTACCAGCGCTGGAAGCGTAAAAAAGGATGGCGCTGATAGTAATACAGAATCAGGCAAATATCTTCCGGATCTTTTTACTTCTTTAATACATATAATCAGGGGGGACTTTTCATGACAATGGATACTGTTCCACGCGTATTCATGAATTCAGTTAACCTTTACGGCGACCGCGTTGCTTTGCGTCATAAGGAATTTGGAATATGGCGTGATATATCATGGAATGATTATTACAAAAATTCAAGGTATATAGCCCAGGCGCTGATCAGCATGGGGCTTAAGAAGGGTGACCGGGTTGCCATTATAGGAGACAACTGTCCTGAATGGGTCTTTGCAAACATGGGTGTGCTCCTGGCCGGAGGTGCAACTGTTGGAGTTTATGCAACAAATGCCTGGGACCAGTGCCAATATGTGATAAATCATTCCGATTCAAAATTTTTCTTTATGGAAAACGAGGAGCAGCTTGACAAATGGCTGCAGTTCAAAGACAACGCGCCTCTTCTGGAAAAAGCTATTGTATGGGATCTGAAAGGCCTGCGCGGTTTCAAAGATCCTAAGCTCATGACATTTGATGAAGTCCTTGAAATCGGTAAAAAGCTGGACAGCGAAAATTCCAGACTCATTCCGGAAAGTATTGATTCAATTACTCCCCAGGATAATGCCCTGTTTATTTATACTTCCGGAACAACAGGAAGGCCTAAGGGAGCTATACTGACTCACAAAAACGCTGTTTGGATAGGCGAAGCCATGGCGTTAAATAATAATATCAATGACAAAGAAGAAGTGCTGTCTTTTCTCCCACTGTGCCACATTTTCGAACATATGATGACAGTTTTTGTACACGTGCGTCATGGTTATACTGTTAATTTTGTTGAGAATCTGGATACCATCACTGATAATATGAGGGAGATATCCCCCACTATTGGATATGCAGTCCCCCGAATATGGGAAAAGTATTATTCCTCGGTAGTTATTAAAATGTCCGATGCGACTCTTCTTAAACGAATTTTTTTCAAGACAGCAATGTCAATCGGGACAAGATATATCAACCTTCTGGAAGAGCGCAGACCAATACCTGTATATATTTCAATTCTTTACAGTTTATTATATTTTGCAGTATTCAGAAAACTCAGGGAACGGCTGGGATTTGAGCGCATGCGTCTTGCATATTCCGGAGCAGCCCCGATCTCACCCGGTGTTCTTACTTTTTTCAACATCATAGGAGTACGTCTCCTGGAAGGTTACGGACAGACTGAAGGAACAGGAGTCACTGCTGTGAACATTCCTGAAAACGCGAAAATCGGGACAGTGGGACCACCGCTAAATGGAGTTGAAGTACGGATCGGTGATGATGGGGAAATTCTGGTGCGTTCTCCGGGTGTATTCAGCGGGTATTACAAGGACCCGGAAACAACTGCAACAACTCTGAGGGACGGATGGCTCCACTCCGGCGACGTGGGCATGCTTGATGATGACGGCCGTGTCATAATAACAGGCAGGCTGAAGGATATTATAATTAATGCAAGCGGCAAAAATATTACACCTCAGTACATTGAAGGCAAGCTTGTATTCAGCCCATACATCAATGATGCCATAGTTATCGGCGACAGGCGAAGCTATATTACTGCAATTATTGTTCTCGATGAGGACAACGTGGTAAAATATGCGCAGGATAATAAAATACAGTACAGCTACTACAGCGATCTGGCAAAAAATTCCGCGATTAATAATCTCATTCAGCAGGAGATTGACAAAGCCAACAGCGAGCTATCACGAGTTGAACAGATCAAAAAATTTGCCATTCTGCCGCATAAACTTTATGAAGAAGAGGGCGATGTGACGCCTACGATGAAAGTGAAACGGAAATTTATAAATGAAAAGTACAAAGACCTTATAAATGAAATGTACCGCTGACTTGATCTGTTTCAATGCAGCATACATTATATATTTTTTATTAGTATTCTTTCAGTTTTAGCTCAAAATCTTTTATCGCTTTAGTATGCGCATAATTTAATTTAAGGAGGCTTATTGATGACTAAAAGACTTTTTATTATCTTTGTATCTGTTATTTTTATTGCTGCAGCTTTTAGCGGATGCAAGAAAGCTAAACCGGGCATTACGGATACTGAGATAAAAATCGCGCAGTGGGGACCGCAGACAGGACCGGCAGCACTCTGGGGTGCAGTCGGCCGTGGAACGGAATGTTATTTTAAAATGATTAATGACGAAGGCGGAATTAACGGCAGGAAAATAGTTTATTTTCTCAGAGACGATGCATATCAGCCTGCACAGACAAAGGCTGAAGTCAAGAAACTCGTTGAAGGTGAAGGTGTATTTGCTTTTGTTGGCGGAGTAGGATCATCACCCGGCATGGCAGTCAAAAAATACCTTGCTGACAACGGGATACCATGGACTTCCCCGTCTGCAGGATCATCAAACTGGTGCTATCCTACAAGCAAGTATCTGTTCGGATCATATCCGCTATACAGCCATGAAGCAGCTGCAATGGTTGACTATGCAGTAAATACATTAAAAAAAACCAAGATTGCAATATTTTATCAGAACGACGATTACGGCAAACTTGGTCTGCACGGAGCTGAATATGCCCTGAAAAAGCACAACCTGAAACTGGTGGAAAAAGTATCTTCAGAAGTTGCAGATACCGACCTGAGTTCCCAGGGTCTTAAATTAAAAACCTCCGGTGCAGAAGTTGTTCTTCTTTTTGTACTTCCGAAACATGGAGCTATTATTGTAGGTACAGCTGCCAAGATAGGATTCAAACCTCAGTTCATGGCAAGCAGTACGCTCAGCGACAATCCGATTATGTTCAAGATTACCAAAGGGCTATGGAAGGACGTAATAGTTGCACGCTTCTATGCAAACCCTATGTCAAATCACCCTCTTATGGTAAAATACCGCGCTGCGCAGAAAAAATACGCACCTAACGAGCGCTGGGGAACATTCTTTCTGGCAGGCTTCCTCTTTGCTGAGCCGATGGTTGAAGCTCTCAGGAGAAGCGGCAAAGAGCTGACACAGGAAAATTTCATCAAGGCCATGGAATCGATAAAAGATTTTCAGGGAACCGGAGGAAAGGTTACTTTCGGGCCTGATCAGCATCAGGGGACTAATGCTGTTTATCTTGCCAGAAGTGTTACTGATGACTATACCGGAGACATTGATCTCACAGACTGGTACACACCTGATATCGATATGAAAGAATTACTGAAGATGGAAGGCAGATAATTATCAGCCGTATGTTAAAGCATATAATGACTTTAGTTTAGAATAATTTATCAAAGGGAAGAGCCTATGGACATGAAACGCGATTATTATGAAGATATTCAGCTTCTGGACAGTAAAACAAAAATCTTCTGGCTTTCATTAATGATTATTGTCCTTGCAGCTCTTCCCTTTATTGTACCGGGCTATTTAATAAGTGATCTTAATTATTATGCTATAAATATTATTGTAGCAATCGGATTAAATATTCTTGTTGGATTCACAGGTCAGATATCCCTGGGACATGCAGGTTTTTTTGCTATTGGAGCATATGCAACAGCTTTGCTTTTAAAATGGATTCCCATCATACCCTTCCCGATTGTTTTAATTATCGCAGCTCTTATTGCGGCTGTCTTCGGTTTCATTCTCGGGCTCCCCTCTCTCAAACTGGAGGGACCTTATCTGGCAATAGCCACGCTGGGTTTCGGTATGGCTATAATTCAGATTCTGGGCCGCTTTCAGATTTTTGGCGGAAGAATGGGTTTTAATGTTCCGGAAGTAACTTTCATCTCGGGATTCCTCGCTGAAACAGGACTTTTTACAAAAAATGCCGGCCGTGATGTAAACCTTTATTTTATCATTATACCTGTCATGGTTTTCATGACGATAATGGCGCGCAACATTTCCAAAACGCGGGTGGGACGCGCATTCATTGCCATACGTGATGATGATATAGCTGCTGAAACCATGGGAATAAATCTTACATTCTACAAGACCATGTCCTTTGCAGTGAGCGCATTTTACGCAGGCATTGCAGGGGGTCTATACTCCATGTGGATCGGATTTATCAGCCCTGATTCATTTGATTTCATACTCTCAATACTTTTTCTTGCAATGGTGGTGGTTGGAGGCATCGGCTCCATTCCCGGTCCGATCTTCGGAGCTATTGTTGTTGTTTTTTTAAATACTAACCTGAAAAAAGAAGCTATTTCCGACATCCCCTTCTTCGGACCGCTTCTGGTCGATTTCAGCAAATCATTTATGGACATGACAGGACTGGGCGGAGTAAGCTTTATTATTTTCGGACTGATACTCATGCTCATAGTTATAATTGAACCGCTGGGTATTTACGGTTTCTGGATCAGAATTAAAAAATACTGGAAAACCTGGCCATTTTAAGGGAATAAGGAGAAACTATGATTGCTCTACAACTGCTATTTGACGGCATTTCAATCGGGTCTCTTTATGCGCTTATTGCGCTGGCCATGGTAATCATATATAAAACATCTGAAGTGCCGAATTTCGCACAGGGAAACATGGGCATGATCTCGACCTTCGTAGCCTATTATCTTATGGAAAAATACGGATTCAAATTCCCTGTATCATTTCTGGGTGCACTTGCCTTTTCAATAATAATTGCAGTAATATTTGAATTTGTTTTTCTGCGAAGAGCTAAAGAACCGAATGTACTCAATCTGATTCTTATTACACTCGGATTTGAAAGAATGCTTTACGGAATAGCAGGATGGAAATTTGGAGCAGAACAGAAACTTTTCCCTTCATCATTTGATCCGATCCCGATATCGCGCGACGGTGTGTTTAACGCAGGCGGTGTGTCCATGGGCCACGTGGGTATCATTATGATAATAACGAGCAGTTTTCTAATCATATCCCTGTTCTTATTTTTTAAATATACAAATCTCGGAATAGCAATGAAAGCAACTCAGCAGAACCAGCTCGCTGCCAGAATCAACGGAATCCGCACAAACCGCATCATGTCTGTAACATGGGCGCTGAGCTCAGTGGTTGGAGCCATTGCAGCAATGCTTCTGGTTCCCGGAACTGCAACCGGCCTTGACGCAAACCTTATGCTTGCTTCGCTGTTAAAGGGTTTTGCAGCAGCTGTACTGGGAGGCATGACAAGCCTCATAGGTTCCATAGGCGGCGGTTTAATTCTCGGTATAATCGAGAAATTCTTCGGTTTCTATGTGTCATCAGAGTTCGAAACTGTGGTTTCATTTGCAATCATTGTAATTATCCTGTGGTTCAAACCCAGCGGACTTTTTGAAAAACATTATAAACGGAAAGTTTAAATTCAGGATATATCGATAAAATCAGGTTTATAATAATTCCCGTTTCATCGAATTTCAATCTTCAGCGATAAATGTTCAGTATTTATCGTTTCTGTTAAAAAGCGGACTCACTTTTATTGCTGCAATTTCATATCTTTTCTATTTTACATTGATTAAAAATCAAAAAAACAACACTTTCTGTCAGCCTATATGCTGCCAAGAATTATAGTTGATTTAGCAAATGATAAACTATAGTTTGTCTCTGCAGCATTTATGTGCTTGCTTATAACTCATTAGAAAACAGGAAGGACCACTATGGATGCCATTCACGAATTTATAAAATTTTTAAACGGGTATCTATGGGGCCCTCCAATGCTGATCCTTCTTTTCGGTACACACATTTTCCTGACAATACGCCTGCATGGAATACAGAGATTTACTTTCCTTGCAATTAAACTTTCATTGCAGAAAGACGACAGCGGTCATGGAGATGTAAGCCATTTCGGTTCGCTCACAACAGCGCTCGCAGCTACAATCGGAACCGGCAACATAGTCGGAGTGGCAACTGCTGTTGCTCTCGGCGGTCCGGGAGCTGTTCTCTGGTGCTGGCTTACAGGAGTTTTCGGAATTGCTACAAAATACGGCGAGGCTCTGCTTGCAGTAAAATACAGGGTTAAAACTGAAGATGGAACAATGCTCGGCGGACCAATGTATGCAATAGAAAGAGGTCTCGGCCAGAAATGGCTTGCTGTAATATTCTGCATTTTTACCGGATTTGCAGCCTTTGGAATCGGCAACATGGTGCAGGCTAATTCAATTGCTGTTATGGTTAATGAAACATTTTCAATATCACCCTGGATAACCGGCGGAATTATGACTGTTCTTACAGCAATTGTTATTCTCGGAGGAATAACATCCATTGCGCGGGTTTGCGAAATTCTCGTACCGTTTATGGCGATCTTCTATGTAGCCGGATGTGCAATTATATTATTTTTTAACCGCGAATTTTTATCACAGACATTTTCTCTTATTTTTTCTTCTGCTTTCACAACTACAGCTGCAGGCGGCGGATTTATAGGATCAACAATAATGACTGCAGCGCGTTTCGGAATAGCAAGAGGACTTTTCTCAAATGAATCCGGTCTTGGATCAGCGCCTATAGTTGCAGCTGCTGCTAAAACAAGAAATCCTGTCCGTCAGGCGCTTGTTGCATCAACCGGAACATTCTGGGACACAGTTGTTGTATGCGCAATGACAGGCCTTGTTCTGGTCAGCACTGTTATCAGCCATCCGGAAATATCCGCAGGACGAAATGGCGCAGCTCTTACAAATGCAGCTTTTTCAATGATACCGATAATCGGTCCTATAGTACTTACAGTTGGACTTTTAACATTCGTTTTCTCAACAATTCTCGGGTGGTCATATTACGGTGAACGTGCAGTAGAATATCTGTTTGGAAAAATTTCCATTAAACCATACCGTGTTGCCTGGGTATTTGCTGTTATGGCAGGTTCTGTAATCTCTCTGCCTCTTGTATGGGACCTTGCTGATGCAATGAACGCCCTAATGGCCATACCGAATATTATATCACTGCTTCTGCTCAATGGAGTAATAGTTTATGAAACCAGAAAATATCTCTGGGACGATAATCTCCATCTGATGATGGAACATGATGATGTAATTAACGATAAATAGAATTTATTGAATAAATATTTTAATACTTTACACATGGATCCAATACACAAATTATTATTTTAAAAATTTATCAATATAAAAATAGCAGTTAACGATTGAATTAGTTCTTTGCCATTCCAGCTGGAGCGATAGCGGAATGCCGGAATCTCATAGGGAATGTTATATATGAGATTCCGGTATTTGCACGAATTGAAGCTGCAAAACCGGAATGACAGAAAATGATTTAATCAAATCGTTAACCGCCATAGAAAGGATACAATGAACGGAATTAAAGAAATAAAGCTTTTTGATATGAATACACTCGAGTCCTGCGGCTCAATTATTAACGAGGGAAACCAGTGGCATTACGAGGATGTAAAAGATACTCATATGGTCGATATTACTCAAGGCATGCCGCTCAAGGCGCTTTTAAATATTCTTTCAAGCTTCGGACTTGTTTACGATATTGTGGAATAAATTTACAAGAGAGTTGCAGCAATATCTAATTTTTACTGCCATTTCGATGCTCAATTACAGCATCAGCAATAACTTTCTGATACGGCTTAATCATGCCCTGGATTAATCCGGGTAGAATTTTGCGCTGTATTTTTTTTGATTTCATCAGAAAACCGAAAAAATATCCCTGGATAATTGCTTTCTTCTGCAAATGAGGAAAATTATATAACTTATTTTTTTTATAGAACTTGTGGTCCTCGCGCATCAAACCGCGCATTGTATAAATGAGGTCCCTGAAAACTCTCATGCCTCCAACTCCCTGGAAATTAACAGGCCTTTCTGGTTTTTGCTCCATAGCCCATGATGTTTTTTCAGCCATAGTTTTTATTCTTGTTTCAGCAATTTCCCAAATGCCCTCATCAGTAATTATATCCAGCAGATAAACATGCCCCACCTCAGCTCTTGCTTCAATTATCTCTTTAATATTTGATTCTGCTGATAATTTCCCGGAAATCAGATATCCTACAGGCCGGCCTGCTAAACTTATTCTATGCCCATTAGAAAACTGCCTGTCGTCAAATTTCTTCCAGACGCTCCTAAACCAGTGATATTCAAGTGCACCAGCATAAATAATAGCATCGGAATTAATTACATATTTAACAAATGCTTCTCTGAAATCATCTTTAATCACGCACTCCCCTCTAATTGTGCAGTTCAGGCAGCTTAAGCATCCGGTCTTTAAGTCTATATTGTTTAAATTTAAAATCTGAATTTCAAAATTGGCGTGATCCTGATAAATTTGAATCATTTTTTTAAGATTAATATCAGACTCTCTACAATCTGTAATTATGCTTACAATTTTTTTTAACGGATTCTTTGTATTTAAAATGAGATTATTTTTATTATAAGATTTATAATGCTCAATCATCCATAAAATTTCTTTTAAAAAATCATTAAATCTTTTTACGCCATGCTTGTCCAGTAAATCCATCGCTCCTGCAAGATGTCCTGCAATATTATTCATTCCCCAGTCTTCGCAAACCAGTTTTAAATAATTGTATGCTGTATGATCATAAAAATGGTGAGAAGTAGAAATCTGACTCGTAAATTTATTACGGAATACTTTGTGTGATCCCCTTTCCTTTATGATTTCTATAAATCTCATGATCTGAAAAGGAACAAGAAAAGTGTACACAGGATAAACCCATAAAACAAAATCTGCTGATTCAACTTCACTGATTATGTTTCTATATAACTTTTCATCTTTTTCAATCTGCCGGATCAGCTTGCCGATATGAAAAGTAATAAAAACATTTCCTGATTCAACGGATTCCCAGTATTTTACATACTGATAACTGACGCTGAACTCACCTTTTGGGCTTCCGTTAAGAACTACTATCTTCATAAAAACTCCAATTTAATTATCCGGATATTTTCCCCCGAATAAATTTTTGTCAAGCTTTTCAGGCGGTGTAAATATTACCCTGCTCTATTCTTGTAAATCTTATACATTTCTTAATTAAAAAAAATAAATTAGTCTTGATTTTTTAAAGAATACTTTAATTATCACTAATAGACTCCGGTTTTTAAAAATTTCCGGGTAGAGAAAAATGAAAATAAATTTAACCGATAAAAAAAATCCTCAGGAATTTATTTTAAGCATAATCCTCATTTTGATTATGATAATTATATTTACAGCTATTCTTATAAAACAGTCAAAATATGATTTAAGCTCATACGGACTTTCACTCTCATCTGCAGGCGTAAAAGATTCTGCTGCGCCATCCGGATCATCATCAGGTGCATTAAAAATTGATCAGCTTATCCCTGAAGGATTTGAGCTGTTATTGAAAACAGAAACATACAGTAAAGACAACCTCCATGAAAAGATTAATGGCAAGGCTACACTTTATTTTGAATCAGGATTTGTTCAGATGATCTCGCAGAGATTCGCAAGCAGCACTGATAAAAATATCTGGATGGAGCTTTATGTTTACGATATGGCTGAATATAAAAATGCATTCTCTGTATATTCACAGCAGAAAAGAGCAGATGCAGTTGAGGTGCCGGAACTCGGAAAAGCATACAGCACGCCTAACTCTCTATACATAGTTATTGGAAAATACTATATTGAAATTGCCGGATCATCAAAGTCTGATTTACTTGCATCCGCAATTCCTGAACTGGGCCGGAAAATAAAAAATGAACTGGTTAACTCAGGTGCAGAAAATAAAGAAGAAGCATCCCGGTTTGAGAAAGAATATATTGTTCCTGGAAGCGAAAAGCAGTATCTCAAAGGCGCATTCGGATACAGCGGCTTTACAGACATTTCAGCTGTTCAGTATAATGTAAAGGGCTCAATTGCAACTGTATTTATCGGTTCAGCTAAAGATAAAAATGATTCTGAAAAAATTTCAAAAGGGTATCATAATTTCCTCATTGAAAATGGCGGAGAAATAAAAAAAACAGATGATAAAACCGGTTTGAAAATAATCAACCTTTTCGGCTATTATGAAGCAGTGATA
Organism: uncultured Leptospirales bacterium; assembly: GCA_964392365.1. Taxonomy (GTDB): domain Bacteria; phylum Spirochaetota; class UBA4802; order UBA4802; family UBA5550; genus CAYMPH01. The sequence goes on from CAYMPH010000005.1 coordinate 233,428, forward strand.
TCATGCGGAAAGCAGATTGCAGGAATTCATGAAGCGGAAAATTTACAGGATGCTGAAAAAATATCTGAAGCATTTATACAAAAAATCTGCGGGAAGAAAAAATAAAATGAGCGATGTAAATGAAAATATAGGACGCAGGGAATTTCTGATCAGATCCATTAAAGCCGGTATTTCAGTTGCTGTTGCCGGCGCTGCCTCTTATGTGTTATACGATTCAAAAGGCCCGCAGAAAGAAAAACCATCACTGGATAATATCACTCTTCCGGATTATTCCGTAAAGCCTGTAGATGGCAAAACCATTTCCATTGCTAAAGGCCCTGACAGAAAACAATGCGCTGAAGCAGCAATAAAAGAACTCGGGGGAATGGAAAGATTCATTAAACCCGGAGAAACAGTTGCTATTAAGCCGAATATAGCATTTGCATCATCACCTGACCTTGGAGCTACAAGCCACCCGGACCTGATTGCAGAACTTGTCCGTCTATGTCTCAAGGCCGGAGCAAAGCGCGTCATGGTTCTGGACAATCCCATAAACGATCCTGCAAGCTGTTACTATCTCTCTGGAATTGAAAAAGCAGTAAAAGATGCAGGCGGTGAAATAGTACTTCCAAAAACTGAATATTTTAAAAATATAACCCTGAAAAACGGCAGGCTGATCCAGGACTGGCCTTTTTTATTTGAGCCTCTGAAAAAAGCAGACAAGCTGATAGGCGTTGCTCCTGTAAAATCACACAACAGAAGCGGAGCGTCTATGTCTATGAAAAACTGGTACGGGCTTCTAGGCGGCCGGCGGAATATTTTCCATCAGGACATCAACACAATTATAACTGAACTAGCGCAGCTCATCAAACCGACACTCGTTGTTCTTGACGGCTTCCAGGTAATGATGAGCAACGGCCCCACAGGCGGCTCGCTCTCTGATTTAAAAAATTTAAATACTGTAATCGCAAGCACTGATCAGGTCGCTGCTGATTCATACGGTTCGGGTCTTCTAAACATGAGCATCACGGATCTTCCATATTTAGCCATGGCTGAAAAAGCAGGAGCCGGAATATCAGACTATAAATCCCTTAAGCCTTTATTTGTTAATGCAGGTTAATAAACATATGAAAATAATATTAGTACGCAGAATATCCCAGATTTTTTTCTTTATATTGTTTGTCTGGTTCTGCATAGCAAGCACTATAGGTGAAAAGTTTTTCCAGATCCGCGGATGGCCGGTTAATCTTTTCCTTGAACTGGATCCGCTTATATCCATAGGCACAATTCTCACAACTCACAAACTATACTGGCCTCTGCTCTGGTCGCTGCTTACAGTTATTCTCACAATTATTTTCGGTCGGTTTTTCTGCGGCTGGTTGTGCCCGTTCGGAGCAATTCATCAGTTCACAGGATATTTATGGAACAGGGGAAGCGCTGTTTCAAAAATGGTAAAACTCAACATCTACAGGCCTCTGCAGTCTGTTAAATACTATATACTTGCTGTTTTTCTCATAGCAGCAATTTTCCCGTTTTCCACATCTTCACTTCAGATAGGACTTCTCGACCCGATCTCGCTGATAACCAGAACATTCAATCTGATGCTTCTGCCAATATTCGATATGAAGTTCAATGTTACTTCAATGTCAGGAAGATTTTACGAAGGCGCCTGGCTTATATTTCTGGTTTTCGGCGCTGCAGTCATGCTTAATCTTTTTATACCGAGATTCTACTGCAGATTCATATGTCCACTGGGAGCACTCTTCGGCATACTGAGCAGATTCGCTATATTCAGAATAGGCAAGAATCACTATAACTGCAGCGACTGCAAAAGATGCGAGGAATTCTGCGAAGGTGCGTGCCAGCCGAACGGCCCGATCCGCACAAGCGAATGCGTAATGTGCCTCAACTGCCGCGAGGGCTGCAAAGAAGACGTTATGACTTACAGCACCATACCATCCAGAGCAGGAGAAATTCCCGAGCCTGATCTTTCGAGAAAGGGATTTATTCTGTCAATTGCAGGAGGTATATTGATTCTTCCTGTATTCAGACTAGGCAGACAGCTGGATTCAAACTGGCTTCATTCAATTATACGCCCTCCGGGATCTCTTGAAGAAGAGGAATTTCTCAAGAGATGCATCAAGTGCGGAGAGTGCATAAGAATCTGCCCTACAAATGTTCTTCAGCCCGGCAGCGTTGAAGGAGGCTTTGAAAATCTCTGGACCCCTGTTCTGAATAACAGAATCGGATCAAGCGGATGCCAGTACAACTGCACAGCGTGCGGACAGATCTGTCCCACATCAGCAATACGTCCTATTACTCTTGACGAAAAGCACGGCAAGGGCAGATTTGCAGATGCTGGTTTCATTAAGATAGGAACTGCATTTGTTGACCGGAACCGCTGTCTTCCATGGAGCATGGATAAGCCGTGCATTGTGTGCCAGGAAAACTGCCCTGAAAGCCCCAAGGCAATACATACAGATGAAATTTTCAATACAGTACGTGACGGGAATTTAACAGTAAAATCCGTTCAGAAAAATATAATTGAAGTTTCAGGACATGAAATTTCAGGAGGAAAAAATCTATCAGGAGATTATTTCTGCCTGATAGATGGGAAGAAGCGGATAAAAATTTTATCAATGACAGAAAATTCAGTTGTAATTTCACCTGCGGAAAAATTTAATCTGTTCAGCGGCGATAAAATTTCAATACAGGTTCGTCTGCAAAGGCCTTATGTTGATATAGAACGATGCACAGGCTGCGGCATATGCGAGCATGAATGCCCGGTAAGCGGCAAGCGTGCAATAAGAGTATCAGGCGTTGGAGAATCAAGAAGCAGAAACAGGGCAATGTTATTAAAACAATAAATTCCGGAGGAATAAAAATGGATGAAGACAAAAAGATAATCAATCGCAGAGATTTTGTTAAAATGATAGGGCTTGCAGGAGTTGGTTCAGTTGCAGCATTGAGTTCAGCCGGATGCAGTAAAAGCAATGATGGAGCAGATGCCGGAACGTCTGATGCACAGAGCAAGGATCTTCCTAAAATCCCCAAGCGCAGGCTTGGCAAGAGCAATATCAATATCCCGTCACTTTCCCACGGTGTAATGTACAATCTTGTTGATAACCAGATAGTAATATATAACGGCCTCAAGTGGGGCATTGATATGATAGATACATCACACGGTTATGCAGGCGGCAACAGTGAACTCGGCATTGGAAAATTTCTGGCAAAAAATCCTGACAGAAGAAAGGATATGGTAATAGTAAGCAAGGCATCCAGAGCGAAAACAATTCCTGAAATTGAAGAAAGGCTGCAGCTGTCATTAAAAAGAATGAATACAAACTATATTGATGTATACTATGGTGTTCATGGCCTGAAAGATCCTAATGATTTAACAGAGGATCTGCGCAAATGGGCTGAAAGCGCAAAAAAAAGAAAACTTATAAAAGCATTCGGATTCAGCACTCACCAGAACATGGCTAAATGCCTCAAGGCAGCTTCAAAACTCGACTGGATCGATGCTCTCATGACCAGTTACAATTTCCGCCTCATGCAGGATTCCGAGATGCAGGATGCGGTTGACGCCTGCCATAAAAAAGATATAGGCTTAATTGCAATGAAAGTTATGGGACTTGAAGTAACAACTGAAAGTGATAAAACCATGGTAAATGCTTTTCTTCAAAAAGGCTATACAGAAGCACAGACCAAATTAAAAGCAGTTCTTGACGATAAGAGAATTGCATCAGCGTGCATTACAATGAGCACAGTTGAGCAGATATCCACAAATGTTTCTGCAGTTCTTGACAGGAAAAAACTTTCAAGTGCTGAAATGAAAATTTTAAAGAAGTATGCATTAAATACATGCTCAGCATACTGCACAGGTTGTTCTGAAATATGCAGCAGAACCATGCTTGATGCAGGCCCGCATATCGCAGATATTATGCGTTCATTGATGTACTATAACAGTTACGATGAAAAAGAAATGGCTATGGAAGTTTTCTCAGAGATCCCGCGGAATATCAGGAAAAAACTTGCAAGGCTTGATTATTCAGATGTTGAATCACGATGTCCGCAGCAGCTTCCGATCGGGATGCTGATTTCTGAAGCAGTAAAAAAAATGGCTTAGGAATACATTCATGAAAAAACTTTTAACTGTTATAGCATTGATCTCAATTGGATCGATGTATTGTTCAAAAAAAGATTCTTATAATAAAGAACAACTTGAGAAATTATTAAAAACAAAGAACTGCAGGGAATGCATCCTCTCAGGAGCTGACTTATCAAAAGCTGACCTTGAAGGCGGGAATATGATTACTGCAGTTCTTAAAAAAGCAAATCTATCCGGAGTAAATCTGAAAAATGCAAATCTTTATGGAGTTAATCTCATCGAAGCAGATCTTTCAAATGCCAATCTCACCGGAGCGAATCTGGCCGGAGCAAGCCTCATGAATGCGAATCTGACAAATGCAGCTATTGTGAATGCCGACTTTACAGGCGCAGCTTTTGACGGAGCATTATGGATTGACGGGAAAAAAAGATGCGGAAAAAAATCTACAGGTATCTGCAGATAAAAAAACTCACCCCGGCTGTCAAAAAGGGTGAGTCAGGATGTTACTCCTTTTAATAGCTGGTGCAGGCTTATATTTAAAATCAGCGCAAAAAGCTTAACTGTAAAATATGATATTAATAAAGCAAGTATTACCATAAGAAAGATATTTGCCCTGTATAAAAATTTCTCTGAAAAGGATTTCTGGAACCGATGAAGAATAATTGCTTCAAGAATAAGGTATAGTGCAAGACCGGATGCTCCTGAAAAAACAAACAGCGTTTTAATTGCCGGCGTCATTTCAGTAAACATATTAAGATCTGCAAAAAGTTTAAATCCAACAAACCACCATATAATCATTCCGGGATTTGTTATTGCAATGGTAAAACCTGTTACAAATGAAAGCCTTTTCCCGTAGCTTATCTGACTCTCCTCATGAAGCATATACTTCCTTTCCTGATAAGATTTATACACCAGATAAGAAAGTACAATTATACCGAGACTATATATCAATACCTGAAAATCTTTATGCATAAGATAATGTCCGAATCCGAAAAGAGCAAGCATTCCGTATAGAAAATCCGATAATGCAGAACCCATTGCCGTTACAATTGCAGGCTTTTTATGTCCATTTATTGTTTTTTTAATAACTTCAAGCTGAACAGCTCCAACAGGAATTGAAGTTAGAAAACCTAAAATAATCCCAAATAATACTGTAGCAAGCAGTTTTAAAATGTAGATATAATCCATAATATAACCCGGGTTTTTAATATATTCATTTGCAACATATTGATTTGTCTCTAATTAGTTTGACAAGTAAACCATAATATTTTTAGTTTATTAAAAAGAAATACCTATTTGTTTACATATGTCAATAATAAATCATACGGTCATTTTAAAAACAACATATCAGGATTAGGTATTGATTTTTTCACAGCAGAAGGAAAAAACTTGAAGAGCATTTTTTTTACTGTTTCCTCTGATTTTTTCTTTCTGCTATCGCAAATTATCATTTAGTTTGTATAAAGAAACGAAGCAACCAAATAAAAATTCCGGGACTTAGGAGATATTATATGGAAATCATCTGGAACATGGGTATATCTTTAAATATATTATTTCAAAGCTTTGGAATTTTTCTGAAAACTCCAATGGAAATATTCTCCTTTTTCGGTACTGAAGTATTTTTTCTGCTACTTCTTCCGGCACTGTACTGGTGCATTGAATCTGGTATAGGCCTCAGGGTAGGCATTATTCTTCTACTAAGCGTTTCTCTTAATGAATCCTTTAAATTAATATTACACGGACCCCGTCCATACTGGTACAGTTCTGATGTTATAAGTTATGCAAACGAATCTTCTTTCGGCGTTCCATCCGGTCATTCTCAGACAGCAATTGCCGTATGGGGAATGCTAGCATCGGAAATCGGCAGAAAATGGGCATGGATGGCAGCATGCTTTATCATTATGCTTATTGGCATATCACGCATATATCTGGGTGTTCACTTTCCGCATGATGTAATTATCGGCTGGCTGATAGGAGCTTTTTTATTATGGCTGGTATTGCATTTCTGGAAAACTGCAATTGAGTTTATAAAAAAAATGAGCGTGCGCAAGCAGATATGGTTATCCTTTCTCAGCTCAATGGTTCTAATTTTATTATCACTTATACCATTTCTCTGGCTGAAAATTTCCCACTGGCAGATGCCGCAGACATGGGAAATATATACAAAAGATGCTATATCAATGAGCTTCTCATTCACAACCGCAGGAATGCTGTTCGGCTTTCTTTCAGGTTTAATGTGGATCAGAAACCAGGGCGGATTTTCTGCTGATGGCAATCCGTGGAAACGTATTTTACGCTATATACTTGGAATGACAGGTCTTCTTATTCTGTATTTCGGACTGAAAGCCATCTTTGGATTTATTTTCCCTGAAAAGATAGATGCTCTCCAGTATTTTTTAAGATATATCAGATATTATATGGTTGGAATATGGATATCAGCCTGTGCACCCTGGATTTTTATCAAACTGAATTTAGCCCTGAAAGCTGAATGAAACTATTTCCTGAATAAAGCTGTTCAGAAAATAGTTTATATAATCGTTAACTGTTACATCAGAATCTTAATGCCTTCATTACCGGAATTTATGATCAATAAGCTGTTGTCGCAATGCTTTTCAAATTTAATAAATTGTTCCATTGAATGCTTTTTGGAATCTCCGGATAAGTTGGCATATCTGCGTTTTATCTTTTTCTTCGATTTAATTATATGCCTCGAAATAATCTTAGCCTCAGAGCTGCTTTTATCAGAATGAAAATTTGCAATTTTTTCATCGAATAAAATCATGCTGTCTTCCATGGCAGTTGATAACTGGTGAGAAGCAAGAAGCTCAGCTGTAATTTTAAAAAAATGGTATCCCTTAATGGCCAGATCAACAGCCTTAGGAAATTTTTTATAATTGAATCTGAGAGTTTTAAATAAAAATTTAAAATAAATAAAACCGTATCTGCTGAATCCCTGAAGGAAAAGAGAGCGGAACAATGCTTTTATATCCGGCCAGGTTAGAGGTTTATCCCAGTTGCTCTTTGCAGAAAGATCCTTTATTAAAACAAAACTTCTTTCAAAATATTTTTCAGGCGAGTATAATTCAGAAATTACATGCTTATAACCGGCAACTATTTTTTCCAAAGGCATACGTGTAATGAAATTCACCTTTAAATCATGCGTATTATTTCCGCTTGTATCATGCAAAAGACGGTTTTCGCTCTGAAGCCGGCGATGCAGCTGAGTATTCGGTAAAGCCATCATCAGGCCTATCATTGCTATAGGTATACCTGCTTTCTGAATAAAATCAATCTGAAGATCAAATATATTTTCAGGATCAGTATCAAATCCAATTATGAATCCTGCACACACCTCAAGGCCTCTGGCCTGAATTTTTTTCACGCTTGCTAAAAGATCAACAACTGCATTCTGATTTTTATAAGCAGCCTGCAGAGTTGCAGGATCAGGAGTTTCAATTCCGATAAACACCATATCAAAATTCGCCCTGAACATCAGATCCATAAGTTCATCGTCTGCTGCAATATTAATACTTGCTTCAGTAAAAATTGTGAATGGGAAATCATGTTCAATCTGCCATTCAATAATATGCTTTAATAAAATCTTTACCTTCTGCTTATTTCCAATAAAGTTATCGTCCACAATAAAAATCGGCCCCCGGAAACCTGTCTTGTAAACAGCGTCTATTTCTCTGATGAACTGTTCCGGAAGTTTTGTTCTCGGAATTCTTCCGAACATTTCAATTATATCACAAAACTCACAGCTGAAAGGACATCCGCGGGAAAACTGAAGCGACATGATCATGTAATCATTTACATTTATCAGATCAAACCTCGGCAATGGAGTCAGAGTTATTTCCGGTTTCGTTGTATCAGTATATATTTTTTTAGCAGATCCCTTTTCATAATCAGATAAAAACAGTGGAAGAGTAATTTCAGCTTCATTGAGAATAAAAAAATCAACTCCAGTAATTTTTTCAAAGGAAGATGTCGGATATGGTCCTCCTGCCACTACAGGCACTCCGCAGGCGTTGCATAGCTTTACTGCATGCTCAAATGAATCTTTCTGAACAATCATTGATGAAATGAATACAAGATCAGAACTTTTAATATCAGCAGCATCAAGTTCTGATATATTCATATCAATAAGTTTAATTTCATAATCTTCAGGCAGCAGTGATGCAATGGTAAGAAGTCCGAGTGGAGGCATCATGGTTTTCTTGTTAACAAAAGAAAGAGTGTATTTGTAACTCCAATACGTAGCAGGAAATTCCGGGTATATCAGTAAAATTTTTTTCTTCAAAAGGCATCCTCCATTAGATAAATAAACTTACAACTGAATTAAATATATAGATAAACGTTTCATGAAAAATTATTGAATTTAATTTTAAAAATATGGTATGTTATATACAGATATAGAAGTTATGTATTGATTTTAAAAACTATAACTTATCATACTTGGTTTTTCCGCTATATTATATAGACAATAAAATCATATATAAGGTTGCAAAAAATTTTAAAAATAATTTTTTTTTTAAAACAATTATAGTAAAAGGTTTTACATAAATAACTTTGTTCATCAAAATAGAGTTTATTATTTCAATATAAGACAATTCAATAAATTGCAGGGAAAAGAGGTGAATAAAATGCTTTTGAGAATAATACTACCAATCTTAGCTGCGAGTCTTACTTTTTCTTTGCATATGATTATATCCATATTTGAAACTGTCAAGTCAATTAGCAGCCTGGATCCATCATTAAATATAAGTTACTGGGGAATATATTCATCTTCTTTAATGAATTATACAGGATTTTCTATTGCGATTGGAATACTATTATTAACCTATGCAGCGCTAAAATATATACAAATTGGAAAAGCAGGCAAGCGCATTATATTAACCGGAATAATAATATCGTGTATTCTTTTTTTAATTCTAAGTTTTTCTTTTGGTTTTTATACGGTTTCAATAGAAGAATTTTATATAAATAAAATCGGCTGGTTTGTTGTATCAGTAAAAAAAATGCTGATCCTGCCTGTCACTATTATATCATTTATTCCAGGATATATATACATTATTGCCAAAACAAAAAAAATGAAATAATAAACTGGAAATAAAAAATATATCATTAAAAGTTTTTTTTGTTAAGAAAAAATCTATTAAACTTATCCTGTTATATATCAATAAAAATTTTACACAATTAATATTAAGTTTTCTGTTTTTAAAAAAATAAGTTTGATAAAATAACCTGCTATTTTACTTTAAGATATTATTACTTTCAGATTATACTTCCCGGGATTATTGAATGATTAATCAGATTAGAACACTGTCAGATAAAACGCAGTTTGAAAAAGTTTTTAATAAATTTTTCATCAACAGCAGTCTATCTCTGAATTTGAAAGATAGAACTGTAAATGCAAAATTCATAGGCTATTCAGATGAAAAAGCCGGATTTAGAATTTCTGAAATAAAAAATGTTCCAGATGACTGCGTTATAGAATTTAAAAACGAATTTTATACAATCTATTTGAATCTTAGATTTATTGAAAAACAGGAAGATGATGTTTTTATTTTTATACCATTAAAATTCCAGTTTTTAAGCCAGATCCGCTCAGAAGAAAGAATTTCTGCAGATGAAGACGGAGGGAAAAAACTTGTTTTTGTAACAAATGTTATTTCAGATTTTTTAATTAATAATATTTTAACCCAAAGACTCCAGGTTGTTGATAAAATAAAAGAAATAATTCTTTCGGATATGGAAAAAGCATTTGAATCATTGAAAGTTTACTTTATCAATGAAGGAACAACTGATTCAAGAATGAAATTTTTTGTAAGAGAAAAAGTTCCTTTATTTATTTCTGACATCAATACTCCTGTATCTGCAAAAAATAAAGAGATATTTCAGGATTATTTAAAAAATATATACGCATCTGATTTCACAATGAAACATAAAAAATTTATTTCTGAAATTTCTGTTCCGTTTCTTTACCAGACAAAACTGCCATACGGCTATATACAGATAAACAGCACTACACCGATGCCGGAAATCACGTTTAACAGCATAAAAAAATATTCCATTCAGATTGATGAAATGTTTAAAAAGGCTAATATCTTTTCTAAAGCTGATGAACAATTTATAGTTAACAATTTTTCAAAACAGGGTTTCGGAATAGTTTTCAGCGAAAAAAAATATATTAGATATTTCAAGGAAAACAGCACTGTTTATCTTGAAATGAATTTTCCTGATCAGAAAAAAGCATCAATACTCGCTGCAGTAAAACATATTTCTTACACAAGCAAACATATTGCTATCGGCTTCATAATCAATGAAATTGACGCCCTTAGTGAAGTAAATTACGATAACTTTCTTGAATCCCTTACTCAAAATAAAATTGAATAAAAAAATTATAATAAAATAAAAACCCGGCTTCCGCCGGGTTTTTTGTAAATTTTAAATTAACTCTCCCTTACGTCCACTTTGATAAGAAGAGAGACCAAATCTTCTAATCTCCCCATTAACAAAGGGAAGATGCCCGCATGGCAGATGGGGTCATTTTAATATCTGTAAGTATCAGGCTTGTACGGCCCTTCAATTGGGACATTAAGATAATCGGACTGCTCTTTTGTAAGCTTAGTCATTTTTACGCCAAGTTTTTCAAGATGAAGTCTTGCAACTTCTTCATCCAGTCTTTTTGGAAGTGTAAAAACTTTTATATCGTGCTTATTCTGAGCAAGTTCAATCTGAGCAAGAGACTGATTAGTAAAACTGTTGCTCATTACAAAACTTGGATGTCCTGTTGCGCAGCCGAGATTAACAAGTCTGCCCTCTGCAAGAACAATAATAGATTTACCTGATTTCAAAGTCCATTTATCAACCTGAGGTTTAATAGTATCTTTCTTACAGTCTTTATTACCTTCAAGATAATGCATTGCAATCTCGCTGTCAAAGTGTCCGATGTTGCATACAATCGCGCCATCTTTCATCTTTTCCATATGAGCTCCGCTTATTACTTCCATGTTGCCTGTAGCTGTTACAAAAATATCTGCATCCTTAACTGCTTCTTCCATGGTTGTAACTTCGTATCCTTCCATTGCAGCCTGAAGAGCACATATTGGATCTATTTCTGTAACTTTTACTCTTGCACCGAAAAACTTCATGGACTGCGCGCATCCCTTACCGACATCGCCGAAACCGCAAACTACAACAATCTTGCCGGCAATCATGATATCTGTTGCTCTTTTGATTCCATCTGCAAGAGACTCTCTGCATCCGTAAAGATTATCAAATTTTGATTTTGTTACTGAATCATTTACATTGATTGCAGGGAAAAGAAGCTCTCCGGCTTTTTCCATCTGATAAAGTCTGTGAACACCGGTAGTAGTTTCTTCAGAAACTCCTCTGATTGCTTTTACAGATTCGTTCCATTTTTTTGGAGTATTCTGAACGCTGTGCTTAACGCGTTCCATTATTACTTCCATTTCTTTATGATCATATTTTTTATCAAGGATAGATGCATCCTTCTCGGCTTTTACACACTGATGAATGTAAAGAGTTGCGTCACCGCCGTCATCAACAAGAAGATTAGGTCCTGTTCCATCAGGCCAAGTCAGAGCCTGCTCTGTACACCACCAGTACTCCTCAAGGGATTCGCCTTTCCATGCAAATACAGGAATTCCGGCTTTAGCAATTGCAGCAGCAGCGTGATCCTGTGTAGAAAAAATATTACACGATGCCCATCTCACATCCGCTCCGATCGCTGTTAAAGTTTCGATAAGAACAGCTGTCTGAATTGTCATGTGAAGACTTCCTGCAACCTTTAAACCCTTAAGAGGTTTATCTTTCCCATATTTCTCTCTAATCGCCATAAGACCGGGCATTTCTGCTTCAGCTAGAAATATTTCTTTTCTTCCCCATTCTGCAAGAGACATATCAGCTACTTTGTGCTGCATTTTTAAATCAAGTTCCATAAATTTTTCAGCCACTTTATTCATTTAAATTCTCCTTAAATAATATATCTTATAAACCAGAAAAAGTTTTCATCAATCTTTAACTGAAACAAACAGATTGATTTTCAAACCTCTTTCCGCGTTAAAAGTTTCTTTTTTAACAGATGAAAATCCTGTCTTTTTAAGCATCCGTATCATTTCTTCAGATGAAAGACCCAGCCACCTGTGACCGTACTCAGTCCGCATTTCCTCAACCTTGTGTTTTTCAAGCTCTGTAATTACAAGCGTTCCGCCTTTTTTGAGCACCCTCGATGTTTCCGAAATAACTTCATCCGGATGCTGCAGATAATGAAGTACCATATTGATTACAGCACAATCAGTTTCGTTATCCCTCATAGGAAGATGCTCGATGCTTCCGATTCTAAAATCAATTTTACCGTTCATGACGGCAAATCTTTCTCTTGCTTCATCAAGCATTCCAGGTGACTTATCAATACCAATCACTTTTCCAGCTTTTTCTGATAGATACGGAACGAGATCTCCAGTACCGCATCCAAGGTCAGCTGCTACAGAACACACCGGCATATTCAGAACTATTTTCTCAGAAAGATTCAGATTCCCGAGAATCCCTTTTTTAATAGAAGGAAGATTGTCCGCGATAGAATCAAAATATTTTACTTTTTCCTCTGAACGCTCAATAATAACTTTTTCAAGATTATTTACATCATCAAGAAGTTCAGGATCGGATTTAACTGCTTCTAAAAGCATTTTTTTAGCTGAATGCTTATTATCATCTTCAACAGCCCTGTAAAAAACCCAGAGTCCGTCTCGCCGCGATGTCAATAATCCGCTATCAGTGAGAATTTTCAGATGTCGCGAAATCCTCGATTGCCCCATACCCATTGCCGCAACAATTTCATTCACGTTAAGTTCGTGTTTCATAACAAGATTAAATAATCGGAGTCTTGTCTCGTCGCTCAGTGCTTTAAAATAGGTTATAAGTTTCATACATTACTATATCAAGATATATTGATATAGTAATAAAATAGGGTCAAATCGTCAATAAAAAAAATGAAAAAGCCCGCCTTTTTTTTAAGCGGGTTTTAAACAAATTCTTATTAAAATACTTTTTGAATATCGGTTAATAGTAGTTTTCTACGGCTTAATTACATCAATCTGCGAAAGATCGTCTTTTTTCAGAACAAGTATCTGCTTATCAACACTGTTTATATATATATAATCTTCATAAAAAGTTATAAATGTATTTTCATTTATTTCAGCTGAAGACCTTGCAGCTAATTTTAATGCAGAATCAAATCTGCCGAGAAAATATTTACCCTTATCAACCACTATTGCATAAATAAAATTTTCCTTTATCTCAACAAAACTTCTGTAAAATACAGGATCCGTGCCGGTAATTTTCGTCTCGAGCTTGTCCTTATCAAGCAGAGTCAGATTGTATTCATTTGAATATTCAGCCTGCTTCCGGGTAATTACAATTACACCACCTGAAAATACATCATATTTATTCCCGCCTATATTTCCAACAGGGGATCTGAAATCAATTTTGCGCGTGGATGCATTGATCATATACATATCATTATTGTAATGACCGTTTTTCAGCCACTCATTTATTTTCATGTAGTAAAACTTTTCCCCAAGTATTTTTTTATCTTTATCTTTTTCTTTAAGTTCTTTTTCTTTTAAAGCAAGCTCTTCCTCTTTCTTATTAAGTTCCTTTTCTTTTTCAGAAACCGGATCATCTTTTTTCTCTTTTTTTGCAATAACAGCCTCATCTTTTTTTATTTCTTTCTTTTCTTCTTTCAGTTTCTCTTCTTTTTTTGCAACTGTCTCTTCTTTTTTCTTAACAACCTCAGCTTCTTTTTTTACTGTTTCTTCTTTTTTTGCAACTGTGTCTTCTTTTTTCTTAACAACCTCAGCTTCTTTTTTTACTTCACTCTTTTCTTTTTCAGTCTTCTCTTCTTTCTTTGCAATTTCAGTTTCTTTTTTCTTCTTTTCAACAGGATCAGTTATTTTTTTAACTTCCTCTTTTTCTTTTTTTATTTCTTCCTCTTTTTTCTTAACAGCTTCTTTCTTCTCTTCAACTTTTTTCTTTTCTTCAATGACAGCTTTTTTTTCTTCTATAATTTTTTCATCTTTTTTTGCAATTTCCTTTTTCTCTTCAGTAATTTCCTTCTTTTCCTTTTCTATCTTTTTTTCTTTAATTTCAGTTAAATCTTTTCTTTCCTTAATTGCACTATCATCTTTTCGTATTTCTTTTTTAATATTTTCATCAGATATAATATCCGGGTCAATTGAATCAATACTGTCTTTTGAAGCTTTTTCAGTTAATGGAATTACTATTTTTGATTTTCCGGGCCACTCATAATATTTAACAGACATGCCTGCATTTTCAGAATTAATTTTATTCATAACTACCGGTTTATAAACAGCGGATAAATATTCGATATTACCTCTATAAAAAGCATTGTAATAAGTTATAAAAACCGCAAGCGCTCTTGCGCTGTTTGCTTTATAACCATACATTTTTTCAAGATAACCCTGAATAATATTCTGGACATGCCTCACATGAGTTACATTTGCTTCTTTATCTATTGAAAAAATATCTGCTGAAAATTTTTCAGGATCTTCTTTAGATATAGCTCTCACAATTGAATATTTCATATGGTATTTTGCATTCTGATTCTTTTTTAATTTATCAGCAAGCTGATATCCTATTGATATAACCTCCCTTGCAGGATCATTTCTGATAGATTTTCCAGTATAATTCACAAATTCAACTTTTTTTGCTTTTTTAATTTCCTGAACATCAACATTAAGTGCACGGGAAGTCGCGGGAAGGATCAATAATATTCCGAAAATAACTGGAATTATTTTTTTCATTGCAGTCTCCATCAATATATTTTATAATTAAGAGTCTATTTATTGTATTATGGCATAAATACTCAATTATAAAAAATACTGCCTATATTTAATATTTGTCAAGATTTTTACTTGATGCATTTTCCGGCATTATAAACTAATATCCTCGAATAAAAAAATAAACACGGGATAGATATGAAAATCAAATCGCTATTTTTATTTATACTATTATCACTTCTAAATCCAAATATGGTTTTTGCTGAACCATCCGCCCCAAATCCTGATAAAATTGTCAGCGATTTATTCTCCTGGGATAAATCAAAATCTGAAAAGACTCTGGAATCATTAAAAAAAGATAAAACCCCTGAAGTAGTACCCCTGCTTGTTAATATGATTGTAAATACAAGAAGTTCAAATACAAAAAAGAAAGCTATTGAATTTTTAAAAATATTCGATACTAAAGATTACCTCCAGTACTGGCTTGAAATTCTGCAGAAATCTGAAGAAGAACAAATCAAAATATCAATAGTAAATCATCTTTCTTCAACAAACGACAGAAGGGTAATTGTGCCGATTGCGCTGGAGCTTAAAAACTCATATAGTACTATCAGAGAAGCTTCCGGCAAAGCTCTTGAAACCATCAGAGATGACAGAATATATCCTATAATTCTTGAAATGGCAGCAAGTTCAAATCAAATCATGAAAATATATGCACTTGAAGCAATGATGCACGTATATGATACTAGGCTTTATCAGACACTCGCCGACTTAACAAAAGACCAGAATAAATCCATTAGAATATATGCTTTAAAGTGTATTTATAAAAACCAGCTGACTAATGGATTAAACCTCGTTCGAAATACTGCATTAAATGATACAAATGATGAAGTAAAAATGACTGCTATTGAAATTTTAGGAAATTTTGCCGATACTTCTTCCCTTCACATTCTCTATAAAGCTGTAGCAGATAAAAACCGCGAGATCAGAATTATATCTGTAAAATCAATAAATAAAATGCCTCCTGTAAATTCAGCTTATACAGCTCAAATATTATCATCACAGCTTCTAATAGAAAATGATTCAGTTATAATTGATCAAATACTCGAAACCATGATAAAGCTCAATAAAGCAGGCGATACATCAAGTCTGAAAAAAATATTAACTGAAAATCCGATTGAGCAGTTTAAAAGAAAAGCCGCATATATACTCGGAATTGCAGGTGATGAAAGAGCAATCTCCATATTGATAGAATCTTTAACTGATGAAAATTTCAGGATAAGATCTGAAATTTGCAATTCCCTTGGAAATTACATAAACAATAAATCAGCCTACACTTCACTTCTGGAAATAATAATAAATGACACATCGAGATATGTTAAGCTATCAGCATTATATTCAATAAAAAAGAGCTATGATAAAAAAATTATATTAAATTTGCTTGATATTTACCAAGCTGAAAGTGATAATATATTTAAACATATTCTGTATATGACGATTAGAGATTACTTTGAAAAGAAAATTTAGGGAGCTTCTATGCCATTAAATCAAAGAGAGCTGGACAAACTTATTGAAAAAATAAGACAAAATTATTCTGATTACTCTCATAAATTCAGTTCCAAATGGTTTAGTATCGAAGCATTTGAATCAAGATTGAGACATGCAGTAATAAATAAAATGAATATGGAACAATTTCTTCTGGCTGAAGTAGCCAATTTAGAAAAAATTAAAGAAACGTATGAGGCTACACAAAAAAAATCTGCGATTAAACCAAGCTTCTCTGATAAAGTTGATGAAATATTAGACGATATAAATGATTTAATAAAAAAATATCCAGGAATAAAATTTCATGAAAAAGCAGACCCTGAATTAATGAAATTCTACGGGGCAATTAATTATTTTGCTAAAAATTATTTTTTAGTTTTCTGGGCTCTCATTAAAGACAGAAATCTCAAAGATAAGCTGATGGTTCTTGAATCCAAATTTTTCCATAATGCAATGAATTATTCAGACAAAGAATCCAAACGGATCGAAGATCATAAATTGTTATTAAATAGAAGAGATATGCAGGAAATTGATGCAGAAAAAGATAAAAATGATATTCTTAAAGATACAGCCTTTTTACTTCATGAAATAATTAATTTTTGCGATCAGGCTATTAAGATCCGGGATGATTCTCTTGATATGCCCATAAACTTAGATAAAATATTTACTTCTGACAAACAAAGAAAAGAAGCTGGAGAAATATTTGTTAATCTCTCAGGATATGGCGCTTTATTAAAAGTTAAAGAACTTGCAGAAAATATCATTACAGATTTCAGGCTTGGAGCTTTTAAAAAGAAATAAACCGGTTTAACATAAAGATTTTATTTTGATGTGAATTTATAAATAAGATCACTGTATTCCGGGAATTTATCTAAAAGAATTGCTCTTTTCCCCAATTCAAAATCCTTGAAATCAAAACCTGGAGAAACTGTGCATCCTGCAAGAACATATGAATCCGGTTCATTAACACCTGCTGCAAACCATAATCCTTTTTTTACAATTGCTGATAAATGCTGATCTAAATCAAATCCTCCTCCAAGAATTAAACTTGAATATTCGCCGCTGCTATCGTTAATAATATGAATCGTAAGAGATGACCCGCAGTGAAAATGCCACAATTCATCAGATTTAATCCGGTGAAATGCAGATATATCCGAGCTTTTCAGAAGATAATAAATTGCAGTTGAAGCGCATCTGCCGTCGGGAAAGGAACCATCATGTTTTCCGGAATTTAATATAAGGTCGGATCTGTAAAATTCTCTGTAGAATCCGCCTTCCGGGTGAGGTATTAAATTAAGCTTTTTAATCCAATCTTGCGGTTCAGTCATTAAAGTTTACTAAGAATATTATCTTCCTGCTTGTTATTAAGTTTTATTGCCAATGCAATAATTCCAACGATTGAAAAGATTAATATCAGCAAATAAATTATCTGTTGCATTTTTTACCTCCCTATAATGAGACATAAAAAATATAGATATAAAAGGAGAAAAAGGCAACAAAAAATGAGAAAAAATTCAATTGTTATGAAATTATTTTATTTCATAACACCATTAAGATAATTGTTGGCAATTGATTCAATAACACTTTTATCCAGAACATCAGCCCCGCGCTTATCATAATCATATACTATTAGCATAATTCCGCCGACAAGCATGGATGCAGTTATTCGGGAATCGAGCGAAGATTTATAAATTCCTAGAGATTTGATTTTATCAATTTCATTTGATATTGTTTTAGCAATTATAGATACAGTTCTATTTACCCTGTTTACAACTTCCTCATCAATTCCTGCTATTTCCTTGAAAATAAGCTTAATAACTATTGGTTCTTTTACAAGAACAGAAATTGTTCCGGAAATTCTATCCATAATAAACTTTTGAACAGCTTTTGTATCCGGGCTTTTATCAATAAAATCATTAATATCATCCGGATCAAGCGTATCCTGAATATCTTCAATCACAGCATCAAGAATTATGTATATTATTTCTTTTTTATTACTGAAATACTGATATACAGTGCCCCTTGCTATATTAAGTTTCTCGCATACCTGACCAATATGTGTACTCTGGAAACCATTCTGCATAAACATTTCTTTTGCAGTATTAATAATCTGTAATTTTCTTCTTTCACCCTTGGGTGGCATAATCAGTCTCCATAATATTTTTCAATCATTTCTTTTTTCAGAGGAACCTTTTAAAATTTTAATCTGTTCCTTTATAGGAATTAAAGCCTCTTTTAATTCCTTGATCATAATATCTGCTTTTTCCTGTAATTCCCTGCTCATATATTTCCGTATTAATGAAATTTTATTATTTATTCAATATATGTATTTTATCGATAAATAAATCCCATCGCATTAATTATAATCCTAAAAAATTAATAATTTAAAGTATTTCTAATATTAATCCTACAGGTTTAAATTATATTCTGGAAACAACTAAGAGAAAAAAGTCTATACAATTTTATATAATAATTTACTTTTTTTTAAGTATTTATAATTTATACATCAGAAGGTCAATACTTTTTTTTAAAAATTTACATAAAGTAAAGAAATGTATAAAACAAAAAAGCAGCCGGTTTTCCGGCTGCTTTTCTTATTATGCAGTTCATAAAGAACTCCAGATAATATATTATGCTACTGAATTGAAAGTTCCGCCAATTGAACCTTTTGTAGATTCAACTTTAACGTTTACACCAATCATCATATACAGAAGGTTTTTAACATCATCAATATGCATAATACCCTTCATGTAAGCTTCAGTATTTGATGAACTTTCATTTCCGGCTGTTTCAATTCTTTTCTCTGCTGACACAGGAAAGCCGGTACCTGAAGGGATTCCATTGCTATAAGCTTGATTTCCCCAACTATTGTTTATCATGACTTCCATTTCATTACCTCCTTCCATGGATTCTATGTATTTATTATCGGAGTTTATTAACTAAATAATAAAAAAAATTCTAATAATTAATATTATTTTATTATTAGTAATAATATACGAATCAATAATTATACAAAAAAATATAAATGACTAAATTTTAATAAATTTATTAAAATTAGTCATAAATTAATAAAGTTTTACCAATTATCAAATTGACAACTCAAAACAGATTATATATCTGTTCAAAGCTTAACCGAATCATTTTGCAATTTGAATACTTGATAAAAGTGGATTTTAAAATTCCCAATAAATTTACATCTCAGGCGGATTATAAATGAAGAAAAAGAACTTACTTTTCTATATTTATCAGATATATAAATTTATAATATATATGCCTTTACTGGCTCTATCAACTGCAGTATTAACAACAATTACTATTGTTCTTACAATGATTATCAGCCAGAAATCAGGTACAATTATCGGCAAAATATGGGCAAGATTCAATGCCTATATGATTCCAATGTTTATTAAAAAAACAGGAATTGAAAATATAAAAAAAGACACATCATACATTGTTGTTGCAAATCATCAAAGTCAGCTGGATATTTTTGCAATATATGGATGGCTTCCTATTGATTTCAGATGGGTTATGAAAATGGAACTGAGAAAAGTTCCTTTTCTAGGATATTTCTGCTATATCGCAGGACATATTTTTATTGATAGATCAAACAGCGCTTCTGCTCTGGAATCAATAAATAAAGCAAAGGAAAAAATAAAAAACGGCATATCAATTTTATTTTTTCCTGAAGGTACAAGAACTACAACAAGAGAATTACTGCCATTTAAAAAAGGGGCTTTCAAATTTGCTTTAGATACAAACCTGCCGATTCTTCCTGTTACCCTGATAGGCACAATGGATATTCTTCCAAGCAATACAATGGATCTGTTTCCCGGAAAAGCTAAAATGATAATCCACGAACCTATAGATATATCTCCATATAACGAAGAAAATATGCAGGATCTTATGGATAAAGTCAGAACAATATTTGAAACAACTATTAAAAATCAGAGTTAATAAAAATTATCTGATCCCTCTTGAAAAATCAGTCGTAAATTCCTTTTGAGTTCCGAATGGATCTTTAAATTCCTGTTCCGCTTTGAAATTAAGCTTTTTCTTCCCTCTTCCATTGATATATTTTGAAATATCGAGATTCACAAATTCCGGTATGTCAATATTTGCTTTTACAAGATTCTGTCTTAATAATGATTCAGCTTTCCCAGCGAATGCAATAGAATCTCCAAGAACCCGTGCAGTCTCAACCGGATTATGAAATCCCATTGAATTTTCAGCACTTATGAAATTAAGTCTGAGAAAAGCCTTTTTATAAAGATCAACTGATCTGTCGAAAGAAACTTTATCAATTTTTACTGTATTTGCATTAGCCAGTTCAATCAGCTTGGCTGTTGTTGCAACTGCATATCCGGCTCTGATGCTTAATGATGCAGTTCTATTTTGCGTTTCCAGAACCTGTTTTTTCAGCCATGTTGCAGATTCAGTATGGCATTGAGCACAGGCTTTTAAATCTGTTTTAAAGGGGCTTGTAACATCATGATCGGAAATTTTATATGAGCCTACCCGTTTATACGGCATGTGGCAATCAGCACAGGATGCTCCTGCATTAAAGTGAGTACTTCCTCTTGTAAAAAGTTCAAATTCCGGGTGTCTGATATACGGCATTCTAAAACCTGTTACACCCTGTTTCCATTCAAGCCTCTGAAAATCTTTCAATAAATCTTCAATTATATTTTCTATTGAAATATCACCCCATTTACTGTTTGTCCATGGAAGCTGAACATCTCCTGCAACTTTTCCATCTTTGTCTCTCGGAACATAATATGTTATATGACACTGTGCACACGCCAGAATTCTCGCTTCCTGTCTTGAAACATCTGTTTTTCCAATCATTTTAAGTCCATTTTCGAGATGAAGCTTATTTGTTTTCAGGCTCATTGTTTTGTTGTCATGACAGTCGACGCAGGAAGGTCCCATTTCTCTCATTTTAACAGGAAGCAGGTTCAATGCATCTTTAAAAGGCATTTTAAGATATTTCATGCCGTTCTGTTCAGCAAGAGTTTTGTGATACGGCGATTTACATGCCAGACAGACTCCGCCTGCACCGGTTCTTGATGGATCAATTTCAACCTGATCTATTATTGCATAATAATGCCCTCTTGGTTCATTATATTCAATTCCAAATCCCCATCCATTATAAAGCAATGCAGCATAAGGGAATTCGCTTAATTTATCATAAGTTACTTTATCTTCATCCCAGCCCCTTTTATATACACTTTTACCTGTCGGCTTCGGGTCTTTTGTTTTCTTCCATGATTCATATTCCAGCGGATAAACTTTTCCCCACTCTTCAGGATCAAATTCCTTGTCAGCAATAAGGCCAACAGTAACAGGCTGAATTTTTGAGCATCCGAAATAAAAAACTGTAACCAGTGAAAAAATCACTACAGAGATAATCGATAATTGTTTTTTCATATTTAAACTCCTTAAAAAATAATAAGAGGTAAATAACCCGTAAACATAATTAATCTATTTAATAACAGCAATATCTACAATTCGATGTGTAACCCGCCTGTGACAGCTCCAGCAGTCTCTCCCTTCCGTTTCCATGAACGAAACCATGTGGGAATGGCATCTTATGCAATTGTCCTTGAGAACTTTCTTTGCGTGGCTGCCGGCATAAATCGGTTCTTTATATAAACCGGTATTGAACCTGACAACATCGTTCATTCCATCAATTCCTTTCCAGATAAGATGATTAACTATATTATTGTTAGGCAGATGGCAATCAACGCATTTTATACTTCTATGAAGACCAGTTGAAAACCAGGATTCATACATATCATTCATTGCATGGCAGGAATTGCAGAATTCCGGTGTGGACGTTTTTTCAAGCAGTTTTGGAGGTCCGGCAAATAAAAAAAGAAATACTATAAAAGAGGAAGCAATTGAATAAATAATAAACTTTTTCTTTCTATCATCAATCATCTATTCCTCCATAAAAATATAGTTTTCAGATATTTAATAATCATTATAAGTAAATAGATAATCTAATATTATATTTAATTCAAGATCAAAACATAGATTTGTCAAATATAATATCAGTAAATATTAACTTTAGATGAATTAATTCAGATAATACTATCTTAATTTTTAACAGGAGTGGTTTCAACGCCTTCAGGGGATAATAATACTTCAACAGCTTCTTCAAAAACAGATTCTGATTTGTCTTCTTCTGCAGTTTTTGCAGTAAAAAATTCTTTCGGCACTTCAATAGTTTCTATTATTTCATCTTTTGAACTGAGATATTCGAAAAACAGGTGAATTTTTTTAATATATTCAATCAATTCTTTTAATTTCTTATTTTTTCTTTCAATAACAGCTTTTGAATCAGTACTTAGTTTTTTCAGCAGATCATTCTGCCTTATTAACTTTTTCTGCAGCTCAACTGCAGCATCATAGTATTCCTTATTTACTTTCTGAAAATCAATGCGGGCAAAAACTATTTCACCGCTTTGCTTTTCCTTTTCAATAGACTCCAGTACATCATTTAATCCGCCGAGCGCGAATAAATCATCAGTTGATGTCTGCACCCACTTTTTGCCTGCTTCATCAACAAATTCTTTAATATCAGGAATTATATTTTTTCTTTTCTCTTTTTTAAACATATCTTAATAACAGTTATTTTTCCTTTTTACAAGAATTAGACTTATATATTTTTATCGGTATAAAAATCTAACTTATTGACAATTAAAATCAAGTTAATTTCTCTGTTAAATAAGCTGAATTTATCTTATAATGGTTTTTTTAATTTAAAATTAATACAAAAGAATAATTATGATAACTGAAAAGATTAAAAACGAGCTCATGAAACACGGGGAAACCCTTTTCAATGCTCCAATGAAAAACTACACTACCTTTAAAACAGGCGGCCCTGCAGATGCTTTAATCATTCCTGACGGGAAAGGCGCTTTATCAAAAATTCTAAAAATATCTAAAATTAATAATATTCCTTTAACAGTAATTGGAGGCGGCTCAAATCTGCTTGTTGGAGATAAAGGCATTAGAGGAATTGTTATCCGTTTATTCAATGCGCAGGCTGATATTAACGGTATCTATATTCAGGAAGACGGATCAATTTACTCATGCGCATCAGTTTCCAAAAAAGCATTTATTGATTTTGCTGTAAATAACGGTTACAGCGGCGTTGAATTCATGGCCGGAGTTCCAGGCTGCATGGGCGGCGGAATTTATATGAATGCGGGTACATTTTTAGGCAGTTTCAGTGAAATTCTTACAAAAATAACTGTTTTCAAATTAACCGGAAAGGAAAAAACAATAAAGTTCACCAAAGACATGGCAAAATACAGAAAACTTGATTTCGGTTTCGACGGGATAATTGCTGGGGCATATTTCAATCTTCCAAAAGCAGATTCAACTGATGAAGTAAAAAATAAAATAAAATCCATTCTTGACGATCGTGCAAAAAAGCATCCTCTGCAGTATCCCTCTGCCGGGTCTGTATTTAAAAATCCTGAAGGACATTTTTCATGGAAATTAATTGACGAGGCCGGTTTAAAAGGAAAATCCGTCGGCGGAGCTTCAATATCAGAATTACACACAAATTTCATCATTAATACAGGAAATGCAACTTCAATGGATGTTAAAAATTTAATAAATCTGGTACAGGAAAAAGTAATGCAGAAATTTAATATCATGCTCGAGCCGGAAGTAAAAATGTTAGGCGATTTTTAATAAAAAAGCACTAAACACCAATAAAGTATTTAAATAAAAATTCACAATTTATAATCATTTTTATCATACATTTCAATCTTTTCAATACACAAAAAACAGCAAATTGAATTTATGTACATTTTACCAATTATATAAGGATTTTCTGCACTCTTTTTTTAACTTTTTTTTGAGACATAATATTTTTTATTGACTTATTTTTTCGCTGCATAAATATAACAACATAGAATATTTTAAATATTATGTCTCATTAATCTTTAATATTAAATAAATCTTCGACTCAAAAAATCTAAATTTAACCCGTGTTTCAATGTTTATTTCTGCAAGGAAACATTTTTTATATTGATATCATATACTGGAGCCCTGTATGGAGACATCCCAATCTTTAAAATTCATCCGCAAAAGAGACGGCAGGGTTGCCTCTTTTGATCAGTCTAAAATAACAGATGCTATTTTCACTGCAGCTAAAGCTGTCGGCGGAAGCGACAGATCAACTGCACAATCAGTATCTGATTCTGTTGTAGGAATTTTATCAATAATATACAAAGATGGAAGAATTCCTGCTGTTGAAAATGTTCAGGATCTTGTTGAAAAAATGCTCATTGAGCGCGGTCACGCAAAAGTAGCAAAAGCTTACATTATATATAGAGAACAGCATAGAAAGATCAGAGACGGGAAAAGCCTTCTCAATGAAGGTATTCAATTAATAGAACAATACCTGGATAAATCCGACTGGCGGGTAAATGAAAACAGCAATATGAGTTTTTCGCTTCAGGGGCTTAACAACCACATAGCAACAGCAATTACTGCAAAATACTGGCTTGAGCGGATTTATCCTCCTGAAATCAGAGATTCACATGTCAATTGCGATTTTCATCTTCACGATCTCGGGCTTCTTTCCGCATATTGCGTTGGATGGGATTTAAGGGATCTCCTTATAAAAGGTTTTGGCGGAGTTTCAGGAAAAGTTGAGAGCGGCCCTGCTAAACATTTCAGATCTGCTCTCGGTCAGATAGTAAATTTTTTCTATACGCTGCAGGGGGAATCTGCAGGAGCACAGGCATTTGCCAACTTCGATACATATCTTGCGCCTTTCATCAGATATGACAGCCTTAGCTATCAGGAAGTCAAACAGGCAATGCAGGAATTTATTTTTAATATGAATATTCCTACGCGGGTAGGATTTCAGACTCCATTTACCAATGTTACTCTTGATTTAAATGCACCATCAACTATAGCCAATGAACACGTAATCAGGGGCGGTCAGGTAATGCCTGAAATATACGGTGATTTCCAGAAAGAAATGGATATGTTCAATTCAGCTTTTGCAGAATGCCTTACTGAGGGAGACGCAAAAAACAGAATTTTTACATTCCCTATTCCAACATATAATATTACTAAAGATTTCGACTGGAACAATGAAAACTTAAACAGCGTCTGGGAAATGACAGCAAAATACGGAATACCTTATTTTGCGAATTTTATAAATTCAGACATGTCAGCTGAAGATGCACGATCAATGTGCTGCCGTCTCAGACTTGACAACAGGGAGCTGCGCAAGCGTGGTGGAGGTTTATTCGGCGCTAATCCTTTAACAGGAAGCATCGGCGTTGTTACCATCAATCTTCCAAGACTCGCGTATAAATCTGAAAATGAAAATGAATTCTTTTCCGGTCTTGAAAGAATTATGAGTCTTGCGAAAGATTCTCTCGAAATAAAAAGAAAAGCTCTGGAATCTTTTACTGAAAATAATCTCTACCCATATACAAAATATTATCTTGGTGATATTTTTGAAAGAGAAGGCAAATTCTGGGTTAATCATTTCTCAACTATCGGACTTGTCGGCATGAATGAAGCATGTATCAATCTTCTCAATACAGATATTTCTTCAATCGAAGGAAAAGATTTCGCCAAGAAAACCCTTGATTTCATGAGAGATATTATATTAAAGTATCAGGAAGAAAGCGGCTGTCTGTTTAACCTTGAAGCCACTCCGGCAGAAGGTGTCAGCTATAGATTCGCAATGCACGACAGAAAAACCTTTCCTGATATAAAAACTTCCGGAAATGCAGAACCATATTATACGAATTCCGTGCACCTGCCTGTAAATCACACTGATGATATGTTTGATGTTCTTGATCACCAGGACGAGCTGCAGACAAGGTTTACAGGCGGTACAGTAGTTCATCTATTCCTTGGTGAAAAAATAGATGATATCTCAACTGTTAAGGCTCTTGTGAAAAAAATTGCAGAAAACTATTCACTCCCGTATTTTACAGTTACTCCGACTTTCAGCATTTGTCCTGTTCACGGCTACATTTCCGGTGAACACAAATACTGCCCGTATGAACATTCCGGAGAAGAAATGAAAAAATTTGGAATTGAAGTTGATATTAAATAATACCGATAATATAAATAAGGAGATCTAATATGAGTAAAGAGACAAAAGTTCCAGTAGAAGTTTATTCCCGTGTTGTGGGTTATTTCAGACCGGTAAATCAGTGGAATAAAGGCAAAAGAGAAGAATTCAGCGATAGAAAAGAATACAGACTAAATTCCTCAATCACATCATCAGCTTATGAATATCAGAGGGCTGTATAAAACCTCGCTGATTGATTATCCCGGTAAAATATCAGCGGTTGTATTTACCGGGGGATGCAATCTTAAATGCGGGTTCTGCCACAATCCTGATCTTGTTTTAAACCACAACAAATTACAGGAAATCAGCATAGATGATATTATATCATTCCTGAAAAAAAGATATCCGATAATAGATGCGCTGGTTATTACAGGCGGCGAACCTACACTTTCTCCAAATATCGAAAAATTCAGCAAAGAAATAAAATCTCTCGGGATTTCAATTAAAATTGACACCAACGGATTAAAGCCTGAAATCATATCATCTCTTATTAAAAATAAATTAATAGATTATGTTGCTCTTGATATAAAAACATCACCTGAGAAATACGAAACTGCTACAGGTGCCAAACCTGATTTCACCAAAATTCTTGAAACTTTAAAAATATTAACCGGTTCCGGAATACAATATGAAGTCCGTACAACATGCATACCCGGGCTTGTAACAGAAAAAGATATTACTGAAATCGGAGAAGCTGTTGGTCATCTCGATAAATATTACCTGCAGCAGTTTTTCCCGGATAAACCGCTGATAGATGAAAGCTTCAGAAAACTTACACCCTATACAACCGATGTTCTGCATAAATTCAAAGAGGCAGCATCCTCGTTTTCTACTTTTACAGGATTAAGAGGTATATAAATGCCGGATTTTAATAATGAAATGTTAACAATGCTTTACATTTTTTTTGCACGGATTATTGATGTTTCAATCGGAACAATACGTATAATTCTTATATCAAGGGGTTATAGAAAAATAACTCCAATACTCGGTTTTTTTGAAGTGCTAATATGGCTCACAGCTGTAAGCAAAGCATTATATAACCTTAACGGGATACACAGCTATTTTATTTATGCTGCCGGTTTTGCAGCAGGGACATATATAGGAATGCTGATAGAATCAAAACTATCAATAGGTTACCAGCACATAAGAATAATAACAAGCAAACATGTTTCAGCTCTTCCTCTTGAACTTAGAGAAGAAGGATTTGGCGTTACAATCGTTGACGGCATGGGAATGAAAGGCCCGGTAAATATTCTCTACACCCTTGCTCACAAGAAGGATATAAAAAAAATAATAGATATTACAAACATTCTTGAACCAAGTGCTTTTATTACAATTGAAGAAGTTAAAACCCATCAAAAAGGTTATCTGATTCATAAAAACATAAGCCATCTTATTCAACGCGATAATAATAAAAAATAATCTTGCCTGCAATCGGCATTAATGAAATTTTGCATCAAGCAGGAGAATCTTCATGATAAAAATAAAAAAACTAAGCGAACTTACAAAAAATGAAAAATTTAAATTATTTAACCGCTTCGGGGATGATTTCAGCAAAATACTTAATGAAACAGTTATACCCATCGTAAAAGATGTAATCAATAATGGTGATAATGCTGTAATTAAATACACTGAAAAATTTGATGGAGTAAAATTAGATAAAATAATTGCCGGAACAGATGAAATTGAATCCGGTTATAAAAAAATAGATAAAAAAATAATCTCCGCCTTTTCCCAGGCTAAAAAGAACATAGAGGAATTTCATTTAAAACAGTTAAAAACCAATATGGAATACTCCAGAAATGACGGTACCCGGCTTGGAATAATGCATCACCCTATAGAAAGCGCCGGCATATATGTTCCTGGAGGCAAGGCATCTTATCCATCATCTATACTGATGGGAGTTATACCCGCTAAAATTGCCGGTGTTGAACATATAACTGTAATCACCCCTCCAGATAAAGAAGGAAACATTCCTGATATTATTTGTGCTGTTTGTAAAATTGCCGGTGTTACTTCAATAATAAAATCAGGCGGTGCTCAGGGAATTGCTGCTGCAGGATTTGGAACTGAAACTGTTAAAAAAGTTAATATCATTGTTGGGCCTGGAAATATTTTTGTAACTGCTGCAAAAACATTTTTATTCAGTCAGGGATTAATACAGATAGATTCAATGGCTGGTCCAAGCGAAGTTCTAATTGCAGCAGATGAATCCGCAAATCCGAAATGGACAGCATTTGATCTGCTTTCTCAGGCAGAACATGACGAAATGGCTGAATCAATTCTTGTTACATCATCGGTTTCACTTGCAGAAGCTGTAAGAGATGAAATTGAAAAGGATTTAATATCCGGAGCGGGCAGAAGCAGTATAAAGAAAAAATCAATTTCAGATAACGGCCTGATTTTAATAGTAAAAGATATTGAGGAAGCAATCAGCTTTTCAAATAATTATGCTCCGGAGCACATGCAGCTTTTAGTTGATGACCCGTTTAAATATCTTGATAAAATTAAAAATGTAGGATCTTTATTTTTAGGGCATATGTCCCCTGTTGCAGTTGGAGATTATTACTCCGGAACCAATCATATTCTGCCAACCGGAGGCTCTACAAGATTTTCTTCAGGTACATCTGTTGACACTTTCATGAGAAGAACAACATATCAGTACCTTACAAAAGATGCATTATCCAAAGCACGTGAATTCATAAATATAATGTCAGAAGTTGAGGGATTTAACGATAAACACGGCGGTTCAGTTAACGTAAGGTTTGAAAATGATTAACCGGTTCCTTTGATTTGAATTCATAAAAAAACCCTTCAGCTTTTATCTGAAGGGTTTTTTTTATTTCTTTAATTACTGTTTAATTACATATTTTTACCTGACTTAAGATCTATTGTTTTATAACCGCCTGCAGTATCGATATTCAGAATATTATCCTTGATTTCAATTTTACCTGCATTTTCAATTTTAACTTTCCAAACCAGCGTACTGTTGATCATTGCGCAGAATACATATTCTCCGGAAAGGATATACATTTTACCATCATAGGATATCGGTTTCTGACCTATTGTGCCTTCCCATACAATTTTGCCTTTAACAATATGCATAACACTGTCTTTGGTTATAACAAGTCTTCCAAGATTAGCAGCATCCTGCTTGCCGATTACTATTTTTCTATCATTCTCAATTTTTTCCTGAAGAGCTTTAGCAGCTTTCTCATTTGCTATTCTTTTTTCTTCTCTTTCTTTATCAGCTAATTTTTTTTCTTCATCTTTTTTCTTCTGAATTTTTTCTGCATCTTCTTTTTTCTGCTGCTCAATCTCTTTTGCTATATCATCAGAAGACATTGCAGATTTGTCCATGCCCATATCTTTAGGAGCATCTTTAATCTGAATTATCTCTTCTGCATCTTTTTTAGCTTCTGTAGTATCCTGAACATTGAATTTCTCTATTTTTTTAGGCTGAATAACTATTTCATCCTGGACCTGAACAAGTACTGAAGAAAGAACTGCATCTTTTTCTTTGGCTGATGCATCTTTATTTTCGGCATTGAGTTTATCCATGGCTGCTTCAACAAATTTTTCAGTTTTCTCAACATCTTTCTTTGTTATTTCAAGCTTCTGATTTTTTTCAAGTGTAGGGGAAACAGAAAGAATTTTTTCATCATTTCCTTCAAACTGTTTTAATCTTTTTGCCACCTGAACTTTACCATCAAGAACCATTATGGACGTTGTTTTATTAGCACTGGATTCAACAGTAAAACTTGTTCCTCTAACACCAGCTACTGCAGTTGGAGTGGATACAGTAAAACTGTCAGACTTAAGAAGTTTTTTTGGTTTGCATAACATTTTGCCTACTTCTAATGAAACTTTTGCATCTTCTGTATCGCCGCTTTTTATAAACTTAGCAACAGAAATAATGGATTTTTCTTTCACTCTGACAAGCGAACTTCCTACTTTCAAATCGCAAACAGAATCAATTCCGGTTGCAATGCTGTCATTAACAGAAATTATTTCACCGGAAACTGCTGATGCTCCATTTTTCTTAACATCACCCATTAAAAAAGTAATCATTAAAGGATTGTCTTTTGCTGCCTGTGGAGATTTTGAACACCCGAAATAAAAAGCTGCCAAAGCAATAAATATAATAATAGCAAATTTTTTCATTATATGCCTCCATATTTAATAAGCATTATACACAATTATAATACCGCTGATATATATAATAAGGTAAACTTTTATAAGAAAATCAAATATTTTTCAATAAAATCAAATAAAATGCTTCTAATATACAATAAAAAATAATAATTTTCTATAGTTTTGTTTTAATTTATAAGCTTCTGAATAATAGGAAGCATAATAATATCATTAATAATTACAAAAACCCCTAAAGCTATAAGAAGGGCCATTCCAACGGTTTGAATTTTTTCAAGTATTTTGTCATTTATCGGCTTTCCGCGGATCATTTCGAATGTAAATATTAAAATCTGACTGCCGTCAACCATTGGTATCGGCAATAGATTCATTACCATCAGAATTATTGAGATTTTTGCCATAAGAATTATAAAAGCTGAAAGACCTTTATAATAAGCAACATCACCTGCAATTTTGGCAATACGGATAGGGCCTGAAAGATTTTCTCTGACATTCATTTTCCCGGAAAAAAGCATTCCAAAGCCTTTCAGATTCATAACAATAAATTCGTAAGGCTCTGTTAATGAATTAACAAATGCATCCGGAATATCGAATTTAACATCAACCATTTCTGGTTTAACTGCAGGGTAGATTCCGATTCTGCCGATTTTCTCTGAAGATAAAACTCCTTCATATTTTATAGTGCCATATTCAAGAGCAAGAGACTTATTCTGATTTTTTACAAAAATCTCATTAAATGCAGCAAGGTCTGATATTTCCTTTCCGTTTATTTTAATTTTCTTTTTTGCTATAAGTTTTTCAAGCTGATCAGAATCAAATAATGGAGTAGAAGAAATTTTCTTTTTTTCAGGACTTTCAGTTTTTTCTTTTGCTGATATTGAATATACATTACTCAAAACAGGTTTTACAGAAAGATTGATTTCTTTTCCTGATCTGCTTATTTTAAGATTAACATCTTTATTTCCGTTTTTATTTATATATTCAATAAAATCTGATTCTTTTGATATTGTTTTTCCATCAACAGAAAGTATTTCATCCATTTCCAGAATGCCTGCATCCCTGGCCGGACCTTTATCAAGAACACCTGCTACAGCAACTTTTGTACCATATGGCATTACACCAATACCGAATCTGCTGCCTTCGCCTAATGATTCAGGTTTAATTGTGTAGGAAATTTCTTTGCCTTCACGTAAAACTTTTACAACTGTCTCTTTGCCTTCGGAAAAAAACATTGCAGTTTGAATTCCTGAAAAATCTGTAATTTTTTTTCCGTTTATATTAATAACTGCATCTCCGTCTTTTAAACCTGCTTTAAATGCAGGAGATACGATGCTTCCTGATTTATAATATTCAGGAATATAAATCCTATTGGTTTCCTTAGTATAACCGACAAGGTTCATTACAAAAAAAAGTATTATCCCGAAAAAAAGATTAAACAGCGGTCCCATTAAAACAGTAAAAATTCTTTTAAGCGGATGCGCTGACAGGAATGCGTATCCCTCCTTCCCTGTTCTGTCCTCTGAAGCATCTTCACCGTAAAACTGGCAGTAGCCGCCAAGGGGTATAAGCGTTATCTGATATGTTGTATCACCAACCTGTTTTTTAATAAAACCCTTTCCGTAACCGAGTGAGAAAACCTGGGCTTTAATCCCGACCATCTTACCGCCAAGCAGATGTCCGAGCTCGTGAATAAATATGCATAGACCAAGCAGAACTACTGCAGCTAAAATATATGTTACTGTTACCATTTACTATCTCCTTTTAATCAGCGATTCAGCAAATATCCTCGCTTCTTTATCAGCATTAATTATTTCTTCTATATTCGAGTCTTTTACAACTTTAATGGTATTCATAGCCTTCTCGGCAATTTTTGCAATATCCGTAAAAGATATTTTTTTATCAAGAAACGCTCTGACAGCAATTTCATTTGAAGCATTAATTACAGCAGGCATTGTTCCGCCTATCTTTCCTGCTTCAAAGCATAAGTTCAAAGAGGGATATCGTATATCATCGCACTGATTAAAATGCAGCGATCCTCTTTTAACAAGGTCAAGTTTGCCAAAATCATTTTTAACGCATTCAGGAAATGAAAAAGCATTCAGTATAGGCATCGCCATATCAGTAATTCCCATATGTGCAAAAACAGATCCATCGATAGTTTCAACCATTGAATGAACAACACTTTCAGGATGAATAACTACATCAATTCTATCATATGGAATATTAAAAAGATAATGAGCTTCTATAACTTCAAAACCTTTATTCATAAGTGTCGCTGAATCAATTGTAATTTTATTGCCCATAACCCATGTCGGATGATTCAATGCCTCTTCAGGTGTAACTGCGTCAAGATCCTCTATATAAAAGTCCCTGAGGCTTCCTCCAGAAGCAGTAAGTATGATTTTCTCAATATCTGTTACAGATAAATTTTTCATAATTGAAAAAATAGCACCGTGTTCGCTGTCAACAGGAATAAGCTCCACTTTTTTCTCTTTGACAGCTTTCATGAAAACATCGCCTGCCATGACCAGAGTTTCTTTATTAGCAAGAGCTATTCTTTTTGCAGATTTTATAGAAGCCAAGGAAGGAAGCAGACCTGCTGCTCCAACAATCGCAGTGAGAATAATATCAACGGGTCTTAATGCAATTTCAACTGCGGAATTTTCTCCGTAAATAAATTCAATATCTTTATATTTATTTTTTAATGATTCAACTTTATTTTTATCAGAAGTCCCTATAGCGCAGATTTTCGGCGAAAATTCCGCAATCTGGCTTTCAAGCAGCTCAATATTATTATTGCATGCAAGACCGTATATTTTAAATTTTCCGGGAAAAGCTCTGATAACCTTCAGCGCAGAAGTGCCAATAGATCCGGTTGAACCGAGTATTGTTACAGTTTTCAGCATGGAAACTTTATTAGATCACTCCCTTGAGTATAAGGTAATAATAAAATATAGGCATTGAAAAAATCAGCGCATCGAATGTATCCCACATTCCGCCATGCCCTGGAATCATTGTTCCGGAATCTTTTTTCCCGCCATCTCTTTTAAACAGTGATTCTGAAAGATCTCCGATATTTGCTGCTATGCTGAAAAATATTCCAAGCACAACTGCTTCATCAAGAGTGAAAAGTTTTCTTCCAAAAAAAGAAGTATAAAACTGGTTTGTTACCAATACGCTTATTATAGTAAAAAGCAACCCGGAAAAATATCCTTCCCAGGTTTTATTCGGTGATACAATGTAATCTGTTTTATGTTTTCCAAAAAACATACCTCCGAAATAAGCAAATGTATCATTGCTCATAATCAGAATATTAAGCATTAAAATATAAAAAACACCGTCATTCAATGATTTTAATAAAATTATATGCGAAAATGGAAAAACAATAATTAGGAGCCCTGCAACTGTTACGCTTATTGAGTAAGCGCTTCCTTTAACCGGCCTTTGCGTTAACTGATAAACCTGCAAGAAGAACAGTATAATAACGAATAAAAACATTATAGCTTTAGCATCAAAGACTTCTACATACTTTGTATATCCGTAAATTTTTCCAAACGCGAAAAAATACATAATCAGATTTATTATAAATCCGAATGCCATTCCGAACCATACAGCAGCAACTCCTCCTTCCGGAGATCTATCTGTAATTTTATAAAATTCATATAATGCAGCAAGTGATATAAAGGTCGATATTATAAAAATTGGTATCCCGTAAAACTGATCCGTAACTATTGCTGCAAAATAAACCGGCAGCCCGATAAGAGCGCTTGCAATTCTTTTTAGAGTCTGTTTTCCTTTATCGCTCATAAGCCGCCGAATCTCCTTTCCCTCTGTTGATAGATATAAACTGCTTCATAAAGATGTTCAGGCTTATAATCAGGCCATAGCACTTCTGTAAAATACAGTTCAGCGTATGCTATCTGCCAGAGAAGATAATTACTGATCCTGTATTCTCCGCTGGTTCTTATTAAAAGATCAACATCAGGCATGCCTGATGTATATAAAAACTTTTCAAGTTTTTTCTCGGTAATTTTCTCATTATTTTTTTTAACATCAACCCAGTCATTTACTGCTTTTAAAATTTCCTGTCTTGAACCATAGTTTATACATAAATTCAGCACTATCTTCTTATTTTTCTTTGTAGCCTCTATAGCTTCAGATATGGTTTTTTTTGTCGATGAAGGCAGCCTGTCTGTTAATCCGGAATGTTTTACTCTGATGCCTTTTCTTATTATAGTTTCAAGTTTTCTTTTAAAAAAATCCTCCAGAAGATTCCACAGACCAATCACCTCAAGCCTTGGCCTGGACCAGTTCTCTGTTGAAAATGCATAAATGGAAACAACATCAATCCCGAGCTCAATTGCAGCATCCATAACAGGTTCGATAACATCCGTTCCCTGCCTGTGACCTTCCGATCTGGGCAATGATTTCTGTTTTGCCCATCTGCCGTTTCCGTCCATTATAATTGCTACATGTTTCGGAATTCCGTTTTTATTGATTAAAGGTCTGTAATCCTTCATCCTGTTTTGAGAACCTCAAAAATTAATTTTTCACCCCCGCTAACTCCCCCTTAGTCAAGGGGGAGAATTGAAGAGAGGGTTAAAACTAATTTTACTTATATCGTGATCACAAGGAAATGTCCATAAAATGATTTATTGATATTTCCTTATATGTGTAATATCTCTTTTTCTTTATTGTCTGTCATTTTCTGAATATCTTCGATATGCTTATCTGTCAGTTTCTGAATTCTGTCTAATCCGGATTTTGAATCATCTTCAGAAATTTCCTTTTCTTTTTCAAGTTCCTTAACCATATCATTTCCGTCTCTTCTTATGTTCCTAACTGCAACTTTTGCTTCTTCAGCTTTTGTCTTGGCATGCTTAACATATTCTTTACGTCTTTCTTCAGTAAGATCAGGAATCTGTATTCTGATAAGATTGCCGTCGTTTGACGGATTCACAGAAAGATCCGATTTCAGAATAGATTTTTCTATATTTCCAAGATTTCCTTTATCCCATGGCTGTATTACCACGAGACGCGGTTCAGGGCAGGAAATTGTTGCAACCTGATTAAGAGGCATCTGTGATCCGTAGACCTCAACCCTGATACCTTCAAACATGGCAGGATTAGCCCTGCCTGTTCTTATCGTAGCAAAAACACCCTGTAGATTTGAATGTGTTTTTTTCATTCTGTCTTCAACATCTGCAATAATGTCGTTCAGCATAAACTACTCCTTCAATTAATAAATGTTCCGACTTTATCGCCGAGAACTATTCTTTTGAGGGAACCTCTGTTAAAAAGATTAAATACCAAAATAGGAAGACTGTGTTCCATACATAGAGAAATTGCAGTTAAATCCATTATCCTCAGATTTTTAGATAAAATATCTTTATATGAAACTATATCATATCTTTCTGCGGATGGATTTTTTTCCGGGTCAGATGAGTAAACTCCATCAACCCGTGTAGCCTTGACAAGTATGTCCGCCTGAAGCTCCACTGCTCTGAGGCTCGCTGCTGTATCTGTAGTAAAGAAAGGATGGCCTGTTCCGGCAGCTGCTATAACCACATCACCCTTTGAAAGATAATTTCTTGCTTTATCAATAATATAAGGCTCTGCAACTTTCTTCATTTCAATTGCTGAAAGCACCCTTGCCTTTACTCCGATTTTCTCAAGTGAATTTTTCAACGCTATTGAGTTCATAACTGTTGCAAGCATTCCCATGTAATCGCCGGAAGCCCTGTCTATGCCCATTTTTTCGCCGAAAGATCCTCTAAAAAAATTTCCGGCTCCGATAACAATAGCTATTTCCGCTCCCAGGTCAAGAATTTCTTTAATTTCAGATGAA
Source organism: uncultured Leptospirales bacterium (assembly GCA_964392365.1). Classification (GTDB taxonomy): domain Bacteria; phylum Spirochaetota; class UBA4802; order UBA4802; family UBA5550; genus CAYMPH01. The sequence goes on from CAYMPH010000005.1 coordinate 270,009, forward strand.
ATCCCGTTAAGAATATCCGGAACTATACCATGCTTTTCATCGCCGGAAAGAGCCTCTCCGCTGAGTTTCAGAAGTATCCTCTTATATTTCAGATCGGAACTCATTAAGCCCCGATCTGAAATCTTACGAATCTGCCGACCTCGATATTCTCCCCGTAGGTTGCAATTTTTTCTTTTATAATATCTTTAATTTTAATATTTGTATCCTTGATGAAAGCCTGCTCAAGAAGACAAACGTCTTCGTAAAATTTATTTACTTTGCCATCGATTATTTTATCAATAACATTCGCAGGTTTGCCTGAATCCTTCATCTGTTCCTTATAAATCTCTCTTTCTTTTTCAACAATTTCAGCAGGAACATTTTCAATTGAAATATATAGAGGATTTGATGCTGCAATCTGCATTGCAATATCCTTTGCAAGTGCATGGAAATCCTCATTTTTTGCAACGAAGTCGGTATTTGCTCTTAATTCAAGCAATACACCGATTTTATTATTGCTGTGTATATATGAGGCAACTATGCCTTCTGTAGCAGCTCTTTCCATTTTCTTATTGGCAGCTGCAAGACCTTTTGCTCTGAGAAGTTCTACTGATTTTTCCATATCGCCGCTGCATTCTATCAGGGCTTTTTTACAATCAAGCATTCCAGCCTGAGTTTTTTCTCTTAACTCTTTTATTAATTCAGATGATATTTCAGCCACAGTTATTCTCCTTAAGTATTATTTTACCAGGTTTTTCTTGGTTCTTTTTTTTCAGCAGCAACATCTTCAAATTCGGTTTCATCAACTGCATCAGCAACAGCAGCACTTGCAACTATCTCCTCAGGAGTAACAGCATCTGCTGCTGACTCAGCATCGATAAGTTCTGCTCCGCTTTGTCCGCCGGACTGACCGTCAATAATAGCTCTGGCCATAACATCAAGAAAAAGCGCTATTGCTCTTATTGCATCATCATTACCTGGTATTGGAAAATCTATTTCATCAGGATTGCAGTTTGTATCAACAACCGCAAAAATAGGAATCCCGAGAGTTTTTGCTTCCTTCACAGCTATGGTTTCTCTTTTCGGATCTATTATAAACAATGCATCCGGAAGTTTTTTCATGTTTTTAATGCCGGAAAGAATTTTATTTTTCTTTTCAAGTTCCCTTGTAAGATCAAGTCTTTCCTTTTTTGTTTCAGCTTCCCAGTTGTCAGTCTCCTGCATTTTATCAAGATCCTTTAATCTGGAAATTGATTTACCAACAGTCTGGAAATTTGTAAGAAGACCGCCAAGCCATCTGTCTGAAATATAAAACATTCCGCATTTTTCAGCGTGCTCAACAATTGCTCCCTGAGCCTGTTTCTTTGTTCCGACAAATAAAACTTTTCCGCCTTTTTCTGAAACTTCTTTCATTGCCTGATAAGCAATTTTGATC
>CAYMPH010000006.1:0-212802 GCA_964392365.1 uncultured Leptospirales bacterium
CTGTAGTCTGGATCCCCGTTTTCACGGGGATGACAAAAAATTAAATTTGCTGCGCTTATAAAGCACTAATTTATTCGGTAAATGCTATAAGAGAAAAGGAATGGACCACGTTCTATTTTTTTAAGCATTTTTATTTAAATATTTATCCAGCAAATCAGAAAGATCAGAAATCATAAAAGGTTTACATAAGCTATCTGTAAAGCCATATTCAACTGGAGATGACATGATTGGATCTTCAGCATAACCGCTTGATACAAAAACAGGAACTTCTTTATCAATCTTACGTATTTCAGTAATTGCAGCTTTACCACCCATACCGCCAGGCACTGTTAAATCCAGAATTATTCCTGATATTTTGCGTTTTGCTTTATACTCTTCTTTAATTAAATCAATTACTTCATTCCCATCCTTAGTAATAATGACACTATACCCGAGAGCCTTAAGCATTGATTCAACCACATCCCTGATTGATTCCTCATCATCCATTACAATAATTGTTCCGCTGCCTTTTTGAATGCTGTTTTTTTTCTTAACTTTTACTGAGGTTTCTTCTTTTACAGCAGGCAGATAGATATGAAAAGCGCTCCATTTCCCGGTTTCAGATTCAACATCAATAATTCCTTCATGGCGGCTGATAATTGAATAACTTGTTGCAAGACCAAGTCCATGCCCTTTTACTTTAGTTGTAAAAAAAGGATCAAAAATTCTATTTAGAATTTCCGGCGGTATGCCGATTCCAAAATCTTTTACTGTTATTTTAACATAATAATTATCACTTAGGATCGGATGCTTTTTATTTTCAAAAGAAATATTCTGAGCCTTGACTTCTATAGTTCCGCCCATCGGCATTGCCTGAAGCGCATTAATTACAAGATTATCAATTACCTGCCCAATCTGATTTTTATCAAAATTGCAAAGCCAGAGATTTTCCGGTATGTCAAAATTGCACAATACATTTGATCCGCTTAAAGCGAATTGTACTGTTTCCTGTATAAATGGAATAAGCGGTTCAATTTTGCGAACAGGCGCTCCGCCTTTAGAAAAAGTTAAAAGCTGCTGTGTTAATCCGCGTGCCCTGTTCATAGTATTAAGAGTGCTATCAAGATATTCTTTTGTTTCAGGATCTTTTGCAGATGACCTGGCAAGATCAATATAACCGTAAATGCCCCCAAGAAGATTATTAAAATCATGGGCAATTCCTCCTGCCATTACTCCAAGAGATTCAATTTTATGATGTTTCTGCGCTGTTTCAAGAAGATTCTGTTTTTCAGTTATGTCTTCTCCGGAACTTAAAGTACCAATGTTCATGCCTTTTTCATCTTTTAATAATGTATTATGCCAGAAAACTATTTTTATATTCCCGTTTTTTGTTAAAACATTATTTTCATATGCTATGACATTACCAATCTCTTCATTAATTATTTTTTTAAAAACGTCATAAACCTCTTCCTGTATTTCTTTTGGCAAACAGGTTCTAAACCAGTTTTTACCTATCAATTCATCTTTTTCATATTCAAGCAGTTTATGTCCGCTTTCATTCAGAAGAGTGATATCCCCATTTGTATCCAGAGATAAAATTATTTCAGCTGCAATATTCAGATATCTCTCTGCTGTTTCTTTACTTTTCTTTAATTCGTTTGTAGTTTTTTCAAGTTCCATATTTGTTGAAATTAGTTCTTCATTTGAAGATTCAAACTCTTCATTAATTGATGACAGCTCTTCATTCGTGGCAGCAAGTTCTTCGTTTGTAGACTCAAGCTCTTCATTAATTGAAGCCAGATCTTTATTTTTCTCTATAATTTCATTTTCTGAATTTTTACGATCAGTAATGTCTTTGACTCCGCCGATTATTGCCGTTGTTTTCCCATTTTCTTTTGATTTTATTGGATGAGCAACCACCTGCACCCATCGCTGATCGCCGCTTTCAAGAATGGAGCGGCATTCAAGCACTGCATCATTTCCTTTAGAAATGACTGAATACATAAGCTCTTTTAATTTACCAATATCATCCGGATGGATTATTTTATCCCAGAGATCAGGTGTAGCTACTTGGTTTTGTGATCTTCCGGTTATTTTTGGAAAATTCTCTGATAACATATCTAATGTTATGCCTCCATTTTCACCTATATTAACCTGGAAGAAATAATCCGTTGTTAAAGACGAGATCATGCGATATCGATCCTCGCTTTCACGCAATGCATTTTCGGCATTTTTGCGCATGGTGATATCTTCGATAATGCCAACCCCGCCGATAATCTTTCCATCTCCGGAATTCATTGGTGTAAAAATAGCTCTAACAGGAGTAATTTTATCTGCAGTTACTGAATGATACACATCTTCATAGAATCCTGTACTACCTATCAATGCGTTCTTAACAGATGATACTATATTTTTATCAGGCAGATTGAGCATGTTTAAACCTACAAGCTTTTCTCTTGACGATCCGATAATTTTTACAAAGTTGTCATTACAAGCAAGAATAACACCTTTATCATCAAAAGATAAAAGTCCAATAGGCGTATAATCAAAAATTAAACGATATTTTTCCTCACTTTCCTGCAGCGCCTTCTCAGCCAGCTTTCGCTCAGTGATGTCCAGTGATATGTTGGCAAGTAATTCCAGTGAACCTGTTTCAGGATCAACAATTTTAAATGTTAATGCATGCACGTCGGTCAATGCGCCTGTTTTAATGTTGAGGTATTGGAGATCTCCTTCCCAGTAGCCTTTTTTTATTAAAGTCGGCATTAATTCATTTTTAACCTTATTCTGCAGATGCTCTGGTATAACTTTTGAAATATGATATTTTGAAACATCCTCTTCGGAAATACCAAGCATCTTCCTCCCTGCATCGTTCAAAAATATCATCATACCATCGGGAGTTATTAAATTTACGAGCTCCCAGCTGTGACGGACCACAGAAGCCAGTTTTCTCGACTCTTCTGCTGCTTTTTTCCGCTCGGTTATATCCATAACAAAACCAATAAATCTTGTGGGGGAAAGCTTTACAGTATCAACTGCCCAGTATTTTTTTATATTCTGTTTATTTCTGCATGCAATTTCTCCGCTTGCCTGCCCTTCTTCATAAAGCTGATGAATATATTTTTTTTCCGGTTCATGAAATCCGGACAATAATAAATCCGGAATTTTCATAGTAAGCAATTCATCTGTGGAATATCCTGTAATTTTGCTTGCTGCCAGATTAACTCTTAGAAATTGTCCATTTTCATTTATAATAAAAACTCCATACGGTGCATTTTCAATATATAATCTGGAACGGGCTTCGCTTTCCCTGAGATCCATTTCTGCGCGCTTCCGCTGTGCAATATCGCGAATAAATGACTGAAACGTTCTATCCGGCATCATCTTAGTTGTCATTTCAACAGGAATTTCAGAACCATCCCTGCATGTAAGAAGCCTCTCTGAATAAACAGTTAAGCCCTGATTAAGTTGATCAAATCTGAAAGGCGCACGCTTTCTTTCTTCTTTAGAAAAAAGGAAAGTCATGTTTTTTCCAATCATTTCAGATCGGTTATAGCCAGTAAGTTTGCAAGAGTATTCATTAGGCTCAATAATTATGCCGTTCATATCTCCAATTAAAATGGCGTCAGGCGCAAGATCAATCAGAGATTTAAATCTTTCTTCGCTTTCTATCAGTGCATTTTCCGCTTTCTTCCTGGCATCAATATCTTTTACTACACCAAAGACTGCAATTGCCCTGTTTTCCTGATCATCCCAGATAGATTTTGCTACAATATTTATCCATCTGAAATCTTTTTCATTTCTAAACGCTCTGCATTCCACCTCGCTGGTTTGATTATTTTCAATTAAGGAATATAGTGTTCCGACTGCTTTGCTCCGGTCTTCTTCATGAAACATGGCGATAAGCGATTCAGTAGTTATTTTATCTTCTCTTGAAAATCCGGTTAATGTAAAAAAAGTATCTGAAATATATTTCAATGAAATTTTTTTATCAGGTGCAATAGTAAATTCAAAAAAATAGTCCGATGCCAGCTCTGAAACCAGTTTATAACGCAGTTCACTTTCCGTCAGATTTTCTTCCGCTTTCTTTTGCTCTGAAATATCAGTAAACATTCCAAATGATCCTTTGAATGAACCATTAGAATATAAAATTGGAGTTGATGAAACTTTCATCCATAAAACAGATCCGTCTTTCCGGATAAAGCGTCTTTCATAAAATCCTGATTTCCCTTTTTTACGTTCAGATAAAATATTATTATGATCAGGAATATCGTCCTTCAACATAAAATGAGTAAATTGCTTGCCTATAATTTCATTCACTGAATACCCAAGCATATCTGCCATTTTTTTATTTACATACGAAATATCAGCATTTTCATCAATTGATAAGATTCCTTCATTAGCTGTTTCAACAATAAGTTTGTTAAATTCATCATTTTCTTTTATTTTATTATGTGCATCAAACAGCTCAAAAGCCATTTCAATAGATAACTGAAGAATATTATCACCGGTATTTTTTACAACAAACCCGTATGGTGTTATCTTTTTCAATTTATCAATATATTTTTTTTCAGTATGAGAGGTAAGAAATACAATAGGGATATTTTTCTGAGCTAAAATCCTGCTGGCTGCTTCTATTCCATCAATCCCTTTGCCGAGATTAATGTCCATGAGAATGAGATTTATTGTATTATTGCTGCAGGCTATTTCAATAGCCTGTTTACCGGAATCAGCTATTATAACTTTATAACCAAGTTTTTCGAGAGTTTTTTCTCCAGATAACGCAACAATAGCCTCGTCTTCAACATAAAGAATGATTTTTTTATCTGTGCTCATGGCACTCCTTATAATTAATCATTTAGTTCATATCAATTCTTTATTCTTATTTCTATTTTAATCAACTTGAATGCCATTATAATTCAAAACTCATTATATATTTTGTTCCTTTTAATCTTTCAATAATTATTTTACCCCGAAGCTGTTTTATAAGCAATCCGATTAATTTTAAGCCGAAACCTGAAGAGTTTTCGAAATCAACAACTTCATCCAAACCTGAACCATTATCATGGAATACAAGAGAAGCATGTTTGCAATTCCCTGCTGTCTCCTCATTTGGAATATTAACAGCTATTAAGATTTCACAGTCATTTCTGCCTGCAAAAGCATGCTTCATTGCATTTGTTAAAAGTTCATTTATTATAATTCCAATCGGCGATAATATATTAATATCAACAATAAAATCTTCTATATGAGTTTCAATCTTAACATTCTCTTTGTTGGGGAAAATTTCAATTATTTCAGTAATCAGAGGCAGGAGATATTCTCTGATTGACATTTCTCTGAAATTGTCAGAACGGTACAGCTTGTCATATAAAACTGCCATACTCTGCATGCGGTTTTTTGCCTTAAACAAAATTTCAACTGATTCTTCATCATCTGCTGATTCAGCCTGCAGAGAGAGAAGTCCCATCATGGTGCTCATATTATTTTTAATACGGTGATGAACCTCGCGCAGAAGAAGTTCTTTTTCCTCAAGAAGCATTTGTATTTTTTCATCAGATAATCTTCGTTCAGTTACATCCTGAATCATGCCAACCCTTCTGATAATTTTTCCTGATTCATTTCTTAAATGTTCAAATTTCTGATACACATAACGTATTTCTCCGGTTTGTTTACGAACTATACGGTGATTAATTGCAAAAGAATCAATATTCTGCTGTTTTGAATCCAAAAAGACTATATCCACATTTGATCTGTCATCAGGATGAATTAAATCAAAAAAAATTTCATTCGTTGGTTTGAATTCATCCGGTTTAAAACCGAAAATTCTATAAACCTCATCTGACCAGATCATCTTTTTTGTAATCATATTAAAATCCCAGCTTCCAAGATGTGCCAATTCCTGAGATTTACTCAAGCGGGAATCACTCTCACGCAAAGTTTCGAGATACAGCCTTCTTTCTTCCTGGGCAGAAAGAACTTTTCCAATCATAACTGTTATCAAAGGATAAATAATTATTACAGGCAGACCTATGTTTTTTAAAGTTAAAACAGCAATATTAAAAGGAAGAGTAAACGCGAGAAGAAGCATACCTATATTAACAATAATGCCAAAGATTAGAAGCTGATTACTTTTTATGTTTGCTTTCTCATTTAAAGTACGGTAATAAAAAATTATTCCTGTAAGTGCAGAAAAAATAATTACTGAAACTCCCATTACAGTGCCGATTCCACCCTGAAAAATACGAAAAGCTATAGCCGGTAAAATTGATATCCCGACTGCAACCGGACCAAAAAAAAATCCGCATAAACTTATTACCACTGATCTTCCGTCAAAGATCAAACCCGGCTGAAGAACAACAGGGCGCAGCATTCCAATTACTGCTGCCGTACCGAAAATTACTCCCTGAAGAAAAATTTCACGCTTCCTGTTTTTCCACTTCTGACCGATAAAACCTGAGATAATGCTTATTGCAACCAGTATGGCAAGATTATATATAAGCTCAATAAATATCATTTTTTTTAAATCCCGCCATTACAAATATCTTCTGACTTTATTTTTATACTTATTATATTCTGTATGATTAATTTCAAGATGTTTTTCCTCTTTAAGAATCATCAGATGGAACATAATCATTGTAATGACTGCAGGGATAATCAATAAAGGTGCAGGGAAACATACTGCCATACCAAGCAGAACAATATCGTATGAAAAAAAATATGGATTCCTTGAAAATCTATACATTCCATTTTGTATCAGATCTGTTTTTTCTTTTTCATCAACTCCAATTCTCCAGGAATTTTTTAATGATAGAGATGCGAGAGTGCTTAAAATCAAACCGGTTGAAATTAAAACTGCACCGATTATCATTAATAGTTCATGTGAGAAAAAAAAGAATAAATATCTGTTTATATCCGGCACAAATAAAAATATAAGGAAAAGAACAGAAGAAATTCCTGCGGAAAAAATTGAGCTGTTTACAAGAAGGCTGTTTGATTTTATTTTTTTACCGAGCTTTTTTGAAAGCAAATATGCTCTTGAGAAAAAAAATAAATAAAAAAGCAATATTAGCGATAATAAAATATACTTCATGAGATGCACCCCTTATCATTACTCCCGTTATTTAATATATTATCCATTACAAAAGATTGAGCAGCAAATCTGGATAAATATACTAAAATTATTAATACTATTAAAGATAATAATATTTTGATAAATTGTTTCATAATCAGCACCCGTATTATATTCTTTAAATTCTCATGCAGCTGAATTTTTATTCGGAGAACATTTCAAAAATTTTTTCTTCTCTTCAATTATTTCCCACCATCCTGACTGCATAATTTTTTCTTTTGCTGATTCGCGCGATTGGTGGCCGTCTTCAATTATCAAGACTCCGGTCTTTTTAATTATCCTGTTTATTTCTTTTAAAAAAACATTCGGATCTTTTACCATATGAAACATATCAATGGCAAAAATCAGATCAGCTGAATTGTCACTTATCCCGACTATTATGCCGTCTGTGTGAATTGCAGTTACATTATTCAGCGAATATTTTTTTTTAAGCTTTTCTACAGAAGCGATTGCAAGCTCGTGGATATCAACTGCATATACTGTTCCGGATTCTCCAGCTAATTCAGAAGCACGTTTAATGTATTGGCCCGGTCCGCATCCGTAATCAACAACTGTGTTACCGGTTTTTATTCCGAACTCATCCATATATTTATCAACAGACTTGAACAAATAAAAAACCTTAAAAGTTAAATCCATCATTTTAAAAGCAATGTCCGGCATTCTGTTTAGATCATTTCCAAATAATAATTTTTTCATAATGCAGCTCCTTTTATTAATTCACTCTATTAAACTTTTAATAATCCTATAGCTTTAAGAAAACCCATTGTGCTCATTATTATAATTAATAAACTGGCTATAATGGATAAAACAGTATAAAGTTTTTCCTGATTTTTATTCCACTTAACCACCATTATTGAAAACAACCCCACATAAATGATTGTTTCAGGAATTCCAAGCAGATGATACTGCACAGGAAGTTTTGTATACAGGTATCCCTCAAATGATCCTGGAGTCGGCCCTATTGTTGATAAAAAGGATAACCCGAATATCAGTAATGCAAGTTTTGCTGTTCCATAATTTTCTTCAAATAAAACTTTTTTAAAAGGATATAATACTAATGCAATTATAACACCTCTGAATATTTGCAGTGCCGGCACGATTGCAACCCATGGAGAGTCAGTTGGATGCATAAGAAGAGATAGCGATTGAGAGGAGTAATGTTCCTTATAATTCATGAAATAGTATGCCAGAACACCTGCAATAAAATATGCAATCATATGTGATGATGCAATTTGCCATACGTATACTGCTAACGAATCTTTTTTCTCCATAGTTTAAACCATCAAATTTAATTTTCTTCCGTATATTATTCCAAAAACAAAGTATTTATAAAAAATATCAACATCCGTGAAACCTGCTTTTTCAAGCCAATCCAGATTTTTCTGAACAGTTGCAGTTTTATCCAGTTTTAGTCTGTTATATGCTCCCTGCTTTCTTTCTTCTGATAATTGAGTTGATTCAATCTTCGAAAGCCAGTTATCCATATTAAATTTTTCATTTTTTGCTGATGGACTTAAAAACTGATCCCCATTGATGAAAATTCCATCATCCTCTAAAATATTATAAATGTTTTTATATAATTTTTCTTTTTCATCATCAGATAAATGATGAATAGATAATGAAGAAACTGCGATATGAAATTTTTCTGTAAATTCATGTTCAACATAATCGCGGATTATATATTTAATATTTTTATTTCCATGGAACCTTTTCTTCGCCATGCCGATCATTTCATCAGAAATATCAATCAGCGTGTATTCTGCATCCGGATATTTTAGCAATAAAAACTGTGTCAGCAATCCGGTTCCGGCTCCAATATCCAGTATTTTAATTTTCCCGGTTTTAATATCAGCTAATTCAACTATGATTTTGTAAAAATCATCAAAGCATGGAATTAAAGCTTTACGTTCAGAATCATAAGACTGCGCTATTTTATTGAATTGTTCGATAATCTGATCTCTCATATTAATTCCCGGTTATTATAATTTCCAATTAGATTGTTTTTCTGATTTTACAATAATACAATTGCATAAAGAAGTTATTGCTTTATTTATAAAAAGAATATTACAATAATAAAACTATTTTTTTAAAAATTTGTCTGCCACTTCATTTTCAATGTCAATTATTGAAAACGGCTTTTCAAAATAAACCAGATTATTTTCTCTTAAAAAATCCGAATGCCCGGAAGATCCCGTTATAAAAATATATTTAGGCGCGAAGTTAATATTTAATTTATGAAGATTTTCATATAATTGAATTCCATTCATAACAGGCATATCAATATCGGAAATAATTACATTGTAATAGTTTTTATTTATCATATCATAGGCAATCTGCCCGTTTTCAGCTTCATGTACAACATAATTCTTTTTAAATATATTTATAAGGAATTTTCTAACAGCTTCGGAATCATCAATTATCAGAATTTTCCTATCCCAAATTTTATTAATTCCTGAGAAAAGTTTTAAATAATTTTTATTATCCGGAAATTTTCTGATTTCATTTTCAATATGAAGAAGATGCTCTTCAATTTTAGCCGCAATTTTTTTATATTTCGGGTCATATTTAAAAATTGTAGATATGCAATAAATAAAAATATAATTCCATTCAGATCTTTCGCTTTCTATCAAGGAATTAATAAATATTTCTTCTGTTATGCTTTTATTGTTTATCAGTTCTCTGATCTTTATAAAAGGATTAACAAGCTTTTCCTTTAGAGCAGCATCAATTCTTATATCAGCATTTAATTTAATTTTATTTTCTTTGTAAAATTCATCAGCATTTATGATAATATCTTTATGCCATATTTCATCTTTCTCTAAATCAATCAGCAGCTTATATAATGGAATATTATTAGAAAATATAACTGATGCAAGGCTGTAAATTTCAGCAGCTTCATTTTCCAAAATCAGAAGTAAATCAATAATATCTTTCAATTTTATTACCTTTTTTCCTTTTTCATAAAGTAATAAATAGAATATTTAAAATAATAACCACAAAATCACAAATTTACAAGTTGTTTTTTATTATTTTGGTTTCATTTCGAAGCAGGAATACGAATGTTTAAATTCAGGAATTGAATCTATTTCACCTGAGAGCGAAAGATTAATATATACAAGGTAATGAATTGCAAGATTCTGCGATTCAAATAAACAATCTATAATTCTAATGCCGCAGTCAGGTACAGTTTTAATCAGATCATAAAACTTTGCTTTCTGAAAAAATTTATCCATTCTTTTACGCACATCATAGAAATAATCCGGAATGTCAAAAAAAGGACGATGCTCATCATTACCCGGTCTGAAACTTTCAAAAATATATTCAGTTATATTTACCTTACCCATTTTCCTCGCTTCCATAAAATAATCCCTGTAGCCTGCAGGATCAAGGACCCATTGATCTATAAAAGTTAAAATTATTAAAATATAATGCCAGAGAGGTTTGCCGCTGTATTCCTCATTAATATCAACATCCTCAGGCCGTCTGAGTAAATCTTCAATATCCCATAAAAGATAATTAATATGGCTGAATATATTTTCAACTGATGTAAATCTGCCTGCGGATATTTCAGGAAAATTTCTATTTATATCCTGAGAGGGTTTCTTTCTGTTTTTTAATACAGAGCTGGTTTTTAAATAATTATCGTATTCGCTTCTTTTAAATGGATCAGAAAGAGTGCTGTATGCATTGTTCAGCAGTTTAAATTCAGTTTCAGACTCTGGTGAATTGTTATTCTTATCAGGGTGATATATGTGCGCAAGCTTTCTGAATGAGGATTTAATCTCATCAATAGAAGCTGTTTCAGAAACATTCAGTATTTCATATAAACTGGAATAAGGAAACATATAAAATATACCGGATATATTAATATCAGAATAAAAATTAATATTATAAATATCAATAAATTATTACAAATAAAAAATACTTGATTCAAATTAAATCATTTAAATAATAAATTATTGCATAACTATGAAAGGAAATTAAATTGTATTATCTTGCAGGTGATCCTACATTCCCTCCTCATTCAACTGAAGGATTCAGCGGATATTTTATTTCCGATAATTTTAATCATTATATGCCGGTTTGGAATAAACTGGAAAATGCTTTAAATTACTTGAAAAAAAATTCGCTGGAGAGTTTAAATTTCGGGGTTGTTCCTGGTTCTGATGAATTTATGAAAAGAAAAATGGAAGAATATAAATTTAAAATAAAATTTATGGATTCTGATAATGCTTGATTTAAATAAATCAGCTTAATTTGAAATTATAATATATTGGTGAAAAAATGAAAAACTCACAAGCCAAAAAAGTAATAATAATAGGCGGCGGGCCCGCAGGACTTGCTGCAGGATTGTATTGCAGAAAAGCAGGACTTGATCCTGTTGTTCTTGAAAAACATACATTGCCTGGCGGCCTTTGCACTAACTGGAAAAGAAACGGCTATTCAATTGATGGATGCGTGCATTTTATAATGGGATCAGGTGTAGGTTCGCCGTTTCATGAGATGTGGAAGGAACTCGGAGTTTTTGAAGAAATCAATCCGGAAAAAGATTTTGTTTACCACAATGATTTTTTTCATTTCAGATTTGCAGATGGAAAAGAAGTTACAATAAGCAGCGATCTTGAAAAAATTGAGAATGACCTTGGCAAACAGTTCCCTGAAGACATTAAACAGATTAAAGCATTTACTGATGGAGTGAGAAGCCTTAGAGGTTTTACGCCTCCGCTTGATCTTTTAAAGGGCGGGAAAAATCTCTGGCACGCGTTTAAACAATCATTCAGGTATATTTTTGCTATATATAAATGGAAAAATATCACGATTGAGCAGTTCTCTTCAAAATTCAAGTCGCGCGAATTGAGAGATGCTTTTGTCCGCCTCTGGTATCCCGATTACAACATGCTCTACATATTGCTGATCCTTGACTGGCTTAACCGCGGTCTTGCAGGCTACCCTATTGTCACTTCGCTTGGCTTCAGCAAGGTGCTTGAAAAAAAATTACTGGAGCGGGGCGGCGAAATCCGTTACAATTCGCGTGTTAAAAAAATCATTTTCGATAACGGCAGGGCTGCAGGAGTCATTCTTGATTCAAATGAAAATATCTTCGGCGACTATATAATCAATACCGCATCATCTCCGTGGTCTATGAACATGATGCTGCCGGGCATTAATATCGGGAAAACTGATTACACAATCACTCCTCCTCTTGTGCACATTTCCTATGGAACATCCTACGACTTTTCCGGATATGAATCGTCCGCATGCGGTCTTCAGCTTGAACTCAATCCTCCGATCAAAATGGCAGGAGAAGACCGGGTTTTCCTGTTAATACATATTTACAATTTTACGCCGAATCTTGCGCCTGAAGGGAAAACTCTCGTAAAGATAATGTTTCCATCAGATTATGAATACTGGAATAAACTGAAGCAGCTGGATGATTCTGCATATAAAGATGAAAAAGAAAAATGTTCTGCAGCAGTTCTAAATGCAATGGAACGCTACTTTCCCGGGTTCAGCAGAACAATTGATATGACTGACATTGCAACTCCGGTAACATTTTACCGTTATACAGAAAATCAGAACGGGTCACTCATTGCATGGGGAGCAGTTCCTGCAACACCAATGATGCTTCCCAAAACAATTAAAGGTGTCAGCAATCTTGTACTTGCCGGTCACTGGGTTATGCCTGGCGGCGGAGTTCCACAGGCTGCAATGAGCGCAAGGCAGGCGGTGCAGCTGATCTGCATGAATGAAAAAATTTACTTGATATAACATCCGGAATAAAATTGTGTGCTCTACATGCTTGAAATAAATAATCATGAAGGCGCCATAGACTGCCACGGAATCACAGGTCATTCAATTCTGCGTATGCATGTACATTTTTACTTGCTTGATGATCTTTTAATAGACACAGGTACATCGCTTCTCGGAAAAGACAGCATTCCATTTTTATCAAAACAGAGTATACATCAGGCTGCATTAACGCATATTCATGAAGATCATTCAGGCATTGCATCATGGGTCAAAAAAAAATTTAATGCGCCTGTTTATCTGAATGAAAAAGATCACAAAGAAGCTGCATCTCCTTTATACCTTCCTTTTTACAGAAGAATTGCATGGGGAGCCAGAAAAGCATTTCAGGCAGATATTTTCCCTGCACACCTTGAAACAAAAAACTATAAACTTGATATTATAGCAGCTCCAGGCCATTATCCGAATCATGTGGTTTTTCTTGAAAAAAATAAAGGATGGATTTTCACAGGAGATATATATATCGGCCCTAAGCAAAATGTTTCTTTCTCAACAGAAAATACTCTTGATACAATAAAAACATTAAAACATCTGCTTATTTTAGACTGGGATACAATATTCTGCGCACACGCAGGAATTAAAACCGGCGGAAAAGAAAAAATGAAGATCAAGCTTGATTTTTTTGAATCAATCCGCTCTCAGGTTGAAGATTTATATAATAAAGGAATTCCATTAAAAGAAATAAACAAACGACTGTTCCCTAAAAAAGATCTCTGGGAAATATTTTCACTTGGGGAATGGTCATCTTATAGAATGATCAGCACTGCTCTTCCCCTAAATAAGTAAGCTGAAAACTATATTAATTTACATTTTAATTATCGCATCAATTCATTACTGATTTTATTAATTAATTCAAATTCCTCTTCATCTTCTTCCTGTAAATAATATACATAACAAGACCTGGAACAATAAGAACTGTCATTCCAATAATTGAACCCGTCAATGTGTTATATAAACCAAGACCATATCTTGGAGTTTCACTGAAAAAAAGCGGCATATCAGGTTTTGCATCCGGTCCCATAACAAATCCCATTGGATGAGTTATAAAATCTACAACCCAGTGACTGAAAACAAGCAGACCAATTACAATTCCTGATCTTTTATCTTTATAAAATAAAAAACCTATTATTCCAAACAAAATAGACCAGACAACTGCCATAAAAAGTCCATGAGACCATGGAGCAAACTTCATATCTTCTATTCCGGTAATATAAAAAATACCAAAGATAATATCTATTACTTCTGCAGAAATCATTAGTATTCCAACCGGAACAAGTGGAGCAAACTGTTTTGCTGCGAGTCCCGGGCCCATGTGTTCTAAACCAGCCATTATAATTCTCCTGCTTTTTTACTTTTGAATAATTATTTTATTTCATCTACCCATTTAAGAATAATATTTTTTGATAAAATTACTGTTTTTTTTCCATGAGTACCATTCTTGATAATTTCATATTTTTTATTCTTTGATTGCCAGACAGAGAATATCTCATCACAACCTGATTTATCAACAATATTGTCATCATTACCATAGATCAATAAAAGCGGATAATCAGCTTTTTTGGCATATTCCGGCATTTTATCCATTGTTGCTTTTGATTTAAACATATAATACATGCTGAAATATTTTACAAGTAGCGTATCATTATTTCTCGCTTCAGCTTCTTTACGGTCTTCTGGATTTTCTATTAATTCCGGATCACCTGACATATTTACAATAGGCGTATGAGATGCAAAAATCATATAAGCTGCATATTTTGCATAATCAGAAAACTTGGGAGTCATTCCTTTTGAGACTTTCATTTTATATGGAGGATTCACAAGAATTATACCATTAATTCCTGATACTGATTCTGCAATATCAAGCGCAATCGCACAAGACATGCTGTGCCCGTATAAAATGACTTTATGATCTTTTGGATAATTTTTTAAATCTTTGGAAATAATTTCTATATAATCATCAATGAAGTCTTTGAAATTTTCAATATCGCCGCGGGTCCCTTCCGAATAACCTGTTCCGCGCGGATGAATTACAACAACCCTGTTTTTTTCCGCGTTTAATAAATCAATAATATCTTTTTCATTTTTATGGTTTATTCCTGTTATTCCTGTAATAATATATATTGATGTTTTTGCTTTTATTTGAGGATCTTTCTGATAAATAAATATTTTCAACCCGTCTCTGACACTATGAAACTTACCTTCTTCATTTTCAGGTTTTACAGGTCTGTCGAAATTTTTCATACTAGCGCAGGAAGTTAATAGAATAAGGAACAAAGACAATAAATATTTCATAGTAATATCTCCCGGTAATTTCTTTTTTAATACTCTAATACACCTGTATGCATTGTCATTTTCCATTCATCTTTAACTTTTGAATATACCTTACATACTCTTCCTTTCCAGTGATTTTCTGTTCCCTTATTATCTATCCAAAGAGTATCAATATCAACAACTGCAAAAGCTCCATCTTTTTCATTTGATATTACAATTTTTTTAATTTCACGTTTATTATGAATCAATTTATGCGTTTCAAATAATTTTTGCCAGCTATTCATCCATCTAACTTTATTAAATTTACCAAGAACTAACTCCCATTCCAGCGGATCATGTGATTTTGGTGTTTTTGGCCATGGCCAAACCATGTCCTGGTGAAAAAGAGAAATCAATAAATTTACATTTTGTGTATCCCAAGCTTTTGTTTCTCGATTTACTATTTCAATTATTTCATTTTCTTCTTTATTCATAAATAGACTTCCTAAAAATGAATAACATTTTTTTATGTATCTGATAAATTAAAGAAAAATCTTGACTGATCAATACAAATTTTTTTTAATAATTATTAATATCAAGGAGAAAATAATAAATAATGTTAAAAGATAAAAACCGCGTTGAAAAATCATACGCATTAATCACCGGAGCATCGAGCGGAATTGGTGAAGCATATGCACTCAGTCTTGCAGAAAAAGGATACAGTCTGATATTAACAGCAAGAAGAAAAGACCGTTTGAATAAAATT
Organism: uncultured Leptospirales bacterium; assembly: GCA_964392365.1. GTDB lineage: Bacteria > Spirochaetota > UBA4802 > UBA4802 > UBA5550 > CAYMPH01. The sequence goes on from CAYMPH010000006.1 coordinate 15,936, forward strand.
GCAGCTGATCTCAAAAAGATTTACAAAACTGAAACTATTATAATTCAGGCTGATTTATCAACTGAAAAAGGAATAGAAACTGTTTTAAAAAAAATCAGATCAATTACAAAGATTGAATTTCTCGTTCACGCAGCCGGATTCGGAACACGGGGAGATTTTGCAGATATTGCTGAATCGAAAATCAGAGGAATGGCTATGCTTCATAATCTTGCTGCTATCACTCTTGCAAGAGAAGTCATTCCATCAATGATAAAAAGGAATAAAGGTTTTCTCATTTTTGTTTCATCTCTGGGAGCTTTTTTTACAACTAAAGAATATGTTATGTATTCAGCTACAAAGGCATTCCTGAATATGTTCGTTCTTGGTCTTGAAACAGAGGTTAAAAAAACCGGAGTAATCGTTCAGGCGCTTTGTCCCGGGCTTACTAAAACAGAATTTCTTTCAACACCGGAATATTCAGATTTTAATTATCAGCAGATTCCTGAATTCGCCTGGATGACTGCTCAACAGGTTGTTGAAGATTCTCTGAAAAATTTAAAGAAAAACAAGCCTGTTTATATTCCAGGAAGAATGAACAGGCTTTTTGTCTCAATACTGGAATCACCAGTTCTCGGAACTTTTATAAAATATATTTTAGGGAAAGCCGCGAACTGGTAAAAACCGGCAATTAAGCCGGTTTAAAACCCCATTGAGTAATATTATATTTTGGAAATGGCGCGAACAGCATATTTTCAATAATGCCATATCCTGTTTCTTTTCCGCATTTTACTTCACATACTGTATCGTCAAGACCGTGAACATCGTTTGCCACATCCGGATTTTTAATATCCCACTTTTCGCCGTCTTCCCAGTAAGGTCCCATCCATGTTCCATGCCTGAAACCCTTATACCCTACGTATGCTCCACCCCTGAGATACATTGTGATAATTTCTTTCATTTCAATTTCTTTTGTTGATCCGTCGCTCAGAAAAAATTTCATTGATCCGGCTTTCATTCTCTGGCTGTTTTCAAAATAAACAAAATTATGATCAACTTTTATAATCTTTATTGTTTCTTTTGTATCACCGAGCTTGCGTACAATTTCTCCTGTGAGGAGCTGTATAGATCCATCTCCTCTTTCAATTAAATAGCAGTTCAATGCCCAATCATCAAACTGAATAACAAGCCAGTTTATCATCATTGCTGTAAAAAGCGCAATGTCAGGTGCCTGAACCCCGGTTTCAGATGCACCGACACCCATCCTGATTCCCCATGAGTGGTCTCTCTGTGCGCAAAAATTTTTTTCATCAACATCATATTTCTTTCCACCCGCTTTGATCCACCCGGTTGCTTTACCGAGCTGTGCGTATCTGCAGGTGTGCATATAAACGTGACCCTTGTTTTTACCATATTGAGGATTTTCTTCGCCGGGCTGAAATTTCCCCAGGAAGTCGAGTTCAAATGAAATGCCATATTTATTTTCTTCAAGTTTTACATGTATTTTTTTATAAGGCTCGATTACATTATATGAAAGAGGACCTACTGAAATTTCATCAATTTTAGGACGAAGCTCCCTGGACATTCTCATATTGTACTGGTCTGTATTTTTAATATTCACGCACGCAAAACTATCCATAACATTTCTGTTCGGATAAACACCAAAACCCGTAGCAAGAACTATTTCGCCTTTTGTGTCATGAACATTCATCCAGAGCTTTTCTGTCCACGCCCTGTCTGTAATTGCAGGAGAATCAAATGACTGTACTGCCTGATGACAGGTGAATTCATCATATTTCGTAAGCATAGCAACCTCGATTTTTTAAATTTACTAAATTTAATTGATGAAAAATATTTATGAAAGAGTTTGATATTACTCAAAGCCATATTAAAATAAATCAAGCTTTTTAATTTTGAAACACTGTTATTCATGACTGCGCCGGAATGAAAAAGAAGTAAAAAAAATCTCCTGCTATTATTTCAATAAAATGCAAAATGAATAGATAATATAAAATAAAACAGCAGCCCAAAACATAATAATAATGACTGCAAAAAACCATTTTTTCTTTAATTTAACAGGCTCCTTTTCAGCCTTTGCTCTTGATTGAATAATAATTTCTTCCGGAATTAATTTTATTGATAAAGCAATTAGAAGAGGAACAATTATCAGATCATCCAGATATCCTAAAACAGGAATAAAATCAGGTATCAGATCGATTGGACTTAAAGTATAGGCTAATGCAAAAAGAATAATAAACTTAGGAAGAAATTTCAGATCAGGATGCTGATATGCATAATAAATCATCAGTATTTCTTTTTTTAAAATATCTGTTTTTTGTTTTATTCTTCTGAATGTTTTCATATTTTATAAACCTTACTATATTAATAAATTATTTGAAAACACAAAAATCATGTTAATAATAAAAAAAATTTTTCTTTACATGGAATTTAAAAAAATTCTTATAAAGATATAAAATATTAATAAACAGGTGAAATTATGAAAGTAACAGCATTTAATGGAAGCGCCAGAAAAGATGGGAATACTGCAATTTTAATTAATATCGCTCTTGATGAAATTAAAAAAGAAGGAATTGAAACTGAGCTGATTCAATTGGCAGGAACAAAAATCCGCGGATGTACTGCATGCTATAAATGCAAAACAAATCTTGATAGAAGATGTGCTGTTAAAAATGATGAGCTAAATGACTGGATTGTTAAAATTGAAAAATCCGATGGAATTATTTTCGGATCTCCAACATATTTCACTAATGTCACTTCTGAAATGAGCTCCCTGATCAATAGATCCGGCCTTGTTGCCCGTGCCAATGATGATATGTTTAAATACAAAGCAGCTGCAGCTGTTGTAGCTGTAAGGCGCGGCGGAGCGATTCATACCTACGATTCAATAAATCATTATTTTCTTGCAAATCATATGATTGTCCCGGGAACGAATTACTGGAACATTGGAATCGGGAAGGATCCTGGAGATGTTCTCAAAGATGAGGAAGGCATTCTCACAATGCAGAATCTTGGTAAAAATATGGCCTGGCTTATTAAAAAACTTCATGCATAAAAGTATAAGGTGATAATATAGATATTTTATTAATTACAGCATCAGTAATTCTGCTTGCAGCAGTAATTTTATTTCTGTATCAGCATTCTGCTCAGGCAAAACAAATCGATTCTGTAAATGAAAAAAATCCATTCCAGAATTTTGATAAATTTTCTGATTATAAAAAAATTCCATGCGTAATTTGCGGAACTATTCTGCTAAAAGGAGAAAGGCTTAAATCCAAGGAATTCAAAGGCGAGAAAGACAGCATAATTAATATAATGGGATGCTATGCCTGTTATGGGGAAAAAGCATCAAAGAAAAGAATTTGCCCGATCTGCAGACAGGAAATGCCTTTAAAAGGATATCTAATCGGGCGGATGACAACTAAAGACAATGGGAAAAAACACCTGAGTGTTTCAGGATGCAATAAATGTTTTTAAAATTTCTATTTCGCAGACTCAATTCTTTTCAGATTTGCTTTTATTGTTTCATTTGCTGAATCCAGAGATAAAGCTTTTTTATAATATTCCGCTGCTTCACTTTTTTTCCCATTTTTTTCATAACTCAGGCCTATATTATTTATTATTTCAGGCGAATCGCTATTTATGGCCAGAGCAACAGAAAATGCAGTATTTGCTTCACCGTATTTCTGAAGATTCATAAGCGCAATTCCAAGAGCATTATAGGAAATATATAATTCAGGATTCACCGAGTTGGCTTTTTCAAAAAATTCTTTTGCCTTGGTGAAATTTTTCGAACTCAAGCTTGCCATGCCGAGAACATAATACAGCATCCCGTCTTTTACAGAAGCAAGTCCTCTGTTTGCAGTTGCTTCAGCATCGCCGAATTTTTTAAATTCAATTAACATAAGTGACTGATCAATATATGCAGTTGGATTTTTTTTATCAATTTCCATACATTTTCTAAAATGCGCAGATGCGTTTTTTTCATTGCCCATTTTCCAGTAATTATGTGCTGCAAGTAAACGCAGATTATAGTTTGGCGAACCCGCCTTAAAATCATCAGCTCCGACAAGATCTTTTGCAACTATTGCAAGCGAATCAGCATATTTTTTATCCTGATATAGTTTTAATGCTTCATCATATGAAGCAAATAACGCTGAAGAAATAAAAATAATAAATATGGTGATTAGCTTTTTCATTATTATATCCAAAGATAGATGTTTTATTAAGATCCCTCACCCTCAACGGGGGAGGACAGGTGGGGGTGTAATACTGTAAACTTAGACATTTAGTAGAAATCACCCTCCCCTAACCCCTCCCATCAAGGGAGGGGATTAATAATTCCTATGACAAATTTCTTGTTTATCTGCACGCTGCCTGAGCTGCAGCAAGCCTTGCAATTGGAACTCTGAATGGTGAACAGCTGACATAATTGAGACCAACCATATGGCAGAATTCAACTGAGCTTGGTTCTCCACCATGTTCGCCGCAGATCCCTATTTTCAGATCTTTTTTAACAGAGCGTCCTTTCTCTACAGCCATTTTTATAAGCTGGCCAACGCCGTCTCTATCAAGAACTCTGAAAGGATCGTTAGCAAGAATTTTTTTATCTACATAAAATGGAAGGAAAGAGCCGGAATCGTCCCTGCTGTAACCGAAAGTCATCTGTGTCAGGTCGTTTGTTCCGAAAGAGAAAAATTCCGCTTCTTTTGCAATCTCATCTGCAGTAACTGCAGCTCTTGGAACTTCAATCATTGTACCAACATGATATTCAATTTTAATTCCGGTTTCCTTCATTACCAGTTCCGCTGTTCTGACTATTATTTCTTTCTGCATTGAAAGCTCTTTAACTGTACCAACAAGCGGTACCATTACCTCAGGTTTGGCATCAACACCTTCTTTCTTAAGCTGGCATGCTGCTTCAAAAATTGCTCTTGCCTGCATTTCTGTTATTTCCGGAAAAGTTATTCCAAGTCTGCATCCTCTGTGGCCAAGCATCGGGTTGAATTCATGAAGAGCTTCAACTTTAGCTTTAATTCTTTCAACGGTAATTCCAAGTTCCTGAGACATTTCTTTCTGGTTAGCTTCCTCATGTGGAAGGAATTCATGCAGCGGAGGATCAAGCAGCCTGATAGTAACCCCGTAGCCTTCCATTGCCTTGAGTATTCCGTAGAAATCGTCTCTTTGAATAGGAAGAAGTTTTTTCAATGCTTTCTGTCTTTCTTCAAGTGTATCAGCAAGGATCATTTCCCTCATAGCCTTGATTCTATCACCTTCGAAGAACATATGTTCTGTTCTGCAAAGACCAATTCCCTGAGCTCCGAAGTTTCTTGCAATCTGAGCATCTTTCGGGGTGTCTGCATTTGTTCGCACTGCAAGCTTTTTAACTTCATCAGACCATTTCATTAATGTTTCAAAATCACCAGAAAGCACTGCTTCCATGGTTTTAACCTGACCCATCATCACCTCACCTGTTGATCCGTTTAGTGAAATGTAGTCGCCTTCTTTTAAAACTATATCTTTAACTTTTATTTCCCGTTTTGAGTATGATATTTCCAGTTCGCCGCATCCGGAAACGCAGCATTTTCCCATGCCTCTTGCTACAACAGCTGCGTGAGAAGTCATTCCGCCTCTTTGAGTAAGTATTCCCTGTGCTGCAGACATTCCTTTCAAATCTTCAGGAGATGTTTCTATACGGACAAGAATTACTTTCTCGCCTCTGTTAGTCCACTCATCTGCATCATCTGCGTTAAATACTATTTTTCCTGTAGCAGCTCCCGGTGAAGCAGGAAGGCCCTTGGCAATAACTTTCTTTTCTGCTGATGGATCGAATGTAGGGTGAAGAAGCTGATCAAGAGCATTTGGGTCAACTCTGAGAATAGCTTTCTTTTTATCGATCAATCCTTCTTTTACCATTTCAACTGCGATTCTAACTGCAGCTGCAGCAGTTCTTTTACCGTTTCTTGTCTGCAGCATCCAGAGTTTTTTGTTCTGAATTGTAAATTCTATATCCTGCATATCTGTGTAATGCTTTTCAAGATTCTTGTAAATTTTAACAAGATCGCCATATGCTTCAGGCATATATTCTTCAAGTGACTGGAACTTTGATTTTCTATCAGATTCAGATACTGAATTGCTTACAGCCCATTTTTTTGAACCTGCAATTGTTACCTGCTGAGGAGTTCTTATTCCTGCTACAACATCCTCACCCTGAGCATTAACTAAATACTCGCCGTAAAAGGCGTTTTCACCTGTTGCAGGATCTCTTGTAAATGCAACACCTGTTGCGCAATCATCTCCCATGTTTCCGAAAACCATTGCCTGGACATTTACTGCAGTTCCCCAGCTGTCATCAACCTGATTCATTTTTCTGTAGAGTATTGCTCTATCATTCTGCCATGATCCGAAAACGGCTCCAACAGCGCCCCAAAGCTGCTGTTTAGGATCTGATGGAAAATCTATATTAAGAGTTTTTTTAATTATTGCTTTAAATCTTTTTACCAGTTCTTTTAAATCTTCAACAGTGAGTTCAAGGTCAAGCTTAACGCCTTTCTCATGTTTAAGCTCTTCCATTATTTTTTCAAACGGATCTATTTCATTTTTATCTTCAGGTTTAAGACCAAGAACAACATCTCCGTACATCTGAACAAAACGTCTATAGGAATCCCATCCGAATCTTTCATTCCCGGATTTTGCTATAATACCCTTAATGGTGTCATCGTTTAGTCCAAGATTTAAAATTGTATCCATCATCCCGGGCATTGAAGCTCTTGCGCCTGAACGAACTGAAAGAAGAAGAGGGTTTGACGGGTCGCCGAATTTTGCGCCCATGGTTTCTTCAACCTGCTTCATTGCCTTGTTTACTTCCGCTTCAAGAGCATCAGGAAATTTTCTTCCGTTTTCGTAAAATTCCGTACATACTTCTGTGGTTATAGTGAATCCTGCTGGAACCGGTATTCCAAGATTTGACATTTCAGCTAAATTTGCGCCCTTTCCCCCGAGGAGATTCTTCATATCAGCTTTGCCGTCTGATTTTCCTGCTCCGAAAGAATAAACTCTTTTAAGATTTGCCATAATAGTTCTCCATAAAGTTTAATTAAATATCAGTTTCTGCTTTAATGATGAAAAATATTTTGTTATCAAAAAATAAAAAGCTCTCACCACAGCTGGTGATAACGGCTTAATTTGATTATATGTAAATGCTTTTAGGCTATTTTAATATTGTAAAGATATTTTTGTAAAGATTTAGAATAAAAAATCGGCTGGAATATGTCACATCACTCAAATATATTTTTTTAATTCTCTGAGAAAACATGATTCAAATGTTTCACATTTTTTACAATAAGCATCACCAAGATCAAAATCTTTTTCTACGCACAATCCGTCTTTGCTTTCATTCATTATCTGCAGATATTTTATTTTTTGAATTTCAGCGTCATTAAGTGAATCATACCCTGTAGTTTTTATTTTATTCAGGATACTTATTAGCGCATCTCTTGAATCTGTGTTATCAGATAAAAAACTGGTTTCCTTTAAAATAGCCGATTTTTGAAATTTCGCCCTGAACTTTTTTGTTTTAAATTCAATTCCATGCCATCGGATATAAACGAAATAAAAAATACCGAATAGTAAACCGCCTAAATGGCCAACATGTGATACTCCGCCTGCACCGCCGGAGGAAACAAGAGAATATAATTCCAGAGCCCCATAAAGAACGACCAGATATTTTGCTTTAATTGGAATAAAGAAGAATAACAGAATTTCAGCTTCAGGGAAAAGCATTCCAAAAGCAAGAAGCATTCCGAATACAGCTCCAGAAGCTCCTATAGTTGGAATTGCATATGAATTTGTAAGAATAAAAGTATTTATCAGGAAAATAGTTAACCCGGCTCCGATGCCTGTAAAAAAATAATAGAAAAGAAATTTTTTACTGCCCCAGGTCTGTTCAATCGGTATTCCAAATATAAGAAGAGCATACATATTTAAAAATAAATGCATGAAGTTCCCGTGAAGAAACATGTATGTTACAAACTGCCAGATATAAAGCTTTTCTACTACAACCGCAGGTATTAGGCCTAAATAAAAAGTCATTATGGGTGTCTGGTTTGAAAATGTGCCTTCAGATCCTGTTAAAAAATATTGGAGCTGATTCCCTTCAGCCATTATCTGAAGAAGATATATTGCTGCATTTATAATAATAATTCTAATTACCCAGCTTTTTGTGCCTGTCTCGAAACCGTTCATATATACCGTTCTTTTTATATTACAAAATTTATTTCTATATCTTAAAGTCTTTTCATTAAAAAACAGTAATCCTTTGTTTTATTCAGTATTGTTTAAATTTATCTATTGTAAGATAAATATAATTGATACTTTGTTACATAAAGATTTATTTAATAAATAATCGTAAAGACTTTTTTTATAAATTGCTATAAAATTGAATTACCTGTTTATTATATTTTTTTTAAAAAAAGTTTTTATTTTAAAATAATTTAATTGTTGCTATGTTTTATACTAGGCAAAAAATATAACTATATCAGTTAACAGAATAATTTGAAAATTTGTTCTTCACAAATACGCGGGAAGTCAGGCACTTCAATATAAGCTGATAAAGATCCTAACACGCCGCTTATTGCAGAATGCTTTTTCTATTTTATATGTGAATTACTATTTCTATAAGTATTGAATATATTATTACATTTATTGATATGGGATGGATAAGATTGAATGATAATGATATAAAAAAACTGCAGGATAAAATTTCTTTCCTCGAAAACAGAATAAAAAATCTGGAACAGGAAAAAAAATTATCCGGCAGTTACGACGCGCTTCTCATGGAATCAGAAAATCTTTTTAAATCTGTTGTGGATAACTCTCACGATGGAATTTTTCTTGCAAACAGCTCCTTTCAGATTGTCTACGCGAATAAAGAACTCTGCGGAATACTGCAATACCCTCATAATCAAATCATCAGCCGGAATTTTACAGACTTCATAGATATAAAAGATTCAGAAACCGTTTTGAATTCGCTTAAAGAACTTTTAAAAAGTGATCAGCCTGCTCATCTCATATTTAAAATCGTCAGGAAAGAAGGAGAACTTAGAAATATAAAACTGAATTCCTCACTGATTAAAAATGCTCAGGGAAATATTCTGATAATAGGACAGATGCTGGATGTAACAGAAACAGAAACACTGGAGGAGGAATTTCTTAAAATCAAGAAACTCGAATCTGTCGGCCTTTTCGCAGGCGGCATAGCTCACGATTTTAATAATATACTGAATGCAATTCTTGGAAATATCTCACTAGCAAAATTAAGTTTTGAAGATAAAAACGAATTATTCATTCTGCTTGAAGGAGCAGAAAAAGCATCTGTTCGAGCAAAAAATCTGACCAATCAGCTGCTCACTTTTTCTAAAGGCGGAGCTCCGATTAAAAAATCAATGAAAATTGAAAATCTTCTGCACGAGGCTGTAAACCTTGCTCTTTCAGGTTCAAATCTGAAATGCAATTATATAATTGATGATGAACTCTGGCCGGTTGAAGTAGATGAAGGGCAGCTTCACCAGGTTATAAGCAATATTGTTCTTAATGCAAAACAGGCAATGCCTTATGGCGGCAATATTGAATTAGTTGCAGACAATATTTCCATGGAACGGCTTACCAACCTGCCATTTTTAAAAAAAGGAAAGTATGTTAAAATATCCATAAGAGATAATGGACTTGGTATTCCTGATGAAATAATGAATAAAATTTTTGATCCTTATTTCACTACCAAAACCATAGGACAGGGACTTGGCTTAACAAGTGTTTATTCAATAATTAAAAAACATGACGGCCATATAACTGCAGAATCGATTCAGGGAAAGGGAACAATTTTTTCAATTTTTCTTCCGGCATCAGAAACATATGATGAGCTTGACGAAGTAGATCTGATTTCAATTGATGATGACCAGAAGGGAACTGTTCTTTTAATGGATGATGAGGAAAGTATTTTATCAGTTACATCACGCATGCTTGAAAAGATAGGGTTTTCTGTAGTTACAGCAAAAAATGGCAAGGAAGCGATTACAATTTGTCAAAAAAATAAAGCTGCCAACCAATGTTTTGATTTTGCAATTTTTGACTTAACAATTCCTGGAGGAATCGGCGGTAAAGAAGTATTGCAGGATATACTTAAAATTTATCCTGAAATAAAAGTAATTGTAAGCAGCGGCTATTCAAATGATCCGGTTATGGCTAATTTCAAAGAATACGGCTTTAAAGAAGTAATTGCCAAACCGTATACAATTAATGATTTAAAAAGAATTATTAAAAATATATAGATTTATTTTGTCATTTATATATATTTAATATCACTTAATCAATAGGATAAGAATAAAATGAATGAGAAAAAAAAGGGTCTTCAAGAGGATATTGCTGAAATTGAAATGCTGAAAAGTGAAAGCCTGACTGCATTATCTCTATACAATCATATTCTTCATTTTTATCTGGAAGAAGGCGATAAAGGGCTCGATTATATTAACAAAATGTGGAATATAGCCATAGATGAAAGCAATAAAATTAAGCGAAATAACCTTGACTGAATTTATGTGGCAAATTATTGTCGATCTATATTAGAGTATGTAAATTAGTTTATAATAACTTTTAGAGTCTATACTAATATAAAAGGATATATTTTATGAACACTTCTGATTCTCTATATACTATTAATAGTATACCTGAAGAAAATAAAATTGTAATTAGCGGTGAATTGAAATTGCAAACTGTAGCTAAATACAATGAGATTATTGAAATTCTGCTGGATTCCTGCATAACACTCAAAGACCCGGTAATTCTCGACATCAGGAATCTTACAATTTTAAACAGTTCTGGAATTGCTTCATTCGGTCTTTTTATTATTAAAATGAGAGATATTAATAAAAAACTTATAATACATGCTTCAAAACATATTCACTGGCAGGTTTTCAGCTTAGAGGATTTTAAAGAATTAGATTCAAATCTAGAAATTGAATTTTTTGAAATGCATTAATTTAGTACAGGGAATCATAAACATTACCTTTAAAAAACAAAAGGATTGCTTTAAAAGCAATCCTTAATTTTTTATTTGGAGGTTAATATGTTTAATTACTTCAATATTTTCTTAATCATTTTCATCATTACTTCAATATCTTCTTCTGTGCCATTATCGAGAAGCTTTTTGAAAGCAAAAAGTTCCGGACCATAGCTCTGGGAATCAGTTTCAACATATTTCTGACCAATACCATACAAAAGCCAATCCATAGATATTTTATGCTTTATAGAAATGCTTCTAATAAATTTAAAAGAAGGATTTTGTGAGCCGCATTCAACTTTTGCTACATATCTCCTGTCGATGCCAGCAGTTTCACCAAATTCTCTTTGTGTCATTTTAAGTTCTTTACGAACTTCACGCATTTTCAAACGTATATTTTTAAAGAAATCCTTTTCAGATTCTTCATCTAATATATCATGTGAAAGCACAGGATGACTTTTATACCTTTCAGTATATTTTCTTATTTGGGGTTCTGTATTCATTTTGCCTCTTTTCATTAAAGTTCTCTAATGCTAATTGTAGTAATAATATAAATAAAAATATCTTTTCTGTCAATAATAAAAAGACTCTTTATTGAAAAAAGAGCTTTTTTATTAAAACATGTAAAACAATTGTTTTATGCATAGTTATTTATATTTTTTTAAAATTAAAGCCTACATATATTAATTTTTTAATCAGCTTTGTTTTACTTGACATTTTATGAAATGAAGTGGTTTATTTAAAATATAAAATATTATATCAAAAAGGCTTTAACAATGAAAAAAAAATATTCAATATCACTATTGCTTTCAACAGTACTTTTTATTTTTTTATATCAGAATGCCATATCGCAGGATGATTATAAAAAGCTTGCCAAGCTCCATAAAATAAGCCCGTCAGGTGAAATTATAATAACATCTCCAAACGCTGCTCAAATGATGAATATGGGGGATAAGGTTTTTATTATTATTGATAACAGACCTGTAATAATGAAAATTACATTCCCGATGATGACTGTAGCCAAATGCAGACTCGAACCAGGATATGAAGGTTATTTCGGCAGACTTTACAAAGGCTTAATGGTTTATAAATACCAGCAGGGTATAGAAAACAAAGTACTTTCAGATAAAGACAGCAAAAAAGAGGCCGAGGGAACATCAACTCTCCAGATCACTGCAAGCCACCCTGCAAAAATATATTATTTAAACCAGGATGACTGGGAAAAAATATTGAAAACATTCATGGAATCATTCGGAAAACAGATGCCCGAATCAAGCGTTGTAAAAGACGAAACGCGCAAAGCTATAATGAACCATAATCCAGGAGGATTTCAGATATCTCTTTCAGACATAGCATATGCAATTGGAAATGCAAATATAGCATCTCCAAGCTCCATTGATAAACTTTCTGACGGTGATTATTATGTGTGGGTTGTAGGAAATAATATCGTTGCCAATCAGATTGTAACATTGAAAAAAAATCAGACTGAAAAAGTGTATTTTGATTTAAACAGCAAAAGCATAATGGTTGATTCAAATCCGCAGGGTTCGCAGATATATATCGATGACGTTCCTCAAAATCTGACCACGCCATCCAAGGTACCAATACCATCGAACAAAAATAGTTTTAAATTAAGCGTTAAGCATGACGGATATTATGACAACAGCCAGTTTGTTTCCATTCAGGATAACCCGGATCAGAAATTTAATTTCAACATGGTTATAGCTGCAAATGCCTATATCAATGTTACATCTTATCCGAGTGGCGCTTATGTTTATGCAAATGATAAATATATGGGAACATCACCAATTACGCTTAAAGTGAATCCTAATGCAAGTATTGCTGTCTCTGTCAGAAAAGACGGATATCAGGCAAGAACCCAGTATATATCTGCTGGAAACAATGAAACTAAAAGGATCAGTTTTAATCTTCCTGCTGTTCAGGCATCAGATTATTCTTCCGGTTCAGGATTTACACAGAAAAACACAACCATCACACTGGATTATACAATGGGTTATTTTGACAGAACCGCGGGGTTTGGCGTTCCTAAAGATTATTTTAATAAAATGTTCACTTATGGGGAAAATAATTTCTATGGAGCTGAATTAAATTTAATCTACGGCAAATGGCTCGGGTATTATATGGGACTTTCTCTGGCCGGCTCCCCAGCAAAAGGAGTATCGAGCTACAGCGTAAATCAGTTTGTTCTTGATTTCGCCTTCGGTATAGGTTTTCTTCCGCGAATCTGGAGATTCTATCTTTTTGTTGGAATAGGAGTAAGCTACAATATTGCATTTGCTCCTCTTGATATGGGATTCGGCCTTGAATACAAGGGACAGCTTGGATTTATGATAACAGAGAATATAGGCATAAATTTAGGATTCAGAAGAAATTTTGCATATTATTTCCTCGGAGACAGTTCATCTGCTTCATCGAACTATTCTGTCATGTCAAATCTTGGAGGTACTTATATTTCAATCGGCTTGAGTTTCTGATAAATTTAAATAGGACGGTGAATTTAATAATGAAAAAATTTCTGATTCTATATCTTATTATTCTTGTAATGGCATCTGTTTCCTGCAAAAAGAAAACAAGTACTGAAATTCTAGATGAAGAATATAAGCTTGCCCAGAATGCTTCAGTAAATACTGAAATTAAAAATTTAAAAGAATCTCTTCAAAATGCAAAGGACGATTCTGAAAGAGCTAAAATACACACAAATATAGCTGCTATTGAATCTGAAAAAGGCGATTCTTTATCATCTATTAAATCATCTCAGGAAGCAATAAAATTCAAACCGAATGATTATATGTCTCACTATCTTCTCGGAAAAGCTTATATTGAATCCGGCAGGATAAATGATGCTATCTTTGAACTGCAGACTGCGATAGACCTTAACGCTAAACATGCTTTGTCTCATTTCGAGCTTGGCAACGCTTATTATAAAAAGAAGCAGAATGCCCAGGCTGCTGCAGAATACAGTCTCGCGGTTTCAATCGATAACAATCTTTTCATGGCTCATAATAATCTCGGGGTTATTTACAGTTTTATGGGAAGAGCTGCAGAAGCAGAAATGGAACTGAAAAAAGTAATTCAGCTGAATCCGGAATTTGCAACTGCATATAAAAATCTCGGAATTCTTTACGATACCAAGCTTGGAAGAAAACAGGAAGCTTCATCAAATTACAAAAAATATCTCGAAATGATGCCGAATGCTCCGGATAGAAAATATGTAAAAACCTGGATTTCGGTAATAGGCGGCTGATATGAAAAAAATATATATTCTTTTACTCATAATAATAACTGGAACTGTTTTATATACACAGGAAGCGAAGATAAGAATTGCTGTTTCCCCTTTTGACGATTCAGTTACAGCTCTTTCTGAATCTGAAAAAGCCGGAGCAACAGCAGCAGGATTGATTGAAACAACATACCTTGGAATAGACAGATTTCAGACAAGGGAAGCTAACGCCATAAAGGATTATCTTACTTTAATGGAAAAAGCTCAGGTTGGACTTCTCGATGAAAACGCAATGAAAGGCGATTCGGAAAAACTTAAAATTGATTATTTAACTGTTGGTACTGTTTCAAAATTCGGTGATGTCTATGAAGTAGATGCACGGACAGTAAAAATTGATGATTGGACAATAGTTCATTCCTTTGGAACAACCTCAAAAAATGTTGATTTAGCAGTTAAGGATATAAGCTGGACTATATCTGAGAAATTTAACAGAAAATATATTACTGAAAGAGAAAAAACCTCAGAGGAAAAACCCACAGTTTCAGTTTCAAATTTTGTAAATGATAATATTGCATCTCAAAAAGCAGGATACAGTTCCGCATTTGCAGAAATTCTAAACAGCCTTCTCGGATCTTTCACACTCATATCAACAGTGGAAAGAAAATATTCTTCTGCATTGCTTGATGAGAAAACACTTGAAATGGTCGGTGTTGTTGAAAATGAAAAAGGCGACAGTGAATTCAGCGTCAAGGGAATATCTTATAATCTCACAGGAAGCATCAAGGTATTTAAAGATGTAATCTGCATCAATTACAAACTTTATAATACTGCAGACAGCAGACTTGTTTTTATGGGAATTAAAGAAATAGCTTCACCGAGAGGACTCAGACCTGCTGCAAACAGTATAGCAAACATGATTGAAGATGCTTTAAATAACAGGATAGGAACTCTTGAGATTGAAAGCGAACCTGTTGACGCTGAAATTTTTATTGATAACAATTATGTCGGAAAAACTCCGCTTGTTATATCCGCAAATAAAGGCACGCGCAAATTAACTGCGAAACTCAAAGGGCATGAAAACTATATGGCTGATATTGAAATCAAACCAATGGAAATCATTAAGCATAAAATAAAAATGGATATATTGAGCATGGAGCTTATCAAACAGGCTTTTAATCTTGAAAGTGCCCAGAATTGGGCAGGAGCTCTTGCAGCATATGATCAATTTATAGAAAAATACGGCAACAATGAAGAAGTAAATAATATCTATTACAGAAAAGGCCATCTTGAATTAGTACAGTTAAAAAACTACACCGGAGCTTTAAATACATTTACAGCTCTAGTAAACAGATATCCTGAAGCAATGGTTAGAGCTGAAGGATATTTCGGTATTGCAAGAACTCAGCTTGCAATGGGAAACAGAGAAAAATCCAAAGAAGCTTTAAACTATCTTCTTGAAAAATACGGAGATACACCTGCAGCAGAAGAAGCTCTTGTGCTAAAGAACCAGTTCAAGTAACTAAAAATTACTTGAAATATAGCAGTCTTTTGATGACTATGCCGTTAATCAGAATATGGGCGCTGTAAATTCAGCGCCCTGTTTATTATGGCCATGAACAATAAAAAAATAACAATTTACGATACAACTTTAAGAGACGGTGCTCAAACTGTCGGTATATCCTTTTCGCTAAATGATAAACTGCGGATTGCAAACGCACTCGATAAGCTTAAGATAGATTATATCGAAGGCGGCTGGCCTGGTTCAAATCCAAAAGATGATTTATTCTTTTCTGATATCCGCAAAGAAAACATAACTCATTCAAAAATTGCTGCATTCGGTTCAACAAAGCGATATAAAACAAAATTTGAAGAAGACACATTTCTTCAGGCTCTTGCTGCATCCGGAGCTGATGTAATTACAATTGTTGCAAAATCCTGGGACTTCCACGTGACTAAAGCCCTGGGTATAACTCTTGAAGAAAACCTCACGCTGATATCTGAAACGGTAACTTTTCTAAAAGATAAAGGATATGAAGTTTTCCTGGATGCAGAACATTTTTTTGACGGTTACAAGTCAAATAAGGATTATGCATTGCATACTCTTGTCACAGCAAAAAATGCCGGAGCGGATATGGTTGTGCTTTGCGATACAAACGGCGGCACTCTTCCACATGAAGCAGAGGAATTTACAGCAAAAATTTTTACAGATATAAAAATGCCTATAGGAGTGCATTTTCATAATGATACAGGCGTGGCAGTGGCAAATTCACTTTCAGCTGTTCGTGCTGGCGCAGTTTCAGTTCAGGGAACAATGAATGGCCTTGGAGAAAGATGCGGCAATTGCGATATTACAGCTGTAATCCCGAACCTTTCGCTTAAAATGGGTTATAAATTCAGTTCCGCAGAGGTAATTGAAAAACTCACTGAAACGAGCAGATTTGTAAGTGAAACTGCAAACATGGCGCATAATGAACATGCTCCGTTTGTTGGAGATAATGCATTTGCGCATAAAGGCGGGATTCACGTTTCTGCACTTCAAAAAGATACAAAAACCTATGAGCATATAGTTCCTGAATCTGTAGGAAATAAAAGAAAAGTTTTAATTTCTGAACTTTCCGGCAAAAGCAATATTGAATTTAAAGCCAGAGAATTGGGAATAGATATAAAAAATACAGTAACACTTTCAAAGGAAGTTTTACATAAGATAAAGACACTCGAGGACCAGGGCTTTCAGTTTGAAGCAGCAGAAGGTTCTTTTGAACTTATTCTCAGACAGGCTTCTGGGGAATATGTTCCTTTTTTCAAACTTAAAGGTTTCAGAGTTATTACAGAAATGGATGAAACCAAGCAGCTCTTCTGCGAGGCAACAATCAAGGTTGAAGTTGCCGGAATAGAAGAACATACTGCAGCTGATGGTGCAGGACCGGTGGAAGCCCTTGATAATGCATTGCGTAAAGCTCTGATAAAATTCTTCCCTGAGATCAGAAACATTCATCTTGCAGATTATAAAGTTCGTGTTCTTGACGAAAAGAAGGGAACAGGTTCTTCAGTAAGAGTACTTATTGAACAGAAAATGGATGGAAAACACTGGGGTACTGTTGGTGTTTCCAAAAATATAATTGAAGCTTCATGGCACGCTCTTGTTGATGGTATTGAATATATGCTTTTCAAGAAAAAAACTGAATGGAAATAAATCCGGAAAGTCCAATTGGAATTTTTGATTCCGGTGTAGGCGGATTAACTGTATGCAAAGCAGTTCACGATCTTCTGCCTGCAGAAAACATTATCTATTTTGGAGATACAGCCCGTTTCCCATATGGGACACGCTCTAGCGAAACAATTATTAAATACTCAACTGAAATAACAGAATATCTTATTTCAAGAGGAGTTAAGATGATTGTAATCGCATGCAATACATCCTCAGCAGCAGCACTTGAGCATCTGAAAAATTCTTATGATATTCCGATAATCGGAGTAATAGATGCGGGGGCAAAAGCCGCAGTTCAGAAGCTGAAAGGCGATATAATCGGAGTTATAGGAACAAGGGCAACTGTGCAGAGCGGTTCATATGTCAGAGCAATAAAAAAAATTATGCCGGATATAAAGGTAGTACAGCAGCAGGCCACACTGTTCGTTTCAATAACAGAAGAAGGAATGACAGATACTGATATAGCAAAACTTACAGCCAGAGAATATATACAGGAAATGTATAATTCCGGAGTTAGAACACTTATTTTAGGCTGCACTCATTTTCCTTTGCTGAAAAAATCTATCAGCGAAGTTTTCCCGGATATTGAACTTGTTGACACAGGAATAGAAATAGCATATGAAGTCCAGAATATACTTAAAGAAAAAAATCTTGAAAATAGTAAAGGCATCGGCCATAAAGGAAATATTGAACTATATGCTTCTGATTTAACTGAAACACTTCAGAGACTGAAAGAAGCTTTCTTCGGAAATCATGGAATTGGTTTTAATAAATTTATAATGAACGGTTGATTATGAAAAAAATACTGGCAGTATCCTCTCTAATCTTAATATTAACAATTTACGCTTCAGCTCAGAATAAAAACTGGGAACACTACGATATGGTTATTGCTATTGTAAATGAAACAGCAATTGTTGAAAGTGAAATCATGAACAAGCTGAATCAGAATGCTAAACTTAATAATGGCGTAATAAATGATGCAACAAAAAGTAAAATGATTGATCAATTCATTGAAAATGCCTTTGTATCGGAAGTCGCAAATACCCAGTCAATTATTGTGACAAATAAAAAAGTTCTCGATTATGTTCAGAGACTCATGAAAGATTTTTTCAGCAAGAATATAGCGGATAAGAAGGAACTTGAAAATACAGTTCGTGACATCAGCGATAGAATAGAAAAAAAAATAGATGAAGATCCTGTAAGTAAAAATGAAAAACTTGATAAGCTGACATCAGATTTTATCATGTTTATTGAAGATCAGAAAAAAATAAGTTTTGGAGAATTTTTTGAGGATATACGCACTCAGATGAAAAGAGAGCAGGTTATGTCAATTGCCATTGGAGTTACACCTCCATCAAAAGAGGAAACTAAAAGATGGTTTATAAATAACAGCGATAAACTTGGAGACGAATTCACTTTAAAGCACATACTTATAAGACCCGGGGATAACTCACTTGCAGAACAGAAAATCACAAATAAAAAACTTGCTGATATCCGGGCAAGGATTATGGCTGGCGAATCTTTTGAAAAACTCGCATCCCAGTATTCACAGGATCCTGTAAGTGCCCAGAAAGGCGGAGACCTAGGCACGGTTTTACTTCAGGACCTTGACCCTTATTTTGCAAATTATGCAAATCAGCTATATAGAAAAGGTGAATTATCAAATGTTGTTTCATCTTCTTTCGGATATCATCTGATTAAACTCGTTGATAGGAAACCAGTTTCCTATGAAAAAGTTGAAAAACTGATTATGTTTAAATTATATAATGAAAGCATGCTTGAGCAATTTAACAAATGGGTAAATAAAAGAAGAATTGAATCCGATATTAAAATATATATGCCTAAGTATGTAAAAGGATAACTTCAGATTGAGTGAAATAAATTCAGATATTCTGATATTTGCTGATGCGCATCCAGAAGGATCAGATATTACTCATTTATATCTCAATGACTCTTTCATACCTGATATTCTTTTCAATAAACTTAAAACATCAAAACTTATAAATAGAATTTACTTTTCTGTTCCAGCTTCTATATCTGAAAAATTCTCTCAATTTGAAAATGTTATAATCAGAAACGGGAATGATGGAGTAGATTTCTGGAAGGATGTTTTTTCAAAAACTAATTCCTGTAATATAGTTAAACTATATGCTGATTCCCCTTTTATTGATATTACAATTATTGAAGAAATGATTGCAATTCATCTGGAATATCTTGCAGAATTCACCTACTCAGACAATCTTCCTGAAGGTTTAGCCTGTGAAATTTTTTCAAGTGATTTAATAAATCTTCTGCCGGAAACAAATGAAAAAACGCTTCAACTTGGAAAAATAATCAAATCAAACATAAATCAGTTCGATGTTGAACTTTATTATAAAGAGCCCGATATAAGAGATAAAAGAATTTCATTCCGCTGTACAAATAAGCGCGATAAAATAATTCTTGAGAATATTTTTTCACTTTCAGAATCAATTCCTGCTTATTCTGAAATTAAAGAACTTATTGAGAAAAACCCTGATATTTTATATACAGGTCCTTCATATCTTGAAATAGAAATTACAGGGAACTGTGATCTTGATTGTATTTTCTGTTACAGAAAAACTCTGAAAAAAAATCATTCGGATATGTCTTTAGCATCATTTAAAAAAATAATTTCAGAAATGGAAATTTTTAAACTGCCCTATACAATCTGTTTTGGCGGTTCCGGAGAGCCTCTTTATAATCCTGATTTTTATAAAATTGCAGAAATTGCTTTGGAAAATTCTTTTGTAGAAAGAATAATTGTTGAAACAAACGGAATAAAAGCTGATTCAAATTATCTCTCTTTTCTTGAGGAAAAAGGTGCAGGGAAAATTACTACAATAGTAAATTTCAATGGACTTAATAAAGACAGTTATTCAGCAATTCATAGAAACGACTTTTTCGAAATTGTGTTTAAAAATATTATTACATTAAATAATTCTGAAAAAATATCCCCGAATATATATACGCAAATTATGAAAATTAATGAGACTAAACCGATTATAGATAAATATTACGACTTGCTTGAAAAAAATAAAGTGAAAATAATTCTTCAGAAACAAAACATATATTCCGGTTCTATTGATGACAGAAGATATTCTGATCTTTCACCCGTTGATAGAGTTCCCTGCTGGCATCTGCAAAGAGATATGTATATTATTTCAGATGGTTCAGTATGTTTCTGCAAACAGGATGTTGACGGAAAATCAGCAAGGGGTAATATAAATTCAGAATCCGTTTCTGATTTATGGGAAAAAGGAAAAAATGCATTTATTTCTGATTATTCAGGGAAATTTTCAGAAAAACCGGATTGCAAATCATGCGATGAATGGTACACCTTTAACTATTAATTACTATTATTTTTAATAAAACAAATGAAAATAAAAGCTACAGCTATAATCCAGGCAAGAATGAGCTCTGAAAGACTTCCTGGTAAATCTTTACTCCCTCTTGCAGGCAAACCTTTAATTTGGCATATAATAGAAAGAGCAAAACAAATTGAAAATATTACTGCGGTTGTTCTTGCTACAGGTGAATCTAAAATAAATGATCCTCTGGAATTGATTGCTGCTGAATGCGGAATTTCAGTATTCAGAGGTTCCGAAAACAATGTTCTTGAAAGATATAAACTTGCTTCTGATAAACACGGTTCAGATTATATAGTTCGAATAACAGGCGATAACCCTTTCACTGATCCGACATATGCTTCAATGGCACTTGAAATTGCAGTTGAATCCGGTGCGGATCTTTCATCCTTAATAAATATTCCAATTGGTACTGCAGTAGAAATTATTAAAAAATCAGCTCTGGATGAAGCTTTTTCCATGAGTCACGAAGGGTATCATTTTGAGCATGTAACCCCATACATTAAAGAGCATCCTGAACTTTTCAATATTGAAAGACATCCTGCTTCGTTTGAGAATCCATTTGAAAATCTCCGCTTAACAGTTGATACGAAAGAAGATTACTCCCTTGCTTCTAAAATTTATGAAGCTCTATATAAAGGGAAAAACTTTCCTCTTGAAACTGTTATCAGCTTCCTTGAAAAAAATCCTGAACTTGTAAAAATAAACACCGGAATAAAACAACGCGGAATGACACACTCAACTTATGAGTAAAGTAATATCGATAATTACAGACTGGAGCGCTTCTATCGGCTCAGGCCATATTCAGAGAATGATGTCACTCGCCCGTTTAATTAATTCAAAAAAAGACTTTAAAGCATATATTATAAATCAGAAAAAATTTATAGAAGACTACAGAAAATTTGATGATATCATTCTCAATGATATTCATCCTGATACTTTTTTTATAATAAGGGATATGCGCGATTCTGTTCAGGATCAGATTGAAAAATTAAAAAAATTTGCGCCGGTTCTTGCAATTGATGATCTCGGTAAAGGATCAGACCACGCTGATTTTAAAATCAGCATTCTTCCGGATCCTCAAACAAATAAACATGATATAGATAAATTTTTATACGGTTACAATTTTTCTGAATCAATAAAGTCACTGCAATCAAAACCAATTTATAATAAAGATATTGATATTGCATTTTATACCGGTTATAAACGTGATCATAATTATGTCTCATCAATTATAAAACTTTTCCCTCATAATTCAACAGCTGCTGTTCTTTCAGGTAAAGAATCATTTCTGTTTCAAGATGGAGAAAGAAAAGAATTCACCCTGGAATTTTCAGAAGCACTTCTGAGATCAAAGATTTTAATTTCACATTTCGGCCTTACCATTTATGAAGGATTTGCGTGCAGAACTGTTCCAATGACAATTCATCCAACGCAATATCACGGGACTCTCACGAAAATAGTACAAAAAGAAATGGGGATAATTGATCTGGGATTATTCGAAACTCTTGATAAAAACAGTGCAGCAGAAATTATTAAAAGAACTCTTGCGGATATTAAGGCTGAACCGGTTTCTCCATCACAGGTTTTAAACAGGATCATAAATTCTGAAAATAATATCTATAATTTTATATTAAATATTACAAAAACAATATAATCAATTGATAACAAATCCTGCTTGTATAATAAAATTATCTGATTTTTTTCTAAAAATAGAAACTTACATCAAAAGCACCGCCAAGAACAACTCCTGATAGAGTATCAGAAAAAAGTGGGATTGCAAAAATTCTTAGACCTGTAACCATATAAGTTTTTCCGGAATAAAATCCTAATCCAAAAAGCGAACTGACAATAGGCCCTGCAGAAAAAAATGGCATGCCTCTTGAATTAAAGCTCGAATGATAATCAGGTCCGTAGTTTAAACTTACTCCAAGCCCGGGACCGCCTACAAAATATAATTTTTCAGAAATCTTAGTTCTGAATTCAAAAGTTAATTGCGGTTCAAACTGAAGCAGACTGAATGCAGCTGCAAAAAGAATTGGCCGGAAAACTGGAAAATTAAGAACAAAAGAAAAATCATTTGATGGACTGAATCTTGTATTCAGCATTATATCCGCTATCGGGCCTCCAGGGACTCCGCCTGTTGCTACACACATTCTAACATTATCATATCTTCCGCCTGCTGTTACATTTATTCCAATAGATACCGGTTTAAACTCCTGAGCAGAAAGAACGGCTGGAATTATCATTAAAAGCAGTATTATAAGAGCGAATTTTTTTTTCATGTAAACCTCTATTTTATAATCTATCTTCAGCCTGACTCCTGAGAGCGATGATTAATTGCTCGTCATGAATGTATCCAAGACCAATTAAAATTTCGCCAAGAAGACCACCGTCTTTTACCTGCTTTTTCAAGGCTAAATCAAGCTGCCATTCAGAAATAGAACCGCCTTTTACAAGATATTCACCTAACTTCAAATTTTCCATAAATAGCTTTCCATTATGAATTATACTTAATTTATTTTAAATATAGATTATTAGCGGGGTTATTGCAATAACTTTTTATTATTTTATTTTGCTGCAGTTGATGAAGAAAGCTTTCTGCGTTTATTTTCAAGCTTTTTCAGGTGAGTGTTTATTATTTTTTCAAAATTTAGAGAACCGTTATTTATTGAAAATCTTTCAGATTCCATAAAACTGAGATCCGTTGTAATTTTAATTTTGCCGGCTTCTTTAGAATATTTCTGCGCTTCTTTCCAGAAAGGCAGAGCTTCCTTATAATATTTTTCAGCAATATCCATGCTTTCATTGATTTCTTTCGCAAAAACCGGATCATAAAATTTTACTTCTATTCTATCATATTTCGAAGCTATTGTCATATGGCTTCTCATTATCAAAAGATTAATATGCATAAACATGAGATTTCTATATTTGTGATATTCTTTATCCGAGTTAATTTTAACAAGTGCTTTTGAAGGGAATCTGAAATTGCTTTTTAGTGCAGCCTGCAAATAAGAAATATTTTTTCTTAATGTGTTCTCATTATAATATTGTTTAAGCCCGTAAAGTACATAAAAATCTTCAACAAAATGAGGAACTGTATCATTATGAAGCCTGTTACGCACAATATAATCTGAGAATGGAAGGTACTGACTTTCATCCTTCTCATTATTAAAATACTGATACTGGTAATCCTCAGCAGATATCAATACCGGGAAAATAAGAAGCATCAGTAATATAAATATTTTTTCCAGTATATTATTATCAGCAAGTTTCATTTTTTATTCGTTCCAGAGAAATTATTATATTTATTATCGGCATAAAACCGCTTTTTTTACAGGAAAACATGAATCTTCAGCATATATATTTAATTTTGCTTGTATGTTTTAATTTTTCTTATTATATTCTTAAGATTGAATTATATAAAAAAGAGATAAACTATGACAAAAAAAATTGAACTTCAGCTTGCAGGTATGTCATGCGCTGCCTGCGCACTTAGAATAGAAAAAGGCCTCAATAAAACAATAGGTGTAAATTCAGCTAATGTAAATTTTGCTGCAGAAAAAGCTTATCTTGATATAAATCCGGAAAGTATTAATATTGAAAAGATAATTGAAACAGTACATAATCTTGGTTACGAAGCAATTGCTCAAAATGAAGTTAAAAAAAACAAACTTGATGAAATAAAAAAACTTAAAATACTGATACTCATCTCATCTGTATTATCATTTCCTCTTGTTTTTGGTATGTTTCTCCAGCTTGTAAATATCAATATTCATATTCTTCATGATCCTCTATTCCAGCTTTTTCTTTCAGCTCCTGTTCAATTTATTGTTGGCTGGAGATTTTATAAAAATTCATACCACAGTTTAAAATCATTGAGCCCTGGAATGGATGTTCTTGTTTCGATAGGAACTTTATCTGCTTTTTCATTCAGTGTATATAACGGTTTTTTTTCTCCGGTTTATTCAGACAGAATGAATCTATATTTTGAAGCTTCTTCAGTAATTATAACATTAGTACTGCTCGGAAAATATCTTGAAGAGTCAGCAAAAGGACGGACTTCCGAGGCTATTAAAAAACTTATGGTTCTCCAGCCCGATAAAGCAGTAATTATAAAAAATGGCGTGGAAACATTAACATCGATAGAAAATGTTCTGCCTGGAGATATTGTTCTGATTAAACCAGGAGAAAGAATTCCTGCTGATGGTATAATTATTGAGGGAGAATCTTCTGTTGATGAAAGCATGATAACCGGTGAAAGCATGCCTGTTGATAAATCAACAGGTAATCCTGTTTCAGCAGGAACAATTAATCTTTACGGTACATTTAAATTCACTGCGGAAAAAATAGGGAAAAATACTTTTCTCTCTCATATAATTGAAACTGTAGAAAAAGCTCAGGGACTTAAACCTGCTATTCAAAAACTTGCAGATAAAATTGCAGGTGTTTTTGTACCTTCAGTTCTTGCAATTGCTGCAGTAACATTCTCTGTATGGTATTTCGGTTTTGGTAATTTCACGGGAGGATTAATGGCAGCTGTTGCAGTGCTTGTTATAGCGTGTCCATGCGCTTTAGGCCTTGCAACTCCAACAGCAATCATGGTTGGTACAGGCAAAGGTGCAGAGAACGGGATCCTGATTAAAAATCCTGACAGTCTTGAACTCGCTCATAAAATAAATACTATTGTTCTTGATAAAACAGGTACTCTTACACAAGGCAAACCTGTGGTAACAGATATAATTTCATCAGAAAATTTTAATGACAGCGAACTTGCAATTTTTGCCGGTTCAGCAGAAAAAAATTCAGAGCATCCGGTTGCAGCAGCTATTTCTGATTATGCGTTTTTAAATTTCGGAGAACTTCTGCCTGTACAGGAATTTCAGGCAGTTCCGGGAAAGGGTGTAGAGGCTGTTATATCCGGCAAAAAAATTTCAATCGGCACTTCCAAATTTATGGATGAAAAAAAAATATCTTATTCATCATTTATTGAAAAAAAAGATTCCCTTGAAAAAACCGGTAAAACTGTAATGATCACTGCAGTTAATAATGAAACTGCAGGTTTAATTGCTGTTGCTGATACGCTGAAAACAACCTCTGCGGAAGCAGTAAAACAGCTTAAAAAAATAGGCCTGGATGTAATTATGATTACAGGCGATAATCTCAGAACAGCACAGTATATAGCAAATCTTGCAGGCATTGAAAAAGTAATTGCTGAAGTTTTACCTGATGGAAAATCAGTTGAAATTATCAAATTAAGAAATGAAGGGAGAATTGTTGCTATGGTAGGCGATGGCATAAATGATTCCCCTGCTCTTGTATCAGCGGATATAGGCATTGCAATTGGCACTGGTACAGATATTGCTATTGAATCATCTGATATCACGCTAATTAAAGGCGATCTTCTTTCAGTTGTAACTGCAATTAAGCTTTCAAGGAAAACCATGACTAAGATTAAACAGAATCTTTTCTGGGCGTTTTTTTATAATGTAATAGGAATTCCTATAGCAGCGCTTGGCTTGCTTAATCCTGTGTTTGCAGGAGCTGCAATGGCCCTAAGCTCAGTTTCAGTTGTTTCAAACTCACTTGCTCTAAAAAGATTCAAAGCTTGAAAAAATCAAAAAAAATTCTTGCATCTTCTTTACAAATAATCGATATTGAATATATAAGAAAAAACTTATATTTTTGTATTAATTATTTCGTGAACTGCTAAATTTATAATTCAAACTGGAAAATATAAAAAATGAAATATAAAATAAAAAAATTTCAAAGCCGTATTAATGGCAAATTAAATGAAAAGCTGCAGATTTTTAAGAAAAAATCCGGCAAAAAATGGGAATATTTTTTACAAAAAGGTCATGAAAGAATGACAATAATGTTCATTCCTCATAATGAAAAAAAAATATTTAATTTTCAGATTTCAAAATTTACTATCTCATTTTTTGTATTGCTTTTCATGATAGTTCTCGTTACATCTTCATACGCTCTTATCCGGAATAATGCTATAAAAAGAGAAGAAAAAAGACTTCTTCTTACATATCATGACATAAGAGCCCAGCTTCTTATTTTCGAAAATCTTACAGTAAGCATAAAAGATCAGATCAGCGACATTAAACCCGAAATTGAAGATATTTACGAATATACTGCAGGCAGCAAAGAAAAAGAAAAAATCTGGTCTTTGCAGGATTACGACAAGGAAACACTTGATGAACTCAGAAAAATAAAGAATCTTCTGCCAGATGAAATATTTATGATTAAGGATATTCAGAAAGATATTATCTGTACTACAAATACTGTAAAAACTGTTAAAAATTTTATCGATGTTAGAAGTAAAGTAGTAAAAGATACACCATCTATAATTCCAAATGACGGACACATTACTTCATTATTCGGATGGAGACGTTCTCCTTTCGGATATGGACGTGATTTTCATACAGGAATTGATATCGCTGCATCAAACGGAACGCCAATAAGAGCAACTGCTCCTGGTGTTGTTGCATCAGTAGGCTGGACAGGCGGTTATGGATTCTCTGTAAGAATAAAACATAAATACGGCTTTGAAACAATATATGCACACTGCAGCAAAACAGCAGTTGAAAATGGGGCAACAATTACAAAAGGCCAGGTCATTGGATATGTCGGACAAACCGGAAATGCGACCGGAAACCACTGCCATTACGAAATCCGGCTTGGTAATTTACCAATAAATCCTTATCCTTATATGAGCAGAATCTGGTAATATCATTTATATAAGTTTTTATTTGTGAATATGCGGTTGAATTTCTTCTGAAAAAAGAGAATCATTTTCACCCTTATATTTAACATAATCCTGATTGATTTATTTCTAAAAAAATACTGTAATATTAATTTTAAAACTCTTTTTTTTGATTGTATTCTATGAATACACCTTCCAATCTTATTAGCTAAAACAATTTCAAAATAAAAAATTATGCTTAAATATTCCTGGATATATTTCCTGACATTACCGCTTTCTGCGGCGGCAATAATCGCTTTGAGCGCACCTGATGAAAAACCTTATCGGGAAAAAGTTCTTGATTATATAAACACGCACAAGCTGACCGAAGAAACTAAAATAATAGACCCTGAAAAATCCTCTGAAATATCAACAGGGGCTCTTGCTTTCCAGAATACGGCTCAATCATTCGGATATAAGAACGGAGACTGGCAGAAATATATTAATTATCCTGAATATGGAAAACTTTCCGAAGAACAGAAAAAAACTATTCTAATTGATTCGGATGAGGACTTCCAGCTGTTATCCTACGGCAATATGAAACTGAATCTAAAATATGGAGGTTCTGTTTTTACAGATGAAAAATATAAGCAGTATGATACTGACGCACCTGTTTCAAGACTGATACAGCCGGGATTTCTGCCGGAACAGCAGATGCAGGTACACATGGAAGGGAAAATCGGCAAAAGACTTACAGTATTTATAGATCATGACAGCACAAAAAAGGATAACAAATATGTTATACAGTACAAGGCTATACGTGATGATGAACTTATACGTGAAATCAATGCAGGCGATATTGATATTAAATTCAACCACTCAAAATATGCAGTTTACGACAATACTACATCAAAAGGAATGGGTATTGATGTAACACTGAAAAAAAACAATCTCCAGATCAAGGCATTCGGAAGTATTTCAAAAGGCCAGACTGAAATTGAATATTTTAGAGGAAATTCTTCACCAGGAAGCAACAAGCTTGCAGAATATAATTATATCAAAAAAATGTTTTATCAGCTTGAGCCTTTCAAACGATATGATGCGCGAACAACACCACCTATACTTGATCCTGAATTTAATACTTCAGTAACAATAACATCCAATCCGTCAAGCCCGGATACATATTCATTAACACAGGTGAATATAGATCCGAACAGCTTTGAACTTTATATGGACCCGCAGAATCAATATGCGAATCTTAATTCAATACAATTATCAAAAGTTGACACCCAGGGTCATTATACAAAATTAATGCAGGGAGCTGAATATTCAATAAATTTCACAACTGGAGTAATTACATTTATAAGAGATATCCCGTCAAATGCAAAAATCTTTGCTGTTTACACTTTTGGCGGTGGATCAACAGCAACAACAGACGCTTCAGCTTATCCGCCATTAGATATTGATCATCCTGGTGGCCAGTTTTCCGGTAAAATTTTTGTTTTTATTAAATATGGTTATTCAATTAATGAAAAAACAACTACAACCAATTATTCAACCAAAGACCCGGGAATGACTGTAATACAAGACAATAAAGTTCACCTTGATGTTTATGAAATCCGATCATTTTATCAGATTGGAGACAGGCAGCTTTTAACAGACAACTTCAGCCTGAAATTTTATAATGAAAATCAGAGTATGGATCAGACATCGCAAACAAAACTGGGTAAGTATACAATTGATTATTCAAAAGGTTTAATTCAATTTACTCTAAGAGAACCTTTTAAAACAGTATTGCCATCAAATTTTTTACAGTATATTTATGCTGAAAATCAGTCAACTTCAGCATATCAGTATTCCAGATATAATATTAAAATTGATTATTACAAGGAAGCCAGAAGCTTCCAGCTGAAACATTTTAATCTGCTGCCGAACAGCGTCCGTGTAAAGGTTAATGATATTGAGATCGCCCAGGGTTTATATATGGTTGATCATGTTTCAGGATTTTTAATGTTTCTTGATCCGAATAATCCTGTAATAGGACCTGAAACTAAAATAGAAATTAAATATGAATACATGCCGTTTTTATCTCAAAGCCAGTCTTTTATCGGAGGTGTGCGTGTTGATTATAAGGTTTTAGATGCTATTAATTTCGGAGGAAGCATTCTGTATTCAAATTCTTCCGGAATAACAAGCATTCCAATGATAGGTAATACACCGAATCAGCTTTTTTTATTCGAAGGTGATGTTTCTCTGGATCTGAATGAAAGGAAAATGGCAGGTGTTGTAAATGCAATAGCAGGAACAAATTATAGAACAGTTCCTGTAGAATTTAAGGCATACGGAGAATATGCCCGAAGCTACACCACATTCAATACTTTCGGCAAAGCATTAATCGATAACCTTGAAACTGCAAATGAAATAATATCTATTTCAACTTCAGAAAAAGAATGGCAGCTCGCATCAATGCCTTTCGCTTATACAAATCTGGACAGAGCAATGCTTAATTATTATTTTTACAGAGATCCTCTGAATCCTGGAACTTTATTCGGGCCTGGATATTCTGCAATTCCTGTAGATTACAGAATAAAATCAGGACCTTATAATGTTGCAACAGGACATGTACCTTTCAATATTACTCCGGAAGCATCGCAGAGATCTCTTGTTTTTGATATGAATTTCTCATATGAGGGCGGAGCTGAAACTGTTGTTTCTGTGGCTTCAAGAAAACTTTCCACTACAGCTGTTGATTTTTCAGGACTTCAATATGTAGAAGTATCATATATGTATCAGGGATCAGCAGATATTTCTATCAATTTTGATCTTGGAAAAATAAATGAAGATTCAGACAGTAACGGAATTCTCGGGACTGAAGATTTAAATAGAAACGGAATACTCGATTCTGATCCTTCTTTGAATTATTATGAAGATGTAGGATATGATTTCTATGGATATAAATTCAACAGCAATGCTACAGCAAGAGTAGGTTCAGGACCAAGACTTTCAACATCAACCATGGGTGATGGAGTTTTAAACAGTGAAGACCTGAATGGAAACGGGGTTCTTGATACTATTGAAAGTGTTTATACAATTCCAAGCTCAACAATATCTTCTTCAACACAATGGAAAACAATTGTAATACCTGTGGATTTTTCCAATTCCGAATCAAATAAAGCAATAATGAAACAAGTTGAATCTCTACGGCTTTATATTAAAAAAATAAGCGGCGGAAATACAGGAAAACTTTACATAGACAACATAAAATTTGTAGCTTTGAAATGGAGCAATATTCAGAAAGCTGCTGGTGACACTTTAAATGTTTCTATTGTAAATAATATTTCTGATGTTGAATACAGTGCCAATTCATTTATTTTATCTAACCCGGAAGTTTACAAGCAGCTTTATGGAGAAAAAAATGCACAGGATCTTGTTAAACAGACTGAAAGTTCTCTGCAGCTTATTTATAATATTATAAGCAATCCAATCCCTATTCAGACGAGTGTTTCAGTCACTCAAAGATTTCAAAATACTATGGATTTGCGATTTTATAATACTCTAAATTTATGGCTGAATATCCGGCCTACATCCTCTCCTGGAGATCAGATTGGAATTATTATAGGCTCTTCTGACAGCGATTATATTGAATATAAATTCAATATGAATAATGATGGAGCCTGGCGAGAAATTAAAATGAAACTAAAAAACGGATCATCCGGTTCTGTCGCAGGAACAGTAACAGGCTTTCCGGATATGAAACGGATAATTTTCATAAAAGCAGTTGTATATAATTCGGCAGCAGGACACAGCGGGAAACTGTGGATAGATAATATCTATGCATCGGAGCCCGACGTTCTTGAAGATGGAGCTCACTGGGTTGAAACTGAACTAAAAATAACCAAGCCTCTGTTTATAACTAAAGACGGCACACCCGTGTTTTCAGATTTTGCTATTAAATATACTACCAAAGGTTATGGAGCAAATTTTAATACTATTGGCAAAAAGGATTCCGATATTTCAGAACTATACCATGAGCTGACATCATCTGTAAAAATTCTTCCAAATTGGAACACCCAGTTTGCCATGTATATTGAAGATTCTTCCACCGACAGTCTGAATGAAAAGGTTATTGATTCGAAAAGAGGAACAAGAAAATACAACAGCATTTTTGTTGCTTCAGATTATACATCAAATATAAATGCAGTTCCTACAGTAAAAGTTTCATATAAAAATGATAACTATAACCAGAGTGTAAATGAACGTATCAACAGCACTCTTGTAAATAAAATAGCAACAAGCTCAATTCATACTCCGCTTATTACTATAATTGAAAAAATTGATAACTTTTTATGGGGAAAACTTAATGCAGTTCTTAACATGAATATGCTGTTTAAAGAAGATACAATAACCAGAGACACAACATTTCTTCCTTCAAATGTTTCCGAGAAACGCCAGAAATCCTCTGCAGTATTAAATCTAGATTACCAGAATAAAATATTCTACATTCAGCCAAATTTTTCTACAGCCTCTGAAGAAGTTGTCAATGGAGTTTCATTGCTGTCTTTAAACAATACAGAAATAACAGGAAATGTTAACGGTAGTTTTCATTTCCCATTTGCATATGAAGGAAACGATTTTAGATTCGTTGAAAAAAGCATGCTAACAGGTTTTGTAATAGGAATTAATCAGTCACAATATTTTTCCCCGTCATATAAGATGGATATTAATTATCTTGAAAACAGATTCAGAGATTTCAATTTTACAACATCACCCGAACCGGATTTTAAAAGAGTAAAAGATGCAAGAAGCTATATGTCAACGCAGATTGCTTTACCAATTAATTTATATAAAATTCCTGAAACAAAATTCATAAAAAATTTCTCATTCAATTATCTTCGTTCTGTTTATTTATATGAAACGGATATACCATATGAAGGAGAAAAAACAGCCCAGGGAAATGAACAATACGGAATATCAAGAGCTTTAAGTACAATAGCCGGGGCTGCTCTCAATATATTCCAATACTGGCCTGGATATTTTTTTACAGGCAGAAATAATTCAGCAGCAGGTAGGGATTATATCACCGGAACAATTAATAATCACACATCCGGAACACAATATACCGGATACAACAATAATCTCAGGCTTATAGATAATTTTTCATTTAATTTCACACTTGATTTTGATAAAATAGCTGTTGTTTCTTCGCTTTCTTTGAATCAGGTCGCAGAAAGATTAAACATATTCGGTATTTCCCAGCAGGTTATAACATTCAGATATGGAATTAATTTCACTTTTGATTTCATGAAACTTTTTACATCCGGCGAATTTTTCAGACCTAATCAGGTCGGGAAACCGTATCACGGTCTTGTTTTCGACATCGGTTATGCCATTTCCGACAACATGCTCATTACTACAAATATTGAGGAATTGGTTCATTCACCATTGATCGGCTTTTCGATAAAATGGGGCAGGGCTAATGTCGGAATAAAAACAGGGGTTGATTATAAGGAAAGATATTTCAAGGAGTTTATTGTTGATGATGGAGGACCGGATTCTATCTATGCGAAAAATATTCCAGGAAATTCAGTATTTAAAAATACAGATATGGGTTTTAAATTATCTTTTATTTTTGAAACTGATGTTAACTGGCTCTATAATTTCTTTGCCAGTTTTTATAAACTGACTGCTTCACCTATTTTTACTTTTGAATATATCATGGGTATAAACAGATATGATTACAGCATGAGCGTTTCACCCCAGCCATACGATTCATACTTATTCAATATGAAACTGACGCTGGATCTTCATAAAAATATCCAGGGAGGAATTCAAAGCAGATTCGCGCTTGAACAATACAGAAGCTGGCTTACAACCGGAATCAGCAGAGAAGTTTTCTCTTATGAAATTGCATTGAATTTCACTCTACTTTTTTAAAAAAACTAATCTTTTAAATCACCACTGAAAAAATCAATCAGACTGTTTTTAAAACTTCTGTATATTTTTTTAATATCTGTCATTGCAATCCCGTCTCTTCTATTTTTTATTACTTCAAGTGTTGTGGAATAAATAACTTTCCAGAGAAGGTCCCTGTCAGGACAGTATTTGAAATAATCTATATTAACCTGATACGCGCCTTTATATTTCCTGGCACCACCCTGTATTGTAATTTCTTTGATAATATCATTCAGATTTATTTTGTTGCTTCTTGCTCTGAATGAAGCATCTATTGTAAGTCCGCTTTTCCCTTCAATTGCAGCAAACACAATTGCTGCAGTGTACATTCCTTCTTTCAGAAGGAAATCAGCTGCAATAGCGATTGAATCACGAACCGATTCATCAACAAATCCAATTCCGGAAATTGCCCAATCTTTATAAATTATTTTATTTTTCCCGGCAATGTTAATATTTTTCACAGCTTCTTTACTTAATGGAACACCGGAAATTCTGCTTACAAGATCCGGATCTGAATATTTTGACAGATAATCAAGCGCTTTAAAATCTTTAACTGTTGCATACTGATAAATATCAGTATCCGACTGAATCCCGCAAACAAGTGCACTTGTTATAATTTTCATTTTCCCGGATTCAATTTTTAAATCAAGCAACTCTAACAACTCGGCAAGAATAGTACTTGTTGATCCTGAATCTTCATCAATTAATCTGTAATCTGCGAGAAAATTTTCTTTAAGCTTTTCGTGGTGATCTATATGAAAAGCGCATGGAATTTTTTTTGATAAAATATCAATATATGCATCCTGAAAATCAAGGACAGCATACGCATCAAATTTTTCTATATGCGGGATTTTATTTATATAAAGCGGGATTCTAAATAATTTTACAAATTCAACATTCTGCTGTAGAGAAATTTTCTTCTCTGTAAAAATTTCACTGCCTTTCCCGAATGATGTTAATAATGTTTTCAAAATAAATGCTGAAGCTAAAGAATCGGGATCAGGCGAACCCTTTATATATATAAGAATGTTTTTATATTTATTTACAGCTGAAATAAAATGTTCTACCGGATCCAAAATAAAACCTTATATTTTAAAA
The DNA here is from genome assembly GCA_964392365.1 of uncultured Leptospirales bacterium. GTDB lineage: Bacteria > Spirochaetota > UBA4802 > UBA4802 > UBA5550 > CAYMPH01. The sequence continues at coordinate 50,562 of CAYMPH010000006.1, forward strand.
ATAATCAGGCTCACATCGTTCGTCTGTTTCTTATCTTTTATAAAGTCGCTTAAATCCTGATATATTCTCCTGGAAATAATTGAAGCATTTTCATCCTTATTTTTTTTAATAATATTTTTAACTTTATCTAATGAATAACTTTCTCCATTAGGATTTATCGCGCTTAGAAAACCATTTGAAAATAAAAGGCCAATGCTTCCCTGGGCAACCTTTACCACATGAGATTCATATTTAAAATCTTTATCTACGCCTATTGGAATGCCTTTCGTTGTATAGGAATTAAACTCATTTGCAGCTGCATTAAATATAATAAGAGGGTTATATCCTGCGTTTGAATAATTTATTTCACCATTTGTGGAATATGTCATAAGGAAAGTTGGTGCATATTTTTTTGTAAGGCGCGATGTTGTGAGAACCCAGTTTAATACACTTAGTATTTTATCAGGAGTCTCAACCTTTCTGGGCCGTGAATGAAATGCAGAAAAAAGTTCAAGAGAAATAATTGCAGATTCAACACCATAATATGCAGAATCCGAAATAATAATGGCTATTTTATCAAGGCCAATTTTTATACTGTCGTAATAATCTCCGCCATAAGATGAATTATTCATATAGAAAGAACTAATTTTTATTCCTTCAATACTGTTCAATTCTCTTGGTAGAATTTTTTTCTTAATTCCACCAACAACCATTTTATCATGCTCCACAACCTGGTTAAGCCTTAACTCTTCAAGTAAAAGACCATTTTCCAGCAGTCGCTGAAACTGAATTCTATAAATTTCAAGAGTTGAAATAAATGTTTTAGAATAAATTTTTTCATCAGGGAGAGAGCCAAAAATCAGAAATCCAATAAGACCTGATGTTTTATGAAAAAATGGCATCGCTATTTCAATATTATATTTCTGGTAGAATTTTAATAATTCGTCTTTATCTACTGAATATACAATATCTGTATAAATCATAAATTTATCAAGAACGCGTGAATTAACATTTAAATTTTCAACAATAACATTATTTATTTCAATCGGGGTTTTATCTATTTCCGGACCTATTCCATGAACATACCTGAATTTGCCGTCATTTGAATTTGAAAGGAATAAATAAGCGCCGCTAATTTCAAACATGTTTCTGAACTCATCAATAGACTTATTGTAAAATTCATCCCAAAGCGGTCCATGTTTATCTGCAACAGTAAGCTGACTGATTGATTTGAAAAATAATTCAAAGTTTCTATCTAAATTTATATATTCTCTTCTGAATAAATTTTCAATTCTCGGTTTAACAAATCTGTAAAAAATCACCATATAAAGAAAAGAAAGAATTGTTATACTTGATAATACTGTATTTGGATTTGTAAATAAATCATTCCTGTAAAAAATGCATAAAAAAGTTGGAACAAACAGAAGGATAAAAATTAAAACCCAGAAAATCAATTTAATATTGAAAATTTTAAAGTCTATTATACGAATATCATATGTGGAATAATTCATAATAAGCAATATAAATATAAAAGGAAACGTAAATCCGACAATTCTTAACATTGTAGTGTTATAAACAATCGGCATAATAAAAATAAAAGTCAGTATCAGCAAAACAAACAAAATAAGCCCATACGACATTAATTTCAGTTCCTGACTTAAAACTTTAGATTCAATCTGAAATTTTGATTTATACAAAATTAAAAAAAGAGAACCAGCCATATAAATAGAAAAAACAACAATATAAAGCGGATAGAAACTGCTAAATTGAAAATCAATGTATCCATTTAAAGTTGCGGAGTTTATAATAAGATCAGATGAAACTGTAAGTATGGAAATTGCAATTCCAGGGATAGATGCAATTAGAACAAATTTTAAATTAGGCTTCAGCTTATTATCCGGATATATTTGAAAAAAATGAAAAAAGAATTCAGCAAGAAGAATAATGATTGAGAAATAGATTTTTGCGCTTACTGAAATTGGTATAAGCTGCAGATCAATAAGCATAATAAACTGAATAAGGAAAATTATTGATGCAATAAAAGAAATCAGAGAAAAGATCCGGTTTAATGTAAAACTGCCTCTTCTGATCAAGCTGGAAACGGCCAAACCCTGAGCTATAAAAAATGCAATAGCTGAAATTACAATTTCTGTTTGAAGCACTTGGTATCACCGCTTCCTAATTTATTATTTTAAACTATTAAGAATAAAATTATTACTTTTAATAATGCCTATACCTGAATTGATAAAATTAAAATATTTTAAAGTATATATGTATCAGTAGAATTAATTCAAGAAAAAAATTTTTACTATAAAAAATTAAGAAGTTCAATTCCAGCCTTAATCATTGGCTCTGGTTTATCTTTTCCAAACCATAAAAAATCAACTCCGGCATTATTAGCACAATTATAATCTGATTCGGAATCTCCAATAAAAAAAGCTTCGCCTTTTTCAAGATTAAAATATTCAAGGCATTTATATATCATTTCAGGGTCCGGTTTTGATCTGGCATTCAGGGTTGATATTTTAAAATGAAAGTATCTGAATAAATCAAAATGATGAAAAAGGGTATCTATTGAGCGTCCGCGATTGGTTGCAACTGCCAGATAATACTTATCTTTTAGCAGCAATAGTATTTCATCAAAATTAAAATTTGGTATAATTTCTGATATAAATGGTTCATATGGAACAGTTAATGTTAACTCGAACATTTTTTCTGCTTTATATTTATCTTGTATAAACATATCTATTAGCTGTTTTACAGACATATACTCAACTTCATTAATCATCTGTTCCGGAATTCTTTCATAACCGGCTAAATCAAGACATTTATTAAAATATGCTCTATTTGCCGCTGCTGATTCAAAAAGCACTCCATCACAGTCGAATATTATTAACTTTTTATTTTTTATATCTATCATTTTGCTTTTGTTAATGTTTCTGATAACTTTCAACAATAGCGGCTTATTAATGCATATTCCTGTCAATCATTAAGTTTTTCTAAACGTTTTTTGCCAACCTATCAACAATTTATGGATTATAGTTCAAACTAATTCTTATTAAATTACTTTTTCGAAATTTTGTGAAATCAGCAATTATTATATTTCATTTATATGCTAATTTTAGGTATAATTCTTTTTAGCTGTTATACCGAAAATATTAATAAGCTGAATTCTTAATTAGCTTATAAAAAATATTCAAAAACTTTAATAAATTAGAATATAATATTTTCAGAGGTTATCATGCAAATAAAAATTACTAAAATTCTCCTCTTGATTTTTTTAGCAACAGCTGCATTTTCACAACAGCAAAAAGTTGAGAAACCTGCAGATACACAAAACCTGGATTCACAAACTGCTGAAGCAAACACTACTATACCTGTGCAGTCAAAATACAGTAACAACTTTAAAATCGGATATATAGCTTTTAATAAAAGGATAGATCTGGCAGGTAGAGGTGAAATAATTGAATTCGAATTTCTTATTAAAAACAATTTAGACGATCCGCAGGAATTATACATTTGGACAATAGCAACTTGTGAAAAGATTGAAAAAACAAGATCAAGTTACGAGTCCCCAATAGAAGAAAAAGATAGATTATCAAATTTCTGCCCATTTCCGGATAATCTTAAATCATTTGAATATACTGAAAAAAGCAAAGGAACTGAAGACATAACAAAAGGTAAAGTATCATACATTAAATATCCTAAAGAACCTAAAAACGGAGTAAATCCGGATACAGGAAAACCTTATCTTCTGAAAGATAAGTTATTAGTAATAACAAAGCATCTTAGTAAATACAGAAATAACTATACTTATTTCAATAATTTCACTCTTCTTATTTTTGATAAAGACGGGAAGCTGGTTTTCAGACAGCTTTATGAATTAAAAGGCTGGAGAAGATAATTTCTATTTTCCTGATAAAGCTTTTTCAACAGTCTGATATTCAGCTTTAGCATTCCAGAAAATAAATCCGCTTTGCCCTGATTCCAATGCACCCTTAACCTGAGCATTGATGTAATCAGGGCCCCATGTCGGAGACATCATCTTAAAAGCCTGCAGATACGGTCTAAGATCTACTCTGTTATTTACAAGTATTACTGCACGTTTTCCCCCATCAAGAACAATCCTGTATGGATGCTCTTCTCTGCCTACAGCCCGGTAAAATTTATTTCCGAAATGTGACGGATATACCATTGGAGAAATTGCATTAACAATATACGAAAATTCCTCAATATCCTGTCCTATCAGATTTCCGAAATGATACCATGAATTAAAACCGTATAAATCTACTGATACAGGAATTTTTAAAGACTTTCTGGCTTTGATAAGAAAATCTGACAGGATTTCTGATTTATACATTTCCGGATCTTTTTTAAAAGAAAACTGACAAAGTTGAGTAGGACCATCTGAAGGAAATCTTATATAATCATATTGTATTTCATCAAATCCAAGATCCTCGAGTTCTTTAGCGAGGTCTATATTATATTGCTGAACAAAATCTGAATGAGGATCAACCCAGTATTCGCCTGGTGTTCCCTTCCAGGCTGTTCCGGTTGCTATATTTTTTATTGCATATTTGCTGTTATAAGCTAAATAAATTTTTTCATCTTTAAAAGTAACAATACGGGCAATTGTATAAATTCCATTGGATTTTAATTTTTTAATTACCTCTGCAACTTCAAGAGGTTTTCTAACTGCGCCTATTTCTTTAGCAATGCTGTTTTTTACCGGAAAATATATATTCCCGAAATCATCTTTCATATCTATTACAACTGCATTTAGTTTTGCTGTTTTTATTGAATCAATAATTGCGTTTAAGTTTCTTTTCACAGCTGGAACGCTCGCGTATAATGCCTTAATATCTGACCATTTCTCTTTATTTTTCTTGGGGATATTATGATAATTAAAATATAAAACAGGCAGGCTTTCTGTTTCAGAAACTATAACAGATTTAAATTCATACTTGAAATTACTTATATATTTATCTGGATTAAATTCAGAAATAATTTTATTCCCTTCAATCAAATATACAGTCGGTCCGGCGCTAATTAGAGTTTGATTTTTTATTGAAGAAATATGATCAGTATGATACAATGAATCTTTCTGCTTCGGTATATTTACATGCTTCCAAAAACCATTTGAATAATAATATAATCCCTTACCAAAAGCTGTTCCGGCATATAAATATTTTTTATCAGCAGAATATTCTAAAGACTGAATCTGTTCTGTAAAAAAAATATCTTCCGAATATGGCTCCTGCGGAAGACCGTTATTAAATTTTATTGCAACGCTATTGTTAAGCCTGAAAACGCCGTTGATTGATGTTCCTGCAATTATTTCATCACCATTAACAGCAAGTGCCGTTACATAATTCTTTGTGCCAAATGCTGTATTATTTACTTTGTTCCATGTGGTGCCGCCGTCTTTACTTGTGTAAATAGTATGCTTGGTTGATAGAGCAATATTCAGCGGGTTATTTTTATCAAAAGCAAGAGCGGAAATTTTTCTGTATCCTGCATCATTACCGGACTGCGTTCTTCTTTTAAAATCCGGAGACGAAATATTCTGCCAGGAATCATTTTTTGTATCGAGCTTGAATATTCCGGATCTGAAAGTTGTAAGATAATATTCTCCGGAATTTATATATAGCTTCAGAGGATTAACGTTTTCCGGAAGGCCTTTCACGAATGAACTGAAATATGATCCGCCATTTGTTGAAATATAAACAGCAGTATCAGTTACTGCAAAAACTTTTGAATCAGATGAATACAAATTTGATGAACATCCGGATAATATAAAAACAACTGCAAGTACCGGAATTTTAAATAAGATTAAACTTCTTTTCAAACATTTCCTCATTTAAAATAATATAAGAATATCCCTGTTCAGTAAGAAAAAGCTGTCTGTTATGGGAAAATTTTTCTTCAACGGAATTTGAAGTTACTACAGTGTAAAAGTATGCCCGGTTGTCTTCTTTTTTCGGCCTGAGTATCCTTCCGAGTCTTTGAGCTTCCTCCTGTCTTGAACCAAATGTTCCTGAAATCTGAATCGCAACATTTGCATCCGGAAGATCAATTGAAAAATTTGCAACCTTTGAAACGATTAAAGTTTTTATTTCACTTAAACGGAATTTCTGATAGAGCGTTTCCCTTTCTGCAACAGGCGTAGCTCCTGTTATAAGGGGATAATTAAACCTTTTTGCATATTCCTTAAGCTGAGTTATATACTGGCCAATAATAAGTATATTAGCGCCTTCGTGATTGGTAATAATTTTTTTTACTGCATCCATTTTTCTTTCATTTTCAGATGCTATTCTAAATTTGTCCCTGTCTTTAGATATAGAATAATGCATTCTCAATTCATCAGGAAGATCAACCCGGACTTCTGTACATAGAGCCTGCGCAATCCACTGTGATTTTTCCAGAACTTTCCACGGCATATCATATTTCTTTGGACCGATCAAACTGAATACATCTGATTCCATTCCATCTTCCCTGATAAGAGTAGCTGTGAGTCCGAGTCTTCTTTTTGACTGAATTTCTGAAGTCATTCTGAAGACAGGAGCCGGAAGAAGATGCACTTCATCGTAAATAATAAGTCCCCAGTTTTTTTTGCCGAAAATATCAAAATGCAAAAAAGGGCCATTCTTGTCTTTTCTATAAGTTAAAATATTATATGTAGCAATAGTTATAGACTTTACTTCTTTTATCTCTCCAGAAAACTCTCCAAGTAATTCAGGATCAATATCAGTTTTGTTTTTAATTTCCTCTTTCCACTGCCTTAGAGCTACCGTATTTGTAACGAGAATAAGGGTTTCTGTTTTAAGCATAGCCATTATTCCTATACCAATTATTGTCTTACCTGCACCGCAGGGCAGAACAACAATTCCGCTGCCGCCATCCGGTCCTCCGCCTCTGTAAAATGCATTCATTGAACTCTGCTGATAATCTCTAATTACAAAATTCTCTTCATGTGCTAATTTATCTTTGAGGTTTATTTCACATGGATCGCCTTTTTCGTAACCGGCAAGATCCTCAACAGGAAATCCGATTTTTATAAGAGCCTGTTTTATATGACCTCTATAATTTGCTTTTATTTTGATATTGTTGCCATCAAGTCTTGTATCAATATAAACATTAACTTTTTTATCGTTTACTATTTCATTGAGAAGAATTGAATCTTTTGATGTAAGAATTATTTCACCATTAACCATAACAAGCTTTAACAGCCCGTATCTCTGCATCTGTTCCTTAATAGTTGTCCTGACTATTTCAGGTATCTCATAACGCGAAAATTTAAGAAGTACGTCAATAATATGCTGAAATTTAAGACCTGAAGAAGCAGCATTCCATAATGATAATGGACTTATTCTATATGAATGAATATGCTCAGGGCTTTTTTCAAGCTCTGCAAATGGTGCTATTGAATCTCTTGCTGTTTCAAATTCAGGATTATCCACTTCAAGTAAAAGTGTATTATCACTCTGAACAATTAAAGGTTTTGTCATTAATTAAGCCCGCCGGTTGGATTTGTTGGCAAAAAGTAATAATAATGATTCTTTTGTCAACCATAAAATTTGACAGCGAGTTCATTTAATTTGAAAAAGCATAACCGGCAGAAAGGATGAAACTTAAGGAGTGATTTATAAAATCTTTTATATCAGGTGCATATGCGATACCGGTTTGTGAATTGGTAAAACTTAAAGGCGCTGCAAGAGACATTACATTCATTGTCCAATCAAAACCAACTGAAACAAAAAGTCCTCCTGCAAAATAAGCAGTAAAATTTGCCTCTCCTCCCATTGAAAAACCGCCTGCATAAACTTCGGTTGAATATGAGGTTTTATTTAATGCATAAGCAACTGTTGCCGGAGTTAATCCGCCAAATGAATATCCGAAGTATGGTGTAAAAGTAATATCCCAGGATTTTCTGTTTGTTACATGAGCAGATAATCCGGCATATATTGAGATATCCCTGTATGCAATCTGGCTCCAGTTCTGATAATTAGGTCCGAAAAGAGTTCGTTGAATATTCAGTGTGCCTTTTAATTTTGTTTTTATACCAAGATGATCAATCGGCATATATTCAAAAATAAATCCTGCTGAAAAAGCTATATCCGAAAGCCATACCAGCTTTGAAGTTCCAGATGAGGTGAATGTATAGACTGTATTATCAATGAACTTGTTCTCAGCAGTAATTGTATCGCCAATGATTCCGCCCATTGAAAAAAAAGCTCCAAGCAGCATCTGCCCTTTATGAGCTCCAATTGGCTCTTTATCAAGATCAGCAAATTTTGATGCAGCTACTGCACTTGTGTAAATTGCTAAAAATAAAAAAAATGCAGTAGATCTGGTAATTATTTTTTTAAATACACTCATAAAAGTATATTAAACTTGAACTGAATTAATGTCAATTATTTAACTGATTTTATATGATATCTTAATTCACCGATTCTTTCTTTAACTGGAATTGATATATCAAAAGCTGTTTTATATATTTCAAAAACCGGGCTGATTACTTCATATTTATCTTTAATAAGTATTTTTTTAAAACTTTCCCAGTGATAAAATAAATTTTCAGGATTTCCTTTTAGCTTCATTGATGCATATTCCCCAGCAGCTAAATTCATTTTTTCTATATTTAATCCTTCAAATTTTGTGATATCGAGACCTTTAACAGAAATAATTCCAAGCTGCCAATCATTATTGGTTAAAAATCTTCCAACGGAATATTCTCCAATATTTCTTTTTTTTGTTAAATCTATCCATTTTATTATCAAATCAACTGCATCATCAAATTTTCCGCCTTTCCAGTGATATGTAATATAGTAAAAATTTCCGCCTTCCCAATTTATTATTTCATAAGGTTTACCTTTATTTTCAATAATTACCGGAACAGAGCAGGATAAAAATCCTAGCATAATAGAAATGATGAAAATTGATACTTTTTTCATGATATTCTCCTTATATAACTTGATGAATTTATTAAATATATCATTTTTATCAGATTTATTCAATGTATTATTATTGTTTTATTTTATTTTTAAAAATATTTACCTATTGATTATCTGCCAATAATTTTCTTATTGCATAAATCATTTCATTTTAAACAAATATACCAACAGCAAGTCATACAATAATTCTGGAGGCCCAATGAAATATCTTGTTATAGGTTCAGGCGGAAGAGAGCACGCAATTGCATGGAGACTTATGAATGATGGAAGCGCTCATGAAGTTTATGTAGCTCCGGGAAATGGCGGCATAGAAGATAAATTTAGAATTAATATAAAAGCGGATAATTTTAAGGCAGTTGAAGAAGCCTGTTTATTAAAAAAAATAGATTGTGTTGTTGTTGGACCTGAAATTCCTCTGGCTGCCGGAATAGTTGATTTTTTATATTCAAAAAAAATTCCGGCTTTCGGACCAAGCGCATCAGCTTCAATGATTGAAGGCAGCAAGCTTTTTGCCAAACATATTATGGAAAAATATAATATACCAACTGCCTCTCACCGAGATTTTATAGGGAAAGATTCAATTTTAAAATACATAGAAACAGTTAAAGATTATCCGATTGTAATCAAGCTTGACGGCCTTGCTGCAGGTAAAGGTGTTGCAATCCCGGAAACTAAAGCTGAAGCAATAGAATTTATTAATCAAAATGTTGTTGAAGATATGAAAATTTTTGTAGAGGAATTCATTGATGGAGTGGAAGCGTCAATTCTGGGCATTTCAGATGGAAATGATATTCTGCCTTTTATTCCTGCTCAGGATCACAAAAGGATATATGAAGGCGATAAAGGCCCGAATACAGGCGGTATGGGAGCTTACGCGCCTGCTCAGATAGTAACAGATGAAATGCTGAAACAGATTAAAAAGAATGTTCTCCAGCCTGCAATTGACGGTATGAAAAATGAAGGCATTCCATTCAAGGGAATTCTTTATGCAGGTCTTATGATATCAAAAAACAAACTCTGGGTTCTTGAATTTAATGCCCGTTTCGGCGATCCGGAAACCCAGGTAATTCTGCCCCTTCTTGATGTTAAACTTGGTGATCTGATTAATGCATCAATTTCCGGCGGACTCTCCAAAGAGAAAATTGCCTTTAAAAATGAACATGCAATATCTGTAGTAATGTCTTCCGGCGGATATCCGGGAGATTACAAAAAGAATATTGAAATAAGAGGTCTTGAGGATGTTTCCAAAGATGTAATAGTTTTCCACGCAGGTACAGAAAAAAATAATGGGAAAATTGTTACTGCAGGCGGCAGGGTACTGAATCTTACTGCTATAGGTAAAACACTTGAAAATGCAAAAGACAAGGTATATTCTCAAATAGAAAAAATAAAATTCGATAAAGCATTTTATAGAAGAGATATTGGACATAGAGCCTTTGAATAAATTCTAATATAAATCAATCATTTAAACGATAATTAAAAGAAAACAATAAACGGTAAATATGAAAAAATCACTTCTTTTAATTATCCTTTGTACAGTAATATCATCTGCAATAATGATATTCGCTTCAACTATATCATATAATAAAGACGGCTCAATAACTCAAACCGATTCAAATGGAAATAAAACTATAATTAATATGGATGGTAAAACACCTGAAGGTGAAATTATTCCAGATGAATTAAAGAAAATTAAAATCGGAAATACTGAATTGGAAGTAATATATTCAGGAGCAATGTCTGATATGCCTTTATCATTTTATAAAAATGACGGTTATATAAAGAAATTTTATGCATCGCTTATAAATAAATCAACAGCAAGATTAACAGAAGCAAATATTAATGGAAAAAATATAAAAATAATAATTTCAAACTGCCGCATAGGGAAAACCGGATTATGCGGAAGAACTAATCGGACTGATGTAAAACTTACTGTTTATAAAAACAATGAAATTCTTGATGAGATTGTTTTAAGTCACGGGAATATACTCGGGAAAAACAATTATTCAATAGCAGCAAAAGTCTGTGTAGACAGAATATTCAGTAAATTATAATAAAAATATTATTCAGCGATTAAGAGCTTTATTGATTGCTTCAATAACATCTTTTTCGCTGTATACATCTCTCAGGCAAAGTGGTGAATAAAAAGAATTTCCTTTTGGAAACACTGCAAGAAATGGAATAGATCTGCTTCCAAGAAGTTCCAGAAGTTTTTCCGCATCAGGACTTTTTCTTGTAATATCAGCAGTAAGAACTTCAATATTATTTTCATTTAAAATTTTACTTACACCGCTTGTATTAAGAGAAAGCTTCTCAACAAGGGAACAGTTAGGACACCAGTCTGCTGTCCATTTCACAATAGTTACTTTTTTATTTTTATTGCTGTATAGTTTTTCAACTGAAAATTCATTTTTTATAATTTCAACATTTTCTATTTTAAATAAATATTCGAACGAAAGTAAATATCCTCCGGAAATAATTATAATCAAAAGTGCTATAGAAACAATTCTTTTTTTTCTGATATTAATCACAGAACCGAATTTTCCATATTGCCATAAACCCATTGCTGTCACAGCCAGAAATAATACCATCGGCAATAATGACTCTTTATCAAAAATCGTTAGAAGATATACCACAGTAAATATTAAAAGAAAACCCATTAAAATTTCAAATACTCTGAGCCAATTTCCAGGTTTAGGTATAAATTTTATAAGCCTGGGATTTATTGTAAGAGCAAGATACGGAATAGACATTCCAATTCCAACGCTTATAAATATCATAAATATTATTACCGGGGGCTGAGAAAATGCCCAGGAAAGAGTACCGCCAAGAAAAGGTCCGCTGCAGGGTGTTGCAAGCAGTGTTGCTAAAAGTCCTTTAATATAAGCATCAGCAAATTGATTACTTTGCTTTTTTGAAAGATTTCCGGCAAAATTCGGTGTATTTATTGTAAAAACTCCGAACATTGAAAGTGCCATTGCAAAAACAAGAAGTGTCATTACAATAAGAAATATTCTATGCTGAAATAATCCTCCCCAGTTATACCCGAAAAAAGCTGCAAGTGCTGCAAGAGCAGTAAAACTGGTAATAATACCTGCAGAAAAAAGCAAACCGAGCAAAATTAAATCTTTTCTACTTTTTCCTGCACTTTGAACAAATCCCAAAATCTTCAGACTGACAACAGGAAGAACGCATGGCATAAAATTCAAGATAAGACCGGCCAGGAGTCCGAATAGTATTGCCTGTAAAAGTCCAGTTACATTTGAACTTGTAAATTCAGGTTTAAAACTCTCCCGGTCAAAAATTTTTGATATGTCATTATTTTCAAGTGATTCATTTTTTACTGATTTATTAGTTAATAGAGGTTCCGATGATTTTTCATATTGCTTGATTAATTCATCAGAAATTACAGTTCCTGTTTCACCGGGTTTAATGACTTTTATTAAATATTCAAATTTAATATTTTTCGGAATGCATGCTGAATCAGTACAAAGGAGTGCATCTATTTTTAAACTGTGCTTTTTAAAATCACCAGGAACAGACTTTTTATCAGCTATTATAGGAATAAATATTTTTGTTTCATTTGAATACCCCCAGGTAAATTCCTTTTCTCCCGGAGTATAAAATTTTTCCGGCTGGAGATATCTAGCATTTTTAAAATTTATTTCTTCTGTTGATTTGATAATAACTTCAGTAGCTTTGCCGATACCGGGACCCTTTGGATTTCCATAGATATGACTTCCGGAAGGAATTTCGATTTGTAATGTCAGGAATGATTCTTTGCCAGCTTCAATTTCAAAAGATTGAGGAATAGGATAAACTTTATATTCATTATATTTTTTTCCAGCACAACCAGCTGTAAAAGATATAGCCAGTAAAAGAAAAAAAATATGTACAGTTCTGAGCATCAGCTACCTTTTCTTTTTTTTATCCAGAAGCGGGCATCCGACAATATTATCTCCGTTTAAAACTCTATGCTCAATTTCATAATTATATTTGCATAAAACTGAATCCGCCCTATGGTCAATATGAAATTCACATTTTTTACACTGATCTACGGTCATAACGTTCATTGGATTCTCCATATTTTAAAAATATCAAAGAGACATAATAAAAATTATTGTAATTATGTAAAGAATAAATCATTTCTTAATTTTCTTCACCTATATAAAATATAAATCAATTATTTTATTGCATATACTTCAATAGTATCTGAAAATTTAAAAATCTTTGAAAAAATAATATAAATACTTTTAAAAATCGGGAACAGAATTGACTTACTGTTAAAAACTCTTTCCGGATGAAATCCGGCAGCATTAATTTGAATTTTTTTAAATCCAACCTTTTTTAGAATTTTCTTTACTGATTCAGGTGAAAAATCAACTCTGTGATCTTCCGGATGTTTTTCAACCCACTCCTCCCGATTAAAATAAAACAATGGCCCGAAAATGGATGGCACTGCCATAGCAAAAACTCCCCCATTTTCAAGAATTGAAAAAATTTTATTCAATACCTGCACAGGATCATAATTGTGTTCTATAAAATACCAGGATGTTATAACATCAAATTTATCAGATATTTTAATATTATTGAAAGAACTCATAATTGTTTCTATACCGAAATTTGAAATACAGTATTGAGAGGCAAAAGGTGAGATTTCAATTCCAAGAGTTTTTTTATAGCCTGCATCAGACGCACATTTCAGAAAAAATCCTAATGCAGAACCAATATCAAGAATAGAATTATTATTGCCGTTTGAGATTTGTTTTATCTGTTCAATGCGATTTTTTGATATTGAATAAATATGATCAAAATCCTCTTCATAGGTTTTGCCATATTGTTTTTTATAATCAGAAGTAAAATATGAATCTGTATAGTCGATGAGTTTGTGTTTTGTGTTATATCCGCAACCGCAGAAACTGCATTTATTTAAACCGCTGCTTAAGAGAATTTTTCTCTCCGATCCGCAAAGCGGGCAGAGATTATTTATCATTCCGATTTTTTCTTCTTAGCAGGTTCTACAACAACATTTAAACCTTTTAATTTTGCACCATCGAATGAATGGTAAACAATTTCAGCATATTGCTCTGAAACTTCAAAAAATGAATAGGTTGCATGAATATCAATTTTACCAATCTGTTTCCCGTCTATTCCGGATTTTTTTACAATTTCTCTGATTAAATCCCCGGTTGAGATTCTGTGATTTTTCCCTACATTAATAAAAAGTCTGGCTCTTCCATCTTTAATATCTTCAAAAACCACCTTGCCTGCAACTTTTTTCTCAAATATTTTTTCCAGGTTAAGTTTTGAAATATCACCAACGTATTCTTTCAGCAAGGCAGCTGCGAGTCTTTTTGTGCCGCCAAATAAGGGGAGTTGTTTTCTCATTTCTTTGAGAAGTTTTTCATAATCACCTAAATATTCTGTTTGAGCGATCTGAATTATTTTCTCTACTTTTTTTCCCTGACTCATTTGAAATCCTCTGTGAAACAAATTTCCGATATTTAAATTGACAGTGCAAAACTAACAACGGATTAAATATATGGCAAGTATTTTTCTATATATCCTCTTTGCATCTATATCCTACATTACGAACAGTTTCAATTACTGAATTGAATTCATCCCCGAGTTTACCCCGGAGTCGTCTGATATGAACATCAACTGTCCTTGTTCCTCCAATATACTCAAGACCCCAGATTCTGCTGAGTAAATCCTTTCTTGAAAACACAACACCCCTGTTTTCAAAAAAAAGTCTCAGTAATTCAAATTCCTTGTATGTTAATTCAAGTTTTTCTTCATTAAAATAAACTGAATATTCCTTTAGATTTATTTTTAAATTTCTAATGGAAATTTCTTCATTATCTGATTGTCTGTTTCCAGCCAGTTTTTTTAATCTGGCTTGAAGTTCACCTTTTCTGAAAGGGTACACAACAAAATCATTAAAAAACCAGTCGAATTTAATTTCTTCAATCTTATTTACTTTAATAATAAGCAGAACCGGTACATCGTGGAACTTCTTTCTTAGCTTTGAAAGAAAAAATTGCGCTGAATCAGGAGTAGTAAAAAGGTCTGTATCAACCAATAGGCAATGCGAATCTTCACTTTTTGCTGATTCAAAAGATTTATAATTCTGCACTTCCGCTTCAGGAATATTTGCCTTAACGTCCTGAAGAACTTCACCGCTTTCAGTAATTATGCTGATAGATATTGATTTCATATATTTTTTATTTCAATCCAGTTGAAATTATCCCCTTTGAAGCATCTACAGTTACAACTGTTCCGCCTTTTAAAATACCAGTGGCGTTCATTGCGTTAGAAATAACCGGTATATCAAGTGCAAGCCCTACAATCACTGCTTTTGAATTTTCGCTATCTTCCTCAGTTACAATAGCTGATGCATTTTTTATTGCGTGAAGAATTATATCCGTAGTTTTCGAAAAAACAAGAATATCCCCTGCTTTAAAATCCAGTATATCATTATCGCCTTCTGCAATCACACAAATTTTTCCAGTTGAAGTTAATTTGTTTAATCCATTTCCTTCCAGCAAAACATCTCCAACAATATGCACCCTGAGAGTATTTGTTGCACCGCTGATTCCTGCAGGAAAGCCGCCTGTTATTACAACAAGATCACCGTTTTTAATCAGATCGGTTTCTTCGGCTTTTAATATTGACTGATCAAATATTTCTTCAGTAGTATATTTTTCTTCAGTAAGAACCGGGAAAACTCCCCATGAAAGTGAAAGCTGGTTATATACTTTCGGAAGAACAGTCATGGCAATTATAGGGCATGCAGGTCTGTATTTTGATACCATCCGGGCAGTATGACCTGATTTTGTCAGAGATAGTATAGCAGCAGCTCCAAGAGTATGTGCTGTTTCGCATGTTGCCTGACTAATCGCATTTGTAATATTTCTTGAAACAGTGATATGTGAATTATTAAATCTTTTCACATAATCAATGTCAGATTCAGTTTTTGCGGCAATTTTAGCCATTACCTTAACTGTTTCAACAGGATATTTTCCGACTGATGTTTCGCCTGAAAGCATGAGTGCGCTTGTTCCATCATAAATCGCATTTGCCACATCTGTGATTTCCGCTCTGGTTGGACTTGGATTGCGTATCATTGAATCGAGCATTTGCGTTGCAGTAATTGCAGGTATCCCGGCGATTCCGCATTTTTTTATTATATCTTTTTGAATTGATGGAAGTTCCTCAAAAGGAATCTCAACACCCATATCACCTCTTGCAACCATTACGCCATCGCTGAGATGAACTATATCATCTATATTTCTGACCCCATCTCTGTTTTCAATCTTTGAGATAATTTTAATAAAACTCCCGCCGGAATCATCAAGAAACTTCTTTATATCTTTTACATCATTCTGGTTTCTGACAAAAGAAGCTGCAATAAAATCAATATCATTATCAACAGCAAACTTCAAATCAAGCTTATCCCTTTCGCTGATAAACGGAATGGTGATTGTAACTCCTGGAACATTTATTCCTTTATTATCACCAATTGGACCGCCTGTAATAACAATACATTCAATAATTTTATCAGTTTTCGATATTACTTTCAGCTCTACCAGTCCATCTGCAATTAAAATTCTGGATCCCTTTTCAACATCAGCAGGAAGCCCCTGATATGAAACAGAAGCTATTTTTTCTGTTCCAACGACTTCATCGATAGTAAGGCTGAACGTGTTGCCGGTTTTAAGTTCAACTTCGCCTTTTTCAAATTTCCTTAATCTGATTTTAGGGCCTTTAATATCAAGCAGCAGACCTACCGGAATACCAAGTTCTTTTACTGCCTGCCTGAAAAGATTAATCCTGCTTTTATGCTCCTCATGAGTCCCGTGAGAAAAATTGAGCCTTGCCACAGACATTCCTGATTTAATTAATTCTTTTAAAATTTCAATACTATCAGTTGCCGGGCCAAGTGTGCATACTATTTTTGTTTTAATCATTTATCTTAACCCCTCAATTGATAAATCTTTATCAAATGAAATTATAATCTCATATGTTATTTCTTTTTTCTCTTTTGGACCAAGTAAAATATTCCACTTTCTGATCCCCTGTGAAAATTCAGTCGAATCCTCAAATTCTTTATCAGGTGTTAAAGGCAAAGATAAATCCTTAATTTCCACATCAATTTTTTTATTTCTTGATACAGGAATTATATCGAGAAGTGTAATTTCCCCTTTTTTCTGCATCTGATTTTCAACAGTAAGTTTATATTTATACGATATTTTCCTCTTGCCGCCGAAAATTCCTGAAGTATCTTCAAATTTTTTTACGAGTTCCTTAAATCCGCTAATTCTGGTTTCATTGCCTATTACAAGATTCTCGCTTTTACCTATCGGCATATATGGAATTCTGATTTTACCCATATATTCATTTTCAAGAAAAACCTGGGATTCCCCTGCCATTAAAGGAATTCCTGTAGTATTAAAAAGTTTTACCTTTAAATACGCCTTGTTTCCATAATGAGGAACTATCTCATAATAAAATTTAACATTTGCTTTATCAGTAACTTCATAATCCTGAATAAATTTTTTCTGATATTTTATTGATGAAGCAATCGATTGTTTAAGCGGCAGAGTTATACCGAAATAAATTCCCATCTCGCTGATAACAGCTGACGGCGGCGGAGATTCTTCATCTTTCGATGTTTCCATTGAAGCATATCCGCTGGATCCGCCATTTTTTTTGGATTTCTTCTTCAAAGACGGTGAAGCAGATTTCTCTTTATGAGCATCGTAAGAATCAGTTTTATATTCTAATCTTTCATAAATATCGAGTATCCATGATGATACGGAAGGCTGCGTCATTGAATTCACCGGAGCGCCTGTTGATAATGCAAGATTAACATCATCCCAATCTTCTCCGCTGTTTTGAAATATATTTCCGAATACCGAAAGATTAACTGCATTTTTCTCCATAGAAGCCCTTAAATCATAAACCATCTGCCAGTAGGTTTTCGGAATTACATATGTAAGAGTAAACTCAATTTCACTTTCTGATGAAGAGTATACAATCATGTTTACACGTTTTTCATAATCTACATTCTCAGTTGGTTCTTTGAGCATTCTGGTTCTTTCAGCATATTTGTCATTGAAATCATAATACTGCTGAACAGCCTCATTCTGTCTTTTATTCACATAAGCATTACTTAAAGTCTGATAATTTGAATAATAATTATAACCTGCAATTTGAGAAAGTTCAAATTCCCATTTCTGAATTTCCTTACCAAGCTTTTCCCTTTCCTTTTCTGTCTTTCTTCTTTTATTAAATAAGTCTTTCTTCTTATCAAAAATATAATTTATAGTTTCATCCCATGTGCTGATTTTAGGGATTTTAGTTGCAATCTCTCTAGGAATTGTCTGTCCGGTAAAATCGCCAATTGAATTCAATAATTTTTCCTGAGCTGAAATATTTTTCAGATCATCAGCCAAAGCAAAATCAAGTTCTCTCAATGATGAAAGTTTTTCTTCTATATCAAGAATATTCTTTTGTCTTTTCTGAACAAGAGCTTTCTTCTCCACTTCAAGGGAAACTATTTTGCCTTTAAATTCTTTTGGAAGGCCGCCTTTAATTGACCAGTCATAAAGAAGATTCGGAAGGCCGCCGAGTACAATATTATTAGAACCTTTTTTCAAAGGGATAATAACTGTTCTTACGATCTCTGCCTGATTCTGAAATAATTTAACTTCAATAATCCTACTCTGATAAATCTT
The DNA here is from genome assembly GCA_964392365.1 of uncultured Leptospirales bacterium. Lineage (GTDB taxonomy): Bacteria > Spirochaetota > UBA4802 > UBA4802 > UBA5550 > CAYMPH01. The sequence goes on from CAYMPH010000006.1 coordinate 69,235, forward strand.
TTCATCTGCGATTACAAAACCGGAAAAAGAAAAACAAGTTAATATGCAAATAACAAGTAATATTTTTTTGTGATTCATAATCCGATCCTCTCGATTTAAGACTCATTTTAAATAATTGATTTAATATCAGGCTGGCTAAACGCAATTTTAATATATAAAATATCCGTTTTATAAAATCCAATTATTTATAAATATCATATTATATATTTTGTTTATTTATATGTCAATTTGATTAATTACTTTTTATACCGCATAAAATAAATATATAGAACCTATTTGAAGTAAATTTTTATTTTTTTTTAACCCTATGAATTCTTTTTATTCTGGACAAAATTATTTCAAAAAGATAAAATACTAAAAAAAGGAATTAATCTAGTAATAAATTTATGCCCGGAATATATACCCATAATAAAATTTTTAGAGAAACAATAATTTCTCTTTCAAAAAGAAAAAAAAAGAATTATCTTTTAAGATCTGTTGAGTCAATATTTACAGACTGGACCAGATTTAAGTCAGGTTTATTCGGTTCTATTGGACCAAATATTTTTGATTATATCCCGGAAAGAAAAAAAACCAATCCATACAGCCATGAAATATCATTTCTTCTTCATAATGGCTCTTCAGAAAAATTTATCAGGAAAATGATAGCAGATATTTTTTCATCAAATGACAGAAACAATGAATGGACAGCAATTCAAAGGGCGTATTTATACGGATTTATATCGCATGCAGTTGCTGATGCAGTTATTCATCCATATATTTTTTACTGGTCCGGTTTTCCAAATAATTATTCTAAAGATGAAATAGCTCACTACCGCGAACAGAATTTATTTATATCATATAATATCGATAATTATAATCTTTTTGCAGAAGGCAATAAACCTGAATATAATTTAAATATTAATGACATGATTCCGCTTGTATCAAAATCAAAAATAAAAAAAATAATCCCGCCTGTTAGAAATTTTATTTTAAAAACAATTCAGGAGATTCTACCCAACCAGTCTATAGATTTGAAATTGCTGAAAAGAAACCTGACAACTTTAGAAAATGAAAAAATTACGCGTCTTGATTTAATTCCATATCTTATGCCATTAACTTATAAAATTAAGCATTCGGGAAATGAAAAATTAAAAAAATTAATTTTTAAATTAAGAGACAGATATAATTTTTATTCTGATTTTATTGTTCGTTATCCTGATCCAAAAAAATTTAATAACCATATATTAAATCATCACAGGGAACGCTGGCAATACCCGGCAGGGCAAATTGGTGCCCGCTATGAATCAATAGATAATCTTATGAATATCGCTAGTGAGAAAACAGCCGATTTATGGATTGCACTCGAAGAAGGGATGTATGATAAAATCAACGAAAAAAATCTATCTGATCTGAGTTTGAATTTATACACCGGTGAAAAAGATGTGGATTTCTTTAAAATGCAGCACAAAAATCCTGTAAAATTAAAATTATTTTAACCTCTTAATTGTCATATCAAAATAATCTTTTCCTAACTGCTGAATTTCTTTTGAACTTAAATTTTTCATAAGTTCAGGTTTATTATTGTATTCCGGTTTATTTAATTTTGATGAAATAAAACTGATAATATTTCCTGCAGCGATTCTGTGCGGATTTATTGCATTGTAATTTAGATAACTATATAAAATAGAAAGTCCAAGATATGGATTTGTGTATAATGTGGTGCAGAGAGAAAGTTCCTCGCCTGCTACCTGGTCATAAAAATTATAACTATTATTAAGAATTTTATGCGTCAGCTCATGTATCATGAACATCTTCCATATCTCTTCTTTAATATTGGGATTTTCTGAAAAAGCTTTTGCAAGACAATATCTTATCTCGTCAGTAACTTTTGAACCAACAAAAAACATAGTCTTTACATTTTCACCGTTTAAAATTTTCTTTGCAATAATATAATCGTTCTCTACTTCATCATAATTTATATATATCATATCAAAATAAAAAGTGGAATTGCTTGTTGAGAATTCATCGTAATAAATAAAAGGCTGAATATTGTAGATCGGATCTTTTATTTCGATAAACGGGTGTTTTACAGGAATATCCATTTTTTTCCCGTAGATGCAGTAATCGAGTGCGATTTTTTCAACACCTGTATTTCTATCTCTGGAAAATCTGAGGATAATATTTCTATCGTGCAGCTGCTTTTCCATAGTTCTAAGAAAAGCATCGTTATAATTTGTAGGTTCAAGATACATTTGGAGCAGCGTTGAGGCAATTTTCTTTTGTGAATCTTCAGAAAGTGTATTCAGATAGTTTTTATATTCTTTTATATTAAATCCATCGTGGCCGATTCTTTTCAAAGGAATGCTGTCTTTTTGAATAAGATTTACAAAGTGAGGATTTTCATTAAACAATAAAACTATATGGGCATAAAATTTTCCATTAATACTTTTAATACTTACAGGCTTTATAGGCTGCATATATTCAGCAAATGAGTTTACATGAGTTGCAGCGGAAGTCGTAATTCCGGTTATAGCAATTATTACTGCAATAAAAAATATAGTATTGATATGTATTTTTATTAACCGCAAAAAACTACCTGCCATTTTATATATTTAAAAATACTATTGTTAACTACAAAATCCAAAATCAAATATCCGACAGGTATGTCAATAGAAAATAATCTTGACATTGAGTATTCCTTTTTATACTTTCCAACAACATGCATTTATTTTGAATAAAAAAGGAGAATCAAATGGCAAGAGTTTATAATTTTTCTGCAGGACCGGCGGTTTTGCCTGAACCAGTGTTAAAAAAGGCTGCTTCCGAACTTGTTGAGTATAAAAATTCCGGCATGTCTGTTATGGAAATGAGTCATAGATCACCGGAATATGAAGCTATTATCAATAATGCTGAATCATTATTAAGAGAACTGATGAATATACCTGCAAATTACAAAGTTTTATTTTTACAAGGCGGGGCATCACTTCAGTTTTCAATGATTCCTCTAAATCTATTTAGAAAAAGCAAAAAAGCGGACTTCATTCATACTGGTGAATGGACAAAAAAAGCAATACCTGAATCAAAAAGATACGGAACTGTAAATATTTTAGGATCTGCTGAAGATAAAAATTTTTCTTATATTCCGGAAATCGATAAAAGCAAATTTGATAAAGATGCTGATTTTTTCTATATTTGCTCAAATAATACAATTGAAGGTACTAGATTTGCTTCTTTTCCGGAAACAGGAAATGTTCCACTTGTAGCAGATATGTCTTCTCACATACTTTCTGAAGTTATGGATGTATCAAAATTCGGTGTTATTTTTGCAGGGGCACAGAAAAATATAGGGCCAGCTGGAGTGACAGTTGTAATTATAAGAGAAGATCTAATAGGAAACGCAATGGATATTACTCCTACAATGATGAATTATAAAACGCATTCTGAAAACGGATCTATGTTCAACACTCCTCCAACTTATTCTGTATATATGGCCATGCTTGTTTTTGAATGGCTGAAAGAATTAGGCGGAATTTCAGCTATGCAGAAAATCAATGAAAATAAAGCAGCAATTCTTTATGATTTTATTGATAACTCCAAATTATTCAAATCGCCTGTTGAAAAAAAATTCCGTTCCATGATGAATATACCTTTTAAAACAGGTAATGACGATCTTGATTCAAAATTTTTAAAAGAAGCATCAAAAAGCGGACTTGTTCAGCTTAAAGGACACAGACTTGTTGGAGGAATGAGAGCCAGTATTTATAATGCAATGCCTGCTCAGGGTGTTCAGACTTTAGTTGACTTTATGAAAAAATTTGAATCAGATAATAAATAAAGGAACTGAATATGTTTAAAATACAAACGCTGAATAAAATTTCTTCAAAAGGATTAAGCGTTTTCCCTCTTGATCAGTATGAATATGCATCAGAAATCGGACATCCTGATGCAATTCTTGTAAGAAGCCAGAAGATGCATGATCTTGAACTTCCTGATACAATTAAAGCTATTGCAAGAGCAGGCGCAGGTGTTAACAATATTCCTGTTGATAAATGTTCTGAAAAAGGAATAATAGTTTTCAATACACCCGGAGCAAATGCAAATGCTGTAAAAGAACTTACAATAATGTCTCTTTTACTTGCTTCAAGAAAAGTTGTTCCTGGAATTCTCTGGGCTAAAACTTTAATAGGAAAAGGTGCGGAAGTGCCTAAACTTATTGAATCCGGAAAATCTGATTTCGAAGGACCTGAAATTAAAAGAAAAAAACTTGGAATAATAGGTCTTGGAGCTATTGGGGTAATGGTTGCCAACGATGCGCTATCAATGGGCATGGAAGTTACTGGATATGATCCTTATATTTCAATTGATGCAGCTTGGGGGCTTTCAAGCGCAATTAAAAAAGCAGCAAGTCTTGACAGTCTGATTTCTGAATCAGATTTTATTTCATTGCATATTCCATTAAATGACAAAACAAAAGAATCTATTAATAAAGATAAATTCAATTTAATGAAAAAAGGTGTAAGGATTTTAAACTTTTCCAGAGGAGAACTTGTAAATACTAATGATATGAAAGAAGCATTAACTAATGGAACTGTTGCAATATATGTAACAGATTTTCCTGACGAAGAAATGCTTAAGCTTGATAATGTAATTGCAATTCCTCATCTTGGAGCTTCTACACCTGAATCTGAAGAAAATTGTGCTTATATGGCTGTTTCTCAATTAATGGAATTTCTTGAAAAAGGGAATATTAAAAATTCAGTTAATTTCCCTAATTGTGAAATGCCACTTGCCGGAAAAACCCGTCTGATAGTAGCAAATAAAAATGTTCCAAATATTATCGGGCAGATAACACACATTCTTGCAGGAGAAAAATTAAACATTGCTGATATGATTAATAAAAGTAAAGGTGATTATGCCTACAATATATTTGATCTCGATCTGGTTGGAAAAAAGCTGGATGAAGGAATAATCACTAAATTGAAAACAATTCCAGGCATTATTATGGCTCGAATTATTTAAAAGAATTTCAAAAAGCAATTATTAATAAATAAACCCCGCCTATGTTAGCGGGGTTTATTTATTAATACACTTCAAAAATTATCTTTTATCTATAATCGCAATAGTGCAGCGTGATATGCATACAAGCCCGCCTACATCATTTTTTATCTGAATATCCCATACATGAGTCCTTCTTCCTATATGAATAGGCCTTACAGTTCCTGTAACAATTCCGCTGTGGGCTGTTTTTATATGATTAGCGTTAATTTCAAGACCAACACCAATATTTTTATTAATATCTATAATAAGATGAGTTGCAACACTACTTAAAGTTTCTGCAAGTGCAGCTGAAGCTCCGCCATGAAGTATACCGAACGGCTGCATTGTTCGTGTATCTACAGGCATTGTTGCAGATAGAGAATCAACTGTCATATCAATAAATTTAATATCAAGATGTTCAACAAGACTTTTTGCAGACATTCGATTTAATTCATCTATCGTTGGTATATTCTTCCAGATGACCATATAATCTCCAAAAATCTTTATTTGATAATTTTATTCATAAATAAAAAAGTCTCTAATCTTATGTGTCAACTATTTAAATTCAAACTATATAGAATTGCTATACTTCCTTATATCTTTGTTTTCAATTATTTTTATTCCAGAACCATTTATTGAAATATTAACCATTGCCTTTGCTAATTCAAGCGATGTAATGCTTATTGCGGATAAGAATTTACCTCCAAATAACTCATATATTTTCCTTGATAACTTATATGTAAAATTTGGCTCTACTCTTGGTATTGTTGGATATATATATGCCGGCCTGAAAATATAAACTTTATCAAATCCGGATTTTAATAAAATGTTTTCAGCAATACCTTTATCTTTTGAAAACATCATACTGCTTTTTTCATTAGAATCCGCACCACTTCCGCTGAGAAAAGTAAATGTAATATTTTTACTATTGGCCTTCAGTATTTCAGCAAATGCACGAGTATAATCAACAGTTATTTTCCTGAAATCATCACGATCTACTTTACCAGTGTACACTCCAATACAATAAATGCATATATCCTGATTCTTAAAAAATTTAATAATTTTTAAATAATTTAAAAAATCGTTATGAAATACTTCAATATATTTTGGATGCTTTATGCCTGTTTTTCGTCTGACAATAGCTGTTACTTTTCCAACATCATCCCTTTCAAGGCATTCTTTTAAAACAAGACTTCCTACCATTCCAGTACTTCCAGTTATTAATACATTTTTCATATTCTTATATTTCCTAATAAAATTTATTTTTTGAAACTTTCTAATCAAATATTTTAATATAAATTCTTAAACTTAAGATTACTATCTATTTTTATAGATCGATAATAAAATAAATCAAATTTTATTTGACTGCTTTAAATCTAATTGAATAATATTTTTATTATGAATATCAAGCCTTACATATTTTCCCAGGCTCTACGGGATCCTGCAAATCTTCAATGGTATCTTATTCCATTATTTGTTATAGTAATTTATATTTATATTGTTGAGATAGAAAGAAAAAACTGGAGCGCAGTTTATCTCGGTTTGGCATTCTGGGCCTGGGCAATGACCTGGGAAATAGGTAATAGTTTAATCTATCAATTTACAGGGTTTGCGCCGCTCTGGACAGCAGAAAAAGGAAATGGTTCATATCTTATTTATATTGGAATGAATTTAGAAGTTTGCTTCTTTGTTGCTATTATGGGACCTTTGATAATCAAAATTCTTCCGGATAACCCTAAATTAAAATATTTTAAAATTCCAAATAGAATAATTATTCCATCAATTATGGGATTAACTGCAGTTCTTGTAGAATCTTTTTTACACAGCGGCGGTCTTATATCATGGTCGTGGCATTTCTGGGGCAACCCGCATTTATGGCCAATATGGATAGGATATTCATTTACATGGTTTCTGCTGACTGCTGCTCATGATTATATGACATTAAATCAGAAAAAGGTTGTTATGTTTTTAATGCTTGGAGCTTTTATTATACTTCATTTAATTTTTGCAGTCTGGCTAAAATGGGTATAATAAAAACTTCCAATAACATTTAAAGTATTTTATAGCGAATCAATCAACTCCAGCATCTCTGAATTTGCCGGAATATCTGTCATATCATGACCGTAATGAACAAAACGGACAATACCATTCTTATCAATAAGAAGCTGTGCAGGCATTCGTCCGAATTTGAATATTTTAATTTGCTGCCCGTAAAGTTTTAGCACACTGTGCTCCGGATCAGGCAGTCCGATAAAATTTAAATTATTTTTTGCCCAGTATTTTGTAAAAGATTCAGCTTTTTCAGGACCTACAACAAGGATCTCTGTATTTCGATTTTTGAATTCCTGAATATCGTGACGCAACTGCGCCATATGCTTTTGGCAAAATGGTCAGAAAAACCCTCTATTAAAAACCAGTAAAACATTGCTGTTTCCTTTATAATTAGAAAGTCTGATTCTTTTGCCTGTAAAGTCAGCTAATTCAAAATCAGGAGCCGGAGCATTCATTGAAATTTTAGACATACTAATCCTCGCTTTTTATTTATTTGCCCTGTCGTCATCGCACGGTTCATCTGAATTGTTATTTCTTGACATTTCAGAATGCGGAACTGAAGTGCAGTGGGGAAGGGGGTCAATAACCATTTCTTTTTCACAGCAAATTGGAACCTTTCCGCCTTTTTTTACACCAGTTTCATTTTTACAGACTGAGCATGTATAAATCACTTTTTCATCTTCCATGTTAACACCTCATATTAAGATTTAATATACTGAAAAAAGAAGTATTCGTAAATAAAATTTTTTTTAATCTTCATTATAAGCTGCTTCCAGATTAACTTCATCAACATTTTCAAGAATCCAGTCTGAAACAGTTACAGGAAGAGCAGCTCCGCAATAAGTGCAAACTGTTGCATTAGAATCAGGCAAAGGCCCTCCACAAGAATTACAGCTATGATTTGCCAGGCCATAAGGATTTTTCAATGCAAGAGGCATACTTAAAGTTAAAGTACTTTCCCTGTGAACAGGTTCGTCTTTCTTCATGAGTGAGGCGCTCCAGAAAATCAGAACTGAAGCATAAGCCTTATCTTTATCCTGCCATACTTTTTTTAAATCGGATGCACCGACAACAACCTCAGCAATATATGTTTTTACAGGATTGAATTTTGTCATAAAACCAGGACTTGCATCGCGTGCCAGCTGATTTTTATCGCCTTTAGTTTGAGACTGCATCCATTTCCAGAAAATAAATGAAGCCCTGTCTTCAATAACTTCTCTATTAATAGATAAATTTTTAGTTTCTAGATCTTTAAGACCATCGATAGATTCGTATGAACTTTCCTGCCATTCTGATTCCTGAGTAATTTCAGAAAGTACCCAGTCAAATTCACCGGAGTTGTAAATTGAACCGCAGCTTGGGCATTTGTTAACTTCACTGAAATTGTCAGGCACATATCCGCATGATGGACATTGTCCTTTGAGATAATTTTTTGATGAATCGGTTTTAGCGCTTCTTTTCCTTGTATATGAAAAAATTTCTGTAAAAGAAGAATCCTGCGCTTTAATAATAGCTTTCTGTATCTGATCAGCTGTTGATCCAATAGGCAAAGTAGCATCTTTTGCTCTTGAAGTAAGTCTTACATGAAGAGTCTGATAACTATGTGATAAATCAAGAGCCATTACATTTAAAACCTTGACCCTGTAATTCTCTACAACATTCATCAAGCCTTCATCATCTTTCATCATTTCAAGTTGAACTTTAAATCTGTTGTAAATACCCTGAGATATATAATTCCTGGCTGTTATCATGTCTCCCGCAGACCAGGCATCCTGTACTTTTACAGCAATTGTTTTTGCCAATTCATAAAAATGCTCTGTTGAAAAATTCGGATCTTCTTCTCTTATATCTGCAAGAACAGTGTCTGAAATAGTATAAATAGGCGGTTTCCCGTCATCTTTATCTGATTTTCCGGAACCGAATATTTTTCTGAAAATCCATCTGAGTATAAAAAAACCTGCTGCAGCAAAAAGCAGAATAAAAATAAGACCGATAATAATAGTACTTGTGCTTGATTCCTTCTTCTCTGCAGTTGATCCATCCTGAGAACCATCCTGATTAGCAGCAGTACCGCTTTTGTGACCTCCCAATGGAATTGGAACAGGAATAATTGGAGGCATATATCCGCTTGAACCGGATTTATATGATGAGGATCGCGAGCTGGAACTGGAACTCCTGCTGCTGCTTTTACTGGAACTTGAAGAAGATTTGTAGCTGCTGCCCCTACCAGCTCTTGAATAAGCGGAATCTGTATATAGTAATGAAATGATAAATAATATTGAAACAGAAACAGGTATAAATATTTTTTTTATAATCCTCATTTTATTACTCCGGAAAATAAATTTCAGTAAGAGTCTATTCTATAAATCATTCATATTAAAAATGCAAGAAATTATCACTAATTAATTAAAAAAAATGCTTCTTTTCAAAATTATGTTTAAAAAAACCCCCGACTAAAATGCCAGGGGCCTGTTTAAAAAAAAATTCCTTGAATGATATATATTTATCTTTCTGAATATTATTCATTTATTACAGCAAAATCTGAAATCATATCATCGCCTGAAAGATCAAGAAGTTTTACACCAGCTGCACTTCTTCCCTGAAGTGATATGTCTCCGGCAGTCAATCTAATGGTCATTCCGCTTTTTGAAGCAATAATAACTTCATCTGAATCAAAAACAGATTTAACTCCTTTGGCATATCCATTCTTTTCATTTATTTTAACAAAGGCCATACCCTTGCCGCCTCTGCCTTTATTGGCAAAATTTTTATACTCTACTCTTTTGCCAAAACCCTTTTCTGTTAAAACAAAAAGACTTGAATCTTTCTTAACAACATCAAGATCAATAATTTCATCTTCTCCGGAAAGTCTCATGCCTATTATACCGGCTGCATTTCTTCCCATTCCGCGCATCTTCATCAGATTTGTTCTTAAAAGAAGTCCTTCTTTTGAAGCTATAACAACATCATCTCCTTTGCCGACAACCTTAACATCCACAAGCTCATCGTTCTTTTTGAGATTTATAGCAATAATACCGCCCTTTTTAACATTTGAGAAATCTTCTATAGAAGATTTCTTTAAAATTCCAAGCCGCGTAACCATACAGAAATAATCTTCAGTATCAAAGTTTTTTATTCCGCAAAGAGCTGTAATATTTTCCCCGGTTGCAAGATTTATTATTCCCTTGAGGGATTTTCCTCTGCTTGCCTTTGAAGCTTCAGGTATTTCATAAGTCTTCATTGCAAAAATCTTTCCCTTGTTTGAAAAAAGAAGAATTGTATCGTGTGTGGTTGCAACAGTCATCATCTTGATAAAATCTTCACGCTTGGAATCCATGCCGATAACGCCTTTGCCGCCGCGTCTTTGTTTCTTGAATGTGTCAACAGAAAGCCTTCGGATAAATCCATCATTAGTGATTGATATCACCATATCTTCATCTGCAATGAGATCTTCCATCTCAAAATCTGTTGAAGATTCACCATCTACAATAATTTCAGTGCGTCTCTTGTCTGCGTATTTCTTTTTAACTTCAGCAAGCTCATCTTTTACTATTGTATAAACAAGTTTTTCACTCGCAAGAATAGCTTTAAGCTGAGCTATAAGTTTTATAAGCTCTTTGAGTTCTTCCTCAATTTTTTTAACTTCAAGACTTGTAAGTCTCTGCAGTCTCATTTCAAGTATTGCTTTTGTCTGTATCTCTGAAAGCTTGAATGCTTTTATCAGTTTTTCTCCGGCTTCATCCGGAGTTTTTGATGCTCTTATTATTTTAATTACTTCATCTATGTTATCGAGCGCAATTTTCAATCCTCTTAAAATATGCGCTCTTTCCTCAGCTTTTTTTAATTCATAAACAGTTCTCTTGGTAACTACATTTTTTCTATGTAAAATGTAATTAGAAAGAATTCCACGCAGATCGAGCACTTTTGGAACATTATCAACAAGAGCCAGAAATATCACACCGAATGAAGACTGAAGAGAAGTATGCTTGTAAAGCTGATTTACTATTACGCTGGTGTTCGCGTCTTTTTTAAGATTAAAAACAATTCTCATTCCTTTTCTATCGGACTCATCCCTTATTTCGCTGATGCCTTCAATTACTTTATCATTAACAAGTTCAGCAACTCTTTCAATAAGTGTTGTTTTATTTATCTGATACGGGATTTCCGTGATTATTATTGCGTCTCTTCCTTTTTTATTTTCCTCAATATTAAGAATTCCTCTAACCGCAATGCTGCCTCTGCCAGTTGTATATGCTTTAGTAATTCCATCTGTTCCCATGATTGAAGCGCCTGTTGGAAAATCCGGCCCCTTAATATGCTTCATAAGCTGACGAATTGTAATATTCGGCTCATCAATCATTGCAATGGTTGCATCAATTACTTCGCCCAGATTGTGAGGAGGAATTTTTGTTGCCATTCCAACTGCAATTCCCTCAGAACCATTAACTAGCAGATTAGGATACGCTGCAGGAAGGACAACCGGTTCTCTTCTTGTATCGTCGAAGTTTGGTATAAAATCAACAGTTTCCTTGTCTATATCATGAAGAAGTTCTTCTGACAGTTTATTAAGCCTTGCTTCTGTATACCTGTATGCAGCAGCACGATCCCCGTCAATAGATCCGAAGTTTCCCTGACCGTCAATGATCGGCATTCTCATTGAAAATTCCTGAGCCATCCTTACCATTGTTTCATAAACAGCTGTGTCGCCGTGCGGGTGAAAGTTACCAATAACCTCTCCAACAATCTTCGCTGATTTCACGTACGCCCTGTCGCTTCTCCATGCCCTTTCATTCATGGCATGAAGAATTCTTCTATGAACGGGTTTTAAACCGTCACGCACATCCGGCAAAGCCCTGCCTACAATAACGCTCATCGCGTAAGCAAGATAGGCTTCCTTCATCTGGTCTTCTATTTCAACATCAAATACTTTTCCTGAACTTGATGGTTCCTGTTTCTTCGGCACTGCTTTTCTCCAACATAAAATTTACCCCCACTAACTCCCCCTTAGCAAGGGGGAGTTAGTGGGGGTTTAAAGATCAAGATTTGAAACATTCCTGGCATTATCTTCAATAAATTTTCTTCTCGGTTCTACTGCATCTCCCATAAGAACAGAGAATATATTCTCAGCTTCAACCTCATCGTCCATTCTCACCTGAAGTATTGTTCTGAATTCCGGATTCATGGTTGTATCCCACAACTGCTCAGGATTCATCTCTCCAAGACCTTTATATCTTTGAATAACAACCTTTGAATCTGCTTTATAATTTTTTAAAGTTTTATCTTTTTCTTCATCGGAATATGCATATGAGCTTTCTTTTCCAGATTTAATATTGTATAGAGGAGGCTGGGCAATATACAAATATCCTTCTGTAATGAGTTCCTTCATATATCTGAAAAAGAATGTTAATAATAAAGTTCTGATGTGTGCGCCGTCTACGTCCGCATCTGTCATGATTATAATTTTATGATATCTCGCTTTTTTAATATCAAATTCATCAGTTCCAATGCCTGTACCAATAGCTGTAATAATTGTTTTTATTTCCTCATTGGATAAAATTTTATCCAGCCTCGCTTTTTCCACATTTATGATTTTTCCTTTGAGAGCAAGTATTGCCTGGAAATTTCTGTCTCTGCCCTGTTTTGCAGAACCTCCGGCAGAATCTCCCTCAACAAGATATATTTCACATAGCGCAGGATCCCTTTCAGAACAATCCGCGAGTTTTCCAGGAAGAGTGTTATTATCAAGTGCATTTTTTCTTCTTGTGAGATCTCTTGCTTTTTTTGCAGCAAGTCTTGCGCGTGCGCTGAAAATACATTTTTCAATTATTTTTTTTGCTTCCTGCGGATTTTCCTCAAAATAAAATGCTAAATTTTCATTAGTTGCTGATTCAACAATTCCCTTAACTTCGCTGTTTCCGAGTTTCATTTTAGTCTGGCCTTCAAACTGCGGGTTTGGAATTTTCACGCTGATAATAGCAACAAGTCCCTCTCTGACGTCATCACCCGAGAGTTGTAAAATGTTTTTATCAATCTTTTCTTTTTTTAAATAATCATTAAAAACCCTGGTAAGAGCTGATTTAAAACCGATAAGATGTGTTCCGCCCTCTCTGGTGTTGATGTTGTTTGCGTAGGTAAAAACAGTTTCACTATATGAATCTATATATTGTAAAGCTAATTCAATTTCAACTTTATCTTTTGTTGTTTTAAAATATATCGGTTTTTTATTTATCGGGCTTTTTGCTTCAACAAGATGATTTACAAATTCAACTATTCCGCCCTCGTAATGAAATTCCTGTTTACGCCCCTTTCCTCTTTCATCATGAAGTATAATAATAACTCCTGCATTTAAAAAAGCAAGTTCGCGAAGTCTTTTTGCAAGAATATCAAAATTATATTCAGTTGCAGTAAATATTTCATCATCCGGCCAGAATCTGACCTTGGTTCCGGTTTTAGTTGTTTTCTCGAGAGTTTGAACTTTGCAGGTCGGTTTTCCTTTTGAATATGACTGAAAAAATTCTGTCCCATCTTTATAAACATTTACTTCCAATTTTTTTGAAAGAGCATTTACAACTGAAACCCCGACACCATGAAGTCCGCCAGAAACCTTATATGCGTCGTTGTCGAATTTTCCGCCAGCATGAAGCTTTGTTAATACTATTTCAAGTGCAGAAACTTTATAAGTCTGATGAATGTCCGTTGGTATACCCCTGCCGTTATCAACAACTTCAATGGAATTATCTTTATGAATGGTTACAATAACGCTGTCGCAAAATCCAGCCAGAGATTCGTCAATTGAGTTATCAACAATTTCATACACAAGATGATGAAGCCCGTCCACATCAGTTGAACCTATGTACATTGCCGGTCTTTTTCTTACTGCTTCAAGCCCTTCAAGAACCTGTATTTTTTGGGAATCGTATTCCTTAGACATCTTTCCTGCTCCAGATAAATTCGTTATTCAGACTATCCCTTTTTATAATTGTAAAAGGGCTTACTATGCTTGCTGTAATTATATTTTTTTCTTCAATTGCAACAGTTTTATCATTTTCAGAAATTTTTTCTATAATCCATTTATTTTCTTCTGAAAGCAACAGACTGTCTCTGTTGAAAATTCCGATTAGTTTTGCCGTTGAAATATTTTTTTTCTCGCCGATATGAATAAACATTTAATATTAGTAAATCCTTAAATAATTTTTAAAAATATACAAATTAAAATTTCAGTATTTTATTATATTTTTCTCAATAATATTTTCCAGCTCACACTGGAATTACAGTAAAGATTTATCAGCTTATTACTAAAAAAATTAAATAATTATAGAACATATTAACATATCTTATGTCTCATGTCAACTATTCCATTTTATATTTTTTATTTCTACTTTAATATTTTTAACAGCTGAATAAGGGAACATTTCCTCTACTTTTTTTAATATCTGATCTTTCATAAGCATAATATCGTTCGCATATGCTGAATGGTCGGATATAATAAATAAAATACCTTTAAAAATACGATCCGGCATTGAATGTGTGCATAATATACTTCCGATTATATCCTTCCAAGCAGCGCGAATATTTCCGATTACATACTGTTCACTGATATTTAAATCAGAAATAACATCCGGAAGTAAAGAATTGAAATCCAATATTTTATTTTTCCTGTTTGAACCAACCCTGAATTTCATTGCTGTTCAATTCTCCCTTCCGGAAAAACCATAAATTGCGATGTATTTTTAAAACTATCTCCGGAAATTGAATCTGTATTAACCATAGTAAAAATAACCTGATTCCCGCCGCTTAAAACATTAACCATATTATTCCGTCTCCCGGGATCAAGTTCAGAAAAAATATCATCCACAAGAATAACACATTTCTCTCCGGTCTTTTCCTCTACAGACTCAAATTCTGCAATTTTAATTGCTATTGAAGCTGTCCTTTTCTGGCCCTGGGAAGCGAAATTATTAAAATTTTCTTTTTCGCTATAAGCAATTAAATAATCATCCCGTTGCGGCCCTAAAGAAGTTGAACCGAATTTTATATCTTTATTTCTGTTTTGGACCAGCAGGCTGTAAATATCATCTGACGATTTTTCTTTTAAAATAGACTGGTAAAATAAATCCGGAGTTTCATCAGTATCTGAAATCATTCTATACGATCTTGAAAATTTTTCTTTAAAATCTTTTATGAATTTTTCTCTTTTCTCTATTATTTTAAAAGCTTTTTCTGCAAAAACAAGATCCCATATTTCAAGATTTTTTAATTCATTAGAACCTGAATTTTTTATTTTTCTTAAAAGCGCATTTCTCGATATGAGGATTTTTTTAAACTCTGAAAGTGTTTCTATATATTCAGGATCGGTTTTTGAAATAACGCTGTCAAGAAAACGTCTTCTCAAATCCGGGCTTCCATTAATAATATTTATATCTGCCGGTGAAAAAATAACTGTTAAAAATTTTCCGTAATAATCCCTGACTTTATTGATTTCACTACCGTCTATTTTTATTTTTTTTATTATTTTACCATTAACAAATGAGCATCCTGTTTCAAACTTTGAGTATGATGATTCATTTAAAACAGCAGAGCAATAATAACTGCTCTCACCTTTTTTTATTATTGAAATATCACCAATATGCCTGAAAGATCTTATATTTGACAGAATTGATAATGCTTCAAGAATATTTGTTTTACCTGATCCGTTTTTTCCAGTGATAAAATTTACTTCACTGGAAAATCTAAATTTAACATCAGAATAATTTCTGAAATTTTTTAAAATAAAATCAGTTACCCGCATTTTATTCAGAATGAGATGATTTAATCTGGATAGGCATAATTACTGCTGTGAAGTTCGGATCATCTGAAGGATTTAATGTCATAGGACTCATCTGACCTGTAATACTGCATTTAACAGTTTCACAGTCCATTTCCTTGAGAGCTTCTATCATAAACTGGGCGTTAACACCAAGAGAGAATTTTTCTTTATAATCAGATTTAATTTTTATTTCTTCAGTAGCTTCGCCAAGTTCAGGGGTTGAAGCTTCAACAATAAGTCTTTCAGAATCAAATGTCAAAATTATTTTATATATAGGTTCTCTTGTAAAAATAATAACCCGCCTGATAGTTTCACTTAACTGTTTAACATTTATTTCTGAACTGAATAAATGTTCTTTCGGCATAACCTGTTTATAGTTTGGAAACTGTCCCTCAACTATCCTGGATATTATTTCTGTTTCATCAATTTTTATATAACACTGGTTACCGCTGATATTTAATAAGCAATTTCCGGTAACTGATAAAAGTCTGAAAATTTCATTCACTGTTTTAAGCGGGAGTATTACGCCATTTTTTAAATCAAGAGAACCTTCGATGTTTCTTGTAATAATTGACAATCTTCTTGAGTCTGTTGCAACAGCAGTAAGTTTTCCTTTTGTTTCTGATACTAGAAAAATACCGTTAAAAATCGGTTTTATAGTATCAGAAGAAGCAGCATATATAACTTTTTTAATTATTTCTTTAAACAAAGGCTGTTCTATGCCTGCTGATTTATCTTCAATGAAATCAGGAATTTTTGGAAAATCCTGTGAAGAAGTTCCAATGAGTTTATATTGGCCTTTAATTTTTTCTGATTTTGTTTTTATTATTATTTGAAAATTATCATCGACATTAACAACAAGTTCATCATCCGGAAGTTCTTTGAGAATGCTTGCCATTTTTTTACCGTTAACGGTAAATGAAAATTTTTCTTTTGATAAACTTGATATATGAGTTCTTACAGCAATTTCATTATCTGTTGAAATAAGTTCCATTTTGTCATGAAAAATATTTATAAGACAGTTAGATAATATAGTGTTAATATTTTTTGATGAAACAATTGAATCCGCTGTTAATACAGCTTTATATAAAAAATTTTTATCAACATTTATTTGCATTTTGATCTCCTATAACAATAATATAAATTTATTATTAATAATAGTTTTAGTAGTAGCAATGTATTTTTTGTTAATAACTGAATTATCCCTGACAGAATCAGTACTTAGCATGTTGATAAACTGTTATTATTTTCTACTATCTTTTAGTAATAAAACTTATTATCTTATATCTTACTTATTTTATTGATTAACTATTTTTTATCAACACTAAATCACAATTATTAACAATGATTTATTATTAAATTTTAACTTTTTAATTCAGATATTAAATCATCAATAGCATCTTTTAAATTTAGATCTTTTGCTATATCCTGCTCTATCTGATTAATTGCATTTACCACAGTTGAATGATCCCTGTTTCCGAACTCATGGCCTAATTCTGTTGTTGTAATTCCAATGAGTTTTCGTGCTATATACATTGAAATAAATCTTGGTAAAACTACTTTATTGTGCCTGTTTTTTGAAGTAAGATCATTAACAGTAATACCATATTTAAATGCCACCTTTTCCATTATATCCGGAAGAGTTACTTTTTTATTTATATCCTCATCAAAAAGATCTTTCAGATATAATTTGGCATTTTCAATGTTTATAGGTTCATTTAAAGTTTCTGAAACCATCTTTAATTTATTCAGTGCTGATTCAAGAGCTCTTATATTGGATTTAATTCTTCTTGCTATATAATTTATAACTTCATCTGAAATAAAAAGTTTAATTGATTCTGCTTTATTTCTTAAAATTGCTTCCCGTGTCTCTAAATTCGGAGCCTGTATATCAATGATCATTCCCCATTCATATCTTGTTCGGAGTCTGTCTTCAAGAGTTGAGAGCTGTTTGGGAGGTCTGTCGCTTGAAATAACTATCTGTTTCTTTTTCTGATGCAGATCGTTGAAAATATTAAAAAATTCATTTTGAGTTTCTGGTTTGTTCTCAAGATTCTGAATATCATCAATTAATAGAATATCAACATTCATATATTTTATCTTAAAGCTCGATATTGTCTGAGTTCTCAGAGCATATACAAACTCTGTAAGAAAATTCTGGCTTGCTGCATAAAGCACTCTTAGATAAGGTTTTTCTTTAATTATATAATTTCCTATTGCCTGCATTAAATGCGTTTTACCCAGACCAACTCCTCCATATATAAAAAGCGGATTGGTTTTAGTACCAGGTGCCCTGGATATGGAAATCGCAGCTGCGTGAGCCAATTGATTATTTGAGCCAACAACAAAATTATCAAAAGAATAGTTTGGATTTATCGATGAAGAGCTCTGAGTATCATCTAAAATGTTTACGTTCTGCCGTATTGGATTTTCACTGATTTTAACAACCGGTGTGCTGATATAATCCGATGTAGTTACAAATTCACAGGTTATATTCTGATTAACAAGAGACTTCATTATTGATTCAATCTGATTTCTGTAATTATCTGTTATATGACGCAATGCAACATCATCAACAACCTTGATTGTTGAAATATTCCCATTAATTGAAATAAGTTCCGTGTCTTTAAGCCACATATCAAAAGACTGCTTGTTGATTTGATTTTGAAGAGAATCTAAAACATTACTCCAGACCGACATATCTATACCTGTAATTATAATATCAAAAAATACATATTAAAAAAACCCGAAAATTTATTGAATAATAATTTATAGTCTATTTAAAAATCAAACAGACTTATTTGAAAATAATAATTATTGGTTTTAAAATTTTAGAAAAAATTGATTTTCCAGAAAATTTTATTCCAATAAAATAGATTTTAACTATTGTTTTTTAAAGAAGTTTTTAACTGCTGTTGATTAATCAGAAGCTATTTTTTTTCAACTATTTGGCAATCAATTAATTATGTATTATTTTTTTCAAAATAATTTTTTTTAAAATATAGATAACCTGTTGATAAGTGGTTATTTTATGTTAATAAGTTGGATATAACACAGTTTTCTTGTGGTTAACCTAACTATACAATGTTAATAAACTATTATATTATTCCAATTTTTATGCACAAAAAAAACCCCGCAAATTGCGGGGTTTTTTATTTTTTTATAATAAAATTTAAAATCAGTCTTTATCAGCAGCTTCGTCAACAGGTTTGATTGTTGTTTCCGGAGCAATAGTATCCACTACAACTTTAAAAGTAGAAATACTTGAAACATTTCCAGCTCTATCTACAGCCTTGGCTTCGATTATCTGCTCACCATTAGTTTTAAATTCAATAGCTTTTTTATAAGTATCAAATCCGCCTTTTCCATTCAGTCTGAATAATATTTCATCTATGCCGGATTCTTTGTCATCTGCAGTGATGCTGTATTTAACGTCTGTCTGGGCAATATTAACACCGTCTTTGGTTTTAAGTTCTTTATCTGCTTTGATTTCAACTACAGGTGATGTGCTATCAACAGCAAAAGTTACTGTTTTATCTTTAAGTTCTGATTCTTTACCGGTTTCGTCTGAAATTTTTAATACGTATGTATCGTTTACATTGTTAACATTATCAGTTGCTTTGAATTTAAGCTCTGCTGAACCGTCAATTGCAATTGTAAAAGGAACTGCGCATTCTTTATATTCCTGACCGTTTATTGAATACTCAACTTTTTTTACACCGGAAAGTTTATCATTCGCAATAACGTTAAAAGAATGATTTTTTGATACATAGTACTTATCGCCTACTTTTACTACAGCTCTGCTTGAAGTAACTGACATTTCAGGACCTGTACCATCAACAATTACTTTATATGTTCTTTCAATTTCCGTATTCTGAACAAGGTCTTTTCCGAAATAAGTAATGGCATGCTTTCCTTCTTCTGGAATTGAAAATGTAGATTCATATTTTTTATATTCTCCATTGTCAATTTTATACTGTATTTCTCCCATTGAAACATTATCTTTTGAAATCAGTTTAAATTTGGCTTTAGTGTTTACATAAACTTCGCCATCTTTATAGAAAACTTTTCCATCAGTTGTGGCTGCTGCACCTGGGACAACAGTATCATTCTTGGCTGGAGCTGTATCAGTTTTACCATCAGTTTTACCTAGTGCTGCATCTTTGATGTCTTCAGCCTTCTTTTCAACTTTTTTCTCAGTATCTGCTTTTTTTGCAGCTGCATTATCGTTGTTAACAGGCTCTTCCTGTGCGAAAACAGATGCAGTAAAAATTAAGCCTAACATCAGGCAGAATACCGCCATAGTTAATTTTTTAATCATAAAAATCCTCCCTTGTTTTTTTATATTTATAATAATTAATTATAAATGAACCTTTTTAAAAGAACATACAAAATACAATTAAATATGATATACGTCAATACAGATTTTAACCGCTAATATATATTTTTCAGCTGGAAATCAATTTATAGCTTTAAAATCATTTATGTCTAAAGCAAAAGTCCTGTCGCTCATGATTATTAATTTAATAATATCATAAATGTCCAGATTTTCTGATTTCATTTTATCAATTGCAGAAACAGCTTCTGTGTACTTGGAGATAGAATCAATACAAAAGGTTGATTTAAAAATATCAGGATAAAATTCTTTTAATTCTGATATTAAATCCAGATTATCCTGTATGCGGGTTTTAGAATCTATTATAAAAACTTTATGAGCCTGAATGCATGAATTCATGAGTTCACTCAATTTATAATCATTTTCTTTTATTAAATCAGGCGATTCAAGAGTTTTTAATAACTCTGAATATAACAGCATGCTTTCAGATGTTGTGCTGTTTATAGCCATAAGTTTCGATTTGTTGATCATATTTATTGATTCGATTGCACCTGAAATTATATCTTTCTCAATTTTTAATTTTGATAAAAGTTCAGTATTCGATGAACGCGCATCGAGGATTATAATTAGAAGCAGAATAAAGGTTAAAAAAAGTTTTGATAATATTTTGTTCTGCATAATTTCCATACTCTGACAGATAGCAATTTGATTTATCTGATTACGATATACATATAATATAAGTATATCTTATCGTGTAGTCAATATAATATAGATATTTAACTGATTCCCTTTCTTATTTTATAATAACATTTTGCCTCAGAAGAATAAATTGCAGCCATGCATTCATTGCAGGGACCGGATTTCACGCATCCGGAAATATAATCCGGATCATTCTCAATTTTTTTTACAAAATCAGTTTCATAAACAAGTGCTCTTCCTAGCTGAACAAAATTAAAACCTTTTGAAATTACTTTCTCAATACCCTTTAAAGAAGATGCACCGCCTACATAAATAACCGGTATTTTAACTGCTTTCCTGATTCTCAAAGCGTCTTCTAGAAAATAAAGATCTTCATATTTATAACTTTCCATGAAGAAACGCCCGGCTAAGAGTAGACCCAGTTTTATTATTAAGCCTTTTGTCTGATAATGAGCAAGTTCTTTAAATGGCGTATTTCCTCTCATGAGATACATTGGATTTCTGCTCACGAAACCGCCGCTAAGTACAAGCGCATCAACTCCTTCTTTTTCAAGAATTTCTGCAATTTTTATTGAATCCTCAATTTCAACTCCGCCGGGGACTGCATCCCTCAAATTCATTTTTACGATTACAGCGATTTTTTTCCCGGCTTTCTTTTTTACCTCTTTAATAACTTCACGAAGAAATCTGGATCTGTTTTCAAGCGATCCTCCCCAGCGGTCAGTTCTTTCATTTGTTACCGGGGAAAGAAACTGGCTGATAAGATAGCCGTGACCTGCATGTATCTCAACTGCATCGAAACCGGATTTTATTGCAATGTTTACAGAATTGCCGTAAGCGTTAATTATATCTGTAATATCTTTCTCGGACATTTCTTCTGTCATGGTGAAAGAGAAAAGATTGAATTTCCTTGTTGGAGCAAGAACTCTTCCGCCTACTTTTTTGTCTGCCATATTGCCGCAATGACCGAGTTGAACTGAAGATTTAGCTCCGGCTTTTTTAATTTTATCTGTAAGTTTTTTTAAATATGGTATAATATCATCATGCATCCAGCATTCGTGATTAAAGGCCCGTCCGTTATTTGAAACAGCTATATATGCAACTGTTGTCATTCCAACTCCGCCTTCAGCAACAGCCTGATGATATTTATATAATGATTCTGATGGAAAGCCGTTAGGGCACATTCCTTCGAAAGCAGCAGATCTGATAATTCTGTTCTTTAATGTTAAAGGTCCAAGTTTTGCTTTAGTAAACGCTATTGATTTAGTCATTTTTTATTCTCCGGTCATTTCGGTTTAATCCTGTAAATTAAATCTATTTATATTATTTAGTTTTATTTAAAGTTATTTTATTAAATATAATATGCATATCATATTTAATAATTTCGATAGTTTTACTTGATGGAACTCCAGTATACATTTCTTTTTTTTCTTCCTCTGTTAATGTTTCTGCGCAGGAAAAAATGTAAGTTGAACCGTTATTACTAACTCCATTTACATAGCACTGGCTATCAATCATGCATGAACCATAATTAATATTTTTTTTACCAATTCTGATTGATAATGGAGGACATGTGGAATCCGGTTTTAATTCCGCCTCATAAATACCTATTAATTTATCCGGAATATATCTATACTTATACTGCTGAGCGTCATTTTTATTATCCATAAGAAATCCGTCAAAACCCCATCCAGTTTGATTCTTCCACTTTACATTAACCCAGCTGCCGACAACCCCTGCCAGAATTATCTCATCATTTTTTTTATTACCGGTTATAACCTCTACCTGTTGTCCGTCCGGGATAAGGACTATTGTATTGCTGCTGGTATTTGCTTCTGACCGTAATCTTAAACCGCTTTTTGCAGATACCCACTTTTGAATCTGATTTAATTGTTTGTCCTGCTGAGGATCAGCTTGTTTACAACCGGTAATTACCAGAATAACTAAAATTAAAAAAAACATTTTTTTATTCATTTTAAATCCTCTATTGGTGATTTAATTATTTAATAAATCACAGGTTCTGCAGGTTGCTGATAACTATCATTTTGCTGTTTTTAAATTTTTTGTAAAGAAGTTTAATTAAAAAAATAAAGTCATGTAAGTGAATAAATTAATAAATTGACTGATAAGTACAGCTTAAAATCATATATTATATTGCTGGATGAATATTAAAATAAACAGATAGATTTAAAGAGACATAATATAATGAAAGAATATGATATTATTGTAATTGGCGCAGGACATGCAGGAGTTGAAGCATCACTTGCTGCATCAAGAATGGGAATGAAAACTCTTGTTGTAACAGGCAATATTGACACCATTGCACAGATGAGCTGTAATCCGGCAATCGGCGGACTTGCAAAAGGACATATTGTTAAAGAGATAGATGCACTCGGCGGTGAAATGGGTAAAACCATAGACGAGACAGGTATTCATTTTAAAATGCTTAATAAAAGCAAAGGTCCTGCAGTTTGGGCACCACGTGCTCAGGCAGATAAAAAAAAATATCAGTTAAAAATGAAACAGATTCTTGAAACTCAAAAGAATCTTGATATTATTCAGGATGTGGTTGATGAGATTGTTGCTGAAAATGGAATTCTGAAAGGGGTCATAACAGCACGAGGACAGCAATTCAATTCCAGGGCTGTTATTATATGCACGGGAACTTTTTTAAAAGGACTGATTCATATTGGAAATTTCAGACAGAAGTGCGGAAGACTTGGAGATTTTTCAGCAGAAAATCTTTCTGATTCACTTAGAGCTTTAGGCTTTCCTGTATTAAGACTTAAAACTGGAACTCCCCAGAGAATAAGCGGTTTATCAATAGATTTTAATAAGTGCGAAATTCAAATGCCGGATGAAGTGCCATCACCTTTTTCTTTTCTGACAAAGGAAATTATCCGGGAACAGATTCCCTGCTGGATTACATATACCACTGATGAGACGCATAAATTTATAAAAAACAATCTGCATCTTTCTCCGCTATATGGGGGAGTTATTAAAGGTACAGGCGCAAGATATTGCCCATCTATCGAAGACAAGGTTGTGCGTTTCTCAGATAAACCGAGACATCAGCTTTTCCTTGAGCCTGAAGGAACAGATACTTCTGAATTTTATATCAACGGATTTTCAAGTTCTCTTCCAGAGGACGTCCAGCTTCAGATGGTTCGGACTATTCCAGGGCTTGAAAATGTCCACGTTATGCGCCCTGCTTACGCAGTTGAATATGATTTTGTTCCTCCAGTTGAGCTTAAATCTACTCTTGAAACAAAAAAAATATCAGGCCTGTATCATGCAGGGCAGATAAACGGAACATCGGGATATGAAGAAGCAGCAGCACAGGGTCTTATGGCTGCAATAAACGCTGCTAGAAAAATACTTGGCCGCGAACCGTTTATATTAAAAAGATCGGAAGCATATATAGGAGTTCTGATTGATGATCTAGTAACAAAGGGAACTATAGAGCCATACCGTATGTTTACTTCAAGAGCAGAGCACAGGCTTCTTCTCCGCCAGGATAATGCAGATATAAGGCTGATGAAATACGGATTAGAAAATTTACTTATTTCAAAAGAACAATATACGGGTATGGAGGAAAAATACAGGAAAATATCGGAATGGAAGGCCGAGTTTAAAAATAAAACGATAATTGTAGACGATAGAATTAAAGCTATTATCAGAATGGATGAAAAAAGCCATGAACTGCCCGGGAAAATAAATCTTGAAAGGCTTTTAAAACGGCCTGAAGTAAGATTAGCTGATTTAATTAAAATTACCGGCGACAAAATTGATGAATCCATTGCTGCCATTGTAGAAATGGAGATTAAGTATGAAGGCTATATCAAGAGGGATATGGAAAGAATCAGCGTGCTTGAGGGATATGAAGCAAAAATAATACCTGCAGGATTTGATTATAAATCGGTAAATGGCCTTAAAAATGAAGCAAGAGAGAAGCTTATTAAAATAAATCCGTCAACAATAGGGCAGGCAATGAGAATATCAGGCGTCGACCCATCAGATATCTCAATACTGATTGTTCATGTGGAGTATTTTCATAAAAAGCATGGAGTTCCACGTGGAACAATTTGAATTAATAAAATCTCTGATTGAAAGCAGCGGGCTTAACCTCAGGAAAGATCAGATTGGCAGTTTGTCTAAATTTGCAGAGATGATATATTCAGAAAACCGGAATTTCAATCTTACAGGATTTAAATCAATAAATGAAATGGTGGAGGGGCTTATAATTGAAAGCCTTTTACCTTTTAAACAGGCGGAAGTTCCACGTGGAACATTATTCTGCGATCTCGGATCTGGGTCCGGCATACCTGGTATTCCTATTGGTGTTATGTTTAATGATATTAATGGTATTCTCGTGGAATCGAGCATGAAAAAAAATAATTTTATGAATGAAGTCTTTTCGCTTATTAGCCTGAATACTGTTTCGGCTGTGTGCGGAAGAGCGGAAGATTTCGGCCGTATTGAAGCGAATAGGGGGAAATTCGGGCTGGTTGTATCAAGAGCCTTTGCTCATGAGTATGTTGTTATTGAAATGGCAGCACCGATTCTTTCTGATTCCGGGTCGTTGTTTATTTATGCAAACAGGAATTTTACCGCTTTGCCTGCTCCAGTGCTTGATCATGCTGAGGAACTTGGTCTTATTCCCGGGAATCCTTATAATATTAATCTTTCAAGTGGCGGGATTGTTTTTATTAAGAAAGGAATTACTCCGGATAAATATCCGAGAAGATATCCTGTTATTAAAAGAGAATCAGATAGGGCAATGAATGTTTAATACAAGAATAATAGCAGCTTTTTTATGCCTGATCCTAATATCTGCCGGAGGCGAAGTATACAGAGACCGGATTATTTCCGATATGATGCTGGTTGTGCCGGGAATCGGTGCAGAGAAAGCAATGCTTGGCTCAGACTTGAATGAATTTCTTCAAAGAACCAGAAGAGCTCAGTACAAGGTGTCGCGATTAAAGAAAGCCGGAGATGTATTTGCAGATATATTAAAGATTAATTCTGATATTAAAGTTTACTTTGATGAAATATATTTTAATGATGAAACCGGTTCTGTAATTTATAGTTTTAATAAAAAAATTTCTGCAGTTGGAGGTTTGTCTCAAGAGAGGCAGACAATAGATATGGTTGATCTTAAAGCAGGAATAGAGAATTTTTTATTTAATTATGGAAATGCAGGCCTTGAGAAAATAGAAAACAGCATTTCGCGGGTTTATATTTATAAAACTTCAGGAATTGCTTTATTTGATGATGGTAAGAATGATACAATTGATCTATATATCGTTTTCCCTGTCAGCGGGAAGATGTGATTCGATACTGTATGCTTCTTTATCCATTATGCCATAGACATGCTGAATAAGGTCTTCAATGTTTTCCCTTGCTGTATTTTCAATTCCTCCGGTTTTATTTAAATTATCAGCCAGATTTTTGATCTTTTCCTGAATTTCCTTTCCCGGTATTTTAATTGGAAGCTTTTCCAGATTTCCTTTTAAAACTTTTACTGTAAAAAAACTTTTTTCATAATAATACTGCATAATTCTCGAGTTTAGTATGGCAACTAGGCAATCAGCGTCTAACTCGGGAATTGCAGGTATAAATCCGTTCACATTATTAAGAGTGAAGTACCCGTTGCTGTCTCTTGCAAATGTTAACCTTTTCCCTATGAATTTATAAAGGATTTTATTTTGAGATTTATACAAATTAAGAGGAGCTGTTTGTTGTAGTTTGTCTTTGTCGTATTTAAAGAAATGGTTGCTGAAATTAATTCTATACTGTTCTAAATCTGTGCCTATAATAATCGGATCCGGCTGATCGTCTGTTTTTTGATCAGATATAAGTTTATTATTGTCACCAGTTACAATGCCCAGAAAAAATTTCGCTTTATTTTTTAAAAATACTGAATCAGCACTTTCAATTCTGCTGATTATGCCTGCTGATTTAGTTGAGTAGTTTATATTAAAAATATTTTCGTGTGTATTCATGTAACTTTGCTGGGGAATAAGCCGCTGGGTATTTCTTTCTGATTTTTTATTTGAATCAATTTTTACAATATTTGATTTTATTTCAGCCGTTTCTTCTTTTTTAATAATAACTGAAACTGATGGAGCAAATACTCCTTTAAATTTTTCTCCCCATAATGATATCTCTTCAATTGCAAAATTATCAAGAACAAACTTCCTCGACGCCATATGAGCCTTTATATTGAGGAAAGCTTCAGGAAGCAGAAAAGAAATCCTGCCATTATCTTCAATGAAATCTTTTGCTCTTTCAATGAACAGTGTAAATGTATTCAAACCTGTTGATGAAGTTTCATAATTATCTTTATAATATTTTTTTTGTGATTCTTTAAGCCTGCTTCCCCAAGGAGGATTGCCTGAAACAATATTAAATTTTATTTCATTATTTTTTTTGTAAAATGGTATAGATGATTTATCTAGAAAATCATTTTCAAAAATATTAATTTTTTCAATAGGCATCCCGGAAATTTTCGCCAGATTTGATCTGGCTATATTTATAGCAGTACTGTCTGTATCAAAACCGTATATATTTTTTATTATAACCGCTGGAATTTTTTTCTCCGGACAGCCTGACTCTTTTAATAATCTGAATAGTTCAACATAATATCCGATTAAAAATTGACCTGAGCCGCATGCAGGGTCCAGTATTTTAATTTCATGAATGCTTTCGTTAAAATTCTGTAAGGTCCCTTTGATAATAAATTTTACAATATCATCCGGGGTGAAGAACTGTCCTTTTTCTTTTTTTAATGAACAGTTTTGCAGATTCTGGTAAATGTATCCTGTTAAATCCCCATGTTCTAAAATATTCCACGATTTTGAAATTTGAATAAGTTCGGATATGCTTTCAGTTGTGCTGACAGAAGATTTGATTAAATTTTTAACATTCAATCCGTTGTTTGTAAAGCAGCTGATAATGTTATCTAAAGCAAGAAGTTTGTTATTTTGCGATGAGACATAATCTTTAAGCAGAGTGATTCTATAATCTATGTATTTTTTATGCTTTTTTATATATCCTGAGCTTTCAACTAATTCATTCATTTATTATCTTCGGGTTAATTGGAATTACCGGGCAGGCTCTTCTGATTTATTATCGGATTAAAGGATAAACTTTTTTGAAAAAATATTTGAAGTGATGGATTAATCTTGACCGGCATTTGGAATTATAGTTTTTAATATTATTATAATTAAACAGCAGGTGGAAAATGATTACAGTTGGAATAATAACAGTCAGTGACAGATCATCAAGAGGCGAAAGAGAGGACCTGTCCGGCCCTGAAATAAAAAAATGGGCAGAAGATAAAGGCTATTCGGTTTTAGAATTAATAATTGTCCCGGATGATATAGAAGAAATAAAAAAAAGCATTATTGAATTATCAGACAAAAAAATAAATATTATTTTAACAACCGGAGGTACAGGATTCGCACCAAGAGATGTTACTCCTGAAGCTACAAAAGCGGTAATTGATAAAGAAACTCCCGGCATACCTGAGGTAATGAGAGCTATGTCGCATAAGATAACAAACAGGGCTATGCTTTCAAGAGCAGCTGCCGGAATAAGGGGAAACAGTTTAATTGTAAATCTTCCAGGCAGCCCGAAAGCCGTGAGAGAAAACCTCGGGTTTATTGAAGAAGCTCTGCCTCATGCAGTAGAGCTATTAATGAGTCAGGTGAGTGACTGCGGATCTTTATGACAGATCGTTAATGCTAATAAGGGTTTTTTTGTTTTTATAAAATAGATTTACTAATTCGTTTTCAATGTAAGCAAACATCCCTTCTAAATATCCGGGCATTCCATCCTGCTCGTGCTGAATGCCGAAAAAATATTCTTTTAACAGTACAATGTTCCAGTCGTGAGTTATGTTAACAC
The DNA here is from genome assembly GCA_964392365.1 of uncultured Leptospirales bacterium. GTDB lineage: Bacteria > Spirochaetota > UBA4802 > UBA4802 > UBA5550 > CAYMPH01. The sequence continues at coordinate 98,058 of CAYMPH010000006.1, forward strand.
AGTTTGTTTTGGCATTACTCAGTTGTTTTATTAGACCGGATAATTGTTTTTTAGCAGATTGCTCAAGCGGGAGAACTATTTCTTCGGATACTTCTCCATTAAACCAGGAACGGATGAATTTTTCCTGGCCCTGCTTAGTTACCATATCTGCAATTATTTTCCAGTCGCCTTTCAGATATGGCGCACCTAACATCAGGTCCATTCCGGCTAAATCGGCTTTTCCATTTTTACCGGTTATTCCATTTATCATTGATTCTGCAGTCTCTCTGCAGCGGTCAACTGGGCTGTGATAAAAAGTATAAGGATTAAAGGGAGAAATTTTTTCACCAAGTTTTAAAGCATCTTTTTTACCATTTTCAGTCAGCAGTGCATCAAATGCCCGCTCCATTGTCTGGATCGGATCTCTTTCCGCGTGTCTTAGAATAAGGGCAATTTTTTTTCCTGCAGGAATGTCTTTTATTAGATCGATATTCATATTTTATTCTTTTAATTAATTTGATTGCCAGAAAATTTAACCGGCTTTATATTCTATTTCTTTGAAAAAGAATTTTAATTCTTAACATCAGAAAAATTATTTATGATTTTGGTCAAGTGAATATTCGATTATTTATTTTCTGAATCAGGAGCTGCAGATGAAAAAATTTTTAATAATAAGTTCTATTACTATAGGTGTTATAATAATTCTGCCTGGGATTATTGAATTTTATAAGCCTTTAACAGAAAAATTCCGGGTTGATAAGAAAGATTATAAAACTGTTAATATTGGAAATAATACAATGGCATACAGGGAGTTCGGAAAAGGTAAACCTGTAATTCTGATTCATGGATATATGAATTCTACAATAGTATGGGAAAGAAATATTGATGTTCTTGTGAAAAGCGGATATCATGTATATGCTGTTGATCTGTTCGGACATGGTATGAGCGATAAGCCTTACGATTTTCCATATACAATCAGTTCCTATTCAAAACAGATACTTGATTTTATGGATAAAGCCGGTATTAAAAAAGCAGATTTTATCGGACATTCTATGGGCGGTGCGGTTTCAATTAAAACTGCATGCGATAAACCGGAAGCAGTTCAGAAACTTGTTTTAATTGGAAGTGCCGGAGGATATGTTTTGGGAAGAAGTTCATTTATTTTAAAACTTGCAAAGATACCATTCATTGGTGAATTTTTTTTACAGATAGCACCAAGAGATATTGTTCTTGCAGTGTCAAAATTTGTATCGCTCAGAAGTGATCATAAATTTACCAATGAATATAAAGACAAGTATTATGAACCTTTTAAAAGCAAAGGATTTGTATATATGTCTTTGAAAATTGCAAGAACAGCAGACATTGATGAATGGAATCTTATTGAATGCATGAATAAAATTAAATCCAGTGCACTGATTATTCATGGAACATCGGATTATGTAATTATGAGTAAATCTGCAGAAATTATTAAAAAAAGTATTAAGAATTCCTCTCTTGTTACTCTTGAAAAAGCGCCGCATAATTTAATGGAATCTGATTCAGAAATTGTTAATCTGGAAATTATTAAATTTTTAACAGTAAAATAGAGCTATTAGATTTAGAAATATATTATATGATAAAATGAGTTGTTTCAAATAATATAAATTCCGATAATTAATGAGCAGGGATATATAGTTCAAAAAAATGAAAATATTTAAATTATTTTTTTTATTAATTATATTTAGCGTCGTTTTTATAAACGAATCTGGCTCATCTGCGTTTTTATCTATTGATAAAATAGATACTGCATCAGAATTTCCATTAATAAAAACAAACATTAAAATCGAACACTTAAACAGATTTAAAAATAAAACTGTTAATGAAGAGAGTATTACTGTTTTTGAAGATGGCTATAAGGTTGATTTTTCCATATCTGAAATAAAAGACCAGATAAAGCATGTACTGATAATTTTTTCATTCAGGAATGATAAAAAAATAAAAAATTTAGTCCCGGCAAAGGAAGCGGCAAAACTGCTTGTTGAAAATGCCGGTGAGCAGGATAAACTTGCTTTTTATTCAGCAGGCAAGTCTGCAAACTTCAGTTCTGATAAATCAATTATTTTAAGGAATTTTGATGCTGCTGATTACACAGATGAAAATTATCTGTTTAATACAATATATGAATCTGCTGAATTATTAAAAAATATACAATCATTTGATAAAAAGCTGATAGTTATAACAGACGGACTTGATGACGGCAGCAGCATAGATGATGAAGATATAGTAAGATTCTGCAAAGATAACTCTATTCAGATTAATTTTCTTTTACCGGCATCAGCTTCGAATAAAAAGAAGTTAGATAGAATATCGAAACTCACTGCAGGCAATTCATTTGTTTATAAACTGAAGAAAATTCAGGATATTAATTTTAATCAGATAATGCTGTCTGATAAAGGAAAATATCTTATTAAGCATAGAAGCGTTCTTAAACAGGATGGGAATAAACATCAGCTTGAAATACGCATTAGAAACGGTGAATTAAGCGACAGAGAGCATCTGGAATTTTCTCTGAATAAAAAGGATGAAGAATTCACTTTTTTTAATAAGGGCGGTCTTCTTATGGCTGCTATAGTTCTTGTTATGATTGGAGTTCTCGCATTTATTGTATTTTATTTTATTAAAAGAGAAAACCGGGCTCTTCAGAAAATTTATAAAGCTGAATATAAAAAGTCGGCTCTTGAATCATTTTATGATAAATATCCTGAAAAAGATAAATACAGTAAAATGATTGATCTTGAAGAATCTCAGAGACACCAGGAAACTGAAATTTTAAAAGAAAGTGATCCTGAATATTCTTATGCTGCAGCATGGCTTATTGAAAAAAGCGGACCTGAACCAGGTAAAAAATTTCCTTTGTTCTGGGATGAAATAATTATCGGCCGTTCAAGAGAGTGCAGTCTGGTTGTTGAAGACGATTCTGTTTCACTTAATCACGCAAAAATACGCAAAGTAAAAGGATCTTATTATATATTTGATCTTGCTTCAGATAACGGAACATGTTTAAACGGCAAGAAGCTCCTTCGTCCAAAAGCTTTATTTGACTGGGATGAAATTAAAATTGGAAGAATAGAGTTTTTATTCAGAGGAAGCAATATTAAGATCTGATTAGAATTAATCGTATTCCCCGAATTATCAGCCTTTGTGCTTTTATCAAATTTATATCAATGCCTAAATTAATGATTGACGCTGATTTAATATATTATGCTTATAAAAGAAAATTAAGTATAATAATATTATCTTAAAATGAGTTTAATAAATGCCTGATGTAAATAAAAATAGACCATCCCGGATTTTGATTGTAGATGATGAACCTCTTATAAGAAAGATCATAGTCAAATATCTCAGCGATAAAAATTATATAACAGAAACAGCAGCTGATGGAGCAGGAGCTCTTGAAAAGCTTGCAGCAGACGATTATGATCTTGTTCTGACTGACCTTCGAATGCCTAAAATGGGCGGAACTGAACTGCTTCAAACCATGTCTGAGAAATATCCGAAAATTCCAAAAATTATTTTAACAGGATACGGGACTACTGAAGATATCATTCTTGCACTAAAAACCGGAGCATATGACTTTTTAACCAAGCCTATTACAGATTTTAAAATTCTTGAACATTCAATAGAAAGAGCTCTTGAAAGAAAAAGGCTGAGCGACGACAAAAACAGATTTTTTGCACAGCTGCAGCAGATTAATGAAATTATTTCCATGCTTAATATCGGAAAGAGTACTGAAGATATTTTTAATCTTCTGAATGTCTCCCTGAAAAAAATTATACCTTTTAACAGGCTTGCACTTGCAACAATTCAAAAAGACGAAGATGCGATTTCCACAAAGCTGATTGCTTCCGACAGAGTTGTTCTGCTTGGAGCAGGAGAAACATCTAATATTTTTGATTCATCGTTAAAAAATATCATGCAGAATAAAGAAGCTTTGAATATTCCGAATCTTGAAGATTATCTTAAGATTCATCCAAATTCGAGATCAGCATCATTGTTGATTAAAGAAGGAATGGCGTCATCGCTGGTTATACCTCTTATAGTTAATAATAATTTAAGAGGATTCCTGATGTTTGCATCAGTTCAAAAAGAAGCTTTCACTGAAGAGCATTTAAATTTTCTTCAGTCTATTGTCGGTCAGATTTCTTTAAGCATTCAGCGCGGCGAACTTATGTATGAGATTGAGCAGCACACGAAAAATCTTGAAGGCCTTGTTGAGCTGCGTTCCAGACAGATATTAAAAACTCAGAAAACAACAGTTTTCGCTTTATCAAAACTAGCTGAAACAAGAGATCCTGAAACAGGGGATCACCTAGAAAGAATCAGAAATTACAGTGTGCTGCTTGCTCAGATATTAAAATATTCAGGTCATACTGAAATTACGAATCAGTATCTGCGCGATTTATATGATTCATCAATTCTTCATGATATTGGAAAAGTCGGCATTCCTGACGGGGTTCTCCTGAAAGACGGGTTCCTTACTAAAAGTGAATTTGATTTAATGAAGACACATACGACAATCGGATATGAAGCTTTGAAATCGGCATCAAGGGATCTGGGAACCGATCTATTTCTGAATATGTCCATGGATGTGACTCTCTATCATCATGAGAGATGGGACGGCAAGGGTTATCCAAAGGGTTTGAAAGAGGATCAGATTCCATTGTCTGCGAGAATTGTTTCCATAGCAGATATTTATGATGCGTTAAATTCAAAGAGACCTTATAAAGAAGCTTTTACACATGAAAAGTCCATTGAAATCATGAAAGAGGAATTTTACAGATTTGAACCGGACTTGTTTAAAGTTTTTCTTGATAATGCTGAAGAATTTGAAAAAATAAAAAAACGATACGCTGAGATAATGGAGATATAATGTACGGCCAGAGTGTACAGTTCAGATTCGGAGGCCCGCTGACTCCAATGGTCAAGCGATTGATGATAGCTAACGGTATCATTTTTTTAGGTCAGCAGATCATTGGTCTGATATCGCCCGGTTCAATTGAATTTTTTTTTGGATTAAGTCATGTAGGATTTATTCAGGAATTTAAGATCTGGCAGTTATTTACTTACATGTTTTTTCACGGTGGCTGGCTCCATATTATTTTTAATCTGCTCGCTCTTTGGATGTTTGGTGGTGAACTCGAACAGATATGGGGTGGTAATTTATTTCTTAAATTCTATATTTATACAGGACTCGGTGCAGGTGTTTTTATCTCTTTAATGAATTATTATATTTTTGTAAACTATAATGCGAATCCTGTAACCATAGGCGCATCAGGTGCTTTATACGGGATTTTACTTGCATATGGCCTCACATGGCCTAACAGGGAAGTTCTACTATATTTTTTAATCCCTGTTAAAATAAAATATCTCGTAATAGTGTACGGGCTGATTGAATTTTTCGGTACACTATCCAGCGTTTCAGGCAAAGCAGGCGGCATAAGTCATATAGGTCATCTTGGCGGTCTTGTTTCCGGATTTATTTTTATTATATATAAGTCGAAATTTTCTTCTTCAAATAAGCAGGGTTTTTTCAGCAGATTTTTCAGGAAGATTAAAAATAGAAATAAAAAAAAGGTTATTGATAACAGGATTATTGCTAAAAAAATAATTGATGATTTACTGGAAAAAATTGCACGAAACGGAATGAGTTCACTATCCTCTGATGAAAAAAAGCAGCTTGATTGGGCACGTAAACACTACTATCCTGAAGGGAACGAAACTCTTCACTGATAATCAGGATATGAAATCTTTTAAATGATTTCTATTTTGTCATTCCAGCATAATCGGTAAAAAAGTGACAGGCTTGCACACACGATTAAATCATATAAAAAAATCTATAGTATGGATTCACCCGAGGGTGCTGGCCATCGCCTTCGCTGGAATGACAGGAAGTGTGCCATTATAATTCATCTATTAGTATAGCTAACATCTCTCTTGCATCATTAATATCTTCTTCGAGCTTTTTCAGATCGCGTATTTTATTTTTTTCTTTTGCAAGTTTAAATTGTTCAAGAAAAGACTGTACTGACCGCTGCAGTGAATCAATTTCAAGATCAATTGTCGTGAATGAGGTTGTATGACCGTATTCAGCAACTTCAGAACGCATTGTATTTACATCAACAATCTCACCCCAGCCTGGGACGTATGTAATAAAACCGAATTTCGTCTTAATTGCATCTGCAAGAGAATTCGCTGCTTCTTCTTCACCATGAACAACAAAAACTTTTAATTTCGGATTTTTAATATTGCTTAACCAGTCAAGCAGTCCGTTTTTATCAGCATGCGCAGAAAAACCTCCGAGAGTTACAATCCTGGCCTGTACTGAAACATCTTCGCCGAATATTTTGACCTGCTTGGCTCCATCAACAATTCTTCTGCCGAGAGTTCCTTCAGCCTGGTAACCAACAAAAATAACAGATGAATGAGGCATATATAAATTATTCATTAAATGATATTTAATCCTGCCTGCAGTACACATGCCGCTTGCTGATATAATTATTGAACCTTTTGCTTCATCGTTCAGTTTTTTTGATTCATCATTTGTTTTTACATATGTTAGAGTCGGGAATTCCAGGGGATTTTCCCCTTTCCTGAATAGCTCGAGGGTCTCCTTATTGAAACAGTCTGCATTGGATTTAAAAATTTCGGTAGCTCCAATTGCAAGAGGTGAATCAATATAAACCGGAATTTTTGGAAAATTCGGATCCTTGAACATTTCCCTCAGATTATAAATAATTTCCTGTGTTCTTTCCACAGCAAATGAAGGAATGATTATATTTCCCTGCTGATCATGGGATTCAATCAGAACATTTTTAAATTCCTCATAAGTATCTTCTTTATTTTTATGCAGTCTGTTTCCATAGGTTGATTCAATTAAGAGGATATCTGCATCTTCTATAATTTCCGGATTCCTTATTAGAGCCTGATTTGGTGTGCCTAAATCTCCGGAGAAAACTATTTTTGTCTGCTTATCTGCCTCATCGATCCACATTTCCACAAAAGATGAACCGAGTATATGACCTGCATCTCTGAATTGAATATGAATTCTCGGATGAATTTGAATCTTTTTGCCATATGAGACAGGCACGAAATTTTTAACTGCAGCTTCAGCATCATCTACAGTATAAATTGGTTTTACTAGATCACGGCCGAGTCTTTTGTTTCTTCTATTCTGCCATTCAACATCCATTTCCTGTATGTGAGCGCTGTCCGGAAGCATTATTGAGCAAAGGTCGCAGGTGGCTTTTGTTGCATAGATATTTCCGTAAAAGCCTTCTTTCACTAGCTTAGGAATGAGTCCGCTATGGTCTATATGAGCATGTGTGAGGATCAGGGAGTCAATTTTTCCTGGAGCATATATTAAGCTTAAATGGTTTCTGTCTTTAAGATCACGTTTTCCCTGGAACATTCCGCAGTCTACCATTATGGTGAAATCGTGGTCTTTAATTATGAAAGAAGAGCCTGTTACTGTTCTTGCTCCGCCGACAAATTCTATTTTCATATACAGCTCCTATTGTGACTGGATATATTCTTTTGCTTACTCTTTTTTTAATAAAACTGGAAGTATGTCAATCTCTTTCTGATTGTGCAGGTTTTCAATAAAGGTTTTAATTATAAAAGATATGATAAGAATAGAAGTATAAATATATTGACAAATTATTTTTATACTTCTATTCTTAATGAAATAATATAATGCTGATAGCAGCCATTTACTTAATTTTATTCCTGAAAAGGAGAAATTGTGTGATAAATCTTTTTATGAAATTTTTATCTATTCCCCGCTAACTTCCTCTATCACAAGATCATCGTTATAGATTGTACCCGAAGAAATAGAAGGGGCGCAGTATAATCCGAAATGCGCCTGCTGCAGGTAACCGTCACCGCCATTAACAAGAGCGTGAGAAACAAGCACTCCATCCTGCCAGACCTTGCAATACCCATTACTTGTACTGAAATCAATATAAATTTTCAGCTGCACCCATTGGCTTTGCGGAAAAGTCAATGTATTTGTCTGAAAGATCCTGGTTTGTTCACCCTGATTAGGAACATGCATCAGGTGAACAAAGCCATCGTAACTAAGGTTCACACACACTGTTCTTGACCATGCATCAGAAGAGTCCGGTGTTAAAGTTGCAAAACTAAACCACTGATTTTCCGGGGAATGTGTCGTGAGAGGCATATTGAGCCACACCCAAAGAGTTATATAGCATGGTGTTCTGAATCCACCTTCAGGTAGTTTATGCAGTTGTATTGTAGGGTAGCCACGATGGTTATTATTAACTGTTGTGCTGTCAGCATTTGCTCCGTAAACCCAGGCTTTATGTGAATACGTTCCAGTTACAGCTCTATCTGTTGAAAGATCATGGGATGATGTGCCCATATAATTCTGCGGGACTATATAAAATCCCGGATCAGTAAATTCACTTACAGTCTCAAAAGATGTCGAATATGTTCTAAGAGGCAATGGATTTATAGTATTGCAATTTGCAAGAAACACGCAGAACATTACCGATAAAGATAAAATTATTTTTGTTTTCATAACCCGTTTGTTCTCAGTTTAAAAGATCTGAAATGAATTTTATTCTGTTTATTGATTCCAGTTAATATACTTAATACTATAGATAAAAGTACATTATTTTCATGAGATTTTAGTAAAAAAGATTATATTAAAGATTCTGTTTTACAGGGAAAATAATTTATTTCATCAGCATATAAAAAAAATATTCGGATTTAATTTAAGTGGAGTTATCGGGATATAAAAATTACTGGCAGTTTAAATCGTTTTTTCATTAAAAAAATAAATGGAAGAGCAGTCTTGAGGTGCCTCTCTCAGAGTTGCTCTTCCATCTAAAAAAAATAAATTTCTAATTAAAACGCATAATCGTTATTAGGAAAACCGGCCCAGTTCAGGAATTTGTCCCAGTTCGTATCTTTACAGATATCAAGCTTTTTGTATGTTGTTGTCGCATATTTCAAAGTAATTGAAATGCCTGCTGCTTCATTCTTCCAGGCGCTCCCATGCCATTCAGATGAAATGAATTTTTTATCTTTCATTAGATTAATCAAAATCTGTGATTTATCTTTTACTTTCTGAGAAATCTCTGATGAATTGATAATTTTCTCAAGATAAGAATACAAATCTTTAGTATAGTAATAGTTTTTGCTGCCATTTGAATAATATCCGAACATTGGAAGCGACTTTGACAGATTTGTAAATGTTGTTTTCGATACGCCGCTTTCCATAGCAGCTAAGCAGAAATCATCAATTGCTTTTCCAAATTTATCAGAGTATGATAAATTAATAACTGAAAGAGTGGAATCACCCCCTTCCTGAGTTTTACTGTAATAGTTTTTATAATATGTTAAAACTGATTTTGACAGGGTTAGAGAAGTAATTGCAGGTTTTGATTTTATCATTGAAAGAAAATTGTAGTCCCAGCCTTCTCCGGGGATGGTCTGCTCTGAAGCAATTAGATAATTTGCGAAATTTTTATACTGATAGATTATTTCGCCTGTAGCCATTAAGCAGGCGTCAAAGCCTACAATATCAATTTTTCTTCCGATTTTATTTTTAAAATACGTCATAATTTCCTTCTGCTCAACTTCGCTCAGGTGGTCCCCTTTATCAGTATCATCCCAGGCAACACCCTTTGAGGATCTGTCAACTGCGCCACCATGGTTCCAGTAAACCCACATAAAATGTTCTGCATTGAAATTCTTCGCTGCGAAATCAATAAAATCTGTTGCAGTTTTTACTTTTCCCATGTTGATCTCTCCGGTATCCTGTAACTGAACCATTTCTCCTTTTTTAATATAATAATATCCGTGCCTGTTTGAAGCTCCGCTTTCCTGAGTAGGATCATTGTCCCATAGCACAACAATATTAAAGTTATCGTCTGAACCGCTTTTTGTCATTTCTTCAATATCCTTTGTAGAATAAGGAGAAAGATTATTATCTGCTGCCATATAAATCAGAACTGTCCACTTTTTATTCGGCTGTGGAATGGCAAAAGATGAATCTGCAACTGAAACTTTAATACCGGATTCATCAGTAATGCTGTTTTGAGAATCATTGTTCGCAGCGCTGCTTTTTCCTGAAGATACTTCATCATTGTAGCATCCAGAAATTAGAAAAACCATGCAAACTAAAATCAATTTGATTTTATCAATCATATAACCTCCATAAATTAGTCTTTATTATTAATACGATTGAGAAATGATTTTTAGAAAAAATATCTTATTTAAATTATTTTTTTGTGATTTTGAAGTTTTAATGGTAAAGTGGGTTGTATTTATCAAAGTCTGTTACAGGGAAGTTTATGAAAAAGTTTAAAGATGAATTTTTTAGGTCAGCTTTTTTTACTGAGGTTTTGGATATTACTTTTTCCTGAATTCAACACATGGCACAGCGCAATCGCAACAGCATCAGCAGCGTCATCCGGTTCAGGAATTGAATCTAACTTAAAAATTGTTTTAATCATATTCTGCATCTGAATCTTTGGTGCATTGCCGAAACCGGTTAGAGATTTTTTAATTTGAACTGGAGAATATTCATGAACATGCAGACCGTGTATACCGGCTGTTAAAATTACAGAGCCGATTGCTTTTGCCACATCCATTGCAGTTTTGGTATTTTTCTGGAAGAAAAGTTTTTCTATTGAAAGGCAGTCTGGTTTATGTGTTTTGATTATAGATGACAGGTTTTCATGAATTATTAAAAGCCTGTCATCTATATTTAAAGTGGAAGAAGTCTGAATAACTCCATAATCATGAAGTTTTAAACTGCTGTCAATTACTGACCAGCCTAAAATTGCGTATCCGGGGTCTATCCCGAGTATTGTCACTGAGCCTCGCTGATTTTTGCCATTATTTCATCAGAAATATCGTAGTTTGAATAAACATTCTGAACATCGTCCTGTTCTTCAAGAAGCTCAATTATTCTAAGACACTGTGTTGCTTTTTTTTCATCCAGAGACATTGTTGTCATTGGAATATATGTCAGCTCGTTAGAGGCCATTTTAAATGATTTGCTCATCAGTTTATCAACAACATCATTATATGCTTCAGGAGCAGTTGTTATAATAATATTTCCATCTTCAGTGATAATATCTTCAATATCAAAATCCAGAAGAAGTTCTATTGCTTCATCTTCAGTTGTCTGACCTACTTCCAGCACAATCTGACCTTTCCTGCTGAAAAGATATCCGACACTGCCTGTTTCACCTAAATTTCCGCCGTTTTTATTGAATATTGTTCTTACTTCAGGAGTGGTTCTGTTTTTGTTATCAGTAAGACAATCGAGCATTATTGCAACTCCGCCGGGTCCGTAACCTTCGTATCTGACTTCTTCATAAACAACACCGTCGAGAGAGCCTGTACCTTTTTTAATAGCACGTTCAATATTGTCATTCGGCATGTTGCTTGCCTTGGCTTTTAATACAGCTGTTCTAAGCCTGGGATTGGCATTCTGGTCATCGCCGCCCATTTTAGCAGCTACAGTTATTTCACGGATTATTTTTGTAAATACTGCTCCGCGTTTGGCGTCTATTGCGCCCTTTTTTCTTCTAATGGTTGCCCATTTCGAATGTCCTGACATTTTATTTACCTCGTAATTGTTTAGCAGTTGTATGTGAAAAAAAGTTATTCTTTTTGTTTAATTATTTAAAACTAAAATCAATAATTAATAACCCCTTTTAATTTTCAACTGTAATTTTATTGATCTGTCCCTTGCATCTTCTGCATTATAATTAAAAGCAACGCAGGCATTGTAATAATTAACTGCTTCAGAATAATTTTCCAGTCTTTCATAAGAATCAGCAAGATTCCATCTGACTTTACCTGGATTGAGTTTATTGTATTCACTTATTTTTTCCTGGAGAATCCGCTCAAGCTTTCCTTTCTCATTCAGGTTAATTTCGTATTCTTCATAGTCGTTAAATTTAGGATCTTTTAAAAGTGCAGTTTTCAGTTTGTTAATGCTGATATTTAATTCTTCAAGCTTTTTTCTGGCGTTTTCAGTATCTGATAAAGCTGTATCTTGAAATTTTAATGTTTCAGTGTAATATTTAACAGCGTCTTTAATTTCAAGATCGCTAAGAGCTATGTCTCCTCTGTATTCATATGACTTTGAAATTCTATAATTATCCGATACCGGAGTATATTTTATTGTTTTCTCAAAAGACAGGTCTGCAAGCTGTAAATTACCTATTTTTTTAAGGCATATATATCCAAGAGCAAAATGGATTTTCCCGTCTTCAGGTTTTAATTTTAAATATGATAAATAATGTTTTTGTGTTAATAGAAAATTTCCTATATCCTCTGAAAGATTTGCTGCATAGAGGTATAGTTCCGGTTTGATTTCTGAAGAAGTATTTTCTAGATATTTTTCAAGGTGAAACAAAGCTTTCTGTTTCTGCGATGTATTTTTAAGATTAAGAGCAAGTTCAAGTGAATAAGAATATTCAGTTGGATTAAGCCCATAAGCATGTTCAAGATATGTTATATATGCTTCAAAGTGCTTTGATTCATTGAAAACCTGCGCCATATCATAAAATATTTGAGAATCTTTTCCGGGCTCGATTTTTTTATAACGCAATGACTGTACGAAGTGACTTATAGAAGCATCAAAATTTTTTAATTTAAAATTTGCACGGCCTGCATAAACATGAAGATTTGAAATTTCAGGATTTTCTTCAATAAAAAAACCTTTTTCAATTCTTTCTTTAAATAATGCTTTTAAATCGCGTTTCTTATCCTTTGCTCTTTCAGTGATAAATCCTGTTGGAATTTTTTTATCTTCAACGCGGGTTGAATAGATTTTCTCAAGATTTTGTTCTATCAGTTTTAGTGCCTGTTTAAAATCGCCCTTATCATAAAAAACTTTGAAATCTTCTACAGGCTGATTCTGTGAATAAGCAGTGCAGGCGATTATTAGGATAAGAAGTATATTTTTTATTTTGTTTTTCATATTTTTAATTTATTTGTCATCCTCGCAAAGGCGGGGATCCAGTATATTGTCTTGGATTCCCGCCTTCGCGGGAATGACAGTAAGTAAGAAGTTAAATTTCGCTTATTATATTATCGGAAAAAAGTCCTGTTTTTGAAATCATTATTTGATATGAAAAATCAGTTTATTGTTCCTTTCGGATATAAATATTTCTCTGTTTCCATGACTGCGAGGCTTTCCAGAAGTATGTCTTCGTATAAATCAAATTCTTTGCCGAAATTTTCCCCTGAATTTGAAGGTATTTCAATAATTGACAGATCAAAATATGCAGCCTGAATTAAGATTTGAAGCAGAATTGTATGGGTGTATTCTGTTAATTCCATTTGTGCTAATGAACTTATTCTAAAACATTTATTTTCAGAAAGAGGATCAGTAATATCCAGCTCTGATATTTCTTTTAATTCTAAAGAAATTGTTTCTGAATCGTGAAGATATTTTTCCGGAATTTTTTCATAGTTGAAGTTTTCAAGAATTCTGCTGAATGAAATAATATCGAAATCATATTTTAAATTTTCAATAATCTGAGGTATATCCTTTATAAAACCCGGATTATCAGCATCAAGTGTAATCAGGTATTCATACCCGAAATCGCGTGCATATTCAAATGCAGATAATAGTGAACTTCCGAATTCAGCAGGCGTGTCATATATAATGCATTTTATCTGCGGGTTTTCAGCAAGCGTTTCTTTTACACTTTCCATTGTATCATCATCAATAAGCAGAATATCAAATTCAGTAAATGGCTTCAACATCAAAGCAGCATTTAAAAGCTTTTTGGAATTATTTTCAGAGTGAAGTAAAATAAGATTTTTATTCATATCAGCGGCCTTTGATTTGTCCATGGTATATTTTTCTTAAATCACGAAAGAAAGACTGGTATTCATTTTTTTTATAATCAGGATATGTCCAATCCCAGAATATATATTCCTTGTTAACATATTGGTATTCGTTTTCAATATAAATTCCCTTGCCTATATAAGCTCTGTGAAAAAATTCTTTGCATGAAGCAAGAAAAACATTTGATAAGGTAAGATATCCGGGATCAATATTTATAGTGCGTTTTTTTTTAACAGAGAAGCTTTTTTCAACTGAATTTGTGTAAAGTTTTATATCAGCAAGCCTGTCTCTTGCGATTAATTTTTCAAATGAGAAAAATACTTTGTATAGATTTGGCCCGATTTCTTTATAATATGGCGTATGAGTAAAAGGAATATACATGGTTTCCAAATCCGCTGTACCGAATTTCCTCTCAAGTTTTTTTCTTGCTTTGAGCATAACTTCTTCTGAATTAAAAATTATTCCAATGAAAAGTTTTGCTTTATGAGGTATTACCGGTTCAGCCATTATATATTATCCAATATGAATTTTTTCATGTCTTCGGGCAGAGACGCTTTTATAAATAAGTTTTTTTTAATATCCGGATGATAAAAATTTATTGTTCTTGAATGAAGCGCAGATCTTTTAAATTCAAGCTTCTTAACAAGGTCATCAGAGTATCCGGATTTAATAAATTCAAGATAAAATTTTTCATCCAGCCCGTAAATTTTATCACCGATTATCGGAAGATTTACATATTTTAAATGTGCGCGTATCTGATGCTGTCTGCCTGTTACAGGTATAGCTTTAAGAAGAGTATAATTGCTGAATGATAATATTTTTTTAAATTCAGTTCTGGCTTCCTCGCCGGATTCAGGTTGAGGTACTCTTTTCTTTCTGACAGATAGTGTTTCAGAAAAGCCTAGAGGAACATCAACAGTAAATTCATTATCAGAAACAATGCCATGTACAATTGCTAGATAGCTTTTAGTAACATTATGAAATTTAGTCTGAATTAAACCTGCTGTTCTGGAATTTTTCCCGAATAAAACAATTCCGGATGTTTCACGGTCTATTCTATGAAGCGTGTATAATTTTATTTTGTAATCAATTTCAAGAAAAGAAAGCAGCGTATTTTTAAAAAAGATCCCGGACGGATGTACCGGAAGGTTTGCCGGTTTATTCACGGCAATAAGAAATTCATCTTCATAAAGAATTGAATAATCTCTGGATACTTCCGGTTCAATTCTTTCTTCTCCTTCATAAATAATAAAATCACGCGGTTTAATTATTTTATGATGGTTTAATATAATTTCTCCATTTACAGAAATATTTCCAAGATGAATTTCATTTCTCCATTTTGTTCTGCTCTGGTAGGTAAAACGTTCTGCCAGATATTTGTCAAGTCTGGTAGGCAGAGTGTCGTAGTGGACTTCTGATTCAGTTAGTTGTCTCATTTCAGGAATTTTCTGTTATAAAATCTGAAATTTTAGTTTCCTGATAAAATTCACCGGACAAAGGGAAATTTACAAAACCAAGATGTCCGCCAATTTCCGGAGTTTCGAAGAAAAAATATTTATTTTTTTCTGCTTCATCGAACGGGTAGCATTCTGAAGATAAAAAAGGATCGTCGAGTGCATTTATTAGCAGAACAGGTCTTCTTATTTTATGCAGGAATTGTTTTGAACTGGATCTGGTCCAGTAATCATCAGCATTTTTAAATCCGTGAATAGGTGCTGTGTATCTGTCATCATACTGTTTGAATGTTTTAATTTCTGAAAATTTATCAAGGGATAGTTTATCCGGATACAATTCCATTTTGTTTTTAATTTTTTCTTTCAGCATAACAAGGAAATGAAGCATATAAAGATAGTTTGTTTTTTTAGCTAACTGTATGGAAGATGCAGTGAGATCGCACGGAACTGAAGCAGCTCCACCTGCAGTAATAATTTTATCTATATCTGAACCGTTTTCGCCAAAATATTTTAATACAATATTTCCTCCAAGACTGAAGCCAATCAGAGCAATTTTTTTATATGTTTTTAATTTTTTTATATGGGTTATTACTGTTTGAAGATCATCAGTTGCGCCGCTGTGATAAAACCTGAGCTGTTTATTTGTTTCACCGCTGCAGCCTCTGAAATTATAAGCAGCAGAATCCCAACCGCGTTTTGTGAATGCTTTTGCCATACCTTTTACATAGGCTCTGTCTGAATTGCCTTCAAGCCCGTGGCAGATTATAACTGCTTTGTCGGATCCGGTTTTAATCCAGTCCAGATCTATGAAATCATCATCCGGTGTAATAATCCTTTCGCGTGTATAATTTACGTCTTTTATTTTTCTAAATAGTGAAGGAAACATAGTCTGCATATGCCTGTTTTTTAAAAATACAGGAGGTTTATAATTTGAAATTTTTATTATTGGCATTTTATGTCCTAAATGATATTTAAGTTTAATCCTAAAAAACAGCAGCTGTTTTTTCAAGAGTATTTTTAGAATTTTTTTTAATCAAAATCATTGACAAATATCTTTTATAAGCGGATTTTAAATCATTGATTATAGCAGTAAACGATTGAATTAGTACTTTGTAAATTCAGCAGGAATTGATATTTTTTGTCATCCCCGTGAAAATGGGGATCCAGACTACAGAAATGGATTCCCGCCTTCGCGGGAATGACAGTAAGAGTTCTAATTTAATCTTGAAATGCTATAATGAAAAATGATAACCTTTTAATTGGAAAATATAAAAAAATGAGAATATTAATCACAAATGATGATGGAATTGAAGCAGAAGGCTTAAAAATACTTGCTGAAGTATTATCAGCTAAATATGATGTTTATGTGGTGGCGCCTGATCAGGAAAGAAGCGCTTGTTCAAATGCTATTACTGTCAGAGATGAAATAAAAGTAAAAAAAATAACTGATAGAAGTTTTGCGGTTTCAGGTTTTCCTGCAGATTGTGTTAATGTTGGATTTCATTCAGGTATTATTCCTGAAATTGATGTTGTGGTCTCTGGGATAAATCATGGGGCAAATCTTGGAGATGATCTTGTATTCTCCGGAACTGTTGCCGGAGCACGAACAGCTTATATATACGGGAAAACCGGCATTGCAGTATCAGTTGACAGTTATCACATGACTTCTGAATATTTCAGGGAGAATGCGGAGTTTATTTCAGATTTTATCGAAGAAATAAAAATTGAAATTAAAACAGAACCGCATCTTTTTAATATTAATTTTCCGAATATCCCCAAAGGAAAAATAAAGGGAGTAATTTATACATTCTCAGGAAGGCGGAAATACACAGACACCTTTATAAAAAACAAAGGTGAAGATGGTGATCTTCTGCTGAGGCTCGATGGCAAAATTGAATCCCGCCTTGAAGCAGGCTCAGATACAAGAGCAGTAGCTGACGGATATATATCAATTAATCCAATGACAATCTGCTGCGACAATACTGATTATCTGCAGATAAAAAATTCCGGAGGATAAATGTCTGAAACCGGATTAAACGAAAAAATTGAAGGCTTTCTGGAATCTGCTCTCGAGAAATTCCTTGTTAATGATTTTAATGAGGCTATCAGAGATTTAAAAGCAGCAGAGGTTCTGGATAAGGACAATCCCCAGATTCTGCATAATCTCGGAGTGAATTATTCCAGGCTTGGACTTCATAAAACCGCATGCATTTATTTTGAGAAAATAATAAATCTTCCATTTGGCTTTGTTGATATACTTACTGTTAAAAAACTTTTTGCTTTCAGCCTTATTCATTTAAATGATTACAGTAAAGCTGAAAAACTTCTCAACGAGGTTCTCGATTCATCAAGGGGCGATGTTACGGCACTGAGCATGAAGGCATACTGTTACGAGAGAACAAAAAATTATTTTGAAGCCATGAAATTGTATAAAATGATCATTGAAATTGATAAAAGTAATTTTAATGCATATAATTCGTGTGCGTACATTCTTGCTGAAACAGGGAAAAATCTTGAAGAGGCCCATAAACTTTCATACGCAGCTCATAGTTTTGATAAAAAAAACCCTGCATATATGGACACTCTTGGTTATGTCTGCCTGAAAATGGGCGATTTTCCTGAAGCAGAAAGGCTGTTTTTGGAAGCAGAGAAGCTTTTACCATTTAACGAAGAAATTAAAAAGCATCTGAAAGAGCTGATAAGTTTAAAACAATAAATTGTTTTTTTATTGACTAAAAACTTTATAAATTTAATAAATACAAATTATGAAATTCCAATATAGTATAAAAACAGAAAAAATTGAAACAGTTCCTTTTATCTTTTTTGAAGGGGATATGACTTCAGATTCTGACGCAGAAATGAAGAAAATCTATGCTTCATTGAAAGAAGATTGCGAGTTGAAAACACTTGTAATAAATTTTGAAAAAACCCAGTATATTAACTCTTCAGGAATAGCCACTTTGATTCATATAATTCAGGATATGAATGAAAAGCAGTTTAAACTGATTTTTGTAGGCCTTACAGAACATTTTAAAAATGTAATGGAAATTGTCGGCTTAAAAGATTTTGCAGTAATTGTTGATACCAGCCAGGAAGCTTTACAGATAGCTAAATAACTTCTTTTATTTGTTAACAATCCGCGATATTATTTTGAAAAAACAATAGAATTCCATACGCTTGATCCGGTACCGGCTGATGTCTGGACCCAGGTTTCACCGCCATTTGCTGAAATATAAATATAATTTCCAGTTGCACCGCCTTCCCCGGCAGCAATTCTCATTCCATCTGTAGATATTGCTAAACTTCTCCAGTTTTTAAACCCGGTACCTAATCCTGTACCGGAACGTTGTATCCAGGTTGCTCCTCCATTTGATGATGTATAGATATATCCATTAGTCGGAGTCCCGTAGTAACCGCTTAAAGCAGCGAGTTTCATCCCATCAGAAGATGAAGCAATTGCCTGCCATAAATCAGAAGGCGATCCGGAAAGTGTAACCCAGTTTGCACCGCCATCATTTGATTTGTAAATAAAATCTGCAGCATTAATAACACCAATATATAACTTCATACCATCTGATGAAGCAGCAAGACCGGTATACTGACGCGCTGGCAGACTGGCAGGTGAATTAGTCGACAATGCACCATTAAAAAAACCAAGTGTATTTATTATAAAACCAGGTATATTTATTATAACTTTCTGACCATCAGAGGACATAACAGCTGCTCCCCAGGCTTGTGGACTTGATGAATCAAAGGCCCATGAATTTCCTTTATCTGTAGAATAATAAATATAACCTGTACCGCCAGAATATGTACTATCTGCAGCTACAATCTTTTTGCCATCTGATGAAACAGCAAGTCCTGCCCAGGATTGCGGTGCTGCTGTTAGTTTCTGCTCCCATGTTTTACCGCCATCAGATGAAATATAAACTATACCTCCAGCAAGTTCAGAAGCAACTAATTTCATGCCATCATCAGAAGAAGCAACAGCTCCCCATTGTCCCTGCGGGCTGGTCTGTTTCCATGTTGCTCCATTATCATCAGAGACGTAAATATAGCATGTATTAGTTGCATAATCTGCAGCAAATATTCTTGGAGGAGTTTTATACCATTCGCTTATATAATACATATCGTTTCTTTCGCAGGAAATGAAAGAAACAGAAATTGTAATTATAGTTAAAAGGAATAAAAAAATTTTATTCATTAAAATTTACCTGTTAATATATTTAAATAAGAATTATAACCATTTTGGTATACATTCGACAATATAGTAAAAATATGCAATATTGACAATAAAATTTTATAACTCATTTATAAATCTTGCAATTTTTAAGTTATTAAGATAAAATAAATATCAGCTTTAAAATTTATCTTAATTTAAAGAGAGGATAATATGGCAGAAAGCAGAAAAGAACTGTTCCTTGTAATAGATGTAGGAACTCAATCTATCAGGGCATCCTTTATTGATTTAAAAGGGAATATTAAACATATTGTAAAAACACAAATAGAGCCATATTATTCCGTAAATCCGGGCTGGGCTGAACAAAATCCTGAGTATTACTGGAAAGTATTAGCTCAGACCTGCAAAAAATTATTTACAGCTTCCCGTGTTGATAAAAAGACAGTTCAGTGCGCAACAATAACCACTCAGCGCGATACAATGATTAATCTTGATAAAAACGGAAAACCGTTACGTCCTGCAATTATCTGGCTGGATCAGAGGCGGGCAAATAAAGAATCGTGGCCCCCTTTATTTTTAAAAGCTGGGTTGAAACTGATTGATATGTATGATGCTGCAATGTATGCTTATACTGAGTGTGAATCAAACTGGCTAAGGCAGAATCAGCCGGAAATATGGGATAAAACATACAAATATCTTTTTCTTTCCGGATATTTAACATACAGGTTAACCGGCGAATATATTGATTCAACCGGGAATCAGGTGGGTTTCATTCCATTTGATGTAAAGATACAGGATTGGGCTGCCGGTTCAGATATGAAGTGGAGCACTTACCCTATAGAAAAATCCAAACTATCTAAGCTTGTTCATCCCGGAGAAATTTTAGGTCAGATTTCAAAAAAAGCATCAGCTGAAACTGGAATGCCAGAAGGATTGCCGCTAATAGCTGCTGCAGCTGACAAAGCATGCGAAGTTCTCGGTTCAGGATGCGTTACACCGGAAACTGCATGTTTAAGCTACGGAACAACAGCAACACTGGAAACAACAAATAAAAAATATGTTGAAGTCATTCCATTTATACCGCCATTTCCGAGCGCTGTTCCGGGAAGCTATAATACTGAAGTAATGATTTTCCGCGGTTACTGGATGATCAGCTGGTTTAAAAAAGAATTTGGCATGAGAGAGGAGGTTATAGCTAAGAAGAAAAAAATTCCGCCGGAAGTTTTATTTGATTCACTGATAAAAGATATTCCTCCTGGATCAATGGGTCTAATGCTTCAGCCGTACTGGTCTCCTGGTGTAAAAGTTCCTGGACCTGAAGCTAAAGGTTCTATTATTGGTTTTGGAGATGTTCACACAAGGGCACATATTTACAGAGCAATACTCGAAGGAATTGCATTTGCATTAAAAGACGGCGGTATCAGAACTGAAAAAAGAAACAAAGTTAAAATTGAAAAACTACGTGTTTCAGGAGGAGGATCTCAGAGCAAAATGGCAATGCAGATAACTGCTGATATTTTTGATCTGCCTGCAGAGAGACCGCATACTTTTGAAACATCTTCACTTGGAGCAGCAATTGACGCAGCAGTTGGAATGAAATTTTATCCGGATTTTGATTCTGCAATCAGACATATGACCCATGTAAGAGATGTATTTGAGCCGATTCCCAAGCACAGGGATATTTATAAAAAGCTTTTTGAAAATATTTATCAGAAAATGTACGGGAAATTAAAACCGTTGTATTCTGATATCAGACATATAACCGGCTATCCGGTAGAAAGGTAACTTTGAAAATATATATAGATAACATACACCTGTATCCGGATGAAACCGAAGATAAAATAAATAATATTTTACTGGAGAAGTACGGGCTTTCATCCGGCACTCAATTTACAATAATTAAAAAATCTCTGGATGCAAGGAAAAAAGCTGACATCCACTATACATGCCGCATTTTAATCGAGCTTGATGATAGTGCTGGAGAAGTTTTTTTAAGTAAATATAAAGATACCCTGAAAGTAAAAGAAGCTGAAATTTATCCGGTTAAAAAGGCAGTTTATCTTAAGGTAATTATTGTAGGTGCAGGACCAGCAGGAATTTTTTCTGCATTAAAGCTTGTTCAATCAGGAGCGGAAGTTTTACTGTTTGAAAGAGGCAAGCCTGTAGAGGAAAGGATTCTGGATATTGAACAGCTGAATAATCGGGGAATTCTTAATCCAGAAAGCAATATTGTTTTTGGAGAAGGCGGTGCCGGAACTTTTTCAGATGGAAAACTTTATACAAGATCTGACAGACCGGAAAACCGATGGTTTTATGAAATGCTTGTTAAATTCGGAGCAGATAAGAAAATTCTATTCGAAGCAAAGCCTCATCTTGGAACTGATAAACTTAAAACTATTCTTATTAATATCAGGAAACATTTAATAAGCTCCGGTGCTGAAATTTTCTTCAACGAAAAGATTTCAGAATTTTTGATAAGCGATAATTCTGTTACAGGAGTGAGAACTTCTTCCGGTAAAGAATATGCAGGTGATGCTGTAATACTTGCAACCGGACATTCATCCCGCGATACATATAAATATCTGAATTCTATTAATGCTGTTCTTGAAAAAAAGGGATTTGCTGTAGGAACAAGAATTGAGCATCCTGCTGAATTGATCAATTCAATACAATATGGAGACTCAAAGTACAGGAAATACCTTCCAGCTGCAGAATATGCTCTTACATATAATAACGCAAAAACTGAAAGAGGAACTTATACATTCTGCATGTGCCCAGGCGGCACTGTAATAAACTCATCATCTGAATCCGGCATGCTGTGCGTGAATGGAATGAGCAATTCTGCTAGGGACAGCCGCTTTTCGAATTCAGCAGTGGTAGTTGCTGTCAGGCCTGAAGATATTACAGGAGATGCTCTTTCAGCAATTGAGTTTCAGAGGGAAATTGAAAAGGCTGCGTACATTTCCGGCGGAAAGGATTTTTCATCACCAGCTCAGAGAGTGACTTCATTTATGAAAGGTAAGACGGATTTAAATCTTCCTAATAATTCTTTTAATCCAATGACACAGCCTGCTGAATTGAAGTCGTTTCTTCCTGATTGGATATGCGCATCAATTAAAGAAGCTCTGAATGATTTTGAAAGAAAGATGCGCGGATTTATTTCGGAAGAGGCTCTCTTTATAGGCGCGGAAACAAGGACTTCATCACCGGTTAGAATTCTGCGGGGTAAAGATTTTCAATCTGTCTCTCATAAAAATTTATTTCCGGCCGGAGAAGGTGCTGGTTACGCCGGAGGCATTGTCAGCTCTGCAGTTGATGGAATCAGAATTGCAGATGCCATTATTGAATTAAAATCATAAATATTCTGAGGTGAAATATGAAGCAGTGGTATGAATTGCTTTTTGAAAATTATGGCCTTCAATATGACAAGGAAAGTTTTACTCAGGGAACTTTTGGTGAGTGTGATTTTATTGAAAAAGAAATCAATGCTGATAAAAATTTAAGAATACTCGATATCGGCTGCGGAACAGGCAGGCATTCAATTGAACTTGCTAAAAGGGGATATTCTGTTACAGGTATAGATCTTTCACTAACACAGATAAACCGGGCTAAAGAAAAAGCTGCGGAGCAGAAAGTTAAGGTTAATTTTTCAACAGGTGACGCGAGAAATCTACCATTTGAAAATGAATTTGATCTTGCAATTATGATCTGCGAAGGAGCATTTCCTTTAATGGAAACTGATGAAATGAATTTCCAGATTCTGCAAAGCGCAGGCAGATCATTAAAAACCGGCAGCAAACTTATTTTTACAACACTAAACGGACTTTTCCCGCTATTTCATTCAGTAAAGGAATTTCTTGCATCTCATTCAAAAAATGACAATGCTGTTTATGATAAAAACAGTTTTGATTTAATGACTTTCCGCGATCATAATATTACAACTATTGTTGATGATTCAGGTGTTGCAAAAGAACTTGTATGCAACGAAAGATATTATGTCCCATCGGAAATTACCTGGATTTTAAAAAGTTTAGGTTTTATATCTGTTGATATTTTCGGAGCAAAACTCGGTTCTTTCAGCAGAAAGGATATTTTAACTACAGAAGATTTTGAAATGCTTGTTATTGCAGGGAAATAATTGTTTATTTAAAAGTATGGTTTTTATTCAATGAAAATTATTTTAGGGGAACAGCAGGATATTGATGATATTTTATTAATGATAAATTCATGTGTAAGTGATCTTCGTAAAAATGGAATTTACCAATGGGATAATAATTATCCATCTAAATCAATTATATCAGAAGATATTTTTAAAAAGGAATTATATACAATAAAGCAAAATGATCGCAGCATTGCAATAATTGTTTTAAATGAATTTCAGGATAAGGAATGGGAAACTGTTCAATGGTCAGAAAATAAGAATCCTTTGATTATACATAGATTGACTGTTGACGTAAACTTGCAGAAAGAAGGAATAGGCAGGAAATTAATTAATTTTGCTTTAAATTATGCAAAAAAAAATAAATATGATTCAGTTCGATTCGATGTTTATAGCGGTAATCCAGATTTAATAAAAGCTTATGAAAAAATGGGATGCGAAAAGAAAGGAGAGGTTTTTTTTCCAAATAGAGAGCTTCCTTTTTATTGCTATGAATTGCTGATTTAAATTATTATAGGAGGACTTATGAAAAAAATTCGAACTGGCATTACATTTGGAATAATGGCAGGAATTATCGATGTTATTCCAATGGTTTTACAGAATCTTTCCTGGGATGCAAATTTTTCAGCATTTATTATGTGGGTAGTTAATGGATTTTTTATTTCAATTGTGGATATTAAATTAAAACCTATAGTAAAAGGTATTGTGGTATCATTTCTGATAATTCTGCCAACTGCTGTTTTAATAGGATGGAAAGAGCCTTTTACTTTAATTCCGATTTCAATAATGACATTGATACTTGGATCATTGCTTGGTTTTTTAATTGAAAAATACGGGAAAAGCTGAAGGAATTAATGTATATTAAATCATGGATAATGTTTTCAGCAAGGTTGGAAAACTTAAACGGCTTTCAGTTAATTTGAATCAGGAAGATATGAAAATAATATTAAACAATGCATTGATAAACATTGGCCAGCTATTCATGTCAGGAATAAAGTTGATTCGCTTGAGAGTTTTTTTAATATTATTGAAGAAAATAAACATGACTGCTTCTGGGGATAAAAGAATAATAAAGAGGATATAATGTCAGACGATATAAAAGAAATAGTTAAAAATAAAAAAGCGAATTTTGAATACCATGTGATTGAAACTTTTGAAGCGGGCATGGTATTGAAAGGAACAGAAGTTCAGTCTATCCGCCAGAAAAAAGTGAATATTCAGGAAGGGTATGCTTTTATTAAAAAAGAGGAAGTGTATATAACTGGAATGAACGTAACACCATACGAACAGGGAAACAGGTATAATCATGAACCTCTTCGGGAAAGAAAACTTCTTCTCCATAAAAGTGAAATTAAAAAATTAAACGGAAAGCTTAAAGAAAGGGGATATACCCTGGTTCCATTGAAACTTTATTTTAAAAACGGGAAAGTGAAATTATTGCTCGGGCTTGCTAAAGGTAAAGCTGAATATGATAAAAGAGAATCAATCCAGAAAAGGGAATCTGACAGAGAACTTCAGAGAATGATTAAAAAATACAAATAAATTTGTATAAAGATTTATATGGAAACAACAGAAAATTATATCAGGGAACCTTGGAAATTTTTAAATAGTGATTCCATTTTAAGACTGAAAAAATAGTGACCATCAAATCAGAAAGAAAATAGATTTTCTCCTTCGCGGGAACGAAAGTGTGTGATGAAAAATATATTATATAAAATAACATGTATGCTGATAATTTTTACAACAGCACCTTCTTTGTATCCTGCAGAAAACCCTAAGCAGCTGAATAAAAACGCTATTGAGCTGGGTAAAAAAAAGATGTTCCCGGAAGCTATAATTGAATTTGATAAGGCTGTAGATATATATGATATTTCAACAGCAAAGGTTCTGCACAACAGGGCATATGCAAGCGAGGAAAAGGGAGATATAAAAGCGGCAATAAACAATTATGAGGAAGCTCTTAGACGAAATCCAAAGCAGATTGTTACAGGTGAAAGACTCGGTTATTTATATTATAAAACAACTGATTATGAAAATGCAGTTAGAGTCGGAGAGTATGTAATAAAAATTGATCAGAAAAATAAAGAAGTCCCCAAATGGCTTCCCGATGCATATATGAAAAAGCTTCAAAGAGAGAAACAGGTTGCTGAAGAAAAGAAAAAGAAAGATAATGAAGAGCTGTTTAAAAAAATTTTAGAAGAACAAAAGAAAAAGGAACAGGATACAATTATTACAGCCTGGCTTGATGTTATGTTTAGAACCGGTTATTATACAAATACCGGAGTATATAATTTAATTCTAAACAAAGGTCTGATTCTTGATACACCACAGAGTTTTAATTTTAAAATTACCCCATTGAAATCCTGGGAAATAAATATTATGCAGGAAAATCCTTTTCTTGGAGGAACAATGCCTTCTGTCTGTATTTCTACAGAAACGGTGGATTTTCTTTTCAAGTTTACAAATTTTTCTCTCGGTGCAGGAATAATGCTTAATCATTATATAGGCAATACAGCGTTTAATACAATTCTTGAATTAACAGATTTTAAAGTAGGAATTGTATTCGGGTACAGAACAGAAACTCATTCATTTGTCTTTAATATTTACCCGAGATTAATTCCATCGGTTCTATTTTTAAAAACAGGTTATACATATGATACGGACTGGTATCTGCTTAAGTATCAATATGTTGTAAACCCTATATTTAAAATTTATTCAAGCCTTTCAATAAGAGAATATTTCTTTTATGATCATGTTGCGATGGTCTCAAGCTACTGGGGTGTATATGATCTGACTCTTGGTGCAACAATCAGTATTCTTGATAAAAGCCAGAAACCCGTTGTTGATTTTTCTATAGATTTCACAGAGAGATTGTATATGAGGAATTTAATGAATACAGATCCGTATTCATTTATCGGAAACGGGCAGGGCTGGTTTGGTATGAATTTTAATAAGTGGATTACAGGAGCTCCTTTTTCTGGGTTCTGGGGCAATAGCCACAATTTATCATTAAGAGTAGATGAATATATCGGGAAATATGTTTTTCTATATGAAAAGTTTTTATTTGAGCTGAGTTCACAGGTAGGTGATCACAGTGAGTTCAATTTCCAATTTGGCGTTGGTTTTAAATACTGATGTTTGTAAATATCATATCATTTGCTGAAGAAACAGCTTTTGAAGCTGGTAAAATTATACTCAAAGGTTTCAGGTCAAAATTAACTGTAGTAAATCAAAAATCCCCGACTAACCTTGTAACAAGCATGGATATTGCTTCAGAAAAATTTATTGTTGAAGCAATAAAAAAGAAATTTCCGGCACATTCAATAATTGCAGAAGAAGGCAACAGTTTTGAAAAAGGAACAGATTTTGTATGGTATATTGATCCTATTGATGGAACGAATAATTACGCTCACGGTATTTCAAACTTTGCAGTTTCAATAGGAATTTTTTCTGTAGAACATAATTCAATTTGTGCAGGTGTTGTTTACGATCCATATCATAATGAAATGTTTAAAGCAATGACCGGAAGCGGAGCCTATTTAAACGGCGAACAGATAGATGTTTCAAATACGAAAAAGCTTGGCCATTCGATTATAGCAACAGGTTTTCCATATAAAAAGAAAAATCCATCTTCTAATAATTCTATTCAGCTTGCGAATATTCTTCCTCATGTCAGAGATATACGGCGGCTTGGAGCTGCATCGCTTGATTTGTGCTACGTAGCATGCGGAAGAATTGATGGTTACTGGGAATCGACTCTGCAGCCATGGGATACTGCAGCTGGAAGTATCATAGTAGAAGAAGCCGGAGGAAAAGTAACCCGATATACCGGAGAAAAATATTTACCATGGAAAGATGATGTTATTGCATCAAATGGTCAGATTCACAAAAAAATAATGAGATATATTCAGGCGTAGAAAAATTATTTATAAATTTTCTGAATTATTTTAGCTTTACCGCTGTTTTTTGCTTCATACATTGCAGCATCACCGGCTTTAATTGCAATATCAACTGATTCAGGTACATTATTAAAAGCAACAACTCCAATTGAAAGAGTTACGGGATAATCATTTTTATGCATTTCTGATAAAAATTTTTCCTGAAGCCTTGTAAGTACAATTAGTGAATCTTTTGAATCAGTATTGGGCATGAGAATCAGAAATTCATCTCCACCAAGCCTGCAGGTAGTGTCAATTTTTCTTGTTATTGATTTCATGACAATAACGCCTGTTTTTAAAATAGAATCTCCGGCTGAATGACCGAATGTATCGTTTGCTTTTTTAAAATTATCCATGTCAATAAAAACAAGAGAGAACGGATGGCCTCCTCTTTTCATTCTGTCTATTTCCTGTCCGAGAATTTCAGTGAAAAATCTTTTATTAACAGCTCCGGTCATATAATCTGTTCTTGAGAGGGTCATTTCTTTAAGTAGTGATTTGCGGGTCTGGCCTACTATTAAAGCAATAATTAAAAAAACCAGGAAGTTCAGGAAAAAGTTGAGATAAAGCAGAAAATCTGAAGCACCTATTAAATGTTCTTTGTTTCCAAAATAATTAACAACTCCAATTATTATTGATGCTGCAATTCCATCGTATGTGCTTATAAACATTGAAGAAAAAACCAGTATGATTGCATAGAAAATAAAAAAATCAAAATAACTGATTTTGTAATCTAAATAACCGGTAATAGATGCAGCAGTTAGCCATAGGATAGTTAAAAAAAAGTGAACTAATTTTGATTTATTCTCTATCAGGAAAACATATTTATCAAACATTAAAACTCCGCTATTTATTTACTTGGTTTTCTTTTTAACTATCTCTACAACCTTGCGTACATCCTGAGATGAATCTTTGTTCATAACAAGAATATTATTACCTGATTGAACTACAACAACATTTGAAAGGCCAACTATTGCAACTGAGCATTCTTCTGCAAAAGATGAACATTCCCTCGAATTAACAAAGATTGTATTTTCACGAACCGGGCTTCTATTGTAATTTTCGTCACATGGAAGAATATCATCTGCAGCTTTCCAGCTTCCAAGATCCGCCCAGCCGAAATCGCCGGGAATCACTGCGATGCTTTGTGCTTTTTCTAAAATTCCGCTATCAATTGAAACAGAATCGATTTCACTGAAAATTTCATTTTTTGTTTTCCAGACAGCTTCAGAATCTTTGGAAATTTCTTCCGGGCTGAATTTATCAAGCTTTTTAAATGCATTTACAAGCTTCGGCATCTGTTTTGCGAATTCAGCAATTATCACATCAGTTCTCCAGATGAATATTCCGCTGTTCCAGAAAAAATTTCCTGAAGCTATATATTTTTTTGCTTTATCAATATCCGGTTTCTCTACAAATTTTTCTACTTTAAGAATTTTTGCTGAACCTGATTCAGATTGAATATACCCATAGCCGGTTTCTGGATAAGTCGGTTTTATTCCTATTGTGATAAGCTTTCCTTTCCCGGCTTCAATAACTGCAAGATCGAGAACTTCTGTGAATGCAGGTTCATTTTTTATATAGTGGTCAGCAGGAAGAGCAATCATAATTGATTCAGGATATATTTTATTAAGATAATAAGCAGAATAATATATTGCAGCAGCTGTATTTTTAGGCTGAGGCTCGCATAGAATTTCACCCTTTAAGCCGCTTTTTTTAATTTCATCCAGAGAAAGTTTATCATAGGCTTTAGCTGTCACAATCATTATCTCTTCTGGTGAGAGCGATTTAAGGCGGTTTATTGTTTCTTCAAGCAGAGTCCCATTTCCGGAAATATTATGAAACTGCTTTGGTTTATCATCTGTACTCATAGGCCACAGTCTTGTTCCTGCACCGCCTGCCATTATTACCGGAACTATACGCATATATCCACCCTGCTGTTTATTGTTTTTTATATTGATTTGCAGCATACCGGATTTTTTTCTCCACATAAATAAATTTTCTTGGAAATTTATTTATGTGGAGAAAAAGCAGTATTGCTGAAAATTCATTTCTAATAAATATAATATAATGGCGGATGTATACTGAAGATGTGTCAAGTAAGATATTTTTTTCTTAAATAAGTATTTTTTTATTAAAATATTTAGGATTGAAAATGATTTTATTTCTATAAATTATGTAAATTAAGAGTTAATAGATTGAATTTAAAAATTAAATATATTAATGTTTTAAATTTTTTAATTGATTTCTAATACACATCGTAACAATAAATATAATTTAAAATTCAGTATCATTAAAACAATGGAAAATATGATTAAAAAAATTATAATATCAGCAGCAATTATTTTTTTATTTTCAACCAGTTCATTTGCAGGTGTTTTTTTTACTTTAGGCTATGAATGGCAGTTTATAGATCCAAATACGGGCTATAATCCTAAAATTGATTATATATCATATATCAATGGAGATGCAGGATATTTATTTGATTTCGGACTTCAGATCGGATTCAGATATGATCACATGCAGTTCAGAGATTATGCAGTGAATGATCAGAATGCTTCTGTATTGGCAGTAATTCCTTCTATACTCATTGGGTATGCTGTAAAATTTTTAGACGACAAACTGCTTCTAAGCATAAACGCTATTCCCGGTTATGCTGTATCGATAAGATATAGATACAATATAACTGATTACAGATCATCTGCATTTGTTATAGCTGGAAATGCAGCATTATATTACAGGGTATTCGGGAAATTTTATGCAGGTATTGACGTTGGCTATAGATATATTTTTCCTGCAAATTATTCATCTCCAGCTGCATTCAGCCTGGCTCTTGGCGGACCATATGTCGGATTATCTCTGAAGCATTTATTTTAAATTTATATAGATATGAGGTTATAGAATGGAAACATTAAAAAGATTTGTAATTGCTCCTGCTACTCTTTTACTATTTTTATTTATTGGTATTTATTTTTCATTTCCCGGCTTTATATTAGAAACATCAACGAAATTCGCAAGATTTTCTGCAGGAATGACAAGATATGAAATTAAGGCAGAAAAACATAACTGGGTTTATCTTGATGGTGGGAAAGGGGAAACTGTTCTATTGATTCATGGCTTCGGCTTAAGCAAAGATCTATGGGGTAATATGCTACCTTTAATGAGCAAGTCCTATAGAATAATTGCGCCTGATCTTCCATGCTTTGGTGAAACATTGCCTGTTGATGGAGAACATTACACTGTAACCAATCAGGCAGAAAGACTTCATAAATTTATTACAGCATTAAAGCTTGAGTCTTTTCATATAGTTGGAGTTTCAATGGGAGGAGCTATTAGTGCAGTTTATGCGAGCCAGCATCCTGACAAGGTAAAATCTTTAACTTTAATAGGGCCATTCGGAGTTGAATCAAAAACTAAAAGTGATTTCCAGAAAGCTTATCAGAAGGGCGAGAATCCGCTGGTATTTAAAACAACAGAAGGTTTTGATGAAACAGTAGCATATGGTTCAAATAAACCTGAAAAAGTTCCGGATCATTTAAAATCATACATAACCGCAGCTGTAGCAACAAGATATGATTTTAATAAAAAAACTTTTAAAGATGAAATTGATTCTGAGGGATGGGATATGTTGAGGAAATATCTGAAAAAAATTGATTCTCCTTCACTTGTAATATTCGGTGACAAGGATAGGATTTTTGATGTTTCCTGCATTGATATTTTTTCTAAAGAAATCAGAAATGTTAAACCAATTGTTATAAAAGATGCAGGGCACCTGACATATCTTGATAAGCCGATTGAAACAGTTAAATCTGTTAAAGATTTTATAACTGATTATAAAAAATAAAAAAGATATATGCCCTCTGCATTATAAAAAAAAGAGGGCATTTTTTTATCATTTGCTGATTGCATTGCCAATTCGCGCACGCATTACCTGCATTATCGCAGCAAAGAGAAGTCCGTATAATGGACAGATTAAAGTGGCAGCGATTCCAAAACAGATTCTTTCAATTGTCTGATAAAATTTTATATTGTTCAGGACTATAATTGACCCGAGAATAAGGCCTATTACTCCTGAAATATAAAATAACTTTTCCTGGAATTTAAGTATTTTCATTGAAACCGGGAATGAATCTTTTTTCTTTTTTGAAAAAGGATCTTTCCATGCACAAACCACTTCAGCTGCTTTCCATACTCCGAATGATGATATTATCGGAATGCTTACAGCTACAAGTAGTGCTGAAAATCCGAGTAAATTGATCGGGTTGAATCCTTCAAGTGCGACTGCAAGTATCACTGCTCCAAAAGCTAGAAATATGAAAATTAGAAATCGTATCATATAAAACCTCCAATATTTTTTCCGGAAGAAGAGGATAGTACATATTTTTTGAATAACTGCATCCAGCTTTTTCCGGTATAAGGCTAATATAGTCCGTGAAAATAAATTTGTAAATGGGAGTAATTTCCTAGTTTTGCAAAAAAATTTAATATGGGAGTAAACTCCTATGAATTCATTGATTTTTTTTCATCCAGAAGCAGCCCTACAAGGCCGTTCCTGTTTTTTACCCCTGTTTTTCTGAAAATATTATATACATGATTTTTAACTGTATCGTCAGTTATTTCAAGCATCCGGCTGATTTCTCTGTTTGATGAACCAACTGATATCATTTTAATAATTTCTTTTTCTCTCATTGTTATTCCGTAATTATCACATAAATTTTTTAATGCAGTTTGATCCGGGCCTTTTCTTTCTGAGAAAGCTGTGGTTTTTTTATTGAAAATTACGCTCATTTGTTTCAGAAGTATTGCAATTATAAGTGCAGCAATAACTCCAGTCAAGGCATGATTGCCGATGATATTCAGCCTTTCAAAAGAAATTTTATCTGTATTCAGCAGAAGAATAATAAGTCTCACAAGCAGCCCGATAAAAACACCTAAAGAAGATATTTTCTCACAGAAATCCAGGATTTTCTGTAAATTCAGGTCTGCCTGCTTTAGAGAGTTTCCGCTTACAGAATTGCGGAATGCTGAAATTAGTTGATTCAGAGGCCATATTGCAAGTGCAGCTAATATCGGGAAAATAAGTATAAGAAGAAACGGGGAAAGAGCAGCAAATGACAGTATGTTTCCACCGCCGAGATATATTGACAGAGCAAGCGCTCCAAGCATCAATTCAAGGATAAGAATAATTCTGCTCATTTTATATCCTTTTATTTATTAAAAGTATTTTAAATATAGTAAATTATTAAAAATGATAATGCATGTATTTTTATTACATGCTGCTTTTGAACTTTCGTCAAGAAAAGAATTTAAATTATATTGACAAATTCAATAAACCATTATTATATAATATAAACAGTAATTTAAAATCTCTAATTTTTCCCAGAGGCAATTCCATGAAAAAAACTTTATTACTTCTTCTGATATCAATGTCTATTTTTGTATTATCATGCAAGATTGAAATTCCAATTAAAGAAATGAACTCAGCAAAAAGCGGAATAAAAAGATCATACGAGGTTAAAGCTGATAAATACGATCCGGAAAATTTAAAAAAAGCAGAAGCTTTTTTACTGTTATCGCACGATTATCTTAAAAAAGAAGATGTAAAAAAAGCAAAAGATGAAGCAATAAATTCAGCAAAGGCTTCTGAAACAGCTATAAACAATTCTCTGCCAAAACTTGCTGCAGATTCATTAAATGAAGCACAAAAAGCCAAGGATGATCTTCAGAATTTAAATCCGGAAGTTTATGCAGCAGAAGAATATAAAATGGCTAATGAGACTTTAAAGAAAGCAGCAGATTCCAATACATCTAAACAATTCTGGGAATCATATCTTGATTCAAAAAAAGCTAAACCTGTTTTCATTCTAGCGAAAGAATTATGCCTGGCTGCACTGCCTGGTATTAAAGAAAAGCAAAAGATTCTAACTGCAAGGAAAAATGAACTCGAATCCAGTAAGTGGGCAGATGAAGGGAAAACTGAACTGCTAGAAGCAGATAAATTTCTTGCTTCAGCTGGAGCTGACATATCAGCTGAAAATTTAAAATCTGCTTCAGCAAATTTAACTGAAGCTGAAAATAAACTAAATACAGCAAAAGTTAAAATTCTTAAAATATCTGCAAGGGAATCAATTGCTGTTATGCGTGAAGAAATTAAAGTTCTTACTCAAAACAGAGGTAATGAATTTGCCGAGCAGGAATTAAGCAGTGCAGCAGTTTCTTTAAATGACGCTGATGCTTATTTAACTGCTGATGATTCAGAAAACACTTCACAAAAAATACTTGAGGCTGAAAAGATTCTTGCTGCTGCAAGGGCAAAAATAAACAGGGGATCTGCTCTTGAAAGAATTAAATCTGTTGAAAATCTGTTTGAAAAAGTTAAATTATCTGATAAAGAAAAAAAATTTACTGCTGATTTTGACGATGCTGAATCAATACTTAATGAATCAAAAAAATATTATGATGAAAGCGCGCTTGAGCTGTCAATGTCCAAGGCAGATGAATCTGAAGCTCTTCTGAATTCAATATCAATAGCTCTTGAAAAAGATTCAGGCTCAATGGTTTCAGGAATAGATTCAGAAAAGATTGCGTCGGATGAAAAAATTTATATAGTTAAGTACAGGAAAAAAAATACGGACTGCTTGTGGAGAATTTCGCTGATTGTTTATAAAAACGCAAGACTCTGGCCTTTAATATATAAAGCAAACAAACAGCAGATCAAGGACCCTGATTTGATATTTCCCGGCCAGAGATTTATTATACCTCCATATCCTGAAAAAAGCATAAAGAAGAAGGATGAAAAAATTTCAGAACCGGAAAAAAAAGATCAGGCAAATGAAAACACTGTAAAACCGGAAGAAAAAAAATCAGAAGCAGCTTCAGATACGCCGGAAAAAAAAGAGAGTTCTGAATCATCTGCTGAAAAAAGTGTTAACCCGGAAGAAAAGAAAGATACTGCTCCGGCTCAATAAAAATTTGCTGTTTATTTGAATTTGAAAAAAATAATAAGTTTTATAATTAGAAGGGAAAAAATACAGATAATAATAAAACTATTATCTGTATTTTTTTTAATTGTTTCAAATCCTCTTTATTCAAGAGACATTGATCTGGATAAAATTTACATTCAGGAATCATGTCCAATCTATGCAAAGATTATTGATAAAAAAATAGATGCAATCAAAAATGCAGGAGCAGGATTTATCGATAAAAATATTGCATTTGCTGAATGGATGAATGGAAGAGAAATTGTATATATTAAAGAACAGGAAAAAATCAACATCATTTATTTATATGATACTGTAAAGCATACGCGCACAGAAATAACCCGATTCGACGGAACTGTAACTTATTTCAAAGCTTCACAGTCAGGAAAATTTGCCGTATTAAAAAAATTTACAATTGATGAAAATGCAAATACTTCAGCGTTTATAGTTGTAATTAAAATATATCAGAAACAGATTATGTTTTTTAAAAGTAATTATCTTTTTGCTGATTTTACAGTTTCCTTTTCAGGGCAATCTATATTTCTGGAGAAAAAAGCAGGAATATTTGAATTTTTCCCTGACTCGGGATATGAAAAGCTGATAATTAAAAGCAGTGTATATGAAAAAATTAAATCAGGAGATTCAAATATACTTGCGTATCAGTCACCTGACGGAAATAAATTTGCTGTTTTATGCGGTCAGGCTGGAAATTATAAAGCAATAATACACGGAGATCAGGAAAGTAAAGTTATTGATAATATATCTTCTTCTATAGAATTTTTCTGGGTTGATAATAATAGTATAGCTTACAGAAAAGGCGGGCCAGGTTCTTTTCGTTCTATTATATATAATATTAAATATGACTTCGAAAAAATTATAGCAGATGATTCTTTTAATACAGGACTCGTTTATTCAAATCAAACAAAAGCTTTTTCATTTTTAAAAGGTCAGCTTGTTAATTTTTATTATCCATTGACATCGCAAATTATACAAACAGGACTCGAAGGTGAGGATTCTGCCTTATCTCCGGATTCCACTAGGTTTTTGTCTATTTTTAATAGAAATCTTTTCATTACTAATTTATCAGTAATGGATAAAAAAACTCTTCAGGTGAAGAAAGTTTCAGCTGAAATATCAGATTTATATACTCAAATGCTGAAACTGAAGAAATGCTGGAAAAATGAATTTTCTTATCTTTTTATTAAGCGGAAAATTACTGCGTATAAAAACTTTCAGGGAAAATAATTTATTCCAAAGACCCCCTTTCCGTTTCCCCTTGGTAAGGGGGAATACTAATTTTTCTTAACTTTTTAATCTCCTTATTACTAAGGGGAGATGCCCGCAGGGCAGGGGTGTTGAAGCTATTCTTTATTTTTCTTATGTATAAAAAACCAGTAATAAAGCAGTCCTGTAGAAGTTAAAAGAATTCCCATCATTGATGCTTTGAATGCAGTGATTAATGATACAGCAAGATAAATGGCGTAAAAAAATATTACTGCAATCAGGCTGTAAGGATAAAGCCAGGCTTTGTAAGGTCTTTCCATATCAGGATATTTTTTTCTAAGCAGATGTATGGAATAGAATGTCATGATATTCCATATTGTACCGTTTGCAGAGAAAAAATCAATAATTGCTTCATATGAATTTTTTGCAGAAGAGGCAAAAATCAGAAGAACTGAAGCCCATGCAGCCTGTGCAATTAAAGCATTATTCGGTGTTTTAAATTTAGGGCTAAGCTTCTCGAGACTTTTAAAAAATAGACCGTCCCTGGACATTGCCTGCCATGTTCTTGCCTTGCAGAAAATCTGTGTACTTACATTACCGAACGTATTCAGCATTACTGCAGAAGAAATAAAAATTCCTCCGGCTCCACCAAGCGCTGTTTTCATTGCATCGTAAGCCACAAGTGTTGAGCCCTTCATTACTTCTACTGGTAGAATATATATATATGCAATATTTGCTCCTGCATATAAAAGAATTACCCCGGTAATTCCCAAAAAGAGCGAAAGCGGAAGATTTTTTTTAGGATTTTTAACTTCTTCAGCAACATAGGTTGAGCCCTCCCATCCGCTGAAAGTAAAAAATGCAAGACGCATTGCCGCGCCTAAAGCAAGAAATGTTTCCCAGGTGAATTCTTTCGGAAAGAAGTCAGTTGTAAAATTATGGAAATTTCCTTTAGATGAAGCAAATGCAGCGCCTATAATTCCGCCTATAGCAATAATTTTTGCTGAACTGAAAATACTCTGTATGATTCCTGAAACATATACTCCGAAGAAATTCACAACAGTTAATATCCATATTGCTGCAAGAGCTATAGCAACCACATAAAATTTAGAAAAATACTCACCGAAAAATACAGCCCAGAGAGCATTTAAATATTCTGCAAATACTAAAGCTACAACTGCTATTGAGCCTGTCTCGGAAACAAAAAACATTGCCCATCCTCTAAGAAATGCCCATACCGGATGATATGCTTCTTTTAAAAATACATACGGCCCGCCGGATTTAGGAAGCATTGCTACAAGTTCAGCATAGATCATTGCGCAGAGTATTGTAATAACTCCAGCAAGAAGCCACACGAGGCCGAACAGAGATGTTGAAAGGGCAAGAGCCATGATGGGCCCCGGAGTTCTGAAAATTCCGGAGCCTATAATTTTTCCAATTACGATTGATACAGAAGCGAAAAGACCCAGTTCCCTTTTATATTCAGAATTTTCAATTTCAGGATTGCCCGGGGTTATTGTCATTCAGTTAAAATCTCCGAACCTGTTTCAGTTACAAGCACTGTATGTTCCCACTGCGCGGATAATGAACCGTCTGCAGTAACAGCAGTCCAGCCATCGGACATAAGTTTTGTGCCGTGTCCGCCTGTGTTTATCATGGGTTCGATTGTGAATATCATTCCGGGAAGCATTGGAATGTTTCTGCGTTTGCTTCCGTAATGGTGAACGTGAGGTTCTTCATGAAAACGCATGCCGATACCGTGCCCGCCGTAATCGCGGACAACAGTGTATCCGTGCTGTGCAGCGTAAGTTTCAATAGCATATCCAATCTCGCCCATATCTCTGAATGGCTGTACATGCTGGATGCCTATATATAGACACTCCCTGGCAACAGCAACCAGCTTTTTTTTCTCTTCAGAAACTTCACCTATCAGATACATTCTGCCTGCATCGCCGAAATAGCCGTCTACAATGCAGGTGACATCGACATTAATTATATCTCCGCTTTTCAGTTTTGTTTGATCAGGTATGCCGTGACAGACAACATTGTTAAGTGAGGTGCAGATGCTTTTTGGATATCCATGATAATCAAGTGGAGCCGGAATCCCGCCTTTTTTTAACGTGAATTCGTGTGCTATTTCATTCAGTTCTTCTGTAGTTATTCCTTCTTTAACAAACCTGGCTGTTTCATCAAGAACATCTCTTGTCATTTTGGAAGCTTTTCTGATGCCGGCAATCTGTTCTTCAGTTTTAATTATCACACCGGAAGCAGGCTTTATACTTTTTGAATAAGTTCCATTTTCCTGATCTTTTTCCATATGGCATTTTTTATATTTAAGCCCGCTTCCGCACCAGCAGGGATCGTTTCTTGATATTCTTTTCATTTTGAGAGGATTTCTCTTTTTTTCATCTTTTCATCCCTGTAAAAAACTATTACAAGAAGAAAAGCACCTGTTATAATGCAGGAATCTGCAACATTGAATGAAGGCCATCTGTAAAAACCGTCAACACCAAGCGAAATGAAATCAACAACGCCTCTTCTTTCCTTCATTAGCCTGTCGAGAATATTACCAAGAGCGCCTGAAACAATGAAAGCCATTGCAAGAGTAAAAAGCCAGGTTTTATTTTTTTCATAAAAATAATATCCGATCATAATTGTAAGAACTATGATTGATATTATAAGAAACACAGTTTTGTATCCCTGAAAAATACCCCATACACCACCCTGATTATATATAAGTGAAAGCCTAACAAACCCGTTGAGGTAATTTAGTTCATGGAAGCATCCTGAATTAAAAACAAAAACATCCGGTGAACAGAAATTTTTAACTATGAGCATTTTTGTTACAACATCAAGAGTCAGAGTTGATGCAATTATTGCAAGAGCAGTTAAGTGTTTTTTCATTAATTATACCTTAAATTTGTTTTATTATTTCTGTACATCTCGGACAAAGCTCGGGATGATCTGTGTCTGTACCAATTTTTTTAGTAAAGTTCCAGCACCTTACACATTTTTTCCCGTCAGCTTTTGACACTTTGAGAAAAATAGTATCATATTCAACCATATCATCCGTTTTATCTGTAATTAAAACATCTGCAATCTGGAAAAATCTTTTCAGCTCATCGCCCATTTCGATCAGTGATTTTTTTAATTCAGGTTTTTTCGGGCATATAGAAGCTTCTACTTCGAGAGAAGCTCTGATGACTTTATCCCTGCGGAGAATCTCAACTGCCTTTAAAAGATCCTGTTTGGCATTAACTATTCCTCCGAAGTTGGTTTCGACATCCTTGCTGAAAAACTTTTTATCCGGCTGATAATATTTCTGCTCGTGAATTGATCCGCTGTTTTTATTAAACTCCCATATTTCCTCTGCAGTAAAAGGCAGAACCGGCGCAATGAGAGTGAGCAGAACTTTATAAGCTTCGTTTAAAACAGTCTGTGTTGATCTTCTAGTTTGCGAATTTTTAATATCAACATATAGGATATCTTTTGAGACATCGAAATAAATTGAAGAAAGATCTACTGCGCAGAAATTCAGAATCTTTCTGTAAACAAGATGAAATTCAAATTTCTCGTAATGGCTTATCACACTTTCAAAAAGAAGATAAAGATTATGCAGAACCCATCTGTCGAGATCGGAAAGTTTTTCATATGGAACGGAATCGCTTTCTTTGAAATCCCCGAGATTGCCGATTATAAATTTGAATGTGTTCCGGATCTTTCTGTAGGAATCAGCAACCTGGTTCATCATATCCATGCCGATTCTCAGATCGTTTCTGTAATCCTCGGAGGAAACCCAGAGCCTTAAAATATCAGCACCGAACTGCTTTATAATTTTTTCCGGTGGTATAACATTTCCAACTGATTTACTCATTGCTTTGCCCTGGTCATCCAGAACAAAACCGTGAGTTAGAACTGTTTTATATGGCGCGTGACCCTTTAAAGCAAGAGCAGGCCATATAGATGACTGAAACCATCCCCTGTGCTGGTCGCTGCCTTCAAGGTACATATCAGCTGGCCACCTGTGATCAGAACGCGAATCAAGAACTGCAAAGTGTGAAACGCCTGAATCAAACCACACGTCAAGAATATCAAATTCCTTGATAAATTCTGAAGAACCGCAGCTGCACTTTGTATCCGGAGGTATCAGGTTTTTAATATCATCGCTGAACCATTCATCAATGGATTTAGTTCTGGCTATCTCCGCAAAAAACATAACGCTTTCCGGAGTCATATTTATTTTATTGCATTTTGCGCATTTGAAAGACGGAATCGGAACTCCCCAGGATCTCTGTCTTGACAGACACCAGTCCGGTCTTGTCTCAACCATTGATCTGAAACGCGACTCTCCCCACGATGGAATCCACTGCGTTTCATCAACAGCTTTTATTGCTTTTTTGCGCAAATCTTTATGATCGATCTGAAAAAACCACTGCTCTGTTGCCCTGTAGATCAGCGGCTTTTTACATCTCCAGCAATGCGGATAGGAATGCTCCAGTTCGCTTGTTGATATGAGTGCGTTCTTCTCTTTAAGAACATCTATTACAAGAGGATTAGCCTTGAAAACATGTACCCCTTTCATCTGAGGAAAGTCATCTGTAAATTTTCCCTGATCGTCAACAGGGCAGTAAGCTTCAAGACCGTATTTCAAACCTACGACATAATCCTCGTGACCATGCCCTGGAGCTGTGTGAACAACGCCGGTTCCCTGATCCAGTGTAACGTGATCTCCGAAAATAACTTTTGATTCCCTGTCGATAAAAGGATGTCGAACATTCAGTGATTCAATATCTGCGGTTTTCAATGAAATTTCTTTTGTGATTTTTTTCCCGTTAATTTCAACAAACTTTTCAACAAGACCTTTAGCTATTATATAAAATTCATTATCAATCTGATACGCTGAATACTGAAAATCAGGATGAAAGCATACAGCGAGATTTGCTGGAAGCGTCCACGGTGTTGTTGTCCATATAACAACAAAAAGTTTATCAGCATCAATCCCTGCTGTTTTAACGGACCTGGGGTCTACTTTGAATTTTACAAATATTGAGCTTGATGTGTGATTCGCGTATTCCACTTCAGCTTCCGCAAGCGCTGTTACGCATGTGGGGCACCAGTAGATCGGTTTTTTACTTTTATAAATATATCCTTCTTTTAATAAACCGCCGAAAACTTCTACAATCGTTGCTTCGTAATCTTTGGTCATTGTTTTATATGGGTTTTCATAATCACCGAAAACTCCTAGCCTTTTAAACTCCTCCATCTGAATTGAAACAAATTTATCAGCAAAAACCCTGCATCTGCTTCGAATGTCCGATTTTGACATTGAAGCTGCTTTGTCGCCAAGCTCTTTGGACACATTAAGTTCAATTGGTAAACCGTGACAATCCCATCCGGGAACATACGGAGCGAAAAATCCCATCATGGATTTATGTTTAACAATTACATCTTTTAAAACCTTGTTCAATGCGTGACCTATATGAATGTGCCCATTAGCATATGGAGGTCCATCGTGCAGAATATATTTTTCAGCGCTGCTGCGGGCGCCGAGTATCTTTTTGTAAATATTTTCTTTTTCCCATTTTGCAAGAATCTTCGGTTCTTTTTCGGGCAGGTTTGCCTTCATGGGAAAATCAGTTTCCGGCAGATTTACTGTTTTTGAATAATCCATTTTTTCCTCGTTTTTATTCTTCTGGTTAATCTCTATAGGATTAATACCCCGCCACTTTAAGAGGAGTATTCCATTAATAAAAGAAGTTATAATAAATCAGTTTACAAGCGCTATTTGTCAATTTTTTTTTAATAACCTGTTTCCGGAAGAAAAAAAACGAATAAGTCTGAGAGCAGGAATAATATTTTTTATTTATGGTTTCATTGATTTCATCAGTTTTTCTTTGTAATCTGCTTCCATTGGTTTGAGAATTGAATAGTATCTTTTCATCTGATCTTTACGGGATGTATTCCCTGCAAAATCAACACCAATAAACAGGTTACCTTTATCATCGCTGATTGTTGACTTAATATCGCCATAAATTGTTATAGGTGCCTGAAGTTTAAAAATAATATCAAATATAAACCCACGGGCTTTAACCATATATTTTTTAAGATTTTCATCTGTTATTTTGATCTTTGCCCCACCGCGGCTTATATCTACCAGAAATTGATTTACGGTTATCAGATTTGTATTGGCATCCCTGATCCTGTCAATCAGTTTGAAAGAATGCTCCTTCAATTCAATTACCTTGTCTATCCCTAAAAAGTCTGACTTTGAAATAACCTGAATGTATGCAAATGAAACTGATTTTTCTTCTTCAGTAATATAAATTAGAGGGACTATAACGATGGATTTATATCCTTTTGAAATATTTTGTCTCATGAAAGAATCCAGGTCATTGCCATAAAGTGTATGCAGATCAATAAAATCTTCTGTTATAGCCTTGTAAGATTCAATATCCGATGCATTTGAGATAAAAAGGCTTTTCCCGGTTTTTTTTATAGCTTTTAGAATTTGATCATTCTCATTAGAAGACAAAACATCAACTTTTATAATATCGCTTATTTTTGAATTAGCAGACTGGAATTGATCTAAAAGAACTTTTATACCAGTGGGTATTTTAAAATCAGCAACATCAATTGAGCTTTTTGATATTTTAAAATTTGTTGCTATAACCTGCTCAGGAGTTACTTTAAATCGAAGGTCCTTTCTTCCCTGTGTTGCGCGCCTTGAACTTGTTATTCTGCATTTATAATTTCCATTACCAATATCTTCAATAACATCAAGGTCAATTTCAATATATTTATCAGATAAACCGTAAACGCTAAGTTTACCATTATGCTGATAATCCGGATCAGTTATTATATTTATTGTGTTATCTTCGTTGAAACTATTTATCAGTATTTCAGTTTTTTCTACAGAAAAACGCATAAAAAGTTTCCTGTTGCTGAATTTAGTTTTCAATACTTCAAATATTTCACCGGTTGTTTCCAAAGATTCAAAATCGCGGGCTTTTCTTTGATTTATATTAATCAAAATTTCCTCACAAATAATTAATAAAGCTTATGGTATATGGAAAAATTAAATCAATAAAAAGCAATCATAAAATTTCATCTTGACAATCGATATAATTGGATAATACGATAAAAAATAAATTTCTGATGAATTCGCAAAGTCCTAATAAATTTATTAACTGCTATAAATATATTATTACCGGAGAAAATTTATGAATAAAATAAAAATATTATTATCAGTTGTTTCTATCCTTTTCCTGTTTTCAACATGTAAAACAGTAACTTCAGATAATCCAATTGATATAAAAAATAAATCTTCGATTGATGCTGCACTGCCGGGATTATGGTATGGATTGGATTCAAATGAAAAAGTATATGTATTTATTAGAATCCGCAAGGATGGGTATCTGGACATTACCGGAGCTGATTCCAGTTTTAAATATGATGAAGGGAAAATTTTTGCATATCCGTCTTTTCTTGGAGAAGAGAAGTTTTTAAATATTAATGCCACCACCAGCGATTCCCAAAAACTGGATTTATCAAAAAACTTTATATTTATAAATTATCAGATAAAGGACAACAATAATACTATTGAGTTGAGGCAGATGAAATTTGAATTTTTTGTAGATGCGGTTGAAAAAAAGCTTATTAAAGGTGAAGTTAAATATTCAACAAGCAAGGACAAAAAAATTAAAACACCTGCAGATGTTATTATTTCCGACACATCTGAAAATATCAGAAAATTTTTAAAAGGGAATAAAAAAGAAAATTATCTTGAAGTGAAAAAAATGATTCTTAACAGGATTAAATAACATCCCCCTTGCCAAGGGGGATGTAAAGGGTTAAATTTTTAATTAAGCTCCTGCTGGTTTTGAATAAGATGCATCACCAAAACCAAGAAGCGGATATCCTACAAATCCGAAAAGTACAAGCAGAACAACTCCCCATCCTTTACTTTTACCAAAGCATACTGCTAATTCCATTGACATTATAACTAAAATTACAATATTTACAAGAGGGATTAAAAATAGTACAAGCCACCAGGTCGGCTTATTTATAATCTGCAGGTAAATATAAAAA
Source organism: uncultured Leptospirales bacterium (assembly GCA_964392365.1). Classification (GTDB taxonomy): domain Bacteria; phylum Spirochaetota; class UBA4802; order UBA4802; family UBA5550; genus CAYMPH01. Next base: position 141,942 of record CAYMPH010000006.1, read on the forward strand.
TTATAAATCGGAATTAATGCTGCCCAGCCGGGTTTCCCGGCTTTTTCAAAAATTTTCCACATTCCTGCAATATAAGCAATGAAAATTAAACCATAAAGAACACTGCTGAATACACTTCCTCCGCCTTGATCCATGTGATACCTCCGTTAAAATTTTATAGCTTATTGCTAATAATTATATTGAAAACAATATGAAAAAGCAAGTAAAAAAGTTATTGCACTGCTTTCTATAAAATATAATTTTATTATCATGACAAACATCAGAAAGAATAATCTCGATAAATCACTATCTCCATATCTGCAGCAGCATAAAGATAACCCAATTTGGTGGCAGGAATGGAGCGCGGAAACAATAGAGGCGGCAGTTCAGGAGAACAAGCCTATTTTTGTTTCTATAGGTTATGCAACCTGTCACTGGTGCCACGTAATGGCTGCTGAAGCATTTTCAGATAAAGAAACTGCAGATTACCTGAACCGGAATTTTATATGCATTAAAGTTGACCGGGAACTGCGTCCGGATATAGATCAGTTTTTAATGAGTTATATAATTGCGCAAAGTGGAAGCGGAGGCTGGCCTTTAAATGTTTTTTTAACTCCGGATATTAATCCGTTTTTTGCGCTCACATACGCGCCTGCTGAATCAAACGGTTCTATGGGATCATTTCTGACTATTGCGCAGAAAGTTAATGACTATTATAAAAAAAATCCAGGCAATATAAAACCATTTATTGCAGATGAGGAAACTCCTCCTATTGCAGAGGAATATTATCTTATTATCAGCCTTGTAAGATTTGCTGATCCTTTACACGGCGGGTTCGGGCAAACTCAGAAATTTCCGCCGCATACTACACTTTTATTTCTATTATATTCACTTTCCATCAATGATAAAATTGAAGTCAGGAAAGTATGCAGCAATACTCTTGATGCTATGTGCCTGCGGGGTTTGAATGATCATCTTCAGGGCGGTGTTTTCAGATACTGTGTAGATCGTGAATGGACAATTCCGCATTTTGAAAAGATGCTCTACGATCAGGCCATGGCTCTGTGGTGTTACTGCCTTGCGTATAAAACTCTCGGTAAAAGCGAATATAAAATCATGGCAGAGAATATTCTGCGATGCCTTGACGAAAGCTTTGAAGATAACGGACTGTATATATCAGGACACGATGCTGATACTGAACATTCCGAGGGAGCTACGTATTTATGGGATTATGATGAATTAAAAAAAGAACTTTCTGATGAAGAATTCAGTCAGCTGTGCGAAGTTTACAATATTGAAAAGGCAGGAAATTTTGAAGGGAAAATTCATCTGATTAAAAAAATTGAAATCAGTATTGCTCCGATTGAAAATAAACTTCTTTCTATCAGAAAGCTCAAGGTTCAGCCGGATATGGACAAAAAAATTCTCTGCGGCATCAATGCTTTAACTGCAATTGCTATGACTCAGGCTTCCCGTTTTCTTGAAAAGCCTGAACTCGAGGATAAGGCTTCAGGTATTATGAAACGCCTGATGGAAATTTTTTGGAACGGTAAAACACTCGGCCATTCTCTTTATAAAAATGAAACGCAGAATCAGAATTTTCTTTTTGATGCAGCTGCTGTACTGACAGCAATTACATTTCTCTATGAAAATGATAAAACCTGGGAAGCTCAAATGACTTCAATGGCAGCATATACCGAATCATTCAGACAGGATGAAACTTGGCTTGAGTCCCGGTCAGAAGATTTTCATCCTGTAAATGCTTCCTGGTTTGACCATCCGATTCCTTCAAGCGTGAGTCTTGCTGAAATGGGTTTATCGCGTTCTGCTCTTCTTAAAGGTTATGAAATTATAAGAAAATCATACAGAGAACCTTTCCGGGCAGATTTTTATAATATTGCTGCTATGCTCAGCAACGGACTCTTCCACATAATTACTTCAAAAAATCAGATTTCATGGGGTTTCCTAAAACCAAATTCCATCCAGGTACGAGGAGATATGGAATCGGATTGCTTCAACGGAACATGCTCTGTATTAAAAATACATTGAATGTTTTGTTTAATGAATTAACCGGAAAAATAAGATAAAATACTTATAAAATTTAATTAAAGGATAAGCTAATGTCTTTAATAGGTAAATGGATAAACCTGATAAACAAAGTAGCAGTTGGAAACTGGAAAATAAAAATAATATTTGCTCCTATAGTCGGATTGCTATATGTAGCTTTAATAGGCTTATTTATTTATATATCTTTTGTTTGTGATCAGTTGGTAAATTTTCCAAAAATATTCAGCAGCCTATGGAATTCAATTATTGGTATTCCTGTTGCAATAATTGGTTTTATGCTGATGTTCTTCTCAGTTTTATTTTTTTTAAAAGTAAAAGGTACTCCTGTACCATTAAGCCCGCCGCCAAAGCTTGTAAAAACAGGATTATATAAATATGTCCGTAATCCTATGCTCACAGGAATTTTTCTCCAGTTGTTCGGGTTTGGGATAATTTTAAACTCAATATCACTGATTTTTATTTTTACGCCTCTTTTTATTATAATAAATATCTGGGAATTGAAGATGGTAGAAGAACCAGAATTGGAGAAACGTCTTGGTAAAGACTATATTGATTATAAAAAACAGGTTCCAATGTTTTTTCCATGGTTAAAAAAATAATACTGCTGCATATATCTTTTTCAAAAATACATTCCTGGTTTCATCTTTAAGTTCAGTTTTTAACTCATGAGAGAATAACTATGAAAAGCTCAAAAAAACAACTTGAAGAGCGAGGCTTTGTTTCTGACGAAGATTTAATAAATCAAAAAAATATTTCTGATGAAGAACTTCTTAAACTTTTAAATAGTCCAATCCCTGTTGATCGGACTATTGGTGCAAAAATTTCAATTGGAAAAAGAAACGAAAAATTTCTTCCGAAGATGTGCGAACTAATAATAATTGAAACAAAGCTATATACTAAAATTGCATTATCTGAAGCTATAATAAAATATGGAATATTGTCATTAAAATATCTTTTACCTCTTTTAGGCAAAATCGGGAATAACCAGCATAAAAAAATTGATCTGGTGGATTTAAAGAAAAAATCATATCCTCTGCCGCGGGATTTAGCTGCAAGAATTATTATACGAATCGGTGAGCCTGCATTACCATTTTTAGAAGAAATAATACTTTCCGGAACATATTTACAAAAACTTGAAGCAATAGATGCAATAGGTCATATTGCTTTTAATTTTAAACAATATAGAAGTGAAAAATATTTACATTTTTTATTAAAAGAAAACATTGATAATGAGTTAGTTGTATGGAAAATTATCAGAGCCTTTCAGGCGTTTTGCAGTAAAGAAGTTGAGGAACAATTGAAAAATATTATTGAAAAAAATGATAATAAAATATTAGTAGAAGAATCTAAAAGAAGTTTAAGACAGATTGAAAAACGAAGAACACAATTTGAAAAAACAAACCAGCAGAAATAGTTTACTAATATATGCATTCAGGAAGAGCAGCCATGAATAAAAAATATGACAAGCTGATAATATATTATTTTTCAGGTACTGGAAATGCGAAACATTGCGCTTCATGGATTTGCGAAACTGCTGAAAAACTTGGAATCAAGGCAAATATGTATGATATCAGCAAAACAGAAGTTAGAACTATTGCTTCTCCATCTGCCGGGACTCTCATAGGATTCTGCTCGCCAACACATGGTTTTCATTTTCCTGAAATAACCAGAAAATTCATACGCAGATTTCCGGCAGCAACAGGAGCAGATGCCTTTATTCTAAATACGCGCGCTGGAGTGAGAATCTTCAAAATAGTTATTCCAGGACTCAGCGGAGTGCTTCATTATGTTTCTTCTTTAATCCTGATGATTAAAGGATATAGAATAGTCGGTCTGCTTCCGGTTGATCTTCCTTCAAACTGGATTTCTCTTCATCCAGCAATTGAAAAAGCAGGCACGGAAATTATCTATTCAAAGCAGAAGCTGAAAGTAGCAGGATTTGCAGGGAAAATTCTCACAGGGAAACCGGTTTATCGCGCTTTATATGACATTGTGCAGGATGCGATAATATCACCCTTCACTTTTGGATATCTGCTGATGGGAAGATTTTTTTTCTCGAAATCTTATTTTGCATCAAGAGAATGTAACCTTTGCATGGTATGTCTTAATGAATGTCCTGTAAAGGCCATCAGTGTTGTGGATGATAGAATGTTCTGGGCATCAAAATGTGAAAGCTGCATGCACTGCATGAATATCTGCCCGAAACATGCAATTGAGACGCCTCACGGTTTCCTAATAGCATTTTTTTATATTTTTTCAATTACAATATCAGCTGGTATTGCTTCTCTTATAACAAATTTTAATGCAGGTAAATATTTTTCATGGATGAGAAATGATTTTATTAAATTTATGCTTACATCTGCTGTAGTTCTTCCTTTTTATTTTATGACATACAGGATTATGCATTTTCTGATGCGCTTCAGAGTTATAGAAAGAATTATGACATTAACATCATTAACCCATTTAAAATACTGGGGAAGATATAAAGCATCGAAGAAATTTTAATTTATTTCCGGATATAAATCCACACCGTCCGATGCTGGGCAGTTCATATATAATAAATTAATACAAAAATTACAAACAAAACTATATTTTTAGAAAGGTAGAATATACTGAAAAAAGATTGACCTTATACTTTTTAAGATGAAGAGTGTTTATTAATGAAAAATATACAAACATCCGGGAATGATTTTGCAGGCATACTATCTGAAGTAGCAATTTTTTCATCCCTGACACCTGATGAACTTGCGATAGTATCAAAAAGCAGTGAACTCACAGAACTCACTCCTGGAACTGTTCTTTTCCATTCTGGAGAAAAGTGCTACCATTTAAAAATAGTAGTAAAGGGCTGCATTAATATTATCATGGAAGAAGACCATGCTGCAGATTCAATTATTGCCCAGCTGGTCCCAGGCGATTCTTTCGGTGAACTGGAATTGCTGACCGGAGTACCGTTTAATGCTAAGGCAGTAGCAGAAGAATCGGAAGGGGATTTAAAAAACGGATGCTCCCTTTTAAATTTCCCGACTGAGAATGCAGGCGAAACTGATGCTTTTGAAAAATTCTGCTCAAAAAATGCAGGCATTGCTGCCAAGATGCTTTTTTCATATTTACATTCCACAACCGGCAGGCTGCGGAATGCTCTTTCCATAATAAAAGAAAACTCACCATTAATGCAGGAACTTAAAAAACAGGTTTATGGCGATAAGCTTACAGGATTGTTCAATAAAACATACCTGGAGGAAAAAATTCCTGAATATATTAAAAATAATCCGGCTGATAAACTTGCCCTGATCATGTTTAAACCGGACAATTTCAAGGAAGTTAATGATACCTTTGGTCATGAGGCCGGCGATCAGGTACTTGTTTTAATGGCTGAAGAATTGCAGAAAAAGTTATCCGAACACGACAAATCAGGTTTCGGGATAGCAGTAAAGTATATGGGAAATGAGCTTGCTCTGATGCTTCCAGGTAAAGGCAGGGAAGAAGCAAAAGCTGAGGCTGAGAAAATAAAAAATTACATGAATAGTCTTGATATTCGCGATATAATAAAATCTGATTCATTAAAAATAACAGTCAGTTCCGGCATATCTCTTTATCCGGATCATTCAGACAATGGTTTGGAGCTTATTGCTATTGCTCATGAACTTCCTCTTATAGGGCGCGGAAGAGGCGGCAGTCAGATTCTTTTTCCTGAGGATAAATAATGCAGATATTTGAAAAACCGGAAGATATTCTCGGAAAGGTCGGAATATTTTCTACACTGGATAACGAACAGCGCGCATTTGTATACAGTCTGATGCGTCTAACACGCTGCAGGAAGGATGAAATTCTGTTTGAAGAAGGATCATCCGGTGATGAAATGTTTATTATTATTCAGGGATCTGTTTCAATTGAAGTTACATTAAGTGACGGGAAAAAGCTTGAAATTTCACGTTTAAATGATGGAAATTTTTTTGGTGAAATGTCAATAATTGAACAGCTTCCGAGATCTGCAACATGCACAGCATTAACTGACAGCGTATTCCTGGGATTAAAAGCTGAAGAATTTCTTTCTTTAATTGAAAAAAAACCTGAAGCAGCAACGAAAATTTTATATGGTATGCTCGGCATTATAGCCCAGCGCCTTGCAGCCACAGGATCATTTGTATCTCAAATGGTTGTCTGGGGTGAAAATGCAAGGAAGCGTGCAATTACGGATGAAGCAACCGGCCTTTTTAATCGCAGATATCTTGATGATTCCATGGAAACTTTTTTCAGAAAAGCAAAATTGGAAAACAAGCATCTGAGTTACGCCATGTTCGATCTAGACCGTTTTGGCACATTAAATAAAAACTACGGTCTGCCTTTTGGTGACAGCGTTATTATTACCATGAGCAAAACCTTTTCAAAGGTCTTTGAAAAAACAGATATTCTTGTCCGATATGGCGGCGATGAGTTTACCTTTTTATTTCCTGATACAACTCCGGATGACGCGTTAAAGCGCTGTGAAAAGCTGTGCCATGAAATCCGATCTATTATTTTTCCTGAACACCCTGAGCTTCGTATTTCCTGCAGTATAGGAATTGCAGCGTATCCTGTACATGCTGAATCTCTTGAAAATTTGCGAGAGGCTGCAGATAAAGCATTGTATCTTGCAAAGGAAACCGGACGGGATAAAGCTGTTACTTTAAAAATTGACGGTAAATAGAACAATGAAATTATAAGAGAGATTAGATGTGATGAAAACAAAACGTGATGAAATTCAAAAGTCAGAGTTTTCAGATATCAAGAAAAAAGAACGGGTAATAAAAAAAATTATCCGTGTACTTGATGAAAAAGATAATTTTCTCCTTGTAGGGCATAAGCACCCGGATGAAGACTGCATTGCTTCCATGGTAGCTTTCGGCCTTTTAGCCAGCAAGATGAATAAAACAGTACATATTGCCCTTAGCGGAAATATTCAGGATAATTTTTCCTACCTTCTTTCAATCTGTAAATATAATTCCATTAATATAATAAAAAACAGTTCCGATGTTCCGGGAAAAATTTCTGTTGTTGTTTCACTTGATACGCCAAAACCGGACATGATAGATGATTACGGGTATCTTAATGATATTATTTTTAATAGTAATGTTTTGCGTGTTGAAATAGATCATCATCTGGAAGCTGATTCAAGATATTTCGGTGATGACGATTACTGCCTTGTATCTGGCGCATCATCAACATGCGAGCTGATAGGGCTTCTTACATTAAAACTTGAAAAAAATGTCAAGCTGCTTGCAAAATATCAGATACGGGAATTATTTACTAGAAATCTTGTGCTGTCGATAATTACCGGTATTATCAGCGATTCGCGTATGGGCAAATATCTTAAAACTCCTGAGGAACGCTGGTTCTATAATTATTTCTCGAACCTTTTTGATGAGATGCTTGCAAAAAAAACGCATACCGGTTCAAATAATTTAACTTCCAAGGAAGAAGTTTTTAAAGCAATTGAAACACTTTCCAACAATGAAGAAAAATGTTCCGACTTCCTTTTAAAACGATGGAAGCACGAAGAGTGTGTTGATGCAATAATTATCAATCAGGAAGAATCTGATGAATTAAACCGGCTTTACGGGAATGATATTTTTGTATCTGTTGCTAAAACACTTACAAATAAGCTGGCAGAAGAAAACGGATATCTGGGTATGGTTGTTTTTTATGATGATTCTTCTGTTTCAGATCTGGTACAGTTCCGCTTAAGACGCAGCCAGGCATATCAGAATCTTGATTTGAGGGATATTCTTCTGCAGAATAATATTGAAAATGGAGGAGGCCATCCTGGCGCAGTTGGTTTCCGTTTTGTGAAAAAAACAATTCCGGATATATTTGAATTCAGTAAAAATCTTATACAGAAAATATCTCTGGAAGTACAAAAGACCAGAGGTTAAGAGAAAATTTTTAATGTGCTCAAAATCAAGAATCATTCTTGACAAATTGCCTTCTCATAAAATTTATTAATTAAATTTTTAATTATTATAAAATAAAGAAACTGAAATGAAAATAAAAATAAGGAGATAATAAATAAATGATTAATGAAAGGATAGAAGACGGTATTGTCATTGCAGAGTTCGCTGGCGGTAAGGGCAACTCTATCACAGTTGAAACTCTTAAAAGTATTAAAGACATAGTTCAGAGAGTGAACACTGATGATGCGCTGAAGGGAATTGTATTAACCGGAGCAGGGAAATTATTCTGCTCAGGATTTGATCTCCCTATGTTTTTAAGCTTCAAAGACCTCAAGGAAGTTACAGATTTTTTTACATTTGCAGAAGATGTATTTATCGAATTTTTTATGTGCAAGAAACCGGTTGTTTCAGCAATTAATGGTGCTGCAGTTGCAGGAGGATGTATTCTCGCTATGGCATCAGATTACCGTATTATAAAAAATCATCCGAAAATAAAAGTCGGCATGTCTGAAATTAAAATCGGTCTTGGCCTTTCAATTGCACAGACTGAAATAATGCGCTTTGGACTTGATGGAAACAACGCATACAGAAAGATCATGTATGATGGACTTCTCTACGATGTGAATGGAGCGAAAGAAGCCGGCCTTGTAGATGAATTAGCAGAAGAAGCTGAACTTCTTAACAGAGCAAAAGCAGTTGTTAAAGGATGGATAGATAATCCGGGCAGAGCTTTTATGATGCTGAAACCAGGGTACAGACAGCCTCATGCTGACAGAATGCGCAACAGACTGAAAAATGAAAACTGGCAGGATGGATTTAAAATATTCTTTGACAAGGGTACACGTGCCACAATTGAAATGGTTATTAAAATGATGGGGTAATCCGGAATCTGAATAAACCTGCAAAAGGCGATATGGAAGGCTTTTAATATAAACAGATTCCATTTCGCCTTTTAAATTTTTCTACTCTGCTGTGAATAAAAGAAACCCATTCAATAGTTTTCGCAAAAAAGGATTCTCTTCTGATTTAATTATGTCTCCGGGAAAAAGAGCAAATAAAGAAAGCCGTTGACACAAATAATTGAAAAGTAATAGTGTCCACGGATAAATAATACAGCATTAAAAGTGAAAAATTTAACTTAGTTAAAAATAAATTTTATCAACATAACTTTTAGGGGGTTAATATGGCAAAAATTAATTTTGGTGGGGTCATCGAAGATGTCATCACAACAGAAGAGTTTCCTTTAAAAAAAGCTCAGGAAGTTCTAAAAAATGAGGTGGTAGCTGTTATAGGGTATGGAGTTCAGGGCCCGGCTCAGGCTTTCAATATGAAAGAAAACGGCATTAATGTTATAATAGGCCAGACAAAAGAAGATACTCAATACTGGGATAAGGCTGTTGCAGATGGATGGGTTCCCGGTAAAACTCTTTTCACTGTTGAAGAAGCTGTTCAAAAAGGTACAGTTATCCAATACCTTGTTTCTGATGCTGCACAAAAAATTCTATGGCCGAAAGTTAAAGCAAACCTGAAAAAGGGTGACGCGCTTTATTTCTCACATGGATTTTCAGTTGTTTATAAAGAACAAACCGGAGTTATTCCGCCGGATTTTGTTGATGTAATTCTGGTTGCTCCTAAGGGATCTGGAACCAGCGTAAGAAGAAATTTTCTCGACGGAAGCGGAATCAATTCAAGCTTTGCTGTGCATCAGGATGCAACAGGACACGCTATGGAAAGAACACTTGCTCTGGGTATTGCAATAGGTTCAGGATTTTTATTCCCGACTACTTTCCAGATGGAAGTTTACAGCGATTTAACCGGTGAAAGAGGAGTTCTTATGGGTGCTCTTGCCGGCATGATGGAAGCTCAGTACAATGAATTAAGAAAACACGGTCATAGCCCAAGTGAATCATTTAACGAAACAGTAGAAGAGCTTACACAGAGTCTAATACGTTTAGTTGCAGAAAACGGTATGGATTGGATGTATGCCAATTGTTCAGGTACTGCTCAACGAGGTGCTCTTGACTGGCGTCATAAATTCCGTAAAGCTGTAGAACCTGTATTTGCTGATCTTTATAATTCAGTTGCAACAGGAAAAGAAACAGAAGTTGTATTAAGAGTTAACAGCGCTCCGGATTACAAAGTAAAACTGGAAGCTGAACTGAAAGAAATGCGTGATTCAGAACTTTGGCAGGCTGGAGCTGCAGTACGGGCTTTAAGACCTGAAAAAAGAAAAAAATAATCATTTTAAATGGATGAGCAGGTAATAATAAACTTTCATACTGAAAGAATAATTACAGCTGCTCATCCTTTTGGAATTTTCAACATAGAATTGACAAACCATTGTCCTATGAAATGTGTCATGTGCCCTAGAACTCATTATATGACCAGAGAACAGGGTTTTATGGACATTGTAATTTTTAAAAAAATAATAGATGAACTTGCAGAAAAAAATTCTTCATTTTATCATAATCGTGTAGTATGGCTTCACCATTTCGGTGAAAGTCTTCTTCACCCTCAGTTCGAAACATGTATAAATTACGCAGCTGACAAAGGTATCTACACCGGGCTTTCTATTAATCCAATGATGCTTAATGAAAAAACAGCATCATCTCTTATATCTTCCGGGCTTCATATTCTTTACATCTCTCTTGACGGTCATAATGATGAGTCTTTCTATAAAATCCGAGGCATAAACAATATGTACGAGTTGTCCCGCCTCAAAACAATTAATTTTCTTAGACTCAAAAAAGAAAGTATATCTGACTTAAAAATAATTTTTTCAATGATCGATTTTCCGCTTAATGATGAAAGTGTCGCTGTTGTTAAAGAAGATTGGGAATCCTATAAAGAAATAGACGGTTTTCTGTTAAAAAACTACACAACCTGGGACGGTGATATTCCCGAGATTCATTCCATTGCTCCTGAGGCCCTAAAATCTAAAGTTAATGATAGTGCAACAGTATCCTGCTCTTTACCTTGGTCAAATATGACAGTGGCATGGGACGGTGATGTGGTTCCGTGCTGTTTTGATTACAATAAAAAGTTAGTTCTAGGAAACGTCCGGTCTGATACTTTGAGTAATATCTGGAATGATGTCCCCATGCAGAATTTGCGTTATGAATTTATAACAAATAAAGTTACAAATGCTCTATGTAAAAATTGTGATAATCTATATTCTTAAAATTTTTAAGAATATAATATATGAACTATTTATAAATTTAGTCTAATTAGATCAATTTTTTAAGTTTTATAGTGAAAAATGTAAACAGCTAAAAAAACAATTATCTCCTTGACAAATATGGCTTATATTTTATTAACTGATTAATCAAAATTAAGGTAAGTTATTTTAATGACAACTGTTCTTCAGGATAAAACAGAAACAAAAGATAGAATTTTATTCGCTGCTAAAAAAGAATTTGCTGAAAAAGGATTCGATGGAGCCCGTATGGGTTCAATTGCAAAACGCGCGTGTGCGAATCAGGCTCTGCTTCACTATTATTTCGAGGGTAAGGATAAACTTTATGAAGAGGTTTTAAGCAGGCTCTTCGGAATAGACAGGTCTCAGCTACTTTCAGATTTTTTAGAAAAAACAGATTTATCCCCTTCGCAAAACCTTTATCTTATTATTTACTTTATGGCCCGGCTTCACATGGAAGCCACAGATCCTGATTTACTTAGAATAATTTCCAGAGAAATAGCTGAAGACAGAACCCAGATTAAAATGCTGATTAGAAATTATTTTTTGCCTCAATTAAATTTGATGCAGGGTATAATTGACAAGGGAATAGCTTCCGGGGAATTTGAAAAAACAAATCCGTATTTTGTAATTCTCGGTTTTCTTTCTATAATAATGTTTTATAAATCAAATAAGTCACATTATGAAGAAACAGAATTTTTTGATAAATTATACGGCGGAACAAAAAGTGAAGAATTTATTGATTATGTGTTAAAACAAACATTCCGTACTCTTGCACCGGAAGGAAAAGCTGCGAAGCTTCCAGAAGTTTCTTCTGATTATAAGCATCAGATGGATATATTTATTGAAGAAATAAAAAATGTAAAAATTCTTAAAGAAAAAAGCTGTTAAAAACCTGCACTTTTAGGCGTTCTTGGAAATGGAATTACATCTCTGATATTCTGCATGCCGCTGATAAATTGAACTGCCCTTTCAAACCCCAAACCAAAACCTGCATGAGGAACTGAACCATATCTTCTTGTATCAAGATACCAGGAATATTCTTCAGGGTTGAGCCCTGCAGCAATCATTCTCTCAAGTAAAATATCGTATCTGCTTTCTCTTTCACTTCCACCTATAATCTCTCCGATTCCTGGAACAAGAAGGTCCATTGCTTTTACAGTTTTTCCGTCATCATCAAGCTTCATATAAAAAGCTTTTATCTCTTTCGGATAATTTATTATAAAGACAGGCTTGCCGAATTTTTTTTCTGTGATATATCTTTCATGCTCTGATTGAAGATCGTTTCCCCATTTTACAGGAAACTCAAATTTTTGTCCGGACTTTTCAAGAATTGATACAGCCTCAGTGTAAGTTATAATTTCAAAAGAACTTTTTACAATTCCTTCTAACTTATCAATAATTCCCTGTTCAATTCTCTCATTAAAAAATTTCATTTCACCGGAAGCTTTTTCAAGGCAGTATTTAAATATATGCCTGATAAAATCCTCAGCGAGTTTAATATCATCGGTAAGTTCTGCAAATGCCATCTCCGGCTCAACCATCCAGAATTCGGAAAGATGCCTGGACGTGTTTGAATTTTCTGCTCTGAAAGTTGGTCCGAAAGTGTATATATCTCCGAGAGCAAGCGCGAGAAGTTCACTCTCAAGCTGTCCGCTTACTGTAAGGCCTGTTTTTCTGCCGAAAAAATCCTGCGAGAAATCCGCTTTACCGTTTAATAGAGGAACCCTATCCAGATCAAGAGTAGTGACTTTAAACATTTCGCCAGCTCCTTCACAGTCGCTTGAGGTTATAATCGGCGTCTGTACATATATGAAGCCACGCTCCTGAAAAAAAGAATGAATAGCATATGATAGTGTATTTCTCAGCCTGAAAACAGCTCCCATTGAATTGGTTCTTGGTCTCAGATGAGAAATTTCCCTGAGGAATTCAAATGTGTGGCGTTTCTTTTGAAGAGGATAAGTTGCTGCATCTGCATATCCGAATATAATAATGCTTGTTGCCCTGATTTCAAACTTCTGACCTTTTCCCTGAGAGGGAACAACTTCTCCTGTAACAGATACACTTGATCCGGTTGTTAAATTTAAAATATCCTGATAGTTCTGAAGCGAATTGTCAGCAATAATCTGAATATTATCAACTGCGGAACCATCATTTATTTCAATAAAACAGAAATCTTTGGCATCTCTTGATGTGCGTACCCAGCCGCAAATGGTTGTTTCGTAGTTAATTTTTTCAGAAGACAATAAATCTTTAATTTTATCTTTTTTCATTTTATATCCAATTGCTAATTTTACTTATATTTTTAAGCATTTTAATAAGTTGTTTATTCCTATCAATCAAAAAAACCGGTATTTTTCTAAATGAATTTTCACTATTATAAAATTAAATATGGCTGTAATTGAATTATTAATTACTATTAAGCTCTTTAAAAGTGCTTAAATTATAAATAAAAAACAATAATTCCTGGTTTTAAAAATAAATACATTTCACATTTTGATTATTAAAATTAATTATAGTATTATTTTTTTTTTAATTATAAATAGCACTAATTTAATGTGACATAATATGAAATATTATTATCAACATGATTTTTCAGATAAACAAAAAAAAATTTATGTCGCATAAGTCAGGAAAGTTTAAAAATAATAATTAATTATTTTTTATAAAAATTAATCATTGTAAGTGCTGAAAATATCAGCACTTACAATTTATGTCTCATTTAAAAATAAAAAATATCAATTAAAAAAAGGTATGGTTATTTTTTTGGAAATTAATTGAGTAAATTAATAAACTAAAATTAAATTTTTGTGGATAATGTGGATAATTATGTGGATAACAGCTTGAAATAGATAAAACTAACACCCTTTTATGTGTTATTCCTTAACAAAAAAATTTTTTTTTGTAAAATGAGTTTTCTCTATATTATATCACTGATAATTAATTATTATAACAATTTATTCAATTTTCTGCCTAAAGTTTAAATAATATATTTTATCAGGAAATAAGAAGCTTTTTTCAGAAAATATCATTATTTTTAAATTCCTTTATAAGCTTTTTGAATTAAGTAATCAGCTTTACAATAATATTAAATTATAGATGCATTCCATTATCATTGAATAAGGATAAACAAATGTCTGAGGGTATCTCCGGCAGTAATATCATTGAAACTGCTAATTTATCAAAACAGTATGGCAGTTTAAAAGCTGTTGATCAAGTATCTATTACTGTTAAAAAGGGCGAAATTTACGGCTTTTTAGGCTTAAACGGCGCTGGAAAAACTACAACAATCAGGATGCTTCTGGGAATGATTCATTCTCATTCAGGGGAAGCATTTGTATGCGGGAAAAGAATTATTCCAGGACGTATCGGTCCCTGGGATAAGGTCGGATATCTTGTTGAATTGCCGTATTCTTATCCTGAATTAACTGTAAAAGAAAACCTTATATCTGTCAGCCGTTTACGCGGTCTGAAAGGCAATGATTATTCTGAAGAAATAATCAAATTGCTTCAACTGACTGCTTACGTAAATGTTAAAGCGGAAAATTTATCTCTGGGAAACAACCAGAGACTCGGTCTTGCAAAAGCTCTGATTCACAAACCGGAAGTTCTGATACTTGACGAACCTTCTAACGGGCTGGATCCATCCGGTATTGTTGAAATCCGTGAATTATTGAAAGACCTTGCTTATAACAGAGATGTTACAGTTTTTATATCCAGTCATAATTTAAGCGAAATATCAAAGATTGCCACCCGAATCGGAATCATTCATAAAGGTTCACTTATGCAGGAAATCAATACTGATAAACTTGATCTGATACTCCATAAAACTTTGCTGCTGGATACCCGTGACAGAATCGGCGCTGTTACTTTTTTAAATCAGAGAGGATTTAAAGTTGAATATACAGATGATGGAATAGTACGGATTGCAGATGACAATGCGTGCAATCATCCTGAAGAGATTAATAGTCTTCTGGCGCAGGCAGGTTTTCCTCCATGCTATTTAAATGCAGTGCAGGAAGACCTTGAATCGTATTTCCTGAGAATTATTGGAGAAAAAGTATGATAAAAAATATTTTTATTTCTTTATCAATAGAAATATTGAAAATCCGCCGGTCTAAAATTTTCTGGATAACAACTGCTGCAGGCTGTTTAATATCATTAATGCTTGGACTTATGATGATTCTTGTAAAGAATCCTGATGTACTGGCTCCTGGTATACTGAAAACAAAAGTTTCTATTGCTGCTGTAAAAGCTGACTGGCCGTCATATATCGGTTTTATTAAAATGGCCTCCGGAGCTATTGGAATTATTCTTTTTGGTTTTGCAGCCAGCTGGATCTTCGGCAGGGAATTTAATGACAGGACGGTCAAAGATTTACTTGCATTGCCTGTTTCACGTTCAGCAATAGTTTTATCAAAATTGATTTCAGTTTCAATCTGGAGCCTTATTCTGAGCATAATAATTTTTTCTTTGAGTTTTGCGCTGGGTGTATTAATAAATCTGCCTTTGTGGTCTCCAGATTTAGTTCCTGATTTTTTCAGGATATTTTTTATTACAACGCTGCTGTCTATTCTGCTGTGCCCTCCGGTTGCTTTTATTGCAAGCATAGGAAGAAGTTTTCTGCCTGCTATAGGTTTCCTTGTGTTATGTATGGGGCTTGCAAATTTTTTCGGCAACATCGGCCTTGGAGCTTATTTCCCGTGGACAATACCAATGATTTACACAGGGGCTGTAGGTTCATCAGGAATCCAGCTGCCTTTAATCAGTTATATAATTATAATTATTACCTGTCTTGCAGGGACAGCTGGTACTGTATTATACTGGGAGTATGCAGATCACAGCAGGTAATTGAATAAAACTTTCATTAATAAATACTTATTCTTATCTGTGTAAATCCGCGTGATCCGTGTTCTATTTATATTATTTTTTTACATACAAAAGTGTTGAGTCAGGAATTGAAATTTTTGCTTTTCTAAATTTTCCGTGAATCAGTTTGATATAAGCGTGCTTAATATTTCCCTGATCATTGAAATCCTTTGCCCTTAGTTTGATTTTTAAAACTGTTCCGTATGATCCGAATTCAGAAAATAAAACAACTGGCTCAAAGGATGATGCATCAGGATTATTTTTTTTCATTATTTCTCTGGCTGTGGAAAGCGCAATTTTTTCAGCTTTACTGATTTCATTTTTGTTGTGTATGGTGATATCGATAAAAAAATCATAATCTTTTTCAGGGAGGCTGTAATTAATAATAACTGCAGTTGTTATTTTCAGATTCGGAACAATAACAGAGTTGTTTGTCGGCTGCCTGATGATTGTATTGCGAAGGGAAATATCCGCAATAAATCCTTCAATTCCGTTTTCAAGCTTAATATAATCCCCCTGCCTGATATTTCCGGAAGCAATAATCTGCAGCCCTGCGAACAGATTTGATAATGTGTCCTGAAGTGCAAGAGCTGCAGCAAGGCCTCCAACACCGAGTGCTGTGAGAATCGGGGTAATTGAAATTCCAAGGGACTGCAGGATAATAAGTATTCCGATTATAAAAACAATAAGTTTGGTTATGTTCGAAAAAATTGAAGTTGATTGAAAATATTCATCATGCTTTTTTATATATGAGGAAACAAATCCTGCAAGAATTTTTGCAGAAATGAGAGTTATTATCAGTATTAATATAACAAGAAGAATTTTCGAAAATACATTTGCTAATTGCACATTGATATTAGATTGAAACAGCGCAGTGTATAGGCCGGAAATTATTATTAGGTAAAATACGCTTCCTTTCAGGGAATTCAGAAGTATATCAGCACCATTCCATCCGGTTGCAGCAAAAAATTTTTTTATTCTGCTGAGAATTACTTTTTCAGTAATTGTTCCAATAATAAATGAAAGTGCAATAATAATTACAGGAATTATTATCTGCTGGTGCGCGCTAAAAAAAGGCCAGTCAATTATCGGAATTATTCTATCCATTTATTTTTCCAGTTAAAATGTTCATCTGCACAGGTTAAGAATTTCCGCATTGCCGGTGACTTTCATTTTCTTCCCGTGAAATTCTACAGGGAATCTGTACCCTGAAGCTGTGTTATTAAAAAGTTCCTGTTTCTCCTTAGTATCAGGATAAAAATGTTTTGCTCTGCTCAGATAGTAGTCAGCACTCTGGTATTCTCCTATCAGCCTGAAGCCGTTTGAAATTTCAAGTGCAAGAGTTCTGCCGGATGAATCCGTAGGGCTCATGTTATAAGCAGAAAGAAGCATTTTTAAGCCTTCTCTGACATAACAGCACTCAAGTATCAGGCGTCTTCCTCTGCTTACCAGATTTTCATAATCTCCCTTGTTTATTTCAACAGTAAATCCGGCATTTAAAATCGGACTGCTCATGCTCCGCTGGTTTCTGAAATTTATCCTGATCCTGTGACCTCCGGGGTAAAGGGTTTTTCCGTAATTTATTAAATAAATATTTTCTTTGAATTTTTTATAACTTACAGGCAGACCATCTATTGTAATAGATAATGTTGTATTGTTTATTTCCTGGAGCTCGTTACCGCTGTTGAATTTTATTGCTATTGCGGAATTACTATTTTTAACTAGATTTAATGAATCAGAAGTGTCGACATTGGCTGAAAATAAAATTTCCGCATCAGGTGTTCCAAATTGAATATATTTTGATATTGCCTTGAACCAGGCTTCAGCTTCCATTTCGTTGTATAGAATATCTGCATATCGTATAGCCTGATTATGATTTGAAAAAAATCCCATTTCGCCTATAACTCCAGGGCAGATGTTAACAGTTTCCCTTAAAATTTTTGTACCTGTTTCAGAAAATACAGAAAAATCTGAAACAACATTCCCTCTCTCATCCATTATGCGATGAAATTCATCCAGAAGTATTTTTGCAAAATCAAAACCCGCGGGATTCACGAATCTGCTTCCCCAGATAAATACTGAAGGGTAGTTCACATTATCCTGTTTTCGTGGTGATGAATTGTGGTGTATACTTACAAGCAGTGCAGGTGAGAATTCTCGAATCATATCAACCCTTGTATCCAGTGAAACATTTTCATCTCTATATCTGCTCATTTGAACATTAGCTCCGGCTTTTCTCAGCATATCTTCAAGAATGAGCGCTGTTTTTAAATTAATTTCCTCTTCTGTGAGACCGTTATCAGCAATTCTGCCTTTGTCTTTTAAACCAAGAGCGCCATGTCCCGGGTCTATGAATATTTTTTTTCCTGAAAGCCATTTATGGCTCTGGAGATCAATTGTTCCTGTATACTTAACCGGATTGCGGAAACCGCAGGAAGTTATAAAGACAAGCATTATAGAAAAGATAAAATATTTATAAAACGCTGATAGGACCATTAGCCCTCCCTTCAACAATCTGACGCACGTACTGGTCGTCGGTATTTTTTATTTCTTCCGGTGTTCCTGTGAAAATGATTTTTCCTTTATACAGCATTGCAATTCTGTCTGCAACTCTGTAAGCTGAATGCATGTCGTGAGTTACCACAATTGAAGTCACACCGAAAGTATCTCTCATTTTAACAATAAGCCTGTCAACAGCACCAGCTGTGATTGGATCAACTCCTGTTGTCGGCTCATCGTAAAGCATGATCTCGGGTTTTATTGCAATTGAACGGGCAAGCCCCACTCTTTTCTGCATACCTCCTGAAAGTTCAGAAGGTTTTTTATTTTCGATATTTTTAAGACCTACCTGTTCAAGCATTTCAGGAACTATTTTTTTAATTTCCTCTTCAGTAATGCCTATTCTTCTCATGCCGAAAGCAACGTTATCATAAATATCCATTGAATCAAATAATGCCGCTCCCTGAAACAGCACCCCGTATTTTTTTTCTATTATATATTTTTTCAATTCATCTGCCTGAGTGTAATTTTCGCCATCAACAAAAATTTCACCGGCATCCGGCGATAAAATTCCAACAAGATGTTTAAGCACAACAGATTTCCCGGTTCCGCTTATTCCGATTATACAGAGAATTTCACCTTCATAAACGGAAAAATCCACTCCATCAAGTACAACCCTGCTGCCGAATGATTTGCACAATCCTGATATTTTTATTTTTTCTTTCATTTTTTTTATACTCAATTTAATCAAATAATTTAATTACATCTTCTGTCATTCCCGCGAAGGCGGGAATCTATAAATAGTATAATTTATATTAAAACCAATTAATTCAATAATTCTCTGATTTTGTCTTATCCTTTGCAGGGGAATCCATAGTAATAATTAAATGGATTCCCGCCTTCGCGGGAATGACATGTTTTTTTAAAAATAATGTTAAATATAAAAAATATTCCTGTAAAAAAATTAAAATTTCATCAAACCCAATTAATAGATTTGACACAAACCAGTATAAAAATATCAGCTTATACTATAATTTTAAATTCCGGCGGTAATAAAGCAATTAAAAAATGATAGTTCTACAGGAGACTAAATTAAGCGAATTTATGCAATGTGCATATTTACCGGAGAAAAATCTCAGGTTTGCTTATCAATTTCTTGCAGAGCTCAATGAAGAGGAAATTAATACTTTTCTTTCAACCGGGTGGAGAAAATTCGGCATATATTATTTCAAGCCCGAATGCGGTGATTGCAGGGATTGTATTCCAATTAGAGTAATTGTAAATGATTTTATTCCATCAAAAAGCCAGAGAAGAGTATTGAAAAAAAGCTCTCCTATAGAAGTTAAGTTTTCAGATCTCAATTATAAAGAAGAAATTTATGATATTTACAAAATTCATTCAGAAGTAAAATTCAGTAAAGAAACCGATAGGGAAGATTTTATATCCTCATTTTACAATCCTTCCTGTCCGTGTATTCAGTCTGAGTATTATATTGATGGAAAAATATTTGCTGTTGGATTTCTAGATGTTTCATCCGAGGCTTTAAGCAGTGTATATTTCGCATATTATCCTGATTTTGAAAAATACAGTCCCGGGACTTTTAGTGTTTTAAGAGAAATTGAATTTGCCAAATCCATTGGTTTGAAGTATTATTATCTCGGGTATTATATTGAAAATAATAAAAGCATGTCATATAAAAACAGGTTTTTCCCGAATGAAAAATACAGCTGGGATAACGGTTTATGGATAATAGAAAAGGGAATTTAGAAAAAACATTTTATTGACATTCCCTTGGGTTCACAGCATATGTAAAATTAGTTTTTTTATTTTTTATTATTGAAATGAAAAAACTATTTTTTGTTGTTCCCATAATAAAGAAAAAGAAATTGACCAACAGAAAGTGGTTTAAATAATCAGTATTTTAGATGTCAAAATGGCATTTTATAAGAAGTTACAATAATTAAGGAAAAGATAAGATATGAAAAAGTTTTATTTAATCGCGCTGATAATCCTTTCAGTCAGCTTGAATCTTGAAGCAAAACCGGCTGACAGCATGTACTGGAACGATCTTGCAAGATATTTTGCAGGCATGCCGATACGTGAAGAAAGTCCGCTTAAACCAGCAACAAAGCAGCAATATTATAAAGATCATATGGCATATATGGATCAATTCTGGGAAAAGGTTAATAAGGAAACTGTTGATATAATTGCTCCATGGAGTAAAGAAAACATACCTCAGAATCTTTCAAAAAATTCAGTTTTTTATCCATTCAGCGGAGCTGATCTTGTTAATTTATATACAATGTTTCCAAATGCTCCTTATTATATTATGATGGCTCTTGAAGATCCAGGTCATATTCCGGATCCGCTTGCGCTTAAAGAGCATGAATTGAAATATGGATTTACAGCTTTTAAAAATGCAATAGATACAATTGCCTCTATGAATTATTTCCATTCGAGGAAAATGTATGATAATATGAGTAATAAATATTTCACAGGAACCCTTCCATCTATACTTGCATTTGCTGCAAGATTGAAGCTTAACATATTAGATATTGAACCTGTAGGACTCGACTCGAAAGGTAACGTACAGAAGCTTGATGACAAGGGCATGATTGAAGGCAGCAAGCCAAGGGTAACTGGTAACAGAATTTCTTTTAAAAGTGAAAAAGATTACTCCACAAGAACTTTATTATATTTAAAAGTCAGGCTTTCAAGTGCTGTAATTGATGAAAATACACCGGAAGGGAAATTTTTTACCAGGCTCCCTAATTATAATTTTATGACTAAGTCTGCTATCTATTTACTTCATAGAAAAGGTTTTGAGCCTTTAAATAATTATTTTCTCAGTAAAAGTGATATAATTGTTCAGGACGATTCCGGAATACCATATAAATATTTTGTTAATGATAATTGGGAGAGAAAATTATATGGAGTATATACATTCCCGACCAAAATTATGGATCTTGACCATACTCCTCACCAGCCTGATCTGACTGCAGCATATAAAGAAAAAAGCATCCCGTTTCCATTCAGATATGGCTATGGTGTTCTAAAAGCGAAAAATAATTCAAATTTAATGATGATGATAAAGAAGAAAAAATGATTTCCAATAAAATAAAAATACAGGTACTGATTCTGCTGGCTTTTTCATTGCCGATTTTTTCTTGCGGTTATTCGCAGGTAGATAAAATAACAGGCGAAATTAAAAAGCAGAGCAGACTTACCGCATTTACTGATGTGAATATTATTTCTGTCAGGGATGGCAGAGTATTAAGAAACAAAACAGTACTTGTACGCGACGGGAAAATTGAAAAAATATTTCCATCAGGTTATGAAAAAATTGGAATAGAATATACTCAGATAAAATCTTCAGGCAAGTATCTTATGCCTGGTCTTGCAGACATGCATGTTTATATAAATAATGAGTATGATATGCTTCTTATGCTGGCTAACGGTGTCACAACTGTGCGCAACATGTGGGGAATTTCCTATATGGTATCATTTGTGTCTTCACCGGATCAGAAAAAACTCCGTGACCAGGTTAATGCAGGCAATCTTATAGGCCCTACAATTTATACTGCTGGCCCAATTGTAGATGGAGCTCCGGCTGAATCAGCATTTATGACTGTTGTGAAAAACGAAAGAGAAGCGGCAAGGGCTGTGATAAAGCAGAAAGACCAGGGTTATGATTTTATAAAAATTTATGACAATCTTCCTGTTGATCTTTTTAATGTTGTAATTAAAACAGCTGAAGAAGTTGAAATTCCTGTTGCAGGTCATGTTCCGAATAAAGTCGGTCTTGAAAATGCACTCGAAGCACAAATGGAATCACTTGAACATTTAACAGGATTTATAGATTATGATACATGCACGTATATCATACCATTCAAAAAAATTGGATATTACGCGAGACTTGCAAAACAGAACTATGTTTATATGTGTCCTACTTTAAATCTTCCGCAAAGAAGATATACCCACAAAAAAGATGAACACATTAAAGCAATATCAGAAATGAAATACATTGATCTCAGAACAAGAATTTCATGGTGGCGGACACATAACTCAGAAATTGATGATCTCAGGGAAAAGTATGCAGATTTCGACAAGGGAACTTACAGAGAAAAAACTACTGAATTGATGAAAAGCCTGTCTAAAAATCTTCATTCAAGAGGAGTTAAGTTTCTCATCGGTTCCAATTCAGGTCATCCTTACACAGTTCCAGGTTTTTCTTTAATTGATGAGCTGAATAATTTTGTCAGTATCGGTATTACTCCTGCAGAAACTGTTAAAATTGCTACTTATAGAGCTGCATTGTTTTTTAATAAAGATAAAGAATTCGGAGATATCAAACCGGGAATGAGAGCTGATCTTATTCTGCTGGATGCGAATCCTCTGGAAAATATAAATAATATCAAAAAAAGAGCCGGGGTAATGTCCCGAGGCTGGTGGATATCTAAAGAAAATATTCAGGGTATTTTAAACGGTTTAGACAGAACAAAGTAGGTGCGCTGAATTATGCCATCACAAACCGGTAACGAAAACGAATATGATAGCGGACTCAAGCTGGAACATGAGAAAAAGCTTGAAGAACCGAAAATGTATAAAGTTATTCTTCATAATGACCACTATTCAACTATGGACTTTGTAATTGAAGTTCTCGTAAAAATTTTCAATATGCCTGCTGCAAAAGCCACCCAGATAATGCTTGATGTTCACAAAAAAGGTTTTGGAATCTGCGGTGTTTATACCTATGATATTGCTTCTACAAAAGTAAGCCAGGTGCACGATCTGGCTAAATCAAGACAGTTCCCTCTTAAAAGCTCGCTCGAGGAGGCGTGAAATGAATATACATGAAGATCTGAATAATATAATAATGGCTGCTTTCAATGAAGCTAAAAGCAGAAAGCACGAATATATGACTACTGAACATCTTCTTTATGCTGCTTTATTTAATGAAGATGGTAAAAATATTATTGTTGGTTCTGGCGGTGATTTTGACAGCTTAAGAAAAAAGCTCGAAGAATTTTTAAACACAAGAATTCCAAAAGTAGAAAGTGATGATATAGATCCAATTCAATCCCTTGGATTTCAGAATGTAATGGAACGCGCTTTCTGGCACACATCCTCTGCACAGAAAGATATCCTTGATCTTGGTGATGTGCTTGCAGCAATTTTTGAAGAAAAAGAATCCCACTCCGCATATTTTCTTCAGGAAGATGGCATTTCAAGATATTCACTATTAAATTATATATCTCATAGAACTGGAGAATTTCCCGACGGAGTTAAGCCTGAAGAAGAAAAAGTTGCAGATGAAAAAAATGATGAGAATAAAATTCTTAAAGCCTTTACAACTGAACTGACTGCAAAAGCAGCAAGAGGCGAGATTGATCCTCTTATAGGACGTGAAGATATTATCGAAAGAACAGTTCAGGTTCTATGCAGAAGGATTAAAAATAATCCTATTCACGTGGGCGATCCGGGTGTTGGCAAAACTGCAATAACAGAAGGGCTGGCACAGAAAATTAATGATGGTACAGTTCCAAAGCCGCTGCAGGGTGCAAAAATATATTCACTTGATCTGGGATCAATGCTTGCTGGTACAAAGTTCCGCGGAGATTTCGAAGACAGAATGAAAAAAGTTTTATATGAACTGCAGAAACTTGACAATGTAATTTTGTTTATTGATGAGATACATACTGTTGTCGGAGCTGGTGCTGTTTCCGGCGGATCAATGGACGCATCAAATATGCTTAAACCGATCCTGACTTCCGGAAAGATTAAATGTATCGGATCTACCACATACGAAGAATATAAAAAATATTTTGATAAAGACAGGGCGCTTTCACGCCGTTTTCAGAAAATTGAAATTCCGGAGCCGACTGTCAGCGAAACAATTGAAATATTAAAGGGATTAAAAGAAAAATACGAGAAGCATCATCTGGTAATCTATTCAGATGAAGCTTTAAAGGCTGCAGCAGAACTTTCATTTAAATTTATAAATGACAGGCATTTGCCTGATAAAGCTATAGATGTGATTGATGAAGCCGGAGCCCTGATTCACATGACCAGGATCAGTGATGATGCGATTGCAATAACAGTTGCGGATATTGAAAAGGTTGTTTCAAAAATAGCCCGCATACCAGAGAAGACTATTTCTTCATCAGAAATGGACAAGCTGCATGACACAGCTGCTGAAATAAAGAATCAGATTTTCGGGCAGGATTCTGCTGTGGATATTGTTGCATCAGCAATAAAAAGAAACAGAGCCGGTTTTGGCAATCCGGACAGACCGGTAGCTTCATTTTTATTTGTGGGACCAACCGGGGTCGGAAAAACTGAACTTGCGCGACAGCTTGCTTTAACTCTTGGCATACCGCTTCACAGATTTGATATGAGTGAGTATCAGGAGAAACACACAGTCGCCAGGCTGATAGGCGCGCCTCCGGGATATGTAGGGTATGAAGAGGGCGGATTGATGACAGAATCTATCCGTAAATCACCATACTGCGTTATGCTTCTTGATGAAATTGAAAAAGCCCATTCGGATATTTTTAATACTTTATTGCAGGTAATGGACTACGCAACTCTGACTGATAATAACGGTAAAAAAGCTGATTTCAGGAATGTTATAATAATAATGACTTCAAATGCCGGTGCAAGAGAGCTTGGGAAAAGAGAGCTCGGATTCGGCGAAAGAGTTATGAAAAATGAAGCTATTGATACAGCAGTGGAAAAATTTTTCTCTCCGGAATTCAGAAACAGGCTGGATGCAATAGTGACTTTCAGTAATTTGAATGAAGAGATTTTACTTCAGATAGTTAAAAAAGAAATAAATGTTTTTATAAAACAATTATCAGATAAAAATGTTGTTTTAGAAATTACGGATTCATGCCTGAAATGGCTAGGGCAGAAAGGTTACTCAAAGGAATTCGGAGCAAGGGAGATATCGCGGATAGTTCAGGAGAAAATTAAAAATTTCTTCGTAGATCAGGTTCTTTTCGGAGATTTAAAATCCGGAGGAAAAGCTATTGCGGACATTGAAAACGATTCTGTGGTTATTAAAGTAGTTAAATAAAAGTTCATTTTCATATTATTATTCCCGATATTATAATAACTATAAAATATATACGGAGAATTATATGAGCAATCCAATAAGCAATTTATCACAGGGTTTTAGCAGCGCCACTGATTCTTCAGTCAATTACACCTCAATACTAATTCTGCTGTGTTTAGTAGCAGGTGTTTATGGTATTTATAAACTTTATACACTATATATAGAAAATGCTCCGGCAAATACAAAAACAGGGAAAACATTTTCATCCGGAACAAGTAAAGCTCCTCAGCCGATAATCCGCCGCGGCCCTGAATTTAACAGTGCTCAAAGAAAAATGATAGCTGACATAATTTCTGAATTTAAAAAAAAGGAATTTATGGCTGATTCAGTACCTTTTGCAGTATTGGAAAAGTTTGCTGAATATTTTTATATTAACATTAAACGTCTGAAAATCAGCAAGTCTGAAGTTAACAGAATGCTGATTGCTTCTTATCCCATTCTTCCAAATACAAAAGTTGAAATTGAAACTGTAGTAAACGGCAAACTTTATTTTTTTGAAAAAAAAGTATTATCTGTTGCAGCAGACCGGATGGCAATTGATCCTATTGATCCAAATTTACTTGTTCTTCCAAAGGGTGCCGCAGCCTTAATAAATTTTTCTAAAAACAGGGAGTTTATTTCAGGTGAAAGCAATCTTATCCGGATTGCCGGAGACAAGATGATTTTTTCCTATCCCAAAAATCTGAGTGTTTACAACGAAAGAAGATATGCGAGAATTCCAGTACAGTATGTTGATGGGAAAATATTTTCTCAGCAGATGCTTGAAGCTCAGCAGATCAGTGTTCGTGATATATCATTAGAAGGAATAAGAATAAAAACTGCAGAGATTTTGAAGAAGAAGGTGGTTTATAAACTGAGTTTCAGTGAAATTATAGGCGGTATGGATTATTCTTTTTCAAATATTGAAAGCATAGTTTCGAAAAGTTTTGTATCAGACAAAGGATATTATGAATATGGAATGTCTTTCCTTTATCTTGATATTGATGCAAAGCAGAGACTTTCGAATTATTTAAGAGTGCTTGCTGATATGATCAAGATAAGATCATAGTTTCCTTATTGAATCGGCTGCGAGTTTTCCTGTAGAAAACGCAGCCTGTATGTTGTAGCCGCCGCTGTCTCCATCAATATCAAGTGCTTCGCCAGTTATGTAAAGACCGGGAATTATTTTTGATTCCATGGTTTTTCTGTTTATTTCTTCAGTGTTTATTCCGCCGGATGTAACCATTGCGATTTCAAAATCTTCATTTCTTTCAACTTCCATTTTAAAAGAAGAAAAATTTTCAAATATTTTCTTCCTCGTTTCTTTTGATAATTCAGCACATTTTGTTTCAGAATCAATTCCTGAAAAATGCAGCAGGGTATCAATCAGGCGCGAAGGCAATGAAATATTTTTTAAAGCAGATTTTATTGATCGCTTTCCGTTTGTTGAAGACTCTTTTATCAAATAATCATTCAGGGATTGAATCCCTGTTCCAGCTAAAAAATCTATTATAAGTATATCGTTTCTTTCTACATATCTTGATATATTCAAAACCACAGGACCGGATATGTTTTTATGAGTAAAAAGAATATCGCCAGTACATTCCGCAATAAATTTATCATTTCTCATCAATTTTATTAAAACATCTGGAATTGATATTCCGGAGAGTCCTGCAAAAGAATAGTTTTTTATTTTAACAGGAACGAGTGCCGGTTTGGGATTTATTATTGTATGTCCGAATTTTTGAGCAAATGAAAAACCATCCCCGGTTGATCCTGTTTTAGGATAGGATTTTCCACCAGTAGCTATTATAAGCAATTTGGATTTATAAGTTTCTTTTGAAGAAAAAACAGTAAATTCATGATCATTAAAATCAACATCAACAACCGGTTCATTGAATTTCATTATAATATTTTCTGATTTACACATAGTTAGAAGTAATTCAAGCAAGTCAGATGATTTCAGACTTTCTGGAAAAATTTTACCATCCTCTCTTTCAAATAGAGGTAGTCCTTTTTCCTCAAAAAATTTTATTAAATCTTTATTTGTAAAATTTTGAATTGCCGGTTTGATGAAATTTGATTTGGAGCCGTATTTTGAAAAAAATGAATTTATTTCTCCGGCATGAGTGAGGTTGCACTGTCCGCTTCCTGAAAGTAAAAGTTTTTTTCCTGCTGAGGAATTTTTCTCAAGAACAAGAATTTTTCTTCCTATTGATGAAAGTGAAACTGCAGAGAATAGTCCTGCTGGTCCGGTTCCTATTATTATTATATCATACATTTTATTTATATCACTATATGCTAATTTGATAATAAAATTGCTGTTTTATAAAATCCCCCAAACCCCCCGGAGGGGGGCTTAAGACCGATAAAACAGTAACTTTGAATTATTAAAGATTTCAAGTCCCCTTAGGAGGGATTTAGGGGTTTATTTAATTACAATATTTACAAGCTTGTTTGGAACAGTAATTACTTTAATAACAGTTTTCCCGGTCAAGGTCTCTTTGATTTTGCTGTCATCTAGAGCCAGTTTTTTCATTTCCTCTTCCGGAATACCCGGCTGAACACTTGCTTTGGATTTAATTTTTCCATTGATCTGAAAAACTATTTCGATCTGATTTTTTTCAGAAAGCTCACTGATAAACTCCGGCCAGCTGCTTGATGTGAGTAAGCTTTTATTACCTGTCATTTCCCACATCTCTTCAGCAGCATGCGGAGCAAAAGGGAAAAGCATTCTGATAAAAATAGAGAATACTTCAGATATTACCATTCTGCCTTCAGGAGATTTGAATTCACTCTCTTCAATCTGATAAAGGAAGTTTGTAAGCTCCATCATTCTGGCAATGGCTGTGTTGTACTGCATTCTTTCTTCAACATCATTGGTGACAATTTTGAGAGTTCTGTGAAGTTCATTTCTGACGCTTGAAAGTTTTTCATTTAAAGTAAGTCCGTTAAAATTGAATTTATCATTATATAAATCTTTGTAACCGGAAACAAATCTCCAGACCCTGCTTAAAAATCGGAACGATCCTTCAACACCTTTATCAGACCAGTCGAGATCTTTTTGCGGAGGCGCTGCAAAAAGCATAAACAGACGCACAGTGTCAGCTCCGTATTTTTCTATAATATCATCCGGATCAACAACATTCCCTTTTGATTTGCTCATCTTTGATCCGTCTTTGATTACCATGCCCTGAGTGAGCAGTTTAGTGAATGGCTCTTCATTTTTTAAAAGTCCTAAATCAAGAAGAACCATTGAGAAAAATCTTGCATAAAGAAGATGTAATACCGCATGTTCAATTCCTCCGATATACTGATCAACAGGCATCCAGTAATTAAGCTCTTCTGAATCAAACATTTGTGCAGAACCGGGAGAAGTGAATTTTGCATAATACCAGGAAGAATCAACAAATGTATCCATTGTATCTGTGTCACGTGTTGCCTTGCCGCTGCATTTTGGGCAGGTGGTATCAGTAAAACTTTTCATCCGCGAAAGAGGAGATCTTGAATCTCCGGCAAAATCAACATCAATCGGCAGAATAACAGGCAGATCTTTTTCAGCAACAGGAAGAGCGCCGCACTTTTCGCAATAAACAACAGGTATAGGACATCCCCAGTATCTCTGGCGTGATATGAGCCAATCGCGTATCCTGAAATTAACTTCTCTTTTCCCGTAACCTTTTTCTTCAGCAAAGGTGGATATTTTATCTATCGCTTCTTTATTTGTCAGTCCTGTAAATGGACCTGAGTTTACATTTACTCCTTCTTCAATGTATGCATCTTCCATCTTATCAACATCAATAGGAGAATCAGGATTATCAATAACGAGTTTGATTGGAATACCGTATTTTTTTGCAAAAGCGAAGTCACGCGTATCATGAGCAGGTACACTCATGATTGCTCCTGTGCCATAACCCATTAAAACAAAATTTCCTGCAAATAAAGGAACCTTGTCGCCTGTGAAAGGATTTATTACTTTTAGGCCGGTATCGATTCCAAGCTTTTCATTTGTTTCAGAAGTTCTGTCAATCATTGACTGATTCCTGCATTTTTCCATGAAGGATTTGAGTTCAGGATTGTTTATATCTGCAAGCAGAGGATGCTCAGGAGCTATTGCCATGAATGTTACGCCGAAAACCGTGTCAGGTCTTGTTGTATAAATTGGAAAATCTTCTCCGGATTCAAGTTTGAAGTTTACCTTTAATCCTGTTGATCTTCCGATCCAGTTTTTCTGCATTGTAATAACCTGCTCAGGCCAGTTGCCTTCAAGCTGGTCATGTCCTTTTAACAGACGTTCTGCATATTGAGTGATTTTAAAAAACCACTGTTCAAGCTCTTTCTGCTCAACAACAGAATCACATCTCCAGCACACTCCGTTTTCAGCTTGCTCGTTTGCAAGAACTGTCTGACATTCTGGACACCAGTTTACTGAAGCTTTCTTCTTATATGCAAGACCCTTTTCCAGCATCTTTATAAAAACCCACTGGTTCCATTTATAATACTCAGGTTTGTATGTTGCAAGTTCGCGCGACCAGTCATAGGAAAAGCCGAGTTTCGATAATTGCTTTTTCATATGCTCGATATTTTCAGCTGTCCATTTCATCGGAGGAACGTTATTTTTTATTGCAGCGTTTTCAGCTGGAAGGCCGAAAGAATCCCAACCAATTGGATGAAGCACGTTAAAGCCTTTCATCTTTTTAAATCGTGCTGCAATGTCGCCGATTGTATAATTCCGGACATGACCCATGTGAATTCTTCCGGAAGGATATGGAAACATTTCCAGTACATAAAATTTCGGTTTGCTTTTATCTATAGCGGCTTTATCGACAACGGAGTCTTTCCATCTTTTATGCCATTTCTGCTCAATCTCTTGAAATTTATAATCTTTATCTTCCATCATATCCTCAATGAAAATTTTATTTTAAGTTAGATATTTTGAAATTCTGAATATAATTTTATATCAAATATCCAGCTCAACAAATGGATTAAACCTGAATCTTTTGTCAAACATAAAGTGAGGCTATATTTTATTAGACCTATTTGAAAAAAAATATAAATTGAATGTAATGAAAATTATTTTATATAAAATTCTGTTTAAATTTTTATTAAATAGCATTCGTAATGATTTCTATAAGGTGCCATTTTTTAGATTAATCTTGACATATATTTGCCGATAAATATAATAAGAACAAATAGATAATCAGAAAGTATTATCTAAACTAACCTTTACTGGAAATAATAATGGGTTTAAATCCATTTAAAGATGCAAATTTAACCGACCTTCAGCAGAATATCTGGAATTTCTTTACTGATCATTTCAGCGGATTGGCTGAAAGATTTAAGAAATGGCGTGAGAGGTTTGTTAAAAAAGGCAATGAACGCATTACAGTAATGTTTATCCCTCATTCTGAAAAGAAAATTATCAATTTCCATATTTCTATTTTTGCAATTTCAGCACTTGTAATAATTTTAACAGTTACTGTTTCTATAACTTCTGTTATGATTATAAATCATTCATCAACAGTTAAAGAAGTATCAAAACTTAAGAAATACGGTTCCAATTCAAAAATTCAAATTCAGAAATATAAAGAAGAAATAAATAAACTATATACAATTTTCCAGCAATTGAAACCGGAATTGACTCACCTTTATTCTCTCACTCCAGGCAGCGAACTTGATTCATTATGGGCAAAAGGCGGAATAGAAAATCCTGTAGCTCCTGCTGGTGTAGAAACTGAAAATGCTCCGCCATTAGAAGTATTAAATATACAGGAAATTGAACGCGAACTTAAAACAACAAAAAAAATACTCGCTAAAGTTAAAACCTTTCTTGATTACAGAAAAAAGATTATTGAAAATACTCCATCTGTCTGGCCTGTTGAGGGATATATAATTTCAAGATACGGGCAGAGAACTTCGCCGAACTCACAGGAACTGGAATTCCACTATGGACTTGATATTGAAGCTTTTCCTGGAGCTGAAATAAGAGCAACTGCGCCGGGTAAGGTTAGTGAAGTGCGTTGGGATCCGATACTCGGGCTTGTAGTTTCAATTAAACATAAATACGGATTTACGACCTCATATTCACACTGCCAGCGAGTTTCAGCTCAGCTTGATCAGAATATATCCAAAGGAGATGTAATTGGATATATCGGCAGAACAGGAAAAACCAACCGGTACATCTGCTATTATCAGGTAAGGATTGGAACAGATTTTGTTGATCCAATGCCATATTTAAACCGCATATCAAAATAATAATTAATTTATTTTATAAATCAATCACTTCAATTTTTTAAATCAATTCAAATTATTTCTGTTATATTTTGATTCTATAAATTCAGAAAAAATATTTTATAGTAAAGAAAATTCAGTATATTAAAATAAAAATAAGATTTCATTTCTGATTTCTATCTTTAATATTATGTCGGATAATTTTTTCTGGACATTTTAAAACAGGAAAATATTGATTAACAAAATTAAGATAATAGGAGTTTTTCATGGATACATATAAATATGCAACAGGCAGTTTTATTGGAAAAGGAGGAGATGAAATTTATTTCCAGAAATGGATTTCACCGAATCAGAAAGCAATTGTTGTAATTTCCCATGGTATCGGTGAACATTCAGGCAGGTATATGAATATTATCAACAAGATGCAGAATAAAAATGTCTCATTTTATGCGATGGATCATAGAGGACATGGTAAATCCGGAGGCAATAGAGGTCATGTTGATTTTTTTATGGATTTTGTGCATGATCTGAAAATCTTTATAAATTCAATTCGTGAAGAAAATTCAGGACAAAAAATAATTCTTTTAGGGCACAGTCTCGGTGGTTTGATTGCTTTTAAATATACACTTAAATACAAAGAGGATTTACACGGGTTGATTCTTTCATCACCTGCGCTAATTTTTTCAGCTGCTATACCGGATTGGAAAGCTATGCTTGGGCAGTTTTTTTCAAAATATATACCAGCATTTACAATGTCCAATGGTTTGAACGCGGATGATCTTTCCCGTGACATAGATGTTGTCAGATTATACAAAGAAGATCCGCTGGTTCACGACAGAATATCAGCAAGATTATTTACTGAGATGACGGCAGCTGCCAGGGAATGTCTTGTAAGAGCTTATGAATTAAGGATTCCATTGCTTATTTTTCACGGTAGTTCAGATAAAATTGTTAACATAATTGGAAGTGAAAAAGTTTATGAAAATGCGTCAACTTCAAATAAGGAATATTTTCCATTTTTAGATCTTTATCATGAAACAATGAATGAAATAGAAACTGATAGAAATAAAGTTCTTACAGTAGTATCGAATTGGATACTAAAAAATATGAACAAAAAGCAATCAGTAAAAACTGAAACAGTGAAAAAAGAGAAGGCTGTTAAAAAAGTTAAAAAAAAACGTTAACCAGTTTTTAAATATCATGAAACATTGCAATATGAAGTTTTTACTTTTGATATTTATAATAAAAATTTAAGATAATTTATTTTAAATTTTAAATTTATTCCTGCCATTTTTAAACTATTCTTAGAATTTAACATTACTGTAATATTAAACAGCTGTTTTTCCATCCAGTGTTTCAGCTTTGTTAAATAATATGTTTTTATAAGTAATTAGCGTCCTGTAATTTGACAAAATTTCATAATCACTTAAATTTAATAATATAAAGAAAAAAATTTATAATATTAGTTTTGGAGGTTTAATATGGAACAGGCAGTTCAAATGGTAACAGTTACTGCAATGAATCAGGCTCTGGAAGCAGCTAAGGCCGCTGCTCAATCAAGTGCAGATACTGTATGGATGCTGGTTGCTACGGCAATGGTAATGATTATGACTCCTACTCTGGCTTTCTTTTATGGCGGATTAGTTAGAAAGAAAAATATTCTTTCAATATTAATGCAGTCATTTGTTATTCTTGCAGTAATATCGATTCAGTGGGTACTGCTAGGATACAGTCTTGCTTTCGGACCGGATAAGGGCGGAATAATCGGTGGGCTTGAATGGATAGGTTTAAATGGAGTCGGCCTGACTCCTGATAAAGTTTACGCTACAACAATACCTCATCAATTATTCATGGCATTTCAGATGATGTTTGCAGTTATTACACCGGCTCTTATTATTGGTGCTTTTGCTGAAAGAATTAAATTTTCAGGTTTCGTTCTTTTTATACTTCTCTGGTCAACATTGATATATGATCCTTTGGCTCATATGGTGTGGTCTTCAAACGGTTGGCTTGCTAAAATGGGCGCTCTGGATTTCGCAGGCGGAACAGTAATTCACATCAATGCCGGTATATCCGCTCTTGTCATGGCTATTATGCTTGGTAAAAGAAGCGGCATTGAAACAAACCGGGCACCTCATAATCTGCCTCTTGCAGTTCTTGGTGCAGGATTTCTGTGGTTTGGATGGTTCGGGTTTAATGCAGGAAGCGCTCTTGGTGTAGGTCCGCTTACAGTATCAGCATTCATTAATACAAATACTGCAGCTGCAGCAGCTACAATAACCTGGATGCTTCTTGATAAATTTTTTAACAAAGTTCCTACAGTTCTTGGAGTTATTACAGGTCTTGTTGCAGGTTTAGTTGCAATAACTCCTGCAGCCGGTTATGTTACACCAATGGCTTCAATAATCATTGGTGCTTTAGGAAGCATAGTGGGATTTTTCTTCGTCACAAAAGTAAAAGGATTTTTCGGTTATGATGATGCACTTGACGTTTTCGGCGTTCATGGAATGGCAGGAATTGTTGGTGCACTTGCAACAGGGATTTTTGCTACTAAAACAATAAATCCTGGAGGAGCTGACGGATGGCTTTATGGAAATTTCAACCAGTTCCTGGTTCAGGGTCTGACAGTTCTTGTATCAATAGGAATTTCAGCACTTGGTACTTTTTTACTATTCCTTCTCGTTGATAAAACTATTGGCCTTAAAGTTGATGCAAGAGATGAATATATCGGACTCGACCTGACTCAGCATCACGAGTCTGGTTATACTCTGCTGGATTGATTACAGGATAAAGGAGATAAATCATGAAATATATCATAGCAATAATCAAACCTCACAAGCTTCAGGATGTTAAAGAGGAACTTGAAAAAGTTGAAGTTCACCTAATGACAGTATCCGAAGTACTAGGCTGCGGAAGGCAAAAGGGAGTAACAGAGATTTACAGAGGAGTCAAGGAAGTTGATAATCTGCTTAGAAAAGTTAAACTTGAAATCGCTGTAAATGAAGAATTTGTAAGTAAGACGCTTGAAGCAATAAAAAAAGGTGCTAAAGAAGGCGGAATTGGTGATGGTAAAATTTTTGTACTGGATTTAAAAGATTGTATTCGAATTAGAACAGGCGAGAGCGGCAATGAAGCTATAGGCTGATATCAATAAAACAACAAAAAGGGACTGACAAAAAAGCAGTCCCTTTTTGTTGAAGTTTTTTTAGATTTATATTTTATACTCTTCTGAACCTAAAATTTCAAGTACAGCTTTAGAATTTTCTGATGATATAATTTTTTCTTTAATATCCTCTTTTTTTAATATAGACATTATATGAGATAGAAGCTTTAAATAATCTCTGTGCTGGTTTTCACCTGCTATCACAAGAATTACCAGCCTTACAAGCTCACCGTCCATTGAATCGAAATTTATTCCTTTTTTTGATATTCCTATTGCGTAAGACATTTTTTTAACAGTCTGAATTTTTGCATGAGGAATTGCTATGCCGAATCCAATACCTGTACTCATGATTTCCTCACGCTCTTTTAAAGCCTGAATAAGAAGAGGTAAATTATCACAGGAATCAGTTTCATGAAATACCGAAGCAAGCTCCTCTATCGCAGATAATTTATTTTTAGCATCAAGAAATTTTATAAAGCCATTTTCAGTATAATCCAGTATCGATGACATCCGTTTACTCCAATTGTTATATAAAATGTAATCACAATAATAAAAAAAATCTATTGTCAATTATATATTATAATAATATCTAATTTTTTTAATTTATTTATATGAAATGAAATTAATTTCACAACTTGACATGAAATCCAGAAAATCAAGGTCAGATTGCTTTCTGCTTGGACCGAAAAATAACTGATCAAGGCCATTCCAGCAGAGAAACCAGCCTGCCGGTTCAAGCATAACCTTAATAAAATGATATAAATATATTTTGTTTATATTTATCAGGGAAATATATGCAGCAGCTGAAGAAATGCTGAATCCAATCAATAGCCAGAAAAGACCTTTTAGTCTCATTTTTCTGATTTCATTTTTTAAAAGATAATAATGTTTTTTAAAATGGCTGTGCATTCTGTTTATAATTAATTCTTCATTGCTTGCATCTCTCAGCTTTTCCGGCATCATTAACTGAAGTGAAGCATTATCTGAATTTTTTCCGCTTTTAACTTTTTTTGTTTCATTCAAAAAGTCATCTGAGAATGATTTTTCAGAATAATGTCTTGGATCAAAATCTGAAAAAATATCATCATATGAATCAAGGATTATACTGATTTTTGAAAGATTTACTAAATCATTTTTTTTCATATATAGCTTCTGTTTTTTATAAATAAATTACTGCTCTAACTAAAAGTATAAGAAAAAATATAAAAAACAACATCTTTTTATTGGATATTCATTTAATTTTGTGCCGATATTTAAAATGAAATTCTATATATTATTATTTAAAATTTAAAACATAATTAGCACTTTTAAAATATACTCAGGAGTTTTTAATCATGAAGCAATCAGTTATTATATTATTATTACTATCAATATATTCATTCACACTTGCACAGGACAAAGGCAAAAGCGCAAATGTTGCTGATGGATATGGAGATTTAAAATGGGGGGCTGAAACCAGCAAAGCTAAATCTTCAATTAAAGGAAAATTGAAATTTACTGATGAAAAAAAAGTAATTATAAGTAATGACGGAGAGATAGAATATTATTACGGTTTCTTTTATATTGATCCTGCAAAAGATGAAAAAACCCCAGCAGCTGAAACAGATAAAAAACAGCCTCAGGTTCAGCCAAAAGATGACGGAAGATTATATTACATTTCCTTGAAATTCCCGTATCTTGCTCTGGAAAAAGTTAAAGAATTAATGATAAAAAAATACGGACAGTCAACCGGTGAATCAATAAAAAATAATCAGGGATCTATTTCCTGGGATTCAGCAGAAAGTGTTATTATTCTGTGGGTAGATAGATATGAAAATAATCCTTTTTGCAGAAGAATTACATATATAAGCAAAAAAATTGCCAAAGAAACAAATGACTATCAAAATACGGTTTTTAATAAAGCAGAAATTGAAATTCTAAATAAACTTAATCCGTAAATTTATAAATGACAGATTAATACCGGAATTTCTCCAATACCATCATCAAGGCGGCCCAGCGCCTTTCCTATTACAGTTCCTATTTTATCAAAAGAATCTATATTTCCTTTCATCCCGCATCCCGACGTATTTGATGTAACGATCAAATCCCCAGGTAAAACCGGATTATTTCTTGCATCAATTCTGCAAATAGTTTTACCTGCTACTGAAACAGGATAAAGTTTTTCTTCAGAAAATTCTCCGGACAACAGTATTGCAGGATTCCCTGAAACAATTCCAATAACTGCTTTGCTGTATTCAGAGGAACATCTTGCTAAAAGTTCTTTGCCTTCCGGGCTTACTGTTAAAACATCGCCTGGAGAAATATATTCACTGCTGTCTACTCTGAATAATTCTGCAATATCTGATGATGCCGGATTATTTTTAGTACTATTCAATAAAAGAGATCCATTGAATACTGATTTGCCGTTTACAAGAAGTGCATCACCATTCCCGTTTAATTTAACAGTATCGTCCCAGTTTGATATATTATCATATCCTTCAACAACAAGCGAATATCCGTGCTCACTTGAAAATACACCGCCAGGTGAAAATCTTGATACGCCGAGCACACCGCAGCCTTTCCCGTTTGAAGAACTTGACTGACCTCTAATCCCAATATGCGGTGCATGGCCAACTACACCATAGCTCTTTGCAGTTTCAGATTCAATGGAGGAAATACCAGCGACTCCAATTGATCCGTCTGATTTTGATGTATTTTTGGAATAAATAACAGCTGAATTATCAGAAGGCGGAGTGATTCCATTAAATATTTCGCTTTTTTCAGCTGATATGGATACAGTTCCTTCGTGGCTGTTGAAAGAGTGAACAATAGGTGCGTATTTGTGTTCGTGCGGAAGAGGTTCTCTTTTATCAGAAAGCCTGATATCGTTGGACTGTACTGCAATAAATTCATTTGATTCATTATTTTTTGCAAACTTCATTATGCCATACGATGAATCAGTTGCTTTTTTTAATCTCCGATCGTTACCCTGAACTGCAGAGCCTGGATTTTCTTCACAATTTGCTGCAAAGCGCATTATTCCTGCAGAGTTTTCAGTGGCATTTTTCAGTCTTTTATCTGTACTTTGAACTGCTGCGGATTCTTTTTCTTCACCATCAGCTGCAAGTTCAACAATTCCTTTTGATACAGTTGTTGCATCTTTTAATCTTTTATCGTTTCCCTGAACAGCAGCAAATATCGTATCTTCTCCATTAGAAGCGAACCTCATTATACCTTTAGATTTTTCTGATGCATCAAGTAGTCTTTTGTCATTACTTTGAACAACTGCGCCTTCTTTTACTTCTTCGTTTTCTGCAAGTTCAACTATACCTTTTGATACTGTGGTTGCATCTTTAATTCTTCTATCATTTCCCTGAACAGCTGCAAAAGATGATACTTCGCCATCTCTGGCAAATCGTCCTATTCCTTTTAATTCTTCAGTAGCATCTTTTAATCTTTTATCATTTCCCTGTACTGCTGCAAATGCAGATTCTTCGCCGTCTGAAGCAAATCTCAAATTGCCTTTAATTTTTTCTGTAGCTTCCTTTAATCTTCTATCACTGCTCTGTACAGCAGCTCCCTGCTTTTCTTCACCATCTTCTGCCAGTTCAACAATTCCTTTTGTAGCAGTAGTAGCATCTTTTAATCTTCTATCGTTGCTTTGCACTGCAGCACCAGGTTTTTCTTCACCATCTTCTGCCAGTTCAACAATTCCTTTAGAAACTGTTGTTGCATCCATTAGTCTTTTATCGCTTCCTTGAACTGCAGAAAGAGGTGTTTTTTCGCCATCAGAAGCAAAACGGACTATCCCTTTTGTAGTTTCAGTAGCGTCTTTTAATCTTTTATCATCGCCTTGAACTGCAGTTCCGGATTTCGCTTCACCATCTTCAGCTAGTTCTACGATTCCCTTTGAAACGGTGGTAGCATCTTTTAACCTTCTATCATTTGCCTGAACAACACTGTTTGGATTGACTTCTCCATCTTCTGATATTTTGCATATACCGAAGTTTTCAGTTGTTGCCTTTAAAAGCCTGCTGTCACTTCCAATAACAACGCTGTTATCGGAAATTATTCCATCAGGGCAGATCTTAACTATTCCGAAATTGTTTTCTGTTGCATGCTGCAGTCTTGAATCATTACCTTGAACAACAGAACCGGGTTTGCTGTCCCTGTCATAAGCAAGCCTTACTATCCCTAACTGATTATCCGAGGCAGGAAACAGTCTTGAATCTGAAGCCTGAACAGCAAGGCCCTTTTTATTTTCACCATCTTCAGCAAGCTGAACTATGCCTTTAAACAGAGTGGATGCATATTTTAACCGGGAATCATTTGACTGTACTGCCCTGTCATGATATGATTCGCCATCTTTGGCAAATCTGACAATGCCGGCTTGAAAAACTGATCCAGGTAAAGTTAGTTCGCCAAGATTATGAGTATGGGAAAAATTGAAAGGAGCTGCGAATATTTCAATGCAGGAAATTTTTACAGAATAACTTCCTTGATTTTGTTTGATTGTTTTTGTTATGAATTTAATAAACCTGGTTTTTACTAATTCTATATTCCAGGAATATTTTTTTGAGTTTTCAGATTTAAAATTTTTCTCTTCAATAACGGTATTCCAGACATCTCTATCCACGCTGGTATCAAGATGAAAGTTTTCAGGAAAACCGGATGCTGCTGATTGAAGAATGATTCTGTTTATGTTGTAAACAGCGCCAAGATCTATTGTAAATTCTTCTTTTCCAGGGCTGCTTTTTATTGCAGATTCCCAGCACGTTTTCGAAATACCATCCAGAAGATTGGAAACTGATAATTCATCAGATTGGCTGCTGCTAGATTCAATTTCAGAAACACCTTTAATGCCGCAATTGAATTTGCTGATTTCAGAATAATACTTTGAATTTACTTCAGAAAGTGCAGTAATAAATAGTTTTACATACCTGAATTTTGTCAGAGGAATTATCAGAGAATATTTTCCTTCCTCCAGATCGATATCTTTTTCTGTTATTAAAACAGTCCATATTTCTGCATCCTGGCTGTATTCAATTCTAAAAGCTTTTGGAAAAGATAAAGCTCCGTTTTTAGATGGGAAGATTTCAATATAATCTGCAACAACCTGATTTTCATAATCAATTATAAAAAATTCACTAGCAGATGCATCACGTTTTTCTGTTCTCCAGAATCCATGTTCTGAAATCAGATTTGCTGCTGTAGTTGACTTATCAGATTCGCTGGAAAACTTTATTATTTTTCCTGCATGATAGTTTTTAAGGCTTATATTGATATATTCCATATTTTCCCCATTATAAATAATTTAGACTGCATTTTTTTATATTTCTTTATAAAGAAGTGTCAAATATTTTATTTAAAAGAAAATTTAAAAAAAAGGATGTATTAATTTCTGTAAAAATAATACTGGATTTGTTTTTAGGGATTTAAACGTTTTTATTCGAGTACAAATGTAATTGGGAGTCTGTGGGACATCCGGACTGGTTTGCCTTCCTGTAAACCCGGCCTGAAACGGATTCTTCTGATTACATCCATAGCCGCTTCATCAAATCCATGGCCAGCTTTTCCTGAAACAATATTTGCGCTTTTTAAAATTCCTTTTTCATCAACCTGTATTAAAAGCATAACTGTCTTCTGCTTAATATTGGCTCTTTTAGCTTCTCCAGGGAAATATTTTTTAAGATCAAAATCTATAATTGGAGCAGGTGCACTGTCGCCGCTGTAAGAATATAAATATCCGTCTTTGTCAGTTCCATCTCCGGAAAGTTCATTATGATCAATATGCTCTTCAACATTATCAGAAGCAGTTTTGCTTGTTCCTTCAATCCATTCCTGCTTTTCAACAGGAGCCGGATTTTTATCGCCGCCGATTAATTCAGGAGGAATATCCTCAAAATCAACTTCAACATCAGTAAGCTTAAGATCCTCAGTGGTTAAATCATCGGATGGCAACGTAGCTATATAGTAAACTGAATATGCAGATGCATGTAATAAAATTGAGAAGGCCATACAAATTTCAAACAGGTTTCTGGTTTTGATTTTTTTTAGAAATTCTATAACCATTACTACCTTTTAACTGAAAGTGCTATTTTAGTCACACCGGCTTTTCTTATCAGCCCCATAACATTTGCTATTAGCCCGTAAGGAAGTTTATCGTCTGCGGATAAAGTAACTCTCATGTTCGGCCGCAATTTGGATTTTTTTTCGAGAGAATTAAGGAGTTTTTCATTATTGATTTCAAGACCTTCGAGCAGAACCCTTCCATCTTTTGTAATAGCCACCTGAACTGACTCAGCAACATTCGGATCTGAAGCAGCTACCTTTGGAAGATTTATATTAACTGATTCCTTTTTTAAAAAATTTGCGGTTACCATAAATATTACAAGAAGAACAAGTATGATATCAACCATTGGTGTGATATTTATATTGCCTATTTCATCATTGTCTTCATTTTGAACAGATCCCATGTCTTACCTCATTAAATCTTCAGTTAAATCCGGTTGGTGAACTTTTAGTTTAATTATTATTTCTTTTTAATATTTTTATCAGCGGATATATTTAATTTATTTTTTACGGATTTTTTATTTTGATCCGGTTTATTTTCAGATTTTGATTTGATATTTGATGATTTTATACTTGCTAAAAACTCCCGTGAGAGAAATTCCAGATTCTGAACAATGATTTTGATTTTTCTTGTAAAATAGTTATTAGCCATAACAACAGGAATAGCAACAAATAGCCCGGATGCTGTTGCTAAAAGAGCAGTGGAAATACTTTTCATTACAACCTCTGCACCTGTGCTTCCAAGAGTTCCCAGATCATTAAAAGCCTTTATAACACCAAGAACAGTTCCAAGCAATCCTATAAAAGGTGCATTGTTTCCCAGTGTATTTAAAATAGGCAGTCTTCTTTCAAAAATCATTTTTTCTCTTATTATCATTCCGAACATCATTTCTGAAAGTGCTTCGTAACCTTTATCATAGTGTTCGATGGAAAAATCTGAAAATCTTGCATATATGCTTTTTTTCTTTGCTTCAGATGCAATCTGCTTTACACCTTTTATATCTTTATTTCTAAGCTTTTCGGCAATATTTAAAATATAATTCTCGCTGTCTGCTGCAGAATTTTTTCTGAGAATTAGCACTCTTTCTATTGTTACAGCAACAGCAACAATACTCATTGTGAGCAGTGATAAGAAAATAAATGTTTCACCGTAACCGACTAACTGTATCATAATTTCTCCTGTTTAAATATATTTTTAGATTTCATAATTAGTTTTATATAAATATTAATATAAATCAGTAATAAAAACAA
Source organism: uncultured Leptospirales bacterium (assembly GCA_964392365.1). Taxonomy (GTDB): domain Bacteria; phylum Spirochaetota; class UBA4802; order UBA4802; family UBA5550; genus CAYMPH01. The sequence continues at coordinate 184,277 of CAYMPH010000006.1, forward strand.
TGATATTGTTACCCTTTCTACGGGCAATTAAAAAATTAAGGCATTTATTATTTCAAATATTTATTGACTTTCTGTATCTGTGTCTTTATAATGCGACATAATATTTATTTCTGAGGGTAAATTTTGATAAAAACATTAATGGTTATAGGAGGAGGACTCCTCCAGCAGCCTGTTATACATCAGGCTAAAAAAATGGGACTGCAGGTAATTGTAACTGATTATAATCCTGATGTCATAGGCATGAAAGATGCGGACATTCCGATCTTAATGAGTACACGGGACATCCAGGGTTCTGTTCGGGTTGCAAAAAAGCAGAATGAGATAACACCAATTCATGGAGTATTAACAGTTGGAACTGATGCTTCACAGACAGTTGCGGCAGTTGCAAATGCCCTGAACCTGCCTGGCATTATGTTTAAAGATGCTGAAGCAGCAACAAATAAAATCAAGATGAGGATGAGATTTAAAGAACATGGCGTGCCTTCACCGGTTTTTCTTCCAATATGGTCATTATCTGACGCAAAAAAAGCATTTAAAATTATTGGTGCTCCCTGCGTTTTAAAACCATCTGATAATATGGGTGCAAGAGGTGTTATGCGCATTGACAGCTCTGATGCGCTTGCTGATGCTTTCAAATTTGCCAAAAGCGCTTCTCCAAGCGGTGAACTTTTAATTGAACAATTTATGGAAGGCCCTGAACTTTCAATAGATTCAATAATTTATAATAATGAAATTACAATTACTGGAGTTGCTGATAGAATAATAAAATATCCTCCATATTTTGTTGAAATAGGGCATACAATGCCTTCAACAATGCCAGCTTCAGTAATAAAAGATGCATGTGATGTCATGGAAATGGGAATTAAGGCTCTGGGAATTTCTATCGGAGCGGCTAAGGGCGATATAAAGATTACTTCAAAAGGTCCAATGATAGGTGAACTTGCAGCAAGACTCTCCGGCGGATTCATGTCTGCTTATACTTATCCGCTTGCTACCGGAGTTAATTTAATGAAAGCAGCAATTGAAATTGCTCTTGGTCAGGAGCCCGGGAATCTTGAACCGTTATTCCATAGAGTATCAATTGAAAGAGCTATTATAACCAAGCCGGGTATTGTCCGGAAAATAAACGGACTTGAAGAAGCTCTGCAGATAAAGGGAATTGCTGAAATATTTTTAAATGTAAAACCCGGAGATAAAGTAAATGAACCGAAATCCAATGTAGAAAAAGCCGGAAATATTATAGCTGTTGCAGATACTCTTGAAGAAGCTGAAGCTATAGTTCAGAAATGCAAAGAAACTCTTAAAATAGAAATCATGGAAGCGAACGAGCTTTCGATTGAAGCTATTAATCTCGAAGCAAGAGAAAAATTTAAAAAAATCTGCTACGTATGCAAAACCTGCGACGGGAAGGACTGCCCTACTGGGGTTCCGGGTATGGGCGGAGCCGGAACCGGAGCTTCATTCAGAAGAAACAGTGAAGCTCTTAAAAATTATAAAATTATGACATCTTTAATTCATGACGTTACAGAACCAGATACATCTATAGAAATTCTGGGACAAAAACTTTCTCTGCCCATTATGGCTGCACCAATTACCGGTTCAGTAACAAATCTGGGAGGCGCTATTGACGAGCTTGAATATAATCAGGCTGCAGTGAAAGGCTGTATTGATGCAGGTACAATTGCTTTTGTTGGGGACGGCGCAACTCCGGATAAATATAAAGTCGGGCTGCAGGCTATTTCGGAGGAAAACGGGAAAGGCATTGCAATATTCAAACCAAGAAGCGACAACAAGGAAATTATTACCCGGATAAGAGCTGCTGAGAAGTCCGGTGTAATTGCAGTAGGCATGGATATTGATGCAGTAGTTTTTAAAACTATGGAAATGAAAAATCAGTCTGTAGGGCCAAAAAGCAAAACTGAGCTCAAAGAGCTCATTTCATCAACCAAACTTCCATTTATATTAAAAGGGATAATGAATGTCAGGGATGCTGTAATGGCTGTAGAGGTTGGTGCAAAAGGCATTATAGTATCTAATCATGGCGGACGTGTACTGGATGAAATGCTGGGCAGTATGGATGTTCTTGAGGAAATAGCTGATGAAGTTAAAGGGTCCATAACAATTATGGTAGATGGCGGTTTCAGAAATGGTTCGGATATAATCAAAGGCCTTGCTGCTGGTGCAGATGCTATTTTAATCGGAAGGCCAATTGCTATAGCAGTTGTCGGAATGGGACGCGAAGGTGCTTCTTTTTATATCAGAAGTCTTATAAAAGAACTCAAGAAAGCTATGATTCTCACAGGATGCCAGAAAATATCTGATATAAACCATGATATAATTAAACGGTTGAATTAATTTAATTAAGAATTTTATATCCTATGCTTTTTTCTATATCTTCTATTTTCATTCCAGTTTTTTTACACAATTCTTCTTTTCCTATTCCAGAAGTTGCCATTCTGTTTAAAAAAGTTTTTAATTCTTCACCGATTTCTATTATATTTTTATCAAAATCATAAAATCTTATTGTTCTTTGTCCCCATGGTTCTTCATGAATTTCATGTAATTTCATAATATCATTTTTATCAATTATATCATAAATTTCATTAAGATCATTTGTTTCAAAATATAATTCTGATTTATTTCCAATATTTATATTTTTTTTCCCTACTTTTTTAAGTATAATATTATCTTCTCGAATTTCCCATAGTGTTATGCCTGATTTAAGAATAACATTTTTTCCCATATCTATTTCAATTGGCATTGATAAATATTCGCAATAGAATTGCTTGGCCATTTCAATATTCTTTACAAATAATACTACAGATTGATATTTTATCATATTTTATATATTCCTAAATAGATAAAATTTAGCGTAATTGTACATAACTGCATATCACACACTGCCGGCATTTTCGCTTAGTACTTTCTGAAAACTGCTGCAAGCTTGCCAAGTACAGTAACATTGTTTGCTTCTATCGGTTTATATGCTTTATTTTCCGGGTTAAGAAAAATTTTCCCTTTAGTTTTATGTAAAGTTTTTAATGTAGCTTCATCATCGAGTAATGCTGCAATTATATCGCCATTATCAGCGCTGCTCTGTTTCCTTATAATTGCTATATCGTTATCAAAAATTCCTGCTTCAATCATTGAATCGCCTTTAATACTCAGTGCAAAATATTCTCCGTTTGAAAACATTGCTTTCGGGAAACTTAACTGATTTTCGACATTTTCCTGAGCGAAAATCGGCGCACCTGCTGCTATTCTTCCAACAAGAGGGATTGTAATTGATTCAGCAGTAATTTCCTCCTCGCCTTTATCAACAACAACAATAGCTCTGGATTTATTCTGCTGTGTTGTAATAAAACCTTTTTTTTCAATTGCTTTTATATGATCATACGCGCCTTTTACAGTTATTCCGAAATTTTCTCCGATTTCTCTGACTGAAGGAGGAAAGCCCGATGCTTTTGTATTTGATTTAATAAACTCAAGAATGTTTGATTGTTTATCTGTCAGTTTTTTTTCAGCACTTTTTGTCATATTTACCTCTTTCAATTTATATAAACATCAATATAGCATACACGGGTTTACCTGTCAAGGAAAAATTTAAAATTTTTATTAGAATAAATTATGATTGAAATACATTTAAAGGGAAAAAGAAATTTAACATGTATTCACAGGACGTTTATGATAAAAATAAAATTTGAAGAAATTATATTGTGTTAATAAAATTTATGGGATTATATTTATATTAAGAAATTAATGAACCAGATTGAAATTTTAAATCATTATAAAATATTAAACGTAAGTGAGAATTCTTCAACTGAAGAAATAAATTCTGCATTTAAAAAACTCGCGTTTAAATATCATCCGGACAAAAATCGCGGAAGAATTGAATGGGCAACAGAAGCAATGTCCAGAATTAACATTGCCTATAGCTCAATTATTTCATATAGATTTAAAAATAATGAAAAAAAACCAGGCCCGGCAGTAAATGAAAAACCGGAACAACCCAGAAAGCAGACACAGCCAAGGCAGAAGCAATATGAAAATATTGACACCCTGATAGAACGATTTACTAAAATCAGAGAATCAGTAAATGATGCGTTATATAAATTTTTTCAGTATAATCTTAATAATTTATTAAGACGTGAAAGTGCATCCAACGCAAGAATTTATAATGATATTGTAAAGATACTTAAAAAAAGTTACCACCAGACTATCTCTCTTATTGAGCTTACGGATGATGCTGAACTCAAAGAGCATTTTGATCTTTTTTCTGAAATGCTATTTAATTTTTACAGGGCAGGTGAATGTCTTAATGTTATTGATTCATATGCAAACAGCAGCGATGTTGAAGCATATAGAATGTATAAATCCGGAGACGATGTTCTTCACACTTCTCAGAAGGAAATTTTTTTTGACAGGCATAACAGAGGATTTTTTAAGCAGGAATTTGCTTTATCCGGTCTTATAAGGGCTGATAGAATATTTGAAAAGACGCTCATCTCATATCCTGATTCATCCTGGCGTATTGAAACTTCAATAAAAAAAGATTATAATAATTCCCTTATAAAATATATTAATCTTTTTTTTAATGAATGAATAATGGTTTGACAGAGGGAAGGAATAGAAATTATTAATAGCATAATAAAAAGTGAGGGGAAATGAATAGATTTATTGAAAATTTTAAAGGAGATTCTTTTGATGTATTGATAATCGGCGGCGGCATCACCGGTGCTGCTGTTGCATATGATGCTTCATCAAGAGGATTGAAAACAGCATTAATTGAAAAAAATGATTTCGGATGGGCAACATCAGCTGCAACATCTAAATTGATTCACGGGGGCTTGCGCTATCTTAACAATATGGAATTCTCACTTGTAAGAGAGTCTTTGAAAGAAAGAAGAATTCTTGAGAATATAGCACCAAATCTTGTTTATCCTATTCCTTTTTTATTCCCTCATACAAAAAAATTTAAATCAAGCAAGCTGCTGATAAGAACCGGTCTTACTTTATACGATATTATTGCTTATGATAAAGGATCAACCTGGGATAAATCCAAAGCCATTAAGAATCACAGTTGGCTCAGTAAAACCGAAACTGAAAAACTTGAACCAAATTTAAGAAAAGAAGGATTAACAGGATCTTCAGTTTATTACGATTGCCAGAGTATCGCACCTGAAAGGCTGACACTTGCTTTTATTAAATCAGCAGTGAACTGCGGCGCTTCAGTTGCAAATTATACAGAAGCTCTTGATTTCATTCAGGGAGCAGATGGAAAAATTACTGGAATAAAATGCATTGATTCACTTTCTCCAAAAGGCAAGGCAGTTGAAATTAAATCAAAGCTTGTAATTAACTGCGCTGGTCCCTGGGCTGATATTGTTTTAAATCTTGCTTATAAAACTTCAAAAGGAACGCATCAGATTAAAAGATCTGAAGGAATACATATTATTACAAAAAAAATATCAAACGCCGGTTCTGTTGTACTTTTTACACCGAAAGGCAGGCATTTTTTCACAGTGCCATGGAGAGGCCATTCAATAACAGGAACTACAGATAAAGAATATGAAGGAAATCCTGACAAATACAGAGTAACAGCAAAAAGCATTCAGGGATTGATTGATGATATGAATGGAGCTTACGGGGATGGAAAGTTTTCCATGAAAGATGTGCTGTTTGCCTATGGCGGAATGAGACCTCTTGTTGACGAACAGACTGAGGGAACGTATCAGTCATCAAGAAAATATGAAATTTATGATAACATGGAGGACGGCTTTGACGGTCTGATAACAGTAGAAGGCGGAAAATATACAACAAGCAGAAATCTTGCGCTAAGTGTTGTTGAAATGGCAGAAAAAAAACTGGGCATAACTCTTCCTGAATCGCAAACTGATAAAAATTATCTTTATGGATCAGATATTAATTCTATGGAGGATTTTCTTGAATCGAACAGAAAGTCTTTCGGTGAATTCAGTGCAGATACTATTGATTATGTTTCAAAAAATTATGGAACAGAAAGTGCTGCTATTTTAAATCTGGCAAAGAAGGATAAATCTTTAAAAGAGGAAATGTCTCACGACGGAGAAATAGCTGCTGAAGTTTTATATACTGTAAAAAATGAAATGGCAAAAACACTTCCAGATGTTATTATGAGAAGAACCGGAATCGGAACTCTCGGTAATCCGGGTAAAAAGATTCTTGAAAAAGCTGCACTTATTGCAGGAAAGGAACTCGGCTGGAATAAGAAAAAAATCGATAGCGAACTTGCTGCAGCAGAGCAGGCAGTTAAAGTTCCGACTAAATAAGAGTTTCCGGCTCTCCAAACTCCCGGGAGGCGGGCTTAACTTAAAAAGCATCAAGCGGGAAGTATTTTAAAAACTTATGGAGTTTTAAAAATGAAAAATTTTACACCAGCCTGGAGAGAAAAAGCTCCACTTGAAAATTCATACAGATCAATTTTTAAATGGGGAGCTCCTGAAGAATATAAGCATCCTAACCCGAGTCTGTATAAAATGATGAAGGAACTTTTTAATATTTCTGATGAAGATTTTCAGAAACCTGTAAATACCGGAGATGAAACTGTTAAATTTAATAAAAAAAGCAGGCTGTCATCTTCAGCAATAGAATCACTTGTGAAAATCTGCGGCAAGGAAAATGTTTCTGTTGATGGATATTCGCGCGTCAGATACTCATCCGGGAAAACTATGGAAGAGGCTGAAAACCTTCGCGCAGGAATTGTTAAAAATGCTGCTGATGCTGTTGTTCATCCAAGAAATAAATTAGAAATAAAAAAAATTGTAGAGTTCTGTTCAAAAAAAAATATTCCGGTATATGTTTACGGCGGAGGATCATCAGTAAATTTAGGACTGGCGCAATATAAAAGCGGAATATGCCTTGTTATGGGCACACACATGAACCGTCTGCTTGAAATAAATGAAACCAACCATACTGCTCTGGTTCAGCCTGGAATGTTCGGTCCTGAATACGAATATTCTTTGAATCACGCTACAACAAAGCTTAATGCATCAAGAAACTATACGTGCGGGCATTTCCCGCAATCTTTTGAATACTCAACTGTCGGCGGATGGATAGTTACTCTGGGTTCAGGACAGCAGTCATCATATTATGGAGATGCGTATGATCTTGTAATATCCCAGGAGTATGTTACTCCTGCCGGAAGTTTTAAGACTTTAAGTTTTCCTGCAACAGCAACAGGTCCTAAAATTAATGATATAATGAAAGGAAGCGAAGGAGCATTCGGAATACTTGTTGAAGTTGAAATGAAAATTTTTAGATACATGCCAAAGAACAGGAAAAAATTTTCCTACATATTTCCTACCTGGCAAAGCGCAGTTATTGCTTCCAGAGAAATCTCCCAGAGCGAATTCGGAATGCCTGCTGTTTTCAGAATATCAGATCCGGAAGAAACAGACGTTGCTATGAAACTTTACGGAATAGAAGGAACAATTATTGATAAAGGAATCAGCCTCAGAGGATTTAAGCCGATGCAGAGATGTCTTCTGATCGGGCAAACAGAAGGAGAAAAACATTTTTCAGCAAATGTTAAAAAACAGATTCACAAAATATGTAAAAAAAACGGAGCCATGTATATATCAGGCTACCCCGTAACAAAATGGGAGCACGGACGATATAAAGACCCGTACATGAGAGAAGACCTGCACGATTATGGCATAATAATTGATACTCTTGAATCAGGCGTTTCCTGGGACAAACTACACCAGGTGCATGAAGGAGTCAGGGAGTATATCAAGTCAAGACCTCAAACCGTGTGCATGACTCATGCGTCGCATTTTTATCCTCAAGGAACAAATCTGTACTGGATTTTTATTGGAAAGTTTAAAAATTTTGCCGAATATAAAAAATTTCACTCAGGTGTTATTGAAGCCATTCACAAAAATGGCGGTTCTCTGAGCCATCATCACGGTGTCGGCAAAATGATAGCGCCGTGGATGGAAAAGCATCTTGGTAAAGAGCAAATGGCAATTTTAAAAGCTCTTAAAAAACATTTTGATCCTAAGGGAATTATGAACCCCGGTCAGTTAGGATTATAAATCAGGAAAATATATGGATGATTTAGTTAAAGCCCGAATTCAGGAGTGGAGCCATTCTCCATTTGATAAAGAAACAATTTCTGAGATTAAAAAGCTTTCTGATTCAGGTGATGAGAAGGAATTAACTGAACGGTTCTATACTCAATTGGAATTCGGTACAGGCGGTCTTCGCGGCGTTATAGGTGCAGGCACTAACAGGATGAATATTTATACAGTTGGAATGACAACTCAGGAGTTATCTGATTATATTAATTCAGGTTCAAATAAAGAAAGCGGCGTGGTCATAGCAAGAGATTCACGCAGAATGTCGGATATATTCGCAAAGGAATCTGCGGAAATTTTTGCTGCGAACGGAATAAAGGTTTTTTATTTTGATGATATCATGCCAACGCCTCTGTGCTCTTTTGCAATAAGGGAGCTCGGAGCGCTTTCAGGCATAGTTATTACAGCGAGCCACAATCCTCCTGAATATAACGGCTACAAGGTCTACTGGAATGACGGAGGACAGATTGTACCCCCTTATGATAAAGAAATTATTAAAAAAGTTAAAAACGTTAAGTCTATTTCTGATATTAAGAAGATTAATTTTGCAGATGCATTGAAATCAGGACTGATTAAAATTATCGGCCCTGAAATTATTGATTCATATAGAACAAAATTATCGAAGAATATTTCACAAGCAGATGGTTCAGGAATAAAAATTGTGTACACGCCAATTCACGGCACCGGTTACAAAATTGTTCCACAGATGCTTTCTGAATTCGGATACAATAATATATCTATAGTCAAAGAGCAGCTTCAGCCGGATGGAAATTTTCCAACTGTTAAATCTCCGAATCCTGAAGAAAAAGAAGCACTTCAGCTTGCACTCGATTTAGCTGAGAAAGAAAATGCAGATATTGTTCTCGCAACAGATCCTGATTCCGACAGAATGGGAGTTGCAGTAAAAGATGAAACTGGGAATTTTATTCTTCTCAACGGCAATCAGATCGGTACACTCCTCGAATACTATATATTATCAAAACTTAAAGAATCCGGGAAAATGCCTGAAAAAGCCGCTGTAATAAAAACAATTGTGACTACAGAACTTCAGCGCGTAATCGGTGAAGATTTTAAATGCTCAGTTTATGATGTACTAACAGGATTTAAATGGATAGCTGCAAAAATGAAGGACATGGAAGGAAGTCCGGAAAAGTATGTATTCGGAGGTGAGGAAAGTTTCGGTTACCTTCCGGTAGATTTTGTACGGGATAAAGATGCAGTGAGTTCCTGCTGCTTTTTTGCAGAAATGGCTTTGTGGGCTAAGTCAAATAAGTCAGGAATATATGGAACATTAAAAGATATTTATATCAGGTATGGTTTTTATCTTGAAGACCTGCATACAATTACTTTGAAAGGACTTGATGGTCTTGAAAAAATAAAATCTATTATGAAAAAATTCAGTGAAAGTCCTCCGGAAAAAATAGGTGATTTCAAAATAATAGAAATTCTTGATTATAATAAGCTCGCTATAAAAAATATGAGCACCGGTTCATCAGAAAAAATTACTGGACTTCCGGCATCAGATGTGCTTCAATTCTATCTGTCTGACGGTTCGAAAATTTCTATGCGCCCTTCCGGAACAGAACCGAAAATAAAATTTTATCTGAGTGTAAATTTAAAAACAACAGAGAAAACATTTTTTCCAGATAAAAAATCACTCGAAGAAAAGCTTTCTTATTTAAAAAAGGAGCTGATTTCGTTAATAAATTAATTTGAATTATCCGAATATTTGAGATAATAGAATCCCTCCCCTTGCCCCTCCCATCAAGGGCGGGGGATTTCTCTAAATAAAAAATACTTAATCATTATAAATAAAAGAGGTAAAAAATGTTAAAGAAACAATCAGCAGTTATCTTTTTAGCAATCATTGTTCTGTTAGGTGTATCTTGTAAGCAGAAAGAGCCCGGGAGATATTATAATAAAAAGTATTCATTCTCAATAAAATTTCCTGCCGGCTGGGAAATAAATGAAGGCGATCAAAAAACTGTTGTGCTTGCGATAAAATCTGATATTTCACAGGATGATATTTTCCCTGAAAATATCAATATTGTTACTACAGAACTTCCTGCAGGTATGAATCTTGAATCATTTTTGAATATGCAGGTTAACGGCATAAAAGTTGTACTCGATAAATTAACTGATCTCGATAAAGGCATTACAGAAATTAATAAAAAGCAGACAGGCTGGGTCAGCTATCTTTATAAAATAGGAGATTACTCTTTTATAGCAAAATCATATTTTATAATATCTGATAAAACTGTTTATACAGTTACATTTGTTGCAGATAAAGCGGACTATAAAAAAATTATCCCGGTATTTGAAGATACATTTGCAAGTTTCAGGCTGGAATAGATGAGCATTTTCTCAACTGATGATATAGATTTTTTTAAAACTCTCATTACTGAAGCCGGGAAAAAAGCTCTTACAATACAGAGAACACGCCCTGCTATAATCAGAAAAGCTGATACAACGATCGTAACTCAAGCCGACACTTTAGTGCAGAATTTTATAACATCAGAAATTATAAAAAGATATCCGGATATGAATTTTATCTGTGAAGAAACAACGTCCGAGCAGAAGAAAAATATTAAGAAAGAAACAATTTCTGCAATAGTTGATCCGATTGATGGGACAGCTGTTTACAGTATGCGCTTACCTACCTGGTGCGTTTCTATAGGCATATTAAAGGGATTTGAACCGGTTTATGGTTTTATTTATTCTCCAGGATGCGGGATGCTTTTTTATAATGATGATAAAAATACATACTTGAATGATGAAATAATCTATGCTGATGAAAATCTGATTATAGATTCTGAAACAAATATTTTTACAGCAGCAGAGGTTCAAAAAATTTTTAAGATAAGTTTTCCAGGCAAAATAAGAAATATCGGTTCAACTGCTCTTCATGCCTGTCTTTGTACTGACAGTGCGGTTAACAGGACAGTTGCATTTCTCGGGAAATCATATTTATGGGACTGGGCAGCTGCATTTCCTATATTGATAAAATCAAAGTCCGGGTATAAATATTTTTCCGGGAAAGAAGTTGATATTGAAGAAGTAATTAATAACGGGAACAAATTAGAAGATTATGTTCTGGCTTATTCAGGTGTTGATTTTAATACTGCAAAGAATTTTTTTTTACCGATAGTTTAAAATTTATTATTCACAGAATCCCCCCAACCCCCGTAGGGGGCTTTACTTTATTTAAACTGTGAATTAAAAATTTGATGTCCCCTTTTGGGGGATTTAGGTGGAATTAAATATATTAAAAAGAGGAATCTATGAAAACTGACCGAACTATGAAAAGATGTAAAGCCTGTAACTATCTTGCATATGAGGATGAAATTAAAGGAGTATGTCCTGCATGCGGACTGCCTGATCGTGTTTTTGAACCATATGAAAAAAAAGCAACAGGGTTGCGCCATGCCATTCTGGATATTCATTTTCATTCAATAGCTCTGCATATACCTCAGGCTGTAGGACCGATCATTATATTACTTTATTTAGCTTCAATAGTATTAGCATCTTTAAGAACAGATTTATATTATCTGCTTAAAATACTTGTTATAATTTATCCACTTGCTGTAGCTCCTGCTCTTATAAGCGGCTTGATTGACGGGAATCTCCGTTTTAAAAAAGTTCTGACTCCTGTTTTAAAAAAGAAACTTATACTTGCAGTAATTGTTATGCTTATAACTGCATCAATGTCTGTTGCTGCAATGCTTGCTGATAATTTTTCTGCAAATGTTCATTTTATAGTTTTACCGGCTTTTGTTTCTCTAGCAATACAGGGAACTCTTGCAAGGATGGGGATCCGGCTGGTTGAATGCATGATCGGCGGAAAATAGAAAAGATTAATAATTCATGATAGACAAGTATTTGTTGAAAAATAAATTGGCAGTATTGAAACAAAAGAAATATTTTTAAATTAAATAATGGATAAAAATATGGAAGATGAAAATATCTTAATAAAAACAAGAAAAGACAAACTTGATCAGATTAGAAATGATCTGAAAATTAATCCGTATCCTTACAACTATAAGGTTACTCATTTCTCATCTGAAATAATCAGCAATTATGATAAATATTTTGAATCTCAGGAATCTGTATCTGTTGCCGGAAGAATTATGGCCATGAGAATAATGGGCAAGGCAAGTTTTGCCACAATTCAGGATAAAGAAAGCAGGATTCAGCTTTATATAGCGCAGAAGAATATTGGCGATGCTGCTTACGAATTATTTCATAAGCTCGATCTCGGTGATATCATCGGAGCTAAAGGAACAGTTAAAAAAACACAAGTCGGAGAAATTACAGTATATATAACTGAACTGACTCTTCTGACGAAATCAATAAGGCCTTTGCCTGTAGTTAAGGAAAAAGACGGCCAGTCATTTGACATATTTGCAGATAAAGAATTGAGATACAGAAACAGACATGTTGACCTGCTTGTTACCCATGGAGTCAGGGAAACATTCATTAAAAGAATTAATATAATTAAGGAAGTTAAAAAAATTCTCGATTCAAAAAACTTTTTTGAAGTTGAAACTCCAATACTTCAGCCGATTTACGGCGGTGCTGCAGCAGCGCCATTTACATCGCATCATAATGCTCTTGATATCAACCTCTATTTAAGGATTTCTCTTGAGCCGTATCTTAAAAGGCTTATAGTCGGCGGATTTGACCGGGTTTATGAAATAGGTAAGTGCTTCAGAAATGAAGGCATAGATAGAACTCACAACCCTGAATTCACTATGCTCGAGTGCTACCAGTCATATGCGGATTATTCCGATATGATGATGCTCACAGAAGAGATTTTTGAATCCAGCGCACTTGCGGTAAATGGAACAACAAAAGTGAAATTTGACGGCAAGGAATTTGATCTTAAGCGGCCGTGGAAAAAAATGAAAGTTGCAGATGCATTAAAAGAATATGCAGGAATAGATATTTCTACTGCAGCAGATGATGATTTAAAAGCTGAATTAAAAAAGCACGGCGGAGTGATAAAGGGCAGTTACATTAGAGGACTTGCAATTGATGAGCTTTTTAAAATTCTTGCTGAACCGAAACTTACAGGGCCTGTTTTTATAACACATCAGCCGGCAGAAACAACTCCTCTTTGCAAACCTGATTATGATGATGAAAGGTTTCTTCAGAGATTTGAACTTTTTATAAATGGAACTGAATTTGCAAATGCCTATAGCGAATCGAACGATCCTGTTCTTCAGAGAAAAACCCTATACGAGCAGTCTTTAAGAAGGGATGTTGATGAAGAGGCAACACCAATGGATGAGAATTTTGTTCAGGCAATTGAGACTGGAATGCCCCCAGCCGGCGGTCTTGGTATTGGAATAGACAGGCTTGTAATGCTTCTTACAGGTGAAATTTCTATCAGGGATATTCTTCTATTTCCTACAATGAAACCGGAAGACAAGTAATCAGGAGAAAGAGGAAATTTCTCCATCTTTATTGTAGCCGAAAATTTTTGCTTCTTTGCTCTGTTTTGAATAATACATTGCTTCATCAGCTTTTAAAATAAGCTCTTCATAATTTTTTACAAAATTAGGATCAGGATATGATGCAATTCCTATAGAAAGGGAAATGCCGTCAATATTGCCATTTGGTATCTGCACTTCAATAACTTCAGATAATTTAATGCTGCCGATTTTCTTTTTTATTCTTTTCGCAACTGCAACAGCTCCTGCATGATCAGTTTCAGGAAGGAATATTGCAAATTCATCTCCGCCGAATCTTGAAGAAATATCATACGGGCGGATTATATACTGTTCAGATTTTTCTTCCGAGATATTCAATCTGTATAGAGATTCCTCCATGAATGATGATCCGATTCTTCTTAAGACTTTATCACCTGCAAGATGATTATACATATCGTTAATCTGTTTAAAATTATCGCCGTCAAAAAATATTAAAGAAAGCGAATGCTGATGTTTATGTTCTGTATCTTTTTTATTTTTTCTTGATACCCTCTCAAATTCAGCTTCAAGCCTGTCCTCAAATGAATCTTTTGTCAGAAGCCCTGTCAGTCCGTCAAAACCTGCAAGCTGAAAGCGGGTGGCATTTTGTACAATAGCGCTTAATGATTTTGCCCTTAGAGGTTTATTTAAAAAATAATAAGCTCCCATATCAAGAATTATGTCTGAAAGCTCGTCATCATTATATCCGGTGATTGCAATAACAGGAGATGAAATTTTCATAGTATTTTTTATGAAGTCAAGAAGTTTAAGACCATTATCAGAATCAGGTATTCCGTATTTGGCAGCAGGTATGGCAAGATCAAGAAGTATAATATCCCAGAAAGTCTGTTTGAGATAGTTTTTTGCTTCATCCGCGTATTCAGCAGTGATGATAAAATAATTCGGATTTGAGGATAGCAGTATTTTTGAAATTGTTTTTAGAATCAAAGGATCATCGTCAACAATCAGTATGCTTATATCCCTTCCGATATATCCATGTTTATCTTTGGTATGTTCCATTAAATTCTCTCTGTTAATATATAATTGAAAGTATTGGATAAAATATGTATTGTCAAGCAGTAAAAAAACAAATTATCGATATAGGATGCTGGTATGATTTTAGCAGTTAACGATTGAATTAGAACATTTTTTGTCATTCCCGCGAAGGCGGGAATCCATTTCTGAAATCTGGATCCCCGTTTTCACGGGGATGACAAAAAAATATAAATTTTTTCTGAATTTACAAAGCGTTAATTCAATCGGTAACTGCTATAATTTTAGAAATCAAAAAAAAATTCTATAAAAAAAAAGCTGCTTGATCTAAATGGCATGAATTGAGTGACATAATATTAAATCAATATAAGTTAAGGAAAAAATGGATTACTTATCAAAATTAAATGAAAATCAGAAAAAGGCAGTTCTTAAAACAGAAGGACCTCTGCTTATACTTGCAGGAGCAGGTTCAGGAAAAACCCGTGTAATAACTCATAGAATCGCACATCTGATACAGAATAATTCTGTAAAACCCTGGTCCATATTTGCAGTAACTTTTACAAACAAAGCCTGTGAAGAAATGCAGAAACGGCTGATGAATCTTGTCGGGCCTTCAGGGAAAAGTGTATTCGTGAAAACTTTTCATTCAGCATCTGTTTATATTTTAAGAAGATATGGCGATATAATCGGTATCACCCCGAATTTTTCAATTTATGATCAGGGCGACCAGGAATCTCTTATCAAACAAATACTTGCAGACATGAATCTTGATCCTAAAAAAATAAAACCTTCAATGATAGCATCAAAAATTTCTGAAATAAAAGATAAAGCATCTTTTGTTGATGGGGCTGATATTTCAAAACTTCTGCCGGATTATCTGCCTTTTAATTTTCAGGAAGTTTACAGCGAGTACCATAGAAAACTTGCACTTAACAATGCTCTTGATTTCAATGATCTGCTGATAAAATGCGTTCAGGTTTTGAAAGCTGAAAACGGACCTCTGGAAAGATTGCAGAATTTGTGGACATATTTTTTAGTAGATGAGTATCAGGATACCAATCACTCTCAGTACTTAATTGCAAAATATCTTTCGTCCGCATCAAAAAATATTTGCGTTGTAGGAGACGATGACCAGTCTATTTATTCATGGCGCGGCGCTGATATAAAAAATATTCTCGATTTTGAGAGAGATTATCCCAATGCGGAAGTTATAACACTTGAGGATAATTACAGATCTACGCAGAATATACTTACAGCTGCATCATCAGTTATAAAAAACAACATAAACAGGAAACAGAAGGTTCTCAGATCAAACAAGGATGACGGTGAAGCTGTAAGCTGGGTACAGGCAAACAATGAATATTCTGAAGCTGAGTTTGTAATAAATAAAATGATATCCCATAAGCTCAAGGATGGATATAAAAACCATGACTTTGCAGTTTTTTACAGGACCAATGCACAATCAAGGGTTTTTGAAGACAGGCTGCGTAAAGAAAATCTTCCGTACAGGGTTGTTGGAGGATTAAAATTTTATGACAGGAAAGAAATAAAAGATATTATTGCCTATCTGAAACTTATTGCGAATCCTCAGGATTCAATTTCTCTGCAGAGAATAATAAATACCCCTGCCAGAGGAATAGGGAAAACATCATTTGAAAAACTTTTTGAAATTTCAATCAGCGCGGAAATTTCAATCTGGCAGGTTATTTCAGATGGGCTGCTTCCAGGGAAGCCTCCGAAAGGCCTTGATGATTTCAGAAAAATTATATCTGAAGCGATTGCAAAATCAGCGACTGTTCCTGAGGAAATGCATTTATCAGAATTCATATCTGACGTGATTGAAAAATGCGGTTATAAAAAAAGTCTCGAGGAGGAGGATACGATTGAAAGCGCATCAAGAATTGAGAATATAAACGAGTTTCTAAATAGTGTTTACGATTATGAGCTTACTGCCGAGACTCCTACGCTAAGCCAGTTTTTACAGGATATTTCACTTCTTACATCTGAAGAAAATCCGGATGATCCTGAAAACAAGGCAAATTGTGTAACCTTAATGACAGTGCACAATGCAAAAGGACTTGAATTTCCGGTTGTTTTTTTAACTGGAATGGAAGAGGAAACATTTCCTCACAGGCTTTCATTTGATTCTGAACAGGGTCTTGAAGAGGAAAGAAGGCTATGTTATGTTGGAATAACAAGGGCAATGGATAAAATTTACTTAACAAACGCTGAATTAAGGCGCGTATTTAATGATGTCCGCATGAAACAGCCGTCAAGATTTATATTTGAGCTGCCTCAGGATCAGATTGATGTGCAGAATTATAATTCTGCTGATAACAGTTTCAGCAGAAACGGGCGTACTGCGCCTAAATATTATGTAAATAATTTCAATAATACTGATAAATTTGCAGAGGAAAGTGCTATTGATGACGAAATTAATAATAAGCATTCTGAAGAAGAAAATTTTCAGCATGAAGATTCAAAATTCAGATTAAAAGAACATATTCTGCATCCGAAATACGGTCATGGGCAGATTATTAAGATTGAAGGCAAAGGGGATAATTTGAAGCTTACAATTGTATTTGCTTCAGGGAGAAAAACCTTTCTGGAAAAATATACTCCCCTAACAAAAATAAATAAACACTAAACGGTTCTGTATGATGAAAAAAATATTAATATTATATTCAGTAATTATTTTTTCAATGTCCTGTTCAAATAATATAACCAGACAGACAGATGAAGCAGATCCGCTGAAAATATTTTTCAACACCTGTGTGTCTGATATTGGAAAAGCAAAAAAAGTTATTCAGGATAACGATCTTGTAAAGAATCTCAGCCATTTGCAGAGTATGGATCACGGCGGGAAAAAATATTATCTCCTTGAAAGAGAGTCTATAACAAAGATGCTGAAATCTGTTACAGAAGGTCTTTACAGCGATTATATTCTAATTAACAAGCCCGGTTTTGTAATATATTCAATGGTAAAAGATGAGTTTTTCGGGAAAAATATTAAAAGCAATCTTAAAAAAACTGCGCTCAGCAAATGCCATCTGAATCATGAACTTGAATATTTTATTGAAGATACATTTCTTTCTTCTGAACGTGACCCCGAAAAATTCTTATATTTTTCATCAACTGTTCAGGGTGGAAATACGAATCCGGGCGTTCTTGTTCTTGAAGTTGACCCGATGAAAATTATTGAGCTGACAGGCGTTAAGTCGAGAATTCTGAATTTGAAAGGTGAAGTGATTATATCAGAAAATAACAATGAAATCGGAAAGCTGTTTAAACACGTTGAATTGATAAATTTAAACCCGGTTTATGATAAAATTTTTTCATTTAAAGCTAATAAGATCCGGTACAGATATAAATTTTTTAAATATTTAAATATTGAATGGATTATACTCAGCGAATTATAAATCTATATTTATAAATTATCCGAAATTTCTATTTCTCCTTCGCCTATTTTTTCTGAACCGTTCATTGCTGTTACCCTGAATTTGCCTGCTTTATAAAATTCAAAATTAACATTGGTCCGGACTTCATCCGGCGGGACATCTACTGATTTTGAATCAACTTTTTCACTTTTATTTTCAATCAATTCATAAACTATAATATCAATTCTGTTAGTGCCGAAAGCCTTATCAGCTTTAAGCATAGCTGTTAAATCGCCGGTTTCAAATTTAACACCGCACTCAATTCCTTTTCCATCCGGAGATACCCCTTCGCAAAAAGAGATATTCGGTTTTTTTGTGCATCCGGTAATAAATAAAAACGGTAATAGCAGCAGAAATAATTTTTTCATATAATAAGCTCTCCTTTATAAAAGTGAACCCTGCAGTTCTTCATCATCTTCAATTTCGCCTATATCTTTTTTAACCTTAACTTTTGCAGCTTTAATTTCGCCCTGTTCACCTTTCTGTAAAATCTCAATTTTCCGTTCAGCTTCATCAAGTTTTTCGTGGCAGAATTTTGCAAGAATAATTCCTCTCTCGAATTCTTTAATAGAATCATCAAGGCTTAGATTTCCCTCTTCAAGCTTTTCCGCAATTTTTTCAAGATCTTTAAGTGCTGATTCAAAATTAATTTTCTTTTTTTCCTTATCCAACTTGAACCTCTTTTATCTTTGTATTGACTGTGCATCCGATGCTGCCGTCGTTAAGCTGAACAGATATATTTGATCCGATAATTATTTCATCCACACTTTTTAATGTGCGTCCGCTTGCGTCTCTTGAAATCGCATACCCCCTTTTTAAAATTGAAATTGGAGATAATTTTTCAAGTGCCTGCAATGCCATGCCGTATCTGTGTGAAAAATTTGAAACTGCGCCCTTCATTAGTAATTTAATATCAGGAATTGAATTAAACAAATTTTTATTTCTGGCGACAGTTGCCTTCATCTCGGAAATAAGTCTCGATTCAATATCTGACAGAAGAAGATGCTTTCCTGATATTATTTCAAATGGAGATTTCATGATTTTAAGATTTTCTATATTTATAATTCTATTTTTATAATCACTGAGAAGAGAATATAAAGCTCCGGATGTTCTGTTAAGAAGATATTCAATTTCGCTTTCAAGATCAGTTTTTACAGGAATTGCAATTTCCGCTGCAGCTGAAGGTGTTGGTGCTGCTAAATCCGCAGCATCATCACTTAACGGGTGATCAATCTGGTGCCCGACTGCGGAAATGATCGGCACCCGGGAATTATAAAATGCTCTGATTACAATTTCTTCATTGAACGGCATCAGATCTTCAAATGATCCTCCTCCTCTGCCGGCAATTATAAGGTCAATGTTCCATTCAGGTTTATTAAGCTCATTGATTGCCTTAACAATTGATTCGGCTGCTTTTTCACCCTGAACTTTCGATGGAGAGATAATTATTTCAAGATTTGGAAATCTTCGGAGTGCTACTTTAATAATATCGCGGATTGCAGCTCCAGTTGGCGAAGTGGCTACTCCAAGTCTTTTAGGCAGAAATGGAAGTTCACGTTTTCTTTCTTCATTGAAAATTCCTTCAGCAGCAAGTTTAATTTTAAGCTGTTCAATTTTTTTCTGAAGCTCGCCGATTCCTTCAAGTCTTAATGACTGAACGTTAATCTGATATTTTCCTCGTTTTTCAAAAACAGTTACGCTTGCAAAAACAAGAACGCTCATTCCTTCTTCAAGTTTGAAACTTAAATTTTTATTGGAGTATTTGAAGAAAACAGCATCAACAAGCGCGCCTTCGTCTTTCAGGGAAAAATATATATGACCTGACGAATGAAATGTTAAGTTTGATATTTCGCCTTTAATCCAGACGCTGTTCAGCTCAGGTGCGGTTTCAAGCCTGTTTTTAATGTTGCGTGTAAGCTCTGTAACAGTAAAAACTTTTTTTGATGATGTATCTTCCATAACCGAATAAGACATAATATGGGTTAGAAAATCAATTACAATTTTAAATAAAATAAAAAGTAGGGGTAATTTTGAATGTAGGCTGAATGCCGGCTCTGACTCAACCTGAACCAAAAAAAGCTCTGACCCTGAAAAGAAAAAAGAAAAACAGTCTATGGAAAAAATTTATTCTTTGCCGGGTGGCATATTGAACTCGGGATATTGAATCAGTTTTCCTCAAGTGCTTTCAGTTCAATAACATTCTGTCTCAGGCGGTGTGATATTTCAACAGAGAGCCTTTCAAAAAAAATTCCTGCAACATCCGGGAAATTCTGTGAAATTTTATTGAAATCTTCTCTTTTTAAAATGAAAAGCTCAACATTTCCTATAGCAATAGCATCTGCAGAACGCGGCTGATTGTCGAGGAAAGACAGATCACCGAAAAAAGCTCCTCTGCTGAAAGTGGATAAATGATGCGATGTTCCGTTTGTAAGTGGTAATTCTATACGAACAGAACCTTTTTTAATAAAATAAATCTCTCCGCCTTTGTCACCTATACTGAATATTTTATTGTCATTGGAAAGTTTTTTATCAACCAGATATTGTGATAATGTGGAAAGGCTCTGGGTGGAAAAATTATTGAAAAAATCAAATTCTGAAAGCTCCAGAGCCTTTCCGTGCAGACGTTCCGGCAGAAATTCTTTTATATATTCATCCTCAACCCATTCAACTGCATCATCAAGCTCCTGAAAAAAGTTTACCTGCTCATTCGATTCTTCAAAACCAAGCTGTTCGAGATAAGCCCTTACATTCTCTCCTGTAGGAACGCTTAATGGGACTGATGAAAAAATCAGTTTGCCTCCCTTTTCGCTGATTTTTGATCTAAGCTGAGTAAGCATATTTGCTGCTGTGAAGTCTATAGATAATACACGCTTCATATCGAGAATGAAATATCTGCACGAGCCGATAAACGGCTCGATCTGAGTATAGAGCTGGTCAGTAGTTCCAAAGAAAAGCTGTCCCTGAAGTTCAACTACAAGAGTCTGGGTACCCTTTTCTTCCAATACTTTCTGTTCTGAAACAGGCCTGTTTTTCTTGGAAAAGATCTGATTTCCGAAAACCCTTCTTCTCACAACAGGGAAGCGGATCTGATTGCGTAAAAATAAAATTACTGCTAGGGCAATTCCAACTCCTGCAGCAGCTATAAGACTCAAGCTTATTGCTGATACCACAACTGCAAGAATTACAGCAAAATCGAATATTGTAGACCGGTTTCTGAGAAGATGAAAACTTTTTCTGTCAATCATTCTTACGGCAACCACAAGAAGAACTCCTGCAAGAGACGCGACCGGAATCCATGAAATGTATTTTGCTATAAGAAGCAGAACAGCAAGCGCGCTGATACCTTCGAAAATTCCTGAAAACCGCGTACGGCCTCCGCTGTAAATGTTAACCAGAGTTCCGCCCATTGTTCCTGACCCCGGAACTCCTCCGAAAACTGCAGCAGCCATATTGGAAATTCCCTGACCGAAAAGTTCCCTATTTGAATTATGACGTGTTCCTGTAAGAACATCAAGAACAACGCAGGTTTTAAGGGTATCGATAGAAAGAAGAACTCCCAGAGAAATTATTGTGATTATAAGCATTTTAATTGAATAAATATTTATTGAAGCTGCAGAAGTTATATTTCTGCCTACAACAGTAGCAATATCTCCGACAGATGCATTTATATGGCCTACTACAAACGGATTTCCTTCTAGTTTCATAAGATTATGATTAAAATAAGCCAGTATGAAGTATACTGCTATTCCTGATCCTAAAGCTGCAATGGATGCAGGTACTCCTTTAATAATTTTCGGAGCTAGAAGCATAACTAAAATTGTAACAGAGCCTATCAGAATTGATTCCCATCTCCACTGTCCGAATGATATTATTCCATCCTGTAAATTAATTCCTTTAGGCAGCCCGAGAAATTTCGGGAGTTGCCCGAGAAATATCAGAATTCCCACCCCGCTTAAATAGCCTGCAACTACCGGGTAAGGTATGTATTTAATAAAAGTGCCGCCACCTGCTATACCGGCAATAAGCTGTATAAGTCCTGCGCCGAAAGCGACAATAGCAATATATAACGGGGCCATATCTAATGGAATTGTGCCGCGCGAAACTGCATCTAAAGCGAATATTGACAATAAAGCAGCAGCAGGAGCGCATGGGGCTGATATCAGCCGTGATGTGCCTCCGAATACCGGAGCGAGCAGGCCAAGCACTACAGCGCCGATTATGCCCGCCAGGGCTCCTTTGGATGCAGCGTCGCCTCCGAGAGGAGCAAATATTATCAATCCGAACGCGATAGCAGAAGGGAGAGCAACGAGCATTGCAGCAAATCCGCCGAGAATATCGCCTGTAAGATTTTCACGGATTGCAGCTGTATTTATGGAAGCAATTTTCATTTATATCACACAAAATTATTAAAATAGTTTTTTATAGAATCAAATTCTATTGTCACAGGAAAGAATGGCAAGATAAATATTAATCCATGATGTGTTTGAAAAAGCAAGTTGATAAGCAGATTTTTAACCTGTTAATTTATATACATTAACAGGTTAACAGCATGCTCAACTGTTTCTGCTGAATGTGTTAATGGCGATTGTAAAAATGGTCATAGTGTATACTCTTAAACTGAAGGGCTGAAATATACCGGCTGATGTAAATACGGGAAACACGAAAGCAGCGGAACCATGTTTGATCCGGATGGCATAATTATTTAAGAGGGATTATGAAGGGATAATAACTGCATAGAATAGAATTTTAAACAGTGCCCTATTTAAAATGTATATTTGCTGTTTTGGGGTCAGAGCCGCTATTCGAATCTAAATACCTAATAAAGAGGCAAATCCCATCTATCGATTAATTCAAAAACCCTCAAAAAAAGCTTGAAATAAAACAATGAACTAATTTATATGTCATTATTAAGTTTATGAATGCGGTTTAAATTTTTGGAAAGAGAGTGGCGCCCCACTCTCTTTTTTGTAATATAGGCGAACGGTTTATGCTGAAGGAAGATATAGAACAGATCATCAACAAAGCAGCTGAAACTCTCGGCTACGGAATTTACGAATCTACCATTTATTTACACGGTAAGAATAGTAAAATAACTGTTAAAATAGACAGCCTTAGCGGTATAAAGCATGAAGATTGCGAGAGGTTCAGCAGAG
This sequence comes from uncultured Leptospirales bacterium, assembly GCA_964392365.1. Lineage (GTDB taxonomy): Bacteria > Spirochaetota > UBA4802 > UBA4802 > UBA5550 > CAYMPH01. The sequence continues at coordinate 207,448 of CAYMPH010000006.1, forward strand.
AGTTTTCTGCAAATCTTGAAACTGCTGCCATTTTACCGGATTATGTTTTAGAAGTTTCATCTCCGGGTCTTGACCGCAAGGTTAGAACTCTGGATGAGTTTAAGAGATTTACAGGCAGTCTGGTTAAATATACTGCTGAAGTAAATGATAAAAGAGAATCTCTGGAAGGCAGAATAAAGGCAGTTGAAGGTAACACTGTTATTATTGAAACCGGAAAGGGCGAAAAGATTTACAATTTCGATAAGATTATAAAAGCCAGTTTGGATTTTTAAATAAAAGGGTACTGAACAATGACTAGCAATATTTTTGAAGCTCTCCATGAGATAGCCACCCAGAAGGGAATACCAAGGGAGGATATTGAAGGAATTATTGAATCCGCCATGCTTTCAGCTTATAAAAAGCAGTATGGATCAGTTGATAATGTTAAAGTGGTTTTCAACAGGGAAAATAATTTAGTCAATGTCGTTTCAAAGAAGATGGTGGTAAAAACTCCGCTGAACAAGGCGGAAGAAATTGCATACGATCAGGCAAAAAAAATAAAGCCGGACGTTGCTCTGGGTGAGGACATTTCTGTAGAAGAAAATCCTTTCGAGTCATTTGGACGAATTGCAGCCCAGACTGCAAAGCAGGTCATAATTCAGAAAATCAAAGAATCAGAAAAAACTATTATATATGATGAATTTATAAAAAGAGAAGGTGAGCTGATAAACGGCTATCTTCAGAGAAAATCAAAAGACGCGCTTTATGTTGATCTTGGTAAAACCGAGGGAGTGCTTCCTGCACGCGAGCAGTCTTCACTTGAGCATTATAAAATAGGAGATAGAATCAAGGCTCTAATATATAAAGTTCAGAAGAATACGAAAGGGCCAAGCATTGTACTTTCCAGAACTCAGCCGGAATTTGTTGCAAAACTGTTTGAAATGGAAATTCCTGAAATTTATGACGGAATAGTAATTATAAAAAATGTTGTTAGAGAGGCCGGTTTCCGTACAAAGGTTTCTGTTGAAAGCGAAAGAGATGATGTTGATCCTGTCGGAGCATGCGTTGGCATGAAAGGAATAAGAATTCAATCTATTGTCAGGGAACTCGAAGGAGAAAAAATTGACATCGTTGAGCACAGCAGTGATAAAAGGCAGATGGCTGCAAATGCTCTGACTCCAGCACGGGTAAAAGAAATAGTTATGACAAACAGCGGCAGCGCAATTGCTGTTGTTGATACAGAGCAGTACAGGCTTGCAGTCGGCAGAGCAGGACACAACGCGAGACTTGCTTCAAGGCTATGCGGCTTTGATATTGATATAAAAACTGAAGAACAGTACAGGGAATTCCTGGGTTCCAGCGATTCAAGATCTATCGTGGAACAGCTTTTCTCGAAAACTACAGAAGAAGAAACGCCACTTGAGGCTCTTGGTGAACTTGATGCAAGAACAATCAAACTTCTTGAAACCGGCGGTGTTTTCTCGGTAGAGGATCTTGTTGAGAAAAGTCTTGATGAGCTTATGAAGATAGACGGTATCGGTGAAAAAACAGCGAGAAAGATCATGGAGATCATTGCTGAAAGTGTTGATTTTGATGAGGAAGAGGGCGATGAATAATCGTTCATAAAGGAATAAATTTTAATGAAAGCAATTGAAGTAGCGACAAAAAATCATATCACGGTAGATGATATAACTGAAGTATGCAAGGATCTTGAAATCCCATGCGGCGGTGATGATCATGAGTTCTCTGAGAAACAGGTTTTTCTTTTAGAAAAGAAAATTGAAAAGCTGAAAGAAAAGCAGATCGAAGCGCAGAAAAATAAAAAAATTAAACTGAAACGAAAAGTAAGTGTCGGAAGTAAAGAACATACTCCGGAACCGGTAAAAGAACCTGTTGTGGAAGAAAAACCTACACCTAAAGCAGAAGTAAAAACAGAAACTAAACCTCCATATAAAAAAGATGCCGCTTCAACAGGGGGATACCAGAGAAAACCATATCTAGGGTCAAATCCTAATCCGAATTATAGAGGCGGCGGAACACCAAGACCTGCAGGTTCAGGTTATCAGGGTTCTACGCCAAGACCGGCAGGCGGCGGATATGGCGGCACTGGAAATAACAGGCCTGCTGCTCAAAGCAGCAATACCCAGAGACCGTTTGACAAAACCAAGCCGCTTGATCCATCTGCAGTTAAAAAAACAGAACCGGCATCAGCTTTAATTGATTCGCAGAAAAAGCGTAAAAAAGACAACAAGGGTAAAGATAAGGAAAAAGAATTAAAAGACAGATACAGAAGGGATTTTGAAGAGAAGCGTATATCTCATAGAAAGAAAACTTTTGCAGAAGAGAAAAAAATAGTAATTTCAGCACCATCTGAAATAGCAATGACAGAGAATATATCTGTTGGCGATCTTGCCAAAAAGCTTAACATAAAGGCAAAAGAAGTAATAGCGAAATTAATGAAAATCGGAGTAATGGCTACTATCAACCAGATTATTGATGCAGATACAGCAACAATTCTGTCTTCTGAGTATGGTACTGAAGTTAAGGTCGTAACCCTTTATGATGAAACAATTATAAAAATTGAAGAAGAAGATAGACCGGAAGATTATACAGTCAAGCCGCCTGTTGTAACAGTAATGGGGCATGTTGATCATGGTAAGACAAAACTTCTTGATGCTATAAGGGAAACAGATATTGTAGCCGGAGAGCATGGCGGAATCACCCAGCATATCGGTGCGTATATGGTTACACTTCCCGGCGGGAAAAGAATTACTTTTCTTGATACTCCGGGTCACGCTGCATTTACAACCATGAGAGCCAGGGGAGCAAAAATTACCGACATAGTAATTATTGTAATAGCTGTTAATGACGGTGTAATGCCTCAGACTATAGAAGCGATAAATCACGCCAAGGCTGCCAATGTTCCGATTATCGTAGCATTGAATAAAGTAGATCTGCCTGATGCGAATATTGCAAAAGTAAAACAGGAACTCACCGCATATGAACTTATCCCTGAAGAATGGGGCGGAACAACACTATTTGCTGAAATAAGCGCTAAGCAGAAAATCAATATTGATGGCCTTCTCGAGCTGATTCTTATTCAGGCAGAAATGCTTGAATTGAAATGCAACGCCAAAATCAGGGCAAAGGGCGCTGTTATTGAATCAAAACTGGATGCCGGCCGTGGTCCTGTTTGTACAGTGCTTGTTCAAAAAGGCGCACTCAGAGTGGGAGATCCTTTTGTTGCAGGAGTATTCTCAGGAAGAGTAAGAGCCATGTTCGATGATCAGGGCAAAAGCCTTGAGGTTGCAGGTCCTTCAACTCCGGTTGAAATAATCGGTATATCCGGTGTACCTTCTGCAGGAGATCCATTCGAAGCTGTTGATTCAGATAAAATGGCTAAAATGATATCAAACAAAAGACTTGAATATAAGAGAATTGAATCAGCCAAGAAAATAAGGAAAGTAACTCTTGAGTCTCTTAATGAAATGATTAAAGAGGGAGAAGTTCAGGAACTCAGAATTATTGTTAAGGCTGACGTTGATGGTTCTGCTCAGGCTCTTCTTGAAGCGCTTGAAAAACTTTCCACATCTGAAGTAAGAGTTAAGGTAATACATGCAGGAGCAGGCGGAATAAATGATTCTGATGTAATGCTCGCTTCAGCATCTAACGCGATTATTATAGGTTACCATGTAAGGCCTACTGGAAAAGTTTCTGATCTTGCTGATCGTGAAAATGTTTCAATCAAATTCTACAATATTATTTTCGAAGCAACTGATGATGTTAAAGCAGCAATGCAGGGAATGCTTTCACCTGAAATGAGAGAAGAAATTGTTTCAACCGGTGAAGTCAAGCAGGTGTTTAAAATTTCCAAGGTTGGAACAATTGCAGGTTCAATTGCTTTAACAGGAAAAATTGACAGAACATGCAGAATGAGGCTTTTAAGAGATGCAGTTGTTCTGCACGACGGGCCTTTGAAATCTCTCAAGAGATACAAAGATGACGTTTCTTCAGTTGAAGCAGGCCAGGAATTCGGTTTTGGATATGAATCTTTCAGCGATATCAAGGAAGGCGATACATACGAAGCATATAAAATTATAGAGATAGCGAAAGTACTTTAAAAATGTCACACAGGAAATTAAAGCTCGAGGAACAGATCAGAAGAATTGTTGCCGATCTTATAATAAAAGAAATCAAGGATCCGAGAATTGGTTTTGTCACTATTACCAAGGCAGAACTCAACAAGGATATGACTCATGCTAAAATCGGAATATCTGTTCTTGGAAATCCTCATGATATAAGAAAATCTCTTGAGGGACTGCGTTCTTCTGAAGGATTTATTCAGGCGAAGTTAGGCAAGGCTCTGCAGATAAGAATGACTCCTCATATAAGGTTTGTTCTTGATTCATCAGTAATAGATGCAGTGGAAATGGTCGGTTTGATTGAAAGCGTTAATAAAAATAATTCAGAATCAAACGAACCGGATGAATCAGAAAAATAAAAATAGCGGATTGCAGAAATAGAAGACTCGGTAATATTGATAGATAAGCCTGCAGATATAACATCTTCCGATGCTGTAGGAAAAATAAAAAGAATGCTTAAGCTTAAAAAAGCAGGGCATTCGGGAACTTTGGACAAATTTGCATCCGGTCTTCTGGTTCTTACAACTGGAAGAGCGACAAAGCTTTCAAGATTTTTTCTGGAACACGATAAAGCTTATGTCGGAACTGTAAAGCTTGGCATTTCAACTGATACAGATGATTCCGAGGGAAATATTATTTCACAGAATCCGGTAAATGGAATCTCTGAAGAAAAAATAATAGATGTTCTTTTAAAATTTTCAGGCAGTATAAATCAGATGCCTCCTTTGTATTCAGCGCTGAAAATCAGTGGTAAAAGGGCTTCTGATATAATGAGATCAGGAAAAGATCTTGAATTACAGAAAAGGCCAGTTACAGTTTACTCAATCAGTATGGAAAATTTCAAACCTGAAGAAGCTGAGTTCGATATTAAAGTTTTCTGCTCAAAGGGAACTTATATCCGGGCTATTGCAAGAGATATCGGACTGGAGCTTGGATGCGGTGCTCATTTAAAAGCTCTTAGAAGAATAAAATCCGGTGATTTTATGGTTGAGGATGCGGCAGATTTTAATGAAGTCGAAGCCTATGTATCGGACAAAAAGAGCCTGAAAAATTTTATAGTTCCGATGAATTCAGCTTTGAGCGGTTTCAGTTCCGTAATAGTAAATGATACTGCAATGCTGAAAGTTTTTAATGGAGCAATATTTGATAAATCTGATGCGATTGAAATAAACGGGAAGGAAAACGGAATATTTACTGTTTTCGACCAGTATAAAAATCTAATTGCAATGGCAGA
>CAYMPH010000007.1:0-20028 GCA_964392365.1 uncultured Leptospirales bacterium
GGAAACCATACTTCCGCAGAAAGCTACCTTTGACAACTATGAAGTTGAGCACGATTTCGCCACTATTGGTAAACGCATAATGCTTTTAAATGCAAGACAGATTCAAAGAGTACTGGGAAAAGAGCGGATAATTCTCCTTGCAATTGAAGACATCACAGAACGCAGGGAAATAGAAAACGGATTGGAAAAAACCCGTAAAGAACTGGAAGTTACAAAAATATCAGAAGATGAATCCCGCGAATATGCTGAGAGCATCATCAATACAGTGCGTGAACCCTTGATCTCACTTGATCAGGATTTAAGGGTAGTCACTGTAAGCCGTTCTTTCTATGAAGTTTTCAAGGTTAAACCTGAAGAGACTGTTGGACAGCTTATTTACGATCTGGGAAATAAACAGTGGAACATACCCAAGCTCCGGGAACTGCTTGAAACCATTCTGCCGCAAAAAGCAACCTTTGACAACTATGAAGTTGAACACGATTTTACAACAATCGGCAAGCGTATAATGCTTTTAAATGCCAGGCAGATTCAGAGACTCTCAGGAAAGGAACGTATAATCCTGCTTGCCATAGAGGACATCACAGAACGCAGAGAGATAGAAAACGGACTTGAAAAAACCCGTAAAGAACTGGAAGTTATTAAAAAGACTGCAGATGAAATCAGTGAATTCGCAGAAAGCGTCATCAACACTGTACGTGAACCTCTGATTTCTATGGATCAGGATTTAAGAGTTGTCACAGCCAGCCGTTCATTCTATGAATTCTTCAAGGTTAAACCTGAAGAGACAGTTGGACAGCTTATTTATGACCTTGGAAATAAACAGTGGAACATCCCTAAGCTAAGGGAACTGCTTGAAACCATCCTGCCGCAAAAAGCAACCTTTGACAACTATGAAGTTGAACACGATTTTACAACCATAGGCAAGCGCATAATGCTTTTGAATGCGAGGCAGATTCAAAGAGTATCAGGCAAAGAACGGACAATCCTCCTCGCAATCGAGGACATCACCGAGCGCAAGGAAATAGAAGCCGGACTGGAAAAAGCCCATGACGAATTAAATGATCTTGCTGCTGAGTTAAAACGATCTGCACGTGCCAAGTCGGAATTTCTGGCCAACATGTCGCATGAACTCAGAACCCCGCTAAACTCAATCAACGGCTTCTCCGAGGTTTTATTTGACGAAACATTTGGACCGCTGAATGAAAAGCAGAAAAAATATGTTAATAATGTTTTAACAAGCGGGAAGCACCTCCTTTTACTGATAAATCAGATACTCGATATGGCAAAAGTTGAAGCTGGAAAGATGAAGCTGACATTATCCAGCCTGCCGATGAAAAATCTGTTAAATGAAATTTCAATGCTGGTTGCGGATATGGTAAGTAAAAAGAAAATTGAGATGGTGCTTGAGATAGCCGGAGATCTGCCGGATATTGAGGCAGACGAACTCAAGGTAAAAGAGATAATGTATAATCTGCTTTCAAACGCGGTTAAATTCACACCCGAGGGCGGTAAAATAGGAATGCGTGCCAGGAAACTTGAAACAGAGGTAGAAATAACTGTGTGGGATACCGGTATCGGTATAGCATCTGAAAATAAAGAAAAAATATTCGAAGGTTTTTTCCGTGTTGATACACCCTATTCCAGAGTAACAGAGGGAACAGGGCTCGGCCTGCCGCTTTCTAAAAAGATGGCCGAACTTCACGGCGGAAAGTTTTCCGTAGAATCAGACGGGCTGGATAAAGGAACCTCTGTCCGTTTTACTCTTCCAATTACATTCATCGGGGTGGCTTGACATGAAAAAAAAAGCATTGGTTGTCGATGATGACGGCAAAAATCTTATGCTGGAAAAAGATCTTTTAGAGGTCGCGGGATTTGAAGTATTTGAAGCTGAAAATGCTTCCATTGGTGTTGCTATCGCCATAAAAGAAAAACCGGATATTATACTGATGGATGTACGGCTTCCGGACATGAGCGGCATCGAAGCTGCGAGAATATTGCGTCTCGACAAAGAGACATGCGATATTCCTATTGTTTTTGTTACTGCATCAGTTATGGCAGGCGGCAGAGAGGAGATAAATACTGTAACAAATAGCGGATTCATAGGCAAGCCGATAAATACACGCACATTTGCAAACGATATAAACCAATATATAAAGTAAGTTTTAGTATAAAAATCAATAGAGACGGGTAATGAAAGATAAACCAATAATCCTGATTGTTGACGACCAGATTCAGAACATTGAGCTTCTTGATGCATATCTTGTACCACAGGGTTATGACATCATCACGGCTGTAACAGGAAAAGAAGCGCTTGATAAGCTTTCCAGGAACCAAATCGATCTTATTCTACTGGATATCATGATGCCTGGCATGGATGGTTTTGAAGTTATACGAAGAATCAGACTTGAACCTGCATATCAGCTGCTTCCAATAATCCTGATTACCGCATTGAGGGAAACAGCAGATAGAGTAAAGGGAATTGAATCCGGTTGCGATGATTTTATTTCAAAACCCGTTGACAGGATGGAGCTTTTAGCACGTGTACGGTCTCTTTTAAAAGTTAAAGCATATAACGATCTCTTGAACAATTACAGAAAAGAGCTGGAGTCCGAGGTGGCATCAAGGACTAAGGAACTGGCTGATATAAATTCAGGACTGGAAAAGAAGGTAAAGGAAAGGACTGAGGAACTGGAGAATGAAAAATATAAATTAAAAGAACGAAATGAAATCATGGAAAATGATCTGGATATGGCAAGAAGCATCCAGAAATGTTTTATACCGGACAAATCACCTGCTGCATATATATCGTTTCACTACAAACCTATGGAAAAGGTTGGAGGAGACTTTTTTGATTTTATCCGGATTACCGGCAATGGCAGCATAGGAATTTTTATCAGTGATGTTTCCGGTCATGGCGTCCCTGCAGCCTTTATAACTGCAATGGTAAAAAGTTCTATTCTTCAATTTTCTTCTTTCTACAACAGTCCGTCGAGTGTTCTTGAAATTCTTAACAATATTCTTATCAATCAATCCGCTGATAATTTTATAACAGCTTTTTATGGAATCTACAACCCGGATACAAGAGATTTTACTTACTCAAGTGCAGGCCATAATCCCCCATATATTCTCAACAATGAAAACTTAGAATATTTGAATATTAAAAGCCATGCACCTCCATTAGCAGTTATGAATAACATGGAATTACAAGCTTTGAATAAAGAATTTATAAATGAAACAATTGTCCTGAAAAAAGGAAGTAAGATGATTTTATATACGGATGGTTTGACTGAATCCATTAATATCAATGACAAAAAATATATAGAAGAAAAAAACTTTGAAAATAAAATATTACATGATTCATTCCGGACACACTTCAATAAACCGGCAGAACAGTTTATTAATGGCATATACCAGGACCTTGTTGATCTCAGAGGATGTGATGATTTTGAGGATGATGTCTGTATAATCTGTGTAGATATTGAGTAGTGTGAAAAAATGAAATCCAATCAGGTAATATTAGTTGTTGATGACCAGATACAGAACATAGAACTTCTTGAAGCATATCTTGTTCCAGAAGGTTATAAAGTTATCACAGCTTCAAGCGGCGAAGAAGCGCTGGAGAAACTATCCGGCAATAAAATTGATTTGATTCTCCTGGACATAATGATGCCCGGCATGGACGGTTTTAAAGTTATCCAAAAAATCAGGCTTGACTCATCACATCGCCTGCTTCCTATCATCCTGATTACTTCCTTGCGGGAAACGTCAGATCGGGTAAAGGGAATTGAAGCCGGTTGTGATGATTTTATTTCAAAACCTGTTGACAGAATGGAGCTATTAGCCCGGGTAAGATCCCTCTTAAAAGTTAAGATATATAACGACTTATTGAGTAATTACAGAAAAGATCTGGAATTAACTAAAAAAACAGCAGATGAAGCTCTGGAATATGCAGAGAGCATCATCAATACAGTGCGTGATCCATTAATCGCTCTGGACCAGAATTTAAGAGTTGTTAAAGTCAGCCGTTCCTTCTACGATGTTTTCAAAGTAAAACCCGAACACACCATAGGGCATCTCATCTATGATCTTGGCAATAAACAATGGGATATTCCCGGACTGAGGGAACTGCTTGAAACTATTCTTCCAAACCAAACAAGCTTTGATAACTATGAGGTTAAACACGATTTCACAACCATCGGAAGGCGTATAATGCTTTTAAATGCCCGTCAAATCAATAGGGTGATGGGCAAAGAAACGATAATTCTTCTATCCATTGAGGACATTACTGAACGGAAACAGCTTGAGGAAAAAATCCAGTATATGGCTTATCATGATTCCATGACCGGACTTCCGAACAGAAAACTCTTTTCCGATCGATTGATCATTGCTCTTGCCCAAGCCAAAAGAAATAACAAAAAAGCAGGAATCATGATGCTTGATCTCGACAATTTCAAAAACGTGAATGACACGCTCGGTCATGATGCAGGAGATATGGTACTTAAAACAACGGCAGAACGGCTTTCTGAAACACTCAGGGAGGGTGATACCGTTGCACGCTTCGGCGGCGACGAGTTCGCACTGATCCTATCCGGCCTCGAGACAATAGAAGACGCAATCCAGATTGCACAGAAAATTATTAACAGATTATGCGAGCCCATCCTTTTTCACAACCATCAACTCATTGTAACAGCAAGTATCGGTATTGCTGAATTTCCAGATAATGGATCAGATGAAGTAGTTCTTCTTAAAAATGCCGATATAGCCATGTATCAAGCCAAACAGTCAGGACGGGCACGCTACCAGATTTGTAAAATTGCTAAAGAAACGACATTTTAAAAACATGCATTTACAAATAAAAATTTTTTATTGAATTAAATATTTTTAATATCGAGAAGTTAACGGAGATAAAAAATGAAGAAGACATCAATAATTCTGGTTGTTGATGACCAGATCCAGAATATTGAACTTGTCGAAGCGCATCTTGTTCCACTGGAATATGAAATTATTCAGGCATTAACCGGTGAAGAAGCGCTGGAAAAACTTTCCGCCAATCAAATTGACCTTGTTCTGCTGGATGTAATGATGCCCGGCATGGACGGTTTTGAAGTTGCACGCAAGATAAGACAAAATGCAGAACACCGGCTGCTCCCGATAATACTGCTGACTGCATTACGGGAAACAGAAGATCGTATTAAGGGAATTGAAGCCGGCTGTGATGATTTCATTTCAAAGCCTTTTGATAAAATTGAGCTTATTGCCCGGGTCAGGTCTTTGTTAAAAGTAAAAGCCTACAACGATCTGCTTAGCAATTACCGGGAAGAACTTGAGTCCGAAGTAGCTAAAAGAACCGAGGAATTAAAAAATGCACTGAAAAGAATTAAAGAAGCTTCACTTGAGACAATTTACCGTCTGTCCATTGCATCTGAATACCGTGACAAGGATACAGGGGCGCATATCAAGCGCGTCAGCAGATATGCTGCAGCCATTGCCCGCCACATTGGACTTGATGAAAGCACTGTTGAATCCATTCTTTATGCAGCACCCATGCATGATCTGGGAAAGATAGGCATACCTGACCAGATACTTGTGAAACCATCTAAACTTGACCAGATGGAGTGGGAAATTATGAAGCATCATACTGCAATCGGCTCCAAGATTCTAAAAGGCTCTAATGCTGAATTTATAAGTATAGCCGAGACTATAGCAAGGTGCCACCACGAGAACTGGGATGGAAGCGGATATCCAAATGGCCTGAAGGGAAAAGAGATTCCAATCTCTGCCCGTATAACCACACTCGCAGATGTATTCGACTCCCTGACCTCCAGGCGTTCATACAAGGAACCGTTCTCTATGGAAAAATCTTTTTCCATTATTACAGAAGGAAAGGGAACGCACTTTGATCCGGATTTAGTTGATGCTTTTTTTGCCATTCAGGAAGAAATACTCACCATAAGAAATCAATATATCTGCGATAATCAATCTACTGATGATATTCCTGAACTGCAGACGCTGCTGCAGAATTTCAATTTTAAGGCTGGATAATATAAATAAAACATTCCATAATCAACTTATTGCATAATTCAGCACTTAACGGGCGCAAACCCTTTTTTATTTTTCATTAATTAATTTTTTATTGATTTATCGATTACGCGAGGCTTAAATAGAATGAAATGATTACAATTAATCCATTATAATCTTCCAGGTCTATTGCATAAATCTGCCATATCTATTGAAATAAACTGGAGAAAATGCACTATTATGAAAAAAATAAAACAGACCCCCGGAATAGAAAAAACATCAGTCAAAAAAAAGAAACCTGTAAAAAAAAATAATGTTTTAATAAGTAAAGAATCAGCTGCTGATAAAAAAATAGAATCTACATTTATAAAAGGATTTCCCATCATAGGTATCGGCGCATCTGCAGGCGGGCTTGCAGCTTTTGAAGCATTCTTCTCAGGCATGCCCGAAAACATTGAACCGGATATGGCATTTGTGCTGGTGCAGCACCTGGACCCGGATCACAAAAGCATACTCACTGATCTAATCAGGCGTTATACACGCATGCAGGTCTTTGAAGTTGAGGATGGAATAAAGGTAAAACCTAACTGTACCTATATTATTCCTCCTGGTCGTGATATGGCATTTCTTAACGGTACGCTCCAATTGCTTGAACCTTCAGCGCCCCGCGGTCATCGTCTGCCGATTGACTTCTTCTTCCGTTCTCTTGCGCAGGATCAGCATGAACGGGCTATCTGTATTGTGCTTTCCGGAACCGGCAACGACGGTTCTATTGGGGTTCGTGCCATAAAAGCGGAAGGCGGCATGGTCATGGTACAGAACCCGGATAATATCAAATACGATGGGATGCCACGCAGCGCAATCGCAACCGGCCTGGTTGATTATATACTTCCTCCTGTTGAAATGCCATTGCAGCTCATTGCATATGTACTACATGCTTTCCGGAAGCCTATACCAAAATCCAATGAAGCTGCACCTAATGTCGAAAATTCAATGAAGAAAATATTTATACTTTTACGGGCACAGACAGGTCACGATTTTTCACAGTATAAGCCAAGCACCCTTCATCGTCGAATAGAACGCCGCATGGCTGTCCATCAGGTTGATACAATAGACAGCTATGTAAAATACCTGCAGCAGACACCAACTGAGGTGGAAGCTCTCTTTCGCGATCTTTTAATTGGTGTAACCAGTTTTTTCCGCGATCCTGATGCCTTCCAGGCACTGGGCGACCAGATAATACTTAAACTTTTTGCCGGCAGAGCTGAAGGCGAAGTAATTCGTGTATGGTCCCCAGGATGTTCCACCGGCGAAGAGGCTTATTCAATTGCAATACTTCTTCAAGAGCACATAGATGTACTGAAGCTAAACTACAGAATACAAATTTTCGCTACAGATATAGACAGCCAGGCAATTGTCACTGCACGTGCAGGATTATATCCTGCCAGCATTGCAGCTGACGTCTCCCCTGAAAGACTGGCCCGGTTTTTTACAGCTGAACCGGACAGCAACTCTTACCGCATCCATAAAAACATCCGCGACATGCTGATTTTTTCCGAGCAGGACGTAATCAAAGATCCGCCCTTCTCTAAACTTGACCTGATCAGCTGCCGTAATCTTATGATTTACATGGACAGTAATTTACAGAAAAAACTCATACCGCTGTTTCACTACTCATTAAATACCGGCGGAATACTTTTTCTGGGAACTTCTGAAACAGTAGGCAGTTTTGATGATTTGTTTAATACTCTTGACCGTAAATTGAAACTGTTTCAGAGAAAAGAAGATTTTCAGATAATAAATAATAAAGGAAATAAACAGAGCGCAGCTTTAAACCGTTTTGTTCCGCCAATGCCTGTAAGAGATAAAACATTTCCGCGTGCTGCTGAAAAGAAGACATTTTCTGCAAGACTTCCGCTGCGCGATCTTACCGAACAGGCGCTATTGCAGCAGGTCGTTCCTGCCAGTGCGCTCGTTAATGCCAGTGGAAACATTCTTTACCTTCATGGACGTACAGGAATGTTTCTGGAGCCTGCTCAGGGTGAAGCCGGCATAAATAACATTTTAAAAATGGCCCGTGAAGGACTGCGGCGGGAGATGACCACTGCCCTGCACAAAGCCGTAAGCACAAAGGAGATAATACGCAGCTTTGGCCTGCGTGTTAAAACAAATGGTGACTTTACAACAGTCAATTTAACAATCCGCCCTGTAGCAGCAGGCCCGGCCATGACACTCGATACCCCTCTATATCTGGTACTGCTTGAAGAAGCATCATCCTTTATATCTGATCAAACTCATTTAAATACAATTTCAGAAATGAGAAACACTGCAGATTTGGATACAGACGAGCGCATTATTGCACTCAAACAGGAACTGAGAGCAAAAGAGGAGCATCTCCAGGCTGTCAATGAACAGATTGAGTCATCCAATGAAGAGCTGCAGTCATCAAATGAGGAAATGCAGTCAGTCAACGAGGAGCTGCAATCTACTAATGAGGAAATGGAAACATCCAAAGAAGAACTGCAGTCAGTCAATGAAGAACTGGCCACTGTCAATGTTGAATTACAGAACAAGGTGGTCGATCTGTCGCGCGCTAATAATGATATGAACAATCTGCTTGCAGGTACCGGGATCGGCACTGTTTTTGTAGATCACTCTTTACGCATTTTACGCTTCACACCATCAGTTACCAGAATCATCAATCTGATTCTAAGCGATGAGGGAAGACCGGTGGGCCATATAGTCTCAAGGCTGGTGGGTTATGATCGATTAGTAGATGACGTTCAATCTGTACTTAACACTCTGGCACCCAAAGAGATAGAAGTTCAAACAACAGCTGGCGCGTGGTATACAATGCGCATACTGCCTTATCGTACGCTCGATAATGTTATTGAAGGAGCAGTAATCACTTTTGTTGATATCACTGAAATGAAACGGGCTAAAGAAGAATTGATCATTTCAGAAATACGCTATCGCCGCCTTTTTGAAACTGCCCAGGTTGGCATGCTGATCCTTGATGCAGAAACCGGAAAAATTATGAATGTTAATCCGTTTCTGATAAAAATGCTTGGATATTCACAGGAGCAATTTATTGAAAAAGCAATCTGGGAAATAGGATTATTCAAGGATATTGCAGCAAACAGGGATAACTTTTTAGAATTACAGCAGAAGGAATATATCCGGTATGAAGATCTGCCGCTTGAAACTGCAGACGGGAGACGCATTGAAGTTGAGTTCATAAGTAATGTTTACTCAGTAGAGAATCACAAGGTAATTCAATGTGATATCCGTGACATAACCGAACGAAAGAGAGCTGAGGAAGAGCTGCGCAAAGCCAACGACCTGCTCCGGCTGGCTGTAGTTGTTCGGGATGCGCACGATGCCATCACAGTGCAGGATCTGGATGGCCGCATCATTGCCTGGAATCCCGGCGCAGTAAGGATGTACGGCTGGATAGAATCCGAGGCGCTTTTAATGAATGTCCGTAATCTGATTCCGGAAGATCTAAGGGAAAATGCATTAGCCAGGGTACATCAGCTCAGCCTTGCTGATATTCTTGAGCCCTACCATACACAACGGATTGCTAAAGACGGCACAGTTGTTGAGATTTCAATGGTTTCTACAGCATTGCTCAATGACACAGGAGAAATGTATGCAATTTCAACAACCGAACGTGCAATAGAATCAAAAACTGATCGGATAAAAGAAGGAAATGTGAAATGAAAAATGCAAATGTTCTATCTGAACAAGCAGCAGACCTGCGCAGGTCTGCTGAAAAAAAAGTACTTCAGGAGGAATTTAATAATATTCACGTTTCCTTATCTAAAAAAGATGAAGAGGAATTACTTCACGAGCTGCGCGTACATCAGGTTGAACTGGAGTTGCAGAATGAGGAACTTCGAAGAGCGAATGAGGAAATTGACGCTGTTCGGGCGCGTTATTTTGATCTTTATGATATGGCACCTGTGGGCTATTGTACTCTCAGCGGAAAAGGACTTATACTGGAGGCTAACTTTACTGCTGCAGCAATGCTGGGCGTGCCCCGGGGGTCTCTTATCAAACAGCCGATCACCAGATTTATTTTCAAAGAGGACCAGGACACTTATTATCTGAACCGCAAAATGCTCGTTGAAACAAGGAAAACGCAGGCGTATGAAATAAGAATGTGGTGTAATGATGGAACATTTTTCTGGGCGTATCTAGTAGCATCCTACGTGGATGATCTTGCAGCACCTCGTCCCGGCGTGCATACAAACTCAGGGCAATATGAGAACGATATGCCTGTATGCAGAATAGTACTTACTGATATAACCGGGACCAGACACACAGAAAGAATGCTGAAAATCCAGCATGAACTGTTTATAGAACTGAATTCCTGCAGCAGCTTAAATCAGGGGCTGGAAAAAATATTAAATACAGTATTACAGCTGGAATGTATTGACAGTGCCGGCATTTACCTGGCTGATCCGGCCGACGGATCAATTACCATGGTAACGCATCGCGGGATCTCAGATGAGTTTGCTGCGCATGTTTCTCACTTTAATGCAGACTCCCCTACGGTTCGCATGGTACTTGCAGGTAAGTCTTTATATGGAATATATTCTGACATTTTCCCTAATAAAGATGAAATCCGCATGAATGAAGAATTACGCGCTTTATGCATTATCCCTATAATAAGCCAGGGTCAATTAATTGCTGTAATCAATCTGGCATCACACAATCATGATTCAATACCGCCAGACACGCGCAAATCGCTTGAAATAATAGCATTTCAAATCGGCGGAGCTTTATCACGTCTTCGAACAGAAACAGCCTTAAAAGAAAGCGAAGAAATATTCAAACAGTTCATGGACAACAGCCCTATTTATGTTTTTTTCAAAGATAATAATATCAGACCTCTACGGTTAAGCAGTAATTATGAAAAAATGCTGGGAAAACCGATTAAGGACATACTCGGCAAAACGATGGATGAGTTATTCCCATCCGAGCTTGCAAAATCAATGGTCGCTGACGATCTCCGCATTTTAAATGAAGGGAAACAGATAACAGTAGAAGAAGAATTCAACGGCCGGGTTTATTCTACTATTAAATTTCCGATTCATATTGAAGGAAAGCCCAGATACCTTTCAGGGTATACCACCGACATTACTGACAGCAAACTGGCTGACGACAAACTTAGGGATAGTGAGGAAAAATACCGCTCGATTGTAGATACGACTACAGAATGGATATGGGAAATTGACATTAACGGAACGCATACATTCTCAAACCCGAAAATTAATGAAATACTTGGTATTGATATTGAAGAAATTATCGAGAAAGGCACTTTGCATTTTATCCATCCGGATGACAGGAACGATGTCGAGACAAAATTACCGGGATATATTGCTTCAAAAAAAGGCTGGCGCGAATGGGTATTGCGCTGGAGACACAAGGACGGAAGTTACCGCTTTTTAGAAAGCAACTCAGATCCGATATTTAATAAAAACGGCGAAATCACAGGATACCGCGGCGCAGACAGGGATATTACAGGACGAAGGCTGGCAGAGGAAGAACGTCTCGAGATGGAACGGCACCTGCTTCACGCACAGAAACTCGAAAGCCTGGGTTTGCTCGCGGGCGGCATTGCTCATGATTTTAATAATCTGCTCGCAACCATACTCGGCAACATTGAACTGGCCATGGAAGAAATCTCTCCAGCTTCAAGCGCCCATCCTTTTCTTGAAAGCGCTTTTAATGCTTCCAGAAAGTCAGCGGCCTTGACCCGACAGATGCTGGCTTATTCAGGAAAGGGAGGATTTGTCATTGAAGGTTTGAATATCAGCGAACTTGTTCAGGAAAACTTTTACATATTCAGAAGCTCCATTCCCAGAACCATAACCATGAGTCTGCATCTCAATGCTGATATTCCGCATGTTTTGGCTGATTCAAGCCAGATACAGCAGGTTATAATGAATTTAATAACCAATGCAGCCGAAGCTATAGGGGATTCAGAGGGAACAATCACCCTATCAACAGGTGTGCAGATCTGTGATGAAGTTTTTCTGGCAAAGAGCAGGATTGAAAAAAAACCTTCTCACGGGAAATTTATATACCTGGAAGTGACTGATACAGGATGCGGGATGGATAAAGAAACACTGGATAAGCTCTTTGATCCTTTTTTTACAACTAAAATTTCAGGAAGAGGACTTGGAATGGCGGCTTTACAAGGGATCATTAAGAGTCATGATGGAGCAATTTTGGTTGAAAGCATATTAAATCAAGGTACAAGTATCAGGGTTCTTCTACCGGTTTTAAAAGAAGATACTTCCACATCCATTGATACTGAAATAACAAATAAAAAAACTCCTGACTGTATTGAATCTACATCACCCTCAGGCTTGATTCTGATTGTTGATGATGACAAGGCTATACTGAAACTATGCACCAGTCTTGTTAGCCGTTTCGGTTATTCCGTACTTACAGCATCAGATGGGAAAGAAGCCATTGAAGTCTTCCGGAAACATATTAATGAAATCGCCTGTGTAATCCTTGATCTGACCATGCCGAAAATGGATGGCGCAGCAACATTTAATTTCCTGAAAGAAATCAAATCCGATGTAAAAGTAATTCTTTCAAGCGGATACAGTGAAAAATCAGCCACTGAGCGTTTCGCAGGAAAGGGATTAGCAGGATTCATCCAGAAACCATACGGCAAGCAGGAACTGCAGGAGGAATTGAATCGGGTGCTTAAAATGAGAATTTAATTAATAAAAATAAATAAAAAGGAATAAACCGGCAGGGATAAAGTGGTAATTTAAAACCTTTCAAACTCTCAAAAATCCGCATAAATAAATCTTCACCTCATCTAAATTTTTTTAGTGACTTTTTAATCGCGGTATAATTTAATCATCTGATAATACTGATATGCACAGATTAAATTATATAAAAAATATCAGCCTTTATTTGCGTACATTCGCGTGTATTCGCGGTTAAAAAATATGAACGATCAAGATAAAAAAACAATTCTCCTTGTAGAAGACGAAGCTGTCACTTCAAAGCTTACGTCTAAAACCCTGATGAAATTCGGCTACAATGTTGAAACAGTTGATACAGGCGAGAAAGCTATTGAAACTGCAATAAGCAATAAAAAAATAAATCTCATTCTAATGGATATTGATCTTGGAGAAGGGATAGACGGAACAGAAGCTGCATTAATAATCTTAAGCGTTCGGGATATTCCGGTAGTTTTTTTATCAAGCCACACTGAACCTGAAGTTGTAGAAAAAACGGAAAAGATAACATCTTACGGGTATGTAGTCAAAAACTCCAGCAGCACAGTTCTCGACGCATCCATAAAAATGGCATTTAAACTTTTTCAAGCCGGGGTCAAAGAGAAAGAGAAAGAGGAGGAATACCGTTTATTATTTGAAAATGCTTCAGTTGGAATATTCATAGCCCAGGACAATCAGATCAAAATTTTCAACAGCTCATTCGAAAAAAGTTTCGGGTATCCTCCTGATATGATAATATCAGAACCTTTTACTTCATTTATTCATCCTGATGACAAGGTACTGGTTATAGGACGTTATTTAAAAAGATTAAAAGGAGAAAAGGTCGAAACCAATTACCCTTTCAGAATAATTCATGGAAGCGGTGAAATCAGATGGGTTGAAATTACATCAGCTCTAATTACATGGAAAGACAAACCGGCATCCCTGAATTACATAATCGATATTACTGAACGAAAGCTTGCTGAAACAGAAAGCAGACTTACTAAAGAAGCATTGCTTGAGAGGGAAGACCGTTTCCAGAGCTATTTTAATATGCCTCTCATAGGTATAGCCATAACATCTCACGAAAAAGGATGGATCGAGGTAAACAGTCAGATCTGCAGGATGCTTGAATACACGGAAGATGAATTGAAAAAACTTACCTGGGCAGAACTCACTCATCCCGATGATCTGTCTTCAGACTTAGAACAGTTTGAACTTGTTCTTTCAGGAAAAATTGATTATTATTCTCTGGATAAACGCTTTATCCGTAAGAATGGATCTCCTATCTGGACTACCATGGGTGTAGGATGCGTCCGCAATCCAGACAGATCTGTAAATTATTTTGTAGCAACGTTAAGTGATATTACAAAACAGAAGTTGATAGAAAATTCACTCCGGGAAAGTGATATCCGCCTGAACGCTATTGCAGGCTCAGCCAATGATGCAATAATCATGATCGACCAGTTCGGGAATATCTCATACTGGAATCCTGCAGCAGAATTTATTCTTGGCTACACAGCTGCTGAAGTCATGGGCAGGAATCTGCATTCAATAATTGTTCCTGAGCGCTATCTCGAAGCCCATAGAGCAGCTTTTGCTGTATTTACCGGGACAGGAAAGGGCGCTGCATTAGGCAAAACACTGGACATGGAAGCCATCAGGAAAGATGGAAAAGAAATAAATATTCAGCTTTCACTTTCAGCAATCGAGATATCCGGCTCCTGGCATTCCACTGGTATTATCCGCGATACTACTGAAAGAAAAAAAATAGAGGATGCACTAAGAAAAAGTGAAACTATTTTAAAACAGGTTCTCAGTGAAAGTACAACCCTTATTGATCCGTTACCGGGTGATGTCGGGTTTGAAAAAATAGCTGATACATTTATTGAGATAACAGGTGCAAAATACGCAGCTTTTAATCTATTTGATGAAGATGGTCTTGAATTTACAACAGTAGGTCTGTCCGGCATAAACGAGAAGCTTCAGAAAATTACATCTATTCTGGGATTTAATATACTCAATAAAAAATGGAAACACGATCCCGCAAGAGAAGAAAAAACTAAAGATAATACAATCACCCATTTTGATTCCCTGCATGATCTTACAGGCATTGTTATAAACAGAAAAATTTCAGAGCTGGTTGAAAAAACTTTTAATTTAGGAAAAGTTTTTGTTATTAAGATAACAAAAAGCAACAAGGCAATCGGCGATATAACTTTAATTTTCCAGAAAGACGAAATGATTCAGAATGCCGAGCTTGCAGTTTTGTTCGCCAATCAGATCGGGATGTTTATCACTCGCAAGTTTATTGAAGACCGGCTCATAATTGCGATACAGGAATCAGATATTTTGCGGCAGAAAGAAAAGGAAGCCAACACGGCTAAATCAGTTTTTCTTTCTAACATGAGCCATGAAATCCGTACACCCATGAATGCCATCATAGGCATGACCGACCTTGCACTAATGACCTCTGACGAAAAAGAGCTTCATGAATATCTTTCTACGATTAAAGATTCAGGAACACATCTATTGCAGGTGATAAATGACATTCTTGATTTTTCAAAAATTGAAAGCGGGAACATGATGCTCGAATATAGAGAATTTCATTTGAGAAATATTTTTCATTCAGTTGAAAATATGATTCAATTTGAAATTAAAAAAAAGGGACTGGAATTAACCCTGGATATATCAAATGATCTTCCGGTTCGCATTATAGCGGATGAACTGAGGATCAGGCAGATATTAATAAATCTTATAAGCAATTCCCTTAAATTCACAGAGAAGGGAAGCATTATAATCAAAGCGTCGTTGAAAAAAAACTTTAAAATTGAAGAGGGATTTTCTGCAATAGAAATTTCTGTATCAGATACCGGCTGCGGGATTCCAAAAGACAAACAGGATTTAATTTTCTCTAAATTCAAGCAGTCCGATATCAGCACTTCAAGAAAATACGGCGGTACAGGTCTTGGCTTATCTATCGTAAAAGAACTTGTCAACCTTATGGGTGGCGATGTTATTCTTAAAAGCGAACCGGGAAAAGGAAGTGAATTCATTTTCTGGTTTAAAGTAAAAAAAGTCATATCAGCAGAAAAAGCAATTAAAGATTCTTACATACAGGATAAGAATAATATGAAAAATAAAAATCTGAATATATTACTTGCAGAAGACAATGATACAAATATTCTGCTTGCATCAACTGTATTGAAAAAACTTGGCCATAGTGTTACAGTTGCCCGCAATGGACTTGAAGCTCTGGATTTAATCAGAAAAAATAATTTTGAACTTGTATTTATGGATATTGAAATGCCGGAAATGGACGGCATCGAGGCTTCAAAAAGAATCAGAAGCGGCGAATGCGGCAATGAAAAAAGCAATATCTGCATTATAGCAATGTCCGCTCATGCTGTTGCTGATATAAAAAAAGATGGCATCGAAGCCGGCATGAATGATTTTATCACCAAACCTATTGATATTACACAGATTCAGGAAAGAATTGATAAAACACTTGGTAAAAATAAATAAATGAAAAAATTCTTTCTTTTCCATCTTTATTCTATATCTTAATATTATATACTTTAATGAAAATTCAGTAGACATCCGTTTAAGTTAAAAATATTATAAAAAATATGAAAGCAAATAATAAAAAGACAATACTCCTGGTGGAAGACGAACCAATTATAGCTATTTCACAGAAATTAGTTATGGAGAAATTGGGATATAATGTTCTCACTGTTCATACGGGTGAAAAAGCAATTGAAATCTTCAATGAAAATAAAGATATAGATTTAATCCTGGTTGATATTGATCTAGGTAAAGGCATTGACGGCACAGAAACAGCAGAGATAATTCTAAAAAAACACAATGTTCCTATAGTATTTTTATCAAGCCACACTGAACCGGAATTCATCCATAAAATGGAAAAAATAACATCCTATGGATATGTTGTAAAAAATTCAATGGGCATTGTTCTCGACGCCTCAATTAAAATGGCTTTCAAACTCTTTGAAGCTCATGAAAAAGTAAGAAATGAACTTGCCGAACGAAAGCTTGCCGAAGAAACTCTTTTAAAAAGCGAAAACCGTTACCGGGTGCTGATTGATCTGGCTGTAGACGGAATACTTCTCGGTTCAAAAGAAGGGATTATCACGGATGCCAATGAGTGCATGTGTGAAATACTTGGCATGAAAAGGGAAGAATTTATTGGAAAGCATATAAGTCTTTTACCTTTTACAAAAGAAAGTATAGAAAAAAATCCTCTGCGTTTTGACTTGCTGCAGAAAGGTGAAACAGTCATAAGCGAACGATCCCTGATACGTCCGGATGGAACTGAATCAACTATTGAAATGCGTTCCAAAATGATGCCCGACGGCTCATATCAATCCATTTACCGCGACATTACACAACGCAAAATGACTGAAGAGAATCTGAGGGAAAGCGAAAAAAATTTTCATCTGCTTTTTGATGAAAATCCTTTTCCTACAGTATTATCCGATCTGCCTTCAGGAAAAATTTCGTTTGTCAATAAGCGGTTTGCTGCTTTATTGGGCATGAACCCCAAAGACATTATCGGCAACACAGCCGGCGATCTCGGCCTGCTTAACGACCCCGGAGATCTGGAAAAACTCACAGAATTAATCTCAAGCAAAGGATTTGTTGATGATTATGAAATTCAAAAGACGCTGCCGGATGGTCAGCATGAATTTGACCTGGTTTATATGCGGATTATTTCTATCAGCAAAAAGCCGTACTGCCTAACTGTAATTCATGATATTACTGAACGCAAAAAAACAGAAGTTGCATTACTGAACAATCAGCTGAAATTCGAATCAGCTTTTAATAATAATCCTTATCTGATGATGATCAGTGAAATCTCCACCGGCCGGATGCTCGAAGTTAACGAAGCATTCATTAAAGAAACAGGTTTCACCCGTGATGAGATTCTAAACAATAGTTCAATTGCACTGGGTCTAATAAACCCGGATGACCGCGAAAAATTAAAACAGCAATTGATGAATGCAGGAAAAATTACAGATGTTGAAGTTCAGCTTTGCCGGAAAAACGGCAGCCGTTTCTGGGTAAAATATTTCGGCGGAATTATAAATGTTGAAGGGAAAAAGAATCTTTTATCAATTGCCAGCGATATTACCGAAACAAAAAAAGCGGAAGAAGCACTTCGGGAAAGTGAAGCCCGGCTCAATATGACACTTGAGACAGCACAGATCGGTTTATTTGACTGGGATATAGCAAATGATATTTTTTATGCATCCCCGACATATTATACAATGCTTGGCTACGAACCGGTTTACGGATCTGCGGACCGGAATTTCTGGCTGAGCAAAGGACATCCGGATGACCGGAATAACGTTGCAGAAAAAATAAAGAATGTTCTCAGCGGAAATAAAGAATCAGGCTACGAATACGACGCCCGGATATTACATACAGATGGATCATATAGATGGGTCAACGTCCTCGGACGTGTAGTCGAGCGTGATAATAACAATAAACCGACCCGAATGCTGGGAGTCCGCATCAATATCAATGATCGAAAGTTATTGGAAATGAAACTTGAAGAAAGCGAATTTTTCTTTAAAGAATCACAGCGTGCCGCTGCTGTTGGTTCTTTTAAGGCTGATTTTATAAAAAATGAATGGGAATCTTCTGAAGTCCTGGATAATATTTTCGGTATTGATAAAAACTTCAAACGTAGCATTCAAAGCTGGATAGATATTGTTCATCCTGATGATAAAGAAATGATGTACCATTATTTGACTGAAGAGGTCATAATTAATAATAAATCTTTTTTAAAAGAATATAAAATAACTCGCATAAATGACAGCGAAACAAGATGGGTGCATGGTTTTGGCGAACTTCAATTAGATAAAAGAGGCTCTGCTATATCTCTAATAGGAACTATCCAGGATATAACCGATCGTAAAAAAGCTGAAGAGGAAAAAAATATTCTGATGGAACGGCTGCAGCGTTCCGAAAAAATGGAGGCTCTGGGACTTCTTGCAGGCGGTGTAGCACACGATCTGAATAACGTACTGGGATCTATTGTAGGCTTTGCAGAATTAAGTCTAATGGATGTTGATAAAATAAATCCGATCAGATCGAATCTTGAAAATATCATGAATAGCGGTCTTAGAGCAGCGGATATTGTACAGGATCTGCTAACCATGGCAAGGAGAGGAGTCTCAGGCAGAAAAGTTATAAATCTTAATAAAATAATTTCTGATTTTCAGCTTCTTCCCGAGTATGAAAAATTATATTCATACAATTCCATGATAAAAATCAAGACTATTCTTGAACCTGATCTTTTAAACATCTCCGGTTCAGCTGTGCACCTCGGCAAAACAATATACAATCTGGTTCTTAATGCTATAGAGGCAACAGTAAATCAGGGGGATGTGACTATACAGACATACAATAAATATCTGGAAAAACCTGTACATGGATATGCTGATATCAAAGAAGGCGACTATGTTGTTGTCTCTGTTACTGATACAGGTGAAGGCATACCTGAATCAGACCTGAAGCACATTTTCGAACCGTTTTATACCAAGAAATTCATGGGCAGAAGCGGAACGGGATTGGGCCTTTCAATTGTATGGGGAACTGTAAAAGATCATAACGGATACATCAATGTGCAGAGCGTGAAAGGGAAGGGAACAAGTTTCATTCTGTATTTCCCTGTGTCCAGAGATGAAATCGAAGATGCTGATCTCTCATTATCAATTTCAGAGTATACAGGAAATGGTGAAACTATTCTCATTATTGATGACGTGAAGGAACAGCGCGAACTGGCAGCTGCAATGCTGAATAGATTAGATTATAAAGTTGAAACTGTTACAAGCGGCGAAGAAGCAGTTGAGTATATGAAAAAGAATAAAGCAGATCTGCTGGTGCTGGATATGATAATGGAACCGGGCATGGACGGGCTTGATACATTTAAAAATATCCTGAAGATTAACCCGAAACAGAAAGTGATTATCTCAAGCGGTTTTTCAGAAACTGACCGTGTTAACGAAGCTCAGAATCTCGGAGCCGGATCATATGTAAAAAAACCTTATGTTTTAGAAAAACTGGGAATGGCAGTTAAGAAAGAGCTTGAGAAGTGACTCACCCGCTGTCCCGCTTCGGCTTCGATCAGCGCAGGCTTTTTTTATAAGGAATAGAGGGTCGAAAGGAATTTGCCTTAAGTTTATAAGCATTTTATTTTTATCTTGATATTTATACATATATTCCTGATTAATAC
>CAYMPH010000007.1:20128-192998 GCA_964392365.1 uncultured Leptospirales bacterium
TCATCATACTCATCATACTCATCATACTCATCATACTCATCATACTCATCATACTCATCATACTTATCATACTCATCATACTCATTTTTATATTTTATTTTCCGAGGTTTAAATTGCGAAATAGATTCAGCAGCATTGATTTCTGGAAAATTGCTGGGGCAATTCCGCTTCTTTTTTTTATTGCTCTGCTTGTAATTTTAGACTCTCAAGAAATCAATTACAGCCTGGAAAAGCCTTTTCTGCTGGCTATATTAAATATGGTTTTTCTATGCTTTATCCCTCTATTTCTATCTTTTCTTGCTGCAAAAAGCCATATAACGACAGAATCTTTCTCATTCATGCTGCTTGGCTGCGGTTTCGTAATTTTTGGATTCAGCAGTCTGCTCGCCGGATGGGTAATGCCTTTATCCGCATCAGGGCCGAATCCTACAGTCACTCTGCATAATCTGGGCAGTCTTTTTGCGGGATTGTGTCAGGTTTTAGGGGCACATTTTGTTTTATCTGAAATAATGCTTAATAAGAAAATCAGCTACCGTAAAAGCAATATCTTTATAATTTATACAGCAATTATTATTGTTATTTCTTTATTAGGAGTTCTTGTTTTTCAGCAGCATCTGCCTTTATTTTTCGATCAGGCAACCGGCCCTACTCTTCTCCGGCAGATTATTCTGGGAGCCGCTATTTTTCTGTTTGCTGCTGCAGGTTTTATTTTCCTTGAGATATATTTTACAACAAAAACTGAACTGGCATTCTGGTATGGACAGGCTTTATTGCTGATTGCAGCAGGCCTGGGGTATGTATTTCTTCAGCATAAGGTTGGAGGATTAATGGGCTGGACCGGAAGGGCTGCGCAATATATCGGCTGTTTATATTTCATCATTGCTTTCATAAAAGGCAGGCATGACATTTCTCAGGCTGATATTAAAAGTAATAAAAAATCCTCTTGGATTTTCTGGCCATTTCTGGAACAGAAAATAATCGAAAGCACATCTGCTCTTGTCGCTCTGAACTTAAAACTGCAGAAAGAAATTACCGAACGAAAACTTGCTGAAGAAAAACTGTATGAAAGTAAAAAACGGTTCAAAAGTATCATTGAAAACTCATCAGCAGGATATTTCTTTATTGATTGTGATGGTCATTATCAAAACGTCAATACTGCCTGGCTGAAAATGCATAAATACGACACTCCTGAAGAAATTCTGGGGCGTCATTTCTCAGTGACACAGATCGACGAAAACCAGTCTAAAGCTGACAAAATTGTCAAGCAGCTGCTCTCAGGAAAGGTTTACCCTCAAGGCGAATTCAAGCGCCTATGCAAGGATGGCTCAATTGCCTGGCACACATTTTCAATCAATCCAGTATACCTGAACGGAGTTGTTATAGGCTTGGAAGGTTTTCTGATAGATATTACAGATAGCAAGATAATATATGAAAAACTGAAGAAAATCGAAGAACGTCTTCAATTCGCTATGGTTACGAGCCAAATTGGCATATGGGATCTTGATCTTGTGGATCATACTGCTTTCCGTTCAATTGAACATGACCGCACCTTTGGATATGATGAACTATTACCGGAATGGACTTATGATATGTTTCTCGAACACGTACTTCCGGAAGACCGTATTATGGTCGATGATAAATTCCAGAATGCAATCAAAACTCAAAGTGACTGGAACTTCGAATGCCGCATTCGCCGCAAAGACGACGAAGTGAGATGGATATGGGCTGCCGGACGCCACCTGATCGACAATACTGCCGCAGTGCGCCGCATGACAGGAATTGTTCAGGACATCACAGAGCGCAAGCAAACCGAAGAAAAAATAAAATCTCTTCTATCAGAAAAAGAAATTATACTCAAAGAAGTAAATCATAGAATAAAAAACAATATGAACACAATTTTCGGGATGCTTTATCTGCAGGCAAATACTTTAAAAGATCCATCAGCTATTGAAGCTCTCGAAGATGCAGCAAGCCGTGTTCAGAGTATGGCTGTATTATTCGATAAATTATACCATTCTCATAACGTTCAGAAGATATCTCTTAAAAGTTATTTCGAGCCATTGATTGATGAAATTATCATGAACTTTCCAAACAGTAAATCAGTAAAGATAGAAAAAAA
This sequence comes from uncultured Leptospirales bacterium, assembly GCA_964392365.1. GTDB lineage: Bacteria > Spirochaetota > UBA4802 > UBA4802 > UBA5550 > CAYMPH01. The sequence goes on from CAYMPH010000007.1 coordinate 22,248, forward strand.
GATAGAAGATATTGAATTACACGCGAAGAAACTGCAGCCTCTCGGAATAATAATCAATGAGCTATTAACAAATATTATGAAATATGCTTTTACAGGAAGAAATAACGGGATTATAATCGTAGAGGCACATTTTGCAAAAACAGATGAAATAGATGGCATCAATCCAGCCACAAAAGATAATACTCCTACGGTTTACATAACAATCCAGGATAATGGAAACGGAATGCCCGACTCAGTTGATTTTGAGAATTCAACCGGTTTCGGTCTTCAGCTTGTCTGGATGCTTACTAAAGACCTTAAAGGTGAAATTCAAATAGAGCGCGGAAATGGAACAAAAATTATTCTTGAATTTAAGGTGTAAAACCTCAAATTAAAAAAAGCTAAAATTTACTTCTCCGGAAAATTAAATTTATATAATAATTGACAATCCTCTTTAATCTGATACTAATCATTACAAATACATATTCAATACCCACTTGATTTCATTAGGAGCATTTATATGAAAATAAAGATCTGGGGAAGTCGGGGGTCTTTACCTACACCGGGCAGTACAACATTAAGATATGGAGGCAATACAACATGTATTGAAATCCGTTTAACAGATGGAACTCTTATTATAATAGATGCAGGATCCGGTTTCAAATGGCTTGGCGATTCTCTGATGCGTGAAAAAGGATTAACTGATATTTATCTTTTTTTCACTCATGCCCACTGGGATCATATCATGGGATTCCCGTTTTTCACTCCGATTTATTTAAGCCGTTTTAATATACATATGCGTGGCGGTCCTGATGCAAAGGAATCTATCCGCAAATTTCTTTCCCACCAGATGCAGCCGCCATTTTTTCCGGTTGATTTCAGCCAATGTAAAGCCACTTTTGATATAACATCAGGCGAGCCTCATATAAAACAGATAGGGAGCGCTGAAATAATACCTATTAAACTTAACCATCCGGATGGTGGATACGGTTTCAAATTTATAGATAATAATAAATCTTTTATTTTTCTTACAGATAATGAATTGGGATTTAAACATCCAGGAGGCCTTGATTTTGATGATTACGCTGCATTTTCTGAAAATACTGATTTTCTGATACATGATGCTCAGTACTCACCAGAAGAAATTGAGACAAAAAGAAGCTGGGGCCATTCGAGTTTAACAGACGCCTGTTCGCTTGCGATAAAATCAGGTGCAAAAAAATTCGGAATTTTCCACAATGACCCGAATCGCACAGATGAAATGATGGATGGTTTTTCCGGATATTGCCGCGAGAAATTAATCAGACCTGGATTTAAAACTGAATTTATAAATATAAAAGAAGGACTGGAAATTATTTTATAACTTCTGCCGGATTGGGGAAAAACATGATATGAGCTTCACTTCCCCATGTTTCCGGAATGAGACTATGATTTAAAAATCCTCCCCGGCCCAGCCCACATCTGAAAGAAAATCATCGTATGATCCTTCGTATGTGCTGATTTTATTGTCATCAAAAACAATAAGTTTTGTAGCAACATTTCTCAGGTGCATCTCATTGTGTGTAACCATTACTACCGAGCCGTCAAAGTCATCGATCGCTTCAATCAGAGAATCGCAGGACTGCATATCAAGGTGGTTCGTAGGTTCATCCAGAAACAGAAGATGGCACGGAGTTACTAGAATTTTTCCAAGCAGCACCCTGCTCTTCTCCCCGCCGGATAAAACTTTAATTTTCTTCAGAGCATTATCTCCGGGGAACATAAGTCCGCCTGCAATGCTTCTTGCCTTGAATTCATTGCAGGATTTATCCGCGTACATTATTTCTTCAAAAACAGCCCTGTTATCATTGAGATCAAGCTTGTTTGTCTGACCGAAATATCCCTCAAGCAATGCCTGGTGCTTTTTCACGCTTCCTTTTACAGGAGTCAGTTCCCCTGCAAGAAGTTTTATAAGGGTTGATTTCCCCTTGCCGTTCTTACCGATAATACATATCCTGTCGCGCCTGCCGATGTGGATTGAAAAATTATCTATAATAAAAGGCTCTTTGCCGTTATATGAAAAAGATATTTCTTCTGCAGACATCATCTGGCCTGCAGCAAAGTGCGCAGAGTTGAAATATAAATCGAGATCTTCAATTTTTTCAAGAGCTTTCATTTCACCCTGTTTCTCAAGCTTTTTAACGCGGGACTGGGTGCGGCTGGCAAAACTTGCCCTGGCTTTAAAACGAGCAATAAACACCTCTTCCTGCTTGCGTTTCTTTGCCTCATTCAAACGGTTTTTTTCATATATCTCTTCTTCAAGATTTATCATGGAATAAAGTTTTTCCGTATCGCCCTCTACCTTTCTTGCTTTTGTGCGGTGTATTGCTGCAATATGCGTAACAACACTGTCCATAAAACTTCTGTCGTGGGTTATGAGTATAAACTCACCCTCCCATGATTTTAAAAAATCCTCCAGCCATCTTATTGCAACTATATCAAGGTAATTGTTCGGCTCATCGAGCATGAGCATGTCGGGATTTGAAACAAGAAGTTTTGCAAGATTCATCCGTATCTGGTATCCGCCTGAAAACTCATTTGGATTTCTTTCCATATCATCCTCGGAAAAACCCAGTCCGAACAGGATTTTTTCCACTTTCCAGGTCTCGTACTCCTCTCCATCAGGAAGCCCGAGAGAGCATTCCTCAAGAACAGTCGGTTTTGTAAAATGAAGATGCTGCTCCAGATGCCCTATTTTATAATTCTTCGGAACAGATATGCTTCCGGAATTCGTTTCCACATTGCCGAGAATTATCTGAAACAGAGTAGATTTACCATGCCCGTTTCTGCCGACAAGCCCGACTTTTTCTCCGCGGTTAATATTTAAATTAAGATCATCAAAAAGCAGCTGGCCTCCGAATGATTTATTTAGTCCTGTAATGCTGATCATCTAATACTTTCCTCTCTAATAATTATATGTATTCCTTAAAAATGCAACTTTCCATATAACCATAAAAAGTGAAAAGCAAATTTTTACCCCCTCTTTTTATTCTCCCCCTGATTCAGGGGGAGTTAGCGGGGGTTAAATATTAAATTTTCGAGGTTCCCGTTATAATTTCCGGAAATTATCATATCAGATCCATTTTAAAATACCTGCAAAAATTATCATCAGCGCAACATTTAAAACAAACAGTCCTCCTATAAATTTCACCTGCAGGGCCGGTTTCCAGTCATATACATAGAAAGCAGCTAAAAAGAACGGAATATATACAAATACAAATACCGGCAGCGCGCCCCACCAGGAATAAACCCAGATAAACGCAGGCGTTTTAGCGAAGAAAATCTCAAGAAAACCTGCAAAAGCAGCATTGCCGATAGAAAAAACAAGCCGGTTATTTATGCCTAAAATTTTTGCCTTAGGATCTTCCGGGAGAAGCTTGCTCATTACTAATCCTGCTATTGAAAACATAAAACTGATTTCAATGCCTACTCCTACAAGAATAAGAAATGCTGTTCCTTTTGGAACTGTCCATAATGCATGTCCAGAAAAATGCTGGATAAGAGCATTTGAAATTTCAAACAGCCAGTGCACCATATAAAGTGAAAGCCCTGCAGCAACAGGCTTCCAGTTTTTCTTTGAAATCTCATTGAAATAAACATATAGAACCAGCACAAATAAAGTAATTACATACCACTGAAAAGGCTCTCCGCTTCTGAGAATGGATAATGCAGCCTGGGTTGCTTCCGGATTATTCATAATTTCCTCCATAGTTATTATGCTTATTTTAATTAAAATAGCTTATCTGACTATGGAAAGTCAAATAGAATAAAAACGGCAATAGAGCATTTTTAAGTGTTTTAAAAAAAGTTGTTGCGCAATATAGGGGTATGATTTTTTTTCAACATTAATGGATTCTGCAATAAAAAAATTATACAATCAGCTGCTCGAAGAATATACCAGCGAAAAACTCAAGATATTATCAGCTTCTATAATAAACGCATACCAGAATAAACAGTATGCTGTTCTTGTTAAATACGCCAGAAGGCTGTCTATTGATGGAAGCGAAGATAAAAAGAATCTGGGCAGAATATTCGTCTCCATTATCAAACATTACCATCCCGACAAACTTGCTGTAATTCTTGCAAATATCAGGAAAACCTTTGAAAAAAATGAACTTAAAGAACTGGAAAAATACGCCTGCATAATAGGCTTAAAAGGATATATTCCCCGTGAGGAAAAGAATATATCGTCCAAAACAGTTTTTGAATTTGAGACTGAAGAGAAGCATGTTTTCACCAAAGACGATTATTACCAATATGAAGATAAAGGCCCGGATAGAGGCCCGGAAAGCTACGATGATTATACAGCAGAACACGCAGACGATGCGGATTATTCTTCTGATAATGTTGAAGATGAAGATGAATCGGAAGACGAGTATGAAGTATTCGGATTCATGGAAGCAATCAACGAGGAAATGCTCGGAAATTTTGCATCTGAAGACATGATAATACATCCTAAAGATCTCATTGAATTTGAGGAACTGACTTTATCCGACAGGGGAATTGAGGATCTTTCAGGAATTGAGTACTGCCACAATCTTTCAATTATTGATCTGTCCGATAATGCTATAATAGACCTCCGTCACCTTCACAGGCTGACCAATCTATCAGTTCTTGACCTTTCAGGAAACCTGATCGAATCCATCAATCCTCTATCAGCTCTTGAAAATCTTATATCACTGAATATTGCCCGCAACGGAATTTCAAATATAGATGCACTTAGCGGACTTAACAAACTCATTTCTCTTGATATCTCCGGCAACAAAATTACAGACATTTCAGCATTGCTGGAACTTGAAAGCCTTCAGTATGTTAATCTGAAAGGCAACAAAATAAAAGATATCGACTCAATCAAAGCATTATCTGCAAAAGGCGTTGAAGTTATTTCCTGATTATAGGCCGCTTCTTCATTTTTAAAATATATGAATAAAATAAATTAAGCTCTTTAAGTATTCCTGATAAAATAATATTTCTTAAGTCCAATCCCCCATCCCCCGTAGGGGGCGGAAAAAATATAAGTATTAATCACTTCCTCGATAATTCGTATTTTATCATTTCTATAATTTCAGCAATATAATAAGTTGTTATAATTCTTTAATTTTAATAAAGTTCTCGTATTTCACTCCTTTTCGCCCCATTTGGGGGACGTGGGGAGATTAATAAATCAGAACAATTTTCCAACAATCCTGAATGAGCCATAAATTATAATTGTTTTACTTGACTTTTCTTTTTTAATTAATTATTTTAAATAAACTGATTTTAAAAAAATATCAGAAAAATTAAACAGGGTTATTAAAATGAAAAAATGGAATTGCAGCGTATGCGGTTATATTCACGAAGGACCGGAAGCTCCGGATAAATGCCCCAACTGCGGAGTTCCTAAAGAAAAATTTTCAGAAGTTCCGGAAGATTTTGAGAATATACACCTGAACCATTCGAAAAAAATATCAGATTCAGACCAGATCCAGGTTAATCCTTTTTTCGGAAGTTTTGAATCAATATCTCCATTCATATATAATCTGCCTGCAGGCCAGAGAATACCTCTGCATAAACATCCTTCATCAGATGAACTTTTTTATATTATAAAAGGAAAGTTTAAATTTAAAATCGGGGAAACCGAATTAATAGCTGTTCCTGGAGATTTAGTTCAGGGCAAAATGAATGTGCCTCACACTTACCAGAATATCAGCGATGAACATGGAGCTTTTTTATCTGTAAAAGGGCCTAAACCGGTTGAACTGATAATGCTGGAAGAAAAGAAATAATTTAAAGGATATAAACAATGCAATCCCGATTGTTTTCAAAAGTACTGCTCGGCAGTATTGAATTAAGAAATCACATTGTCATGGCACCCATGACGCGAAGCCGCGCAATTAACAATATACCAAATGATCTCATGGCAGAATATTACAGACAAAGAGCAGGCGCGGGGCTTATCATAACTGAAGGGACATCACCTTCGCCGAATGGTCTCGGATATGCACGCATTCCGGGTATTTTTTCAAAAGAACAGGTAAATGGCTGGAAAAAAATTACCGCTTCAGTTCATTCAAAAGGCGGAAAAATATTTGTTCAGCTCATGCATACAGGAAGAGTGTCCCATCAGGCAAATATGCCGGTTGGATCTAAAATTATTGCCCCGTCACCGATTCCTCCGAAAGGACAGATGTGGACTGATAAAAACGGTATGCAGGATTATCCTGTTCCAGCAGAGATGACGCCTGAAGATATTAAAAATACAAAAGCGGAATATGTACAGGCTGCAATAAACGCAATTGAAGCCGGATTCGATGGCGTTGAACTTCATGCAGCCAACGGTTACCTTCTTGATCAGTTTTTAAATCCCGGATCCAATCAGAGAAAAGACGGATACGGCGGAAGCATTGAAAACAGATCAAAATTTGTAATTGAAGTTGCTGAAGCTGTTGTGAATGCAATAGGAAAAGAAAGAACAGGAATCCGGCTCTCCCCTTATGGGGCGGCAAATGATCTCCTTCCTTTCGATAGTACAGAAGATGAATATTCATATCTTGCAGAAAAATTAAATAATACCGGTCTGGTATATATTCACCTTGTTGATCATTCTTCTATGGGTGCACCAAAGGTTGAACCATCAACTGTTAAAAAGATAAGGGACAATTTCAGGAACACTCTGATCTTAAGCGGAGGATATAACAGAGAAAAAGCGGAAAAAGATCTGGAATCAAAAAAGGGAGATCTTATTGCATTCGGTAAACCATTCATATCAAACCCTGATCTTATTTCAAAACTTGAGAAGGGAACAGAACTGACTCAATTTGACAAAAATACATTTTACAGCCCGGATGAAAAGGGATATACAGATTATATATAATAGGCTTGCTTTTTTCTTTAGATACATTCTATTGAATGTATCTAAAGAAAAAAAATCGAAACAATATGAAAAATAAAATTCAGAAAAACCAGAATGATGATATAATATCCCACTTCAGGAAAACAATCCATTCTCTTGAAAATTTAGTCCGCAGCAAGGATGAAGTAATTTCCACATTAAACACACTCATAGATGTTAATCATGTCATTGCTTCATCCCTGGATAGAAAAAAGGTATTGAAAACAATCCTTGATCAGACAATTAAAATAATGAACTGCACAAAAGCATCACTCCTGCTTGTTGATCAGTACACAAACCAGCTTCACTTCTTCATTCTGTCAGATGACAAAGATCTGAAGCATCTGAAAAACGTACACCTGAATATGGGCGAAGGTATTGCAGGCAGCGTATGGGAAAACGGCATACCGCTTCTGATAGAAAACGCTCAAAAGGATTCACGCTTTTCAAACAAGGCAGATACAAAAAGCGATTTTATAACAACATCCATTATGGCAGTGCCGCTTATTTCAAACGGTAAAATCATAGGTGTAATGGAAGCCATTAATAAAGAAGACTTTTCATTTTTCAATAAATTCGATTTTCAGATTTTTCAGAATCTTTCGATACAGGCGGCCATTGCGATTGATAATGCCAACCTGTACGAACTGGCAATATATGACGGCAAAACACATCTATACATTCACAGATATTTTATGCTCCGGCTTGAAGATGAATTTCACCGTATAAAAAGGTATAGCGGGAATATTTCAATTATAATGTTTGACCTGGATCATTTTAAAAAGGTAAACGATACCTATGGCCATCAGGCAGGCGACGATGTTCTCATCCGGATAGCTAAAGAGATAAAAAAGGTCTGCCGGACATCCGACATTGCTTCGCGTTTCGGGGGCGAAGAATTTGCTCTTCTTCTACCGGAAACAAACTCGGAAGGCTCGTATATTTTTGCTGAAAAAATCCGCAGGATCGTAGAAGATATTGATTTTATTTCAGACGATTCAAAATTCAAGGTAACCATCTCAGGCGGTATATCAGCATTTCCTGAAAATAAAGCAGCTTCCGGCCAGGAACTTCTTAATTTTGCAGACAAAGCTTTGTATAAGTCAAAAGAAAACGGAAGAAACAGAGTAACCATATTTAAAGATAATGCATAAACTTTATTACCTGTAGCGGTTAACGATTTGATTAAACCATTTTCTGTCATTCCGGTTTTGCAGCTTCAATTTGTGCAAATACCGGTCTTGCGCCCTCGGGTGAATCTCATATATAATACAGTTTCTGTGAGATTCCGGCATTACGCTATCGCTCCAGCCGGAATGACAAAGAACTAATTCAATCGTTAACTGCTATAAACCGGAAAAGAACACAGTACCGTAGTTCCTTTCCCAGGAATACTTTCTATGCTTATTGTTCCTCCATGCTGTTCCATTATTTTTTTACACAGATATAGTCCAAGGCCATATCCTCCCGAATCACGGTCGCGCGAAGGATCTACGCGATAAAACGGATCAAAAACAAATGGAAGATGTTTTGCATCAATGCCGATTCCATGATCCGTAATTTTAATTATAACAGAGTTATTTCCGGAATTAATATCAACAGTCACAGGACCGTCTTCTTCTTTTGAATATTTAATTGCATTTTCTATTAAGTTAATGAGCATACGTCTGATAAGAAATACACTGCCGCGAACTGCAGGCACTTTACTGTTTTCATTGATCAGCAGCGATCTTCCTTTTGATGCAAAATCATCAGCAGCAGCTTTAACAAAAGAAACCGGATCGATTGATTCGTAATCATCTTTTAAATTTCCAAGCCTGTATGCTTCCAGAATTTCATGTGTAATTAGCTGCATCTCGTCAACATCAGCACGGAGATTTTTTCGAAGCCTGTCACTGTCCGGAAGTTCAAGTGCGACCTTCATGCGCGCAAGCGGAGAACGGAGTTCATGGCTCACATCAACAAGAAGCTGCTCTTTTAAACGAAGCATTGTGCCGATACGGTCATTCATTGAATTAAATGTTTTTGCAAGATCGCCGAATTCATCGTTGCTCCTGACCGGAACCTGATACGAAAAATCCCCCTGGCCCATGGCTTCAACGCCGCCTGTAAGATCTTTTAGAGGAACCAGCATCCGTCTTATAATAAAATAAGCAGCGATAAAAACAAGCGACACTAGAATAACAACAACAATCCCGTGAAAATTTTCCTGATGAAGCGGTCTGTTCCTTATCATAATAATATATGTATAGCCGTTTCTGTAACCTGTATAAGAAAAGAACCCTCTTGACCAGTGAACACCCTCTTTGCCTTTTATCCGGTCAACATTGATCTTTGAAAAATTCTCTTCAGGATAAAAAAGATTAATTCCATTTCCAATTATTGCTATAGCGAGCATACGGTTATCTGCTATTGTTTTAACTCTTGTAAAATCAGGCGGATTTCCCACTTCGCTGATAAGATAATTGCTGTAAGCTTCAATATTACGCTGGGCTAAATCGTGAGCGCGATCTTTAGCTGCGATCTGAAATCCGGCCCATACCACTATATTTATAAATATTCCGAGGAAAATTATCAGAAGTGCAATACGGAAAGCTATAGGAAAGCGGAACCTGATCATATATCACCTTTTGCCTGAAATAAATCTGTATCCGATGCTTCTGACAGTTTCAATAAAACGCGGAGAACGCGGATCATCTCCGAGCTTGGTTCTGATGCGGCTTATCATTACATCAATTGACCTGTCGAAAGAATCATCATCGAATCCTTTGAGAAGTTCTACAATGCGGTCACGGTCAAGCACCATGCCTGCATTACGCACAAGAAGATTCAGAAGTTCAAATTCCATAAAAGTAAGATCAAGAGCTTTACCTTTTACAGATACGCGCCTGGCTGCTTCATCCATTTCAAGATCGCCGAATGTCAGTCTTGCGGTACCGGCATCATTGCCCTGGCCCATTCTTCTTAATATAGACTGCATCCTTGCAATCAGTTCCCTCGGCTCAAAAGGCTTTGACAGATAGTCATCTGCACCGAGCTCAAGCCCTACAACACGATCCATAACATCACCTCTTGCAGTGAGCATAAGAACCGGTACAGTAAATTTTGCGCGTATGCGCCGGCAGGTCTCGAATCCGTCAATATCAGGAAGCATTACATCAAGTATAATAATATCAGGCAGTTCCTCCTCAAGATCATCAAGCGCATCCAGAGGATTATGGGACACTTCAACACGCCATCCGTGCGGAGTCAGATACTCGACGAGAAGGTCGGTTAATCGTTTATCATCATCTATTATTAATACATTTTTTTTCATTGCTGTTTCAGATCCCCTTCCATAAAGCCTTTACCTTAAAGCCCCCTAATTCCCCGGAGTGTGACTTTAATTTTTTAATATAAGAATTCACAGTTTTGCAAGTTCCCCCCACAGGTGGTTGGGGAAAACTTGTAAAACATTTAATTTTCATTTGATAAAAAAAATTGTCTTGAAGTCTTAAGAAGCCATTTAAATTTTCTTATTAAATGAAAAACAAATAATATTATCAATAATATTGTTATCTTATCATGAATTTCAAGTATGAAATGGCGTAATTCAAAATTATATCCTGTAAACTGATTATTAAAAGACCATGAAACAAAGGTTAAGAGACCTGAAAAATAAAACAAAATAAATAACAAAGCAAGGGACTTATTTTTGAAATTTTTACTGATCAGCCTTTTATTCTTAAATACATCTTTTATCCAGTTAAAATGTAAAAAAACATGAATAGTTATACCTGTAAATACAAATACACTTAATATTTGATGTGAAAGCAGCCAGCCGGATTTATTAAACCACAAAAAAACATAACCCGGATCATTGTGATTCAAGTGATAAACTATCTGCATCAAAATTCCATTAATCATTAATAAAACAACTGCAATTAGTATTGTTATATCCAAAATATAATTAAAAAATTTCTTCTTTTCTATCATAGTAATCCCCTAATAAATAAAATTTTCAGGGTTATAAATCATTTCCCCGAGTAATCTCCCCCTTAGTAAGGGGGAGATGCCCAAAGGGCAGAGGGGGTTATTTCCCGAAAGGCCCGTGATGTTTTTCAATAAACTTAGCTACTTTTTCTCTCTGCTCAGGTGTAAGCATAGCATGAACTTCAGCAATTTTATCTATCATAAACGGACGAAGTTCCTGCATATCCTTGATTCTTTTATCAGTAAGAGCTTCAACTTTCTTTTTGTCAAATGATTCACTACGTATAATTGAAACAATATCATTTTTCATATCAAGATGTTCTTTACGATAAGGCTTCATCTTTTCAACTACAGATGCTACAATACCTTTAAATTTCACTTTCTGATCATCCGTCATGCTTAAACTGCATGCAACACGATTTGCAAATTTTTCAGCTTTTTCTTCAGGTGACAGACTTAAAAAATACGCCCTTCCTCCAAAAAAAACTGCAAGTCCAATACCGAATAATGCTCCAACTACAATTAATGCTATTTTACATTTACTCATGAAATTAATCCTCCATAATTTATTTTAATTTATGAAAGGAATATAAAAAGTCACGATTTCATTTTTATTTCAGAATTGTTTCAATTTGCAACAATTCAAAATGCGGCTTTAAATAATAAAAGATTCAGGAGATAGGGAGATATGAAAAAAGAGTGATGATGAGATATTTGTTAATTATCTCCATATCCAATTTTCTTACACATTTTCTGTTTTTTTTATTATATTACTGTTTCTCAGTCTGATTTCTCAATTCACGCCTGAGAGGTTTGCCGATAGGAGATTTAAGGATTTCCTTCACAATGAGAATTCTTCTTGGAATTTTATAATCAGCAAGTCTCGTTCTGCAATGTTCAAGAAGCTGCGATTGTGTTGCAGTATCGCCTTCACGCAGAACTGCCCTTGCTTCAATATACTGGCCGCGTGCAGCATCTTTTATTCCAATTACAACCGCATCTGAAACACCTGGATGCGTTTTCAAAACAGACTCAATCTCGCTCGGATAAACATTGAATCCGCTTATTATAATCATATCATCCTTGCGGTCTACTATATAAAAAAAGCCATCCTCATCCATACGGGCAAGATCTCCGGTATAAAGCCATCCGCTTCTAAGGCGCGCGGCTGATTCAGTTTCTTCAGGCATATTCCAGTATCCTTTCATAATCTGCGGACCGCGAATTGCAAGTTCACCTACCATGCCCGGTAAAAGAGATTTTTCCGGATCATCAATATCAGTAATCTTTGCATCAGTACCGGGTATAGGTATGCCTATAGATCCGGGAGGACTTAATTCAGTCAGAGGTGTCATATGTGTCGTTGAGGAAGCTTCTGAAAGGCCATAGGCTTCATGTATATGCCTTCCAGTAATATTAAAAAAACGGTCTTTTACTGACGGTAAAATATATGCTCCCCCGCTTGTAGGCATTTCAATACTGGAAAACAGACCTGCCCTGCCCGGCATATCTTCCAGGTGTCTTGTGAGAACGCCCCAGAGGCTTGGAACAGCCGGTAGTGATACAGGTCTGTACTTCTCAAGCATTCCTATAATTGGAAGAACTGCAAACGGATCGAATCTCGGTATAAGCACCATTCTGTAAGCGCGGAAAACAGAGAGCTGAAAGCAGATTGCAAATCCGAAAACATGAAAAAAAGGAAGCATGCAGATTACTGCTCCGTTATGAGGCACCACCTGAGGGCGGAAAGATTCGATCTGGTATAGATTTGCTACAATATTCCTATGAGTAAGCATAACGGCTTTTGGCCTCCCGCTTGTTCCGCTTGTCATCTGAAGCAGTGCAAGGTCATCCGGCTGCGATGCGGAAATCATTTCATCTGAAGATTGATCTGCAGTAAGTTTATCAAGATAAACAAATTCAACAGAAAGAGGAAGAAGTTTTTTTTCCAGACCGAATACCGAATGAAGTAAGAGCTTTTCAACTCCAGCATCAGTTAGAGATAAATGAATATTCTGCAAAAAAATATCAAGAGTAACGAGAATTTTGGCGCCTGATGCACGGAAAATTGCAGTAAAATCAGCACCCTTTATCATAACACCTATATTTACTATAACAGCACCCAGCCTGTGAATTGCCTCAGCAGCAATCGGATAAACAGGCGAAGTCGGAAGCATGAGTGCAACATGGTCGCCCTTTTTAACTCCGAGAGAAATCAAACCCCTGGCAAAACGGTTTACTCGTTCATTGAGCTGCATGTATGTCATGTCTTCATCATTATATGTGCAAGCAATCCAGTCTGGATATTTTGCAACAGTATTCATGAATATGCGGTCAAGAGTAGTTTCCGGAAATATAAAATTTTCCGGCACAGACTTATCGTAATATTTCGTCCAGGGCCGATCCATGACACCCTCCGCAAATTTACTTTTTTGAAATTAATAATTCAGCCTGATATTAATAATTTATGCAGTCAATAATTATTTGGCAGGGATATGCAAGGATATTCTGCAGCAGTTATATTATTTTTTTAATCAGAAGTGTAAATACAGCTAACATTACAGTCATAAAAATCGGAAGAGACCAGACAGACCACGTGATAATGCTGAATTTATAATTCATTGCATCAAATTTCGAATCTATAGCTTCAAACCTCGGGTTAAGTATATCCATAAGTTCTTTTTTAAAACTTTTCCTGAATTCACATCGGATGTGATGTGCAACAAAATTCTCGAAGAAGGGTTGCTTTTAATGCGGAAAAGCAACCCTTCTTCGAGACATCCACCCGAAAGCCGCCCGCTCATTGCCGCGGGGCTAAGTTACTTAAATTGAAAAAAATTTCACTTTTCTATAAAAATTTTTCTAAAATCTGTTTTCAAATCTATCTATTCAAGATGGCATTATTATATTTAAAAAAATTCTGAATAGGATTGCATTAGACAATTCTCCCCCTTACCAAGGGGGAGATGCCCGCAGGGCAAAGGGGGTTGTTTTCACTAAAAGATAATCTCTTCTCATTAAACCTTATTCAGAGACTGAAGCTTCATCATATCTGTGAATGGTGATTTCATTTTAAGCAGTCTTTTCAGATATGCAAACTCGCCGCTGATCTCGCCTGCAGACATGGCTTTCAATACGCGCGAATCCATTTCATAGCTGATTTCCGGTTTTGCTAGCGGTGAAGATATTTTTTCAGGGGTCAGAGCCTCTCCATTAACAAATTTCAAGATATAATACTCGCCAGTATCTGTAAAAAAATACTGCATGGTTTTATTCCAGCCCTTGAAATTATGCTTAATTTTTTCAATGCCGTATTTTGCCTGTTCCGCCAGGAGAATATTCATCATTTCTTCTCCTATAACGCTCTGACCCTTTATAATATATGCAGATTTTGAATTTTTCCCGCGGTTTCCCAATTTCGAAATCACCGAATTAATTCTGTGATTAAAAAATCTCCCTAAAGATATGCCTCTCGATTTTTTTACAGCAAGTCCCTTTGCAAATAATTCACCTGCAACATTTTCCAGGTCAAGTGAGTTAAGACTATTAACAGACTGAAATCCGGTTGGAACATCCCATCCCCTGAGATTGTAAAAATCATCGCGTATTTTCAGAAATTCCGGCCTGTCTGCTTTTCTGCCTATCTGTGAAATTATTTTTCCTCCGGGTCCTGGCGCAACACATTCAGGATCAGCAACATGTGTTTCAATTGCTTTATCATGCCATTCATCAGGAAGAAAATCCTCTTCGCGGGCTTTCATTCCCTCTCGGAGAAGAATGGCTCTCTGAAGATTAAAAACACGCTCCCCTACTTTATAAAGATCCTGTTCGGAATATTCCCGCCCGAGCATTGCAGATAGAATTCTGCTTTCAAATGTCGGGTCACCAACGTGATCCACACTGTTTGGAATATCTATAAGAGGAAACATCCAGTCGCACACGCCAATGCACTCCTTGGAAATCTGCCTCTCCTGAATTATTTTTGCAGCGCCCGCCTTACCATCTAGAGTTGTCATATCTGCGGCTTTTTCACTTCCCCAGAACCTTATAGCAATATTTTTTATTACCTCACTCGATATATGCGCTTCCTCTATACCCTTTGCCCAGCTCGACCACTGCGACAGAACAAGTCCTGCCTCATGAAGCTGCTGAATCGGCTCGCGTGTTTCAAACGGGAAAAGAAGTGTGTTTACAGTACAATAACGCGGATCATAAGGATCAGTCTTTGTATAAAGCTCCTGAGCTTTTCCTCCGGATTTCTTAGAAGCAAGCAGAGCCCCTCCGGAAAGAAATTCTCCATAGCCCTGTTTTAAAGATGTCATCTTAACAAGATTTTCAATAAATTCCAAACTGCCGACTTTTTTTAAATCAAGCCCGCTCTCTTTTTCTGTAATTACTCCTGCAGCATGACACAAAAGAAGCCATTCAATAATGCCCTGAATTTCCCATGTATCAATTCCATATTCGTCGCAAAACCGGTTGGCATGAAAAGTCATGTCATTATCCTCGCCATAGTAAGCCCACGCATGATTGAGATAAAAGAATCTCGACTGGCACATGAATTTTCCGCTCTTGCCGTTGTCAGCAGTATATTTCACACGAAGGCAGTTTGCCATGCATCCGAAGCAGGGATACTTGTGCGTCTTCGGGCCATGCTCCATAAAATCAAGCCCCCAGACCTTTACATTCCCCCTGTTTAAATTTCTTATTGTCTGCTCGATATTTTTAAGCTCTTCGGGATTTCCAACTTCAACCTTGCGGTTTGTTCCTCTAACAGAAACAGCCTTGAGATTTTTTGACCCGATTACCGCGCCCATACCGCCGCTGCAGCTTGCGTCGCCGTCTGCAAAAACTGTTGCAATTGAAACCATATTCTCGCCTGCAGGCCCGATGCACATAACCTTGGTGCGCGGCTCATATTTTTTCTTTATTGATTCCATTGTATCAACAGTAGTTTTTCCCCACAAATCTCCTGCAGGGTTAATGGAAACTTTGCTGTCCTGTATATCTATCGTAACAGGATGTGAAGCCTTCCCGCTCACAACGATCCCGTCGTATCCTGCAAATCTCAATTCCGAACCGAATGTTCCGCCGAGATTTCCATAGCAGAAATGATCCCTGCTGAAACGTCCCCTTGGAAAAGGCGATTTGGAATATACTCCCCATCGTGACCCGCCAAGACCGCCCGGCATTCCTGCGAGCGGCCCCATTGAAATAATCAGCCTGTTTTCAGGATCAAGCGCACCTGCTTCAGGCGGAGTAAGATCCCAGTAGAGTGCAGTCGCGGTTCCCCGCCCTCCTATAAACTTTTCAGCGTATTTTGATGTTTCAATTGTATCGATTTTTCCTTTGGATAAATCCACAGAAAGTATTTTACCTGCATAGGCTTTTGGCAGACTCATTTTGAACTCCAGTAAGAAATTATCCCCCTTTTTAGTTCTCCCTCTTATCTATGGGGGAGTTTGCGGGGTTTTAATATTATCAACTATTTCAGGATTTAAAAGATTTGTCAAGAAAGTTGAAATCTGCACTTGAGGAATAAATTTACACACTCAATACCGGATCAGTTTTAACAAATTTCGGAATAGTATCAATTGCAAAAGCATTTTCCGGCATTCCCGGATCATATATGATTTCAACAGTGTCATCTTTTTTTATAGAATCTTTAGAAGAAGAATAAATTTCTAACGAAAATTTTTTACCGGATGAATCCTCGAACCAGCAGGTAACCGCCCAGCTTTTTGTATAAAAGGAACGAAGTTGAAAAATAGTCCTTTTATCTGTCTTAATAATTTTTTTTACAGTAGAGGAAGCTAATGTTCCGTATTCAATCACCCATATTGCGTTAAGAATTCTTTTTATTCCTGATATTATAAGAAACAGGGCAATAACAACAAACACTCCGCCAAAAAACAATGTGAACATTGCATCCTCTGCAGGACATTTTATTCCGCTGCCGCATGAGCATGAAGGCTCTCTTAATGAATAGGTGACATCAATTGCATCTTTTATTCTGTAAGTCAAACCTGTCTGATATGATACGCTGTTATATGATATACCGTTCACCGTGTAAGTATAAAACACCTTGTAATTGTGCATTTTTTTAAAGCCCAGCTTAATAAATTCCACTTTAGTTACAATACCCTTAGCTTCAGAAGTGCCCCCAGCCATACAGAACCAGCACTTGCTTTCAACTTCCTGCTTGCGTATATTTTCGTTTACTAATCCGGCAACAGCAGCTATAATCAGTAACCCCATAATAAATTTACCGGACATAATCATGAATAATATTCTGGACAGGAAATTCATGCTCCTTTTTTTTGATGAGGCCCGTCCTGATATTTTTTTTATAGTGTCCATTTTCATATAAATCTGTGTTCTGTTTTTCTTCATGTTTTTCCTCCCGGTTAGATATAATTAAAAATTAAGCTTTTTATATTTTCCAGTTTAGTTTAAAATTACCGCCATCCTGTAAATAAAATTGCAAGGACTTTTCTACTATTTTAAAACAGACGATGCTACAAGTTCATTAACTTATCAGCAGGAATATAAGCTTGACATGGAATTAATAATTTCATATTAAAAAAAAATGACTAAACATAAAATAAACCTGCCGGATTTCAGCATAGAACGTGGTTTAATCAAAGATGGCTATAAAATTATTGCAGGAATCGACGAGGCAGGAAGAGGATCTCTCGCCGGACCGCTTTCAGTCGGGATGACAATCTATTGTACTGAAATAATTACAGATCCTCCGGAGGGCCTTACTCTGTTTATAAATGATTCAAAAAAATTATCTCCGGGAAAAAGAGAATCTGCTTATAAAATTATTGAAAAGCATTCAATGCGCGTTTCAGTGAAATTCATAAACCATAAAGTAATAGATAAAATAAACGTAAACAGGGCAACGGAACTTGCAGTTAAAAAGCTGATTGAAGACTCACCTGTTAAGCCGGATATAATCATCATGGACGGCAGAACAGCTTTTAATGTTGGAATTAAAATGCTGACTTATATTAAAGGTGACGGAAAATCTATCACTATTGCATCAGCTTCAATTGCCGCAAAAGTACAAAGAGATCTGCTTCTTGAAAAAATTGATAAAATTTATCCTGATTACAATTTAAAAAAAAACAAGGGGTATGGAACTGCAGAACATATAGAAGCAATAATGAAACACGGCTGTTCTGCAATACACAGAAAAAGCTATGAGCCGGTAAAATCTCTAATTGCAGATAAAATTTAAAAATGAAAATTCCTGAAAAAAATATAATTAATATTCAGTCAAAGCATGATAGCAGAAAATTTCCTTCAGGCATAGAAGACGGCAAAATTTACAGCGCAAAAATAATTGAAAGAGCGGGAAAATTTTCAGGCATTATTGAAATCTCCGGCAGGAGATTATCAGCTGAATTCACCCAGGGTCTGCCAAGGGAAAACATTCTGAATTTAAAAGCTGAAATTTCAGAAAACGGCAGAACCACATTTAAAATTGTGGAAACTCTGAATCAGGAAACGCTTAAAAACGCAATCAGGCCGTTTACTATTTTATCACCCGGGGAGATAGATGGAAAATTGTTTGATATAAGCAGAATACTTTCAAAAAATATAAATTCTCTTTTTGAATTAAATGCACAGCTGATCGGAACTCCGGATTTAATAAAAAAAAACAGAATAAAAAATTTAGCTGAAAAGCTGTTAAATAAAGGACTAAGCAGGGAAAGCGTACAGAATTTATTTACAATTATATCAGGAACAAATTCACTAACACCATATTTATCAATTTTAAGCCGGATACAAAATAAAACAGACAGCAAGCCTGCAAAACAGGAAGTTAAAGAAAATATCAGGCTGGAAATAGACTCTACAATATCGCAATTATTTAAAGATTTTGAAAATCCGGATGAAATTATTCCGGAAATAATGGATCTTCTGCTAAGCTATTCTGATCAAAATAACAACCATTCATATTCAGTTTTTATAGATGATAATGACAATCTAAATGAATATGAATATATATTTAACAAAAACAGCCTGATTCTAAGTGCAGATTTTTCTATTTTAGGTAAAATTACAATTATAATTCAGGAATCACAGAAGATGCTTTATATATCCATTATAACAGAATCAATAGATACCGAAAATCTAATCAAAGAAGATTTAATAAATATAAAAAATTCTTTGGCGCAAAAAAGCATTAAATGCAGTATAATTACTGCAAACAATAAAAATGTACTTGATAATTTACACGAGATAAATAGAATCCATCAATTAAATCGGGTACTGGATATAAAAATATAAATATGGAAAAAATAGCAGTTGCACTTGAATATTCAGATAATCTGCCAACAATAATAGCAAGTGCACGCGGTTATCTAGCGGAAAAACTGCTCGATATTGCAAAAATGAATAATATCACAATTTATAAAGACAGGGACATGGCTGAAATATTATCAAAACTTG
This sequence comes from uncultured Leptospirales bacterium, assembly GCA_964392365.1. Taxonomy (GTDB): domain Bacteria; phylum Spirochaetota; class UBA4802; order UBA4802; family UBA5550; genus CAYMPH01. Next base: position 41,572 of record CAYMPH010000007.1, read on the forward strand.
AAACAGGTACAGAAATTCCTGAAAATTTATTTATAGCTGTAGCTGAAATTCTTGCTTACTGTTACAAAGTAAACAGCAGGTTCAGAGATAAACTCGCTTCGGATTTAATGCAATAAATGTCTAAAATGAAAAAAATATTAGCCGCTGATCTTAAGCCAGGCATGGTTTACAGCAAATCTGTATATACAGACAGCAATACCATTCTTGTCGGCGCAAATCTGCCTATAAAAGAATCCGATTTAAAAAAGCTTCAGGTTTGGGGAGTAACAGAAGTAGAAACCGCAGGAGATCTGATCCGTATTGATGAGACTCTGGCCGCAGCAGCTGCAAATACAATCAGTAAAAACGTAATTGAAAGTGAAAAAAAAATTGTCGGCGATTACAATGATCTGATTAAAAAAAGAAGAAAGCTGATTGAGATACACAATCAATCATGCAAAGCAATTACTGAAATATATGATGCAGTAAAGAAAAATAAAAAATTCGAAACAACTGATGTTGAAAAATCAATAAATGATATAATCGATATATTAAATGAAAATTATAATGTATTCCTTTTTCTATACGGACTTGACGAAGGAAAGGATTATCTTGTAACGCATTCTGTTAATGTAACCCTATATTCCCTGATAATCGGCATGGCACTGAAATATTCCAAGGAAAAGCTTAAGAATTTAGGCCTTGGAACTATTCTGATAGATGCGGGAATGTTAAAAGTTCCTGTATATATCATACACAAACAGTCAAAAATTTCCGAACAGGAATATAATCAGATAAAAACACATCCTCTTCTCGGTTACAAATCACTCATTGATTTAGGCGGAGTCAAGGAGCACATAGCCAATGTCTGCCTGCAGCATCACGAGCAGTTCGACGGGAAAGGATATCCAAGAGGACTTAAAGGACACGATATAGATGAATTCGCAAGAATTTCATCTATAGCAGATTCTTATGAAGCGCAGATTTCAAACAGAAGCTACAGGAAAAAAGTTTATTTTTACCATGCCATGAGAAACCTTCTTTCAAGCGGCGTAAATAAATTCGACCCGGTAATACTCAGAGTATTTCTATCAATGATGTCAGTATACCCGATCGGATCAATTGTTGAACTTAATGATACAAGCATAGGTATTGTAATCGGATCCATACCCGAAAAACCTCTGAGACCTATTCTTAAAATTATTTTTGATAAAAACGGAAAGAAAAATGAACTGCCTGTTATAGTAAACCTTCTACTCGATACCACCATCTACATAGTTAAAGCCCTCGACGAAGCTCAGGCCGGCATCAATATTTTTGACGTTCTCTGATTCAAATATGCCTGAATATCATTCAAAAAAAAGCTTTGGGGATTCCGGAGAGCAGAAAGCCGCGCTCTTTTTAATTGATGAGGGGTTTGAAATTGTTAAAAAAAATTACAGATTCCAAAAGTCAGGCGAAATAGATATAATTGCAAAAAAAGAAAATCTCCTTGTTTTTGCTGAAGTCAAATCCAGAAAAACAAAAGCTTTCGGAGGCGCTCTCTACTCAATAAACAAAAACAAGCAGCGAACTTTAAGATTTATAGCAAATCAGTTCCTCAATGAAAATTCCGGATACAACACAAAACTTATCACATGCAGGTTTGATCTTATTTCAATTGAAAATGAAAAAATTGAATGGGTTCAGGATATTATAAGGTAGGATTTCCGCCCTGTCATTCCGGTTTTACGAAGTAAATACCGGAATCTCATAGCATGAGTTCACTAAATTCACTCTATTAGATTCACCCGAGGGTGCAGGCCTGTCATTCTGCTGTCGCTCCAGCCGGAATGACAGAATAAAAATAAACCGCTTCCGCCATAATAATTATGTAATAATTAATTCATGAATTTCTATAAAGCCTGATTAAAAATAATCTTATACTTTTCAAAGCATGACAATTCAATATCAATCAGATTTCTGTAAGCGTCATTAAAATCCCGTTCGCCGGTTGTAAATAATCCATGCCCCCATACAATAGCACCCCTTCCCTTCAATACCGGAGGAAGAGTTCTGGATATTCCTGTAGGACCGGTACCCACTTCTCCAGGGACAACAGGTATATCATTCACAAATCTCTGCTTTGAGCAGGATTTAAAGCACACGCCCCTGTTTGCACAATCATCATCGCACAGCATTGACATTATTACTGTGAATTTAGGATGGCCGTGAAGAATCGTTTTAAAAGATGTTGACTGATATACGCTTTTATGAGCTGAAAATTCACTTGATGCAGTTACTGCGTTCGTGCTGCTGTTGTCATCAGGGCAAGCGTCGATCATGCCTTCCAGCTCATCGAGCGAGCTTCCTGTCTGGCTGATATAGATTACACCGTCTTTTTTATATGAGATATTTCCAAAGAAGGAATCCACCATTCTTGAATTAACAGTGAGCCTGCCTGCTTGCACAATCGCTTTATAAATATCATCCGCTGAATTAAAAATGCCTTTCATTAAAGACGGATTTTTATCTATGCCGCTGACAAATTCCCCATAATGATTCAAAGCGCGTATAGCTATTTCCTTTCTGCTCTGGCTGATATTCTTTTTACTCTTGAAATCATAATATATGTCTGTAAAAAATTTAACGAAACAGGAAAAACATACTGAGCTGAAAACAATAAAAGCCTGTTCAGGACTTACAATGCCGTAAGTAACAATCCCGCCATTTCTGATTACAGCAGATTTTTTATTTTTTAATGTTTCTATTATTGAATTAGATTCAAACTTTTCAACAACAGGAATATCGTGAAGGAATGTTCTTGTTTCAGAATCTTCAGGCTTTATCTGCCAATCAGAATTTATACTTTCCTCAGCAAGATAATTTATAATTGAAAAATACGGCTCCGATGGAATAGAATAAAGTATGCTGTTTATATTAAGGCCATTTATTATTTCAGCAAGAATTTCCTTTTCTGCTCCATTCCTTGACCAGACTACATCTGAATCTAGTCCGCCAAGAATAGGAGCGTCCTTTTCGCATAGTCCCTGTTTGTATAATTTATCCGCGTATTTTTTAATTAAAATATCCACTCAAGTCCCAGCTCTTCACATTTTTCTTTAATCGGCATGCCGTTATCATCAAGACCTCTGATTTTATAATAGGATTTTCTCGCTGATATAAAATCATCCCTGTTTAAAGGAGGTATTGTTATGCCGTCACCTCCGCTTCCTGATTCAGAAAAAAATCTCTCAGGCAGATCATCATCTTTCTCAGTAAAACCGTTTGCTGCATTCATAATCCTGTCATTGTAATAAATTCTTTCCCCTGCTTTCAGCAGATCCTGAGCGCTTGATTTTACCCCTGTAACTCCGCTGTATGCCTTGGCATATTCCTCAAGAGTTGCAGCAAAAAAAATAAATTTGCACGCAGTAAGTGAATCAATTACCGCATTAATATCTTCAGCAAGCTTTATTATGCGGGCTTTTCCGCTGAAAGTAAACCTGTCAGTCGCAACAGGCTTCCTTAATATTTCATGCGATATGGGATAAGCGCGGAGATGGCATCCGCCGCGTGTTGATGTTGCGTAAGCAACAGCCATGCCGTATGCACCGCGGGGATCATATGCAGGCAGTTCAAGTCCCTTCACGGAAATTGATGATGATTCTTTTCCTTTTAAAAATGCATACCTGTATGATCCATGTTTTAATTCCTCGCCGATTCCGCGCGAAAGGGCAATATCCTCGAGCAAAGATAATATTTTTTCAGGGGTTAATTTCACTCCCTCAATTTCGCAATAGCACGCAAGTGTTGATGCAGCAGTAATTGTATCCATGCCGTACTCATTGCATATATCATTCGCCTGGATAACAGTCCCGATATCATTATTATTCAATAATGCCGTGAAATGAGACATTGTTTCAAATTCCGGAATCACTTCGCCATTCACGCCTTTTTTCTTGCACATAATATGGCATCCGGAACACCCGGATTTTTTTGTATCATATTTTTCTTTATAAGCAAAAGCGTTTAAACCAGGCGCTTTATCAAAAAAAGTTTTCCTGAAATTATCAGTAGGCATCATTCTTCTTGAATGCATTAAATCGTAGAGCGCGCCTGTTCCGAACTCGGATATTCCAAGCTCGCCTTTTAATATCGGTGAAGCGGCAGCAAGACGGAATATCTCCTCCTTGGCTTTCATTACCTCATCGAGATTATAAATTTCTGTTTTGCCGCTTCCTTTAACATGGATGTATTTAAGTTTCTTTGCTGACATAACAAGACCGAGTCCGTTTCTACCTGAAAGGAAATGGCTGTCTATAGCAATATTTGCGAATAGAACACCATTGTCAGCAGCCGGGCCTGTTGCCGCAAACGATCCTCCGGAAGGAACCATTTTTGAAATTTCAGAAATTTTCCTGCCCAGCATTTCAGATGCATCAGTAAATTTTATTTCTTCATCATTAATTTCTATGCCGCATAAATTTGCGCTTACACCGGTTATAATGATTCCGTCCAAACCTGAACGCTTAATCTGGAAAGCAAGTTTACCGCCAACAGATGTATCTCCTACAGTTCCGGTTTGCGGAGAGCGGGACATTATAGTCATCCGTCCTGATACAGGAGTCGGAGTGTCTACAAGAGGGCCTGTCATAAAAATGAGAGGCATTTCAGGTGAATCAAAAGGAAGGGTTATTTTTTTTGACAGGTAATAACCGGCAAGTCCCTTACCTCCAATGTATTTTTTGAGCAATTCAATATCAGGCTGAATATAAGTTATTGTCTTTTCAGTCAGATCAATTGAAGCTATTTTATTTTTCCAGCCGTACATCATTTTACCATTAATAATTTTATTTTATCCAATTACAAACAAATATAGAATAAATCAACTCTTTAAATTTGCCGCTGAGACACAGAGAAAAAAGGAAGGAAAAGATTAAAGGGGAGATGGAGATTTCAAGAGATGAGGAGATATTTGAACTTTTATCCCTCCTATCTCTACTATCTCCCAATTTCCAATTCTTACACACTTTTAAATATGTTCCAAATAAAACTGGAGCTGATCGGAATCGAACCGACGGCCTCTTGAGTGCGATTCAAGCGCTCTCCCAACTGAGCTACAGCCCCGGAATTTCTATAATTACGAAATATGCTATATTCAGGAATACTGCAGTCAATATATTTTTTAGGCCTCCACATATTAGCGTTTTAAACAAAGAAGATAGAATACGGATGACACGGATTTATATGATTTTAATTCGCGTACGGGTTCAAAATTTTGAACCCGTACGCGAATTGCGGCACATTATATTTTAATATAGTAATTTTTAAATTTCAATATTATTTAAAAATTCTTTATCCGTGTAAATCATAAAAAATCCGCGTCATCCGTGTTCTATTGTTTTTCTAAATAAATCATTTCACCGGACTTTCAAAGTCTCCTCAAGAATGCCAATTTTTCCCAGAAATTGATTTGACACGCATTGCCCTTCCAAATTGAATAAAAAAAAATAACTATTTTAAGAGGTAAAAAAAATGAAACAGCCAGTAATTGTATCCATAGTAAGAACTCCGACAGGATCTTTCGGCGGATCGCTAAAAGATTTTTCTGCAGTTGATCTTGGAGTTATTGCGGTTAAGGAAGCTATAAAACGGGCAGGCATTTCCGAAAAAGATGTTGAAAACTTAATTTTAGGACACGTTTTACAAGGCGCCCAGGGCCAGAATACAGCACGCCAGGTTCTTGTAAAAGCCGGAATTCCGATTGAAGTGCCGGCAATAACAATTAATAAAGTTTGCGGCTCAGGACTCAGAGCAATGTCCCTTGCAGCTCAAATGATTAAAGCAGGAGATGCAGATATTATTATTGCAGGCGGAATGGAATGCATGAGCTCATCCCAGTTTTCAGTTAATGGTGCAAGATGGGGCCTCAGAATGGGAGACTCCCCAATTACAGACATGATGATAAAAGACGGCCTTACCGATGCATTCAATAATTATCACATGGGAATAACTGCTGAAAATGTTGCAGAAAAATATAAACTTACAAGAGAGGAGCTCGATATATTTTCAGCTGCAAGCCAGAATAAGGCGGAAAATGCAGTTAAAAGCGGTAAATTCAAAGATGAAATAATCCCGGTAATGATTCCCAAGAGAAAGGGCGACCCTGTTGCCTTTGATACAGATGAATTTCCAAAATTCGGAACAACAGCAGAGACACTTTCCAAACTGAAACCTGCTTTTAAAAAAGACGGTGTTGTAACAGCCGGAAACGCTTCAGGTATAAATGACGGAGCTGCTGCTGCAGTTATAATGTCCGAGGAGAAGGCTAAAGAACTCGGTTTAAAACCTATAGCAAGAATTGTATCATATGCTTCTGTAGGTGTTGCGCCTGAACTTATGGGACTTGGTCCTATTCCTTCTTCAAAAAAAGCTCTGCAGATTGCAGGCTGGAAAGCTTCAGACCTGGATTTAATTGAAGCAAATGAAGCTTTTGCTGCTCAGGCTGTTGCGGTTAACAAAGAAATGGGATGGGATACATCAAAAGTAAATGTAAACGGCGGAGCAATCGCGCTTGGTCACCCGATAGGAGCTTCCGGAGCAAGAATATTCACAACTCTTATTCACGAAATGAAAAAACGCTCTGCAAAAAAAGGCATTGCAACTCTCTGCATAGGCGGCGGCATGGGAACAGCTGTTGCTATTGAAATGTATTAATAAACAATGAGAGAAGTTTATCCAGGGATATTCATGATAACGGAAACAGCGAATCTGTTTAAGACAAACTTTTCCGTTAATATATTTGTAATAACCGGAGAGAATTCTCTGATTTTCGATGCAGGGCATGGTAAAAAAAAAGCTGTTTCTCATTTCTTAACGAAGATCAGAGAGATACATTCGATCTGTTCTTCAAGAGGGATAAGCTTTTCTCCAGGAAGAATTATTATCAGCCATACTCATCCTGATCATTTTTCCGGTCTGCGCAAGATCAGGCAGGCTCTCGGATCACAAGTTCTCCTGACTGAAAAGCAGGCTGAAATTTTAGTCTCAAGAGAATCTTATATAAACAATTATTCAAAAATCCGGGAGTCTGTAAATCTCATCCGCCATGCTAAAAAAAGTGAATGGGATGAATTTCTATTTATTATTAACAACTCATACATTGTAAAAAAAATAATTTTCACACTGAAAAACTTTCCATCATATTTTTATAGATTTTTATATGGAATAGAATATCCCGGGAAACCTGATGGAATAATAAAAGAAAACACCGGAATTCAGGCAGGAGGATCCGAATGGATAATCCTGCCTGCTCCAGGACACAGCAGAGACCATATATCGCTCTACAACGAAGAGAAAGGAATTCTTCTCGGAGGGGACAATGTTCTCAGATCAATAACACCATGGCTTGGACCGCCGGATTCAAATTTGAAAGATTATCTCTGCACTCTGAACTCCATGCTCAATCTCCCGAAGCTTGAAATAATTCTTGCTGCACATGGCGGGCCAGTTTCAGAACCGAAAAAACGGATAAAACTTATTATTGAATTAAGACTGAAAAGAATAAACCAGATAATAAAAATTTTAATTAGAAATGCTGCAGCAGGCTGCACAGCAAGAAGCATTCTTATTGAACTGTACGGATATAAAAATTTCAGAAAATTTTATCTTGCAGAAGGATGGATTTCACTGACACTCATGTTCCTTGAAGAAAACGGCATGGCCGTAAAAAAAGAATTTTCTGATAATAATATATATATTCCGACAGATAAAATTTCTTCCGACTTGAAACAGATTATAGGCTGCAGCTGATCAATGAATTTCACATTTAAACCTGCTTTAGTCTTTTCCGTTATTCTTATATTATTAAATTCTCTCTATGCTGATTCTATTTTTTTAAAATCCGGAAAAATTATCGAAGGCGAAATTAAAAAAAATATTGATCCCAGGGGAGATATTGTCATTACACCTAAAGGGAAACCGGAACAGATAATTAAAAAAGAAACCATTCTCCGGATTAAAAATGATGACGAATATAAAAAAGAAAAAGAAATCAATCTCGGAATAAATGGAACCATAGATGGATTTATAGTTGATCAGGATGAAGAGGCTATATATGTAAGAAAAGCTATAAATTCACCTGAAGAAAATAGAATCCCCAGAAGCAGGATTAAAAACATTTCCGATCCTTCGAAGAAAGGAAGACTCAGGGATGAGGAGCTTGCAAAGAAAAAAGAAAACTGGTATTTCACAGGACTTCCATGGGTTATCTACAATACTGAAAACAGCATGATTTTCGGAGGAAGAATTTCCTTTTATGACAACGGCCCGAAAGATGGGGAATTCTTCAACAGATCCCCTTACGACCTGCAGGTTTTTCTTCATGCTCTTGTTTCTCTTGGCGGATATCAGCAGTACAGGCTTAATCTCGACAAATTCAATGTACTTGGAAGCAACTTCAGAATATTCACATACTTTGAATTCAGATACAACACTAATGCAAACTATTTCGGTTCAGGCGAAAAAGTTACATCCACACCACTTACCGATGTTTACGGAAACACATACTCAACATTCCGCGACTACGAGCTGGGTTTTGTTAATGCCGGGGATATGAGCGAAGCAAAATACAATAAATTCACTTATCTATCTCCACGATATTCGTTCAACAGCTCAGCGAAGTTTGCAAAATATTTTGAATTTTTAGCAGGATTTCTCGTAAGCTGGTACCAGATACAGCCGTGGGACGGACGCGCATTCGAATATAATTTCAAGGGATACACAGCAAAAAACTACTCTCTGCTTACAAAGGAAAAACCTCTAGGATTCAATGGCGGCTGGAACAATTATGTAAGGCTCGGCATAGCGTTCGATACAAGAGACTATGAGCCTGATCCGAATTTAGGCATGTATTTTGACTACAATCTTGAAGCTGCAGGCAGAATGATCGGCTCTGATTATGAATATTTCAGGCATACTCTTGGTTTGAGGTTCTATACGCCGCTTATATGGAATCCGCTAATTTTAGCTGTCAGACTCGGATACACTACAGCTTCAAACGGCATACCGTTTTTTGAAATGTCCTATTTCCCGTTTATGATAGACCGCGCTGACGGCCTGGAATCAAGCTCACTTTTAAAAGGCTATAAGTTTGCAAGATTTATCGGTCCGACAATGACAACATTCAATCTGGAACTCAGGTGGAAAGTCTGGGAATTCATGTTATGGAATCAGAGAATCGGCATTAAACTTATAGGATCTTTTGACGCGAAAAATGTATACAATGAACCGGTTGAAATTTTCACCAATCACAGGTGGGAATACTACAAACTTTCGTATGGAGGTTCGCTTGCTATTGTGTGGAATCTTGCTACAGTTATGAGAATCGGAGTTGGATTCAGTCCTGAAGACTGGTCGATTTCAATGCTCTTCGGCCAGTCCTTTTAAATTATCATTTATAACAGATCACTCTTATATAAATTTACTCATATCTTTAAGTATACCCATTATAGGACGTATGGATTTTAATCCGTTAAAATAGATGCTGATATCTCTATACCAGCTCATATTGCATGCATCACAGGCTTTTTTCTTTAAATCTTCTTCTTTCAAATCAAGAATGTCCCCATAATTATCTGCAAGGTGCATGCAAGGATGCACATGGAAAAACCAGTCAATAAAAAGAACCCTGTATCCTCCATAGCATTTATATGTAGAACCTTTTCCGGTCAGATATGAAATTATATTTTTAATTGATAACTCGGGATTTATAATGTTATATCCTTTTTTCTTTAACCTGATAACTTCTTTCAGCGCTTTAGCAACTTCTTCCTTTGTTAAATTTATACCCTCTCCTCCCAGAGTATAAACCGGGGACTGTGAAAACTCAGGATAATTGATAGCAATTGAAGCAAACCCCATCTCTTTTGTTCTTTCAAAAAGCTTTTCTAAAGATGTATGATTATATGTGCTGATCAGAATACTTGCCATGGATCCTATACCGCCCATTGCATTGATTCTGGAAACTGCATTTTCAATTTTAGATGTCAGCCCTTCTATCTTTCTGGATTCATAAAGTACTTTATCATCATAATGATCCATGCTGATTGCAATCATATCAACTCCGGCTTTTGCAAGACCATTGAGTTTATTTTCAGTAAGAAGCCTTGGATCAGCATTAAGAACCTGGCAGATTATACCTTTGTCTGTACATCTTTGAACAATGTCTTCAACATGAGGATGCAGGACCGGCTCTCCGCCAGTTAATGTTATGACTTTAACATGAAGTTCTGCCAGTTTATCTATAGTTTTTAACGCTTTTTCTAAATTTACTGAAACTTTAGGCTTCTGCTGCCAGATTGTGCAGAAAGAACACTGAGCACTGCAGGTGTTTGTAAGAGCAAATTCGCTGAATCTGATTTTATTTCTTAATAGTCCTTTTACAAAGTTTAACTGTTTTTTAAATTTCATTCATAATGCTCCATATGTTAGTTAAAAAATTATCCGGTCAGTTTTATTCTGATGGTTTTTTATGCAAGTAAATTGATAAAAAAAATTACCGGTATTCCGGAGATTGTTTTTCATCAAAACGCTCATAGTAGTCATGCTTATCCGGCTCGTCAAAATTTCTTTCGCTTTCGTTAAAGTGCCTTTCTTCGAGATCGTAATGCGGATTTGAAAAATACTCTTTTTCATCCTGCTCAGGAGCCTCAGATTCGGATTTTTCATCTTCCGCATAAGCGGCTTTTGAAAAAATAATATCATCCTTTTCAAAAGCTAATGGAATAAATAATGAAAGGAATAAAGTGCATAAAATTATAATAAAAATATTTCTAATCATTTCACATCTCCTTGAATTATTAGAGATTTAAATAACAGTAAAGTTACACCCTGCTTTTTAAAAAAGCAACATTCTTGTTTACATCATTGCCTTTAAAAGCGGAATTGCCTGCAACAATCATACTTGCGCCTGCTTTTACTATTTTTGAAATATTGTCTGAATTGATTCCGCCATCCACTTCAATTTTAATATCATAATTGTTTTCTTTGATATAATCAGACAGTTTTTTAATCCTGTTTATTGAAGTTTCCATAAAGGCCTGGCCGTAAAAACCGGGATCAACAGACATGATCAGCACCATATTCATATAAGGCAGAAGATCATAGATAGATTCAACCGGAGTAGAGGGATTAATTGAAACACCGGCCATTATGCCGGCATCGCGGATTATTTTTAATATTCTTGCAGTATATCTGTCTGCTTCGTAATGAAATGTTATGCAGAAGGGCTTCAGGGCAATATATTCATTTATTGAATCGCCCGGATTTTCTATCATAAGATGTATGTCGAATGGAATGTCTGTATGTGCAGAGAGACTTTTTATATATGCTGCACCAAAAGTTATATTGGGTACGAAGTTTCCGTCCATTACATCCATATGCAGAAGATCAACTATTGATTTATCAAAACCGTTCACAATGCTTCCCATCATGGAAAGGTCTGATGCAATAATTGAAGGAGAGACTAATATTTTAGATGAATCATTCAACTTTTATACTCAATATTTTAATAGGCTTTTTATCACAGACAATGGATACCCTTGAATTGCCCACTCTCTGAAACATAAATTTTATTATCTGACCTGGCCTCATATTTGCTGAGAATCTTGTTCTTCTTGAACTGTTGTCATCGATATAAGCTTCGTATAGTCCGGCCTTTTCCCCGTCCGGAATTCTGTATTCAACAGTTTCATATCCTATATAAATTTTATCAGTCAACGGGAAATGACCGACATTAAGCCTGACTGTTGAGCCCTTTTCAAGCTTTGCTCCAACGCCCGGATTTTGTCCGGTAATGATTCCGCTTTTTGCAAGCTCGCCTGTGTTAGCAATATCTTCCTGAATATAAACGCCTTTTGACATCAGGAGATCATAGCAAAGTTCAAGAGACTGTCCTGTGATGTCCGGCATATTAGCATCCGGCTGCGCCTTGCCTGAAGATACAAGAAGATTTATTTTTCTATCCGGAGTAATTTTTTCTCCGGCGCGGGGGCTCTGGCCTATTACAATATTTTCAGCGTTTTTGTCTGAAGGAATATAAGAGATAACGCCTTTAGCGATTGATACAGATCTTTCCCTGTAATGAAGGCTTCTCACTTTATTCAAAGCCATCGGCAGTTCCATGCCTACAACACTCGGAGTGTCTATATAAAACGCGCTCCTGCTTAGCGTTATTTTCACCGGATTTCCCTCTGATATAATTTCACCCGGTTCAGGATGCTGAGCAAGCACCATGCCCTCATCAAGATCAAATACATCCTTGAACTTGAGCTCAGGTCGCAAACCAGCACGGACAATATTATTGTGAACATCTGTGTATTTTTTTCCAACCAGATCAGGAGTTTTTACTTCCTTGGATGGTTTTGTAAGAAATACAAGCATCATTGTTGATATAAAAAGATATAATGAAAATCCGAGAAAAAAAATAAGCGCTACACGGCCTATTGATTTAAAATAGTAATATTTAATTTCATCTTTTTTCTTTTCAGACATGGCGGTTCCTTGATATAATAATTATAATTTCCATGGAATTTATCTGCATTTGTAATTTTTTTCCAGGATAGATTTCTGACAATCGCTCTTCATAAAGCTATTTGTCAATAAATATTTAGCAGTTGACAAATCCCTATAAGCTCTGAAATAAAACAGTGAAACTCGGATTACCGGATGATTATTATGATTGCGTATAATAAAAAATAATAAAAAACCATTATTCATTATAATAAATTCACTGCATCCGCGTTTAATCATAATTTAAATTGAGGTATATATTATTGCATCCATTATCAAATCTAATATTAATTTTTCCATTAGCAATAACATTGCATAATATTGAAGAAGCATTATGGCTTCCGCAATGGTCAGAATTATCAGGACGCTATCATAAACCTGTAGAGAAAAATGAATTCCATTTTGCCCTGATCTGCGTTACATTACTGGCGTATTTATCTTCGTTTTTATATATGTCTTTTTATAACGAAATAATTTTCAAATATATATATTTCGGTTATGCAGGAGCCATGATTTTTAATGCAATATTTCCTCATCTGATTGCAACTATTGCTTTAAAAAGGTACGCACCCGGTTTAATAACAGGGCTTTTTCTGATTATACCAGGCAATAGTCTAATTATTTTCTTTGCTGTTAAACTCGGAGTTATAACATTGTCTGAAGTAATTATTTCTACCATAATTACAGGATGTATTATATTAATGATGCTGCCTCTATTTTTTAAAACCGGACGTAAATTAATTAAATTCTGAAACAGAAAATGCAGCAGCTAAATTTCATTTTAAAACATGGTATTTCATTTGAAAATTAAAAGAAAAATCGGCGAACGTCTCGCATCAATTGAATTCATCAGAAGTGCGATAGATGATAAAGCGGATATGTCCGCATTCAGGGAAAAGCCTTCTGCAAGAATAATTTTCGGACTTTTCCTGATGGGATTAAGCTATATTATAGCCTGGCCAGCAATCAGCATGCTTGGCATTATCTCAATATATTACAGAAATCCGGTAATAGTAGCTGTTGGCGGACCGCTGTTATACGGAACTTCTCATCTCATGTTTATAGCTGGAATGTATTTTGCCGGAGTGCAATACACTAAAGTATTAATGCGGTGGAGTGCAAGAAGGCTTACGGAAAAGCTGCTGGAATAAAAAAATCAATAGAACGCGGATGACGCGGATGATTATGATTTTCGCGGATTTAAGGATTTTTTTATTTATTTCAAAGAATTAAAATGTATTCTATAAAATTTATATACAAAGATGTTCAAAATTAACTTTCTTTAATCTTAATAAATTATAAAAAATCTGCGTCATCCGCGTTCTATTTTTTTATTATCACAGATGATTCCGCCTCTTTTCAATTTTATCAGTCCGTCAGTCTGCATTTTCTGCAAAGTCTTATTAACAGTTTCTCTTGTAAATCCTATAAATTCAGAAATTTCCTCTTGCGTAATCATTAGTTCTGTCTGTAAATCATTTTTAGAACTAAATGAATCTATTCTGGCCTTTAACAAATTAATAATTTTTTCAAACGGACTGTTTGAATCGAGGTGATAATGAACATTGAATATTTCTTTAGCAAGCCTTTTCATTATAAATGTCTGAAATTCTTTGAATTTCAGACATAAGTTTTTAAAAATTTGTTTATCGTATATTAAAACGAAGCTCTCTTTTTTTACTCGCACATCGTTTAAAAAAATTCCAGAATAAAAAAGTTCTGCAATGCCGAGCCATTCATCTTTTTCAATTGTTTTTAAAAGAATTGAGGAATTGTTTTTCTTTAATTTTACAATTTCAATTTCTCCTTCTATTAAATAATATGTATAATCAGATTTATCATCCTGATAGTATAGAAATGAATCAGCTCGCAATTTTTTTAATACGCCATTAGTTATTATTTCGTAAAGATCAGATTCTTTAATTTCCGAATAGTCGTTGTTATTATGTAAAATTTCTAAAATTTCTTTATTTGAATACATGCTTCTATCCTAACATATCTATAATAAATTCTAAAAAGATAAAAGGATAAATAATAATAATCTCGTCTTTCAGCATTTCATTACCAACAGTTACAATCAGAATCATATCAGCTGGAGGGATAATTTTAATTTTTTCAAAATCATCTGTTTCCGTTATTTCTGAAATTCTTATATCTTTTATTTCCTTCCAGCCGTTTCTTATGGGCTCAGCAATAAGTTCAGATATTGATGAATTACCGCTGATTTTACTGAAAATAGAACCCTTTTTCCTACATATAATTAAATTCTTTGAATTTAATCCGGATCTGAATGATAAAACATTTTTAATATACTCAATATTCTCATTATCTACTTTATATTTAAAATCCTCTTTCTGCAAGACATAAATTTGATTTTCGAAAATCGTTTCCTCTCTTTTTTCAATAGTAGAAGAGTAAATAATATTATAACTGTAGTTACTTTGAATCAAAGGAAATATTTCATCAAATCTCATCTGGTCTGCATTCTGGATTTTGTAATCACTAATCTCCGGTATAAGCAGTTTCATATTCCGTAAAGCTGCATTATGTATGTCTTTAATTCTTAAAATTTGTCTGAAAGTAAATTTATCAGGTTTTCTAAAGTCATATATTTTTAAAGATGGATTATTTTTATCGAGAATGAACCCAGAAGTTCTAATAGGAATTTTTACTTCGATTTCCGGTTGATAATATATTTCAGTTAACTCGATTGCAAAATACTCTTCATATAAAAGGGTTTTACCCTTTGCAATTCTGCTACCTTCAATATATAAATATGAATTTTCAAAATTGATATTATCATATAATTTATCAAAAGATATAAGAGAATTTTTATGAATATTAATTAAATCTTCTATAGATAATTCAATCTCGTTAATAACAATTTCAGTTCTGACAATTTCTGTAATTGAGTCTTTAACCCCTGAATACTCTTTAGGCTTTTCGCTATATATCTTTGTAACCATTACCCCCATTTTATCACGCATTATAATAATTTCTCCGGTAAAAGCATTGAAATTATTGATTGATACTGTCACTGCTTCGCCAGCCATGGTGTCTACTCGCACAACATCGCCGACTTTTAATTTTACCGCCTCGAATAGAGATATATACCCGCTGCCTATCGTTGCTTTGATTTTTTGTTTTTTAGTTAATAATTTTTCCATAAGATCCTCCTTGAGTTTATTGAATCTATACCTATAGAATAACATAAATGAAATTGATTATCTATAAAGCAGTTATGTGAAATAGTTAACAAAGATATTAAAATAAAATAACTTTCTTTAATCTTAATAAGTCATAAAAAATCTGCGTCATCCGCGTTCTATTATTCAAATAAAAATTCTAATGTTTAACAGTTAATTGTAATAATATAGACTTGACTAATCAATGGAATTATAGTAAATTACATATAAATGATCTATCCGTTTTTTTATAAATTCTGATGTAACAGAACAAATCAGAGATGAATATTCCGGATGATCAAAATGTATTTATTCAAATTATCTGCCTAACTCAACAAAAATGAATTACAAATTAAGGAGTTTAAAAATGAAATCAGCAGGAACTAAATTATTTCTTATTTTAATATCCGGCCTGTTTCTGATCCAGCTTTCAGGCTGCGGAACTGGAACCACTGATGGAGCTGCCGGCGTTAAATTCCCGGGCGACGATAATCAGATTACCCAGTTCAGCTTCACTGCTCTGGGGAATAAATCCTCTATTTCATCGGATATTACAGGTACAGTTCAGGGTACTGCCATTACCTGTTCAGTCCCGAAAAATACTGTGCTAAATAGCCTGGTTGCTGATTTTCTCACAAACAGTAAAAAAGTAACAGTAAACGATAAAGTGCAGATAAATGGAATAACAGCAAACGACTTTTCCTCTACGGTTGTTTATAAAGTATATGCAAGCAACGGTACATTTCAGGAATTTAAAGTTACCGTAAATGTGCTTCCGGGAACAGATAAATCAATTACATCGTTTTCGATGCTGAACTCTGATGGCGTCATAGATCAATCTGCCGGCACGATAAAGGTAACGCTTCCGCCTAAATCGGATAAAAAATCCCAAAAAGCAATATTCGCAGCTTCAGGTGTATCAGTAACTGTAAATGGAGTAAACCAGGTAAGCGGCGCTATTATTAACAATTTTTCATCGCCGGTTGAATATATTGTTACTGCAGAAGACGGATCATTCAAAAAATATACTGTCACAGTTGACGTAACATTGAGTTCCGAAAAGGATATCAATTCATTTATATTCAGAAGTTCTGAAAATTCCAGTCTTGGCGATAATATAACCGGAGTAATCTCAGGAGACACTATAAGCGCACAAATTCCGTACAAAAAAAGTCCTGCCCAGCTAAAAGCCTATTTTCAAACCACCGGGGCATCTGTAACCGTAAATGGAACTGCACAGGAAAGTGCTGTAACAGAAAATAATTTTACTTCACCTTTAACTTACAGGGTAACAGCTGAAAACGGAAGCACCCGGGATTACACTGTTACTGTTGCAGTTGCTAAAAACAGCTCGAAAGAACTGACATCATTTACACTGGCAGGTGAAAAGGGAACTATTGATCCTGCGGCGAAAACGATTTCCGTGCTTTTTCCTCCGGATAAA
This sequence comes from uncultured Leptospirales bacterium, assembly GCA_964392365.1. Taxonomy (GTDB): domain Bacteria; phylum Spirochaetota; class UBA4802; order UBA4802; family UBA5550; genus CAYMPH01. The sequence continues at coordinate 58,732 of CAYMPH010000007.1, forward strand.
AATCTTGCATCACTGATTGCATCATACAGTACAACCGGAGTTTCAGTTTTAATATCAGGAAATGAACAGACCAGCGGAACTTCCGCAAATAATTTCAATTCTCCTGTTACATATACAGTCAAAGCCGAAGATGGAAGCGAGCAGCCATACTTAGTCACTGCAACAAAAAGCGCTGAAACTCCAGGCATGTGGAACTTTGAAACAATTACCGGAGAGGCATTCACAGTATCCGGCGCCACTCAGGTACCTGGTATTGAAGGAACAGCATTGCAGTTTCACGGCGTTAATGATTATGTTCTGATAAAGGACGATCCAAGTCTCACTCTTGCCACATCAGGCAGCCTTGAAGTAATTTTTAAAATTAAAGCTTTCACGCCTTTTGCAGGCATTGTTCACAAGGGTGTCAAAACTGATTTCAGTGATGAAGCATACAGTCTGCAATTCTGGTCAAATAATGTTCTCAGGATGATACTCACAAATGCATCAGGTCAATCAATATTTTTAGACAGCACCGGCGCTCTTGAGCTGGAAAAGTGGTACCATGTAGTTGCAACCTGGGATGCTGCTAAATTCAATCTTTATATAAATGGAAATCTTGTTGCATCAACGAACAATACAATAAGTCCCATTCTTGATTCTACTGGAGGATTCGTTATAGGATCACAGCTTGCAAATAATCAGTACAACCAGACATACGGCAATTTCTGCTTTAACGGAACTATAGACAGGGTTGTTGCATACAGCAAGGCTCTTTCAGCTGACGAAACCGCTTCCCATTACAATCAGTTTTTTACAGCACAGGGTTCCGGTATTGCAGCATATATTCCGAGAGCCGGCGGCATGACTGCAGTTATCATTTTTGCAAGCGCAATTTTCGTTTCTGCAATCCTGATTCTGGTAAGAAGATTCACACGCAAGTCTGAATTAAACGGACCGGCGGACGTTTAATTTATTTATTCTTCAGGATTGATTTTAATATTAACGCGGGACATGAGTAATTCCATCTCCCGCGTTATTTTATTTTGAGGCATACTTCTGCCGGCACTTATATCTTTATCATGCAATAATGATTTCCTGAGATGAAATACTGTATCATTAGCGCTCAAGCTGCTGATACCTGAAATATCAACAGGTGAAATGCCAACTGTAATCCCGTCATCAAAGCTTCCATACCCCATGCCTAAAAGCAGCAGGGTGAGGGATGCCCTGTTCGTAAATATCATTTCATCATGAATTCCCTTGAGATACTCTATATTTTCCATTAAAGCTTTCTGAGAATTATCAATTCTCTGTGTCAGTTTCTGTATAAGGGCTAAAGCGAAATCAGGATTATTTTTAATCAGAGCGCTCAGGCTTTCGATATCTCCCATGGCTAAAACTGAATTCTCAGAACAGACGGCTGATACTGTGCGTTTTTTATTGCTGAGCATTGCCATTTCATTGAATATCTGACCTGACTCCATACTGTCCACAAGTATACGTTCACCATCCGCAGTAGTTTTATAAAATTCGATCTTACCTTTCTTAATGTAATAGAAACTGTTTCCCTCGTCCCCTTCATTAAAAAGAACCGTACCTGCATTGCAGACAATCTCATCATTTGTTACGGTTGAAGGCCGGAGAAAAAGACTTCTGATCATCTGAAAGCCCGGCAGATGAAGATTAAAAGCAATGCCCTTTGATATTCTATAGAAGATATATTTAAGCAGAAAAAAATAAAAATAAAAATCCCTTTTTGCAAATCTGATAATAGTTCCTTTAGGAATGTCCTGCTTTAAATGATTTTCCCAAGTTATTTCAGCTGAAAGAGCTGAAGATGTAAATCTTATATTTTCGAACCTGAGACTTAACATTTCACCCGGGGATATCGATTCTGAAGTTCTCAAAAAACAATGAGTGGCAGTAATATCGAAAGTAAGTATGGTTTCTTCTATCTTGCCGGATGGAATTACCGCATCAAAAATTATTGGAATTCTAATAACGCTGTTTTTAAGAAAGTCAGGATTTACCGCACCAACAAGAGCAATGAAAATTGCAATGGAAGCCGGAAATAAAACCAGAATCATAAAAAGTTCATCAGTCTTAAGGCCCAGTCCGGATATTAAACCAGCTTTATCAAATAGTATTACTCCGGTAAGAGCAAGTAGACTGAATACTGTTATTGAAATTGAACCGGCAGCTCCATAATTACCTTTAAAAAAAGGAACTGCAGCCCTTCCTGGAATTCCCATTGACTGCTGTATCCACCTGTCATATCTGGGCTGACGCAGCATAAGGAGCCATTCTTCAAAATCAATTCCATCTTTTTTAAATGCACTGAGGCCTGGAACAAGCTTTGCTACTGCAAGCTTCATCTCCAGAAAAGTTGCAAGCACAAGCAATACAGGAACAACTGCAAAAAGTGCATCTCTACCTGTAATCAGAAATAAATCATAGAAACCGTGAAAAATCACAGTCAATAAAAGTGCTTTTGCTATGCTTGTAAAACGATAGATGCCGAATGAAAAATAATTCATGCGGGCAATATAATATCCGATTATACCGCATGTTGTAATATGTATGGGAGTTGAGAAAAGAGTCCTTGCTATTATTATAAACTGGCCGTACCGGGCAACATACAGAATATTCTCAACCAGTGCAAATCCTGTTCCAAGAGTAACTCCTGAAATTATTCCTTCAACTATGCTGAAACGGCTGTATTTTCTCTGAATAATTATAATACTGATGACGGCTCCTGCTTTTTCCAGCAGAGCTGCTTTTATAAAGCTATCTACAAATACATTATCCTTTGGAAGTATCTGATCGAGCCATGGTGCTGATAAAGAGATTAATAGAGCAAGAAGAACTCCAGATAAGAAAGATTCTACATGTTTCAGATAAAACGGAGACAGATTTTTTAACCGGTAAAAATCCCTGAAATGCCTGATATAAATCAGGTAGAACAGAAAAACTGAAACAAATGATACTGTAATTGCGAATTTCATTTCCCCGCCTGTAAAAAAAGTCTTATATAATTATCGGCAGAAATTCACTGAAAATTTCGCGTTTTCATAAAAGGAATGGCGGATTGGAGCTGGAGAAAATTACTACACATTCGACCTTTAATTATTAAAAAAATGAACAATAGAACGCTGATGACGCGGATGATTATGATGATCGCGGATTTAAGGATTTTTTATTTATCTTCAATAATTTAAAATATATTCTATAAATTTCATATATACAGAAGATCAAAATAAACTTTCTTTAATCTTAATAAATCATAAAAAATCCGCGTCATCAGCGTTCTATTGTTTTTCCCTATTGAAAAACTATTTCCTTTCCCTTAATATCAATTTTAATTTCCCGTTCATCCTTAATCTCGCCGGATAAAATTTTCTGCGAAAGTGGATTCAGTATCAAAGATTGTATCGCTCTTTTCAGAGGTCTTGCTCCGAATTGAGGATCATATCCATCTTCAACAATTTTATCCATTGCTTTTTGTGAGACTTTCAGAGTGAAACCTTTATGTTTTAGCCTTGCAGAAACTTCATTTATCTGCAGCTTGACAATATTCTGAATATTTTCTTTGGAAAGAGGGTTGAATAAAATTATCTCATCAAGCCTGTTTAAAAACTCAGGTTTGAAATTCTGCTTCAGTTCCTGTTCAACACCTTTTTTCCTGTCTTCATACGGAATAGTTTCATCACTGATATATGCAGTTCCAATATTTGAAGTCATTATAATTAGAGCATTTTTAAAATCAACAAGCCTCCCCTTTGCATCAGTCAGCCTGCCTTCGTCAAGCACCTGAAGAAAAATATTAAACACGTCAGGGTGTGCTTTCTCTATCTCATCAAAAAGAATAACACTGTACGGCCTTCTCCTCACCGCTTCAGTAAGCTGGCCGCCCTCATCATAACCCACGTAACCCGGAGGCGCGCCGATTAGCCGCGCAACAGAATGCTTTTCCATATATTCAGACATATCAATTCTGATAACAGCCTTCTCGTCATTAAACATGAATTCCGCAACAGCCTTGGCAGTTTCTGTTTTGCCGACGCCTGTGGGACCTAAAAATATAAATGTTCCGACTGGCCGATCAGGATCCTGTATCCCCGAACGCGATCTGCGTACTGCATCTGAAATTGACTGCAGAGCTTTATCCTGCCCAACTACACGTTTTGAAAGAATCGATTCCATATTAAGAAGCTTGTCCTTCTCGCCTTCAAGCATCTTGGTTACAGGTATGCCTGTCCACCTTGCAACTACTGAAGCAATCTCCTGTTCAGTGACTTCCTCTTTCAACAGAATCTTGTCTTTCTGCTGTTCCTTCAGTTTCAGGTTTGATGCGGTAAGTTTTTTTTCAAGCTCTACAATCTTTCCGTATCTGATCTCTGCAACCCTGTTCAGATTGCCTTCCCTCTCAGCTTTCTGTTCCTCAATTTTCAAAGATTCAATTTCCTGCTTGATATTGCTTATACCAACGATTATATCTTTCTCGCTCCTCCACTGTGCAACAAGCACGCTTTTCTTTTCATTGAGATTCGCGAGATCCTCTTCAATTTTATCAAGTCTTTCCTTTGAAATTTTATCTTTTTCTTTTTTAAGCGCCTGTTTTTCAATTGAAAGCTGTCTGATCTTTCTTTCAATTTCATCTATTTCCAGAGGCATGGAATCAATTTCCATTTTTATAAGAGATGCAGCCTCATCTATAAGGTCAACTGCCTTGTCCGGAAGAAATCTGTTTGTAATGTATCTGTCTGATAACACCGCAGCAGCAACAACAGCAGAATCAGAAATTCTCACACCATGATGAATCTCGTATTTCTCCTTGAGCCCGCGTAAAATTGCAATGGTATCTTCTACAGAAGGTTCTTTGGTGAACACAGGCTGAAACCTTCTTTCCAGAGCTTTATCCTTCTCAATATATTTCTGGTACTCATTAAGTGTGGTTGCGCCAATTGTGCGGAGAGTTCCCCTTGCAAGTGCAGGCTTGAGCATATTTGATGCATCAACTGATCCTTCTGCTGCGCCTGCTCCTATCAGCGTATGAAGCTCGTCTATGAATAAAATCACTCCGCCATCAGACTCTTCTATTTCCTCTATGACTGCTTTAAGACGCTCCTCGAACTCGCCTCTGTATTTAGCACCTGCAATAAGGGCTCCCATATCAAGAGCAACGACCCTCTTGTTTTTTAAATTTTCAGGAACGTCTCCAGCAAGTATACGCTGTGCAAGTCCTTCAACAATTGCAGTTTTACCGACACCCGGCTCGCCGATCAGAACAGGATTATTTTTCGTCCTTCTGGTAAGCACCTGCATTATCCGTCGAATCTCCTCATCTCTTCCTATAACAGGATCGAGCTTGTTCATTCGCGCAAGTTTTGTCAAATCCTTGCTGTAGCGGTCAAGTGCGTTATATTTATCCTCAGCCTTTTCATCTGTCGCACTTTTGCTTCCGCGTATATCAGCAAGCACCCTTAGAATATTTTCCCTTGTGAAACTGTGCGCGTTTAATATTTTTTTTGCCTGGCTCTCTCCTTTGTTTGAAAGAGCAAGTATAAGATGTTCCGTGCTCAGGAATTCATCTTTGAGCTTAACTGCCTCATTCCAGGCTTCGTTCAATATATCACGAAGTGAAGACGAAAGAGAGCCGCCTCCCGGCCCTCCTCCCACCTGTCTTGGCAGATTATCAATAGCTTTATTTGTTTCAGATCTGATCTCTGTAACGTGCGCCCCGATTTTCTGTGATATGGATGTAAATAATCCTCCATCCTGCTCAACCAGGGCTTTCAGCAGATGCTCAGGCTGAACCTCGTACTGATTGTTTTCTGTCGCAATATTCTGCGCTGAATTAAAAGCGTCCTGCGCTTTTAAGGTTAACTTATCCATTCTCATTATATATCTCCATTACAATTATCAATTTTAAAAATTTATTTTATTTTTTTTTAAACGTCTGACTGATAATAATATAATAAATTCCTTTAAGGTCGTCAACATAGGCAGAGGAGAGAATTTTTTACATGAAAACTTTTTCTTAAAATTTCAGGAGTCAGCTTATACATCAAAGATTCACGATGAGAATTTTTCAAGAGAAGAAAATATGCCGGTACTTAAGCCAGTCTTTTAATAATTACCATTGTAACATCATCATGGCAGTCATAATTATTTAATTTTTCAACTATACTATTTTTAATTCCATCTGTGGATTTACTCCCATTATGCAGTAATGCATCTATAAGCCTCTCAGAGCCGAACATCTGCTTCATTGTACGGTGATCCACCCGTGATCCTTTCTCCCATGCTTCTGTTATGCCATCCGTGTACACAAGCATCGTATCACCTATATTCAGCTTTATTTTAGAATCAATATTATTTCCTTTTATCTCACCTGAAATTCCTATCCAGGTGCCGGTTGTTTCAACAATATCTATTGTCCCGTTTTCAGAACGATATATCAGAATATCCTGATGAAGGCCTGAAAATATAAATTCGCCATTTTCAATACCTAGAAAAACTGTAATAGTCATATATTTATCTTCATCGAGCAATTTAATATTTTTGCTGACGGATCTGTTTATATGAGCTAATAAATCCGTAGGACTCTGGCCCGGATTCTGTTCAAGAACTGTATGTACAGCTGTCTGCACCATCATCATTACAAGACCTGCAGGCACTCCATGTCCTGAAACATCCCCTATCACAAGCCAGTCATAACCTTCGGCATTGATAATATCATAGTAATCGCCACCGACCTCTGCTGCAGGATTCATATAGGCTGATATTTCATAACCATTAATCAGCGGTGATTTCGGAAGAAGTATGGTCTGAATTTTTTTAGCAAGCTGCATTTCGCCCCATAGTTCATCTTTTGTCTGTAAAAGATTTTCATTTATGGCATTCATTTCTTCCATCGCTGCTCTGAGTTCAGTTGTTCTTTCATTTACAGTGGATTCAAGATTTATATTCATTGTGACTAATTTATTTTTCAAGTTATTCAATCTGTCGGCAAGGCCGAGAGACAGGAGGATTACTATAAAAGATGAACCGACTTGAATGCTGTATTCAGTAAACAAATTCAATGGCAATAAATGTATGGTTTGAAACACATAAAAAAGACATCCAAATAAAAACAATAAAAAGGCTATTAAAAAAAATATGCCTTCACGCGACTTCTTTAGTGCAGCTATTACAGAAAAAACTATAATCGCAGCACAGGTTATTGCTGTTATTATCAGAAGAAGTTTTAACGCATGAGAAAAATCAAGAATCATCGATAATATAATGCCGGATGATCCTAAACCGATTAAACCAAAAATAAACCTGTTTATAACCGGGAAGTATTTTTTGGTCTGGATATACGATCGGAAAAAAAGACTCATAAATAAAATTATTGAGTGTCCAAATACGGGAAGGCTATTATTTGCCCACCAGGTTGAATTTGGCCAAAGATACTGGAATGCATAACCATTCAGCGTTAATTCCAATAATATAATGCTGATAATTGTTAATATATAATACAAATAAGAAGATTCTCTTACGGATATAAAAATAACTAAATTATAAATAATCATAATGAGCATTAACCCGTAATACATCCACATTATGGGCATTTCTTTAACCATGCTCTCAATATATGTCTGTGGATTCCAGATAATAAGCGGTACATTTATTGCACCTTCATTTTTAACCTTTAAATAATACGTGGTTTCTCCCGGTTGAAGAAGAATATTAAAAACAAAATTTCGAACTTTTAAATCCCGTGTGTCAAAATGTGTCCTGTCGCCGGTTATTCTTTCAGTATAGATTACTTTATTCCAATATTTAAATAAAGTAAAATTATCAAGCAATGGATATGCTTCTTCAAGATACAAATTTTTTGGACTATTAGATTTATTTATCAAAGTAAAACGAAACCAATATATACTGGATGTCAGCCCATAACTATTGTTTTCATTTTTTGATTTATTCCAGATAATCGGGTCATTTGCAATCTTTTCTATTGTGTATGAACTATCTTTATCTACATAATGCTCAACATAAGGGCCTAGTGATATTCTGGTAATATTATCATCTACAGTTAATGGCTTGCCGGCAAAAAGAGAATGCTGCTGGCAAATTAAAATAATTGCTATTGATATCGCTTTTAGCAGAATAAATATTTTTTTATTTGATTTCATTTTCAAGGCTCTCCATTAACCTTTCTTCAGTCTTACAGGACTTAAATAAAAAATCTCACATTGCTTTTTTCAGTTCAAGATAAAGAATGATGCATACTTGTGCTGAATATTATATCTGCTATTGCAAATGGAAAATATAATATAGATTCATTTACGGCCCTTTAAATGGGGTGTGAATTCAAGCAAAAGAGAGTTTATATACAACCCGATGCTCTTAATTATTTATTCTTATAATTAAAAAAGCAAGCACTATTTTAAGCAAATATTTTTAAGGAAGGATTATTATAGGCGAAGGAATATCAAAAGATTTTACTACACCAGCCTTTTAATAATTACCATTGTAACATCATCAAGGCAGTCGTAATTTTTTAATTTTTCAATTATGCTCATTTTTATTTCATCAGAGGATTTACTTCCATTCTGCAGAAAAACATCTATCAGCCTTTCTGCACCGAACATCTGTTTCATATTTCGGTTATCTATTTCCGAGCCTTTTTCCCATGCTTCAGTTATGCCGTCTGTGTATACAAGCATTGTATCACCAATATTCAGCTTTATTTTCGCATCAATGTTATTTCCCTTTACTCCGCCCTTAATTCCTATCCAGGTTCCGGTTGTTTCAACAATATCTATCTTTACTGCATCAGATCGATAAATCAGAATATCCTGATGCAGTCCTGAAAATATAAATTCGCCATTTTCAATCGCAAGAAAAACAGTAAGTGTCATATATTTATTATCATCAAGCAATTGTATATTTTTGCTAACAGATCTGTTTATATGCGCCAATAATTCTGTTGGAGTCTGGTTAGGATTATTTTCAATAACGGAATGCACGGCTGTCTGCACCATCATCATAACAAGTCCCGCAGGAACGCCGTGTCCTGAAACATCACCTATAACAAGCCAGTTAAAACCTTCAGCATTGATAATATCATAATAATCTCCTCCAACCTCTTTAGCAGGGTTCATATAGGCTGAGATATCAAATCCTGAAATTAATGGTGATTTCGGCAGAAGCACTGTCTGAATTTTTTTAGCAAGCTCCATTTCCCCCCATAGAGCATCCTTAGTTTCAGTAAGCTGCTCATTCATGGCTTCCAGCTCCTCCATTGCAGACTGCAGCTCTACAGTGCGTTCCTTCACTTTAATTTCAAGATTGCCTGCAGATTTATTTAATTCACCTGCAAGGTCTTCCGCTCTGATGATTGCCTTTTCTCCTATAGCCACCACAAGATACGAGAGAATTGCTGTTATTGATATTGAAAACACAGACACTATCATGGAAGCAAGTGTCTGTGTTTCATTTAAGAATCCGCCTTTAGCAGAAACTATAACGCTGAAAATAACCACTGAGCCGATAAAAACAAATGAAACAAAAACAAGCCATTTTCTGCTGCAGAACAAACCTGATAAAATAACTACCGTAAACATTAAATAAATATTCGAAGTAAAACCTGAATGATTTTTAAAATTTATTTTATATATTAACCCGGCAATTATAAGAATAGCCAGAAAAAAAGTCAGGGTGTTTGCAGCTAAATAATATTTTCCTCTGCGCAGAAGTATAAGACTGAAAATACAAGGAAGCATTACCATGATTATGGTGATATTTGCAATACTGTGATTAAAGCTCTCTGAAGGCAGAAATGTAAAAGCAACACTAAAGATCACCAGAAAGGAAATAAAAAATAAGTTGAAATAAAGCAGAGCATTAGCTTTAAGCTGAATAAGGTATGATTGATCTTCCATAAATGCAAGAAAAATTGATTTAAGCCAGGCATTCATTTTATTCATTCATTTCTCTTTTATTTTAATTGATTTGAATTCAAAAAAAATAAGCAACTGAATACATAATTTAGAAAGGAATAAATCAAATTTTAAAAGCCAGCACTATTTACGGATATTTTTTTCAAGTAAAACGGAATTGCCGGATTCATTATATTCTATGCGGTCAAACACTTCTCTGGCCATCCTTATCCCGCGGCCGTGAGGAAGAGAATTTGTTTCTTCATCATCTAATGAAATGCTTAGAATTTTTCTGAAATCAAAACCTGAACCTTCATCGGTAATTCTATATGAAACCATTTCCGGAGCAAGCCTGTACCATATATGGACTTTTCTGTTCATATACTCGCTGCTATGCTGCCGCTCGGCAATGAGATTAAAATAATTGTCGGTAAGCAATGCGTGTGATTTTTCATCAAAGGTGATTGAAAGATTTCCATGTTCAATAGCATTGATTATAATCTCCCTCAGTGTTAATCTTATCAAAGACGCTTCTCTTGTATCGATATATTTAATAATATTTCTTGTAAGACGCTGACTTATGTCCTCTGCAGTTGTAAGCAGATTGCCGATATCAAATTCCTGAATTTCAGACTGAAAATATTTTATCAGCTGATCTTCAATTATATTGGAGGCTTTACCCAGAATTTCATTCCTATCATTGAGCTGCAGGTATTCCAGCTTTACCTGCATCTCCATCGGCTCCTGCTTAATCGGAGATCTGAAATAGGTTTTGAAATAAACTGGATTTTTATCCCTGACCAGCTCTTCAAGTTTCCCCATTACATGCTTTTTCGTAATATTATCCCCTGAATTATCCTGATACAATAAATCAAAAAAATTCTGCAATATAACCGCTTCAGGCTTAATACGGAAATATTTAGTTACTGCGCTGTTGACACTCAGAAACTGAAACTTTTCATTAAGTATAAAAATAATATCTGTAGATCCTTCCACAAGAATGCGGTATTTTTCTTCTGAAAGGCTTATTCGTTCATTGGCTTCCTTCAGTTCTGCAAGAAATCTGTCCTTTTCTTTATCAGAATTCCGTAAAGCATCAATTACATCTCTCTGGGCCCTTTTCTTATCCCGATTCATTATACTTATTCTATCAGCAAGAGCCAGAGACAGCAGTATGACAATAAGCGCTGAACCTATCTGCATTGAATAGGAAGTGATAAATACTGAAGGAATTAATCCGTTAGATTTCAGAATGAATAATGTTGTGCCGACCAGAAAACTCATCCAGGCAAAAAAGAAAAATCTCGCTATACGGTATCCCCTGACAACTAAAATAAATGCCACAAATATAATTACAGCCGCCATAATGAATGCCACTGCCATCGAAATCTTGATACTTAGAGTATAAGGAAGAAAAAATGACAGCACTGCAGATGCTAGAGCACACGGGAATATAGTCAGGATAATTTTATCTGCTATTGGGGACTTGTCACTTAGACGCAGAAACGATCTGGTAAAAAGAATGAGAGCCATTGCAGTAAGAGATGTAAAAAATGATATGGATATTTTCCCCCATTCAGGTGAATTCGGCCAGAGGTATCTGACCGAATCACCATTCAGGCTTAACTGACACAGAATATAGCTTAAAATAAACAATGAATAATATATATAACTTCTGTCCCTGATTGCAAAAAAAATAAAAAGGTTATAAAGCATCATGACTATCATGATTCCGTAATATATGCCGAGAGCATATCTGAAAGTACTGAGATCCGACAGATATACTGACTCTTTCCAGAGTTTGAGCTGAATCTCCATTGTCCCTTCAGATTTAATGGATAAAAAATAAGTTTTTCTTTCCCCGGGTTTAAGATTGATTTTAAATAAAAATGCAGAATGTTTTATTTCCCTGCTGTAGAAAGGATGTTTGAATCCGGATTTTGATACTGAAAATCCTCCTTTCCCATCCGGCGGATAAAAAGAAATATAATCAAGCAGAGGATATGGAATTTCAAGAAGCCATTCATTTTCAGAAGTGTTTCCTGAGGTACCGTTTTCAACGATCAAACGGACCCAGCAGACATCCTTTGTATATCCGAAATTCAAAGTTTCTTTTTCAAAAGAAATAAAACGCCCGTTTATTTCAGGAGATGATATATCCTTAATTGTTAACGATCCTGTTTTATCATTAAGATACTCAAGGTGTTTTCCAAGAGGATATTCCGATAAAGAATCTTTTATTATTAAAGGCTCTGCAGCATGCACATGAGGGGATACAACCAAGAAAATAAAAATACAAAAAAAAGATAACAAAATGCCATGAAAACTGAATCTGTTATTTTCAATGCCCGGAATTATCATGATCTATCTATCACCCTCTTACTATAAAAAGTCAAGACCTTTTATATAAATCAGATTATAAAAAAAATATCCGGAGTTTTTTATTCTTTTTCCGTTTCTTTATACTGTATATCAAAAGATTTTAAAATTGCAACTTTCAATCTTCCTCCGACAATAATTCCATCTACCTTTGCAGTATTAGAGTATATCTCTTCGCCTTTTTTTATATTAAAAAAAATTTTAATTTTATTAACTTTAAATCCATCAGTGTCATCTATAATAGTTTCAACCTTTTCATAAATAACAGATAATTTTTCATCCTTTATTATTTCCAGAGCCTCTTCCCATTTCTGCTGCAGTTTCGCACGATCTTTCAGAAATTCTTTTCTGGAAGTTTCAATCTCTTTCGGGTCATCTAAACTTTTTTTTACATCTTCTTTTACTTTAGGACTTGCCTTTAACTCATCGATCAGAAGATTGAAATCATCTTCATTGAAAAAAATTCCCATTGACTCAAAATTTTTCTGCTGGGCAAGACCCTTAACAAATTCCCTGCCAAGACTTTCAGATGACTGCTGCGCAAAAGCACTGATTGAGAACAGGCAGATTAAGACGGATAATAATAATTTCATATTTACCTTCCTATTGTAATATATTTTTTTCCCGATACATTGGGATGACCGGCCGGTCATCCCAACAGAAAAAATTATATAAAAATTTATCTCTTCGAGAAAGGCTTGTCCTTCCACATACGTACTGCAAGGAGGATGGGAATGATTTTGTATGGAAGATTAAACAGCATAAATTTCGCAGCGTTCTGAACTGTCAGATCGCGGGTAAGTCCCATTTTGCCGAGCTCCTCAGCTGTTTTAAGTCCGCCTGCGCACATCTGCTCAAATAAACGGGCATCACCGAAAAATTCAACAACTATAAGCACAATCATGCTTTCAATGATCATGCCTACATAAATCAGAGCGAACGGACGAATCCAGTTCTTTCCTTTTACAAAAGAATAAACCAGTACAATATAAAACGGTCCGAAAATAAACGCGGAAATAAAACACATAACCTGTAAAAATCTCGGATTAGCAATAAGCAGCGGATCATTGCCGAAAGCATAAAGATCATATACTGCTTTTCCCCAGAAGTAGGAATGATTTGCAGATGGCGATGAAATGCCATTTACAAGATCTGCAGCAAATGATGTAAAAATAAAGGTTGAAAATGCGATTATAAAAAACCAGTCCCATTTTCTTTCCTTTAGGGGTAAGATGTCATTCTCTTTCATTTTGTTCTCCATAGATTAATATATTCGCGGAATAATCCGCCATGGGACTTTTTCGCAGTACCTGTCCCAGTCTTTACCGTATTTTATTGCGCAGTGACGGTTGTCCCTGCGCTCCCTGTGTATAAGCAGTATTGCAAAGTATATCGGATAAAAATATGTAACAGGAGTAAAGAAAAGCGTAGGAAGACTCCATGCCAGAGCCATGAGAATATCGCCGATATAATTGAAGTGTCTTGACCATGCCCAGAATCCTGAGAGCAGGAGTTTCGTTCCTTTTTCAGTTTCAATACATTCAGGTTTTTTACCCCAGATCATCGTATCAGGTTCAGTTCTGAATCTGTGCTTCTGAAGATTAACTGTTCTGAAAATATAATATCCGGCTGCATTAACAGCTACGATCAGAATAACGCCCCACACAGGAATATCATGCAGATGATTGATAAGAAATAAAGCCTGCAGCGAATATGTAAAGGGCACCCACGCAAGGTCGCCGAACGCTAGCATGAATCCGAAATTCTCGTATGCAATATCCATGGTGGTTAGAATTGCAGGCTCATGAAGATAATAATCAAGAATATACCAGAACTGCATTACAACTACAAGTATCATGGCAATAGTAACAAAACCGTGCATCCGGTACTGCATTCCGGCATAAGAAAAATTTATCAGAACCCATAGAATCAATCCTGGCCTTGCTTCGCTGAAAAATTTCAGGTCAAAGGAACCTATTCTCGGATTAAGCGAACTGCCCATAAAAAAGTCATACAATACATTTCCGCTTCGTTCAGTATCAGGCGCTTTTAATTTTCCATATAAATAGAGAAATATACCATATAAATAAGTAAAGATTATCACGACTGATATGAGCGCACCCAGATTATCATAGATGACAGATGTTTCAATTACGCGTGTAAAAACAAGCACGGATGCAGCAAGCAGTGTAATGATAAACGAAGCTATACCGTTCATCTTGTAATCAAGCCGGGTACCGTCATGCAGTGTTTTACCCTGTGCAGTCTTCCCGGGAAGAAAAGCCTGAAGAAGTGCCTGAAAAATAATCCATCCTGCATATAAAAAAACAGCTGTGAATGTAGGTATGATACTGTCAATGAATCCGTTAAATGGAAAATAATCAATTATATCAGACGGTAAAAGAGATGCATTATTAAATCTAACAGAATAATAGAGATAATAAACAATTACAGGCAATGCAAGAGTCATAATCACGCTTCCTGCAGGACCGCCGAATTCAAATTTTCTCCATTTTCTCTGCGATGAATTAATATCTTTAAATAATTCCATATACGGCTCCAGAATATTTATAAATTTACAAGACATTCTTTCAGGGATAAGATGCAAAATCAAGCAAAAACAGTAACATTCTTGACAAATTACTTGCAGGCAATATCAGTTAGTCTGATCAAATTATTAAGCACAGCTAAAATAATTCAAACAGGAAACCGGAATGAAAAAATTCTTTTACCCGAAAAGCATGGCAATAACCGGAGTTTCTCTTACCAAGTTAACTCTTGGAAAAATAGTTCTCGTAAACAACCATAACCTTGGATTCAAAGGAAACCTTTACGGTATTGGAAACACAGAGGGTGAAGTCAACGGGCTGAAAATCTACAAGGACATAACAAGCCTTCCCGAAATTCCGGATGTACTGATCATACTTACTCCTGCAGTAACTGTCCCTGCCATGATAGAAGAAGCAGGAAAAAAAGGAATTACCAATGTGGTTATTGAATCCGGCGGATTCAGCGAATATTCCGGCGACAACAATAATATGGAAGAGCAGATATTATCAACTGCTTCAAAGTACGGCATTAAAATTATAGGTCCTAACTGCATAGGCACTGTTAACTGTGAAATAAATATGCTTATGGCTTTTGTGTATCTTAAATTCAAGCTCATAAACGGATCTGCTTCAATCATATCGCAGAGCGGCGGCGTCGGTGATACATACATGCGCATGGCAAGGGAAAACCATATATTTTTCAATAAATTCGTAAGCGTTGGAAACAAGCTGCAGCTCGATGAAGTTGATTTCATGGAATATTATATCAGCGATCCGATGACAAGTCTCATTCTCATGTACCTGGAAGGTTTCAGCAGAGGCAGAAAATTTTTTGATCTTGCTATGAGATCTGATAAACCGGTCATTGTAATGAAATCAAACAGAAGCTCAATAAGCGCAAAAATAGCCAAGTCTCACACTGCAGCTCTTTCAGCCAATGACGATGTTGTAGACTCGGCCATAGCGCAATCCGCTGCAGTCCGTGTTGAGGGAGAGGATGAACTCGCTATAGCTATAAAAGCATTTCAGCTTCCGGTAATCAGAGGAAACAGGGTTGCCGTGCTGTCAAGATCCGGCGGGCACGCAGTTATAACAGCTGACGCCTGCGCCAAGCTCGGTTTTGAAATGGTGGAATTTCCTGAGTCATTTATATCAAGTATCAAATCCATGTATCAGTCAAAAGTTATTGCCCATCAGAATCCTCTCGATCTCGGAGAAATATTCGACTACACGATATTTACAAGAATACTCGAGGAAGCCATGAAGCTCGACAATGTGGATGGAATCATATTCAACCACCTCTTCCAGTCAGGATATGAATCAGAATCATCCAGATCATTTCTCAACAGTGTCGGCGAAATGATAAAAAAATACAATAAACCGGTAGTTGTCACGCTGATATCAGATGCAGAAGAGCTTCTTGATATAATGAAAAACCATCCGTTCCCCACATTCACTGCAGCACTGCAGGCAGTATCAGCTCTTAAGATTCTCCTGGATTACAGAAACCGGAAAGAAGCCCGAAGTCTTCGCGGAAAACCTGAAACATATGCAATAGACAAGCTGTTGATCGATAAAATAAGAACAGCCTGCTCAGAAGAAAAGCGCATACCTCTTACAGATGAAGCGCTGGAAATATGCAGCGCCGCAGGCATTACACCGGCTCCTTACATTACAGTTCAGCATGAATCTGATATTAAAAAAATAAAAATCGGATATCCTGCTGCTGTAAAACTATTATCAAAAGATGCTTCACATAAATCCGATATCGGCGGAGTGCGCATTGGATTAAATAACTCTGATGACGCTGAAGCAGCAGTAATGAAAATCAGAGAAAAAATTAATTCTCTGGCAAATCCTCCCGCAGTTAACGGTTTTCTTATTCAGGAAATGGCAGGCAAGGGTGAGGAATTTTTTGTTGGAGGAATCAGGGACGAATCCTTCGGGCCGGCAGTAATGGTAGGATACGGCGGAATTTACATTGAGCTTTTCAGGGACAGGGCAATAAGGCTTGCACCTGTTACAAAAAATGATGCTGCATCAATGCTTAGGGAGCTTAAAACATATCCGCTTCTGAAAGGCATAAGAGGACGCGGGCCTCTTGATGAAGATGCTCTGATTGATATCATCTGCAGGGTATCATCTCTTATGGCTGAGATTGATTATATAAACGAAATAGATCTTAATCCGGTAATTGTTCACGAAAATGGCAAAGGTGTATCTATTGTGGACTCAAGAGTTTTCTTCAGATAATATTTTAATTTAAAACAATGGGGAAAAATGATTAGCACTCAGGCTAAAATTCTAAATGCTGTTTTCAGGCTGATACAGATTAAAAGATTTTTAAAATTTGAAAATCCGGCCAGAAATAAAAAAGATATTGTTCCTGGAAAAATAAAAAAGTTATTCTCAGTCAGCAGCATAAAAATACAGGGCAAGTCTGCTGCAACCATTGAACCATTACAAAATGCATCAGACATTCATATTATTTATCTGCATGGCGGCGCTTATGCATCAGAAGGCAATTCATTACACTGGAGCCTGATAAAAAAAATTATTCAGGCAGGCTCATATAAAATAACATACATAGACTATCCTCTATCACCGGAATATAAGTACAGGAATACATTTGAAATGGTCCAGGAATCCTATGATTATATAACCGGAAAATATCCGGAAGATAAATTTATTCTAATGGGCGATTCTGCAGGAGGAGGCCTTGCTCTTGCTTTTACTCAAAAATTAAAAAAAGAGAAAGCGAAAATTATGCCTCAGAAGATAGTTCTTTTCTCTCCATGGCTGGATTTATCAATGAGCAATGAATCTATTAAAAATTTTGAAAAGTCTGATATGATTCTTGCAGTATCTTCACTTAAAAATGCAGCAGAACAATATTCCGGAGGTGATGATGTAAATCAGTATTTATTATCGCCAATAAACGGAAATTTAAAAGGAATGCCGCCTACTGCTGTTTTTTTCGGAACAGATGAATTATTTTATCCGGACTGTATTAAATTAAAATCACTGGCAGAAAAAGCAGGCAGCAGTTTCAGATTTTTTGAATATGAAAAAATGCAGCACGACTGGATATTATTTCCAATACCTGAAGCACATAGAGCAATTGATGAAGCCTGCAGATTTATAAGATAGAAAAGAAACCATTATATAAATATTATATCAAAAGCAGCTTACACTTTCATATAAGCTGCTTGTATTCATCACCCTTTTTACGGGCAATATTCCTGAGCTTCATCCATTCTTTTTCATCTTTAGGAACATATTCCATTTGATCAATTTCTCTTCTTTTGAGTTTAATTGCTTCAACAGGACATGAATTAATGCACAGACCGCATCCGATGCACCTGTTATTTACTTCAGCTGTATCACCAAGTGATATGGCTTTCACCTGACATCTGTCAATACATATGCCGCAGCTGGTACAGAGGCTGTCATCCACAACTGCATAATAATTCGAGTTGCTTACAGCCTCAGTATATCCGAATTCATTTAATGCTCTCATTAAACCGCAGCAGCAGCCGCAGCAGTTGCATATTGTAAAATGGCCGCTCTTTACATTATTTACCATATGGACAAGCCCGGCTTCTTCGGCCATATCCAGCGTTTTATACGCTTCTTCTTTAGTGATCGGTCTCATAAGAAAATGATCAATGAAATAATTTTCAAAAGGCGCTACAGCCATACATACTTCTTTGGGATTATCGCAGCCCTCACCACGCATTTCCTTTTCTTTTTTGCAGATGCATGTACCAACGCCCCATGATTTTCCGCCTTCAATTATATTTGAAATGCTTTCATATGGCTCAATATCCGTCTTATTGGGAATTTCATTTTCAATTGGAACAACTTTTAAAAGAGAAGGTTTTTTTGAAAAGTATTCATGAACAAATACGCTTTGCATATAGTCTTCAGCCATACGGACAAACTCTTCGTCCATTCTTTTTATCTGAAACTCGTATATTCCGAATACAAAAGGCAGCAGCTTATACAGATTAGCTTCACCAATCCTCGCATGCCAGATCTGTCCTTTTACTGACATTTCAAAAAGTTTATTTTTAAGATATTCGCTGTCAAGACCGGTGCGCAGAGCAATAGCATCAGGGGTTTCATATTTCAGCTTAAGTTTTGCGGTGAGATCTGCTTCTTCTTCAGTAAATATTTTTTTCAGAATTTTAATTTCAAGTCCGTCAGGCCTGGAAGGATAGCCGTTTGGAATAGTATCGAGAATATCTCTCAGCTTGTAGAATATTTCATCAGCCATTTTTTTCTCCGGTTATTTTCTTTTAGAATCAATTCATATTGCATTTAATTCAACCAGTTTTAAAGAGAGTATATCTCCTTGCCAAGAGTGCTGACCCAGTTTTTTTTCAGTATTTCGGAAGCTTCCTCAGATTTATCAACGCCGATAATAACTATAGCCTGCCCGCTCTCACCTCTTCCAAGGTAAGGATAAAAATAGTGTACATTGATTCCGGCATTTTTCAAAGGGCGCAGTATTGCCTGGAGTCCTCCGGGATGATCAGGCACTTCTACTGCAAGCACATCAATCTCCTTGGCTGTAAAACCATGGCTGTTTAATACAGTTACTGTTTTCTTGGGATCATCCGTAACGAACCTGACAGTACTCATGTCCGATGTATCGGCAACTGATATTGCCCTTATGTTTATTCCCTCAGCACCCAGATACTCGCTGATAGCCAGAAATTTCCCGGGCACATTATCAATACTGACAGATATTTGCTTTACAGACATATATTACTCCGAAATTTTTACAAATTAAACCAGATCATATCCGGCTTTCAGTGCTTCAGAATTTATTGCAATTAATTTTTTATTACCCTTGAGTGCTAC
Organism: uncultured Leptospirales bacterium; assembly: GCA_964392365.1. GTDB lineage: Bacteria > Spirochaetota > UBA4802 > UBA4802 > UBA5550 > CAYMPH01. The sequence goes on from CAYMPH010000007.1 coordinate 78,440, forward strand.
ATTCAGACCTTCTACAAGGCTGTCCAGTCCAACAAGGTTGCTTTTTTTTATAAATGCACCAAGCATAACCATATTGGCAGACCGTGCATTTTTCATTTTTTCAGCAATAGCATTGGCAGGCACATTTACGATCTCAATGTCTCCACGGCTTACAGCTTCATTTATCAGGCTTGAATTGAGAAAAAATATTCCGCCGGACTGAATATTATTCTGGAATCTCACCATTGACGGACGGTTCATTGCAACAGCAAATGCAGGAGAAGAAGCCACAGGAGATGCAATTTCCTCATCAGAAACAGAAACAGTGCAGTGAGCTGTACCTCCCCTTATTTCCGCTCCATACGCCGGCAGATAAGTTACGTTTTTATTTTCAAGCATGGCAGCCTGAGCGAGGTTCAGTCCCATAGAAAGAACGCCCTGCCCTCCGAATCCTGCAAAAATTGTTTTAATCAGCATGGCTTTTACCTGTAGTATCTTTAATTACCCCCAGAGGAAATTCCTTGGCCATAACATCATCCACCCACTTCCATGAATCTATAGAACTCATCTTCCAGTTAGTGGGGCACGGGGAAAGTATTTCAACAAGAGAATATCCCAGACCGTTCATCTGGTTCTGGAATGCTTTTTTTATAGCTTTTTTTGCTTTTCTGATATTAGCCGGATTGTTCACAGCTGTTCTTTCAATATAACAGGTACCTTTCACCTGAGCAAGAATCTCACTCATTTTGATAGGATGACCGTCAAATATGCTGTCGCGCCCGAGAGGAGATGTCGTAGTTTTCATGCCGAGCATAGTTGTTGGAGCCATCTGTCCTCCGGTCATGCCATAAACCGCATTATTAATAAAAATTGCAGTGATGTTTTCTCCCCTGTTTGCAGCATGAAGCGTTTCACCAGCACCGATTGCAGCGAGATCTCCGTCACCCTGATAAGTGAATACTATAGATTCCGGGAATGCTCGTTTGATTCCTGTGGCAACTGCAGCCCCGCGCCCGTGAGCTGACTCAACCATATCAACATCAAAATAATAATATGCAAATACCGAGCATCCGGGAGGAGGCACACCGATTGTTTTATCCTGTATGCCAAGTTCGTCAATCACCTCGCAGGTTATGCGGTGGATAATCGAATGTCCGCATCCCGGGCAGTAGTGAAATACTGCGTTTTTCAAAGATTTCGGTTTAGTAAATATTTTTTCCATATAATCAGCTTAATCCCTTTTGATAGTAAAGACGTGTAATCACTCGAAGCACCTCTGTTGGTGTCGGTATGACTCCGCCGGGCCTGCCGTAAAAAGTCACATCCCCTGCTCCATCAAGAGCAAGCTTTACGTCATCAATCATCTGCCCCATATTCATTTCAAAGTCGAGGAAAAATTTCACAGTTTTAGAAAGCGCTTTCAGCTGATCAGACGGAAAAGGCCACAGAGTCACAGGCCTGAACATGCCGACCTTCATTCCCATAGCGCGTGCCTGCTTGATCGCGCCCTTGGCTATTCGGGCGCCGACACCGAATGCGGTTATCACAAGTTTCGCGTCATCAGTCAGATAATTCTCCCATGCAACTTCTTCTTTCTGAAGCAGCTGGTATCTCCTGTAAAGGCTCCAGTTCATCTCTTCAAGCTCGGCAGGAACAGAAGTGAATGTACGGACAAAACGGCTAGGTCTTCCATTCGCGCCTCTGAGACCGTTAGCTCTCACAGGCAGAGTCTTCGGCGCTTCATATTTAAACTCAACAGGTTCCATCATCTGACCGAGCATTCCGTCGCCCAGAATTATTACCGGTATTGCATATTTATCAGTAAGATCAAACGCTCTATGCGTCTCATCTGCAAGTTCCTGAACTGAAGAAGGAGCGAGCACGATCGTTCTGTAATCACCGTGTCCGCCTCCGCGTGTTGACTGAAAATAATCTGACTGAGCTGCAGAAATGCTTCCAAGGCCCGGGCCTCCCCTTGACATATTCACAATTACCGATGGGAGCTGGCAGGCAGCGAGATAAGAAATGCCTTCCTGCTTCAGGCTGATGCCGGGGCTTGAAGATGAAGTCATTGTCCTGACTCCTGCAACACTCGCTCCGTAAACCATATTTATTGCAGCAACTTCGCTTTCGGCCTGAAGAAATGTGCATCCAGGCCTCCGGCTCAGATTCTTAGCCATGTATTCTGTAAGTTCATTCTGCGGAGTTATAGGATAACCAAAATAGCACTGGCATCCTGCTCTTATCGCAGCCTCTGCTATTGCAGCGTTTCCTGTCATTAAAACCTTAGCCACGGTACACCTCAATTGCCACTTCCGGACAAACTATGGCGCATGAAGCACATCCTGTGCATTCATTCCCGCCTTTAAACTCAGAAGGAATATAACCGGCTGCGTTCAGACTATCCGAAAGAATAATAAGATTTTTTGGACAGAAAGAAATGCATAATTCGCATCCCTTGCATAGTCCCTGATTTATTTCAATTCTACCCTTCATTTTTCATCCTGATAAAATATTTATTCCAGCAAAAGCATACAGAAATACAGCAGCTTTTTCTTTTAAAACTCAGTAAAATATAATATTTAATGAATCTTTAATTTCAAAAGATGTTTTATATGTCAAGAGTTAATCAGCTTATTTAAAGAAATATAAATTCAGCTTATTTTATCAATTATCATTGTTGACAGATTTCATGCTGAAAAAATCAATTAAGAATAATCTATGAAATCAGCATTATACATCCTTACATTATTTGCGCTCATATTAAGTGCAACTTTACCATCCTTCGCTGTCACGAAAGGAATCTCGCCGATCGCAGACGGATGGGAATACCGCACAGGCGATTCCCCATATGATGAATTTGGCGTTCCATTATGGACGTTGAATAACAAACCCGCAGACTGGACTCCAATAAATAAAATTCTTCTTGATCGAAGTGATTATACATATGCCTGGTTCAGGGTAAAACTTGAGGATAAAGACTGGATTGACCCGGCTATTTATTTTCCATATCTCTTTGAAGCAATGGAAATTTATATTGATGGGGAAAAAATTCTTTCTGTTGGAGAAATTTTCAAAACAGAGTGGAAATACGGCGGAATGGAATGGTCTATACTTAATCTTGATCGCCCGTTTGACGGCAAATACATGTATGCCCGTTTTTATTCCAACTATCATTATATCGGCATATCCAAAAAACCGCAAATCGGTTCCAGGGCGGAACTCATAACAGGCATGGTAACAAATGACCTGGACAGAATGATCATAGGATGCCTCTATATACTTATTTCAATTTTCGGGTTTTTTATTTTTATCAGAAAACTTGAATTTAAAGAATATTTTTCTTTCAGCATATTTGTTCTTGCAACAGCTGTATATACTTTTTTTCATACATCTACTCTGCAGCTTTTTTTTCATCATCCGTCACTTCTTATTGATGCCTGGCTGATTGCTCTTTTTATAATGCCGATTGCTTTCGCCCTTTTTCTCGACAGCATATTCAAAAACAAGCACCATAAACTGCTGAAAAATATGATAATTGTATTACTGATATTCGAAATTCTTTTACTAATTGCAGGATATTCCGGTATAATTCATAAACTCGAAATAAGACTCCCGTTTTACATAGGGGTTATTACCTCAATGCTGATTTCACTGTATATCATGTACAGGGAAATCAAAAGCGGCAATCCGGATGCAAAAATTCTTCTCTTCGCATTCATTTTTCTTTGTACAGCTGTAATATGGGACATGATCGGAGCTGTTTTCATCTCCGACACTTCTATAAGGCAGAGAACCATTACGCATATCGGCATTTTCATGTTCATTCTCGGCATGGCTATTGTTCTTATACGCAGATTCGGTGAAACTCATTCAAATCTGAAAACAGCAAATGTTAAACTTGCAGAATACACCAACCGGTTAGAGGAAATGGTTGAAAACCGCACAGAAGCGCTGACTAAAGCTTACCTGAATCTTGAAACAGCCAAATCCGAGATCGATGCTGCCAATGAATTTCTGACAGATGCCAATATCAGCCTTGAAGAAAGCCATGCTGCAGCAGCAAGGGACATGCTTATGGCTGTTAATGTGCAGGAAAGTTTTTTCCCGTCAGAGCCGCCGGTTTCCAGAGAATGGGAAACATCTTTTATGCTCAAACCTGTAACAGGAGTATCCGGAGATTTTTTTGATTTTTATACTATAGATGACAGACTTGCAGGAGTATCAATTTTTGATGTTTCAGGTCATGGCATTTCTTCCGGACTCATAACAATTCTTGCGAAATCAATAGCATTCAGATACTTTATAAAAATGATAGATCTGCCGCTAGAAACTGTAATGGAACGTTTCGCCGACCGTCTTATTGCAGAACTCGAACGGGTTACAAATTATCTGACAGGCATTATGGTGCGATTCAATGACAATACAGTTGAATATGTAAATGCCGGTCACTGCGAAATACTGGTACGGAATTACATAACCGGAGAAGTAAGAACTGCCGGGGGTGAAGATTATAACAACACCGGAGGTCTGCTTGGAAAAGCTCTCTTCGGAAACAGTTTTTCAACTGTTTCATTCCAGATAAATCCGGGTGATACTCTTCTGTTTTATACCGACTGCCTCATTGAATCGAGAAATTCCGGGGAACATCAGTACGGAACAGCAAATCTTATAGAATCTTTTGCTTCAGCACCTTCCAGCGGCACTGATCAGATAATGGGAAGCATCCTTGAAAAATTTTACAATTATATCGGCAATGTTCCTGTAAGAGATGACCTCACTATAATAGTAATGCAGCGCCGATGAATCAAAAAATAAAATCTGATTTTAAAAAAACTCTTGCCTTTTCCTGAGATATAAAATTTATTCTGAATGTTATTATCTATAAACCGGAAGTAAAAAATGAAGAAAACGCCATTATTGCTGCAAATTATTCCTGTAATGCTGTGCGCGGGATTATTAATTTTATCTTACGCAAATGCGCAGAATACTGCAGAAAAAAATCTATCTGATAAAAAATATCCAGTGACTAAAGGCATTATTGAAATAGATAATATCAAATATCCGGTTTACATGAGGGTAAACAGCGTACAAAAGAGTCAATTCGGCGGGATAAAATACCAGATCCCGGTTAAAGATTTAAAAACCGGAAAAGACCTTGCGAACAAAATATATAATTTCTACACATTGAAAAAAATCAATAAAGTGGTAGTTTCTAAATTTTCAAGATTGGAGAAACCCGACACAATTGCCTGGTCTTCAAAAAAATGCGACAAAACATCTGAGGACGGAATTCTTATACTGATTAAAATTATTAATAATACTGTGGAAGTTTATGTAATCCCTTCCTGCGATGACGGCGTTTTAAGCAGTATTATTTAGGAAATGTTCATCTGATTAAATAAAAAAAAGAATTTATATTTCGCAGCTACCTGTAATTATCTATAAACTGACAATAACACAAAAAAGTAAACAATCAAAATATAAATTCTTTTATTAAAGTCTTTTTTAACAGCCGCAGCCGCAGCTTCCTGAATCAGCGCCGCTTTCATCAGAACAGCCTTTATCGGAACAGGAACTGTCTGAGCAGCCGCATCCGCCATGTGTGCTGTACTTTGCCTCATCATTAACTTCAAGGAGTTTAACCCAGAAATTAAGCGTTTTCCCTGCAAGCGGATGGTTCATATCGAAAACAACATTATCTTCAGTGATAGAGCTGATTTCAGCCGGAACACTTCTTCCGTTGCCCATCTCAACCATAACTCTCATGCCAACCTCAGGTTCAAAGCTTTGCCTGATTTCTTCAATAGGAAATTCATGCATCAGAGTCTTGTCATAATCGCCGTAACCGTCTGCAGGCAGGATAACAACATTTTTCTCTTCGCCAATATTCATATCAATAACCGCTTTTTCGATACCGGGAATCATCATGCCCAATCCGGACTGGAACTCAAGAGGCTGAGCGCCGACACTTGTATCAAAAACATCGCCATTCTCAAATGACCCTTTATAATCTATTACTACATATTTTCCATCTGCTACCATTTTCTTCTCCATATTCTTTTTTTAAAAGATAAGGGAATCTCGATAAATCATTTTATTGACATTCCCTTGGGTTCACAACATAAGTAAAAATTAGTTTTTCCATATTTTCTATCTGAAAAAACTAATTTTTAAATGTTCCCATAAATTGACATTTTTTTTAATGGGTTCCAATTTCAAGCATTAATTCCTTTGAAAAAATATTTTCGGAAACATTAAAAAAATCAGTTTTTTACCCATCTATACCCCCTTATAAAAAATGGGGAGAAATAAATAAGTTATTTATTTCTGATTCAAAAACAACCTGCACTCCGCCTCAGTCATATTCCCGAACTGGTTTTCCTTACAGAATTTCAGTCTGTCATAAGTGCGTTTTTCCTTAAGAGAATCCCTGCACGCTTCTCCGAGAACTGCACAAACTGATTTATCGTTTTTTTCATTCCGATACAGACAGTCTGCAAATGCAAAACACTCTTCAGTGTTATAATTTTTACGCTCAGGTGACGACTGGCATGATAAGAATATAAGCATAAAAAGGCTTATTATAGCAATTTTTTTCATTATATTTCCTTTTTTTTATTAAATTTTCATAGAAGTTGGCTGCAGAAAAGATGCGGGAATAACAAGCTTCAGAATAATTTTATAATGAAAAAAAACATACTATAAATGAAGTCAAGCTATTTTTGTTTAAAAGCATATCTAAGCTTAGATAAATAAAAAACAATGGAACACGGATGACACGGATTTTTAGGATGATCACGGATAAGGATTAGGATTTATTAACTGGAATAAATATTGAAATTATTTTATAAAATTATATTACAATTGTGATAAAGATTATTGAAAATAACTATAGATTAAACATTAATCTTTTAAATCTTTTAAAATCCGTGTCATCCGTGTTCTATTCTTTAATCCTTTTTTTACCAAAACCATATTTACGATATCTAAACTGAGAGAGATAAAAAGCCGGAGTTCAAACTTTATTTTAAAAATCTTAAAAAATCATAAACAATCCGCGTCATCCGTGTTCTATTCATTATTTTTTGGTCTTATCTAAACCGGAAGGCAGCCAGTTAATTATTTCAGTATAATCAGACATTGATAAAGTCAGAGGATCATATTTAATTTTTAATATCTCATCCTCAAGACTCAGCATATGCCCGCTTGAGCTCTGTGTTTTTTCAGCATTTTTAAGTTTTTCATAATTTTGAATTTTTCTTTTCATGGACATGAGTCTCAAATTAAGGCTCAGCCGCGGATTATTCTGTGCAAGCTCCAGAACAGCTTCCCTTGAAAAAGCAATTACATCTGCAGTTTCGCTGGTAATAACAATATTGCTTTTAGGCAAACCTGCATTATCGAGAAGCGACATTTCACCGACAAGGCAGGCGGATTCATCAGAGAAAACATACTGCTCAGCAATAATTATTTCCTTTTCAATAAATTTTTCTATAAGCTTCGGCTGTTTTGTAACTTTAAAAGATCCCCTTGTAATAAAATAAATATATTCCAGAGGTTTTCCCTGCCTGATAAGATAATCACCAAATTTAAAACTGAAGAAGCCTGCTTTACTTGTAATCAGCTCTTCAATTATCGGAAGATCCACACCTGCGAATGGAGTTGAAACTGCTATTCTGCCAGGCAGCTTCATCTGGCGGATGGCGAGGCTCAGAATCATTTTATTTTTGAATGCAGTAAATTCTTTTTCATCCATTAGAATCTGCCATGCGTTATATGGAACTTTAAGGTAACGCGGCTTGCCTACTGCGTAAACAAATTTTGTCCGGACTTTTTTATTGATAAAACAGCCTTCACCTAGTATAGTTCCCCGCTGATATCTATGAGCCACCAGATCAGGGTAACGTTCCCTGCTGTTCATTGAGTCGATTATTTTTTCCTTTTCAGATAATCCCATCGGGCGATCAAGTACAATATGACCATACCCCCCATCAAGATAAAAGTAAGTGTAATCAGCAGGGTCGCCGGTCTGATATATCAGCTCGCCGCTTTCAAAAGAGTCAATACTGCAGCAGGATGCGAACTCTTCCTGTTTGGAAGGATTATTTTTAAAAATTTTACTCATTGCTGCTATTGAAATTATTTCGTTATATATATTTATTTTCCCGGTAAACTTATATTTTTCAATATCAATAAGACGGCCGGTATTTAAATCTATCAGAGCTCCGGTTTTTGCCAGGTTCATTTCCTTTATGCCCTGATCCTTGGCTGTGTGAGTAACTGTAATAGTCGCAGGATTTATATTATTGCGTTCAATCAGCTGAAACACAGCATCAAGGCTGTTATGCAGATATTCAGGCAGGCCCATTTCAATTGAATAATGCAGGCTCGGTTTTAAATTAATCAGCTGATCCGCCCTGCGCTGTGTCATTACTCCTTTGTCTGCAGCCTGATTCACTTTATCCAGCAGAAGCTGTGTATCCCCGGACCAGTACTCCAGACGCTGTCCCTGTTTATTATATAAATAATAACCTACAGCCTCAACAGAATGCCATGAGTGAAAAAATTCAAAGCTGAAATCACCTGTTAACTGTATCGGGTGCCGCATGTGAATATCCTGAAAATTAAAAATGCTTTCAACATCTTCTGAAGTAAAAAACAGGCTGTGATCACTTATGCCGCTGCTTAAATTGTTTAATATCTTTATTATTTCTTTCTGCCTGTTTGCTGGAGTTATGTAAACCGGAACATTGTTCGGAAGACTTAGATATGTAGATACCAGACCGCCATCATGATCCTCATGGCAGTGGGTTATTACAATTGCATCAATATTATGAAAATTGACTTTTGAATCAAGTAAAAGATAAGGTGTATTGATAGGAGGATCTACAATAACAATACGCCCGTTTTTATCAATATAACATGCTCCGGTAGTATCGCCATAACGGTGCGAAGGATTCTGCTTTTTATCATACAAATCGAGCCCGGAGGCGGAAGCTATATAGGCAAGTGTATTAACATATGGAAACCCATGCTGAAGATTTTTTTTTATATAATATGGAGAAAACCGTTCTTTAGCTAGCTTTGATGGCGCTTTATAATTTAAAGTAAACGGGCCGTGCCATTTTTCCTGGACCCTGTCATAAATTTCAATTTTATTCGGAGCAAGTTTAAAAACTTCCACCTCACCTGTAACACTGCCATCGTGATCTTTTTTCTGAAGAGTGATTTTCCCTTTTTCAAAACAGATAATATTCAGAAGTTCATCAACAGTATGTTTTCCGCTTAGATCCATGCTCTCAGCCAGCAGATCCGGGACAAGATCTTTATCTTCCGGCAAATACATGGATTCCAGATCAAGTTTAATTTTATCCGGCTCAGCCTGAATCGATATATTTATATTTTCTTCAATTATTTCAACCTGAAATTTTTCGCATACTACATTAACTTTTGAACCGGTAATAAACTTGGTGTAGGCAGGAAATTCAAATCCTCCGAAATTAAAAAAATCCGTATTTTCCGAAAGAAAATCATCTGAAACAATATAATAATCAGGAAATCCCTGATTGGGAACATATGCATCTTTTAATACTTCTACAGGAATAAAAACCTGAATATTTCCGACTGAGGTGTTGGCAACCAGACAGGCTCCTCGCGGCTGCTTTAATACTTGTGACATGTTAATATCATTATCTTGCATTACTTACATTTCCATGTTTATCAATAAATTGACAACTGTATAATAATAGTGCAGTGATTTTAAAAGTAAAGTAATTAATAGTAATTAATAAAAAATTAAAGGCGGTCCTAAAAAACCTGTATTTATCATAAATTTTAAATGGAAAATACTGGTTTTTTCCTTAAATGAACTAAGGCCCGGTGGGAAAAACTATAGTTTTTAGAACCGGCCTTAAATCAATTGAAGTTATGCAAAATATTTCTTTACATTTTCATGAAAATTGCCAATAAATACCGGATTAATTTCAGAAGCTTCAGGACTGAATATCTGTAATCCGCGCCTGATAATTATATTTTTTCGCGGATCTTTATCCCTGGAAGGAGCAATAATATCCGTATATTTCTTCCCATGCTCTGACCCCCATTCAGAAATAACAAAACCCTTATTTATAAAGCTTGATAGCATTGGATAAAAATCCAGTTTTTTAATCAGATAATTTGTTTTTTCATCTGCTGCATACTGCAAAATGTGCCATGCTGCAATATCGTGCATTACAATATTTTTAGAAGCTACAAGCAGCGGCGGATCCATGAAAACTGTTTTGCCGAAATCCGGGCCGACTGTTGTCTGGATCAAAGACGCTTCTGAAACTGCCATACGGAATTTTTTCTGAATTTCATCTGCTGCATTTATCTCTGCGCACTTTTCCATAAAACTATTTCCATCTCTATGCAGCTCAAGCCTGCTGTCCTCTCTGAGCCAGCCAACCGCATTTTTCAATGCAAGAGTTGCGCCTCCCATTAAATGGGTTGATATTCTGTTCAAGTAAATTATATGATCAGCTTTTTTTATGATATTCGGAAGCATTACAGGTCCTGACCAGTGGGTAAAGTGCCTTGATTCAGCCTTGAAAAAATTATCATATCCGCCTTCTTCAAAAGCATGAACTGTACAGCCGCTTTTTTCTGCAGCAGCAAGCAGTCCGTTTTTTCTGAAAACTTCTCTGGTTGAACCTTTTTTAATTGAGGGGCTGTGATGAACTGTCTGAACTCCGGACATATCAGCCATAATTACTTCACCTGCTCCCTCCTTTTTAAGAATAGAAGACATTGCCATTACAAGCTCCGGCCGGGTTACGGATGGATAGGCATTAGCGGAATTGGAAGATACTTTCAGTAATACCCTGTCTCCTTTTTTCAGCCAGGAGAATCCTCCAAGTTTTTCCATTACAACCCTGAGAGACTTCTCTATTTCAACTGCATCAGGCAGCGTTTTTAATGATCTGCTAATTTCCGATATTATCACTGGCGGACCGGATTTACCGTGGCCCTTGATATCAATACTTTTTATTTTTTTAACAGCTTCAGACTGCTGTCTTTTATTTACATAAGATGTTATTCCTATAGAACCTAAAACTGCAGCTCCAATTCCGGTAAAAGCTAAAAATTTTTTCCTTGAAATTTTATTTTCCATAATTTTCTCCAAAATTAATATATTGGATTTAATATACACACATTCCGGAAATAAGCATAAACATTTTTAACAGTCCCTATTAATAATAAAAATATCAGCTGATTCCTATTCCAGTGCTTTTTCAATACGCGATTCAATTTCAACGGTTTTAACCGATTCCTCTTCAGGATTTATTTTATCCCTGATAATCCCATTAGGATCCAGAATGCATATATACGGGATCTCGTGTGCGTTGAACGCATACATAAGCTTTGTGTTAATATCTTTGATAATGGAATTTTCCTCGCTGACAATAATCCATGGCATATTGTTCTCTTTTGCGTATTTACTGAGGTTTATAACTGTATCATGTATGCCAACAGCAATTACAGCAATCGGAGTATTCTTTTTCTTTGACTGAATATTTTTTATTGCAGTAATGTATCCGCTGCACATTGGGCAGTATGAATTCCAGAAAAATAGTATAATATGTTTACCCTTGAAAGCCTTTAATGTTGCAGCATTGCCTTTTATGTCCGTAACTTTGAAGTCTGGAGCCATTTTTCCTATAGAAAGATTGTCCATATCATGCAGATGTAATTTACTGTTTTCAATATAAAAATTATCTGCATTAAGCTTGATTACTTCATTAAAACACGAACGGGCTCCATTTGCATCTCCATTCAACATCCTGTTTCTGCCGGTACGGAACAGCATAACAGAACGCGCCTGAGACGATTCAACTTTGGACTGTAATTTTTCAAAAAGTATAAGTGCATCTTTTTTTCTATATTCGTTGCAATAAGCAATATAAACATAATCAGTTATTTTGCCCCAAAGGTCATCATTAAACGGAATCTGCCTGACAGCATCTTCCACATATTTCACAGAACCCGGCACACGGCACCATTTACTGAATGCTTTGATTGCCTTGTTTTTCGCCTCAGCCTCAGGTCTTCCTTTGAGATACTGTTCAAACAGGTTAGATGCTTCAAGGTGAGCTGCACGGGCGTTGTCATCAATGACGAATTTTTCGCCGCCTGATAGAGATTTCGATTCCTTGCCGCATGACGGGAAAACTGCAATAAGAAGTATTGATGCCGCTGTTATGCATATTCTTATAAATAATAACATTAATTTTTCCATTAGTAGTCCTCTGATCGAATATATATTTCTCTTTATCTCATAATATAGAGAAAAGTAATCCCGTTTGCTGATTCAAGAATCACAGAAATGAAACGTTCAAACAGACTTAAATTCTCTTTTCATTACAGAAAACTATTATTAAAAAATAGAAAATTTTCACAGCCTGCTATTGAATAAACAGCATACTGCAGCATCCCGGGAACTATGGTTAGATATGCTCACCAACCGTTATCAACGTTTCAGAAACTAAAAGCAACTATATTTATTTACTTTCCGTATTAAAACCGGAAATGTTCATTATACTTTACCTGTTTTATGATCATATGTTTCAAGACCAAGAACTCCTATCCCAATACCGGAAGCAAGAGCAATGCACATAATCCGCTGTTTTTTCCATTCCGTTTGTTCTGCTAACGAAAAAGACAAGGTGAAAGGCACTGACACTGCACCAATATTCCCGTATTCAGGAAATGTAACTCCGGCCTTTTCATAGGAAACTCCAAGCATCTCCGCGCCTTTCTTCATTGCAGGTATTGCAGGTTGATGTGTGATAAACAGGTCTATAGTATCCTTATTCCAATCTAGCCGGCTGAGAACAGCTTCTGTCACAGGTAAAAATTTTGAAAGAGCTGCTTCAAATAACTGCTTAGGCTGTGATCTCATGATTCCCTCAAAATAACTCTTTAAAAAACACAAACTATTATATTCTCCATAACTCTCTCTCGCTCCTGCCATTAAATTAATGCCTTTGGTGCCGCTTGATTGCGGACCAATAACTGCAGCAACAGCGCCGTCAGCCATAGTGAACGAGGAAAACTGATCCATTATATCTCCGCCGGCATTTACTATTTTTAAAGCGTTTTCAGATAATACAGATGTTTTTTCAGCAGATACAAGAAGCGCCATCCTGATTCTTTTTGTTGCTATCATGGCATCTGCGATGCACCAGGCATCGATGAATCCCATACATGCATCACTGACATCAAAAGCCATCTGACCACTTAGACCCAGTCTATCCTGAATGAGCACTGCAGTAGCAGGCTCTTCATATTCACGGGATATGCCGCTGAAATATATTATCAGATCTATCTCTTCAAGGGGAATCGGTCTGCCGTCATATGTTTTTTTCATGATTAATTCATCAACAGCTTTCATTGCTAGATCTATTACCCGGGTATCCTTGTCACAAATATGCTTTTCCTTCAGTCCGGTTCTCCTGTTGAGTTCGAGAAGAGATCCTGGAAAAAAAGTTATTCCCCCTTCAATTTCCTCTACTGTCTGAACATTCTCAGGCGCCCAATGAGCCAGAGCAATAAGTGCAGACGCACCATTGAACACCCGGTGCAAATCATTCTGTTCTGCTTCGGATTCATGTTTAAATATATTAACATCTTCATCTGAATAAGCCTTTTCAGCCTTTGGATCCATTTAATTTTCCTTTATAATTTATTCTTTTACTTTTTCTTTTTTCAGGAGTTTCAGATATAAAAGCAACTTAAATTCCTGATAATACGTCTGCAAACAGAAAATATTAATTAAATTTCATGCAATAAAGATATCAGGAATAAGCTTACAAAACATTCGTGATTTGCTTGTCAGAGCTCTTGCATTCATTAGAACAAAAAAAAATACAAATATTTTTATAATTGATAAATAAAAAGGACTGTCACCCTCATAGAGTTAACAGTCCCTTATAAAAAAAATAATCAATTATGAATTCATCAATATAAAAAATGGATAACGCAGATTGAATTTATTACTTTAAAAAAAAATAATAAAATTTATGATTTTTTAGTCCCTTCTTTTTTTTCTTCTTTGTCTAATTCGCCATTCATAGCTTTTTTAAATTCATTAATGCCTTTTCCTAAATCTTTAGCAAGTGTTGGAATTTTATTTGCTCCAAAAAGTACAAAAATAATTAAAAATATAACTACCATTTCCGGCATTCCGATTCCTGATAACATATTAATCCTCCGTAATTTTTATTTAAAACATAGGCAAGTATGAATCACACAAAAAATTGTCAAATGAAATTTATATATAATATTCTTTCATGAAATTCTTAAATTCCCGATATTTCTTTTATATAAAACGCAGACCATTTATGATTGCCAATTCAATAATATTTCAACAGGCGCTATTTATTCGGATGCTGTTCATTTTTTTCTTTTCTCATTTCTTCAACAAGGATATCAAGCTGTCTTTGAATTAAACCGAGAGAACCTTGTACACGCATTATCCGGGCATCACGTTCTTTTTCACGCTTTTCCTCTTCACTTTCCTCTTTTTCATCTTCCTGAATATTTTCATGTATTTCTTCTACATCCTCCTGAAGCTCATCAACATCTTTCTCAATTGAGTCAACATCTTTCTCGATTTCCTCTACATCTTCCTGGATTTCATCAATGTCTTCCTGTATCTCTTCAACATCTTCCTGAATTTCATCAATATCTTTTTCTACTTCCTTCAAGCTTTTAGTGTTTTTATTTACAGACATCTGAATAAATATCGCTAAATAAATTGCCTCCAGTGATACTGCTGTGGTTAACACCAATAATACATCTGTGACATTAAATCCGAATAAAATAAATATAAAACTTCCTGTGAATAAAATTGTATGCGCTATAAGCGATGCATTTGAACCCATTCGCTGAATAATAGAATCTGATATTTCTTCTAGCCTTTGCTGAAAAGATTTTCTATTACTAATTTTATTTTTTTTAAAAGAAGGATCTTTTATTGCTTCATTTTTATTTAAAATATTTTCCTTCATAAAAATCTCCCTTAAATAAAATTATATAAGTTTCAGTAAATTTTGAGACATCCGGTATTTTCTTTGTTCTGAAAGCAAGTAACATTCTTAAGTAATTTTTTTATAAAATAAATATTAAAGCCATAAAAAAAAAGGCTGATACCTTTTCAGATAACAGCCTTTATGTTAATTTTTTTAAAAATTAGAATCTATTCGTGCTTTTCAAAAACAGGAAAATTCTTTCCTATTAAATAATAAACCAGTATTCCGGCAGAAGCGACTCCAGCTGAGATTAAAATCTCAAATGGATGCGGCCAGTAAACTGAATATCCCGGAACTGGAAGACCAATGAATGAAACGTTGAATCTGTTCAGAACAACCCCGAGGAATACATACATTCCAGCAGCCCTGAAGACCGTTTTCGGATCGGATGAAGCGAACAGAAGTACAATCGGGATCAGCAGTCCGCCTATAATCTCTATTGCAAAAAATACGATCTGGTAAATATCAGCGCTGAATCTGAATCCGGTCTGCATATAAAGAGTGACTGCTCTGAAAGCGAAAACAAAAAGCACAAGCCATCTTAAAATTTTGCCAAGACCCTGTATTACTTCAGTCTCCAGTTTAAATCCGAATCCTTTTGATGAGAATGTAGATTCAAATATTACCATTGCGAAACCGACAGCAATCGCAGATGCATAAAAATATAGCGGAAGCGCAGGCGTGTACCAGAGTGAATTAAGTTTTGTAGGTACAAGCAGCATCAGTGTACCTAGTGAAGACTGGTGTGCTGTTGAGAAAATTACCCCGGACATATATACAATCAGCATTGTACCGCTTTTTGCGATTGTAAGCCCGAAAAATATAAGTAAAATCACAAGAAGTGCAAAAACAACCATCATATACTGTGTGCTTGATGTCATAATCAATACAAAGACAGAAACAAGACATACACATAACCATGGAGCAGCAATGTTGTATATTTTTATAAGTTTTTCCGCTTTGTATTTTTCAAGAACAACCGGCAGAAATTCTATAAATAGAACACATAGATAAAGAACTACGCACCATCCAACTTCTGCAAGAGCTGAATCCTTATTCCAGTACAGAAACAGATGCCAGATGTCCCATGGACGCCCAAGGTCAACAAGAAGACCTACGGCTACGAGAACATAGCCGAGAAATGCTGTGATAATGGCAGGACGCACTGCAGGATGGTATTTCTCCCTGCCGAATAAATGAACGAGTGCTGCAGTAGTAAAACCGCCAGCAGCAAGTGCAACGCCTGACATTACATCAAATCCGATCCAGACGCCCCATGGATACCCGTCAGTCAGATTTGAGATAGCGCCTATACCGAATACAAATCTTATTGCTGCAAGAAATACCGCAATCACCACAAGAGCGAGAAGAATTTTAATTCCTTTTCCTGTGTTTTTAAAGTGCGGCATTATCTCAATTCCAATATCAATATTTAACTTTTTAAAGTCGAATCCGAGATAGTCGAGAATTGATTTAGTTTTTACAATGCCTTTATCAACCAGCGGCATTATCTTAGTTTTTATCTCTTTTATATCCATGATCACTTACCCTCCTTTTTCTCAAGTTCCTGATTCTCAATCCTTCTGTTGATTACATAGGATGCAAGACCAAGAACAACACTTAAGCCCATAACAACGCCAGGTATGGCATGCATGGCAGGCGCTGTTTTCATTCCAAGCGGCTGTGTCGGCAGATTCTTTGGATAATCAAGCTGCTCAAGAGGAACTTTTCCGAGGTACATAACGCATGTTCCGCCCACTTCTTCCTTGCCGTAGAGATGCTGATGATAATTCTCCGGATTGCCTTTCATGCGCTTCTCGCCGACTTTAATCAGTTCAGAGCGATCGCCGAATAAAATAGCACCTGTTGGACAGGTTGTTGCACATGCCGGAGCAAGTCCTTCAAGGATACGATCATAACACAGAGTACACTTCCTGATATCAGGCACTGCTTTGTCCCACTCGAACTTAGGAATGTTGTAAGGGCACGCCACCATGCAGTATCTGCATCCTATACATTTGCTGCCATCCCAGATAACAGGGCCTTCCGGTGTTTTTTTAATAGCACTTACGATGCAAGCTGACTCGCATGCAGGTTCAAGACAATGCTGACACTGGTCTTTTCTGAATATCCAGTTTGTAAGATTATTTTTATCATCTTTAATCTCAAAAAATTTAATGACAGTGTATGTTTTTCCGGACATATTTGAAGGATTCTGATAACTGCCCAGCCCCCCGCTGACAAACTTTGTTTTTTCAGCAGGCAGTTCATTCCACTGTTTGCATGCAACCTGGCAGCCTCTGCAGCCCATACATTTTGTTGTATCTATTAAAAAACCTTTTTGTTTATCTACTGATTTCATGGTTGCCTCTCCTTATACCTTTTTCACTTCGCAGAGAAATGCCTTAAACTCCGGTATGTTTGTGTTGGCATCACCCGCGTGCGGAGTAAGGATATTACAGGAATCACCTGTAGCGATACCCATATATCCGAAATGCCACGGTATTCCTATTTCATGGACTTTCTTCTTTGTACCATCAGAATCAACGATATTAAAAGGCTTAAATCTTGAAGTTACCAGAGCATAAGCTTTAATGCTGCCCTTTGAAGAAGAAACCTGCACTCTATCTCCGTGCTTGATTTTTCTTTCTTTAGCCAGCTCTTCACTCATCTCAATGAAAAGATCAGGAACAAGTTCAGCAAGCCATGGAAGATTCCGTGTCATGGCTCCAGCCTGCCAGTGTTCCGACATTCTATAGGTTGTAGCTACAATCGGGAAATCTTTTGGAGCTCCGACATCATTAAGTTTGCAGACAACATCGTCTTTACTCATGTTAAATAAAACAATTGCCGGATTATTTTTGGTTCCGGACATGTTATTTCCTTTAACAGGGGACTCAACCGGCTCATAATGTTCAGGAAATGGTCCGTCTGCAAGAGCAGATGTGAATAACCTTGCCTGTCCTTCAGGAAGCATTATAAACGGATTCTTTGTATTCGGAGCATTAGTGCCGCCGCCGTCAACAACATCACCTATATACTTGCCTCTTGGAAGAGGCAGATTTGTTTTTGGATCAATGCCGTTATCTGCATCCGGAAGCCATTTAACAACCCATTTCTTAGGAGCAAGAGGCTGCTCTTGCGCATCAAGTGAAGCTCGGTTGTAAATGATTCTTCTATTTACCGGCCAGGCCCATGACCAGTTGTGATTCATTCCGGGAGCTCTTCCTTCTGCAATAAGTTTCATTGTTGCAGGTTCATTTTTTTCTGCAAATCTCTTGGCAGAGCGGAGAGATAATTCTTTATCCTTGCCGTTTACCTTGATTTTTTTAAAGTGCGTATCAGCCTTGCTGCCTTCTTTTGCGTTCCAGTCAACACAGCATCCGCTGTAAACCCAGCATCCGCATGCGGTTGTTCCATCATCTTTCAATGCAGGGAATGCAGGAACCTGGCCGGTGCGCTTGCCGTCTTTAATATTATAGCCGTTAATCTCAGACATTACAAGAATTGCATCCGGTTCTTTATGAACATCTACTGCTTTTTCTCCTGTACCGTAATCCCAGTTAAGTTTCATTATAGGATCATCAAATTTTCCAGGATTCTTTTTATACTCTTCTTTTACAGACTTGTACATTGCATCAACAATCCACAGGTCAGAGCGTGCATCTCCATGCCAGCCCGGATCTTCAGGAGTAATTGTAGTATATCTGTGCTGCACCCATCTTCCGGAGTTGCTTATTGATCCGTCTTTTTCAACAGATGAAACAGCAGGAAGCAGAAATACTTCAGTATTTATAGATCTTGAATCAATAGTTTTAGTCGGATCTTTTTCATCCGGTCCTTTCCAGAAAGCTGCTGTCTCAGTTTCCCAAAGTTCAGAAACGACAAGCCAGTCGAGCTGCTGAAGAGCCTTTCTTTCCTTTTGAAGATTAGGCCCGCCAACTGCCGGATTCTGCCCCCATGCTATAAGACCCTTAATCTTTCCTGCAAACATAGCTTCAAAAAGGTTAATATGATCGTAAGCACCTGAACGTTTCGGGAGGTAGTTGAAAGCAAAATCATTTTCTTTCTGGGCGTTTTCTCCCCACCATGCTTTAAGGAGACTTACCATGTATTTAGGAGTATTGTTCCACCAGTTAATTGACTTTGGATCATTGGTTTTCGGAACAACTCTTTCAAGGTAAGTTGCAAGATCTTTGTCTTTATTTGTTGGTGACTGCATATATCCCGGTACTATATGGAAAAGAAGTCCCATATCAGTTGAACCCTGAACATTTGACTCACCGCGAAGGGCATTAATTCCGCCCCCTGCAACTCCCATGTTGCCCATGAGCAGCTGAAGAATTACATATGAACGGATATTCTGTGTTCCTACTGTATGCTGTGTTGTTCCCATTGCATACATTATTGTTGCAGCTTTATCATTAGCAGCAGTGGTTAAATATAAATCCGCTACTTTTTTTAAAACATTTTCAGGACAGCCTGTGATTCCGCAAACCTTTTCTAACGTGTATCTGGCAAAATGCTTGCGCATAAGCTGATATACACAATTCGGACTCTGAAGCGACAGATCTTTAACAGGGTTTCCAGCTCCATCAAGCTGATATTTCCAGCTGTCTTTTTTATAGTTTCTCTTATCTATATCATAACCCGAGAACAGACCATCATCAAAACCGTAAGCAGGATCTATAAGGTAGGAAGCGTTAGTGTAATTAATAACATATTCCCTGTTGATTTTGTCTGACTCAAGAGCGATATTGATTATACAGTTCAGAAAAGCAATATCAGTACCTGATCTGAGAGGTGCGTAAAGATCAGAAACCGCTGAAGTTCTTGTAAACCTCGGGTCAACGCTGATAAGCTTCCCGCCCTTTTCACGGGCTTTTTGAACAAATTTCATTGATATAGGATGATTCTCTGCTGCGTTGCTTCCCATAATAAGAATAACATCAGCATTTTCGATGTCATTCCAATGGTTGGTCATGGCTCCACGACCAAAAGAGGCGCCCAAACTGGCGACCGTGGCGGAGTGTCAAATCCGCGCCTGATGTTCGAGGTATGTTATGCCGAGAGCTCTTGCAAATTTAGAAGCAAGATAACATTCTTCGTTATCGAGAGACGCACCTCCTAACTGAGCGATCCCGTTCGTACGATTAACTATTAGTCCGTTTTCTTCTTTTATAAATGTTTTTTCGCGTGTTTCGCGGATGTTCTGAGCGATTTTCTGCATTGCCCAGTTCCAGTCTTTCTTTTCCCAAGCATGAGATTTTGGTGCGCGGTACATTACATAATCATTTCTGCGTTTATTCTTGTAAATCTGATAAATTGCTGCGCCTTTTGAACAGAGTGAACCTTCGTTGATAGGATGATTAGGATCCCCTTCAACATTAATTACTTCACCGTCGCGGGTCTGTGTAATTAATCCGCAGCCCACGCCGCAAAAACAGCAGACAGTGGTGCTTTCTTTTGTCCTTTTTGTCTTGAACTCTTTTGTGCCAGCCCATGACGAAGTGGAGGACAGACCGAAAGTTGAGACAAGGGTTCCAAGAGATAAAGCTCCCCTTTTGAAAAACGATCTTCGACTAAGCTTGTCCATAGTCTTTCTCCATTTTTATTTTTTTAAAGCTCTAATATAGAATATAAGCGCAGAAAAAATATATATAGGTGAAATCGAATTTTCAATAAAAGGTTTTATATATAATACTATGAAACTTAGACATAAGATAAAAATCTGTATATAAACGAGTCAAGACTATTTTAAAAAAACTAAACATTTTTTTATAATATGTCTAATTTGACATATATGTCTTTTCGGGATGATTAAATTTTTAAAATTATATTAATATCAATAAATACTTAATAATAATTATGCTTATTTATAAAAACTCTATATGCGGTAAAAATAAAACTGTTTGAAAACATAAAAAACTTGATTATATAATCTGTATTACAAATATTATATATACTGAATTAATATAATAAAACGGATGATATAATTATGCCTGACAAAGAAAAGAAAAATGTTTTTGAGGAAATTGAAATTATACTTAATATCCGCTTTGAAAGGAAAGAAGGAGTAATATTCGGACAGGGCAGATACCAGCTGCTTGATGAAATTGAAAAGCACGGGTCATTGAAACAGGCTGCTGAAGAGATTGGAATGTCCTACAGGGCTGCGTGGGGTAAAATAAAAAATTCAGAAAAAATATTAGGTGAAAAATTAATCGAAAAAGCAACCAATAAAGAAGGTTACAGCCTGACCGCATTAGGAAAGAAGCTAAAAGAAAAGTTTCATCAGTATACTGTTGAAACAGAAGCTTATGCAAGAGAGAAATTTATTCAGGAATTTGAATTTTTAAAGAAAAACAATTTTAAAATTATATATTATTCATTTTTATTTGATCAGATTTGCCATTATTTATAGCTAATCACGGCATCCTCTTTCTATTATATCCTTTCACGAATGAACTAATGCCGCAATAGATGTCACATCGATAGATGGAATTAAATTATTACTTCAAGCCTCTTCCCTGACACATCATGTCAAGGATTGGAAATTTTATTTAATCAGGAACATAATGAAAAAAAAGAAAAGAAAATATTTTGATGAGCTGATAAGTAAATATGCTGACGGCACAGCTCCTGAATGCAGGCATTTCGGGAAATGCGGCGGATGTATGTTTCAGAATATTTCATATGACAATCAGCTTCTATTAAAAAAAGAATATATAAATCATATATATGAAGGAATACTCACTGTTGATAAAGTTGAGCCTTCCACATCATTCAGGTACAGAAACAGAATGGACTATGTCTGCGCTTTCGGGAAAACAGGGCTAAGGGAGCGCGGATTCTATAAATTTGTTGTTGATGTGGAAGAATGTCCTCTTCTGCAGGAAAAATCATCAGTATTATTTGAAATCATGCGTCCTGCAATTAAAGAAGTTGAAGGATACGATTACCTGAAACATGCAGGCTATCTCCGCTATGTTACTTTAAGGCAGGCAAAATTTACCGGAGAAACCATGGTAAATTTTGTTGTATCTGAAAAAGATAACAGGCTGGATAATATAATTAAATTGATCGAAGAAAAAGCAGATTCCATTACGATTCTTCATAATGATGGTCTGGCTGATTCAAATTTCGGCGACATTTTTCTGGACATTAAAAAAGGATATATTACTGAAGATTTTAATGGAGTAAAATTCATGATTACTCCGAATTCATTTTTCCAGTCAAATTCCTCTACCGCGCTTGACATGTACAAAAAAATAAAATCTGAAGTTGAGGGAAATGTTCTGGATCTTTACTGCGGAGTTGGAAGCATAACTTTATACTGCGCTGATAAAGCTGAAAGCATTCTGGGTGTTGAAATTTCCAATGAAGCAGTTATTGCTGCCGAGAAAAACAGAGATCTGAACAACATCAAAAATGCGGAATTTAAATGTTCCGATTCATACGATTTTTTAAAAAATCCTGATATGAAATTCACTACACTCATACTCGATCCTCCGCGAAGCGGATTAAATCCTAAAATGATAAAATACATCAATGAAATCAATCCTGAAAAAATTGTATACATGTCGTGCAACCCGACTGTATTTAAAACTGAAATTGAAATGTTTGAAAATTACCGTATTGATGAATTTTCCGCATTTGATATGTTCCCGCAGACTCCGCATCTTGAAACTATTGCTGTAATGAGGAAAAAACAATGACTGCAGAAATTACAAATCTTGAAAAAAGAATCAAACGCCAGATAAAAGGAAAATCACACGAATATTTTGCTGTGGTTCAGCCCGGGTTTGAAGAAATTGCCGAGCAGGAATTAAGAAGCCTTGGCATAGAGAATATTATCAGCAGAGTGGAAGGCGGAATTGAATTTGCAGGCAAGCTCGAAGACTGCTACAAAGCAAATTTATCAAGCCGGACAATATCAGCAATATATATGAGGATAACCTCTTTCCAGACAACTTTCTTCACCAGCCTGAAAAACAAAATTGCAGCAGAACCATGGGAACTTTATCTGAACTCTGAGTACGGCATCAGCATCAGCACAACTGTCAGAAAATCAAAACTGATTCATACAGGAAGGATTGCTGAAGAAGTCATCAAAGGCATACAATCGCATATACCGGTCAAATCAGATAAAAATCAATTAAACAATACGCAGGAAATTCTAATCCGCGGAGACAATGATATTTTTCAGGTAAGCCTGAATTCTACAGGTGAAGGTTTATACAAAAGAGGATACAAGTCTTTCACAGTAAAAGCACCTGTCAGGGAAACAACAGCGTCAGCAATTCTGCTTCTTTCTGATATTCAAAAATATGATGTGCTTATTGATCCGATGTGCGGTTCCGGTACATTTTCAATAGAAGCAGTTCAGATTTTAAACGGGACAGCTCCCGGATCAGGGAGAGATTTCACATTTATGAAATGGCCTTCTTTTCGGCAGTCTGCGTATAATCATATTCTTAAAACTAGTTATTCTGATAAAAAATTCACCGGAAAAATATTCACATCAGATATTGATGATGAAGCAGTTATCACAGCTGAAAAAAATATCCTTTCAGCAGGAATGGAAAAAATTCTAAAAGCAGAGAAGCTTGATTTTTTTAAAGATAATATTGAAATTCCAAAGGATAAAAAATGCCTTATAGTTTTAAATCCTCCATACGGGAAAAGACTCAATGCGGAATCAGCAGAAAGCATTTACAGAAAAATCGGAAGAACCATCCGTGAAAAATACAGCTCATGCGGATACGCGATTATCACACCATCTGTTGAAATGGAAAAAATTATGTCGCTGCCGTATGATAAAAAAGTTCTGTTTAAAAATGGCGGGATAAATACTGCTGTGGTTATTAAAAACGTGTAGTCTGGTCTCGGCTCCGCTCGACCAGCGAAATATAATTACACAAACGCTCATCGAGCGGAGCCGAGATACCCGCTATCGACTATATAAATAAATATATAAGTGATAAAATAACAAACAGAGCAAATAATGTTTTCAGAACTATTACACCTCTGTCCTTCCAGGTGAGAAGCATAAAATTCTGCAGTGAATATTTGTAATTTAAAAGGCTGGTTATAATTATTTTAGAGATTGTTTTAAAATCAAAATTTTCAATTTTACCGATCCAGGACGGCCTGGGTTTATCATTCAAATCGAAGCTGCCGGTTTTATAAATAGATGTATCATCAGGATCAACGGTGAAAGAATTCCCGCATTCGCATTTTACCTGCAGTTTTCCTTTATCAAGAGGGAAACGGAGTTTTTTTCCGCAATTAGGGCAGGGTTTAATATAATACATTTTGCCTTAAAGAAGATCTTTTATCTGCTTGATCATTTCGGGAGTTTTTGCATAAATCTGGGACAGCTGATCTTCAGTCATGCCTATAGTTTTAACTGCAAATTCACTCAATTGGTGATACAGACCGTCACTGCCTATGCCGATACCAGCCATAATTGCAATTACATTGGCAAGATGCACGATCGATACTTCAGTTTTATATTCTGCCGGAGCATTTTCAGGATCTTCATAAAATCTTACTATATTTTTCAGGACTGGAGGAAAATTCCATTTTTCCAGAATCTTCTCTCCTACTTCCTGGTGATTAAATCCCATTATTTCTTTTTCAGCCTGATTAAATGTAATATTTTTTGTCTGGACTGCTGTCAGAATATCTTTAAATGTGCTTTGAACAAACAGTGCAAGAATTGTTTTTCCGACGTTATGAATTATTCCGCCGGTGAAAACAACATCAGAAATATCTTTTCTTCCTTTATCAAGCGCAATCTTTTTTGCAATTGTTGCAACAACAAGTCCCTGCATCCAGAGATCACCTTTGGCAAGATCATAGCCGATCAGACTTTTTTCAAGTACAGGCTTGGTCGCGACTATCATCACAATATCCTTAACTTCTTTCAAGCCGATTGTAACTATGGCGCGTTCAATAGAAGTTATTTCCTTGCCCTTGTTGAAGTAAGCGGAATTGCAGAGCTTTAGTAAATTAGTCGTCATTGCCTGATCTTTGGAAAGCTCATCAGCAATGAGTTTGAAAGACACTTCAGGATTATTAACCATATTTATAATCTTCGTTGCCACCTCAGGAATGGAAGGCAGCTGATTGAGATTACTTATTATTGATTGAATTCTTTCTTTTATATGTTCATGCATCTGATTTCTCCGGGCTATATCTTATAATAAATTTTTTCCTGACCAGCGGCTTTGACTTTAAGCCTTCCATCTTCAAGATAAAAATCTATAACTCTTCCAGTGTTTCCCTTTGTGTCTTCCTCAAGAAGCGGAATTCCAAGCTTTTCCAGAACTTTTTTTGTTGTTTCAATATTTCTGTCGCCGATCTGTCCGAGCATTAAGTTTGATCCGAATTTGAACATTGAAGCCCCGCCTGTAATCTTGGCGCTTAAGTATTCCTTCTTTGCTCCGTCTTTTAGAAGTCTTTCTACAAGAAGAGGTATGGCAGTATCCGCGTATTTTTCCGGCTGAGCTCCTCCGGATGTGTCTGTTGGAAGAAGCACATGAGCCAGGCCTCCGATTTTTTTCATACGGTCAAATATGCAGATCCCGATACAGCTTCCTAAAATAGTTCTTAATATTGTAGGGCTTGCTCCGGTTTTAAGCTGGGCAACTCCGACATTTATTAGTGTGTTATCCATTTGTTCACTCTATATATAAATTTTGTTTAAGCATAGTATATGATTTCTTTTTTGTCAACTATATTGTATATTTATTATAAGCCTGAAAATTACTCATTCTGATCAGAAAATGTTCATGCTTGACAGATAATATCTTCTATGCAATCATTTGTTCTATACTTGCAGATATCATGACCTGAATAAATCAGGAACTGGAGATCATAATTAACACCATGCGGAATTTTATTATTATTATGATATTTCTTTTCATTTCAGTAAGGGGTTTAATTGGCGCTGAGCCGGCCATTAAAGATGAAAAAGTTCAGCCTGCTAACCCTGCTCCTGTAATTGTGAATCCCTTTTTTAAAGAAGAACCGCGAATAAATTTGAATTTTTCTGTACCTGTTGAATACACTGCTGGAATTGATCTCGGTGCTTTTTATAATTTCAGAGCAGACCTTTACCTGAACCGGTATCTTAACTTTTTCACAAATTTCCGTCTCGGTTCAAACATTCCAACGCTAGATGCTTTTTCAGCCGGATGGGACATGGCTCCAGCTTCAATTTTCCGTTTAGGAATACGGTACCAGCTTGAATATTTTCCGCAATACCGTATTATAGAACATAATGCAACGCTCATAACTGCACTGATGACTAAAAACGCATCAACACCTCACTGGTTCAGTTTTGAATTTTTATTAGGAGCTAATTTCAGATTCATTGATCTTGATACAAATAATTCATCTTCTGTGTATCGTCGCGACTGGTTATTTGAATGGTTTTTCCTGTACAGATTCGATTTTCTTTTCCATCCGTTTTCATGGTTTTCAACAGGTTTTTCTTTTGGAAACTACAATGAAGTAGTAACTTTTTCATCAAACTATTTCCAGGTTGAATTCAGGATGATATTTAAACTACCAAAACGGGTTTCGATTTCAGCTAAAGGCGGTTTTGCATTTTGTGCATTCCTTCTCAATCCGGGATATATAAATAAAGGTTGGGGAGAACTGGGGGTTAGTTATGAAATTCCATTTAAGTAACTGCATTACAGCGCTTGTAATAACAATGATGTTTTGCGGCTGCGACTGTCATAATCCTATCTCTGTTGATGATCGTTTTCTTGAAAAAGATTCACTGGCAAATTATCCGATCCCAAGTTCATTTAAATCAGGTTTTGCGACTGATTGCAGTTTTCTCATTGTTACTGATACACATTACGGGAGCACACCATATCAGTTTTTCAAATACATAGAAGACAACCAGGCGGCCTGGGGAATCGATTTCATTATTCATCTTGGTGATATAACCGAAGCAGGCACACAGGCGCAACTCGATCTTGCCAAATCTGATATTGCCAAAACAACACTTCAGGTGTATCCTGTTATCGGCAATCATGATATTTTTGCCGGGGGATTCAACAATTACAAATACGCTTTCGGGAGAACAGTATACAACTTTACAGTAGATGGTCACAGTTTTATATTTCTCGATTCTGCAAGCGGAACACTCGGCAGCCTTCAGCGCTCATGGCTCGAATCTGTTCTTTCCCAGACAGCTTCGGGGAAGAACAGATTTATTTTCACTCATTTCCCTCTTTCTGAAGCAGGGTTCCAGGAGTTTCTTGAATTCAGTTATCCGAAAGAACGGTATTATCTATTTGATCTTTTCGACAGATATGACGTAAACTATTACTTCGCCGGGCATTTTCATTTTAACGATGATGTTGAAATCCGCGGCGTCAGGTTCATAGTCATAAGCGACTTATTAAGAGGGATCCGTTCCGGAGCTCTACTTAAAGTCAGAATAAATGCAGGTGTAATAACAACAACATATCTCTGATCAAATTGTTATATTTCATAATATGAACAGCCTGTTTTATCCTTTAAGTATAGGAAGCACAATCGTAAAATCAACTTTCACTTCAGGCTCATGCTGCAGATTTGAATAATCCACAATATTCGAAACTGATATTTTGCCACCAAGCTTTAATATAATTTTTTCAACTATAGTCAGACCAAGCCCGTAATCAAGTGTGCTGAACTGCTCAAAGGTGAATTCCGAAAGCCTGAAAAACGGCTCAAAAACAAGATTTTCATATTCAAAAGGAATACCTTCAAAACCCTTGCTGTTTCTGGCAGGCTTGCTTATTATTGAAACAGCTATTGAATTACTGTCCTGATTTTCCAGAATAACAAAAATATTCGTATTTTTTTCAGAAAATTTAAATGCATTTATTAACAGCTCGGAAATTGCTTTGGAAAAATAATTTTTTTCAATAGATATAAAATCATTTGCGAATCCGGGCTTTTTCTCGCTAAGCTTAACAGACTGTCCCCTTTTAGATTCATTTTCTTTATTTTCTGCAATAACTTTCCCCAGAAGAGAATGCAGTTCATCGCAGTTGATTTTCTCTGTTTTAAAATCAATGCTGTTGAGCTGATTGATATCGGAAAAAACATTGAGTGTCTGTTCAGCAAGAACTGCATTGCGCTTTATAAGATCAAACATGTTTGAATCAATTAAATATTTATCACCAGCTTTTTCTGCTGATGAGAATATCATTGTGATAAGAGTAAGCAATGCGCCGAAACCGGCTCCCTGGTTAAAGCTTGTATGAAGATTATGGAATAGAGTTTTTTCCACACGTGCAAAATCGCGCTCTATGAATGTTTCATTCCAGTTGAACCACTCAAGCTGATCCACAAGTTTAATGACCTTCTCACGTTCCATTGTTTTTTTTATTTTTTTAAGTTCAGCAACTTCAAAAGCACGTTCAACCTTATACATCAGATCATTTGCCTGAGCCGGTTTTACAGCATAATCAAAAACGCCTTTTTTCATAATATCAATAATGACTTCCGGTTCATTATGGATGGTGAGAACAATAATAACCAGCTGCTCATCTATACTTTTCAAGTTGCTAATAAGCTCATTACCGTCCATTACCGGCATATCTATATCTGTTATAACCACAGAAAAAGGATTCCCGCGAAAAGCTTCAAGAGCAACCTTGCCGTCAGGGAAATCGATTACTTTATATCCCTTTGCGGAAAGCATCTCTTTTATGAGCGCCCTTGTTACATCTTCATCCTCAACTAGAAGAATTCTTTTTTCTAACATATCAACCTCATTATCCCCTAAATCCCGCTTCGACCGTGCTCAGTGCACCGCACGGAGGGGGTCTAGAAAGAATTATTTTATCAGTGGCATTATTTCTTCCTTATATCTGTTAAGACAAGCAACTAATTTTTCAAATTGTTCTCCGTAATCTGCATCAACTTTTTTTTCAGCAGACTGCTCAATATAAGAAAGAATATCAGTGCATGCTTTAAACTGAAAGTTGGCAGCAGAACCTTTAAATTTATGGGACTGAAAACGGATAGATTCAAATTCTCTTTGTGCAATAGCTGTGGAAAGATTTTGGATATAAGTATTCATTAAGTCATTAAAAAAATGTTCCATTAAAGGTTTCAACTTGTTAACAGGGATGCCAATTGCTTCAGAAACTGATTCTATATTATAATGATCCGTTTCACGTTTATGCGGTACCCTTTTCACAAAATTTTTAAATGTAAAACCCGGCAGATATTTATTAAAAATATCTTTCAGTTTATCAAGTCCAATAGGCTTGGCAAGAACATCATCCACTCCCTCTTTAAGAAATCTCTCAAAGTCTCCCTTCATTGTATGTGCAGTTAAAGCAATGATGAGTATTTTCTCATCACTCGAGATCCGTATCTGCTTCATAGCTTCAATGCCGTTTATTCCAGGCAGATCAATGTCCATCAGAATCAGATCAAAGCGGTTTGAAAGCGCAATCTTTACTGCTTCTTCTCCTGAAGAAGCAATCCTGCATCCGATACCAAACTCTTTCAGCAAAGACTCCATTAATTTCTGATTGAGTTCATTGTCCTCAACAATAAGCACATTTGCGGTTTTATACACATCGGGCGAAGGGACAGAAATATTTTCATGTACAGCCGAATCAGGAATTCTATCATTCATAAGCAGTCTTCCAGGCAGATAAACTGTAAACCTGCTGCCTTTACCGGGCTGGCTCTCCAGCTCTATTCTGCCATCGTGCATTTCAACAAGACTATGAGTTATAGATAAGCCCAGTCCTGTTCCTGTATATGCTGCATTACGCTTACGAATCTGCTCAAAAGGTTTAAATATCAGATCGAAATCTATTTTATTAATGCCTATACCCTCATCCCAGACTGTAATTATAATGTTATCATCTTCACCGCGGGCTTCGATTCCGATATTTTTCCCTGCTTCAGTAAATTTGATCGCGTTTGATATCAGATTATACATCACCTGCCTGATTCGTACTTCATCTGCATTGAGCATGCCGATATCCGGAGCAATTGCCCTGTGCATAAAAATCTTTCTTTTCTTTAATTCTGCATTCATCATATCCGGAAAGCCGGATAGCATAGCTCCAATATCAAACGGTTCCTTTTCAAGCTTGAATTTTCTGGACTCAATTTTCGCAAGATCCAGAATGTCATTTATCATAAGAAGCAGATGGTCTCCGCTTTCTTTAATATAGCCTATATATTCCCTGTGCTTTGCGTCTAACTTCTGATCGTCCATTTCCATAATCTGACTGAATCCCAGAATAGAATTTAGCGGCGTGCGCAGTTCGTGACTCATTGAAGCAAGGAATTCACTCTTGGCACGATTAGCAGATTCCGCAAGATTCCTTGCATAATCCAGTTCCAGATTTGTTCTTTCTGCTTTTTCGCGAAGCGCGTCAGATTCCTGAAGAGCAATGAGAAGTTTTTTTTCTGACAACTTCCGTTCAGTGATGTCGTGGATAAATACAATAAATCTCCCTTCCTCCCCGGACTGGTACTGCACGCTTATTTCAACATCATAAACGCTCCCATCCTTGCGGCGATGCCTGGTTTCAAAACTGTCTTCACCGGCAGTTATTACTTTTTGAATATGGGCAGCAATATCATCTTCTGCTTCATATGCTTCCAAATCGGGAATTCTCATGCTCAGCAATTCCTGTTCACTATAGCCGCTCATTTTACTGTAGGTCTCATTTACTTCAAGCAGATGCCCTTTAGTGTCTGCCAGCCAGAAACCATTCATTGCTGTCTCGAGAATTGTTTTATGCCGTTCATCTCTTTTAATAACCGCTTCTTCAGCCTGTTTTCGTTTTGTAACATCTATGCCTATGGAAATTATTAATTCCATTTTTCCGTCAGTTCCCAGCTGAATGGTATTGGTCCAATCGATCAGATATCTTTTACCATCTTTATCAACCCAATGGTTAGTAAATACACCCTCTAATTTTTTCGGGGTATTTTTAAATATTTCAAAAGCCTGGTTGCGGACAATATCTCTTTCCTCCTCTGGCAGAAATGTATCCCATGGAAATTTTCCTTCTATCTCTTCGAAAGTATACCCGCTCAGTTTTTCTGCTGCATGGTTGAATTGACGTATGCGTCCTTCTCTATCCAGCACTAAAATCAATGCACCTGCATTATCGAGTATGGCATTTGTAAATTCGCGTTCCTGATTCAGCTGCTGTTCAGTTTTCTTGCGTTTAGATATATCAATTACAATTCCAACTGCCTTAAGCGGAACATTATTTGAATCCTTCTTAACTATAGAACCAATATCATAAAACCATTTGTAATCACCGGTTTTTGTTAAAATCCTGTATTGAGCTTCATACCTGTCAGATAATCCTTTAAAATGTTTTTTCATGGCATCCATTGTGCTGTCACAATCATCCGGATGCACAAGCTTCATGAAATCTTTGTAATGTTTGAATTTCTCAGGTGTTTCACCGATCATATCGGTTTTTCGTTTATCAAAAATAACATTACCCGTTGTTACATCCATTTCCCACCAGGCCATATCTGCAGCATTCATTGCTACTTCAAGCCTCGTTGAAAATTCGTTGATCAAATTTTCCGCCCGTTTACGTTCTGTGATATCTTCTTTAATAGCAATATAATTTGTAATCACGCCATTTTCATTTAATATTGGTGCTATAGATGCTGATTCCCAGTACAATTCACCGTTTTTCTTTTTATTCTGAAAAGTACCCTGCCATTCTTTACCGGAAGTAATAGTACCCCATAATTCCTTATATAATTCAACCGGAGTATTTCCTGATTGCAGAATCTGCGGGTTTTGGCCTATAGCTTCTTCACTTGAATATCCGGTCAGCTCAATAAACTTCCGGTTAACATATTCAATAGTTCCGTTAAAATCAGTAATAACCACGGTTGCAGGGCTTTGCTCAACAGCTTTTAATAATTTACGGATCTGGATGTCTAATTGTTTCTGTTCAGTAACATTACGGAAATTCCATACGCGGCCTACAATTTCATCGTCAATCATCTGCGGACGCGAGTAACGCTCGAAAACTCTGCCATCTTTAAAATCGATTGTATCGAAACTCTCTTCATCTATCTTCTTGTAAAGATCCCTCACCTTTGCAAGAAAAAGATCAGGTTCTTTCAGCTGGTCAAGAATAAATGTAATAAGTATATTGTCGTCGCCTATATCAATAAGCGGTTGCGGTATCCGCCACAACTCACCGAATTTTTTATTAAAACTTTTTACTTTTCCGCTTAAATCTACGACGAGGATGCCGTCTGTAGTGGACTCAAGAGTAGACTGCAGAAGTGAAGATACATTTTTCTGAGATTCCTCGGCATTTTTACGGTCAGTTATGTTGCTGATTATTATCCGGCACATTGATTTATCGTTAACGATTCCAGCTGCAGATGATTCCAGCAAAACCCAGAAAGAAGTTCCATCAGACCGTGCCATTCTAATTTCGTATGATTGCGGCTT
The DNA here is from genome assembly GCA_964392365.1 of uncultured Leptospirales bacterium. GTDB lineage: Bacteria > Spirochaetota > UBA4802 > UBA4802 > UBA5550 > CAYMPH01. The sequence goes on from CAYMPH010000007.1 coordinate 110,984, forward strand.
CCATGAATTAACTAGCTGCTTACTGTATAAAAGATAAACGCTCTGGTCTTCTGAAAAAATATACCGGTAAAACGGCTGATTAATTAGCGAGTCTTTTGAAACATCCAGAAGAGAAGCAGCAGTAAGATTAGCTTCCATAATAATTCCCTTTTCATTAAGAGAAAAATATCCTGCAGGCGCTAAATCAAAAAGATCAAAGTAGCGTTCTTTGGAAACTGAAAGTTCCTCCTGAGTTTTACGCAGCTGCTCATTCTGTATCTCAAGTCCAACCTGGTGAGCCAGCAGTTCTCCTTTAATTGCAGCATTTTGTTTTTCAAGCTCGCAGCGATGCAGAGCTGTTTTAATTGCTGCATTAAGCATGGCCATGCTTATTGGTTTAATAATATATCCGTAAGGATTGCATTCCTGGGCACGCTTGATAGTTACATCATCAGCATCACCTGTTAGAAATATAACTGGAACTGAATAATCAGCTTGAATACGTCCAGCAGTATCAATGCCATCCATTTCGCATGAAAGGCAGATATCCATTAAAATAAGATCAGGTTTCAATTTAGCTGTTTTTTTTATAGCGTCATTACCGGAATCAGCAGAACCGGCAACATCAAACCCGAGATTGGAGATCATTTTCTTCAGTTGAGCTGCTGCAATACTATCATCCTCAACAATAAGAATTTTCGCCTTATAAGATTTCATGAAGGCATACTCCTTAATTAATCCTGAAACTTTTCATAGAGTTAAAAAACCTTATATTTAATGAATAAAAAAGCATCAACAATTTCGAGATTAAAATGTCTGATTCTTTCCTCTGTTATAATTGCGAACACCTTTTCGAGAAGCCATTGTTCATTATATTGCCAGCGTGTAATGATAGCATCAGATTAATCTGTCACAGCAACAATCCGTGCAAAATGAGGAGTTGCCTTATTAAAAATACACAAAAAGAGAGCAATTTACAAAAAAATTAATACTTAAATTATTATAAATTAAATTAATTGCAATATAAATATTAAATTTTAATATATCGGGTATTAGAGCATGGGGGTTACTGCAGATTATACTGCTTATTAAAAAATCTTTTAATTAACCGCCAAAAAAATATTGTTTTCCCAATTGTGTTCCCTGAGCATTCTTGCAAATAAGAATCTTGCAACCCTCATCTGCGTTTCATACTTAAGCTAAGAAAGCTTTGCACCTACAGGTATGGAGTCTTCAATAAAAATAACAGCGGGCTGACTTTTTTTATCTTTTTTTGCAGCTAGAAGCATTCCGTTTGAGGTTCGGTTGAAAATTACAGCGGGCTTCAGGTTCGATACAAGCAGAACTTTTTTTCCTGTAATAGATTCCGGAGTGCACACCTGGGCAATACCTGCAACTATAGTTCTTGCACCTGTTCCAGGGTCAACCTCAAGCTGTAGAAGTTTATCTGAACCTTCAACCTTCTCAGCTTTTAAAATCTGCGCAACCCTGATATCAACTTTAGCAAAATCTGAAATTTCAATCAGACCGTCAGTTATTATATTCTGAGCTGAATTTTCTTTTTTATCTGAAGATTTTTTCTGAGTCTCTGCAGGAGTTGTTTCCTTCTCCTTTTCAATCTTCGGAAATAAAATTCCCGGATCAGCAATTACTGTTCCTGTTTTAAGATTACTCATTGATAAAGCATTATCAAAATTGCACTTTTCAAGTTCCTCACCGAGAGATTTCATAATAACCGGTGATATATTTATAAAGATCGGCGAGGTAAGTAATGTAACCGAGTAAATAGATTCGAGAAGATTGCGCATAACCGAAGAAAGTTTTTCCATATCGCCTTCTTTTGCAATCTGCCATGGTTTCTTTTCATCAATATATTTATTCAGATATCTGACAAACTCCCATAGTTTTTCTATAGCTGTGCTTGTCTGAAACACCAGACCAAGTCTGATATAATCATCTGCAGCAGATGCAAGTTTATCAAGAAGAACATCCCTGTCTGCAGGATTTTTCTCACTGAATTCCGGAATCTTATCCTCGAAATATTTTTTCACCATGTTGTAGGTTCTGTTAACAAGATTGCCGAAATCGTTTGCAAGGTCATAATTTATTCTATCAGTTACTGATTCCTCGCTGAATTTTGCATCAAGACCGAAAGTCATGTCTTTCAGAAAAAAATATCTCAGCTGATCATTTCCGAATTTGGAAACCAGATCTTTCGGCGTAATAACATTGCCGAGACTTTTTGACATTTTTGCGCCGTCATTATTATAGTATCCATGAACATTGAGATGCCTGTAAGGTTCAATTCCCATTGCCTTAAGCATTGTCGGCCAGAAAATCCCGTGAGGCTTTAAAATATCTTTTGCAATTATATGCTCTGCATACGGCCAGAATTTTTTAAAATTATCACCATCAGGATAACCAAGAGCGCTAATGTAATTGATAAGTGCGTCGAACCAGACATAGGTAACATAATTATCATCAAACGGGAGAGGAATGCCCCACTGCAGTCTTGTTTTCGGACGGGATATGCATAAATCTTCAAGTACATCTCCCTTGAGCATTGAAAGCACTTCATTTTTATATCTCTCCGGCCTTATAAAATCCGGATTCTTGTCAATATGATTAATCAGCCATGCCTGATATTTACTCATTTTGAAAAAATAATTTTTTTCTTCAATGAACTTCAAACCGGTTGCATGATCAGGACACTTTCCGTCAACAATCTCTTTATCTGTCAGAAATCTTTCACAGCCAACGCAGTAATTTCCTCCATAGCTCCCGAAATAAATATCGCCGTTTTCATATATCCTGGTTAAAATTTCCTTAACGGTTTTTTCATGATTCGCATCGCTTGTCCGGACAAAACTGTTGAATGAAATTCCCATTCCGCTCCATGTATCTTTAAATATATGGCTTATTTTATCAGCATATTCCTGCGGGGTTGAATTATTTTTTCGCGCAGCCTCGTCAATTTTATCACCATGTTCATCTGTGCCTGTCAGCATAAAAGACTCTCTTCCCGTTAGAGCGTTCAGCCTTTTCATAAAATCTGCAAGGATAGTTGTATATGCATGGCCGATATGAGGCTCTGCATTTACATAATATATGGGTGTTGTTACATAAAATTTTTCTTCCATCAGAAGCCCTCGTGTGAATCAGATACGGATTCTTCATCAGCTTTAATTATTTTATCAATTATTTCATCCTTGATAGTGTACTTGTTGTCTTTTATCACAAGATCATATTTTGATATTTTAACAAACCTGTCTCCGATCTTAAGCGTTATAGTTTCCTTCAGTGTATCTGAAGAATATACTGTATAAACTTTTTTCTCTGCAAAAATTTCCATCCCATGTTTTGGAAGATTTTCGTTGAGGCTCATATATGTTTTATATTCATATCCGAGACAGCACAGAAGCCTTCCGCACATACCTGAAATTTTTAACGAGTTCAGATTTAAATCCTGCTCTTTTGCCATTTTAATTGAAACAGGATCAAATTCGTCGCGGAGATGCAGACAGCATAAACTTCTGCCGCACGGCCCGAAGCCGCCTACAAGCCTTGCCTCATCGCGCACGCCTATCTGCCTCATCTCTATTCTTGTTTTAAAAACAGAAGCAAGTTCCCGGACTAAATCCCTGAAATCTATTCTGTTCTCAGCTACAAAATAAAAAATTATTTTTGTCCTGTCAAAGAGGCATTTGACAGATATGAGTTTCATATCTAGTTTTTTTGCCCGGGCTTTTTCACGACAGGATTCAAAAGCCTTTTTTTCCAGGATCTCTATATCTTTAATTGTTTTAGCGTCATCTGCATTTGTAATCCGGATAAGTTTTCCCTTAATATCGATCCCGGGATTATTCTGATAACGCATGCTCTTGACAACATATCCCAGATCAACACCATGTTCCGTTTCCACAACGCACAGTGAATTCTGCTTAACAAACAGATTATTCGTATCAACAAAATATATCTGATAACTTTCTCTTAATTTAACTGCTGAAACTTCCATTATATTCCCTATTTTCTGCAAATGCTCTGCAGTAACTGTTTTTTAATTTTGTGCTGCAAATTCAAGATCAGGAAGGCCCGTTTCATCCATAGAATCTATAGAATCTATAGAATAAAGCAAACCTTTTAAAGAATACCTGATATTCAGATTATTTGAAAACCCTCTATTCAGGGCAAGCAGTATTTTTATAATTTTTATAAGGTTTTTTCTGTCCGCACGCGCGGGCAGTTTTTTTTTCATTTCATCATTTCCGGTTAAATCCGCATATAAAGCCTGCCTGAAAATATTGGCTGCAATTAAAAAAATCTCGCCGGTGTTTGCCTCTTTCTGAAGAAGTGAAAAATTTAAAACAGCCGGATTTTTATTTTCGATATATTCAGAAATTTCCCGGCAGATCGTTTCAATTCCTGAGTAAAATTCATTTGCTGATAAAAGCTCCGCATTCCTTGCAGAGCCTCCGCTGATAACAGCAATGTACTCCTCATCATCTGGCGACATTCCATTGATCCTGATTGCCTTGAGAACCTCATCAGTTGAGAGACGGCTGAACGCCATTTCAGAACATCTCGATCTGATTGTAGGCAGCAGTGACGATCTGTTGGCTGATATAAGAACCATGTGCGTTCCAGCAGGAGGTTCCTCAATAGTTTTAAGAAGAGCGTTCTGTCCCTCACGTGCGATTGTATCAGCCCCGTCAATAATTACTGCATATCCGCCGGTTACAGGTCTTTTATTCATTCTGTCAATCAGCCAGCGCACACTTCCGTATTCTTTTTTCTGAGGATTTCCAATTGGAATTTTATCCATACCTTCTGCAGGCAAGACAATCAGATCAGGAAATGTTCCTGCCTGGAACTGAAGGCAGTTGGCGCATTTCCCGCACGGGTAGCCTTCTTCAAGAGGAGACGTGCAGCTCAGGGAAGAAAGAAACAGCTCGGCAATTTTCCTTTTGCCGGTTCCGGCCAGTCCGGTAAACAAAAATGCCTGATGAATTTTTCCTGATGCTTTCATCTGGAATAATCTGGTAATTTCTTTTTTATGTCCGACTATTTTTTTCAGAGGCATGGGTCAGTAAACGAGATCAAGAATAAGACCGCGTATTTCCTCGATTGTTTTCATCATATTAAAAGCCCGGTTGTGTCTTGTAACAGCCTGAGATACAGCAAGTAATTTTTCATCTATCTCTTTAATAATCACATGAGGCGCTTTGCCGCTTTTCGAAGGAGGCCTTTTAAGAGACTGAACTTTTAAACCGTCTTCAAGAATGGATTTCAGAATTTTTTTAATCAGAGCCTTATATCTTCCCATTTCATATTCAGACTGAGTGTCCATGAAGCGTTTTTCCTGCTCAGCTAAATCTTCAAGCAGATCATCAAGAGCTCCCTGAATATCGAAAGCCACGGCACTTTGAAGTTCCGAAGCAAAAGTCATTCCGGATTTTCCCACAGAAGAAGATTTCTTTTTTGATTTGATTTTGCTTTTATCTTCCCGCGATAAACCGGGCTGTATTATTTCAATCATTCTTTTACATGCCTTTTATTTATTACGCAGTTACCCTCGAATAAAACTCCGTCTTCCATTACAAGGCTTGGAGTGATGATATTGCCTCTCACACGGCCTGTATTTAAAAGCACTACTCTTTCAGTAGCAAATATATTTCCCTTCACAGTTCCGCCTACAACAACAAGCCGGGCTTTAATGTCGGTAAGGGCTTCGCCATGCTGTCCTATCAGAACTTTTCCTTCTGTTTCTATTGTTCCCTGAAATGATCCGTCTATCCTGAGAAGTCCGTTTATTTTAAATTCACCCTTGAATTCTGAACCCTCTCCAATTATGCTGTTTACGAGATTATCTTCAAGCTGTCTTGCATTTTTTGTCATATTATATCCATATAATTATTTTCAAGGTTTATTATTACAGCAATTGGTATTATAATCAAGTAAAATTTTCTGATTTGATACTCGTTCATCCCGGCTTCCCTTCGGCTCCGCTCAGGGAGCGTCTCAATGAACTACTATTTTCCGTCCATCGAGCGGAGCCGGGATGCCGGTCGCAGATCGAACCGAGGCACTCTACTCAATAATCTTCTTTATATAATCCATAGAAAAGCTGCTCTTCACGTGATGCCTCCTGAGGCAGTAATTATTATTTGTGATTAAATTTGAACCGTAATCTGTTGAAAAAACTCTCAAATAGCCGGCATTTCGCGCAGCTTCAATTACTTTTAAATCATAACGTCCGAACGGAAAAGCAAAAAACTTCATTTCTTTATTCATGAATAGTTCAAAAATTTTCTTCGATGTATATAATTCAGAGAACATTTTTTCTTTTGAATCAGGACCTTTTTTTGCTGAAAGTCTGGCTAAATCTTCATGGCTGATGGAATGGCACTGGATATCAACGCCTTCTCTGTCTAATGTTCTGAGCTTTTCCCATGTCATTTTCCCATTTTCGCTGACAGCGTTCAGATGTACAAAAAGTGTAACAGGATATCCGAACTCCTTTGCAAGAGGCAGCAGCTTTGTATACATGGAAGAGTATCCGTCATCAAAAGTTATCACTACAGATTTTTTTTCAAACTTCACGGGATTTTCAAGCCTGTTTATAAGTTCAGCAAGAGATATTACCCTGATATCATTATCCTTCAGCATCTGAAACTGAGCTCTGAGATCCTCAAGCCTGATTGAATATGGCCCTCTTCCATCAATATTGTGATAAAGAAGTATCGGCGTTGCAAGGAGTCTGTTGTAAGTTTCCTTTTTTTTATACTCCCATGTCTGGTGTGCAGATGAAATTTCAACTGGCATTGTGAAATAAACAATAGCGGATATTATCAGTGATGATAAAAGAATCGCAGATACTATTATTATATCTTTATCTATCTTATATTTCATTTCAATGAAGCCCTTGTGAGACGATCCATGATTGCAGCGCCAAGTCCTGTTTCCGGAACACGCTCAGCGAATATTATATCAGCACCAAGAGAATCAAGCCTGTGCAGACATGAAAAAAGCCTTGATGCTGCTTCAGTAAGATCGCCATTTCTTGAAAGTATCTCTGTTCTATCAGCCGGAAAATTTCTATCATTATTTTTAAAAAGCAGAAATGCAGGATTAACTGCAGATAAAACTTCCTCATCAGATTTAAAAAATTTCAGCCTGGTTGACGGAGAGTAGTGCTCAGGAAGCATTCCGGGAGCCTGAACTTTTGCATTTTCTGAAATATTTACATCGCCGATAATTTCTTTAATTTCCTCAACAGGTATACCGCCGGATCTCAGCAGATAATTTTTCCCGTTTTCAATTTTTATTATTGTTGATTCAACACCCACCTCGCAGTTTCCACCGTCTAATATGAAAGGCAGACTTGACCGGAGCTGTTCTTCAACATGTGACGCAGTTGTAGGACTCAGGTAACCGAATGGGTTCGCGCTCGGTGCAGCAACAGGCACACCGCACAGCTCAATTAATCTGAGAGCAATTTTATGCGCAGGCATTCTCACAGCAACAGTATTTAAGCCTGATGTTACGATACCGGGTATTTTATCTGATTTTTCAAGAATTACAGTCAAAGGCCCGGGCCAGAATTTCTCTGTTAATACGCGGAACTTCGCAGGCATCCCATTTGAAATTGTATCAATCATGCTGTAGTCATGTATATGAACAATCAGAGGATCAAAAAAAGGCCTGCGTTTTATTTCAAAAATTTTTGCGCAGGCTTTTGCATTCAATGCATCAGCTCCAAGCCCGTAAACAGTTTCAGTGGGAAACGCCGCTACTCCGCCGGATCTGATTATATCCGCAGCTTTTCTGATATTTTCTTCTGTTGCGGGCAATACCGGCATTTCGCAGCTATTTGCTCCTGGATATAATATTCATAATTCTTCTGAAAAATGGAACTTTTTTAGCTGGAGTTGCATCTTTTAAAACAAAATTGTCCCCGTATTTCTTTTTATAATAATCGAGTCTGTCATCAATTGATTTTCCGCTGTCAAATTTCTCGGATTTAAAATGCTTCTCCGGTTTCTTGACATATTCTCGAACTTCATGCTTTTTATCAGTTTTAACTTCGCTTTTAATACCAAAAAATTCTTCCGGCTTCTTTTCGACAGCAGAACTTTTTTTCTGAAATTTATCTTTACGGAATTTTTCAGGCCGAGGAATTTCTTTTCTTTGAGGCCTGCTGTCTTTTCTGCCTTTAGAAGCAGTTCTCCCGTCATGTCTCTGGAATCTGACACCCTTGCTCGCATCTTCCGGATAATGTTCTTCATCAGCCCATTCAACAGGAATTTTCATTTTAATAAATGTTTCTATAGGCTCAAGACCATACACAAATTTCTCGCATGCAAATGAAATAGCTTTCCCGGACTTGCCTGTTCTTGCAGTTCTTCCTATTCTATGGACGTAATTTTCACAGTATTCCGGCAGGTCATAATTTACGACAAGTTCAAGGTCATCAACATGAAGGCCGCGCGCTGCCACATCCGTTGCAACTAAATATTTAATTGCGCCGCTTTTAATATTGTTTATTACCTCCTGTCTCTTTGTCTGAGGAAGGTCGCCGATTATATATTCGCAGTGGTATCCGTTATACTCAAGCCTGTTTGCAACTTCAACAGCTTCATACTTTGTATTGGTAAAAATTATAGCATTTGCCGGTTTTTCTTTTTTCAGAATCCCGAGCAGAAGATTTATCTTCTCATTTCTTGCTACATGATATAAGCTCTGTGCAATTGTATCAACGGTCATATTCTCCGGAGTAAGCTCAATCTCAACCGGATTTTTCATAAACTGAGAAGAGACATCCCTCACCTTGTCAGTTAGAGTAGCACTGAATATCATGCTCTGCCTTATTTCAGCAGAAGGCATTCTCTTCAGCATCTTTCTGATATCCGGCAGAAAACCCATATCAAAGAGCCTGTCAGCTTCATCGATTACAAGATATTTAAATTCCATAAAATTTATCTTCTTCGTATCGCTCATATCGATAAGACGTCCGGGCGTTCCTATGAGAATTCTCGCTCCCTGTTTAATCAGTTTCTCCTGGTTGGCGTAACCGACACCTCCATAAAAACAGGCAGTTACAATTCCAAGGTATTTACTCAATGCTTTTGCTTCGACTTCAATCTGTACTGCGAGCTCTCTTGTTGGAGCTATCACAAGAGCCCGGTTTGAAGCTGCATCCGGAGATTTGTCCTGAGACATCATCTGAAGTATAGGTATTAAAAAAGCAGCAGTTTTGCCTGAACCTGTTTGAGACTGAACAGCAACATCTTTGCCTGCGAGCGAATGCTCAAAAGTCATTTCCTGAACCGGCATACATTCAGAAAAGCCCGCCTCTTTGATTGCGCGGAGCAGATTTTCATCTAAATTAAATTCTTCAAATTTCATATATCACCATAATTCCAATAAAGATATTATTGAAAAAGTGCGCGTATTTTTCAATAATAAAATAGGATTTTATGCATAAATAAAAAATGCTGTATATACTGTTCATCAATGTAAAAACAATAAAAAAGACTTAATATCATGGATATAAAGGGTTAAAGTGATTAAAAAATTTCAATTAATCTTTCCCGTTCGTATTAATATTATAAGAATAATATTATATAATAGAAAAGGAAAAAATAATGTCCGAAATCATTCCGCTTGAAAACATAATCAATAAAATATATGTATTCAGAGATGTTAAAGTCATGCTTGACCGCGATCTTGCAGAACTTTACGGTGTTGAAACAAGAGTCTTAAATCAGTCAGTTCAGAGGAACGTAGACAGGTTTCCTCCTGATTTCATGTTTCAAATAACTGCATTAGAATTAGAAATCTTGAAATCACAAATTGTGACATCAAGTTGGGGCGGTTTAAGAAAATTACCGTATGTTTTTACTGAACAGGGAGTTTCTATGCTTTCAAGCGTTCTTAACAGTAAAAGAGCGATTCAGGTAAATATTCAAATAATGAGAATATTCAGCAGATTCCGGCAGATGCTGACAACAAATGATGAGCTTAAAAAGAAAATTGAAACTATAGAAAAAAAATATGACGGGCAGTTTAAAACAGTTTTTGATGTGACGTGCATGGAGGCACTAATGCCGCGGTGCCATGGATGGCAAAAAGCGGCCTATTAAGGCATTGATCACAGACGATATAAAACCAAAAAGAAAAATCGGCTTTGAGAATAAAAATAAATAATAGAAACTGGAATTGACTTATTAACTGGAAAGCATAACATGAAAAAACATTTGAAGCAGGATATTCGATTCGTTACAGCCCTTCAGTTCACTCGATGAGTCATCTGAGATACAACGTTCAATGAGTAATGCCGGCATAACGCCGGCATTGAATCGTGTAGCATTTGTTACTTTTTCTTATAAACCATTGTTTTGCCGTCTGCGTCACGCTTTAAAGTCATGGAAGATGCATCAGATTTTTCAACTGTAAAAACGGTTGTTTTGCCTTTTGCCACAGTTGTAATTTTATTTCCCTGAACAGTATAAGTTCCGCTGATAATCATTTCACCCATTTTCTGATCAAATGTACCGTTAGCTTTATAATCTGCAGATGCCATGTATCCGCCGCCCATATCAAATGACCATGACCCAACAATTTCCTTCTTAACATCACCTGCCATAAGCATTGACCCTAATAAAACAACAACTGCTGCAATTGAAAATATTCTTTTTTTCAAATTTTTTCCTCCAGTATTTTTTTATAATTATTATAGAAAGCATTACGCAGAATATTAAATAACATCCGGCAAATTCAAGCTATTTTTATATATATCCATATATAATGAATAAAAAAAAATAGAACGCAGATGACGCTGATTGCTTATGATTTAAAAAGATTATTATCTTTTAATTCACCCGTCCCCCGAAGTGTGTGAGTAGATAAAAAACATTGATTATCAAAGAAATAATTATTATACACGTGCCCCCTCTGGGGGAAAGGGGGTGAGAATATTTTAATTTTTTTTTATTTTAATTTTTGTAAAAAAATCATGAATCCTTAGCCTTATTCCTTATCCGTGACCATCATAATAATCCGCGTCATCCGCGTTCTATTGATTATTATATTAGAAAATTTTCCATTTGAAAGTATAATTTTTAATTATAAATTAGTTGAAATATAATACAGTTTATTTAAAATCTGTGCAATAGGTATTCTCCGGTTGATTTTTATTTTTTCATACAATTATAAAATAATCATACCTGATTCAGCCGGATTTACAAAAACAAGAGGTTCAATTTTATGAAAATGACCAGTGAAACAAAAGTCGGCATAATGGTTACTGTAAGTTTTACTATATTTATAATACTTGTTGCTTTACTTGCCAAGATAAACGTTTCCCGTTCAGGGTACTCGATAAAAGTTTATTACGGGTTCTTAAATGATCTCCGCGTGGGATCTCCGGTAAAAATTGCAGGCGGAATAAGAATAGGACATGTTGAGACGATAAAACAGTCCGGTGAAAAAAGCGAAGTTACTGTATGGATTGACAACCAGTACAAACTGATTAAAACAACAAAATTCGCAATATTCACATCCGGCCTGATCGGTGAAAAATACATAAACGCATTCGTTCCTCCCACAACTAACGTTGATGAATTTTTAAAAGACGGCGACAAGGTCTACGGAATTGATCCTGCAAGCTTTGACCAGATGATGCTCACATTCCAGGGATTCATGCAGGATGATAACGGCGGGCAGGTGCTGGCTGAAATTTTCCAGAACTCAAAAAATTTTGTAGCAAACTTAAACAAGATAGCTGATGAAAACAGATACGATATCAGAAAATCAATTCTAGGAACTAAAGCCACAATTATACTTCTTTCACAGCAGACAAAAACTCTAATGGAACAGCTGAACAAAATTACAAAGAACGTGGCTGATATTTCCGAGAAGAACAAGGAAGACATAAACATCACACTTAAAAATCTTTCTGAAACAACGACAAGCCTAAATAAAATTGTAACGAGAATTGAAAGCGGCCGCGGCACTATAGGCAAGCTTCTAATGGAAGAAGACATCTACACCAATCTCAACGATGCTTCAATTTACGCGAAAGACCTGTTCAAACAGCTGAAGAAAAATCCGTCCAAACTTTTCTTTCAGACCAAAGAGTGATGCAGAAAAAATCTCCTCAGTATATCTGTTCATCCTGCGGCTCGGGGTTTTCCAAATGGCACGGAAGATGTCCTGATTGCGGGGAATGGAACAGCGTATTTGAATCACATGCTGATACAAACAAAACTATTACAAAAAAAGCGGAAATATTCACTCTATCCGGAATAAGCGCAGAAGGAACAGCGAGGATCGATACAGGTCTTTCCGAGTTCAATCTTGTCTGCGGCGGAGGCCTTGTGCCGGGTTCGGTTATTCTGATAGGAGGAGAGCCGGGAATCGGCAAATCCACACTGGCACTTCAGATTGCAGGTAAGCTCAATACACTGTACATATCAGGTGAAGAATCACCAGCCCAGATCAAACAAAGAGCAGACAGGCTATCAATTAAAAACGATTCTCTGAATCTTTCAACTGCCTGCAATGTTGAGCAGATAATTGAAGCTGCTCACACACTCAAACCTCAATGCTTAATTATTGATTCAGTTCAGACAATTTTCACAAAAGATATTCCCGGGATGGCAGGCTCAGTCAGCCAGATCAGGGAGGCCTCATCAAGGCTCGCGGACTTTTCTAAAAAAAACGGGATTCCTGTTTTACTCATAGGCCACATAACCAAAGAAGGTTCCATTGCCGGACCTAAAGTTCTCGAGCATCTTGTTGATACAGTTTTATATTTCGAGGGAGACTCCTCCAGAGATTTCAGGATACTCCGCTCATTCAAAAACAGATACGGTTCTGTAAACGAGCTCGGACTGTTCCGCATGACATCCCTCGGCCTTGAAGAAGTTAAGGATAAGAATAAAATTTTCCTTAACCCGTTCATGTCATCATCACCGGGAAATGCTGTCACATGTGCGCTCGAAGGCTCCAGAACAATTCTTTACGAAGTTCAGTCTCTTGTTACAGAAACAAATTTTTCCAATCCAAGAAGAATGTCGGACGGTCTTGATCTGAATCGCCTTATTATAATGTGTGCTGTTCTTGAAAAGCATACAGGCATTCAGATTAATAATTTCGATGTATTTTTAAATGTTTCAGGCGGTTTCAGAATTAATGAAACTGCTGCAGACCTTGCTGTTGCCATGTCTATTGCATCGAGTGTAAAAAACAAGTCCATTCCGGAGAAAACAGGACTCCTTGGAGAAATTTCTCTCGCAGGAGAGCTTCGTCCTGTATCCCAGTGTGGACGCAGAGCTTCTGAATTCCGGCTCGCCGGGTTTGAAACACTTATTATTCCTGCAGGAGACGCAGCTGATGTGAAAAATTCCGGTTACAAAGGCGAATTAATTCCTGTAAAAACAATATATGAAGCAGCCTCCATTCTATTCAAATAATTACTAAATCCATTAATCACTATTTTCAGCTATTGACAATTGCTAATAATCCAGTAAAATTATTTTAAAAATTTGCAGGGTATTATTACATCCATGTTAAATTAAATATTAAATCAGTTTGATAAATTTAACACGCAGGTAATATACAAATAGAATAATTGCTCGACGTTCAAATGAAATATTAATTATATTTATTAAATAAAAATTTCGATCAAGGGTTAATTAACTAACTGCAGATAGATTTTAATTTCCCGATCGGAAATAATATCCAAGGAGGATAATATGAAAAAACTTTTTACTTTAATAATGGCAACAATGCTCGCAACAGCAGTACTCAGCGCAGAGGAAAAAAAACCGGCTGAAGCAAAAAAACCTATAGGCATTTCTTTCGGATTGAATTATTTCAGCAATTATTTATGGAGAGGAACAAACTGGTTTGATGGCGACGGTGCATTTGCACCGTTCATCTCTTATGACATAGCAGGTACAGGTCTTGTGGCAACTATTACAGGAGAACTTTCTGCAAGCGCTATAAGCACACAGCAGTCAGGACGCAACTCGAATCCGAATATTTTCAGCTATTCAAGGCAGGGTGTTGACTTTGCTCTGGATTATGCAATTCCTCTGGCTAAACTAGCTGCAATTAAATTAAACGTGACCTATTTTTTATATCCGATTTCAAAAGAATATCTCGGAGCAAATTACAATGATATGGGTAATAGCAGTGCATATGCAAGTGTAGGCTGGGACCAGAGCGATCTTGCATTGACAGCTGGAATTTATTTTGACGGTATTCCTCTGAAACCTTATGTTAGCTATACTCACGATTTCTTTTTCGGCAACGCCAGATACAGATATACCGACTTTTATATTAAAATAGGTGTAGCTCAGGATTTTGAACTGGCAAAAGACCTTACTTTTACACTCGGAGCGTATATGGGCCTGTTCAACAATCCTTCATTCAACTATACTCGCGCAGAAGCTGTTAAAGGCGCCCAGTTCGGCATCAGCGAACTTGCAGTTACATCAGCGCTTGCATATAAAATTTCCGGTCTTACCTTTACTCTCGGATTTACCTACATTAATTTTCCATATCCGGAAAAATTTGAAGCAACAGTACGTGACACGAACAGGTATGTTGCAACACTTGGAACAACATATTCATTTTGATTTTTTGAAAATATTCAATCACAGAGCCGGCTTATTGCCGGCTTTCTTTACTTTTTAAAATTGTTTAATCTGATTATTTCTATTAATTAATAACTATATCTTATTATTTTAATTCACACCTGTAATAAAAATTCTGTAATAATAGTTGACAAGTGCTAATAATTATTTTTTCGTGCTACTAGATTTATAAACAAACGGACGGTAACATTATGCACATGGCTGATGCATTAATTTCTCCGGCAGTCGGCGGCACTATGTGGGCTGCAACAACTGCTCTTATTATTTATTCATCAAAAAAAGTTAAAAATGAAATCGACGATAAAATAATTCCATTAATGGGAGTTATGGGTGCATTCATATTTGCAGCTCAAATGATAAATTTTACTATTCCTGCAACAGGCTCAAGCGGCCATCTCGGCGGAGGTCTGCTGCTTTCAATTATACTCGGACCTTATGCAGCATTTTTAACTATAGCATCAGTTCTTACAATACAGTCGCTTTTTTTTGCAGACGGCGGCCTTCTCGCACTTGGTGCAAATATTTTCAATCTCGGTTTTTTCCCGTGCTTTATAGCCTACACTTTTATTTATAAAAAAGTTACAGCCGGCAGATCATCAAGGATCAGAATTATTACTGCATCAATAACTGCCGGCATAATCGGACTGCAATTAGGCGCATTCAGCGTTGTTCTTGAAACTTCTTTTTCGGGGATATCTGAACTTCCATTTTCAACATTCCTGCTACTGATGCAGCCGATACATCTTGCTATAGGCATAGTAGAAGGAATAGCAACAGCTTCTGTTGTGCTTTTTATATGGACTAATTATCCTGAAATAAACGAGGACCTGCATCAGACAATAACCGGTAAATCAATATCTCTTAAAAAAATACTTGTTTCAATGACAATTATAGCTATATTTGCAGGAGGAGTTATGAGCTGGCTTGCTTCAACACATCCGGATGGACTTGAATGGTCCATTAAAAAAACATCAGGGAATGAAGAAATCAAAACGCCTGAATCCTGGATATACTTAAGATTATCCGGCATACAAAAGCAATTTTCATTTCTGCCTGATTATAATTTTAAAGAAGAAAAAGCCAGTGAAGATATAACAGTCTCCCATAAAAGGCCTGAGGTTAATTATGGAAAATCTATTGCAGGTCTAATTGGAGGAATAATTACAGTTTTAATAATTGTTATTTTTGGATTCTCAATAAATAAAATAAAAAAAAATCTATATAAAAAGAATTAATACATGATTAAATATTCTGCAATAGATTCACTGAAGCATGAAATTAAAAAATCAGCAATATATTAAAAAATATTTAATATCCGGAGGGGAAATGAAAAATTCAGGAAAGACAATCATTGCAGCAGTTATTTTATCATTTGCATTTTTTTTAATGTCAACATCAGCACAAGCGCAGAAATTAGGAGAAATAAAAGATCCTAATAATCCTCAGCAGACTGAGCAAAAAAAACCAATCGGAATTTCTTTCGGATTAACCTATTACAGCACTTATCTATGGAGAGGAGTTAACTGGTTTGATGGTGACGGTGCTTTCACTCCTTTTATATCTTACGATATTGCCGGTTCCGGTCTTGTATTTACTATTTTGGGTGAGCTGTCAGCCAGTGCAGTCAGCACACAGCAATCAGGACGTAATTCCACTCCAAATATATACAGCTATTCAAGACAGGGGATTAATTTCAGCCTTGATTACTCAATACCGCTTGGAAAAATTGCTGTAATAAAACTAAATGCGCTCTCTTTTATATATCCTGTCTCAAAACAATATCCTTGTAATTTGAATGACAACCAGGATAAAATTGATCAAAGCGGCATGACAGTAACTGCAGGGATTTTTTTTGACGGCATTCCGCTTAAACCAAACATAAGCTATACACACGATTTAAATTTCGGCAATCCGAGATTCAGATATACTGATTTCTACATTAAAATTGGTGTTGCGCAGGATTTTGAGCTTACAAAAGATCTGACTTTCACTCTTGGCGCATATATCGGCCTATTTAACAACCCTTCATTTAATTACAAAGCTGATGATTCTGTAAAAGGCTCACAATTCGGAATAAGCGAACTTGCAGGCAGTGCAAATCTTGCTTATAAAATCGGCGGTGCAACAATATCAGCCATGTTTACATATGTTAATTTTCCATATCCTGAAAAATATGAAGGAACAACAGGTAATATTCACAGATACTTTGCAACAATAGCTGTATCATATACTTTCTGATAATATGTAATTCTTCAAATTTAAGCCGGATAATCTCCGGCTTTTTTTATTCTATAAAAAAGTATTCATTGCCTTTATTTTTTTTAATAAAAAAGTTGACTTTTTTTATTTGTATATTACCATTATATACATGGATGGATTAAATCTTGATCATATTGACGGTTTCGACTGGGACAAAGGAAATATTTCAAAGAATCGGGATAAGCATAATGTCTCAATTGGAGAATCAGAAGAAGTATTTTTTAATAATCCATTTTTTATTTTTATCGATCAGTTGCATTCAGATAAGGAAAATCGGTATTACTTATTTGGAGAAACCAATGAAAAGCGGACATTATTCATTGTCTTTACAATAAGAAAAAATAAAATTAGAATAATTTCATCGCGTGATATGCATCGGAAAGAAAGAGGTGAATATGAAAAACTTAAAACAAATTCCAAAGTTTAAAAATGAATCAGATGAATTTGATTTCTGGTCAAAACATGACGCATCAGAATATATTAATTTTTCTAATTCTCAAAAAGTTAATTTTAAAAATTTAAAGCCTTCAACAAAAAGTATATCCATAAGGCTTCCCGAATCTTTACTTGAAAGGATAAAAATAATTGCAAATAAGAATGATGTTCCATATCAATCTCTTATTAAAATGTATTTATCTGATAGAGTAAAGGATGAATTAATAAAATACTAATTCAGGATCTCATCCAGCTGGTCTATTATTGATTCTTTTTCCAGATTAAACTCCTGCTTATTATCACCGTTTAAAAAATTTCTATACTCTGATATTGAATAAAAAAATACAGGATAATCTGCCAGTCTCAAAGTCTCTGAATGAAGGAATAGAACACTTTCTATAGTGCCTTTAAAAATTTCCGAGTCATAGTCAATGTGAAATTCTTTATTGAGAATTTCACATGCCCAGATAAAAAATTCCGGGTCAATTACAGCAATTGTATAGGCATACCAGCTGTTTACGCTTTTTATAAGCAGCTCCTTCATGTCGTCTGAAAGGATTTCATGCGCAGGGCATAAAAACGCAGAGCAGATCACACTTCCAAACAGAGAAAGATTCCTGTTATCTGAGCCATTATTCAATTCAGGATGGATGAGGCACCCAGGCTGAGAATCTGCCACAAAACCCTGATAGGGACAGATGTGTGATGAAACCTCCCTCACTCCATCAAGCTGATGATTTTTTAAATCTTCAACAGTTTTTCCTGACTGAAGAGATTTATTTCTATCATGTCCCTTTGCAAGATATTCCGAAAGATTAGTTTCGGAAATATCCTTAAAATTGAATAACCCGCAGCACGCGGAACAGCTTTTAATATTATCCGGCCTGCAGAGAAATATATTCTGATCCATAAGTCTCATGTTGAACTTTTTGTATAATTAAGCATCCCGCCTGCAAGTAGAATTTTCCTCTGCCGCTGCGATGCACCAAGCAGAAATTCAAACTTACTCCCGTTTATTTCAGCAGAAATAATTTCAGATTCCAAAACAGAAGCGCGTAGATTTATAATTTTGAAATTTAAATTCAGTTTTATTTTTTCATAATCTTCAGGATTTTTAAAAACAAGCGGAAGAATTCCGAAATTGATCAGATTTGCAGAATGAATTCTCTCAAAAGATTTTGCGAATACAACCCTCACCCCGAGATACATAGGGCAGATAGCTGCGTGTTCCCTGCTCGAACCCTGACCATAGCTCATTCCTCCGGATATAGCAGTAAAAATTCCTTTCTTTTTGTTTTCAAGAGCTCTTTTTGAAAAATCTCTATCAACATTTTCAAAAACAAACTCTGCATATTTAGGAATGTTTGATCTGTATTTCAAACGCTGCCCTGCAGGCATAATATGATCAGTTGTTATTTTATCTCCTACCACAAGTCCTATTGATCCTGAAAGCTCATCAGGCATAGCTTCTGTAAATGGAGGATCTCCAATATTCGGCCCCCTGAATATTTCTGTTTTTTTATCGGATGGAGGTATAATCATTGAATCATCAATTACAAATTTTTCAGGCATATTAATTACAGGATATTCCTTTGCCGGATAATCCAGAGGATTCACAAGCACGCCTGCGATAGCAGATAAAGCCGCAGTTTCAGGACTTACAAGATATACTCCTGCTGAATCAGTGCCGGACCTTCCCTCGAAATTTCTATTGTTTGTTCTGAGAGATATTCCTCCTGTAACAGGAGCCTGGCCTGAACCTATGCAGAAGCCGCACGCAGACTCCATGATCCTTGCACCGCTTGAAATTATATCCGCAAGAGCGCCGTTTGCAGCAATCATTTCAAAAACCTGTTTTGACCCTGGTGCTACTACAAGACTCAATCCGCTGTAGATTTTTTTCCCTTTTAATATTTTTGCTGCAATCATTAAATCTTTATAGGATGAATTAGTGCAGCTGCCTATTGCCACCTGATCAATTTTCATTCCTTTCAATTCTGAAATTTTTTTAATATTATCCGGTGAATGAGGGCATGCAGTCATGGGTTCTATCTCAGCAAGATTTATATCTATAGTCTTGCCGTATTCCGCATCATTGTCCGGAAGTATTTCTCTCCATACATTACCCCTTCCCTGAGCATCAAGAAATTTTTTTGTGATATCATCGCTTGGAAAAAATGACGTTGTTACACCGAGTTCAGCTCCCATGTTGGTAATGGTTGCGCGTTCAGGCACAGTTAATGTTTTAATGCCGCTTCCGGTGTATTCAATTATATATCCGACATTGCCTTTGGTTGTGAGAAGTTCAAGAACCCTTAAAATAACATCCTTTGCAGAAACCCAGGGCTTCAGATTCCCGGAAAGTCTGATATTGATAATTTTTGGAACTGTAATATAGAAAGGCCCTCCTCCCATAGCAACAGCAACATCAAGTCCTCCTGCTCCGATTGCGATCATGCCGATTCCGCCTCCTGTTGGAGTGTGGCTGTCCGAGCCGAGAAGAGTTGCACCGGGTTTTCCGAAGCGCTCAAGATGCACCTGGTGGCAGATACCGTTTCCTGCTTTCGAGTAATATATTCCATAATTTGAATTCATTGTCTGCAGATATTTATGGTCATCAGCGTTTTCAAACCCGGTCTGAAGAGTGTTATGATCAACATATGAAACAGAAATTTCTGTTTTCACTTTAGGAATTCCCATTGCTTCAAATTGCAGATATGCCATTGTTCCTGTAGCGTCCTGTGTCAAAGTCTGATCTATTCTGATTCCGATTTCATTTCCATCTTTAAGCTCGCCGTCAACAAGATGCTCCCTTATTATTTTATAAACAGCCGAATCTCCCATGTAATATCACCTTAATCGTTAAAATTGTTTTTAATTGCATTTTTAGAATAAATTTTATCTCATATATAAAACAAGCAAATTATTTTTATAAAGAAATAGCATTTATTCAAAAAATTTAAAAATATATCGGTATTTCCAGCATGTTTTTCTTGACAGAATATACAATATGAAATATGAAATACATTCTTTATGCTATTGCAATTCAAACTGAGACCGTACGAACATACATGGATCTCTAAAATTCATTAAAGTTATAAATCTAAAGGAGAGTATTATGCTATTTAAAAAATTTATTGTTTTCATTATCAGCGTATGTTTTTTACCGCTATTTATCTCTTGCAGCAAAAAGAACGAGGATGTCATAAAAATCGGTGCGATTTTTTCAGTTACAGGGCCTGCATCATTTTTAGGCGCTCCTGAAGCAAAAACAGCTCAGATGCTGATTGACGAAATAAACAGCAAAGGCGGAATAAACGGTAAAACAATTAAGCTTATTGTCAAAGATTCAGCTGGAAATCCTGAAAAAGCAATTTCTTTTGCAAAACAGCTGATTGAAGAAGAAAAAGTTTTTGCTATAATAGGACCGTCTACTAGCGGCGAAACAATGAAAATTAAAAGCATATGCGAAGAGGGAAAAACAATACTTATATCATGCGCAGCTGCAGAAGATATAGTAAACCCTGTTGCAAAATATGTTTTCAAATCACCTCAGAAAGACAGTTCTGCTGTACATAAAATTTATGCAGTTATGAAGAAAAAAGGAATATCAAAAATAGGTATCGTTTCAAGTAACGATGGTTTCGGTGTAGCAGGCGAGAAACAGCTTAAAATGATTGCAGCCGAATATGGAATAAATATTTTAATCAGCGAAGTTTATGACAAAAAAGCCACAGATTTATCCGGAGTACTTACAAAACTGAAATCAAACAATGTACAGGCTGTTATAAACTGGTCAATTGTACCAGCTCAGTCAATTGTTGCAAAAAATATGAAACAGCTGAATATGACCATTCCTCTGTTTCAAAGCCATGGATTTGGAAATATCAAGTATGCTAAAGAAGCAGGTGAAGCAGGTGAAGGCATAATATTCCCATGCGGCCGTCTTTTAATTGCAGATACTCTTCCTGAATCTCATAATCAGAAAGCTGTTTTAATGAAATATAAAAAAGATTACGAATCAAAATTCGGAGAGGCTGCAAGCACATTCGGCGGTCACTCATATGATTCTCTTTTAATTCTTTTCGAAGGAATTAAAATTGCCGGCAATGATAAAGAAAAAGTACGTGATGCTATTGAAAAGATTAAAGGTCTGCCTGGAACAGCCGGGATATTTAATTTTTCACCTCAGGATCATAATGGACTTGACCTTGATGCTTTCGATGTTTTAACAGTTAAAGGCGGCAAGTTTGTAAAATACGAATAAAAGGATTTGATACTGCAGGCATTACAAATATGTCTGTTGTAAAATTATAATAATAAAATGCCTCTTGAACAATTACTTCAATACATCCTATCAGGAATAACCAATGGCAGCATCTATGCGATAGTTGCCATTGGTTTTAATATTATCTACAATACAACAGGAATAATTAATTTTGCACAGGGTGAATTTTTAATGATAGGGGGGATGACAGCAGTTTCCCTCTCTCCATTTATGCCTTTGCCTCTGGCTGTTTTTACAGCTGTACTGATAACTGCAATTGTCGGTGGTTTAATTGATTTTATATTCATCAGAAGACTTAAAAAACCAACTGTTCTGAACATGATAATTGTTACAATCGGTCTTTCTATTATAATACGCGAAACTGCTTTGCATATATGGGATGAGAAAGTAAGATCACTTCCGTATTTCACAGGCTCTGAGATCAGTTCCATTAATTTATTAGGCGCATATATTTCACCACAGGTTATATGGGTTCTTGCAGTTTGCAGTATTATTGTTGCTTTTCTCGGATTCTTTTTCAAATTCACATTAACCGGCCGTTCAATGCGCGCATGTGCCTCGAATGTAACTGCCTCCCGCTTGTGCGGAATCAATGCTAAAAATATGGTTACCATATCATTCATGCTGAGCGCTGCAATGGGTGCTCTCGCAGGCTGTGTTATATCACCAATAACGCAGACCCAGTACGACAGCGGTGCTTCTCTTGCTATAAAAGGCTTTACTGTTGCAATTTTAGGCGGACTCGGGAACAGTACCGGAGCAGTTATCGGAGGAATAATTATCGGACTGCTGGAAGCATTCAGCATAAGCATACTTCCTCTTGCATATAAAGATGCAATATCCATATTTATTCTGCTTGGAATTTTATTTATAAAACCCAGCGGCCTGTTCGGTAAAAAAGAAGCATCCGCGTTAAAGGAATTTTAACTGCGATGAAAAAATATTTACCCATAACTGCATTGATTTTCATAATAATTCTTATTCAAATTATAACTACATTATCCGGCAGTGAATTTTATCTTACACAGCTTACAATGTCAGCATACTATTCTATTGTAATTATCGGCCTTTCAGTTTTATTGGGCTATGCAGGTCAGATATCTCTCGGGCATGCTGCTTTTTTTGCTATGGGCGGTTATTCTACTGCAGTTCTGACAACAATTAATCTTGCAAATATCAAAAACAATTTTTTTATAAATATTATTAAAGGTCTTGGTTTTACGATAATAGGACAAAATGCTTATGGCGCTGATATCGAACATATAAATCCCTGGCTTTCACTGATAGCTGCTGTTCTGATTACTGCAACAGTAGCCTTTCTGATAGGAATTCCAATCCTGAAGCTGAAAGGCCATTACCTGGCCATGGCCACTCTTGGTCTTGGAATTTTTGTTTATAGAATTGTGCTTGGAACCAGGATCTTCGGCGAGGCTGACGGCATATCAGAAATTCCCCATTTCACTTTAATAGGAAATCTGACTGTCAGCGGTGACCCGTTATACCGTGTGCAGAATTATTATATTGCAGCATTTCTTGTTGTTATAGGAATAATTATTCTTTTAAATCTGATATCATCCAGGGTCGGCAGAGCTCTCAGGTCAATTCACGGAAATGAGGAAGCTGCAAGCGCAATGGGAATAAATATTGCAAATTACAAACTGGCTATTTTTGTTTTATCTGCAGTTTATGCATGCGTTGCAGGAGTATTTCTCACCCACTTTAACGGCGGAATCGGTCCATCCGAAGCTGATGTTATGAAGTCTGTTTCATATGTAGCTATTGTTGCAGTAGGAGGCATGTCAAATATCTGGGGTGCGCTCTTTATGGGATTGCTTCTGAATTACCTTTCCCTGAGAGGATATTTCGGCAGCCTTGATGAATTTGTTTTCGGCGGAATACTTATAGTCATTATGCTGTTTTTTCCTGACGGCTTGTTAAAAAAAGAAAATTTTCAATTTATTGAAAAAGCAATAATGAAATTAAAAAATAAAATCAGTAAAAAAAATGAACTTTCTTGATATAAAAAATCTCAACAGATCATTCGGCGGGTTAAAGGCAGTACAGGATGTCTCATTTACTGTCTCCCAGAAAAGCATTAAAGCGCTTATTGGACCGAACGGTGCCGGTAAAACAACTTTGTTTAATCTTATTGCAGGATCTATTCCAGCTGATTCCGGTGAAGTTTTTATTAATGAAATTCCCATACACAATCAGCCTCCTTATAAAATTGCACGTCACGGAATATCAAGAACATTCCAGAATATAAAGCTCTTTTCACATATGACTGTTCTTGAAAATGTCATGATCGGAAGGCACATTCAAAGCAAATCCGGTTTTTTTTCTGCAATGCTGAAACTCCCGCATACGATTAAAGAAGAACGTTTAATAAAAGAACGTTCAATGGAAATTCTTTCCATGATGGGAATTGAAAAAGAGTCAGATATTGAAGCCGGGAATCTTCCATTCGGCAAGCAGCGATATGTTGAAATAGCCCGTTCTCTTGCAACTGAACCATCGCTGCTTCTACTGGACGAACCTGCTGCAGGCTTGAATATGTATGAAACAAAACATCTTTCCGAGATGATTTTAAAAATAAAGGAGCAGGGTTTAACAATCCTTCTTATCGAACACGACATGTCTCTTGTCATGGATATATCCGACGATATAGTTGTTCTCTCATCAGGGAAAAAAATTGCAGAGGGCATTCCTGCGGAAATACAGAAAAACGTCGAAGTTATACGTGTTTACCTTGGAGAGGAAGATGATTAAAATCAGAAATCTGTATTCCGGATACGACAACCTGACTGTTTTAAAGGGCGTATCGCTTCATGTTAATCCTGGCGAAATAGTTACAATTATCGGCGGCAATGGTTCAGGTAAGAGCACATTGCTCCGGACTATTGCCGGAATAATAAAAGTTCAGGAAGGTGAAATATTTTTCAGAGATGCAAGCATAGGCGGAAAGGAGGTAGAAAAAATTGTAGCAGAAGGATGCTCTCTTGTTCCTGAAGGAAGAATGATTTTTAATACAATGACTGTTAAAGAAAATTTATTAATTGGAGCATATACCCAATTGCGTAAAAATAAAAACTTTAATATCGCAAATGAGCTTTCTACAATTTACTCCATGTTTCCCCGTCTGCTTGAACGTGAACATCAGCTTGGCGGTACGCTTTCAGGCGGAGAACAGCAGATGCTTGCGATAGGAAGAGCTCTGATGGCAAAACCAAGACTTGTAATGCTGGATGAACCTTCAATGGGGCTTGCTCCGATAATAGTAAAAAATATATTTGCTGAAATCAGAAAACTCCGCGATGCGGGAAATACAATTCTACTTGTTGAGCAGAATGCAAGAGCAGCTCTTAAGATTGCTGACAGAGGTTATGTTATTGAAACCGGGCAGATAGTTCTCGAAGGCACAGCAGAAGAACTTTTGAACAATAATGATGTTCAGCGGGCATATCTTGGAAAAGATTATAAAAATATCAGCGATTGAAATAATTATTTTTTCAAACATCTGATATAATTTTCGAAATGATTTAAAGACGGTCTTCATCGTGAAATACGGGATCGAGTTTATAGCAATAGATTCACCCATGGGTGCAGGTCATCGCCAGCTCGGGAATGACAGAGAATATCAATCTCATTAAATGGAGAAAATTATGATATATAACAGTAAAAATGAAACCATGCCCAAGGAAGAAATGCTTCAATTTCAGATTGAACGTCTGCAAAGCACACTTAACAGGGTATACCGCAATGTAGCTTTTTACAAAGATATATTTGATATGCATAAAATTGACATAAATCAGATTAAAAGTATAGATGATATTAAAAGACTTCCATTTACAACCAAGGATGATTTAAGAAAAAGTTATCCATACAACATGTTTGCAGTTCCTTTGCGTGATATTGTAAGAATCCATTCAACTGCAGGAAGAACAGGAAGATCCATTGCGATAGGATACACAAAAAACGATATTAAGCACTGGTCGGAACTTGTTGCCCGGGTTCTTGCTGGAGCAGGCGTTTCAGACAATGATTTTGTTCAAATTGCTTTCGATTATAATATGTTCACAGGCGCTTTCGGGCTTCATTACGGAGCAGAAGAAATTGGAGCTTCAGTTATACCTTCATCTCAGTCTGCAAATATTGAAAGACAGATATATATAATGAAAGATTACAAAACCTCTGTTCTCATGTCAACACCCAGCTATGCTCTTCGAATTGCCAGAAATTTAACAGAGATGGGCATACATCCTGATGAATTAAATTTGAAAATCGGCCTGTTCGGCGCAGAAGCATGGAGTGAGACAACAAGATCAAAAATTGAAGACAGACTGCATTTATCTGCTTTTAATATTTACGGCATTAATGAAATGATGGGACCAGGAGTATCAGTTGAGTGTAAGGAAAAAAAAGGCCTGCATATAAACCAGGATCATTATATTGTAGAAATAATTGATCCGCTTTCATGCGAAACACTTCCTCATGGCACTGAAGGTGAAGTTGTAATTACAACAATTACAAGAGAAGGATTTCCTCTCATCCGATATAGAACAGGGGATATATCATCAATAATAGATGAAAAATGCTCCTGCGGCAGAACCACTCTTCGCATGCACCGCGTTTCTGCCAGGTCTGATGACATGATTGTCATTAATGGAATCAATATTTTCCCTGAACAAATATTTGAAACTATAAAAAAATATGCGGGAATCGACCCTCACTTTCAGATTATCGTTGATAATATTGATGGAGATGATTTTATAGAAATCAATATCGAAGTTTTTGAAAATATGTTTAATGATAAAATCAGGAAACTTCTCGATCTTAAAAATTTAATAATTTCCGGGATTGAACGCGAAATGGGTATTACTGCAAAAATTTCTCTAATAGAACAAAAGACTCTTAATGATGATAATGATGGAAGACAAAAGCGGGTTATTGATAAACGATAAAAAAGTCAGTGGGTTTCTTTATTGCCGGAAAGATCACGGAAAATTTTATCTGACCGGTGTTTCATAAGAAGGCAGTCAGCTAATATCTGCTGAGAGCAGACATCAAGATCTCCGAAATCAGTTTCATATCCGTCATCTGCAGCTATTATTATAGAATCAACAGAATCATCATAAAAAATAGAAGTAATATTTTTTACTTCATAAACTCCGTCAATCTGCAATGAAAGCTCAACTTCAAATGATGCATTCTCATCAGGAAATTGCTTTAATAATTCAGAAGTATATCTTGAAATCATAATCTGAAGTTCAAAAATTCTTCTTCCGATTTCTATTGAATATTCATCAAATCTGTCTTTCTCTTTATTATCATGAATCATTTGAATTCCGGCGGGTGCTGTCACTGAAAGCTAAAGATTGAACAGATTTGATCAAATCCAAAAATAAATCCTGTTTTGATTTCTCTTCAGCAGATTGATGGGTTTTTTCGGTATTATTATCTGAAATTCTTATTCTCTGAAGATAGCTTAGAATTTTTTTTAATTCATCTGTTCTGAACTCATCAAGTGATCTTCCAAAAATTACATTGTGATCAACTGCACTTCTGGAATAATTTACATCAGCCCTGATGATTCCTTCAGAATCAAAATATAAATTATATATCTGAAAATAACTGCTTTTAAGTCTGCCGCGCCCTTCTGAATGAACATAATAACCTTTCAAATTCACGGTTCCGCAAGGGTCGACTGAACTTATCTGCTCAATTTTTCTTTTCACTTCTTCAAATATTTCATTTCTTGCTTTTTCAGTTATCATAAACTGCATCCGGTAAATCTTTTTATTGTTATAATTATCGGATACAAGGGAAAGTTACTTCAGAGAATTTTTTGAAGAAAAAAAATTTATTGCCGCGAGAGGGAGTCGAACCCTCACAGGCGTACGCCCACTAGACCCTGAACCTAGCGTGTCTACCAATTTCACCATCGCGGCATATACATATAATTATTTTAATCTAACAATCAATTTGTCAAATGTTTTTCAGAATAAAATTCTTTAAGATTCGTTATATTTTTTTATAGATATTATTTTAAATTTTCTCTCTTCATTATCTATAAAAATACCAACCTCTTCCCCTGGTTTATGCCCCATTAAAGCAATTGCTATAGGAGATCTGTATGATAAAATTCTTTTTTCAAAATCTGCATCCCATGGTCCGAGTATAGTAAAATCAAGCTTTTCACTTTTTTCAATATCTTCAAAAACTACTTTTGTACCTATACTGACTGAATCCACGCTGATTCTTTCAATATCAAGTATATCAGCTTTTTTCATTTCAGCATCAAGTTTCGATATAGACGTTTTCAGAATAGATTGTTTTTCAATCAACGAACTGTATTCAATATTTTCCCTTATATCAGCAGATGCTTCAGAAACTCCCGCTAATTCTTTAGAAATATTTATCATCTCAACATTCAGCATTCTTTCGAGATCAGATTTCTTTTTCTCATATCCTTCTTTTGTTACTATTAGTTTTTCATAAGAAAATTCTGTATCATCTGTCTGGTCTA
The DNA here is from genome assembly GCA_964392365.1 of uncultured Leptospirales bacterium. GTDB lineage: Bacteria > Spirochaetota > UBA4802 > UBA4802 > UBA5550 > CAYMPH01. The sequence continues at coordinate 139,134 of CAYMPH010000007.1, forward strand.
TTGCTATTGACTGAAAATCAGGATATTTTTTCTTAATCAGCTCAAAAAATTTCCCTGACTGACTTTCATCTATATATGAAACATTTTTCAATAATTCAAATAATTTATTCAGGAAAGGCAGTCCTATATCTGAAACAATACTTTTCAATACAGCCATTTCATTATCATATAAAATTTCAACTGCAGTATTTTTCAGTTTGTTTCCTTCGAGCTCAATTTTTTTTAGTTCATTCATCATTCTGAAAAATGTTACTGCAAGATTTTCTTTTGAATAATCAAGCCAATCATAACTCCAGGTATTAGTCAGAAGATTTTTTGCAACCCACATGAAAATTTCCGGAGTCTGCCTTGATCCGGCTATTATTCTGTCGATAAATTCATTTATTATATTATAGGAGTGTGCACGTATCAGACTGCTTATTATATATTTATGAATTCTTACCGGCACTTCGAACAGAATTTGAGATACAATTACAGGCCAGTCTTCACGCGATTCAGCAATTAAGTTTATAAACTCCTTCTTATAATCATAGGAACTTATTTTCATAGATAGCAAAGGCAGGTCTGAGCTGTTTTTTACATAATCAATAACTTTTGCTTTTATCGGATCAAGTTTGATCTTACCTTTATCTGTAAATTTTGAAAAGTCTTTTAGGATAAAGTATGATAAAATCAAACGTGTTATAGAATGACCTTTTATTTCTTCAGAAAAATAATCTATAAAGTAAGAAGCGAAGTTCTCTGCTTCCTGTTTCTCAATATTTGTGCTGAACTCCATTGCTGCTGCAAGTTTTACGCTGAATGAATTTGTTTTTGTAAAATTTTCAAGAAGTTCTTCAGCAAAAGTTACTGGTTTATCTCTCATGAAGATCAGATCTTTCTTTTTTTCAGAAATTCCAAAAAGAGGATTCTGCTTAATAATAGTTCTGGCTTTTGACCACCATTTAGCCCAGTTCTTTGCATCTATATATGCAGGAACCAGCTCTCTTTTCACATCATCAACGCTGATAGTTCCGCCATATGATTTAATAATTAATTCAAAAAACTGTCCAGGATTCTCTTTTAAAAGTTTTTTAAGATTTTCATTATCTTCAAACTGCTTAACATAAAGATGTTCTTTATTAACAGGTTTCAATGACTGAAGAGCCATCTGCAAAGACATTTTATGATCAGGCTTATTAAGAAAATTCAGCTTAATTGACTCGCTGTCCATCTCAATTATGTTTCCCAATCCCCATGAATTATGGTAAGCATAATTTCCAATATCAAAAACAATATTTTTTTCAAAATCCGGAATTGCAAACTTCACCGGATATTTAAAATTATCAAGTTTTGAAAATTCAATAAACTGTTTCAGCTGGGAATGATCAGCATATATTATTCCGTATAATCTTATAATTTCTTTTCGCGAATGAATATCTTCCGGTCTGTACTCAAGAATTTTTTTTAATATTTCAATAGATCTTATATGATTCTCATCTTCTTTATATTTATTCAATAAAACTTTAAGCAGATTTGCAGCAAGATCAATCTGTTTTGCTTCAACAAGCATTCTTTCAATTCGATTAAAAAATGCAGTATCCTCCCATGAAACAGATACAAGTTTATTCCAAAGGCTTGAAACTTCATCAAACTTTCTCAGTTTTAAAAAGCCTTCTATAGAAAGCTTCATATAATAAATACTTTTTTCCTGATCATCATCAATAATGGCAAACGCAAGTTTTTTAGCGACCTCTGCGTCAAATCTGTCAATTTTCAAAAGGCTTTCCCAGAATGGAATCGCCTCGCGGCTTCGACCGAGTCTTTCAAGACTTGCGGCAAGTGCTCTCAGAGCAGTGCTGCTCTCTTCATATTCAAGAATTTTTTCAGCAAGAATTTCCACAACAGACCATTTATGATATTCAGTAAAAACATCAATCAGCTTTCTTAAGTATCCTTCATTTTCAATTGAACCGGCATGATACCCGATCAAGCCGACAAGATAGGAAGCTGAAATGGATTCATGGTGACTTTTTATATGCTCTTTACTTAATTCAAATAATTCATTCATAATTCCATTGGATACAGCAGAATTAAAAAGATCATCAAGGATCTTAAATTTTGAAATGCCGATATCCCTGGGCTCTATTCTTCCCCAGAGTTCTTCTTTAAAAATGGAATTTATCTTTTCGAGAACTTTATCATTAGTCATATTGTCCTGCCCTATTTGGAGAAATTTTTCTCTGCTTTATAATAGAAAATACCCATCCTTTTAGCGATGGGTATTTTCCTTATTCAGCTTTTTATGTTTTATAAAATTTCTTAACTATAACTCATACGGAAAATAATAAGTCTTTTATTTAGGCTGATTTGCCGCTCCGCCGTCTTTTTTTGTTTCGCCGGAGAATTCTTTCTCAAGATCAGCACCATCAAAATTAACTTCATAAGTGTCGCTTAAAGCTTTAATCTGATCAAAGAAAAAATATGTATCATTTATAAGCTCTTCAGCATTTGCATTGCCCTGTGATCTTAAAACGAATCTGGAAATCTTTGTAATTCTTGTTTGAGGAAAAGACTCAAACGATTGAGGTACATTAGTAGGAATATAGACTTTTAATGGTCTCCATCCTACAAAGTTTACAGAACCAAATTTTAAAATATGAGTATCGCCTCTATAATCTTTTACCCAGACTTCTAAATCATAAGGATTTCCTCTGCCGTGAACCCAAAGTGAAATTCCGCGTGCTTTTCCAGGAAGTTGAAGTCCTCTCTCCTGTTCTTCTTTTCGAGTGCTTGGATTATAGGTCTGAACAACCTGCTTATCCTTCCATGAAAGTTCTGGAGGTGCTATAATATGCACTGTATTATTTCCCGGATATCTGAATTTAAATTTTGCCCCAAGAACCTTTTCTTTCTTTTTTCCCTGACCGGTAAGAGAATATTCCTCAACGCTCATATCGTTTGGTCCGCCCTTGATTATTTTCAGTTCAAGAACAGGAACAGGGTTTTTTGATTTATATTTATCTTCAGATTCACCTTTAGTGAACTGTTTTGGAGTAGACTGTATTGTCCAGCCTTTCTCCCCTACTTCAGCAGTTTCAAAATCTTCGATAACAGCAGCTTTTAATTCTTCACCGCTGATATCTGACGGTACGTTGGTTATTATCTTTGAATCCGCGTTTTTAGGAGCAAATCCGAAAATTAACGCCATAACGCAAACTACAGATAAAGTTATTAACTTTTTAAATATCATTTCTAAGCCTCCATTCTTGCGCCGATCTTACCAGATATCCTTGATGGAATCATCTCCGGTAAATTCAGACATATCAGTAATAACCCTGAATTGATCCATATAGAAATAAAATGATCCAGGGGTTTCAAATTTATCGCTTTCAACAAAAAAGGATACAAAATGCAGATTTTTATCTAGTACAGCATAAGTGGCTGATTGAGGCAACCACCCTGGAATTATTACTGATATTTCTCTCCAGCCCCAGAAATCGAGTCTGCCCATTTTAATCTTATGGATGTTTCCTCTGTAATCTCTAAGTTTAACATAGAGAGTATGCATAAATTTTCTTCCGAGAACCCAGAGTTTTATCTCTTTTGCTTTTCCTCTGATTATATATTCATTGGGAGGATATACTTCAACTCTGTCAAATCCCCTATCAATGAAATATGTTTTTACACCAAGTACATATTGATTCTTATGAGTAATGCCGTTATCGTCGGTTACTTCGTCTTTAAATTCTCCAACATCACCTGTTTCATTTACAGCCTGACCACTATCGTTAACTGGTTTTGGCTTACCTTCGATTTTTCTAATCTTGGTATCGCCTATTGGACAGGTGGATACAGCCCTCCAGTCCTCTGAAGCTTCAAAGTCATTCAGCCAGTCAGTTACAAGACCATCAGCTTTTTTCTTCTGAGCCTGATTGTCTGTGCCCCCAGCTGGTGCAGTCTGCTTATCCTTTGCAGCATCCTTAGGTGCATCCTGCTGCGCATTCAGATTTATGTTCCCATTGCCGACTAGAAGTACCATAACTCCTATCGATAACAACAATGAAAAGACTTTAGCCTTCCTTTTCATTTTTAACTCCTTTTAAAAATGCTAATGTCTGTTTTGTTTAAAACATTGAAATAAAGAAAGAAATATTACTTACATAAATAGTTAATCGGTAAAAAAAAGTCAAAAATTTAGCATAAAATAAATATATGCCAGTATTTTCTAAATTATATTACATCACTATTTATTGTCAAGAAATTAATAAAAGATTCTTTAATGTTATGTCAATTTTTAAACACAAACTGCTTAAATTTTATTAAACCATAACAAATTCAATCCAAAAACATATAATTACAATCTTTGAGACATAAAACAGAATATATAATTATCAGGTAACAACTTCAAGAATGTATTTTTTAAATGATATAAAATCTTTCTGCCTGGCAACAGCTTCTGTTCCAATTACAAACCCGTTTCCAAGAATCATAGCTTTTTTAACATCAGCTGAATCTTTTATGCCGAAACCGATTATAATCGGTTTGTCGGATTTTTTTCTTATCATTTCAATTTTTTCCCTGATAAGCGGATCATCAAGATTGCTTCTGGATCCGGTTATTCCCCTGAGAGCCACAAAATAAATAAAATCACCGCCTGCCTCGCATAACAGATCAAGATCTTTATCACGTGTTTCCATTGTTGCAAATGGTATAACCGGAACTGTTAAAGCCTTGCCTGAAAAAATAGAACGCATTCTGTTCGGCAGGTCTGCAATTATCAGTCCCTGTATCAGCCCGCTTACGTCTTTTGAAAATTTTTCTTTTCCGTATGCATTTATAATGTTGGCGTAGGTCATGATATATTTTTTCACAGGCAGTCCGGATATTTTTTTTATGTCGCTTAGTATTGATTCTGTTGTTACTCCATTTTTAATTGCTGCAAGTCCAGCCTCAGCTATTACAGGGCCGTCTGCAACAGGATCATTGAACGGTATACCGATTTCAATGAAGTCGTAACCGGCATCTGAAACAGCTGTAGCTTCATTTATAAAGGTTTTGCTGTCGGGATATCCTCCCATAAGATAAATTCCCTTCATCGCGCTGCCTCCACTTCTTCAATTATAGGAAGGTCCTTATCTCCACGTCCGGATAGATTTATAAGTATTTTTTTTCCGGTGAGTGATTCTTTTTCGCGCATCACCCAGCCCAGAGCATGGCTCGATTCGAGTGCAGGTATAATGCCTTCAATTTCAGTTAAAGCATAAAAAGCTTTCAGGGCATCTTCATCACCCAATCGCTCGTAACGGACTCTTCCTGTGTCTTTTAAAAAGCTGTGCATGGGGCCGATACCTGGATAATCAAGCCCTGCAGAAACCGAATGAACATCATCTACCTGGCCTGCGTTGTTCTGAAGCAGATATGAAGAAGCCCCCTGAAAAATTCCGGGCTTTCCAAGTGTAAGTGAAGCTGCGTGATCTCCAATGGAATCTGAACGTCCGCCTGCCTCAACTCCGATTATTTTTACATCATCATCGTAAAATGAGCTGAATATACCTGCAGCATTGCTCCCTCCGCCAACGCAGGCTACAATATAATCCGGAAATAAGTTTTTCTCAATCATCTGTGCCCGTGCTTCACGGCCTATAACAGACTGAAAATATTCAACCATGTCCGGAAAGGGATGCGGCCCCGCAACAGTTCCGAATACATAATGCGTATCGCGGAATGATGAAACCCAGTCTCTCATTGCGCGGCTTATGGCATCCTTGAGCGTTCCCTGCCCGTCATCAACCGGAATAATCTCAGCGCCGAGAAGTTTCATTTTTTTTACATTCAGAGCCTGGCGCACTACATCAAGGGAACCCATATAAATGACGCATTCAAGGTCAAGCAGAGCTGCAGCAGTTGCAGTGGCAACACCGTGCTGGCCTGCACCTGTTTCTGCAATAACACGTTTTTTGCCCATCATTTTACACAGAAGAGCCTGGCCGATTGTATTATTGATTTTATGTGCGCCTGTATGAAGCAGATCTTCGCGTTTCAGAAATATAGAACATCCTGTGATTTCAGAAATCCTGCGTGCATGATACACAGGCGTAGGCCTGCCTGCGTAATCCGAGAGAAGGCGGTTCAATTCAGTTATAGCTTCAGTAGAATTTTTAAATGCAGCAAATGAAGCTTCGCAATCATCAAGTGCGGGTATAAGGGTTTCAGCTACAAACTGTCCGCCGTAATTACCAAAAAAACCATTAACAGACTGCATTTCGCGCCTCCCTGATAAAACTTTTCATTAAATTATAATCTTTCTTTCCGCGTTCGGATTCCAGCCCGCTTGAAACATCAACTCCAGCTGGTTCAAAAGTTTTTATTACTGAAGAAACATTTTCACATGTTAATCCGCCTGCAATGATAAGCCTTGATTTATATTCTTTAATCCATTCAGGGAATTTTTCCTTCCCGCCGCTTCCCCTGCTTGAATCAAAAAGAAAATATTTATATAAAGCTGATGCAGGCGGTTCGGTTCCTGCAAGAATAAGGTTAGGCATTTCAGCAGTTTCATATATCTGTATCAGGTCCGCAATATCCAAGAGACTCTGAACTTCAGAGAATCTGAGAGAAACTGCAACAGTTATAATTTTATTTTTAACACTGCTGATTATAGCTCTTGCAGTCTGCTCATCAACAAACCTGTGGCTATGAGGAAAACGCATAACTCCGATTGCATCATAACCGAGCTCAACAGCCCATAATGCCTCTTCAATTGTTTTTATGCCGCAAGCCTTAACCAGCATCACACAGCTCCTTGTGCAAAACTGCGCAGAATTATTTCCGGATTATCACTTTTCATCAGTGCAGTTCCGATTAAAAATGCATCTGCTCCGGCTTTATGCATAAACTGCACATCATTGACATTATTAAGCCCGCTTTCTGCAACGCGCATGTATCGGGCTGAAATTTTTTCAATAACAGATGCTCCATGAGTAAGATCTATATTAAAAGTTTTAAGATTACGGGAATTCACACCAACCATTTTGCAGTCTATGCTTTCAATAAGTTCCATCTCGTCAATTTCATGCAGCTCAAACAGAACATCCAGGCCGGAATCAAAAGCAATGGCCGAAAGATCCTCCAGTTTATTTTTTTCAAGAACAGCAGCAATCAATAGGATACAGTCTGCACCTGCATTATACGCGTTTTCGATCTGTATTTTATCTACAATAAAATCTTTGCAAAGTAAAGGTAGATCCACAGTCTGTGAAATTTCTGCAAGATCTGAATAGCTTCCTTTAAAAAAATTTGAATCTGTAAGCACGCTGACAGCACCGGCTCCGCCTTTTTTATATGCCGATGCTATTGCTTTTATATCCGCATCTTCACGAATCACGCCTGCAGACGGCGATGATCTTTTTATCTCAGCTATAATTGGACTTTTCCTCAGTGATGAAGTTATGCTGATAACAGGTTTTTCCCTTTCAACATCAAGAAGTTTCATTGATTTTACTTCAGATATTTTATAATCAATGATTTTATCAAGATAGGTTTTCACCTGTAATCTCCTTAAGTTTTTTTATAACTCTTCCGCTTTTAATTTCCTCAAGACTAAGTGCATAACCGTCTGACATGGGACCCTTCCCCATTGTCTGATATGCAAGAGCAGCATTGAGAGCAAAAAGCCTTGCAATATTTTCATTAGCTCCGTTTAATCCTGAAAGGAAAAAATTAATAGCATCTTCCTTTGTATCAACAACAGGCATTTCAAAAGGCTCAAAAAAATCTGAAGGTCTTATTGTAAATTCATCCCGTCCATTTTTTGTGAGAGATATGCAATCCGTTAAATCCCGGGATGAAATTTCATCATACCCGTCCTGCGAAGAATACACCGTAACACCTGTTCTTCCCAGCTGCTCCAGAACATCAGCAATGAATTCAAGTTTATCGCGCCTGTTTATTCCTATAACCTGAAAATCCGGATCTGCAGGATTAACAAGCGGACCCACAAAATTAAAAATAGTCGGCACTTTCAGTTCGCGTCTTACCTTGCCTATAGTTTTCAGAGCCGGGTGATAGTGAGGCGCCATCATGAATATATAATTATGCTTTTTAAAAAAATCTTCAGGCTTATCATTGATATAATTCAGATCCAGGCCCAACTGTTCGAGTATATCAGCTGAACCTACTGTGCCGCTCTGAGCGCGGTTACCGTGTTTCACAACAGGATACCCGAGAGATGCGAGAATTATGCTTACAGCAGTTGATACATTCACAGTTGATTTTCCATCGCCTCCTGTTCCGCATGTATCAATCGATCCCTTAACCTGCAATCCGAATCTTTTCTTGCGGGAATTCAAAACGCTAACAAGCGCTGAAAGTTCATCTACAGTTTCACCTCTTGTCCGGATTGCAACAAGCGCTGCTGCAATCTGCGCTTCTGTCAGTTCACCTCCGGCCATTGCATCAAATAAAACATGAGCGTGCACCAGATCAGGTTTTCCGCCGGTTATAACATTTCTTAAAATTTCATCCGCTTTGGGGGCATTGACCATATTCCTGGATGCTCGCGCCTTAACAAAATCAAGAAAATTCTTTACTATAATTTCACCGGAATCGCTCATAAACGACTCGGGATGAAACTGCACTCCGAAATATTTTTTCTCCGGATCTTCCATTGCCATTACTGTTCCGTCTGAAGCTGAAACAGCAGTTACAGTTTCATCGGAGACATCAACAGCAAGTGAATGGTACCTCACTGAATTAAAAATTTTCGGAAGCCCCCGGAAAAGCACGGATTCACGGACAATTTCTATTCCGTCTATCTTTCCGTGCTTTACTGTTGCAGCCTTTTTAATAGGATAGCCCTGTTCATAACCAAGACACTGCATACCGAGACACACGCCGAATATCGGTTTTTCACCTAAATACCGCTTTATATAATCAAGAGTTGTTCCGGATTGTTCAGGTGATGAAGGTCCTGGAGACAGAATTATACCCTCGTATTTGTCCGCATCTATGAGCTCGGTATTTTTTATGATATCAATCTCTGCGCCCTGAGATTTAAAAAGTGCGTATAAATTATATGTGAATGAATCAAAATTATCAACCAGCAAATACATTCTTTGCCTCCAGTGTTCTTATATTTTTTAATGAATCAAAAAGCGCGCCCAGTTTATTCTCGACTTCACGGTATTCTTTATCCGGCACGCTGTCGTAAACAATTCCAGCACCTGCGCGTATGACTGTTGATTCTTTTGTTACAAGAGCGCTTCGAATGATTATACATGTATCGAGATCCTGACTGTATGAAAAGTATCCTGCGCATCCTGCGTAAAATCCGCGTGGAGTTTTTTCATACTGATCAATCAGTTCCATCGCACGTACCTTTGGCGCGCCCGAAACTGTTCCTGCCGGAAATGTACTGCAGAAAAGCTTCATCGGCTCAACACCGGCAGAAAGATTCCCCTGCACTTCTGATACAATATGGACCAGGTGCGAGTAAACCTCCGCCTGAAACGATGATATGACCTTAACTGAATCATAACCGCAGCCTGTATAAATATCGTTACGTGCAAGATCAAGCAGCATCAGATGCTCTGCTTTTTCCTTAGGATCGTTCAGAAGCTTTTCCTTGACTGCTTCAATATTGCCGTTTTCCAGGCGGTATGTACCGGCGATCGGCTTAAGCACTGCAACACCGTCAGTGATTTTCAGGTGAACTTCAGGCGATGTTCCAAGCAGCACATCATCGCCGAATTTCAGATAGAACATATAGGGTGATGGATTTATATTGCGGATGCTTCGATAAAGATTTACCGGATTGATTTTACACTTCACTTCATAACGGTTTGAAAGAACAACCTGTATACCTTCGCCGTTTTCTATTTCCCTTTTCAGAAAGTTAACAGTTTCTGTATATTCATCCTGCCTGAAATCTACAATCTGCTGAAAACTTTCATCTGATTTATCAAGATTGTTATTCAAATTCTGTATTTCACATGCCATTTCAAGCGATCGTTTTGATGCCTTTTCATAAGCTTTCTGAAGATCATCCTTTGTTTCAACTGATACAGCTGCAAAAAGTTTTCCCATGTGATTATCAAATACATAGAACTCATTTACTTTCATATATGCCATGATAGTCTGTTTGGCGTCCTCTTTGATTTCTCTTCTGAGCACACCCATATAATTAACCATGTCATATCCCATAAAACCGACATAGCCGCCGCAGAAATTTCCAAGAGCTTCCTGTCTGTGGGATGTTTCTTTGCTGAGAATATGAGTCATATATTCAATGGGGTTCTGATCTATAGTTTTCTTTTCACCATTGGATTTCTCCTGTGTAAGGATTCCGTTTTTAAAAGTTATTATTTCCTCAGGATTTAATCCGAAAAAAGTATATCTCGAGAAGCTTTTATCCAGATTCGCGCTTTCAAGCAGGAAAAGATTTCCTGCACCGGCGTTGTTATTCAGCAGCGCAACAGGCGTTACAAGGTCACCGGATATTTCACGGTAAACCACCACGCGTCCGTGATCACGGGCAAGATCTCTGAATTTGTTATATTCCGGTATAATCATACTTTTCTCCTTTCATGCAGCAGGCAAAACTGTTTCTATAAATAGAAACAGTTACTATTAATAGAAACACCGGTTTTCTGTCAATTTTTTTTTGATTTTTCCGGGAAAAATTTTTATACTTTTAATGATTTGATTATAATAGAAGTATTATTGAAGCGAAATCTTTACTACTTTAATTTCCTTCCTTACGGAATTTGTCAGCAAAACTTCATCAGCATCTAAAACATCCCCGGCAAAAATGAGTGATTCTTGCACGTTATTTTCATCAATAAATTTCCGCCTGTAGATTCCATCTAGCAGACCGCATTCCAGAGAAGGAGTAATCCACTTCCCTTTATTCTTAATGAATATATTTGTAAAACTCCCTTCTGTAATCTCATTTTTTTCATTAGAAAAAATCACTTCATCAAATCCGGAATTTCCGGCTTTTAATAATTCGCTTTCAAATAAATTTCTTTTAGATGTTTTATAATAAATAAATTTATCCTGTGAATTAATTTTCTCGGAAGAAATCATTATAGAATATTCTTCGGGAGCCCGGTTTATTTCTGTAATTTCTGAAGAAATTTTCCCGTATTTCCCCAGAATAAGTTTTACTTTATATTTTTTTGAATTATCAACCTGACCGGATAATTCATTCAGATACTTTCTGATTCCTGATTTATCAAAACAGAATAAAAAATATTCCGATGCTGTTTCAAGTCTCTGGAGATGCTCATCAAGTAAAAAAAATTTCCCGTTTTCAAGCAATATGGATTCAAACAGATAAAAAAGCTTTTCCTGTTTCAAAAAGAAATCCGCTTTCAGTAATGTTTCCTTCTGCTCGTTTTCCGGATCGCTTTCCCAGGTTATACCGCTTCCGGCACACAACCTGCCGCTTTTCAAATCTGAATTATTTTTAAGAAGTTCAATTGTCCGTATCGCAACATTAAATACAGATATATTTTTCAGAATAATTCCGATAGCTCCTGTATAAAGCCCCCGCTTATAACCTTCCAGTTCATTTATAATTTCCATTGTTCTTTTTTTCGGAGCGCCGGTTATGGAGCCGCAGGGGAAAATATTTTCAAAAACTTCCGGAACTGTTATCCCGCTACGAAGCTCTCCATTTATTTCAGATACCATCTGGAAAACTGTTTCGTACTTCTCTATATCAAAGAGCTTCGCAACTTCAATGCTGCCGGCATCGCATATTTTTCCAAGATCATTGCGCATGAGATCAACTATCATGACATTCTCAGCCCTGTTCTTTTCGCTTGATTGAAGAATTTTAAAATTATCTGAATCTGAAATTTTATTAACTCCTCTTTTAATTGTTCCTTTCATTGGTTTTACAGAAATTTTCCTGTTTTCAATTTTAAAAAACAGCTCAGGCGATGATGATAAAATTAATTTTTCATCAAGATTAATAAAACTTGAAAATTCAGCTGACTGATTAAAAAGCATGGACTGAAACAACGCCTCAGGCGAACCGGAGAAATCGAAGCTGCATTCTTCAGTATAATTCACCTGATAAGAATCACCTTCTTCAATAAAATTTTTTATACGGGAAATATCTTTATAAAACTTTTCTTCAGTAATGGAGCGATTTATTTTTTCAATGGAATATTTATCCTGAGATTCAGAAGTAAAATTAAAAACCAGATCACCTGATTCAAATTCCTCAACATCCTCAGGTTTAAAAAAAACATAGGTGATGATAGTATCATCTGCTAAACCTGAATTTATATTTTCAAAAATAAAACCTGCTTCATAATTATATATTGCGTAAGCAGAATAACCCTGCAGCAGCAATTCCCCTGCTTCTTTTATTTTATTTTTATAATCCTGAAATGAAATATTTATTACACAAAAGGGATTACAGAAAAAATATGACTTCGCATCTTCGTATATGGGCGGAGTAATAAACAATGCGGAATATTTTTCATACAATGCTTTACTCAGCAATTCATCTATTGATTTCATTTAAAATCCGCACCATACATCCAGTTATATATCAGCCTGCTGCCCTCTTTTGTTAAAATGGATTCAGGATGGAACTGAACACCATAAATGTCATGCTCCCTGTGTTTAACAGCCATTATTATATCCTCATCTATAGAAGCAGTGACTTCAAGGCTCTCCGGCAATGTTAATGGATCAGCTATCAGTGAATGGTATCTCATGACTGAAAAATTTTCCGGAATGCCTGTGAATATATCCCTTCCTGAATGCTGAATGATCGAAGTGTATCCATGAACCGGCTTTTCAGCCTTAATGACCTTTCCGCCGAAATATTCATATATCACCTGATGACCGAGACATACCCCCAGAATAGATTTTTTACCGGAAAAAAATTTTAATGCTGATAGTGACAATTCTGCATTCTCAGGCTTTCCAGGACCCGGAGATATCAGAAGCTTATCAAAAAATAATCCGGATAATTCTTTTTCAGAGATTGCATCATTTTTAATTACTACAACTTCTTCTCCGCATACTTTTATCAATTGAACTAAATTGTATGTAAAAGAATCGTAGTTATCAATTATAAGAATTTTCAATAAATTTTTCCTTATCTGCGATTATTCATTTTAAACAGTCTGCAATTATCTTATTCAGATTTATTAAAAATAATTCTTTATAGCCGAAAACAGCAATAATTTAATCCTGTATAAATTCCAGATATAAAATTATTTATTGAAAAAAAAAGCTTTCATTTTATATTCAGCACTTATTTAAATAAAAACAGACGGATATAAAATGAAACTTTCAGATCACTATAAAAACAGATTCACCATTTCTTTTGAATTTTTCCCTCCAAAAACTCCGCAGGGAGAGGAAAATCTGATGAAAGAAATTGCAATTCTTGCAGCATACAAGCCTGCATTTGTCTCTGTAACCTATGGAGCAGGCGGATCAACTCGTTCTAAGACTCTGCAGATAGCTCTTGATATAAAAGAAAAATACAAGATCGAACCTCTGGTTCATTTCACATGTGTCGGTTCCGGCAGAAAAGATATTGAAGAATATTTAAACGAAGTTAAAAGCAAGGGCATAGATAATATTCTTGCACTACGCGGGGATCCGCCGGCAGGAGAGACTAAATTCACACCAGCTCCGGATGGATTTTCATATGCGAATGAATTGATGGCATATATTAAAGAGTTAAATGGATTCACCGTTGCTGTAGCAGGGTATCCGGAATGTCATCCTGAAGCTGTCAATATTGATATAGACACGGATAATTTAAAGAAGAAGGTTGATGAAGGCGCTGAATTTATTTTAACACAGCTGTTTTTTGACAATGAAAAATTTTACAGATTCATGGATATTATCCGGAAAAAAGGAATAACAATTCCAGTAGTTCCCGGAATTATGCCTATTACAAGTTTTAAGCAGCTTGAAAAAATTACTGAGATGAGTAAAACAACTCATGTTCCATCAGTTCTGCTTGAAAAACTGAAGCTCTGCCCGCCTGAACAGCTGATTTGCGATGTCGGCATTGAATATACAATAAATCAATGTATAGAATTAAAAAAATGGGGAGTTCCCGGATTGCATTTATACTCCCTGAATAAATCTGCACCTCTTAAAAGAATTTTAGACGGAATGAATCTGGGGTAAAATATGGATTACTGGCATACTTTAAAAAATGACCGCGGGATTTTAAAAAAGACTGCATTTACAATTCTTGGAATTATAATAGGTTTTGCATTTGCAAGATTCTTTTTTACAGCATATAAAATTTCAGACGATTCGATGGAACCTGAATTTAAAAAAAATAAAACTGTAATAGTACTTAAACTATTCAGTCCAATCGTCGGTGATGCTGTTTTAATAACCAATCCTGCTGATGAAGGCAAAGTTTTACTTAAAAGAATTGCAGCTGCTGAGGATGATGTAATTGAGATAAGATCCAAAAATATTACTATCAATGGAAAAAATATACAGCCTTATAGAAACAGGAAGAATTCCGACCCGAGAGTATTTCCTGTGAATTTTTCACAGAGAGACAACATGCCGTCTATTAAATTGAAAAGAAACGAATATTTTCTTCTTGGCGATAATCTTGATATAAGTTTCGACAGCAGGGAATTCGGTCAGGTAAATAAAAAAAATATAATCGGGAAAACAATATATACTGTAAATTTTTTCAACTGATTTTATAGAAAATCAGTTCTGATCTATTTCATCTACAAGAGCTGAAAAAAGTGTTATTACATCAGTATTAGCCTTTCTCAGTTTGCCGCTTAACTGTTTTGCAAGATCCCTTGTAATAGCAAGACCTGCCTGAGGATTTTCATTTCCGAATTTAACAAAATCACCTCTTTTAATCACAAGGCATTCACAGTTATTTTTTGCTACTACAGAAGCAGATCTTTTGTCATCATCAATTAAAGCCAGCTCCCCTACAAAAATCCCGCCCATGGCTGAACTCAGCGTGGCAACAGTATATTTTTCATTCTGGAGAGTTTTCTTTAAAATTTCAATTTCTCCATTAAGAATAATAAAAAGTTCATGCCCCTGTTCACCTTCCTCAATAATGCTCTTGCCTGCATTAAAAGATTTTGTCGTGCAGAAAGTCGATATTTTTCTAATCATATCTTCATCAGAAGCAATTACTTTAAAGAAAGAAACTTCTTTCAGTTTTTTCAATATAAGTTCATTATCAGTCATTCACTTAACTCCGCTTTTAAGAATTTTTTAAGGATGCATATTATAAATACAGATTAATAATCATTTACACATTCGAATCGCTTATTATATATTTTTCAAGATTCCCCTGTGACATTTTTTTCTTTCTGCCTTCTATTATTATAGCCCTGCTGTAAGGTTTTAAAATATAATCTGAATCAGGATTTATAATTGGAAGATTAGCAGCAAGGCTCTTAACTACCTTCAGATTATCAACGAGCTTGGAAATATCAGGTGTTTTCTGTGCAGCCTTGATTGCTTCCTTTTTTCTTGTAAAAAAGTTTCCTGTATTTTCAAGGATTCCGATTAAAATTGATTTATCTTTTTTAACTAAAAATTCTGAAAGCTCGGAATATTTTTTCCCTATAAATTCTTTAGGAAGTTCCAATGTATTTATAGCAGTCTCAGACTTAACATTCAGCAGCTCAGCAATAACATGAGAAATTCCGGTTCCGGCTGAAGCATTTGCAATAAGGGTTCTGTTATATTCGCTCGAAAGAATTATCTCATCGCAATTTGACAAAAGATAGCTTTCGAACTTCGCATCTAATAATTCCGCTGCAATATAAACAGTTTTTGAAATTGATTTGATGGTAAGAATTGCCATAACAGTTCTTGAATCAACCTCCTGAACCGATCCCTCCACCATTCTGTCAGCAAGCATCAGTACCTTTTTAGCTTCCTTGAGATTAGCTCTGTTTAATACTCTTTCATCTATATAATCTCCGCTGACAAAATTGATATCAGCGTATCTTTTATCTGCTTTTAAATTTTCTATCTGCTCTGGAGATGCCGTGTTAATTAGAACAATTTCCGAGGCACGGTATGACTTATTCTTCTCAAGAACATTTTCCAGAACCTCCGACATTTCCCTTTTCCATCCGCAAATTATAAAATGATTTTTAAGTTTGAGTTCATTCAATCCTCTACCCTCCTTTAACTGCTTTTCTATCAGATATGATGCAATATTACCGGTTGAAACACCTGCAAGCACTATACCGAAAAACATAACAAATACGGCTATCACTCTGGCTATAGGTGTTTTTGGAAAAAAATCACCATATCCTGTTGTAGATGTAGTAACAAATATCCACCAGACCACATCCTGAACAGATCTTAAATTGCTTGAATTACCAGAGTCTTCAACTTTCTGGCCGTTTTCAATTTTATATACAATATTATCTTTTTCCAGATTATAAACAGCAAAAGTTGCAGCTCCAAAAACTGCGAATGCTGTTAAAAACAGTTTAAAAATAAAGCTATACGTGATTTTCCGTATAATTCTTCCTGCATCAGAGAAAATATTTTCTTTAAATTCTTTCAGATTCATCCGGTATAATTCGCCTTTTTATAATATCAGGAAATACAGTTTTCATATTTTTACTCTATATAATATAATCGAAACTATTCCTGATATAATTAAACGTTTTTCGCCAAACCTGTTTTTATTTATTGACTATTTTCAAAAAAAAGAAATTTATTCAAACTTTACATAAATTTTCAAAAATAAAGAGGCAATATGTCAGATATAAACAAGGAAAGACTAATTTCAACATTCGTTGACCTGGCAAAAATTCCTTCGCCTTCATGGAATGAAGCTCAAATTATTGAATACCTGATAAAAAGATTTAAAAAACTGAATGCGGAGATTAAAAAGTTCCCCTGCGGAAATTCTTTCAATCTTTTAGCCAGATTCACAGGCAATCCCGATAAAAAACCGATTCTTCTTTCTGCACACATGGACACAGTGGTTCCCTGCGAAAAAGTCACACCCGTAATTAAAAAAGACAGGATAACTTCAGACGGTACATCAGTGCTCGGTGCGGATGATAAAGCAGCAATAGCGATCATTCTTGAAGCTCTGCATCATATCATTGAAAACAAGCTGGATCATCCTCCAATAGAAATTCTTTTTTCCTGCGCTGAAGAGATTGGGCTGGAAGGAATAAAAGGCTTCAACATGAAAGAGCTCAATTCAAAAATGGCTTTCGTATTTGATAATGGAGGACCTGTCGGAAGCGTTATAGTAAAAGCTCCGTATCATGAAAAAATTAATATTAAAATCAAAGGAAAAGCAGCTCACGCAGGAATGGCTCCAGAACAGGGAATTAATGCAATTAATATTTTGTCTGAAATTATCACAAAACTTCCATCAGGCAGATTGGATCATGAAAGTACAATGAATATCGGCACCATACAGGGCGGAAAGGCTACAAATATAGTAGCTGAATATGCAGAGTGCAAACTTGAAATTCGGTCAATTAACATCAGCAAACTAAAAAAATTCGATAAGCTTGTAAAAACTGAAGCTATGAAAATTACAAAATCCCGGAAAGGCAGAATTACCATAAGTTCTAATCTGGAATATTCCGGATTTATTTTAAAGCCCGGCGAACCTGTTGTTAAAATTGCAGTAAGCTCATTAAAAAAAATCGGCATTGAAGCTGCAATAACTTCTTCCGGCGGAGGAAGCGATACAAATATTTTCAACAAATCCGGAATAAAAGCCGTGAATCTTTCCTGCGGCATGCAGAAAATTCATACAACAGATGAATTTATTTATATTGCAGATCTTATAAAAGGCACGAGGCTGGTGCTGGCAATAATTGAAACTGTCTGAAAATTTTTACCCTTATAAAAATTCCGGATTTATATTGTAAATGATTTCAATGCTTCATCTTCACTGTCAAACACTTCAACAATTGAAGATAATTCTATTATACTTGCTACATTTTTAACCGGATCACTCAGGCAGCAGAGTTTAATAATTTTATTATTCTTTTTTAAAATATCTCTGGCATTCAAAATAATTCTTATTCCGTTACTTGACATAAACTCTACATTTTCCAGATTAAAAATAAAATGGTATTTTTCATTATTATAGAAAATTTTAAAAATATCTACAACAATTTCTTTTGAAAATGAAGAATCCAATCTTCCATTAAGATAAATAACAATTACATTGCCGATTTCTTTTGTCTGGAAATTCATAAATGTTCTCTTTTTATTTTAATAATAAGAGTAGAAAAATTTTAGTCAATTATTATTTAAAAAAAATCCATGAGGAATATCATGGACGGAATATTTGCTATTTTAAAACGGAATACACTAATCAGCCTACCCTACCCCTCCCGACAAGGGAGGGGGGGGGCGTAATCTTAAAGCTGCTCACCTGTTTCTGAATCAAGATTTTTCTTTTCACCTTTAGTAAATACAGTCAGCTTGCCATCTTTCAATTCCAGCTTGCCGTCGTTTATAATGTTTTTTCTCCAGAGAACAGGACCGTTAACTGAAGCGCAATATACATATTCGCCTGATGCAACATATAATTTATCACCGGACTTAAGAGGCTCGTCCATGACTTTACCTTCCCACAAAACTTTTCCGTTTTTAATAAAATATACTTCATATTTTGTTATGAGAAGTCTTCCATCAGGTTTTGGTTCCTCTTTTTCTTTTTCAATTACCTTAACAATCTGTTTAATTACTTCAGCCGGCTTTTCCTTAACATCAATAATCTCTTTATTTTCTTTAATAAAATCTCCTGCTGCAAATTTTTCAATGTCCTTCAGGCCTATTGCAATTTCCTTGTTTGAAGCCTGAATAACGCGACCCATTACATCACCGCCTGTGCCCTTAGCCGTTTCTTTCTTTAAAATCTGCTCAACAATTTTTTCAGATTTTTCAACTTCCTTCTCGGTAATTACAATCTTTTCCTCTTTTTCAATTACCGGAGACATTTCCAGTATTTTATCAAAATTTCCTTCAAACTGTTTTATCCTTTTAGAAACCTGCAACTTGCCGTCAAAAACTTTTACTCTTGTTGTTTTCAATGAATCAACTTCTATAGTAAACTGCGTTCCCCTGACTCCAGCAACTGCAGTTGGAGTTTTAACAGTAAACGAATCGTCTTTTAAAAGTTTTTTCGGTTTGCAGAGCATTTTGCCCATGTCCATTCCAAGCTGGGTACTTTCAGTGCTTCCCTGCCTGATAAGATTTGATACAGTCAATTTAGATTTCTCTTTGATTCTTATAATTGAACCGCCGATTTTTATATCGCAGAAAGACTCATTACCTGTAGTAATTTCATCCTTCTCTTTTATAATATCTCCTATTGAAACAGAACCGCTGTTTTTTGAAACTTCTCCAACTATGAATGAGATCACAGCATATTCATCCACCTTCTGCTTTGAACATCCTCCGGCAATAACAAGAATCAGACCGATGGATAAAAGTATAAGTTTTTTCATAAAATCCCCCTCCAACAAAAAATTTAATATATTTGCTTTAAACAAATTTAAATAATATAATTCTTTTAAAATGTCAGTTAAATTTATTATATCAATTTTTTATATGCTGCAAGCAATATATTTAAGCATTCTATTAAACATCCATATATATTTATTATACACCATATAGTCTAATAAAGGCAATTATTTTTCAGTTAATATTTAAAATATATTGTTATTTACCTGCGGCTTAAAAATATTTACAACCAATTTTACTGCATGCTTTATGTATTATCAAAAAAAATTAATCTAATAAAGGAGATATTTATAAATTATTTTATTGAAAAAAGCACTGTATCTGTAATTAATGATTAAATTATGGAAATTGATGAAAAACATAAAAAAGCAATTATAAATGCAATAGCCGGAGATGCGTTGGGGAGCACGCTCGAAGGCTTTACAATTGAACATATAAAGGCTGTCTATAAATCAATAAAAGATTACACTGACCCTGAACCGGCTCTTAAAAACAAGCTTGAATACTGGAAAAAACCAGGCCTATATACATCAATTACACAAATAATGATTATTCTGTTTGCTTCATTTGGAAAAAGCAAATTCAATTTAAACAGCTTTATTCATAATATAAATTCCTCTCCGGAAGTAGAAAATTCACAATCAGGCATTTTCCGGCATCCTGATAATATTTTAAATCGATTTATCAATGAAGCAGAAACCATTCAAAACGAAACTGCAGACTATTCTGCATCAGCTAAACTCATTCCGATATGTCTGCCTTTTTCATTTCAGGATTATTTTAATGACACAGAAATTTACAATCAGTTTAAATTCTGCACTTTATTCACATCAGATTCATTCACTATATCAGCCTGCCTGATATTTTCAAAGCTGATTTATAATATAATTGTTTCAGAAAATTTTATTCCTGGAAAAGCTCTGCTTGAAGCTAAAAAAACCGCAGGTGAATTACTCGAATATTCCCAAAACAACAGCCCGAAAATTTTTGAATTAAAACTTAATCCGGATAAAATTTCCAGCTCTATATCAGTTTATCTGCAGCTGTTTGAATCTTTGGAAAAAGCAATTTCAGTAGAAAATGGAATAAAAATTATAATAGAAAATCTGAATGCAATAATGAAAAATAATATTAAAAAGCCTTCAATTGCACATCCTGCTGCAGCATTTCCTCTTGCTTTGCTAAAATCAAAATTTTTCTCTGAAACAGAATCCTTATTAATACAATGCGCTATGGAAGGAGGTCCGGCTTCTTCAGCCGCATCTATTGCAGGTGCTATTTCAGGAGCTTGCGGCAATTCAATTGGAGAGGATTCTTTTTTAATAAAAAATTTAATAAATAAAAAATATATTTCCTCTCTGGTTAATGAAATATCTGTAAAATCATTTGAAAGCATTACAATTCAGAATTTTTATAAATCAGAATCTCTGCTTACAAAAAAGGAAATTGAAGAATACCAGTCTAAACTCAAACATTATAAAAAGACTGAAAAAAAACATATAAACAGGAAAAACCCGGAAAATAAAATGACACAGCATATTGTTGAATCCTGGACTAAATCTGATAAAGCAAAGTGGAAAAAAGAGAAAAAACAGTTCAATGAAGAATTTGACGAATCCAATAATTAATATATATAAAATATTTGACATTTGCCTGTAAATATTATTAAATAGTATATATTATTTAAAAATGGAATTTTGCCCAATACTTCTCATGGAGGAACTAAATGCTTGATAAATTTTTAAAATCCCTCTCAATCTTTTTTATATTTTTTGTAATATTTCAGGTTTCTGATGCAGATTCCAGAAATGCTAAAGCTATTCCGTACAAAATACTGGAAATTGAAAATGTATCAAGGTATGATGAAGACAGACTTGTTTTTCAGCGTATTGAAAAAAATTTAAGCGAAAACGTTGATAACTCAATAGAAACACTTCTGGTCATAAGAGACAGGAAAATGTATATCCTGAAAGATGGCTATGATGATTCTAATATTGTTTCAACAAACAGAAAAATTCTCGAGATGGAAAACAAGATGATGACGGATTTATGGGTTAATAAGATTAACAATAAGCCGGACTATCTTCAAACAACTGACAGGCGAAAAGAAATTCTAAAAAAGATTGATGAAGATTATGTTGAAAAAAACTTCGGCGAATATTATAGAAATGTAAGAAATAAATTTATTCAGATGCATGTAAATACATTCAAAGGATTGATGGTAAACAGAAAAGATTCCAGTCTGAATGTTGTAAGATCACCTCTTCCGAAAAGACTTGCAGATCCTGACAATTCTGAAACAAAATATTATTTATCTGTAACAGCGAAGACAATTGATGAAAAAGTTTATTTTGCAGAAGATGCAGACGGAGACGGCATTACTGAAACATTCAGCGTAACAATTCCGGATGGATTCTCATGGGGATTTGAATCAGGACCGAACATTCTTTTTATTTATAACAATAACAAAGATCCTAATAATAAAGAAAAAAATAAAGAAATCGAAGATATAATAAAAGATCTGACAAAAATGGCTTATTACGGCACTGCAGAAGAAGAGAAATTTATTAAAGAAAATTTCCCTAATGAAAAAACAACTAATGAAATGATAGATGACATATACAGAGTAATAACTCCTCAATTGAAGAAAGAGGGGAAACCTTAATAAAACAAAAGCATTAAATAAAATATCACAATAAAAAAAGCCGGTTAAATAACCGGCTTTTTTTATATTAAAATTTCATTGCTTATATGAAAAAAATATTATCTGTGATAAATTTTATTTAAAATTAGCGAAAACCTCAATCTGTTTTACAGGCAGAAAATCAAGCGGATTTAACGGGATATCATTATATCTGATTTCAAAATGAAGATGATTTCCAGTTGAGTTCCCGGTGCTGCCAACAAAAGCAATTACCTGTCCTTTTTTTACATAATCTCCATTTTGAACAAGCATTATTGAATTATGAGAATATCTGGTATAATAATTGTTTCTATGTTCAATATTAATGGATTTGCCGTGTCCTGAAACATAAGAGGCAGATATTATTTTTCCATCCATAACAGCTACAACAGGTATGCCTTTTTGAGCAGGAAGATCAATTCCTGTATGAAGCTGCCCCCATCTGATGCCGAAAGATGAAGATATTTTTTCAATACTCCGAATAGGCCAGATAATCTCATCATCCTTGCCTGAGACATTCATTTGAAGAGCGCCGGTTGTTTTCAGTTCATTTATATAAGAATCTGAAAAAGGGATAAAAAGATAAGTTCTATATACAAAATTTGTTCCATTGATCCTTGTAAATTCAGAAAATTTCGACCCTACTGAAGTTAATACAGTATTCAATTCCTGCTGAGTGGAAATAATCTTCCATTGACCTACTTTACCTTTATATTCCTGAATGTAATCGTAATTGTGATCAGCATATGAAAAATTTACAGCATGAAAAAATAAAAAAAGCGTTGATATAAAGCATAATAATACTTTATTCATTAATTACCCCATTATTACGTACTATTTATTCGAGTTATGATAATAAAATTATTTCAGAGAGGAAAAATTCACCACTAAACAAAATAATTATTTACTTAACTAGGTTATATTTGTCAATAAAAAAATGCTGATTACAATAACTAATTTTAATAAGGGTTTATATTGAAAAACACACTTATATTAATTTATCTTGACATGATTTAATATTACAAAATTCTCAATAATAAACTTTCGTATAAAAATAGTTTTATTATAATTAAAATATAAAAAAATCGGACAAAAAAGGCTTAATCATTCAGATTTTTATTATTCATGATAAAAAATACTCTGGAGAACTTTAATGGACAAAATTCCAATTAAAAAAAGCTACGAAGAAATTAATCAGAAAATAAAAGAAGGCAAAGCTGTAATTGTTACAGCTGATGAAATGCCTGAAATTGTCAGAAGCGAAGGAGTAAAAGGAGCATTTAAAAAAGTTGATGTTGTAACTACCGGAACTTTCGGCATAATGTGTTCCTCCGGAGCATTTTTAAATTTCCGGCATACCAAACCGAAAATGAAGGCTTCAAAAGTATGGCTTAATAATGTTGAAGCCTATGCCGGTGTTGCTGCAGTTGACTGCTATATTGGAGCCACACAGGTACAGGAAAATGATCCGCTTAATATGGTATTTCCAGGAAAATTCAAATACGGCGGAGGCCATGTAATTGAAGACCTCATTTCAGGGAAAGAAGTAAAGCTCGAAGCTGAATCATACGGTACTGATTGCTATCCACTGAAAGAATTTAAAAAAGTTATAACCATAAATGACCTGAGAGATGCAATGCTTTATAATCCGCGTAATTCATATCAGAATTACAACTGTGCTGTGAATTTATCAAATAAAACAATATACACATATATGGGAATATTACGCCCTGAGATGGGTAATGCGACCTACTCTTCAGCAGGCGTTCTTTCACCTCTATTAAATGATCCATATTACTGGACAATTGGAACAGGCACAAAAATTTTCCTTGCAGGTTCTTTAGGAGCAGTTACATGGCAGGGAACCCAGCATTCGCCTGATTGCAAAAGGGGTACAAACGGCATCCCGATGGAAGGAGCAGGAACAATGTCTGTGACAGGTGATATGAAGCAGATGAATACAGAATTTATCAGAGGGGCTTCTATCACAGGATACGGCTGTTCGCTAATGGTCGGTATAGGAGTTCCTATTCCGATTTTAAATGAAGAACTCGCATATTTTACAGGTCAGAGCGATAAAGATATTTTCTGTCAGGTTGTTGATTACGGTATCGATTACCCGACCGGAGAAATCAGATCACTCGGACAGGTGAGCTATGCTGAACTTAAAAGCGGTAAAATTGAATTAAACGGAAAGACAATTCAAACATCACCTCTTTCAAGCTATCCGGGTGCGTTAAAAATAGCAAAAATACTCAAACAGTGGATTGAGAAGGGTATGACTGTTGGTGTTCCACAAATTAATTTTCAGACTGTTGATGCAAAAATAAACTATGAATAAATATTCAGAAAGATTTTACAGAAGTGATAATAAATTAGAGCGATGGAATTCATTCATACTCAGAAATGAAACCACAGATCTTTTTATAAAATCAGCTGAAGATTTAACAGCAATTGGACTGAAAATTATTAACAAACTGAGAAACGAAATTAGAGATCATATAAGCAGACAGCTGGAATTTCAAACTTCATATTCACCTGTTGAAAAATTAACTGATACTCCGGATATTATCAAACTAATGTATCTTGCATCAGAAAGAACAGGTACTGGTCCATTTGCATCGGTTGCAGGCGCAATAGCACAGATGACAGGCATTGAACTTATGAATTACACTAAAGAGATTATTATAGAAAACGGCGGAGACATATGGATGAGTCTGATTGAACCGGCTGTTGTTCAGATACACTCTGACAATGCAGAATTTGACGGGAAAACCGGATTATTGATTTCTCCGGAAGAAACACCTTGCGGAATCTGCACTACATCAGGAAAAGTCGGCCCTTCATTCAGTTTCGGCAAAGCAGATTCTGCAACTATAATAGGAAAATGCGCCGCAACAGCAGATGCAGCAGCTACTCTTGCCGGAAATATAGTAAAAGATGAGAATGATATAACAAAAGCTCTGAATAATGCAACAGAAGTTGAAAGTGTCACAGGAGCAGTAATTATTATTAAAAATAAAATGGGAATACAGGGTTCGGTAAAATTAATAAACCCCATGGAGGAATCGGCAAATGGAATCTAGAAATGTTTTACTTGTTTTTGAAAAAAAAATAATGTATAAACCTATAATATACAAACTTGCAAAAGATTTCAATATGGCTTTCAATGTTCTTGAAGCAAAAATTTATCCAAAACAGGAAGGTCGAATTATTCTTGAGCTGCGCGGTACAGAGGAATCAATCAACACAAGCGTTAAATATCTTGAGGATGAAGGTGTCAGGGTTGAGATTCTTGCAGATAAAATTTTTAAAGATGAAGATAAATGTGTTCATTGCGGTGCTTGCACTGCAGTCTGCAGAGTTGACGCACTTTTCATAGATAGAAATAATATGGAAGTAAATTTCTATCCTGAAAAATGCGTTGCATGCGGTCTCTGCAAACTTGCCTGTCCAGTTAAAGCCATGTCAGGCATTTCAATCGATATTGATTAATTATTTCTGATTTCCGGGCCCCTGATCATCTTTTTTTTCAGATGTTTTCAGATCTCCTGCAGGAAGATCCGGAGAATCCACTCCAAGAAGTTCTTCCAGTTTCTTTTTCGAAAGTTCAGAAATAACAGAAGATCCGGATGAAAGCTCTGTTAGCTTATCCTTTGCCTCTTTCTTTGATGAATCCTTTTTACTTGCCAGAAGATTTAATGCAGTTTCATAATCCTTTGCAGCCTGAACAAGCGCTTCATCTACACTGAAACCTCCTTTAACCCAATGGCCTGTGATCCATATTCCTGAAACATTTCCTATATAGATTTTTACCCAATCCGCTTTTTCATCAATAATAAAACCAATTGTTCCTTTTGGAATTGCAGCTACAACAGCACTCCCGACATCAGGCCGCTGATATGCTTTTACATTTTCATCAATAATCACTACAGGCTTTTCAGCGAGAAATTCCTGATTTATAAATCCCTGCTTGCCGTCAGAAAGCTTAATAGTTGCAACTTCAATTGTTTTATCCGCATATTCGATTTTTTCTGAAGAAATAACTTCAGCTGATTCAGTTTTTTCAAGAGTTGCAAGCCATGTTTTTAATGATTTATCATTGAATACAGCCGCTCTGAATTTAGCATATTTTTTAACATTATTTTTTTCTGATTTTTTTTCATCTTTTTTACAGGATGATACTAAAAATAAA
Source organism: uncultured Leptospirales bacterium (assembly GCA_964392365.1). GTDB lineage: Bacteria > Spirochaetota > UBA4802 > UBA4802 > UBA5550 > CAYMPH01. Next base: position 165,503 of record CAYMPH010000007.1, read on the forward strand.
ACTGAAAAAGAAATAAATAATATTGAAGCAATTGAAATCATTTTTTTCATAAAAACCTCTTTTTATAAAATTATTTCCAGCATTACAGCAATTTCTACAGCATTTAGCGATTTGATTAAAACATTTTCTGTCATTCCGTATTGCTGCTTTAATTTATGCAAATACCGGTCTTACACCCTAGCGTGAATCTCATTAGTAATGCATTATCTGTGAGATTCCGGTATCACTCCAGTCGGGATGACAAAGAACTAATTCAATCGTTAACTGATATAATTAAAAATTCAAGCTTAAAAAATATTCATATAAACAATTTTTATTTTAACTTATTCAATAGACTATTATATTTTTCAATAAAATTTATTACTCCGTCTGCAATTCCTTCTGAAATTTTATTCTGCTGATTTTCTTTCTGCAGCTGAACAGCCTCATTTGGATTTGAAATAAAACCGATTTCAACAAGAACTGCAGGCATAAGCACTCCTCTTAAAACAAAAAAATCAGCTTTTTTTACACCTCGTGATTTAAAAACTTTTGATTTCTTAACCATACCTTTCTGAATCGAATCCGCCAGTATTGAACTTTCTTTGAGAATCTGCGTTGTCAGCATCATCGCTTCAATATAATCAACATCTTCATATTTTTTCCCGGCTCCCTGCTCTTCTAGAACCACAACATTGTTTTCAAGAGCAGCAGTATTCCTTGCATCTTCGTTTGAAGGATTTTGCGATAAAAAATAAGTTTCAAGACCGGATATTTTTTTAGACAGCGTTGCATTTACATGTATGCTTATAAAGATACCGTTTTCATTTTTTCTTAACAGCTTGTTTGCAAATTCCGTCCTGCCTGATAATTCAATAAACCTGTCGCTGTTTCTTGTCAGATATATATTCATATCAGGCATAACTGCCCTTAACTTTTTCTCAAGAGCTTTTGCAGTTTTCAGAGTTATATTTTTTTCTTTAAATCCTCCTTTCCCAACTGCGCCCGGATCTTTACCTCCGTGTCCTGCATCTATAACAATGAATGTAATTTTTTCCTGCGAGGTTTTAGCTATTACAATTTTATCCGGTTCCTTTTTTGAAATTATTTCAAAATCTATCCGGTTTTCAGAAAAACGCATTTCAAGTTCAGGAGAAAAAACAGAAATAATTTTTACAGCAATTTCATAAGGGATTAGAATCTCACCGTTATTTTTTATCACAGGGTAACCGGATTTCATCAATCTTCCGTCTGTCAGAAAAACAGACTGCCCTGTATTAAATACAAAGACATGTGTTTTATAATAAATCTTGCCTCTGCCTGCTATTATATCGTATGTATTTTCAAATTTAAATTTTATTACAAGGTCATATATCGAAATATACTTTTTGCCTGAAATAACTTTTATCTGCAGAGAATTTAAATCCGGATTTAGCGACAGGAAAACGGTGAGAGAAATTACAGCAGCAATAATTTTAATTAGGTTATTTTTTCCTTCCAATATAATACCTTGAATAGGTTTTTATGGATAAGATAGAACCGAGTATATAAAACAGCAATACAGAAACTATTGCTAAATTTTTAACATTAAACCCGAACAGATAATAATCGATGGATAAAGCATACAGAAAAAATGCAATTACCATTAAACCGACACATATCTTCCCGAAAAAGTTCGGTCTTACTCCGACATCCTTTTTATAGAAAAGATGCGCTGAGAAATAAACTATAATTATTTCACGAGCTACCGCAATAATATAAAACCATACCGGAAAATCCTTAAATAAAACAAGAGCAAGTCCTATTATAGCGCCTGTTATTTTATCCGCAGTGGGATCAAGAAATTGGCCAAGGTTGGATTCCTGTTTAAAAAGCCTTGCAAGAAAACCATCAAAAAAATCTGATAGCACTATTATTATAAATGCAATAAATTCAAGTTGAAGATAATATGAGTCCCCTGTCACTGATTGTCTGTATATCCAGTAAAATACAAACGGGGAAATTAAAATTCTGACTGCTGTTATGAAATTCGAAACAGTCATAACTTTATCTTCAAATAGTTCTTTAAATTTCATAATTTTCTTATAAATCCCAGAAGATGAGGAAATTCTAAATCAAAATAAATACAAAACAGATAAAAACATTTTTATACATGGAGAATTTTTAAGTCAAGTGTAATTCAATAAATATCCTATTAATCATTCAAACTATTGAATCTATAGTCGGATTTGATATATTGAATAAAAAAATCACTATTCCGGTTTTTATCAGGCTCCCATAAATAACTTGAAATTTATCACGCCGGCTGGATTTTATGTTTTCATATAGAAATATATCTTTTTAATGCTTATATATTTCTTATTATGATCAAAATTTATAATAAAATGTAATTCAAGATATAGAAGGTACCAATATATGAAAAAAATAATACTGCTTATTATTCTGATTTCTTTAACTCAATGTTCCAAAAAAACCGACATGAGTAAAATTACAAAAATAGCGCCCAAAAAATATTCAGGCGTTATTCTGACTAATGATACTGCTGCCCGAATTGACCCTTATATTTTTTCTGCAAGGGTTGATCTTCTGAAAAAAGGGGAAACCGTTGAGATAACCGACAAGTCGAGTGAAAAAAGCGCTGTTGGAAGCACAGTTGACTTCTGGTATAAAGTCTCAACATCAAAAAAAATATCCGGATGGATCTACGGCAAAAACATACAGATTCTCGATAATGACAAATCCTCTGTCACATCATTTGTAAATAATTTCTGGGAAAAGGAAAAAGAATCTGTCAAAAAACATATTGTAGGCAGATGGTGGAGTGTTAATAAATTCGGGGATTTCACAAACCATGTTCTTGAAATTAATGATGGAGGAAAATACAGATCCTATACAAAAGGCGGCGATGCAGGTGCTATCGAAGGGGAATTTACTCTCGACTTTACAAATAATGAAATTTTATTTGCAAAGGGCACTTCATTTGAAAAAAACTTAAGCATGGTGCTCCGCGGCGATTCATTAATACTTTATAAAGATACTGAAAAAGGCGAAATTCTATTTAAAAAAATAAAGCTGGGTTCCGCTGTTGCTGAAGAAAAGAAAGCAGAGGAAAAGAAAGAACAGGAAGAAAAGGAAAAAGATGCCAAGACTAAATAAATTTCTCGCTCTATCGGGACTGGGCTCGAGAAGAAAAGTTGAAACGCTCATAACCGACGGTAAAATCAAAGTCAATGGAGTTATTATAAAAAACCTGGCAACATCGATAGATCCTGAAAAGGATATTGTAACTATCGACGGCAAGAATATCAATGCTGCTGAAAAATTTCAGTACATTATTTTAAACAAGCCTATGGGATACATTACAACTCTCAGCGATGACAGAGGAAGAAAAATTGTAATGGATCTGATTCCTGAAAAATATAAAAGAATCGGCGTATTTCCTGTGGGCAGACTAGATAAAGACACGGAGGGCCTTCTTCTGTTTACAAATGACGGCGCTCTCGGTGAAAGGCTCAACAGACCGATTTTTAATGTTACGAAAATTTACATGGCGGAACTTGACAAAGAGCTTGCTGAAAAAGACCGGCTGCAGATTGAAAAAGGAATCTTCATTCATCAGACAAAAACAAAAACACGCCCTGCAAAAGTAGAACGTTCCGGATCAAACGGGAAAATTGTTAAAATCGAAATCCATGAAGGGAAAAAAAGACAGATACGATATACTTTTCTCAATGCCGGTTATAAAGTTGAAAAGCTTAAACGGATTGCATACGGTCCTATAAAAATTACAGGCTTAAACAGGGGCTCGGTAAGAGCTTTGAGAAGCAGTGAAATATCAGAACTGATAAAAGCTGCTACAACCAGATACGAAGATAAGCCAGCTTCAAAAGAAAAATCCAAAAAGGAAAAAACCCATAAGGGGAAATAGAATGACACCTCTTTTTATTGTATTTGAGGGTATAGATGGTTCAGGGAAATCAACACAGGCTGAACTTTTTTTTAATAAACTCAATGCCTCCGGACGGAAATCTGTAAAACTTTTCGAACCTACAAACGGGCCTTCCGGAATTGAAATACGCTCTCACCTGAAAAAAAAAGAAATGCCGTCGCCTGAATTTATGGTGGATCTCTTTATTAAAGACAGGGAATTTGATATTGCAGAAAATATCCAGCCTGCATTTGACAAGGGATTAAATATTGTAATGGATAGATACTATCATTCAAATGCAGCTTATCAGGGCGCTATGGGTCTTGACCCTGGATTTATCCTTCAGGAAAATCTGTCAAAAAAATTCCCTGTACCGGACAGGGTGTATTTTATTGATATTCCTGTCAAAACAGCTATTGCCAGGATAAAAAAAAGAAACTCTGAATCAGAAGAAATTTTCGAGAAAGAGAAATTTCTTTTGAAAGTGCTGGATAATTACCTGGATCTGATTGATGAAACATTTACTGTAATCAACGGAAATAATGATGCCGGAATTATCTCAGAAGAAGTTTTCTGTGATTTTTTAAAAAGATTTCCCGGCTGATGTTTTACAAATTCAGAAATTATTATTTGACATTAGACTAATTCAATTTTATTATTACTTAAATTAAAAACACACGGAGGATTTTAAAAATGAAAAAATTTCTTGCTGTTCTCTTAGCTCTTGCATTCGTTACTACAGTTTCTTTTGCTGATGCAACAAAAAAAGCGCCTGCCAAAACTGAAGTAAAAAAAGTTGATCTTATTGATATCAACTCAGCTTCTGCTCAGGAACTTGCTTCACTTACAGGTATTGGAGACGCTTATGCAAAAAAAATTATTGCCGGACGTCCTTATAAAGGCAAAGATGATCTTTTAAAGAAAAAAATAATTCCTGCTGCAAGCTATAATAAGATTCAGGATAAAATCATAGCTAAGCAGAAATAATTTTTCTGATATTATGAAAAAAATAAAAACGCGGTTGAATGCCGCGTTTTTTTATTTGAATCTTATAATAAAATGAAATGCTTTAAACCGGAAAATTATAAAAATTCATTCCTACTTCTTCAGCGCAACAACCCCTGATCTTTCACCATCTGGAAAAATCTGTCTGACTGTACTTTCCTTCTTATTTATAGCCCAGTCACTTAGGCGCGAACGCATGTTAAATACTATTTCAGGATATAGATTATTCACAGGCCTTTCACAGTGAGGATCATTCCAGGTATCAAATAGTCTGATTATTTCTTTCTTCTTACCGGGAGTTGATACCAGTTTCCATCTTTCTGTCCTCAGGCATCTTTCTTTTGTATCAAGAATGATTTTCTGATACTTATCTTTTAATACAAACTGATTGTCAAAATCTTCAGCTATTTCTGTAGTTGAATCCATTGCAGGAATATAAAGAGGTTCCTCACCCGGAATATATCTCTTATAGAAAAGATAGCTCGTTTCTCCGAAAAATGCGAGAGACAAATCAGCTTTCTCATTTTTAATGTATGGCATAAGGCTGACGCCGTCCATTTTAACATCGCTTTTCAGCCCTGCGAGTTCCAGTAATGTCGGGGCAAGATCAATGCTGCGTACTATTTTATCTATTGAATGAGGATGCTTTTTCTCAGACGGAACATGGATAATCATTGGTATATTGCTCATCTGGTCTCCGCCGTTAAATGACAGTCCGTGTCCGAAAGTGCAGTTGGGTTCAAATAGATCATCACCATGATCTGCAGTTATTACAATTATTGTATTATCATCCATACCTGTAGCTTTAAGATGATCACGGATTTCCTTAACCATGTCATCAAATTTTGACACGCATCCGTCATAGAGGCCGATTATCTGATCCACATCTGCTTTAGGAAGAACCCTCCATTTATCAACAATGTCAGTACTGCCTATAAATTTATCAACTTCAAGTTTCATTGTTCCCTTGTGCGGACCGCCGTATTTAGGATCAGTAAACTTTTCACTGTGCGGCGGATTTATTCTGTATGGCAGATGTGTAATGCTGTAAAAAGCTGTAATGAAAAAAGGACTGCTGCTTGAAGACTGTTCTGTAATCCTGTTTTTTATTTTTTCAGTAATTTTATCAACAGATACGAATGATACGCAATTTTTCAATTTTGGAAATAATGTGTACCCGATTTCATTATCAAAGAAAAAAGGAAGAACGATATGCCCGCTGTAAACTGCCTGCATAATATATATCTTGAAATTATCAAAATGAGATACATCCACTTTTTCAAATCCAAGAGGCATGATATCAAACATTCCCGCACACCAGTCTCCGAATACAGTTGTATCATAACCCTGCGTCCTGAGATTCCATGCAAGTGTCGGAGAATTTTTATTAATATACTCAACCTGCGACCGGTTCGGGAACATATGCCTCAGGTTATGTGAATGAGGGTACTGACCTGTCATAAAACTCGCCATGCTTTCAAGTGTAGATGATATGGGGGTCATGCATTTTTTAAAATTTATTGATTCACCTGCCAGTTCATCAATTGCCGGGGAGGTTTTTCTCCAGTAGCCGTTAACTGATAAATGGTCAGCTCTCAAGGAATCTGACATCAGAATAAGAATGTTCGGTTTTTTATTATTTTTATGAATTAAGCCGCTTCTGTATTGATATGCAAATACGCCAAGACCGCCAAGAGATAAAATAATTGAAACGGATACAGCTGCTGCTTTATAAGATATATTTCTAATATTAATTATAAACCGTTTTATCAGAATAAAAACATAGTATGATATTACCAATGCAAAGAAAAACCATACAGCATTTCCAAAAATAAAATATTTCAGCCAGTCCGGCCACCAGCCTGCTGAAAAAAAATAAATTGTTTTCAGGATGTAATCATTGTCAAAAAAATTCGGTTTGATAAAATAAAAACGCAGAGCTGAATAAAACCATATCGCAGTTGATAAAAGCATACTTAATGAAAAAAACTTCAATGATGAAGCTGATTTATTTTTCAGCAGAGTCAATCTAAACACAGGCACGATAATTATTAAAGTCATAATTCCAATTAATAAATAAGCTATCAGAAGATTCAAATTTACAAGAACCATATACGCAGTAAATTTCTGTATTGCAACATCTTTGAATTTATTATCCATTGAAACTGCAGTGCGTGTTAACTCATAAATAGAGATAAAGAAAAAAAACAGCTGAACTGCAAGAGAACCCAGCACAATCCATATTATTGAACGCCTTTTTTCTATATTCAATTTATCCTCCGCATTTATATTTATTCAATTCAGATTTATCAATAGAATACCACCAATTGTAAATATTGCTGCTTTTTGTCAAGTAGTTGAAATAAAAAAAGCCCGCATATAACGGGCTTTTTTTTTATATAGAATTAATAAATATTTCATTTAAAGGCTTTTAATTTTTTCCTGCATGCTTTCTGCTATACCCTGTATATACTTATAATTAGCAGTATCATCAGCGAGCAGAATAACAGCCATATTATCCTTTGAAATAAGAATTGTCCGGTCAGTATTATATCCGGTATAAGAGGTCAGTTTCTCAATTTCTTTTTTTGCTGTGTTTTTATTCTTATAAATGATTATATAGCATACAAAATCATCTTTATAGGGATTTTTCTTATTTGCAAATATAGACATATGTATTTTTGAAACAGTATGATAATCTCCGCCTGGATAGATTCTGCCTACCATTTTTTTTACTGCAGCTTCATCAAGAATCCATGGATTATTTTTTAATACTTTTTTTGCAAATCCGGGAATGGTTCCAAATGTAAAATTTTCAGGGACCTCACTTTGAGCAGGTTTAAGTTTTTCTATAGCATCCGGTTTGTAATCAGCCTTAATACTTCCGCACATCATAACAACAGCAGCAAAAACTGGTAAAGCAATTCTTTCTATATTTCGCATTTTAAAACTCCATAAATTCTGAATAATTTAAATTTATATCTGTTTTAATTATCGGAATAGCCTGGATTTAATTTTAAACTTTATTCTTTAAAAATACTGCAGCGGTTACTGTTCCATTATGGCATGTTCTCTTATAAAATCCGTAAATAGTGAAAAAAGGATGGGATCGATTTTTAAATTATTCTCTACAAAAGATTCCTTCATTATTTTCAGTGCTTCAGTAGTTGTATGGCCCTTTTTACGGTAAACTCTCTTTGAATCTGTAAGAGCATCAAAAACATCTACTATCTCAAGTATCTTTGCCGGGAAATAAGACATTGACTGCCCGTTTTTCAGATCATCAAGGCTGTAGCTCACGCAGTATTCAGGACAGTTATACAGATAATGTTTCTTAGGGAATAGCGCTTTCATTAAATTATATCCTGAAGGATGATTATAGTATTCATGATGAAGAGCGGCAATTACAGCAACTTCACCTGAAAACTCCTTTGCTTTGAGAATCATATTATATCCGAGAATTGCGTGTTTCACAATCTTTTGCTTGTCATACCCGTCATCGCCTTCAAAGTAATTTAAATTTCCTATCTTTCCTATATCGTGCAGAAGCGTGCCTATAGAATAAAGCTTGATCTCTTCCGGATTTATTTCCCTTAATCCGCCTTTGAAAACATTTTCAAGCTTTACATCCATTGTATCAGGTTTTAGGCGTTGATAATACCTTAGATATTTCATTTCAAAATTCACCCTGATTCTTGAAATACGGCCTTTTTGAAAAGATGAATTTATATAATTGCAGAAAGGAACGAATCTGAGCAGAACATTATTAATATGGTCTATTGTAGAGCCGGTTGATAATTCACTCAGCTGATCAATATAATTGGCCGAGATGGATTTCTGCCTTAATACCTTTATAACTGAATCAACAAACTGAGTTGTTTTTTTTGCAATATTTTTAAGATGAACCTCAGGCAGCTCAACATATTCATCCATATTTTCTTCAAAGGTTGCTTTATTGATATAAAACGCGTCTGTGGTTGCCTTAACAAGAATATCTACAGAGTTATTATCAAGTATTCCATGAACTGCAGCTGTCTTCTCCAGCTTCTTAATATTTCCGTCATAAATATCAATTCTTTCTTCAATGGGAATTTTTTTATATTCAATTATTTTATCATCATAATTATCAAAAACAGGAATTGCTGAAGATTCAGATGTTCCGGACTTTTTCAATTCAAACTCGGATTTAATCCTGGAGTGCCATTCTTCTTCTATTAATAAATTCAGATTTTTATACTTTTCATTTCCAAAGAATTGATCGATTTTATCATGGGGTACTGTTACAAGATTCCCTTCCCGGTTTTTACGCCAGAGCGGAATACTGAATTTTGTAATTTCTACTAAATTATTTTTTATATCATCTATTGATATTTTTTTCAGATTCATATTATCCTGCATACGTGAAATATAAGCTTACGTATTTTTTCCCTTATACTTAATAATATTAAAATCTTTTGAACAGTCAAGTATTAATTGAATGGATTGTAAAATGTAAAAAAATAAAACGCCCGGAGAGGCTGGAAATCAGATCAGTTAATAATTATTTTATTCCTATTTCAGAATGTTCCATAATAAAATCCGAGAAAATAGCAAACAGGATCGGATCGAGTTTCATCTCTTTATCAACAAATGAATCTTTCATAATTTTCAGCGCTTCAGCAGTTGTATTTTCTTTTGCCCTGTATTTTCTCTTTGAATCAGTAAGCGCGTCAAAAACATCAACTATCTCCAGAATTTTTGCCGGAAAATAAGATATTGCCTTTCCGGTTTTAATATCATTGATATCATAGCTGACGCAATATTCCGGATCGTGAAAAATATAATTTTTTGGCGGAAAGAGAGCTTTCATTATCCCGTATCCCAGAGGATGATTATAATATTCATGGTGAAGAGCTGCAATCAAAGCGACTTCATTTGTAAATTCCCTTGCTTTGAGAATCATATTATAGCCCATTAATGCGTGCTTTAAAATTATTGTCCTGTTATATGATCCGCTCCCCTCGAAGTAGTCTATATCCCCCATCTTGCCTATATCATGCAGCATTGTAGCCAATGCATATAGTTTCATTTCATCAAGGTTCAGTTGTCTTAAGCCGCCTTTGAATATATTTCCCAGCTTGACGCTATCCGTGCCGGGCATAAGTCTCTGGTACAGATGAAGGTACTTTTTATCAAAGTTCATTCTGATTTTCGGGATGCTCCCTTTATGAAAACAATGATTCATATAATTACAGAATGGTACAAACCTGAGAAAAACATTATTCATGTGGTCAACTGTTGATCCGGTAGATAACTCATTGAGCTGATCAATATAATTGTTGGAAATTGAATTCTGTCTTAAAACCAGCAGAATGATTTCAACAAACTGTATTGTTTTTCTTGCTATCTGCCTGAGCTGGGTATCAGTTATCTGTACGCTTTCCTCCATGTTCTCATCATAAGTGGATTTATCAATATAAAAAACAGCAGTGGCGACTTTTACAATTGTTTTCAAAGAACTGATATCAAGTACGCTTGATTGTTTTGAAATATCCTCAAGCATTCTTATATTCTGTTCAAATAGATCAGATCTTTCTTCAATAGTAATTTTTTTATATTCAACTATTTTATCTCCATAATCATCCGGAACAGGAACAGCAGGAGAATTGTCTATTATATCTGGTTGAACATCGTGGGTCAATTTAATTCTGGAGCTCCAGTTTTCCTCTATCATAATTGAAATATTTTCATACTTTTCATTGCCGAAGAATTGATTAATTTTATCATGAGGTACTGTTACAAGTTTGCCTTCGCGGTTTTTACGCCAGAGGGGAATGCTTAATTTTTTTATCTCATCAAAATTATTTCTTATATCATCTATTGATATTTTTTTAAGTTTCATATTATCCTGTGTATGACAAATATAAGCTTAAGTATTTTGTTCATTTTATTATTAATATTTTTTTCCGGCAGTCAAGTATTAATTTCAGACAATAGAATATGAAAAAAAACCTCCGGTTTCCACCGGAGGTTTTTATGGATTATTAAACATTATTTATTTTGTTTCTTCTTTCTCTTTCTTCCCTATGCCAAGAAGCTTTTCAATTTTTATCCACGCAGCTTTTCTGTTTTTATGGAACTCATCAACATTGCTTTTCTTGCCTGATTCAACATATAAAATAAACGCGTTTCCTTCATTCAGCAGCAAGCCGTAAGTTTCAACCATTTCACCTACAAAAGTTACATCTTCACCGGTAAGTTCTTTCTCATCAATAAGTTTCTGCAGATAACCTTTAACTACGTCAGCCTGTTTTACAATACTCTGAATAAAAGCTGTTGCCTGTTCCTTTGAATAGACCTTTTTTTCATAAGCATCAGCAGTTACTCCGATTGAAATGTAAGTCAGATACATACTCGATCCTGAAGCTGCTCCTATTGTTTCAAGCTGAAGCTGGCTTGCTTTTACAGACGATAGACCAAGCATTAATACGCAGATTGTTAATGCTATTTTTTTCATATCCTACCCCTTTAAGTTTATTTCTATCATGCCTTCCCGTCAGAACCGAGAACATTGATATTCTTGTGTTTGTATAATTCTTTTAAAGCATCTCTTGCCGGTCCCAGATATTTTCTCGGGTCAAACTCTTCAGGACTTTCAACAAAAACTTTTCTGATTGCAGCAGTCATTGCAAGCCTTCCATCAGAATCTATATTGATTTTGCAGACCGCTGATTTAGCAGCCAGGCGAAGCTGTGTCTCGGATATACCGATAGCATCCTTCATCTTGCCGCCATATTTATTGATCATAGCAATAAGATCTGCCGGCACAGACGAAGATCCGTGTAGTACAATAGGAAAACCGGGAATTCTTTTTTCAATTTCTTCAAGAATATCAAGTCTGATTTTAGGATCCTGGCCCGGTTTAAATTTAAAAGCTCCGTGTGATGTACCTATGGAAATTGCAAGGCTGTCTACACTGGTTTTCTTTACAAAATCCTCAACCTCGTCGGGACTTGTGTAAGTATGATCTAAAGCGCTGACTTCATCTTCCACGCCAGCGAGCACACCAAGCTCTCCCTCAACTGTAACATCATATTTATGCGCGTATTCAACTACTTTTGCAGTCAGCTCAACATTCTCATTATATGAATGATGAGAGCCGTCTATCATTACTGAAGAAAAACCAGTTTCAATGCAGCTTTTGCAGAGATCGAAGGTATCACCATGATCAAGATGAAGCACTATTGGAATATTATAGCCAAGCTCTTTTGCGTAGGCAACTGCTCCTTCAGCCATATATCTGAGCATAGTCTGATTTGCATATTTTCTTGCACCGGAAGATACCTGAATAATCACAGGGGATTTTGTTTCAACGCAGGCGGATATTATAGCCTGAAGCTGTTCCATATTATTGAAGTTATAGGCCGGTATCGCATATCCTCCGCTAACAGCTTTCTTAAATAATTCTCTTGAATTAACAAGCCCGATATCTTTATAACTAACCATTGAACCCTCCTGTTTTTCTGATTATTCATACAATTAAACAAATATTTGGAAGAATTACAAGTAAAAATTATAAGATTTTACTTCGCTGATATAAAAAATAAAATCTGATTTATTATTGACATAAAACCTCAATATTGTTTTATGGAATTATCAGCATGAAGGGGTGTTAGCTCAGTTGGTTAGAGTGCCTGCCTGTCACGCAGGAGGTCGCGAGTTCGAGTCTCGTACACCCCGAATAAAAGCGGTCCATTAAAGGCCGCTTTTTTTTATCTTGAAAACATCAATTATGCCGATCAGAAAATAAATATAATTTTAGAACTATATTTAGCTTGCAATATATTTTATATTTTAAAAAAATATATACAATAAAAAAATAATAGACCAATATCCTGTGAATATAAAAATAAAAATAATAGCAATATCCGCCATTTCAGGGATTCTTTTTGGTTTAATAGAATCCCTGCTGGATTACTTTTACTTTTTTAAAGGTGTCTACCCCTCTTATTATTCCATTATTATTCCCGAAACATTCGGACACCAGGCATTCATAAGACTTATAATACTAATTTCCTTTATTATCTTTGGAATAGTCATTTCAAGGATGATAGAGAAACTGCAGATATCAGAAAAATCCTTAATAGACCAGAAATATAAACTCGGAAAGGTCAATGAAGAGCTTGAAGCCACAAACGAAGAGCTGCTGGCCACAAATGAAGAGTTTGAAACAATAAATAATGAGCTGATGAGATCGCAGACCGATCTTCTTGAGCTTAATTCAATACTTTCTGAAAGCGAAGAAAAATTTAAAATTGTTTCAGAGCAGCATCATACAGGCATAATTATTATTCAGGACGGAAATCTTATATATGCAAATCCCATGAGCGCTTCACTTACCGAATTCCATTTAAATGAAATGTCGGGATGGCGTTACGATGATTTCACAAAGCTTCTCCACCAGGATGAAATACAGTTTATCATAAACTATCAGAAAATGATAGATTCGAGAATATCCATAGATACACCTGTATTTACCAGACTTATTTCAAAAACAGGCAGAATAAAATGGATTGAGCTGTTCCTGAAAGGAATTATGTTTAAAAACAGACCTGCTACCATGATATCCTTCAGCGATATCACTGTAAGGAAAAGATACGAAGATGAACTGATTGATTCTGAAAAAAGATACCGCGAACTTTATGACAGCATGCTGGATGGCTATGTAAGGCTGGATAAAGAAGGCTATATTATAGAATTCAATGAAGCTTTCAGGATAATGACATCCTACACGGACTCTGATCTGACAGGCATGAAATATACTGAACTGCTCAATCCGAAAAACCAGAAACAATATAAAAAAATAACTGAAGAGCAGGTAATTGTCAAAGGTCACTCTGATTTATTTGAATCTGAAATAATCCGCAAAGACGGAGAGTTACTGCCTGTTGAAATGAGAACCTACTTATTAAAAAATGAAGAAGACGAATATAACGGCGTCTGGTCGATAATGCATGATATCAAGAAAAGAAAAATTGCTGAACATGAAATGCTGAAATCCAGCAAGATAGAATCGCTTGGGATTTTTGCAGGCGGCATTGCCCATGATTTCAATAATCTTCTTACTGCAATCATCGGCAATATTTCCGTAGCTAAATTTTCATGCAGCCGCGATGATGATCTGTGTAAAACATTAACAGACGCTGAGAATGCATCTTTAAGGGCAAAAGATCTGACACAGCAGCTTCTGACATTTTCCAAAGGAGGCGCGCCGCTCAAAACCATAACACTGGTAAAAAACCTTCTAATTGATACTGCTGAATTTGTATTAAGCGGTTCAAAAATAAAAGCGGAATATTCCATTCCTGAAAATTTATGGAATGCGGATATTGACAAAGGTCAGATCAGCCAGGTTATTCATAACATTGTGCTTAATGCGAGACAGGTTATGAATGAAGGCGGAATAGTGCATATATCTGCAGAGAATAAAAATATTACAGCAATAGATAATATTCCAATCCGGACCGGTAAATACATTCAGGTTTCTATCAGGGATAATGGTCCGGGTATACCAAGCGAAAATATCACTCATATCTTTGATCCGTTTTTTACTACGAAAGAAAAAGGAAGCGGACTTGGTCTGTCAATTACATACTCTATTATTAAAAAACATGAAGGACATATTGAAGTTAAAACTGAAATAGGCAAAGGCACTCTTTTCAATATTTATCTGCCTGCTACAGAAGAAAGCCCTCTTGAACGGATTGACCCGGAATCATGTAAAATATCAGGAAAAGCAAAAGCAAAAATTCTCATTATGGACGACGAGGATTTTATTCTTAAAACTGCTGAAAAAATGATACATAAAATGGGCCACGAAGTTTTTCTTGCAAAAGACGGCGATATAGCAATAAAAGAATACAGAAAAGCCAGAGAAGAAGGCAAACCTTTCGATATAGTTATTATGGACCTGACAATTCCCGGCAGCATGGGCGGGAAATCTGCAATAAACGAATTAAAGCTATTTGATCCTGATGTAAAAGCAATTGTATCAAGCGGTTATTCCAACGACCCTGTAATGGCTAATTACAGGGATTATGGTTTTATTGCAGTCGCTCCAAAACCCTACACATATGAAGAATTATATGAAATTATATACAGGGTTTTAAACGCAAACAAAAATTAAATACTTTTAGCATCAAGCTTTCTGCCGAGCCTTGCACCAGGCTGAGCAACAACAAGAGAGGAAGCATAAGACCCGATTCGTCCTGAATCTTTTAATGAATATCCGTTGGAGATTCCGTATAGAAGACCGGCTGCATACATATCACCTGCTCCATTCGTATTTACCACCTTTGTTTCAAAAGAATTGATTTTGTGCATTTCCTCTTTTGATTTAATAAGGCTTCCATCTGCTCCAAGTTTTACAATAGTCAGAGTGCACATCTGTGATATTGCTTCAAGAGCTTCAGCTTCCTTTACGCCTGTAAAAGAAAAAGCTTCAGTTTCATTGGCAAAAACAATATCTGCATAATCGTTAACAACAGATTTCAATCTGTCAAATATTCTGCCGACAAGTCCTGCGTCGGATAAATCTACTGAGATGAGAACTCCGTTTTTCTTTGCAGCTTTCATTGCTTTCAGACTTGCAGCATACAGATTATCCGGTTCAAAAAGATAGCCTTCAAGGTGCAGAATTTTACTGTTTTTAATATCATCTTCGTTAATATCCTTCTCATCAAGAAAAAGCGCTGCGCCAAGATGTGTAGCGAAAGTTCTTTCAGAATCCGGAGTAATAAATGTAATTGCGTGCCCGGAAATTGAATCATGTTTGCCTATTCTTGTATTTACGCCTGATTTCTCTGTTTCAGAAATATATATTCTGCCATTTTCATCATTGCCCACTTCACCGATAAAAAGAGCCTTGCCTCCGAAACCCGCAACACCTGCAAGGGTATTTGCAGCGCTTCCGCCAGGTGTTGTTTCAATTTTCATTCCTGATATAGTTTTAAAAATTTCTTTGCTTCTTTCAGAATCGATCAGATGCATCTGGCCTTTTGTTAAACCTGTTGAGGCAAGATGGGCATCATCGACCTCCACAGTAAAATCGAGCAGAGCTGAACCTATACCGACAACATCAAATTTTGCATTATTATTTTTAATTAAAGCCATATTTTCCTCTTTTATTTTTATTTACTTCAGCAATTTTTTAAGATTTTTTTTCTTTATTACATAAGTAATCACTGCATAATTATCATTAATATTATATTCTTCTGCAGTTCCTTCTTTATCCGGTTTTACCTTATCTCCAAAAGCATTTCTCGTAAAATGATATGCATTTAAAAGGGCTGCTCTTTTTGAAGATTCAACTTTTGCAATACCGGTAAGACTTCCTTTAGGATATCCCTTGCAGACAATCTCATAAGTATTATCATCAACAAATTTTTTTGATATTAAAATATTATTATCACTATCATCGCACGATATTAAAATAAGAGGCAGTATAATAAAAAGAAATAAAATATTTTTCATTTAATCCTCCGTCTTGTTGTTATATATTTAACAATTTTACAACTTTATTTATTTTCCAGGTTTCCATGAAGCAGTGTATTCCATCCCTTCACCAAGTTCCAGTCCGGGATTTTCCAGAATGAATTTTCCTTTTAATCCGAGCTCAAGTGCGGATAAATGAAAATTAGCCATACATATACCCATGTCTATTTTCTGAAGATCTGAAGTTTTAATAACATCAGCATATCCTTTTGTCCTTTGAAGAAAGAAATGAAAATTTTTCCCTTTCTTCACAATTCTCCAGGGCTGTTTATTTGATGCAGACGGAGAGATCCTTGTCAGCTCAAGCGCTTCAGAATAAATTCCGGCTTCAGTTGCACTCAGAGGATGATTGAAATCTTCATTAAAAAATATTTCATCCCAGGATTTTCTTTTTTTTGATCCAGCGCCCATTCGGATAATTCTGTCCTTGACGCTTCTTGAATCAGTTCCAAATCCAACCGGGGTTATAGCAGGAATAATATGATCATTACCGGCTCCAAGTAATTTTTTAATACCGGTTCTGGTGAAAGTACCGCCAAGCCAGCACGTGGCAAGACCGAGACTTGTGAGATTTATAATTATTTTTTCAAGAAGATAACCGTAATCTTCAAAAATCATTGGCGATGGTGTAACAGCTGCACCTATAAAAGATTTCGCACCGGAAATAAATCCATATGTTCCGAGTTTAACTTTCTCATCCGGCGCAAAAGTTTTTTCTATGATTTTAAAACTAATCTCATTCCCGAAAATGCCTTTATTATTGGAAGTTAATATGCCGGATATTTCATTCCGTAATTTCAAAGAAAATTCCTTCTTTGAATAGCTTCTCCACGAAGTCCTTTTCTTAATTGCTTCTATGTTTGAAAATTTTTTATTTTTATTAACCATCTATTCCTTTAACTATTCAGATTACTTTTTATCAGCAGAATGAACAAGCTCGGCTATGAGTCTTGCATTATCAGCCGGATTTTCGACAACGCCCCTGTCTGTAATTATAGCCGTGATTTTACCAACAGGAGTTACATCAAACGAAGGATTTCTGATGGAAATACCTTCCGGAGCAATCTGAACTGTCTTGATAAATGCTACTTCATCGACGCTTCTTTCTTCAATAGGTATATCGTTTCCTGTTTTTGTCTCAAGATCAATGGTAGAGATTGGCGCTGCAACATAGAATGGAATTTTATTCTCCTTGGCAAGCACAGCATGAGAATATGTTCCTATTTTATTAGCAGTGTCTCCATTAGCAGCAATCCTGTCTGCTCCGACAATTACCCTGTTTATTTTTCCGGTCTTCATAAAATATCCGGCCATATTGTCTGTAATAAGAGTAACCGGAATTTTATCCTGGAAAAGTTCCCATGCCGTGAGTCTTGCTCCCTGCAGATATGGTCTGGTTTCACATGCAAAAACTTCTATTTTTTTCCCTTCTTCAATCGCGGCTCTGATAACTCCAAGAGCTGTACCGTAACCGCCTGTTGCAAGAGCGCCTGCGTTGCAGTGAGTCATAACCACATCACCATCATGGAAAAAACGGCTACCGTTTTTCCCCATTACTTTATTTGAAGCAATATCCTCTTCGAGAATTTTAACAGCTTCTTTTTCAAGACGGGATTTTATCTCAGGCACATCGTTTATATTCGCAATAAGATTTTTCATTCTGTTAATGGTCCAGAATAAATTCACAGCTGTAGGTCTTGTTGCTGCAAATATATCAAAAATTTTATCCATCTGCGCTTTGAATTCAGGAACACCTGCTACATCAAGATTTTTTGCAGCAATAGCTATTCCCATTCCAGCTGCAATTCCTATGGCAGGAGCTCCACGAATGATCATCTCCTTGATAGCCTGAGCAACTCCAAGATAATCCCTGTATTCATGATATTTTTCTTCAAGAGGAAGAAGTCTCTGGTCAAGAATCGAGACTGCATCTCCAAGCCAGCTAATTGTATGCATCAAGTAACTCCCTTTGCTGATCGTTATTCCGATCTACTTTATATTTTCTTATTCTGATTTCATTACCCTTGGTATTCCAGCTGACTTCATCCATATGGATTCGAACAATTAATAGACCCCTTCCGCTGTTCAATAAAAAATTCTCAGGATCACGCGCATCCGGAAGTGATTTATGATCAAAACCGTTTCCTTCATCTGTAATTGTATATTCAACATAATCCATAGTCAGCTCAGAAGAAATTGTAAGCATTCTGTTTTTGTATTTATTTTTAAAGCGTCTTTTCTCAATCTCATCATTGAATCTTTTAATTCCGCCCTTTTCCCTTACAACAGATGGAATTTCAAGATTGCCGTGAAACATGGAGTTGCTGATTGCCTCTCTGAGTGCAAGAGTAATATTTTCAGATGAGGTTCCGTTGAATAATCCGGATGGAGCAAGATCTCTTGTAAGAACCGAACAGATAGGATTTATCAGAGATGGATCAACCGGAATTTTATATATATATTTTTCATATCTGACAAATCTTGAAAATCCTTCAGCCAGTTTTTTTTCATACTTGTCTCTGAGGATCGTTCTTACTGAAGAAATTACATCATTAATATCAAAAGGTTTTCTGATAAAATTACTTGCTCCGTACCTTAAAGCGGATATAGCGTCCTCAACATTACCATGTCCTGTTATTATCAGAACAGGTATCGGATCTTCCTGGCCCTGCACCCTTCTCAGCAATTCAATGCCGTCCATCTTTCTGAGCTTAACGTCAGTAATTATCAGATCAATGGTTTCTCCGTTTTTTATCAGATATAACAGATCCTCGGCTTTTTCAAGCGATATCACATTATATCCGGCTCTGGAAAGCTTGCTCTGAAGAGCATATCTGATGAGCTCCTCATTGTCAACTACTGCTATGTTTGCTGGTAACTGAGTCATACTGATTTATTGATTTCCAAGAATCAAGTGCCCCATTTTATCACGTTTAGTTTTAAGATATTTCATGTTTTTATCACCGGCCTCAATCTCAATCGGGACCCGTTCAACTATTTCAAGACCATATCCCTCAAGACCTATAACTTTTGTCATATTATTTGTGAGCAGTTTTATTTTATGAAGGCCCAGATCAACAAGAATCTGAGCTCCGATACCATAATCACGAAGATCAGCCGGAAAACCAAGTTTAATATTTGCTTCTACTGTATCCATTCCCTGATCCTGAAGATTATAAGCCTTTATTTTATTTTCAAGGCCGATACCTCTGCCTTCCTGCCTCATATAAAGGATTACACCTTCACCTTCCTGCTCTATTTTTTCCATTGCCTTATGCAGCTGGGAACCGCAGTCGCATCTGCTTGATCCGAACACATCCCCTGTTAGACATTCAGAATGCACCCTTACGAGAATATTTTCCTTTCCGGATACATTCCCCTTCACAAGTGCAATGTGAGGAGTTTCACTTACTTCGGATTCGTATGTGATAATTTCAAATTCGCCGTAAGCAGTCGGAAGCGAAGCGGTTGCTGTACGCTTCACAAGACGTTCTATTCTCTGTCTGTATTTGATTAATTCAGATATGGTGGAAATTTTAAGACCATGCTTTTCAGCAAATTTATCAATGTCCGGCCTGCGCGCCATAGTGCCGTCTTCATTTAAAATTTCACAAATAACAGCTGCCGGATAAAGGCCTGCAAGTTTTGCAATATCAACTGATGCTTCAGTATGTCCTGCTCTGACAAGAACACCGCCCTTTCGTGTTGCTAGTGGAAATATATGTCCGGGTTTTCTTAAATCAGTTTCGTTGGTTTCAGGATTTATCAGAACCTCTACAGTTCTTGCCCTGTCATGCGCTGATATTCCGGTTGTGGCCCCTTCTCTTGCGTCGACAGATACAGTAAAGGCTGTTCCGTACTTGTCGCTGTTCTGGTCAACCATCAAAGGAAGATTCAGCTCTTTTACCCTTTCAATTTGAAGAGGAACGCAAATCAGTCCTCTGCCTTGAGAAGCCATAAAATTAATAATCTCAGGTGTACAGAACTGGGCTGCTACAATAAGATCGCCCTCATTTTCCCTGTCCTCATTATCAACGAGAATTATCATCTTCCCGTTTCTGATTTCTTCTATTACCTCAGGGATACTGCTTGATTTCATAAAAAATCTCCCGGAAAAATCAATTTTTTTCAATTAAATTTGCAGTTGCTTTATAGTCAAGATATTTTACCGGATAAAAAATAGTATTCTGCAGCAGAAGATGGAGGGAGGTCACACGGTAGGAGACTATAGGGGGTCAGAGCATGATTTATCATTTATCGTTATTTGGGGCCAGAGCTTATTCACAAATTCCCGAATAATATCTTTTTATATACATTTTTAAAGATGTATATAATTATTTTTTATATTATTCCGATGCTCTGACCCCGGTTAAAATAAATATCCATATAAAAAAAATAAATAGACCCGATTAAAAAAATCCCCCTTATTGAAGGGGGATTTATAACTAAATATTCAATTTATTATTCTCAGGATTTATAAATCATTTAGGAGCCTTTTCATTTATTTCAGCTTTAACAGCCTCAAGGTCTGCCTGAAACTTCGGGCTTTTTATTAATTCTCGAGCAATAGCCTGACCAAGAACCCTTCCGCCGTAAATATCTATAGGATGATGAGCTCCAGCTATGACTCTATACCAGCCTACATTATATCCGAATTTAAGAAGTTCATCCTTTTTTTCAGGAAAAATCTCAGCAAGAACTGCTGCATAGACCATACCGCGGGAAGCATGTCCGCTGGGATAGCTAAGAGTTTCCTCTTTCTCAATAACGGGAATTGTTTTATCAACATCATACGGACGTTTTCGTTTCCAGTAGTTCTTGCCTATATTTGTAACTCGTTTTGTTTCTTTTTCTACATTCTTAAAGAATGCAACAGTAACAGGAAAAGAAGATTCCTTAAACCACGAACCGATAACAGGAGAGTATGTAAAGAAATCCAGTTTGATCTGGGATTTAGCCATTACAACATCTGCTTTAGTTCTCGTAGAGCTGATGCGTTTTGTTGCAGCAAGATCAGCTTTCTGCTCCGGTGTGCCGTCAGCCGGAGGTGCAGTAATAAGAGTAATAACATCAGGATTGCCTTCTGTCAGATATCCCGGAATATTTTCAGAAACAAGCGGTACAGTAAATAAAAGAATAAAAAGTATGATTGATTTCACATAAAAATTTCTATTCATAGCTTTCTCCTGTATTTAAAACTCTATTTAAATTAATAAATATTTTCTTTATTCTCAAATTATACTGATTTATATTTACGTCAAATAATATTTAACTATTTTCGCCATGCCCAGGTTTAGGACGTTTTGTACTCCCGTATGATTTAACATCTCCGGAAGAAGCCGGTTTTCCATATGATTTTCTTTCACCGGAGGACGACGACTTCCCATAAGGTTTCCTATCACCTGAAGATGACGATTTGCCATATGACCTTCCAGATCCTGAAGATGATGAAGACGATTTGCCGTATGGTTTTTTACCATCCTGAAATCGCGGTTTTTTTCTGTCATACGGTCTGCCGCTGCTTTGCCTTGAAGCTGATTCTGCATCAAATTTCTGTGTTTCATCATAACCTGAATACTTTGCTGTCTCCATGGTCATCTTGATAAGAGCAGCTGCTATATCCATTGAAGTATGATCATCTGATATTAAATTTTCAACCATATTAACGTATTTCGCCAGAGATCCCTTTTCAACTGTGGATTTTATTTTTGCTTCAAGATCTTTTATTCTTGTACTGTCAAGATCGCTGATGGTTGGAATCTGTTTGCGTACTATTGTAATACCGTTTGTTTTTTCAATTCTTTTAATGCTGTAAATCAATCTGCCTGATACGAAAGTGAACGCCTTTCCGCTTTTCCCTGCACGACCCGTTCTTCCGATTCTATGTATATAATCTTCATCATCGCGAGGCAAATCATAATTAAACACAGCACCAACATCATTAACATCAATACCGCGTCCTGCAACATCTGTTGCAACAAGAATCTCAACTGTCCCATTTCTGAATCCATTCATTACCTTGTCGCGCTGTTTCTGATTCAAATCTCCATGAAGAGCTTCAGCGTAATAACCTCTTGACTTTAAAATCTCAACAAGGGAATCCACCTGATTTTTAGTGTTGCAGAAAACAAGTGCGAGTTTTATTGCGTGAAAATCAATTAGCCGCGCAAGAGCTTCAGGTTTTGATTTATCAGGTATTTCAAAATATACCTGCTCAATTCGGGGAGCATTGATTTTATGAGCTGTTACGTCTATTCTTACAGGGTCTTTCTGATAATTTTTTGTAAGTCTTAAAATATCAGGGGACATTGTTGCGGAAAATAAAATTGTCTGGCGGTCAGCTGGAGTATCCTTTAGTATTACTTCCATATCTTCGCGAAAGCCCATATCGAGCATTTCATCAGCCTCATCAAGAACAACCATGCACACAGTATCCATCTTAATGGATCTGCGCCTGATATGATCCATTGTTCTGCCCGGAGTTCCAACTACTATTTCAGGATTTCTCCTGAGTGCAGTCAGCTGGCGGTCAATCTCCTGTCCGCCGTAAACCGGCACTATCGCAATTCTTTCCATATATTTTATGAGTTTACGAAACTCTTCACTTACCTGAATAACAAGTTCCCGTGTTGGACATAGTACAATAGCCTGCAATCCTGTTCCCGGTTTAATTTTTTCAATCAGAGGAATTGCAAATGCTGCAGTTTTACCTGTCCCGGTCTGGGCCTGTCCTATAATATCACGCCCCTGCATTAAAAGGGGAATTGTTTCCGACTGAATCGGAGAAGCCTCTTCGAATCCCATATCTGCAACAGCTTTTAAAATAGCCTTTGACAGAGGCAGTTCATCGAATCTTAATTTTTTCATTCTTTATCCTTGTTTTTTTAATAATACGGCTTCAGATTTCCAATAAACTCTGTAATTACCGCTTTTGCGGACAGTATTTTATTAAGGGGTTTATTTGGCTACTACTAATTTTTTATCAATTTTTACAGTAACCCGGGTCTGAAAGATATGGAATAAACTACCTCATGCAGCTGTTGCTTGATTTTACTCCGGTTTTCTGTATAAAAAAAGAAAGATTCTCTGACCCCATGCCTGAAATTAAAATATTATTGATAATCTTTTCCTATAAGCTTCTTCATAATACAAAAATTTATTTACGCATTCCTCAAAACTATTCCCTAAATTGTAAAAGTATTCATGCAGTGTTATTTCAACAGGCACTACGGCATCTTTGTTTAAATATTGATTTATAAAACCTATTTCATTATTTCTAGGATCCTTCGAAAGTCCTTTTCTTACAGGATTATAACTGATATACCATAAAAGACGGTAGAGATACTCTTCCGGATCCTCAGATTCTTCAATAATTGTTGATCCAAATCTTTCATTCCAGAAAGCTCCAGTTTCATTCATCGCCGTATTGTATTTTTCAGCAATTCTTGCTTTGATATATTGCATAATAAGCGATACAGTTTCCTTGCCCTGTATTGTTTTTATTACAAGATGAATATGATTCGCAACAATTTCTGCAGCAATCAGTTTAAAATCATACTTTTCCTGGCACATTCTTACTGATTCGATGAAATAAATTTTCCCATATCTTCCCATCAGTTTGTTTTTCTTTCCATGGCATCGGGTATAGCAATGATGCGTGGCACCCTGAGCTGTATTTCGTAATTTTCTTGGCATATCATATCTCCTGTTGTTTATATATTAATACGAACGAGAGGAGATAATTTAAAAAAAATATGGGGGCCAGAGCTATTTTATTAAAATTATTAAAATTATTGCTCTGACCCCCTCATCCTTCCAACCCCCGCGATTCCTTAAGCTCACCTTGCTCTGACCCTGATATGCTCTGCTATTTTGCTCTGACCCCGCATTCTAATCCTAAATTATATTTTACAATTTTATTGACTTATATTATCTAAACTTAAATATAGTTGATTGGCATTTTGGATTTAACAGGATAAATTATTGATACACCATAGAGGAAAAAAAGCAGAGGTACCGGAATTCATGCTTCTTATATGCGGATATATATTTCTATTCGAAGCATTTAATGGTATTATTAAAAAATCTCTAACATCAGGAAGGCATGGAATTCATACTGAATTTGCGAGAGGTGAATCTGCTATATTTATTGGTATAATAATATTTTTTCTATCTATGTATATTTTTGTTTATTTTTTTTCAAATTTTATAAAATTTATTAAAGATAAAAAAGTGAATAGATTTTTATGCATTTCATTCTATGCTTTCACAATTATTATTTCAGCATTTTTTTTAACTTTTCATTTATTTAACAACCTTTTAAAAAATGAATCTGATCTCGTATTGATATTATTTCTATCTACTATATTGGTTTATTTATTTATCATTTATAAAATTAAAAAAGCTATAAAATAGAAAAGATCCCTAAGCGCCGGATATTTTAAAAAACTATGTAAATTTTTTATCTGAATCAAAGATAATTGACCATGGTTTGGCAATGAAACCCCGGCCTGTTGTCTTTGACAGCATCGGGTGCAGGCTCAATCATAGAAACAGAAATTTTTCTAAATTTTAAACATTCCTAATAAAAAAGCAAACCCGAGAATTGCAAGAATTACCGCCCCGGCATTTATTCCTAAAGTTAATAATTTCTTTGTCTTCTGTATCTCTTCATCACTCTGGGTCCCGGTTTTCCCTAATTTGCTTAAAAGAATATCTAAAATCAGAAACTTATCAATTGCAGCTGTGAAAATCAGGATCAGCCCGATTATCTGTCCAATATCAAATTTTCCTAAAAAATTCATAATTACCTCACATTGACAATCTTTTTATGCGATTATATTATCAAATATAAGTAAAGTCCAGAAGTATTTCAAAAAATATACAGCGTGATTTTTATTTATTATCTTCCAGAATTTCGAGGGCTTCGTATATTTCATCAAGATTTTCAGACCGGATCATCAAACTTCTTGCGCGCGAGGCATTTTTAAAATTATGGATATATTTCACAGAGTGCTTTCTCATAAGTATTATTCCCCTGCGGCCGTAATAATCAACCATCAGATTGTAATGTTCTTTGAGCTGGGATTTCATCATTACAAGATCGTGCTCTACTCCGGAGAAAATCCATGGATTGCCAAGAGCACCTCGTCCTGTCATAACAGCGCTGCACCCGGATTCAGAGATTCTCAATTCAGCTTCTTTGCCGGATATGATATCGCCATTGCCGATTACAGGAATTTTAAGTTCAGAACAGATCTGTGTAATAGCATTCCAGTCTGCTTTACCGCTGTAAAATTGCGATCTGGTTCTGCCGTGAACTATCAGAAAAGAAATTCCAGTACCCTCAAGCCTCTTCGATACTTCGAGATAATTTCTGGTGGAATCATCCCAACCTATTCTGATTTTAACAGAAACAGGAATCTTTACCCTTCGGACAACAGCATCTGCTACAGATTCAGCTTTTAAAGGATCAACTATAAGTGCTGAACCTGATCCGCTGCCGACAACATTCCTGGCTGGACAACCCATGTTTATATCGATAAAATCAGGGTTGAGCGATTCAGCTATTACTGCAGCTTCTGCTATTACATCAGCCCTGTTTCCGAAAATCTGAATGCCTAAAGGTCTTTCTTCATCAGTGAAATCCATAAGCTCTACAACATTTTTTATATTCCGGACAATGCCTTCAGCGCTTACCAGCTCTGTCATTGTAAATCCTGCGCCATGTTTTGCTGCAATTTTTCTAAATGGCGAATCAGTATAACCTGAGATGGGAGCAAGAACCAGCGGCGATTTCAGAGAGATTTTCCCTATTGTTATCATATAACAATAATTTGTATTTATCGCTTTTTTATCAAATATTTTTTTTAATTCTGCCGGATGATAGTATTAATATATGACATGGCTTATCTCTTATTTATTTTGAAAGTAAAAAAAACAGGCAGGTAAAAATGCTGAGCAAAGCAACATCCGCAGTAATTTCAGGAATAGAAGCAAAAATAGTAGATATTGAGGTTGATATAATCAAGGGTCTTCCGAATTTCACTATTGTAGGACTGCCGGACTCAACAATCAGAGAAGCCAGGGAAAGAATCCGCTCTGCAATTGAAAATTCCGGATTTGAACTTTCACCGAAAAATTTCATAATAAATCTCGCGCCTGCAGGTTTTAAAAAACAGGGAGCGAATTGCGATCTTCCCATTGCACTGACAATTTTAAACGCAACAGGACAGATAAAATCCTACTGCAGTTCAATCGCATGTGCTGGCGAACTCTCGCTCGACGGCAGCGTAAAACCCGTTAAGGGCGTAATATCAATGGCCATATGCCTTCATAAAGCAGGAATAAAAACTTTCATTGTACCATATGAAAACAGAAACGAAGCAGGAGTTATTGAAGAACTGGAAGTATTTGCCGTAAAAAATATTACTGAAGCAATTGACGCCCTGAATGGAAAAATCCCGCGCCACTTTGCCGAAAATCCGGAAAATACTGAACGCTTTAATCTTGATTTTTCTGAAGTGCGCGGTCAGGAATCGGCCAAGCGGGCTATAGAAATTTCCGCAGCAGGCAGGCATAATATTTTATTGTACGGAGTTCCTGGAAGCGGTAAAACAATGCTCGCAAAAAGAATTCCAACCATACTTCCCGCACTCACAAGAGAAGAATCCATTGAAACTACGATGATACATTCCGCAGGCGGAAGGCTCACGCCCGGGCAGGGTTTAATATACGGCCCGCCTTTCAGGTCACCGCATCATACTTCTTCAGATGCAGCTGTTGTAGGCGGAGGAAAATTCCCATCTGCAGGGGAAATTTCACTTTCGCACAATGGCATTCTGTTTCTTGATGAATTCATTGAGTTCAGGAACAACGTAATTCAATGTCTGAGGCAGCCTCTCGAAGACGGCGAAATTCATGTGTCAAGAGCTTCAGGAACTTTTGTGTTTCCTGCGGATTTTCTTTTAGTTGCAGC
This sequence comes from uncultured Leptospirales bacterium, assembly GCA_964392365.1. Taxonomy (GTDB): domain Bacteria; phylum Spirochaetota; class UBA4802; order UBA4802; family UBA5550; genus CAYMPH01. Next base: position 192,925 of record CAYMPH010000007.1, read on the forward strand.
GAGCAATCCATGCCAGTGCATTCAATCTCCCAAAACCCCACCCCCCAATTCACGACAATATTCCAACATCTCCA
>CAYMPH010000008.1:0-187465 GCA_964392365.1 uncultured Leptospirales bacterium
AAAAAACCTACGCAGCCGGAAAATTCCCCGGCGGATTTATCAAAAGAGAAACACGGCAATCTGATAAGGAAGTTCTAACAGGAAGACTATGCGACAGGCCTATGAGACCTCTTTTCCCTGAGGATTTTCTCAACGAAGTTCAGGTAATTCTTTATACGCTTTCTGCAGATGCTGAAAATCAGCAGGATGTTGCTGCAATAAATGCAGCTTCTGCATCAATAATGATTTCAGGAATCCCGTTTCACGGCCCGGTTGGAGCAGTAAGAGTCGGCAGAGTGGGCGGCGAGTGGATAATAAATCCTAAATTTTCGCAGATGCCTAATAGCGATATAGACCTTATTGTTGCAGGAACAATCAAGGCTGTTACAATGATTGAAGGTTCTTCAAAGAATGTCAGTGAAGATGACATGATAAAAGCAATAGAACTTGCTCATGAGCAGATTAAAAGAATCTGTAAAACCCAGGAAGAATTTGCAGCTAAAATTTCGAAACCAACCATAAGCTATACATCATGTTCAGTTGATTCTAATCTTAAAAATGAAATAAAAAACAGATATTTCTCTGAACTTGAAAATCTTAAGAATTTCACAAAGAAAAAAGAAAGAGAAAATGCATATAATGCTGTAAAAGAAAAAGGAATAGCAGAACTTAAAGAAACTTTTCCTGATACTATTAAAGATGCATCAGCAATTTTTGACAGTCTCGACGGTGAGATTGTAAGAAAAAGAATTCTGGAAGAGGGCAAAAGAGCAGACGGGCGAACCCTTGAAGATATCAGACAGATTGATGTTGTGCTTGGAGTTATTCCCCGTGCTCACGGTTCTGCAGTTTTTACAAGAGGCGAAACACAGAGTCTTGGAATCACCACTCTTGGTACAGGCGACGACGCTCAGAAAGTTGACAGCATAGAAGGCGAAAGCAAAAAAACATTTATGCTGCATTATAATTTTCCTCCTTTTTCAGTTGGTGAAACCGGCAGAACCGGTTTTACAGGAAGAAGAGAGATCGGTCACGGAATGCTTGCTGAAAGATCTCTGGAATATGTTGTTCCGAATGGGGAAGCGTTTCCTTATACTGTAAGACAGGTTTCAGAAATTCTTGAATCCAATGGATCATCTTCTATGGCTTCAGTCTGTTCAGGATCTCTTTCAATGTTCAATGCAGGAGTTCCTTTAAAAGCAGCTGTTGCAGGAATTGCAATGGGTCTTGTTATGGAAGGAAGTAAATTCGCAGTCCTATCGGATATTCTCGGTCTTGAGGATCATCTTGGGGATATGGATTTCAAAGTTGCAGGAACAGATACTGGCATAACAGCATTTCAGCTTGATATAAAGATTGAAGGTATTACCATAGAAATTATGAAACACGCTCTTGAGCAGGCCCGCAAAGGCCGTTTGAAAATACTTGAAGTAATGAACAGCTTTATATCAGCACCTGAAAAAAGCCTTTCCAAGTATGCACCTAAAATCAGAACAATAAAAATAAATCCTGATAAGATCGGCGGAGTAATAGGTTCCGGCGGAAAAATTATCAAGAAGATCATTGAAGACAGCGGTGCTAATGTTTCTATTGAAGATGATGGAACAATCACAATATCTGCTGTTGATCAGAAATCAATTGATGCTGCTGCTGAAATAATTCTTGGCATGATTCAGGATGTTGAAGTTGATAAAATTTATATGGGTACAGTTAAGCGGATTACAGATTACGGTGCTTTCGTTGAGATACTTCCCGGAAAAGAAGGACTACTTCATGTATCTAAACTTGATGTGAAAAGAGTAACAAATGTTACGGATATAGTAAATGTAGGCGATAAAGTAAAAGTTAAAGTTCTTAAAATTGACGACCAGGGAAGAATTGATTTAAGCAGAAAGGATGCATTAAACAGCTGATGAGTAATGTAATTAAATATAAACAGAAAAACGGCCTTACTGTAATACTTGAGCCTATTGACAGTGTAGTGTCAATCTCTGCCGGATTATGGGTTAAAACAGGCTCAAGAAATGAAATATCGCAGGAATACGGTTATGCTCATTTTGTTGAACATATGCTTTTTAAGGGTACTGAAAGCAAATCAGCAAAAGATATAGCGCGCTTGATAGACAGAGTTGGCGGCCAGCACAATGCCGCCACGAACAGGGAATATACCTGTTATTATATAAACGTGATATCTGATTATCTTGATCTTGCGCTGGATGTGCTTTCTGATATGTATTATAATTCTCTCCTTGATGCTGAAGAACTTGAAAAAGAAAAAAATGTTATCATTGAAGAAATCAGGATGTATGAAGATACTCCGGATGAATTTGTTCATGATATGTTCATGGAAAAAATGCTTCTCGGTCATCCGTTAAGTCATTCAATCCTTGGAACTGTTGATACAATTAAAGGCGCTGACAGGAAAAGTCTTGATGGCTTTTATAAAAGATTTTACAGAAACGACAATGCAATTCTTGTAATTGCAGGCAAGTTTACTGAAACACAGGCAAGGGAATTTGTAGAAAAATATTTCAGTAAAACCGATTCTGATAAAACAGCTATTAAAGTTATAAAGGCAAATCCACCAAAGCGTATTGATGTTGAACATTATAACAGAGATCTTGAACAGATTCATTTCTGTCTTGGGGTTGACGGCATTAAAAAAAATGATGAGGCAAGATGGCCTTTATATGCTTTAAGTACCATTCTGGGAGGCAGCATGTCTTCAAGGCTCTTCCAGAATATAAGGGAAAAAGAAGGTATAAGTTATTCAATTTATTCATTCCATTCTTCATACAGCGATTATGGAATATTCGGTATTTACTGCGCAACAGTCCCTGAAAAATTTTATAAAGCGCTTGAATTGATAATTAAGGAATGTAAAGATATCCAATCCGAAAATGTAACTGATGAAGAGATTCAGGATGCAAAAACATTTATGAAGGGAAACCTTGCGTTAAGTCTTGAAAGTCCTGAAGTAAGAATGGGCCAGCTGGCTAAAAATGAAATAACGTTCGGAAGGTCATTTGATTTTAATGAATTGTCAGATCAGATTAACAGCATTAAAAGAGAAGATTTTAAAGAGATAGTTGACAGGCTTTTTTCAAAACAGAGACTTTCAATGGTATCTGTGGGCGATATAAAAGATTTTGCTAAGACAAAAGTTGATCTAAGCTTGGCATAGAGAATTTTAATTTTGAGGTAAAAGCTATGGCACAGAAAAATGAAGGAATGAACAGCACAATAGGTGAAGGTTCGAGCTTTGAAGGTAAATTTTATATCAGCGGCTCTCTGAGAATTGACGGTAAATTTGAAGGCGAAATTAAAACTGATGAAGAACTTGTTGTTGGTGAAACCGGAAGAGTAAAAACTGATATTGTTGCAAAATCAGTTGTAATTGCCGGAACTGTTATAGGCAATATAAATGCTTTTAATGAAGTTCGTCTTCTTGAAACAGCAAAGGTTCTTGGTGATATTACTGCACCGGTTATTAATGTTCAGAAAGGTGTTGTTCTAATGGGTAATTTTATTATAACAGGCGGACAGAAGGTTGATCCTAAAAAAATAGTTGAGAATGCTTACAATTTAAATAAGCTTCCTGATCAACGATAAAAAGCAGTTTATATAAAAAGCCTGTTTGTTCAGTTTTAAATAGCTTAAAAATGTATCAAATTTGGATTAAAAAATTCCGATATTATTATGAGTGAAAATATCTTTTAATTTTAAAAATTTTTAAGTTCAATTGAAGCATAGAAAAATAACAGAGAATTACATAGTTTAAGATAAGGTTTCTCTATTTGGCAAAAAGCAACCCAAAGATTATGAAGAAATTAAAAATCAGCCGCATATACACCAAGGGACTGATTTTAAGATATTCCTCATATTTTATTATTCCTATAGCAGCTGCAGCAATTCTGTTCTATATTTTCATTCCCGGAAACAGCAGCACAGAATCTATTGAAGATGAAAATTTAAAAAACAATCTTTTACTTTCAGAACAAACCGATTTTAATGCCCCTTCATCAGACACGAAATTAACTATACGTGAGCATAAAGTTGGTAAGGGTGAAACACTTGGTGTTCTAGCAAGGAAATTCGGCGTATCTGTTGATACTATTTGCGGAAGCAATAATCTTACATCTTATGATATGGTTCCTGTTGGAACAATGCTGAAAATTCCCAGCAGAGACGGGATGTTATATAAAACCGAGAAGGGAACAAAATTATCAGCCCTTGCTTCAAAATATAGAATTTCAGTAAGCAAAATACTTGATGAGAATGAATTTAAAAATGCCGACTTTATTCCAGTTGGTACTGTGCTTTTCATTCCGGATGCAAAACCGCAGAATATTGTTCAGGGTTTTTTATGGCCTGTATCAAACAGAACTATTACATGCGGCTTCGGATGGAGAAGAAGCCCTTTTAACTGGAACTCAAGGGAATTTCATCAGGGGCTTGATATCAGGGCAAATTATGAATCAGTAAGGGCAACCAGATATGGTCAGATAACATATGCCGGGTGGCTCGGCGCATACGGAAATGCTGTAATTGTTGCGCATCCCGGAGGCTGGAAATCTTTATATGCTCACCTTTCAAGAATAGGCGTAAGACAGGGCCAGTATGTTAAACAGGGTCAGTATCTTGCAAGAAGCGGCAACACGGGTTTATCAACCGGTGCCCATATACATTTTGAAATAATAAAAAACGGTTCACCCAAAAATCCTTACAGCTTGTTAAAACGCAGATAAAATGGATAAATCAAATGCTTGAAAATGCAAACTTTCTCTGTGAAATAGGAACTGAAGAAATACCGGCAGGATATCTTTCGCCTGCAATTTTATTTATCGAATCCTCATTTAAAGAAATACTTGCTGCGCAAAGGATTGCTGCAGGTGATATCCGTGTTTTCGCAACCCCAAGACGATTCATCATCCAGGCTGCAGGAATGGCTTCAAGTCAGAAAGATGAAATTGCTGAGATCAAAGGTCCTTCAGTTAAGGCAGCTTATGGAGCTGATGGAAAGCCTGCCAAAGCTCTTGAGGGATTTCTCCAGGGCAATGGCCTTAAAATTGAAGATATATATAAGCACGATTCAGGAAAGGGTGAATATGTTTTTGCTAAAAAGAAACTTGATTCTAAAAAAACAGAAGAAATAATTCCAGAAATAATAAAACAGATTCTTGATACTACCACTTTTCCAAAGAAAATGAAATGGAGCGATAAAACAATCAGTTTCCCGAGACCACTCAGATATTTCCTTATAATGTTTAACGATAAAGCAATAGATTTTGATTATGACGGCATCAAATCCGGTTCAACAGTAAGAGGACATTATATACAGCATAATGAATATATAAAAATCAGCAAAATATCAGAATATGAAGCTTCAATAAAAAAAGCAGGTGTAATTCCTGATCAGAATGAGAGAAAGGAAATAATCAGAAACTCGCTTGCACTGAAAGCAAGGAAAGCAGGCGGAATCCTTCTTGAGGATGAAGAGCTGATTGAAACTGTTTCTTTTCTAGTGGAAAATCCTCACATAGTTGAATGTGAATTTGATAAAGTTTTTCTTGAAATTCCGGCTCTGGTTTTAATTGCGGAAATGAAAATACACCAGAAATATTTTGCAGTAATTGAACAAAATGGAAATCTCACAAATAAATTTCTCGTAGTATCAAATAATCCTGAAACAAAATTTGTAAAAGCCGGCAATGAAAGAGTTATAACTGCCAGATTCAATGATGCGAGATTTTTCTTTAATGAAGACAGAAAGATTAAGCTTTCTGACAGAGTCGAGAGTTTAAAAAATATTCTGTTTCACAAGGATCTCGGCTCAGTCTACGATAAAATCGGCCGCATGAAGAAAGTATCTGAAGCAATTATTGATCAGTTGAAAACAAAAGATAAAGATGCGGCTTTAATTAAAAGAGCAATAGAATTAAGCAAGACCGATTTAAACACAGCACTGGTAATCGAATTTGCATCTCTTCAGGGGAAAATTGGAAGAATCTATGCGCAGATGGATGGGGAAGCTCCGGAAGTTGCTGCTGCGATTGAAGATCAGTACAGGCCTAAATTTCAGAAGGATTTTGTTCCAGAACATATTGTATCTGTTGCTGTATCAATATCAGAAAAGCTCGATAATTTATTCGGTTCGTTTTCTGTTGGTAATATACCTAAGGGATCACAGGATCCGTATGCATTAAGAAGGCAGGCAAATGCTGTTGTTGAAATGGCGATCCGCAATAATATCTCCATAAACCTGAAAGAAATTTTTGAAAAGATTAAGAATAATTATAAAGATGGAAATACCGTATTTGAAAAAGTTCTTGATTTTGTAAACGGCAGAGCTAAAACTATTTTTATTGAAAGCGGATTTTCACACGATGAAATAGATGCATGCCTTTCGATCAACAGCGGAGATTATCTGGAGATGTTCAGGCGCGCAAAAAGCGTGAATGAATTCCGTAAGGATGAAAAATTTTCTGAAATGCTTCTCAGTTTTAAAAGAATGAATAATATTGTGTTTTCTTTTAGAAAGGAAAACTCCAGTGCAAATCTTAAATTCAGCGAATCTCTCCTGGAAGAAAAAGAAGAAAAAGATTTGAATTTATTTTTTAAAGAAAGAAAAGATGAGATCCGCAGTTATATTGATAAAAGCGAATATCTGAAACTTTTCGGTCTTCTTATAAGCGGAAAGCAGATAATAGATTCATTTTTTGATAAAGTCCTTGTTATGGATAAAAGATCAGAAATAAAAGAAAACAGGCTCGCACTTCTTGAGGGAATTCTTTCCAATTTTAATAATCTTATAGATTTCTCTAAAATTTCGGATAAGTAAATGTTTAACGAGGATACCAGGTCTTCGCTGGTAAAAAAAATTTATTTTATCCTGAAAACCCAGTTATATTATACCTTTTCATTTAAAAAAAAATTTTCATCAATAAAAGGAAAACCATATGCCTGGGGCATATGGAATATTGTTGTTTATGGCCCTAATATTTCACTTGGTGAAAAAGTTTTAATAGCAGCTGCAGACGGATACAAAACAACATTAACTACAATTAAAAAAGGCAATCGCGAGGGAAAGATCAGCATCGGAGATAATGCGCTTATTATGAATGGGGTGCGTTTAAGCAGCGCTTCTGAAATCAGGATTGGGAACGGATGTATGCTGGCGAATTTCTGCTATATAATGGACGCTGACTGGCATGACATTTATGATAGAACATCATCTCCGGGAAAGACTGCTCCTGTTATTCTTGAAGATGGAGTTTGGATCGGAGATTCTGCTATTATATGCAAGGGCGTTACTATTGGAGAAAATTCTATAATCGGTGCCGGATCAGTTGTAAGAAGAAATATACCTGCGAATGTTGTAGCTGCAGGAAATCCGGCAAAAATCATCAAAAAGCTTGATTCATCAAAAATTAAAACCAACTTCTGTAAAAAATAAAAAAAATAAAGATTTTGTTAGATAATTATTCTAATGTGTTTAGAATTTGCCGGTAATTAATCAATCTAATTATGATTGTTGCTTGACATTTTAAAAAGGCATTAATCATATTTAATATTATAAATGTTGATAGTTTATATATAAAAGTTTTTATAGTTCGAATTAAATTTTCAAATTATTGTCAAATAAAATTAAAATTTATATTAGAAAGGGGTTTGCTATGGGATTATTCAGGCCAAATATTCAGAAATTTGAAAAAACAGGAGATATTGAAAATCTTCTAAAATGTCTCAAGCATCGTGACAGTGATGTTAAAATTGAAGCATTCAAAGCTCTTTCAAAAAAAATGAGCGATAAGAAAATTCATAATGAATTAAGACAAATGCTGAATGACACTGATTCTGATGTTGTTGCAACAGCAGTTTTAACTTTTTATGAAATGGGTGAACAGGTCAGCTTTGATAAATTAGATGAGCTTATGAAAGTTGCTTCAAAAAAGCAGAAAATTCAGGTGTTGAAAATTATTGAGGAAAAATGCACTCCTGGAATGACCGGCTTTTCAAGTTTACTAATCCAGGCAGTAAATGATAAAAATCTTTTAATTGTCGAGCAGGCAATAAAAGCTATAAAAAAACTTAAAGACAGTCATACAATAGGTTATATTGGCCAGAAACTGAATGAAAAAAGTCAAAATATACGTCTTCTTGTTATAGATGCGCTTTCTACTATAGGTGGTGATCAGGTTATAGATTATCTTATAATAGGAATTATGGATAGCAATTATGCAGTAAGATATAATGCTGAAAACGCTTTAAGAATAATCGGGTCTGATAAGGCACTCAAAGCTTTAAATGACAAGTCATTCATAGGCATCCGTAAAGGAATGGAAGGCATGGAAACAGAAAGAATTGATACTATACAGCATATAGGTAAGCAGAAAATAACAGAAGCTCTTGGTCTGCTGCACAAAGCATGTTATGATAAATACAAAGATGTTAGAATGGAATCTTTAAAAGCTTTGGCATCATTAGCTAAAAATGAATCTATTCCGTTTATTGCTGCATTGTTAGAAGACAGATTTTATGATGTTCGTTTCGAAGCTGTAAAGGCATTGGAAAAGTTTTCTAGTCTTGAAGCACTTACAGCGCTTGAAAAAGTTTTAGATGATCAGAATTCATCTGTTAAGCATGAAGCTAAAATTGCTTACGATTTAATTAAGAAAAATATAAAAGTTTAAAGAGGCATTTAATGGATTTAACAGCAATCTATTCTTCTGATATTATAATGTTAGGAGGTCTTTATGGTTCTGGTAAATCATCATTTGCAAAAAAATATTTTTACGGCAAAGGACACTTCAGGGTAAGCCGTTCAGAAATAAGAAAGCATATATACGAAATGGCTCATTTTGGTGATATATGGACTGGAGATAAATTCAGCGAAGAAGATGATGCTCTTGTTAAACACGTTGAAAGAAAAATGGTGGAGCATTATATTCATAATAAAAGAAAAATTCTTCTTATAAATACTTTTGTGAGTGCAAAATCTAGAGCTGGTTTTATAAATATTGCAAAGGATACCAATCATACTATCAGCATAATTTTTCTTGATACTCCGCTTGAAAGATGTAATGCTCAGAATAATGAAGAGAAATCCGGTGTACCATCTAGAGTAATATATGATTTAAATTTTAAAAAAGAGCTGCCAACTACTAGAGAAGGTTTTTCAAAGGTATTGATTATTAATGATTTTATATTAGATTAGATTGAATAAAAATATTTTATAATTTCTGGTGAACCCTTTCTATTTGGAAAGGGTTTTTTTAAAAACTAAATTTTTCCCTGTAAACCGGGTTTAGCGGTTATGCAGAATAATTTTTTATATACAGACCAGAGTGAATAAAATTCCCCCTGACCGAGAATTACCTTCCTTAAAATATCATCCAGCCAGAAACCGAATGGTGTTAAGAAAAACCAGAAAATTGAAACAGGCAGACAGATTTGACCCATTAAATTCAGAGGAAATGCTTCATAATTCCAGAGATTGAAACCCAGACATACATTGAAAATTAAACCGGCTGTAAATTCTATTAGAGTAATTATTAATGTACCTAATAAGGTCTGCCAGAAAACATTCAGGTTCAATCTGATAAAGTTAAATTCATTTAGAAGGCCGATGCTGAAAACTGTTAATCCTCCAATAAAAAACATCCAGAGGGAAGTAAAACCAAATAACCCTAAACAACCGTTAGATGGAGGTCCGCCAAGAAGATGAATCAGCATTCCAGTTCTTAGCATTTCCATTGATATAACTCTGAAAAAAACTTCCAGATCAAGCCAGATTAAACCGAAAACTAAAAATAGAATTGCATATTTTTGTAATATTTTTAAATGCATATTTATTCTCATTAAAATATTTTAAAACTTACAAGAGTGCCGATATTTCCCCCATGATCCCCGAGATTTATTTTAACAATAGGGTTGTTAATATTAGTGGCATTTGCCGGTGCGTAATCATAAGAAAGTAAAACATCTATTGATAATTTATTGAAATCAATCCTTAATCCGAACTGTCCTCGTACTCCTAAAGAATCTGCGTTATATTCTTCAAATCTCATAAAGTGATAAAAACATCCGACTCCAAAAAGAAGTCCAACTCTTTCAGTTGAACCCAGCGGAAGGTATCCGCTGATAATTACACCAGGTGAATATCTTGTAAAATTTATTAATCTATCTTCTACACCGGAACCTGTTATAAATTTCGGCGCCCAGCGTATTTCACCTATAATCTGAATATTTAAATATTTTATCGGCATTATGTTTATACTTAATACAGGAGTGAAACCCAAAAACATATCAGTTGTACCGAATGCAATTGTAGAGTTTTGACCTATATGAGAAGCAACTCTTATATAATTGTTGATATCATTTGAATAGAAAAAACCAAGATTAATACCAATCCCGATTGAGAAAATTCTTCTTTTTTCAATTTCTGAAACATTTGAAACACTCTGATCAGAAATTTCTTTCTTATCTTGTGATATCAATGGAATACATATAAATATCAGAGATAATGTAATCAGAAATTTAATTAGATTTTTCATATTATTATACCTCTATTTTTTTATAATTTTTTCTCGCTTAAATATATCCGCAATTTAAATTTCTTCCTGTATCACCGCCTCTGTGGGAGAAGTATTCTGTTTTATTTTTTAATGTGCATATATTGGAAAGATGAATTTTTGATTTTTCTATTCCGGAACTGACAAGAGAATCAGAAATGCATTTCCATAAATCCAGATATATACCGTTTTTATTAGTCAGAAATCTTTCATTAAAATGTACAGCCACATCATCTTTGATCTCATAAGATTCAGGCCCTATAGAAGGCAGTATCCAGGCGGATAAATCCCTTGTGTTTGAATGGTATTGAGCGCACATATAGTAAATAAGCTTTGAGGAAATATTAAGCATGGATCCTTTCCATCCGGAATGAGCTGCGCCTAATATTTTTTTTCTTGAATCAAAAATAAAAACAGGAACGCAATCAGCAGTTCTGATAACCAGGCAGATATTTTTCAGTGATGTTACAAGCGCATCAGCTTCTGCGTAAATGGGATAATTTTTATCAGGGTATTCAGTAATATCTACAATATCATCTCCATGCACCTGTTGAAGAGAGATTATATTTTTTTCTTCAATTCCGGTATTCAGGGAAATGAGAGTTTTTTCTTCAAGCCGGATATATTCCGGATCAAGCGAGTAATTTACCGGATTGTTTAATCTGTTGAAAATTTTTATTGATGGGTCAGATCTGGATATCATATCTGTTTCTTTTTTCGAATCCGGAAATTTTTGTGTAGCCGGTTGTTTTCAGTTTCTGTACAGCTTCAGAAAGCATATAGTCAACGAGAGCAGGTTCGTGAGCATCAGCTCCGAGAGTAACCGGAACATTCTTATTGTAAAGAATTTTTAAAATTTCATCGGAAGGATACATTTCTTTTACCGGGCGGAGTAAACCGGATGTATTAACTTCTGCAGCAATTCCGAATCTCGACATTTTAATTGCAATGCGTTCTAGAGTTTCTGTGGAATTTCCCGGATCATCTCTGTGACCGAATTTTTTTATAAGATCGAAATGACCGATTATATTAAACAGATTTGAATCAACCAGAGATTCTAGAATGCTGTAATATGTTTTATAAATCTGATTAATGTCCCTTTTGCCGAATTCATCAACAAAATCACTATGATCAAAAGGCCAATCCCCGAGAAAGTGGCAGGAACCGATCAGGTAATCGAGCCTGATATCCGTAAGGTACAGCCTGTCAAGAGTGCTGAATAGCGGAAAATCAACTTCAAAACCAAGGCGTATTGAAATTTTATCTTTATAAATTTCTTTTCTTTCAAGAATTTCTGAAATATAAATTTCAGACTGATCCGGAGTCATGGTGATACCATCTCTTAAATGCTCAGGAAGAGGCGCATGATCTGCAAAACCAATTTCAGAAATTCCGGAAGATATTGCTTTAAGAATATATTCATCGATTGTGCCGGTAGCATGTCCGCAGAGAGTGGTATGATTATGGTAGTTTACTAGAGGCATTAATAACCCTGCATTGAATAAAAGTATGAAATTTCAGAAAGGTCAGTAAATGTTTTTCCATCAGTAATGTTCTGCTTGATAAAAAATTTTTCAATAATGTTTGATTCTTCTTTATCAATAGTTGAAATGCAGTACCACAGCTGCGGAATTTTTATTATTAAATTTGAGGGCCTGTCGAAATCTGATAATTTTTTATTCATTATATGGTGCAGATCAATTGACAGAAATTTTGAATATCTTTCAAATTTGGAATTATTAATTTCATATAGATAAGGCTGTGTAAGATAAAGAATAAGTATTCTTTTTTTCCTGATATAAATTGCAGCAAGTTCTGTATTGTTTATTTCAACATATTTGGGCCTTAAAACTATTTTGGAAATTTTGCTTAAATCGTCTTTTTCAGGATAAAATGAAAGCAGCGATCTGATTTTGTTCGGATTTGAAATGAGATTTTTTCCTTCATTATAGAGAATAGAAGGAAAAATAATTTCTATATTAAAATTTTCAAATTTAAAAAGTTCACTGTTGTAGAGTGAATACGGATTTTTTTTTAAAATAGAATCAATCTGTTTTTCAATATCGGTTTCTATATCATGCAGAGTTTCGGAATCTCCGCTGATAGAATCACCGCTGTCGTAATATTCTTTTATATCATACATAATTTTTTTTTATGGGAACCTGTGAAAAAACTAATTTTTACCTATGTTGTGAACCCAAGGGAATGTCAATAAAATGATTTATCGATATTCCCTTATTTTAAAAAAGTATCAATTGCCCGTGCAGCCTCTCTACCTTCCTGGATAGCCCAGACAACAAGAGAAGCTCCTCTATGGGAATCACCTGCTGCGAAGATGCCTTCAGCACTTGTCATATAGTTCTTATCAATTTCTATATTGCCTCTTGTGTCAAGCTTTAAACCAAGCTCATTTACAAATCCTTTCTGCTGAACATGAACAAATCCCATTGCAAGAAGAACAAGATCAGCATCAATTTCAAATTCTGACCCGGGTATTTCCTTCATCATAAAAGAGCCTTTTTCATCAGCTATCCATTCAACTTTTACAGCTATAATTTTTTTAATAATACCGTTTTCCCCGACAAATTTTTTCGACATAATATTCCACATTCTGTCGCAGCCTTCTTCCTGTGAGCTTGAAGTTTTATGAAGTTTCGGCCATAGAGGCCATGGTTCATTTTCAGTTCTGTGCTGTGGAGGCTGCGGAAGAACCTCTAACTGCAGAATATGTTTTGCAGCTTTTCTGTTTGCTGTTCCAACGCAATCAGAGCCTGTATCTCCTCCGCCTATTACAACAACATTTTTTCCCATTGCGTGAATCAGTTCATTATCAGGAATAGAATCGCCGTGCACTAGTCTGTTCTGCTGTTTCAAATAATCTAGTGCAAGATGAATGCCTTTCAGCTCGCGTCCTTCGATATTAAGATCACGCGGAACCCTTGCTCCTATTGTAATGCAGACTGCGTCAAAATCTTTTTTAATCTTATCTATAGTTATATCTTTGCCAACTTCAGTATCTGTTTTAATCGTTAATCCTTCTTCCTTCATTATATTGATTCTGCGATCAAGGATTTTCTTATCTAATTTAAAATCAGGTATTCCGAATCTGAGATAACCTCCTGGAAATGGGTCTGATTCAAAAAGCGTTACAGCATGTCCCCATTTTGTCAGAAGATCAGCGCAGGCAAGACCTGCAGGTCCGCTGCCAATTACTGCTATTTTCTTTCCGGTTTTTTTCTCAGCAGGACGGGCTTTAACATATCCTTCTCTAAATGCTTTTTCAATTACTGAAAGTTCATTTTGTCTTATAGTAACAGCGCTGTCATTGATTGATAAAACACAGGATGCCTCGCAAAGAGCAGGGCATACCCGTCCTGTAACTTCAGGAAAATTGTTTGTGCTTTCTAAGAGTTCATATGCTGTTTTCCAGTCGCCTCTGAAAATCAGATCCTGCCACTCAGGCATTATATTGCTGACAGGACAAGCCCAATGACAGAATGGAACTCCGCAATCCATGCATCTTGAAGCCTGGAGTTTTCTTGCTTCTTCGGACAGATCGCGTTCTACTTCGTTGTAATCATTGATTCTTTCTTCTACCGGACGGTAGCCTGCATCCTGTCTGTTTATATTTAAAAAACCTTTTGGATCACCCATCTGAATAATCTCCTATATGTTCATCGTCTTTAATTTTATTTAATTCCATATTTATCTGTTCAAGTTTCATTTCCTGCAGAGCTCTCTTGTATTCAAGCGGAATAACTTTAATAAATTTATGTATATTTTCATTCCAGTTTTCCAGTATGTTTTTCGCATTGCTGCTGTCAGTATAATCTATATGCTTCTGCAGATATTTTTTAATAAAATCTATATCCTCTTTTTCCTCAACTAAAGATAATTCAACCATCCCCCTGTTGCAGTAAAAATCAAAATTCCCTTTTCTATCAAGAACATAAGCAATGCCTCCGCTCATTCCTGCAGCAAAATTTCTGCCAACAGCACCGAGAACAATCAGTCTTCCGCCTGTCATATATTCAGCGCAGTGATCTCCAGTGCCCTCAATAACAGCATTAACGCCGCTGTTTCTTACACAGAATCTTTCTCCTGCAATACCCCGAACAAAACATTCACCTGCAGTTGCTCCATACAAAACAGTATTGCCTATAATGATATTGTCCTCCGGAATAAAATCCGATCCTTTCGGCGGAACAGCAATGAGTTTTCCTCCGGAAAGGCCTTTACCGAAATAATCGTTTGCATCGCCTTCAAGCCTGAATGTTACTCCAGGAGCTAGAAATGCGCCGAAACTCTGCCCTGCGCTTCCTTCGAAATTAACAGAAATTGTATCCTCAGGAAGACCATCATCTCCGTAGAGTTTTGAAATTTCACCTGAGAGCATTGCTCCAACAGTTCTGTCAGAATTGTTGATTTTGTAGTTCAGTTTTATTTTATTTTTAGTTTTAACAGAATCTAATGTTTCAGATATCAATTTTATATCTAAAACATTATCTATTTTATGAATCTGATTCTGAACGCAATATGATGCGGTTTTATCTGAGTTGGCAGGCCTGAAAAGAATAGCTGAAGGATCAACAGTTTTTGCTTTCCAGTGTTCAATTTTCCTGATCTCTAGAAGATCAGTTCTGCCTATCAGGTCATCAAATTTTTTTATTCCAAGTTCCGCCATAATTTCACGGGCTTCTGATGCAATAAAAGTGAAAAAATTTATCAGATATTCAGGCTTTCCTCTGAATCTTTTTCTCAGCTCAGGGTCCTGTGTTGCAACACCTACAGGGCATGTGTTAAGATGACACTTTCTCATCATTACGCATCCAAGTACAATAAGCGCA
Organism: uncultured Leptospirales bacterium; assembly: GCA_964392365.1. Taxonomy (GTDB): domain Bacteria; phylum Spirochaetota; class UBA4802; order UBA4802; family UBA5550; genus CAYMPH01. Next base: position 15,401 of record CAYMPH010000008.1, read on the forward strand.
GATGTTCCGAAACCGAATTCCTCAGCGCCGAGCATGCCTGCTATTACAATATCCCTTCCTGTTTTCAGCTGGCCGTCTGTCTGCAGACGAACCCTGCCGCGAAGATCATTCAGAACAAGAGTCTGATGAGTTTCAGCAAGTCCAAGTTCAAAAGGAATACCTGCGTGTTTGATTGAGCTTATCGGGCTTGCTCCTGTTCCGCCGTCATAGCCGCTGATTAAAATATTATCAGCATGAGCCTTGGTAACTCCCGCGGCAATTGTTCCTACTCCGGATTCGGCAACAAGCTTCACGCTGATGCGGGCGCGGGGGTTTGCATTTTTCAGATCAAATATAAGCTGTGCAAGATCTTCAATTGAATAAATATCATGATGCGGCGGAGGCGATATGAGAGTAACTCCTGCAGTAGCATGTCTTGTTTTTGCTATTATTTTATCCACTTTGTGCCCAGGCAGCTGTCCGCCTTCTCCGGGTTTTGCTCCCTGTGAAATTTTTATCTGTATTTCATCTGCATTTACAAGATAGTTGCTTGTTACACCGAAACGTCCTGAGGCAACCTGTTTGATGGAGCTTCTTGCTGATGTTCCGTCAGGTCTTGGCAGAAATCTTTCCGGCTCTTCGCCGCCTTCACCTGAGTTGCTTCGACCTCCGATCGTGTTCATTGCTACTGCAATCGCCTCGTGAACATCTTTCCCGAGAGAACCGAATGACATGGCCCCTGAAGTGAGTCTTTTAAGAATATTTTCTACAGGTTCAACTTCATCAATCGGAATCGGAGTCTGCTTTTTGAAATCAAACAGCCCTCGTAATACATGAGGGCGCTGGTTTTCCTTATCAACAAGAGCAGAAAATTCCTTAAATTTTTTATAATCATTTGAGCGGGTAGCCCACTGAATAAGCCTTATTGTGTCAGGATTCCATGCATGTTTCTCTCCATCTTTTCTATATGAATAAACTCCCTCTGATTCAAGAAAAAGAGGTTTTTCAATAAAAGCTCTTTCGTGCATCATAATTGTTTCGCGGGCAAGTTCTTTAATTCCAATTCCGCCTATTCTTGAATCTGTTCCAGTGAAGTATTTATCAACAAGATCCATTCCAAGGCCAAGAGCCTCGAATATCTGCGCGCCTCTGTAGCTTCTTAAAGTTGATGTCCCTGTTTTGGATAAAACTTTAAGAAGACCTTTTTCTATAGCCTTTATAAAATTAGTTTCAATTTTATTTAAAGCCATACCAGCCGGAAACTGCCTGTTCCTGTGAAGATCAGCTAGAGTTGCGAAAGCACCGTAAGGATTTACAGCTCCGGCACCGTAGCCGAACAGAAGTGCAAAATGCATGACTTCTCTCGGTTCAGCAGTTTCTACAATAAGGCCTATAGATGTACGTTTTTTTATTTTTATAAGATGATGGTGAAGTCCTGCAACAGCAAGTAATGGAGGTATAGGAACATTCTGATTGTCTATTTTTTTATCTGAGAGGATTAAATACCGGAAACCCTCATCTATCTTTTTTTCTGCATAATCAAAGAGTTTATCCATTGCTCCGGCAAGACCGTTCTCTCCTTCAGACACAGGAAAGATCATATCCAATGTTGCACACTTGAAATCAGGATTTGGACTTGTTCTGATTTTATCAACATCATCATTTGAAAATACCGGCTTTAAAAATTTAAGCATCTTGCAGTGTTCAGGAGTTTCTTCAAGAAGATTTTTTTCAGGTCCTATATAGCTTGTTAAAGACATAACAATCTCTTCCCTTATGGGATCAATTGCCGGATTTGTAACCTGGGCAAAAACCTGTTTAAAGTAATTATAAAGCCTTTGAGGCTTTTCAGAGAAAACAGCAAGCGGAGTGTCAGTTCCCATAGAGCCTGTTGGTTCCTGTCCTGAAACAGCCATATCATATAAAATGCTGTCTATGTCTTCTCTGTTGTACCCGTATATAACCTGTAAATCATGCAGTCTGTTTGTATCAAGCTCTGATGAAATATTTACTTTATTCGGCAGATCTGCCAGGTTTACTCTGTTCAATTCAACCCATTGCCTGTAAGGTTTCTGATGCGAAATTTTTTCTTTCAGTTCTTCATCCGGAATTATTCTTCCTTCAAGTGTATCAACAAGAAGAATTTTTCCCGGTTTAAGCCTTCCTTTGTGTGCAATCTGACGGGCAGGGAATGTCTGAACTCCGACTTCAGAACCCATAACTATAAGATCATCTTTTGTTATTATATATCTTGATGGCCTCAGGCCGTTTCTGTCAAGGGTGCCGCCAACATATCTTCCGTCGCAGAAAACTATTGATGCAGGACCGTCCCACGGCTCCATGAATGTTGAATGATATTCGTAAAAATATTTCAGATCCTGTGATATAGGATTTTTATCATTCCAGGATTCAGGAATCATCATCATGAGAGTGTGCGGAAGGGATCTTCCTGTCATAACAAGCATTTCAAGGGCATTGTCAAATGATGCAGAATCGCTTTTTCCGGGTTCTATAACAGGAAAAATTTTTTTTATTTCATCGCCGAACAGGCCGGATTGAAATTTTGATTCTCTGGCAGACATCCAGAATCTGTTGCCTTTTACTGTGTTTATCTCGCCGTTGTGTGAAATCATGCGGAAAGGCTGAGCAAGATCCCATGAAGGGAAAGTGTTGGTGCTGAATCTTGAATGCACCATTGCTATTGCGCTTTCAAAATTTTCATTTCTCAGATCGGCAAAATATTTTCTCAGCTGATCCGGCATGAGCATTCCTTTATATACTATTGTTTTAGTTGAAAGTGAAGGGATATAGAAAAGTTTTTTTCCGGGTATGGACGAATTTCTTATTCTGCTTTCAGCATATTTTCTCGCTATATATAATTTAAGTTCAAGCTCGTTCTGAGTCAGTCCGCTTTTCCCTGTAATAAATATCTGCCTTATTTCAGGTTCTGAAGCCTTTGCAATATTTCCTATAACAGAGCTGTCAGTTTCAATTTTTCTCCAGGCGAGTACTGATAGATCTTCTTCTAATAGAACTTTTTCAAGTTCAGCTGCACAAATATCAGCATCTTTTTCTGATTTTGGAAGAAAAACCAGGCCTGCACCATACAGTCCAGATTCAGGAAGATTTTTTATTTCAGATTTAAAAAATGAGTGCGGCATCTGTATTAAAATACCGGCGCCGTCGCCGGTTTTATTATCAGCGCTTTCAGCTCCGCGATGTTCCATCCTTTCAAGAACTTCAAGACCGCGTATAACTATATCGTGGGATTTTTTTCCTTTTATATCAGCAACAAAACCTGTTCCGCAGGAATCATGTTCATGATTGCTGCTGTACAAGCCTGTATTTTCAGTATTTTTTTTCGGCATTCCAATACTCCTTAAAAGGTGTTTAAGACGAAACTAAAATAGTATGGATTATATTCAATAAAAAAACAAATGAAATATTTTCATAGTATTTGGATAATTGGATTATAATATAACCTTTCTTTAGACTTAAAATGTTACAATTATGTTAAATTACTGCTTAATTGTTACAATCATGTTAAATTTTTCTTTGACCGTGGATTTAATAAAATTTTATTATTAAATGGCCTTTTTAATTTTTTTTTTGATTGATTAAAATATGGATAAAAAAAAAGTTAACAGGAAACTTTTAGCCTTACAAAAATGTATTAATAAAAAGATTGGTGTAAATCCAGCTAATATAAAAAATAGAGGCAATATTTTGAACATAGCAGAGAAAAAACTTTTAAAACTATATATTTTTTATTGCTCTAACAGTTTCAGTATTTCTGAAATAGACAAAGTAATCATCGAAGAAGAGGGAGAAGAGCATAAAATTATCAGCCTGCCATGTTCGGGCAAAGCGAATCTTCTTTATTTTTTAAAAGCTTTCGAAACCGGTGCTGACGGCCTTATTCTTATAACATGTTCTAAAAATGAATGTCATTATCTTGAAGGGAATCTTAGATCGCCTAAAAGAGCTGAGCAGGTGAATCTTTTACTTGAAGAAATCGGCATGGGCAGTGAACGGGTTGCGGTTTTGAATACAGACGGAAAAGGCATGGAACATGTAGCTAAACAGATAAAAGAATTCCGTAATAAAATCAGATCAATGGCGGTGGCATAAGCCTCAATTGGGGAAGGGCATAAAATTCTATGCCCCAACAGATAAAATGTAATCATATAACAGTCAGGTGGAATATAATGAAAAACGAAAAAAAATTCAATGATCAGATAAAAGAAAAAGACTTTTTAGTTACTGCTGAATACCTGCCAAAAGCGGATTTAAATGAAGCGGCAATAAAATCTATTGTTCAGATATTGAAAGAAGTTCCTTCCGCAGTTAATGTTGCTGATAATCCTTTTGGTGTTGCATTATCCAGTCTTGCTGCTTCCTGCATGCTTTCGCAGGCAGGTATTGAACCTATTTATCAGATTGTTACCCGTGATAGAAACCGCATTGCAATTCAATCTGACCTCCTTGGTGCAGCGTCACTTGGCATTAAAAATATGCTCTGCATATCCGGATATCATCAGACGCTGACTGACAGCAATGAATCAGCTAATGTGTATGATATTGATTCAACTCAGCTGATTTTAATGATAAAAAATATGCGCGAAAAAAACGAGCTTTTAAATGGCGCAAAAATCGGAAATTCATTTCCAATTATTACAGGAGCTGCCGCAAATCCTTTTCTAAAGCCGGTTGATTTAAATATGATACGTCTTTCCCAGAAAATTGAATCCGGAGCTTCATTCATCCAGACACACGCTGTATTCGATGTAAATGAATTTAAACAGTGGATGGATACTGCAGCGAATGCAGGTTTAACTGATAGAACTGCTGTTCTTGCCGGTGTTTTGCCTTTGGAAAGTGCAGAAGAAGCTGAATATCTTAACAATAAATATACTGAATTTGAAATTCCAGCCAATGTGATCGATAGAATAAAAAAGGCAGGGGATAAAACAGTCCAGAAGAAAGAGGGAATTGTAATCTGCCTGGAAACTATTGAAGCATTAAAGAAAATAAAGGGTGTTCGCGGCATCCATATTTTTTCAGGCGGGAAAGAGGAATTTTTACCTGAAATTTTAAATGCATCCGGGCTGTCCGGTAAAAAGTAAAAGGACAACGGAGATAAAATATGCCGGAAAAATATCATATATCAACTAAACCAGTACCTCCGCGACGTCCCCGTATAGGAAAATACGGAATTGTTGACTGGCGGGAAGACTGCGCCAGATGTCATAACTGTGTTAAAAAAGCTTGCGTATATGACAGATACAGGGAAGAGGCAAAATACATCCGGAATATGGATGATGCAGATACTCTTTTCTTTGACTGCATGGGCTGCTTTTCCTGTGTACAGGAATGTACAAAAAATTTATTATCGTTATCACTGAATCCTGTTTATCTGAATATGGGTAACAGTTACTGGACTCCGGAAATTATTCAGACAACTTGGCTGCAGGCTGAAACAGCAAAGATCCCTGTTTCTGGAGCAGGGTATGGCGGAAAATTTTCCGGTTTCGGTTTTGATTCCATGTGGACTGATATGTCTGAAATTGTCCGTCCGACAAGGGATGGAATTCACGGCCGTGAATATATTTCAACTGCTGTTGATATCGGAAGAAAGCCATCCTCTCTTGTTCTTGACGGGGACAATCTGGTATCTTCACAGCAGCCTCTAATATCGCTTCCAATGCCTCTTCTTATAGACTTGGTTCCTTCGCAATTTATGCTGCCTGATCTTGAGAATATAATTGCTGCAACTGCTGTAAAAACAGGATTGCACGCTATAATAAACTCTGCTGATTGGCCGCTGAAAATTGAAAATGCAGAAAAATATCTTCCAAACATTGCATTCTATTTTGCAAAAGGCGCTAAATTGCTTTCTGCAGATATACTTAAAAAAACAAGTCTGGCTGAAATAGAAGATTCTTCTGAAACAAAAAATATCATTAAAGAATTAAAAAATATTAATCCTGATATTATTGTTATGGTGAGAGTTCATCTGGATGCAGATTCAGTTAACCGGATAATCGAGCTTGATTCAATGGGTGTTGAAGCTATACATTTTGTTGCTGATATAAATGGTAATGAAATCGGATCTTCAAATCCGCAATTTATCAAAGATATGATCAGAACGATCCATACATCTCTGATAAAAAAGGGCACACGGGATGAGATTACTTTAATAGCCGGAGGAGGTATTGCTCTGCCGGAACATATGGCCAAAGCGGTTATTTGCGGAGCTGATGTAATATCAGTCGAGCTTCCGCTTCTTATTGCATTGGAGTGTCAGCTTTGTAATGTATGTCTGGAAGGGCATCAGTGTCCTGCCAGAATTAAAGATATAAGTTTTGAATATGGCGTAGGCAGGATGACAAACCTGATAGCTGCATGGCATGATCAGCTTGTAGAGCTGATGGGAGCGATGGGTATGCGCGATGCCCGCAGGCTTCGGGGAGATACGGGACGGGCAATGTTTTTTGAGCAACTTGAGGAGGAAACATTTGGGAAACTTTTTGGAACTAAACTGTAAGCTTTCGGACATTATTCCGGATAATACTCTTAAAACCCGCACTCCTCAATATGAGCAGGAGCGAACAATAAAACCTGTACCTTCGAGATACAGGAATGAGATAGCTAAATATATTATTAAAAGAGATGAATCCAAATGCATTAAATGCGGAACCTGTGTTGAAATCTGTCCGCAGGGCGTTCATGTAAAAAAAGCCGGATATAAATATTTTGCTGAACCTCAAAGTCATCTCTGCTTCGGGCCTATTTGCGAGAAGAAGGGATGCTATTGCATTACAGCCTGCAAACAGGGCGCTTTAATTATTGAAGAAAATCCTATGATGAAGGTACTCGGCGATAAGCGCTGGTCAGCTGAAATGATCCTTGCAACATGGAAAATGGCTGAAACAGGGGAAGTTCCTCATGAGGATTACGGTTATGATTATGAAACAGGGGATTCAGGCGGCGGATTTGATAAGATCAGATTTAAATTCCCTGAAACACCACCTGTAAAGCTGAATAAAGAAGATATTGATACAAGCATTAAATTGAACCGCCGTAATGACGGGCGCGCAAATATTAAAATTGATGTGCCGTGGTATGGCGGAGGAATGTCATTCGGTTCAGTTAGCAATACAACACAGCTTTCAAAGGCACGTGCAGCGGTTGCATGGAATACCTTCACCTGTACCGGAGAAGGCGGATACATGGAACGCATGAGACCGTACGATGATCATGTTATAACACAGGTTGCTACAGGTCTTTTCGGTATTCGTGAAGAAACAATTCAGCGGGTTCCGATTGTCGAATTTAAATATGCACAGGGTGCAAAACCGGGTCTGGGCGGCCACCTTCTTGGTGATAAAAATACTCCGGCTGTAGCAACAATGAGGGAAACAGTTGTTGGAATACCATTGTTCTCTCCTTTCCCTTTTCACAGCGTTTATTCCATTGAAGATCATATGAAGCATATAGACTGGATAAAGCACATAAACCGCCGTGCGCTCATATCAAGCAAAGTATCTACCCCTAATGATGTTGATATGGTTGCCATTGGTAGCTATTCAGCCGGTACGCATATTGTTCACATTGACGGCGGTTATGGCGGAACAGGAGCTGCTCCTGATATAGCAAAAAAGAATATTGCAATGCCTATAGAATATGCAATTCCAAAAGTGCACAATTTTCTCGTAGCTGAAGGAGCCAGGGAACATGTAACTCTTATAGCAAGCGGCGGTATAAGGAATCCTTATGATGTTGCCAAGTCCATTGCTCTTGGAGCAGATGGAGTTGTTGTAGGCACAATGGAAATGGTTGCACTTGGATGTGTGCGCTGCGGACGATGTTCAGCCGGCCGCGGATGTCCGCGCTGCATTGCAACAACTGATAAAAAACTTGCTAAGAAAATGGAACTTGAGTGGGGCGCCCAGAGGCTAATAAATACATATAATGCCTGGAGAAATGAAATAGTAAGAATTCTCCAGAGACTGGGGATTAAAAGTATTGCTGAGCTCAGAGGACGTTCCGATTTATTGATGCATCTTGATTATACTAATGATGTGGAGCATACAGCGTGAACAATAATATTCTAAAACGGATAATGGACTCAAAAAAGAAGCTTCTTAGTGAGATTGATCTTCCATCAGTTGTTAGAAAAAGCGAAGAAGAGGGCGGCTGCGGAGTTGTGGGCTTCTGCTGTACTGAACCTGTTGCCGGCAGACACATATACGAGCCATCGAAACAGATGCATAACCGTGGAAACGGAAAGGGCGGCGGTATTGCTGCAGTTGGATTTGTTCCGGAACAGCTCGGAGTCAGCCGTGAGATTCTGGAAAATAATTACATGCTGCATATAGCTCTGCTTGAACCGAATGTAAAAGCAGATGTTGAAAAAGATTTTATAAATCCGATTTTTAATGTAGCGGCATCAAGCGTTCTCGACACAGTTGATGACTGGACAACAGTTCCCGGACTTGAAGTTAAACCACCTGATGTTGCGCGATATTTTGTCCGTGTTAAAACTGAAGTTCTTGATAATTTTATAAAAGAGCATAAGCTTGAAGCTCTTGACCGCACATCAGCTGAGGAAGAATTTATAAATCAGAACAGTTTTAAACTTAATCAGGTTAATTATGCTGCAATGGGAGACAAAAAAGCATTTGTTCTGTCTCACGGAATCAATATCATGATACTAAAGGTTGTTGGTTTTGCAGAAGCAATTGTAGATTATTATAAAATTAGAGAGCTGAAAGCTCATGTATGGATTGCTCATCAGCGTTTTCCGACCAAAGGACGTGTGTGGCATCCTGCAGGAGCGCATCCTTTTACAGGGATAAATATAGCGCTGGTTCACAACGGGGACTTTGCAAATTATCATTCTGTTTCCGAGCATCTGTTGCAGAGACATATTTACCCTCAGTTTCTTACAGATACGGAAGTTTCTGTTCTTTTGTTTGATCTGATGACTCGAACTTATCATTATTCGCTTGAGCATATTATAGAGGCTCTGGCTCCGACAACGGAAATGGATTTTGACTGTCTTCCTGAGGAAAAAAAGAAATTGTACAGAGCTATACAGGCTGCGCATATTCACGGTTCTCCGGACGGTCCATGGTTTTTTATTATAGCACGGAATAATACTATGGAGAAAAATTTTCAGCTCATGGGGATTACAGATACAGCAATGCTGAGACCTCAGGTTTTTGCTTTCTGTGATGGAGAAGTGCAGGTTGGCCTTATAGCTTCAGAAAAACAGGCTATTGATGCAACTCTTCTAAGCCTGTCAAAAGATGATATAAGAATCTGTCCTGTAGCAGAAAAATACTGGAATGCCAGAGGCGGAAGCCACACTGATGGAGGATCTTTTATTTTTAATCTTTCAAAAGAATCCGGGAAAATGCGTATGACCTGTGCAGATAAATTCGGGAAACAGGTTCAGCTGCCAAAAGGCAATGAGGCATATGATTTTTCTTCAGAAACATATCTAAATCATAAGTTAAGTGATTCAATCATAAATAATATTAAGCAGTTTAAAGATGATGATGCAGCAGGACTTTACCGTTATGTCAGAGAAAATATTCCAGCCTGGAGTTATGATGATATAAGAGCTGCACTTAGAATGATTTCAGATTCTGCAAATCAGACCGGTAAAATTGAACTGGCAGTTAAATCATTAACCATGCTTAATGATTACCGTTATCCAACCGGGATTAAGAAGAGAAGCCATCTTCTTCATATAATCAGAATGGAGCTGACAAGACTTTTCAAAGAGCTGCCTCTACTTGCTGAATCCGAAAATCTAGCTGGAAACAGCTATCGCCTGATAGACTATGCTTCACGAAAAAATTTAAGAGCTGCCGGTAAAAATGAGTTAACACTGGTAATCAATGCTTTCGGTTTCCCTCCTGAAGGAAATGAATCTGATTCAAGTCTTCTGATGGACGCATATATGATGGGATGGAGAAAATTTATTTCATTCGGCTGTACAGGTCAGAGATATATCGGATGCGGTCTTGGCCCTGATACTGATGATGTTGTGATAGATGTATATGACAGCTCCGGAGATTATATGGCTTCCGGCATAGACGGCATGACCATCAATGTACATGGAAATGCACAGGATCAGCTGGGTCAGATAATAAAGCGCGGGAAATTTGTCGTCTATGGCGATGTCGGCCAGACATTTTTATATGGAGCCAAAGGCGCTGAAACATATGTTATGGGAAATGCAGCCGGAAGGCCATTAATAAATTCTGTTGGTAAACCAAGAGTCGTAATAAACGGCACATGTCTTGATTTTCTTGGAGAATCGTTCATGGCCGGCGATCCGCATAATGATGGCGGGTTTGTTATATTAAATGGAACTAAATTTGATGATGACGGAGGGATCATTCTTATGGATGAGCCTTATCCGGGCAGTAATATATTTTCTCTAGCTTCCGGCGGAGCTGTTTATGTGCGTGATCCGTTAAAAACTCTTGTTGATCAGCAGCTTAACGGCGGCATTATTGAAGCATGCACTAAAAAAGACTGGGAACTTATTCTCCCTTATCTCGAGGAAAATGAGCGCCTGTTTGGAATCAGAGTATCTGATCTGCTGGTTGTTAAAGGTAAAAAGGCAAGTCCTCTTGCTGTTTATAGAAAAGTTATACCTGCAGCTGCAGCAATGAAGCTTGGCGACAGTACGGATTTAATTGATGATGAATTTCTGGAAGAAGAAGTTTTATATGAAGCTGATGATTCAATGATGGCAGTAAGTTAAATTCTCCGTTGTTCCCCCCCCCTTCCCCCGGAGGGGGCGGTTAGACGGAAATCTATATTAATTTTAATGAATTAAGAATATTTGAATAATTATCAGGAAAATAAGTTTTTATTACGTGCCCCCTCTGGGGGACAGGGGGGAGGATGAAAGGAATGACATTAAAAATATCAAAAGAAAATACCGGCAGGGGTATTAAGAATGATGTTGAAAGGATATCTGGAGTAAATATTAATATCTGCCTGCAGTGCAGAAAATGCTCCAACGGATGCCCTGTATCGGAGTTTTCTGAATCATCTCCAGCTGAGATAATCAAAAGGCTTCAGCTTGGAGCAGGAGTAGAGCTTCTTAAAAATAATATTATATGGAATTGCGCTTCATGCGAAACATGCTACAGCAGATGCCCTATGGCAATTGATATGGCAGCAGTTATGGATTCACTCAGGATTCTTGCTGTTGCAAACGGCTCAAAAAGACCTTCAGGAAATATGCCGTTTGTTAATAAAGTACTTTTAAAAACAGTCGAGTATTTCGGACGCACTTATGATCTCGGGCTAATGGCTCTTTATAAATTCAGGACTTCAAGCTATTTAAATGATACAGCTAAATTCCCGATGATTTTGAGAAAAGGGAAAATTGCGCTTCTTCCTCCAAGAGGCGTTGATACTAAAATTGTAAAAAAAATATTTAAAACATATACCTCAGACAGGGGAAAAAGAAAATGAAATACGCATATTTTCCGGGATGTTCTGCAGAGTCAACTGCCCGTGATCAATATACCTCGACCATAGCTGTAGCCCGTTCTCTTGGAATAAATCTGGTTGAACCTGAAGGGTGGACATGCTGCGGTTCAACTCCTGCACATCAGGTGGATAATAACCTGGCAGTTTCGCTTGCAGCTGTTAATCTGGCTAAAGTAAAAGAAATGGGGCTTGATATGGTTGTCAGCTGCGCATCATGCTATAGCCGAATGAAGGCAGCTAATCATGAAATTATAAATAATTCTGAAACTCGTAAAAGCGTAGCTGCTGCTCTCGGAAAAGATTATGACGGGTCTGTAAGGGTACGTCATTTTATTGAAATATTATTGGAAGATATAGGACTTGAGTCTTTTAAAAAATCTTTAACACAGACTCTTAAAGGATTAAGAGTGGCATCATATTACGGATGCCTTCTTGTGCGTCCAAATGAAATTACCGGCTTTGATGATCCTGAGAATCCTGTGTATATGGATAAACTTGTTGCTGCTATGGGTGGAGAAGATCTTGACTGGCCTCATAAAGTTGAATGCTGCGGCGCCTCATTAACTATTTCTCGGCCAGGTATTGTTGTAAAACTTTCAGATTCGATTATAGGCATGGCAAAGGATTCCGGTGCAGAGTGTATTGCAGTTGCCTGCCCTATGTGTCAGATGAATCTGGATATGCGTCAGAGTGATATTTTAAAAGAAACCGGCAGGCGATACAACATGCCTGTATTTTATATAACTCAGCTTATTGGAATGTGTCTGGGCATATCAAATAACGATCTTGGTCTTGGAAAACTGATAAATTCTCCAAAAGAAGTTATGGTTAAGGTAGCGAATAATGGATAAGAATATAACTAAAAATAAAGCTAAAAAAATCGGCGCTGTTCTGGTTCAGGGCGGCGGAATTGCCGGAGTGCAGGCATCGCTTGATCTTGCCAATTCAGGCTTTAAAGTTCATCTGATAGAAAATTCAGCAGCTATCGGCGGTATGATGGCTCATCTGGATAAAACTTTTCCAACAGGAGACTGCGCAACATGTATTGTTTCTCCTAAACTAGTTGAGTGCGCGAGAAATCTTAATATCGAAATACATACGCTTTCCGAGCTCGAAAAACTTGAAGGCGAGCCCGGAAATTTTAAAGCATCAATAAAAAAATCTGCACGTTATATTAATGAACAGATCTGTAATGACTGCGGCGACTGCACTAAAGCCTGCCCTGTTGAAGTCAATGACAGATTAAACCGCAATCTTGGTACAAGAAAGGCTGTTCAGAAATACAGCGCGCAGGCTATTCCGAATAAACCGCAGATTCTTAAACTGGGTCATGCACCATGTAAAGTCAAATGCCCTGCGAATATTAATGTTCAGGGATATATACAGTTAATTAAGAAAAAAGAATATGTAAAGGCAGTCAATCTTATAAGGGAAAGAAATCCATTATCTGCAATATGCGGACGTGTTTGTCCTGCTCCATGCGAAAGTGTGTGCACACGTTCACAGCTCGATACTCCTCTTGCTATCAGACAGCTTAAAAGATTTGCTTCTGATCAGGAAATGGCTCTGGTTAAGTCAGGAGTATTGCAATTGCCGGTAGAGAAAATTCCATCTACTGATGCAAAAAAAGTTGCTGTTATAGGTGCTGGTCCGGCCGGTTTAAGCTGTGCAGCTGATCTTGCTGATAAAGGTTTTGCAGTAACTATTTATGAAGTTCGTGAAGCTGCAGGCGGCATGCTGTTATGGGGAATACCTGAGTATCGTCTGCCAAGGGATATTCTCGATTATGAAGTGGATCTTATAAGGCGCAAGGGCGTTAAATTTGTTTATAACTGCAAAGTTGGAGTTGAGAAGAGCATTCATGATCTGAAAAATGAAAATGAGTCTGTATTCATCAGCGCCGGCGCTCATACCAGCAGAAAGCTTGGCATTGAAGGTGAAGATAAAACCGGCGTAGAAAACGGTGTGGATTTTCTCAGACAGGTAGGCAGTAAAAATACAAAGCCATCTGTGAAAGACCGTGTTGTTGTTATAGGCGGCGGTAATGTTGCAGTAGACGTAGCAAGAACTGCCCTCAGACTCGGTGCAAAAAAAGTTGAGCTTATCGCTCTTGAGCAATGTGATGAAATGCCGGCTTATAAAGAAGAAATAGAAGCTGTTAAAGCAGAAGGTATAGTAATTCATAACGGATGGGGCCCAAGCCGGATACTCGGAAATTCCTCTGTGACAGGAATCGAGCTTAAACAGTGTCTCAATGTTTGTGATGAAAGCGGAAGGTTCAATCCTATATATAATGATAAAGAAATATTAACAGTAAATACAGATCAGATTATTGTTGCTATCGGTCAGATGGTTGATACTGAACTGGTAAAACACATTGGTGTTGATATGGATCGGGGCTGTTTTAAAGCAGATCCGGTTACACTTGAAACTTCAGTAAAAGGAATTTTTGCAGGAGGAGATAATGCTTCAGGACCTGCGAGTGTAATTCAGGCAGTTGCAGCAGGAAAACGGGCTGCAGAATCAATAGAGCGCTACCTGAACGGAAAGGATATGCGTACTGACCGTTTTGAAGATTCTGTGAAACCAGTTCCTGAAAAAGATCTTCCATCCCTTAAAAATATTGATAAGAAAAAGCGTGCTGTTGCAGCAGAACTTCCAGTTGAAAAAAGAATCAATAATTTTGCTGAAGTTGAGAAAGCATTTTCAATAGAAGATGCGGCAGCTGAAGCAGAACGCTGCCTCAACTGTGCTTTATGCTCTGAATGTAATGAGTGCGTTGCTGTCTGCGACAAGAGGGCTGTTGATCATTTAATGAAAGAGGAAACAATTGAGCTTGATATAGGTTCAGTTATTTTAACTCCGGGCTTTGATGAGTTTGATGCGGAAATTAAAGGTGAATTCGGTTTTAACCGTTATAAAAATGTTCTCACCAGTGTTCAGTTTGAGCGTATGCTTTCTGCTGCAGGTCCTTACGGAGGACATGTTCTCCGCAGAAGTGACGGCAAGGAAGCTAAGAGGATCGCCTGGATTCAGTGTGTTGGTTCTCGCGATTCAAAATGCGGGAATGAATACTGCTCTTCAATCTGCTGTATGGCAACAACCAAGCAGGCATTAATAGCAGATGAGCATATAGGCGGAATGCAGGCTTCAATTTTTTATATGGATATCCGCGCTTTTGGAAAAGATTTTGACCAGTATTATGAGCGTGCTCGCGGCAAGGAAAATATTAAATATATAAAAAGCATACCATCCCGTGCAATTCAGGTACCTGGATCAATGGATATTCGCCTTCAGTTTACTGATGAGAATTACAATCATGTGGAGCTTGATTTTGATCTGGTAGTTCTCGCTGTTGGTCTTGAACCAAAACCAAGGGTGTCTGAGAGCATTGCACGTCTTGGAATAGATTTAAATGAATACGGATTCTGTAAAACCAGCCGTTTCAATCCTATGCTTACATCACGTCCCGGAGTTTTTGTTGCTGGTTCTTTTCAGGAACCAAAGGATATTCCTGAAACTGTAACTCAGGCAAGTGCTGCAGCTTCACTTTCTATGGAAATGCTTTCGCAGGTGCGTAACACAATGATTACAAAAAAGAAATATCCTGTGGAACATGATGTAAATGATGAAGAACCTCGGATCGGGGTGTTTGTCTGCCATTGCGGAACAAATATCGCAGGTACAATTGATGTGGAAAAGGTTACTAATGCAATTTCTAATGTTCCGAATGTGGCTTTTGCATCGCATACTATGTATACATGTTCCGATTCGAGCCTTTCCAATATAAAAGACGTTATCATTGAGAACCGTCTTAACAGGGTAGTGGTTGCTTCCTGTACCCCGAGAACTCATGAGCCGCTTTTCAGGGAAACACTCCGTGAAGCAGGATTAAATCCATATCTGTTTGAGCTTGCCAATATAAGAGACCAGTGTTCATGGGTTCATCCGTCAGAACCGGACGCTGCTACTTTAAAGGCAATTGAGCTTGTAAAAATGTCAATTGCACGTGCAGGGTTGCTGAAGCCTCTTATTGGTGAATCACTTGCAATAAATCAGGATGGAGTTGTTATCGGAGGCGGTTTAAGCGGAATGACTGCAGCTCTTTCACTTGCAGATCAGGGTTACAAAATATCCCTGGTTGAAAAAACTGAAAATCTCGGCGGTCAGGTATTAAAAATTCATACCACACTGGAGCATGACAATACTGCTGATTTTATAAACACGCTTATTCAACGGACAAAGAGCCATAAAAATATCAAACTTCACATGAATTGTGAAGTGGTTAAATTAAACGGTCATATCGGTAAATTCGTTGTTACGCTTTCTGAAAAAGAAAACGGCAACGGAAGCGGTAAAGGTATTGATGTAAATTGTGGAACTATAGTTGTTGCAACCGGTGCTTTATCTGCTCAGACAACTGATTTTATGTACGGGCAGTCTGATAAAATTAAAACTCAGGTGGAACTTGAACAGCTTCTTTATGAACACAAGTTTAATGCAGCTGCGAAAAATATAGTAATGATTCAGTGTGCCGGATCCCGCAATGATGATGCGCCATACTGCAGCCGTATCTGCTGCTCGATGGCTGTAAAAAACGCTCTTTCAATTAAAAAGAGAAATCCTGATGCGAATATTTATATTCTTTACCGTGATATCAGAACTTATGGTTTCAGGGAAAAATATTACCAGGATGCAAGAAATGCCGGCATAGTATTTATCAGATATAATAAAGAAAAAATGCCGGTTATATCAGACAGCAAAGGACTTTTAGTTACAGTTACAAGTCCGGATGTTTCGGATATTATTGAAATTGAAGCAGATAATGTAATTCTAAGCACAGGCGTGAAAGCTCCTGAAGGCAATAGACAAATATCCGATATGCTTAAACTGCAGCTGAATTCAGAAGGATTTTTTCTGGAGGCCCATGTTAAACTCAGGCCTGTAGATTTTGCAACTGAAGGAATTTTCCTCTGCGGTCTTGCGCATTCGCCTAAAATGATGGATGAGAATATTTCTCAGGCGCGCGCAGCAGCATCACGCGCAGCTACAGTACTTTCAAAAACATATCTTGAGGTTGGTGCACAGGTTTCAGAGGTTAACCAGGATAAATGTATTTCCTGTTTAACCTGTGTTCATGGCTGCCCTTATGGAGCGCCATTTACTAATATAGATAATAAAGCAGAAATTGCAGCAGCTAAATGCATGGGATGCGGCATCTGCGCTTCTGAATGTCCGGCACGCGCAATACAGCTGAATCATTTTGAATCAAAGCAGTTCGAAATCATGCTGGATAATCTGCTGGAAAATCATTTAACTGTTAATCGTAATTAAAATTTGAGGCCTATAATATGAGTGAAAAAAGTTTTGAACCGCTTGTAATTGCTTTCTGCTGCCAGTATTGTTCTTATTCGGCAGCAGATCTTGCAGGATCTATGCGGCTGCAGTATCCGACAAATGTGCGGATTGTAAGAACTCCATGTACAGGAAGACTTGAAGTGGAATTTTTTATGAAGGCTTTTGAAAAGGGAGCTGACGGCATTCTTGTTGCCGGATGTCTCGAAGGCGGATGCCATTTTACTGAAGGCAATCTGCTGGCCAAGGGCAGAGTGGGTTATACACAATCATTCTTATCAGAAAGCGGTTTGGAAGAAGAAAGAATCCGGATGATAAATATATCCGCAGCAATGGCAAGACCATTTATTGAGTATATTAATGAAATGATTGAAACTTTGAAAAAACTGGGGCCAAGCCCTTTAAACAGAAAAAATCAATCCCAAAAGCAGGAGATTCATATATGATAGTAGCACAGAGAAAAAGCATTCCCAACTTAATTGATATTTTATCCGGAAAAAAGAAGGTCCTTGTATTGGGATGCGGCACCTGCGTCACAGTATGTCTGGCTGGAGGCGAACGAGAAGTCGGTATTATTTCATCAGCCCTCCGCATTTCATCGCGCCTTAAAAATATCGGCCTTGAAGTAGAAGAGCTTACAATTGAAAGGCAGTGTGACAATATATTTATAGAAAAAGCAGCTGATGCAATAAATAGAAATGATGTGGTTCTTTCACTTGGATGCGGTGCAGGAGTTCAGGCAATTGCAGAGCGTTTTGACAAACCTGTTTATGCAGGTCTTGATACCGAGTTTATCGGAATCCTTGAAGAAAGAGCTACATGGACAGAAAAATGTATTGCTTGCGGTAATTGTGTGCTTCATGAATACGGCGGAATCTGCCCTGTAACAAGATGTGCAAAACATATGCTTAATGGTCCTTGCGGCGGTTCAAAAGAAGACAGATGCGAAGTTAGAGCGGATCTGCCATGCGCATGGCAATTAATTTACAAAAGACTTAAAACTATCGGCGAGCTTGACAGGCTGAAAACAGTGAAAGCTCCTAAAAACTGGAATACAAGTATCAGCGGCGGAAGCAGAATTATAATTAGAGAAGACCACCGGATATAACCGTTGTATTAATAAAATTATCTGTACCTGTTGAGATGATATTCTCAGCAGGTACAGAGTATTATGAATTATAAATACCTTTTTTTTTATCTGATAGTATCTTCAATAACCATCATTTGTAAAAATAAACCCCAACCCTAAAAATACAAACAACAACTACTTCACATTATTTTTTGAATACTGATTAAAAATCATTATTTATACAATTGATTTTATATTTTATTATTTTTTCATGCTTTAACAATCTTAATTAAATCAATCTAATTGTTACAATCATGTAAAAAATTAAGATTAATTGTTACGAATATGTAAAATTTTAACTTGACTTAGGTGTTATATTAGTGCCGGTATAAAATAGTTGAATAAAACAGCAGTCTATTCATGGATAATTAATATTTTAATACCATGCAAAATTACTGTAATTTAAATATTATCTGGAGGATTTTATGATTCAATGGCCTAAATCCAATGATGTACTTGGAACATTAAACCGAGGTAATCCGGCTGAATCAGGTCTATGCACTCTTTGCAGAGCTGATTGCCAGGGGAAATGCGAAACCTGGGTTTCCTGCATGAAAGGCAGAAAACTTCTTTATCCGAGAGATTTCGGAGCTGTAACAGCAGGAAGTTCAAACACAATTCATATCGGGGCATCTTATAATTCATTAAGAATTAATGGTTATGTTTACGGCTCAAGCGGACTTGCAAAGGGGTTATCTAATGATCCGGATGACTGTATTTTCCCGAATGTTAAACTTGAGGGAGAATTCGGAACAGATGTAAAAACTAAATTCCGTGTACCAATGATGACTGGAGCACTCGGTTCAACATTTATAGCTGCTAAATACTGGGAATCTTTTGCAGTAGGTGCAGCTCTTGTCGGATATCCGATTGTTGTTGGCGAGAATGTGGCCGGGATTGACAAGCAGGCAGTTATTGAAAACGGGAAAGTAACAAAAGCTCCGGAGCTTGATAGAAGGGTGGATACGTATCTGAAATATTATGACGGTTACGGAGCGATAATTGTTCAGATGAATGTTGAAGACACAAGAAACGGAGTTGCTGAATATATTGCAAGGAAGTACGGCGGCGATAAGGTTATAATGGAATTGAAATGGGGACAGGGTGCAAAAGATATAGGCGGCGAAATTCAGGTTAATGATATTGAATACGCCAAATTTCTCAAAGGCAGAGGTTATGTTGTTGATCCTGATCCTACTAAACCGGAAGTTGAGGAAGGATATAAAAGCGGAGCAATAAAATCTTTTGCACGTCACAGCAGACTCGGTTATACGAATTTTTCGAATTACGAAGAAGTCAGTAAAGATTTTATGAATTCAGTTAAATATCTCAGAAGTCTCGGTTATACAAGAATAACTTTAAAAACCGGATCATACGGCATGGAGATACTTGCATTGTCTATTAAGCTTGCTACTGAAGCGAAACTAGATCTTTTAACAATAGACGGTTCAGGAGGCGGTACTGGAATGAGCCCATGGAATATGATGGAAACATGGGGAGTTCCATCAATATATCTTCATTCAAAAGCTTATGAATATGCTCAAATATTAAGTAAGAAAAGCAGGAAAGTCGTTGATCTTTCTTTTGCAGGCGGGCTTGCAAGAGAAGACCATATATTCAAAGCGCTTGCGCTTGGTTCGCCATTTGTGAAACTTGTGTGTATGGGTAGAGCACTTATGATACCCGGATTTCTCGGATCAAATATTGAAGGAGTTCTGCATCCGGATAGGAAAGAAAAATTAAATGGGAACTGGTCAGAACTTCCGAAAACTGTTACTGAAAATGGAAGCAAGCCTGAGGATATTTTTGCCGGGTATTATGATGTTCAGAAAAAAGTCGGTACAGCTGAAATGAAAAATATTCCATTTGGAGCTATTGCAGCATGGACAGCAGCAGACAAGCTTGCAGCAGGACTTCAACAGCTTATGGCCGGGGCAAGAAAATTCTCTCTGGATAAAATTGCCAGAACAGATTTATTCGCAGGTAATGAAGAAACAAGCAAACTGACTGGAATTGAGCTGATTACTGAATATCAGGATGCTGAAGCCAAGAAAATTCTGAAAGGATAATTTATTATTTTAAATTACAGAAAAGCCGGCAAGTAGCCGGCTTTTCTGTATATGTATTAATATGAAAATTTTTGTTTATCATAGAATAGACTTTACTTTACAAATATTAAAAATATTGTCAGTTTTAAAATAAAATAAATTACCGGAGATTGTTTATGAAAAAAATTCTATTACTATTATCTGCATTTTTTATTATATCTTTTTTTGCATTATCGATTGAATTAAAAGGAAAAGAAATCGGCGAAACCTGCACCAATAATTCTGAATGCGGTTTTAATATGCAGTGCAATAACGGAGTATGCATCAGGAAAAAGGAATTTGATTTTGGAAGTTCCGGTAAAACAGGAAAAGAATGCAATAATGATGCAGAGTGCATTAATTCAGGGAAGTGCGTTTCAAATAATTTTGGAAAGAAGTATTGTTCAGGCAATTAATTAAACAATCAAACTCAGGAGACTTTTTAAAAGTTATGATCCCAACAGAGGAATAAGTTCCAGAACTCCATTTATTTCCTCTCTGGAACATATATAATTCGGCTTATGCTGCATTTTATCTAGATAATTTTTAACATTAGAAACTGCAGCTGTATTTATGAAAATATTACTGTTAAACATAGCTTCATCATTTAAACTGTCTCCAATAGTTAAAATTTGTTTTGAATCAAACGGCTTGTGAAATAATTTTTCCCATGAATTTCTGATTCCTTCAGCTTTATTTAATCCTTTAGGCATGATATGAATCTGGACATTACTGGATGTTGCATCAAACCCTGTAGTGCGGACAATTTCTTTTACATCATAAATTTCCTCAGATGTAAGATCACCTAAATCTATTGAAAAATCTGAAATTCTGAACATGTTATCAATGGCTTCGATAAGACGGGGAATTTTTACGCTGCATTTCAAGAAAACTTCTTTTAAATTATTTCTATGTTCACTTAAATCGGTAGGTAAGTTTATTAAGTATTCACTTGATAAACTTCCATTTATTTTTCTGAACAGAATTGATCCGTTTTCTGCGATAATTCCGTTTACAGGTAAATATTCAGCTATGGCGGAAACCCAGCCTGCAGATCTGCCTGTGATAATAAAAAAGTGGATATTTTTTTTTCTTAATATTTCAATTGCAGAAAATAATTTTTTAGAAAAAAAGCCTTCTTCTGTAAGGGTGCCGTCCATATCAGAAAAAATTATTTTAATATTTTTTAATGAGATTAAATCTTCATTGTTTAATTCTGATAAATTTTTAGGCATTAATTATTACTCCTGAGTAAATTAAAATACTTTGCAAAATATTATTGAACTAATTCAGAATATACAAATCATATCAAATACAGCAATAATAATATTGAATTTTTTTTAGTGCTGATAAAAAGGAATTGATTTAGATTCCAATAAGTTGAAATTTGTCATATTAAAAATTGGAAATTTCTACAAATTTTTTTGTTCTAATATGGGATTTTCAAAAAAAATAAAAAAATAATCTTGAGGAGAAGGTAATGATCCTGCTAAACCCTAAAAAATATGACAGAAAATTTCCGGATGATAAAACCCGGAACATGATGCAGAAAACAATTGAATTTTTTGAAAAAAAAGGGAAGAAGAAACTTAAAGAGGATTTTCTTTCGAAAGTCTGGAACTACGACTTTGTTGAATTCTTAAAAAAAGAACAGGTATTTGCAACACTCATGACTCCTGCCGGTTATGGCGATCCTGATTCAAAATGGGATACCTACCGTAATGTTAGTTTTGCAGAGATTACAGGATTTTTCGGGATTACATACTGGTATACATTTCAGGTTTCCATGCTTGGTCTTGCTCCAATTTTTATCGGCGGAAATGAGGAGATAAAGCATAAGACTGCTCAGCTTCTTAAAGAAGGCGGAGTTTTTGCATTTGGTCTTTCCGAGAAAGAGCATGGTGCTGATATTTACTCAAGTGATATGATGCTTTATCCTCAGCCTGACGGAACATATAAAGCTAATGGAGATAAATACTATATTGGAAACGGAAATGAAGCTGCGATAGTTTCAACCTTTGGTAAAATTGCAGATACTGAAGATTATGTATTCTTTGCAGTAAATTCAAAACATGAAAAATACGAATGCATTCAGAATACTGTTCCTGAAGCGAACTATGTTGCTGAATATGCGCTGCACGATTATCCAATTACAGAAGCCGATATCATCCAGAAGGGAAAGAAAGCCTGGGATGATATGCTGAACACAATCAATATATGCAAATTTAATCTTGGCTTCGGAGCAATAGGAATGTGCACACATGCATTCTATGAAGCTATTGACCATGCAGCCAACAGAAATCTTTACGGGAAATTTGTAACAGATTTTCCACACGTAAAAAAATTGTTTGTTGATTCATATTGCCGCTTAACAGCGATGAAACTTTTTGCAGACAGAGCAACAGATTATATGAGAACAGCCAGTGCTGAAGACAGAAGATATCTGCTGTATAATCCAATGGTTAAAATGAAAGTAACACGTGAAGGGGAAACTGTTATAGATCTTCTCTGGGATGTAATTGCAGCAAGAGGCTTCGAGAAAGAAACATTCTTCCAGATGGCAACACACGAGATCAGAATGCTGCCGAAGCTTGAAGGAACAGTTCATGTTAACATGGCGCTGATTGTTAAATTCATGGCAAATTATTTCTTTAAACCGAAAGATTATCCTGAAATTCCGAGAATGATTGACTCGGCTGATGATACATTCCTTTTCGATCAGGGTCCAACAAGCGGACTTGGCAAGATTCAGTTCCATGATTACAATATTGCATACAACAGTGTTAATCTCCCTAACATTGAAATATTCAAAGAGCAGATTAATATTTTCAAGACTCTTCTTGTTAAGGCAAGCCCGACTCCGGAACAGTCAAAAGATATAGATTACCTGCTCGCTCTTGGAGAAATTTTAACTCTTGTTGCTTATGGTCAGCTTATAATTGAAAGCTCAAAGCTTTATAAAATTGAAGATGATCTTCTTGATGAAATATTTGATTTTATGGTTCGTGATTTCTCAAAGTTTGCACTCAATATCTATTCAAAGCCAAGCTCAAGTGATGATCAGAAAGAATTCTGTATGAAAATGATAAAAGCCCCTAAAACAAATGATGCACGATTCATGAAAATCTGGGAGAAATATGCTTTTGCAATGAAGGGCCAATATAAGATGAACGATTAAAAATTATAATTCAATACTTAGATTTAAATATAAACAAAAATTAAAACCCTCGCTTTGAGGGTTTTAATTTTTACTTAAAAGGCAATATTGCCATTATCCAGCGATCAGGTTTATTATAATTCCCATATTCTGATTTTATTGGTTTCCACAAATCATACCAGTTGTCAGAAATTCCTTCCCAGCCGAAGTTAAAATGAACAAAGAATTTTCCGGACTCAGTTTTAAATCCATCAATAACAAGAGCATGTCCAAAGCCTTCGTCGCCAGGTTCATTGCCTTCAATAAATAGGAGAAGCGGCCGGTGTTGGATTAACTCGTTTGAGACAAATTTTTCAATATCCCTTTTGGAACTCTCAGGAAATCTAATGCGTTTTGTTTTTACTTTATAATGTTTTTCAAGCCTTTCACGTCTCACATCACTGTTGCCGGTATAATCGCCTGTACCGAAATCTTTTCCGGTAATTAATGCATTATACCAAAGGAAACGGGCAGTCTCAGTTTTATTAATTTCAGAAGTTAAATGATCAATTTTCGGGCTGATGTCTTTTAAGCTTATTGGCGGGTTTTCGAAATCAGCTGATACAGTATATTTTTTTCCTTTATAACTGGTTTGACCTGATGGAACTAAACCATGATGAAAAAGAATCTGGGCAAGAGCTACAGACCAGCACCCGAGACGTTCATGTTCTGGTGAAAATAACGCATATGCATCTCTTTGCTTCCAGGTTGTTTTAATCAGCGGGGTTATAACCTGTGTTTCAGCTTTCAATATAGAAAAGAAAAATATAAAAGATAAAAATGAAATTAAATAAAATGTTCTATTCCTATTCTATTACCTGCTTTTTTATAACTTATGTAAAACAGTAATATTCAGTAATATATTTTTAGATTAAAATTTTCACCAGCCGCACAGGGACATTTCGCCGGATTTTTTATTTATTTTTACTGAGAATTTCAAAACATCCTCTTCGCATTTATTTGTACAGTATTTGTGCGATCCTGTGAAATATGCAGTATAAGAATCTTTTTCATTTGCTTCTTTAACCAGGCATAGTTCTGAACCAAGATGCCAGTATGTTGTAATAATCTGAGATTCTATCAGAAACAGAACAAGCTTATCCGGTGATATTGATCTGAAAGCTGTATCAAGAAATTTACCGATCATTTGCATTTCACCGGATTTTATTCTGGTTGCATCTTTTTTTTCAAGGTTTGAAAAATATTTTTTATTCACCAGAACTTTTTTTGGATTTTCTGTCAGTGCCAGAAAATATTCATTTTGAAAACAGTACTGCTTCAGGTTTTCCATGATAATAATTTTTTTTGAATCTATGGAAACAGTTTTAATATGCCTGTTTTCTTCTTCCTCTTTATAGCTTCCTGTTAATCCGCTCCAGGGGTTTGTGTTTCTCGAGATCTCAATTTTTTTTATACAATTATCAGACATGTTATTATTAATTTTTTTTAAAGTTTTTGTATGTGCATCAGCAATTAAAATAATCAATACTAAAGCAGCATTTATGAATATAAGTTTTTTTTTCATTTCCGGGCCTTTAATAATGGAGAATGTATATGCTTTGGATAATATTTTAGCTGAGAAAAATCAAGAAATAATTAGGATAGGATTGATTTTAGTTTTTTTAAAATTGTTTATATGTAAAAATTTTAGTATCCTTCCCGTCATTATCAGCAGCTGAATCAAAAAAATCCCATCCTCGTTTTATATAATATTTTTCAAGAGTAGCAATATCATTGCTTCCAAGGAAAAGGTGAAGTCTTTTAAAATTCAGAGATTTTGATTTTTCAATAACTTTATCTATAAGCATTGTGCCGATTCCGGATTTCCTGAATGATGGTAAAACATAAACTGAAGCAAGCCACGGATTAATATCCTTCCTTGACCAGAGGTCGTTTTCTTTTAAAGAAGCCATTCCTATTGGAAGAGTATCTGCAACAGCTGCAAAAGTATATGGCATACTGTTTGATAAAGCGCGTTTTTTATATGCAGCGAGAAGAGTTGAAAATGGAATATCCCGTCCAGTGTACCATTGACAGAAAGACCAGTGTGCAAGAATGGGATAAAACTCCGGGCATTCTGTTAATGGTATAATCCTTATATTCTGTTTATTGTTAATAATTATCTCCAGTCAGAATAAAGAGATTCAATCTTATCCGGAATAACAATTGAGCTCAGCGGACTCGGGAAAAAAGTAAGAATGAGTTTTTTCGGGAAGAAAATAAATTTTGCTTTTTTCAAAGGCTTTGGATTGAAGTATGGGATATATGGTGTCTGAAGTCCGGCCCATCCGATTTCTTTTGTTCTCCAGCTCATGTATTTTGAAAGATCAGCTGCTTCTTTTATGGAAAGTCTGTGCGTGTGTACAATATCGAGCCATCCGAAAGGAGCTGATTTCCCGAAACCTGAAAGATTGAATTTCCAGGCTAAAATAAAACCGTCAGGAATATCATTTTCGTCTGTGTGAACAACGCAATTAATTACAGAATGATTTATATACCAGATAAAGTCATCGTGGTCGTGAATTACAGCTATCTGGTTTTTTTCAACAAAGTCTTTCATCAGCTCAAAAAGTCTTTCACCGTCAGCCGGTTTAAAATTTCTGACTCTCGGATTATTTACTTTTTTTACTCCCTGCAGCAATCCAAGAAATATTTTTTCATAAAATTTAAATTTTATAACCTGTGAAGTTCTTTTTATATCAAGAACCCGGATAATAAATTTATTAATTTTATAAGCTTCTATCATGTACTTTGATAAATTAAGGGACTCTGCAGATGCCTTTGCACTGTTAATTCCATGTTCTTCCGGTTCAAACATTGCATAGGCTGCATCCACGCCCATAGGGATTCCGGTTGCAATCATCTTTGTTACCATATTCTTAGCTATTCCCTTACGCTGATGCTTCCAGTGAACCGCTTCCCAGGATGGTATAAAGCAGTTGAAAATTTTATCATTAATTTTCAGAATCCTAGGTATGCTTCCCATGAAACCAACAGTGTCGCCTGTTGCTTTATGAATTGCACGAATAAACAGATCTTTTTTAAAATAAGGGGAACAGAACATGAATTTGAAAGTATCTTCATCAAACATAATAGTTCCGCCGTGTTTGGCAGTAGAATCCATATTTAAAAATGCAGTTTTAATAATATCAGCCAGCCTTGATGCTTCTGATTCAGTTAATGTGAATGACTCAATTATATATTCTTCTGATAATTTCTTATCAAAACTTTTCTCAAGAATGCTTTCCATTACATTATCCATGTGTTCCAACCATATCCGATATAATATTAAAATCTAAACAGTTTTAGAATTTGTTTTGCGAAGTATTTTTTTGTCAATGTTTTTAATTGATTAGTTAAAAAAAGTGAAAAATAGTGTAGAAATCTGCATGATATTTATTGAATTTAAAATATTTTTTAAAAATTAATGTAGAATTATCTCCAATCAAAAAATAATGTATCAAGCTTTTCCGGGAAAATAATATTTGTATTCAGGAAAAAAGAAAGAACTAACTTTTTTGGAAAGAATACGAATTTTGCTTTTTTTAAAGGCTCTGGTTTAAAATAAGGAATATATGGAGATTGAATTCCAGACCATCCTCTTTCTTTAGCACTCTGACAAAGATAATTTGATAAATCTACTGCTTCATTAAAACTTAAATTGTAATTATGTATGATATCAAGCCATCCGAAAGGAGTGGATTTCCCGAAACCTGAAAGATGAAATTTCCAGGCGAGCATTAACCCGTCTATTTTACCGGAATCATCTGTATGAACAACACAGTTGATTCCCGGCTGATTGAGATACCACTCAAAATCGGATTTATCGTGAATTATTGCGATATCATTTTTTTTATTAAGATCCAGCATTAAAAAATAAATCTGTTCTGCATCTTCTTTTCTATAATTTCGTATTCTGGGATTCTTGTTTTTTTTAATTTTCTGTAGTGATCCTAGATATATTTTTTCAAACCATTTCAGCTTAATCACTTCGGATGTTTTTTTTATATCAAAAACCCTTATTATAAATTTGTTTGTCTTATATATGTCAACCATGGGGAAGTTAATTTTTTTTGTGGCAGATTTTGCGCTGTTAATTCCATGCTCTTCAGGCTCAAACATTGCATATGCTGCATCAACGTTTTTTTGTTTGCCTGTTTCAATCATTTTAATAACCATTTCTCTGGCTATTCCTTTTCTTTTATGATTCCAGTGAACTGCTTCCCATGACGGTATTATGCAATTATATATTTTATCTTTAACTTTTACTTTTCTGGGGATACTTCCCATGAATCCCACAGTTTCGCCGGTAGGCTTGTGTATGGCTCTGATGAATAAATCTTTATAAGGGTTAAACGGGGAGCAGAACATGAATCTGAATGTTTCTTCATCAAACTGTATTGTTCCGCCGGATTTTACTGCACTTTCCATGCTGAGAAAAGCATGCTGAATTAAATCAGCAAATCTTGAAGCTTCAGAATCTGTTAATGTAAATGATTCAATTAAATATTCATTAGTCGTATTATTTTCCATAATTTTAACCGTATTTAATTTTTTAATAGAACCTTAACAATTCTGTTAATTTTTATAAAGTTAATAATTTGTCAATAAATTTTAACCAGTTAGTTAATTAAATCAATAATAGTGAAGTTTATCATTGTTATTTAAATGATAGTCTGATCAAGATTGGTTGTTTTTTTTATGAATTAATGCAGTTTAGTAAACTAATCATTCTTAGAGTTACAAATTTACTCTGTTGATTAAGCTTTTCATTATTAATATTGAGCATACCCGGGGAAAGTGATTCGAGATTCCATCTTGAGTCTATGTTTTGTTTATTGATTATAAAATTGAATGCTTCATTGACTTTAATATCAGCAAAGTTTCCTGATAAAGCCATGAGAATTAATCCTTCTAAAATATCATACTGGCAGAAAAATGGAATTGATAAAAGCCTGAAATTCCGGTTCAGGTTTTTTCTTATTTTTGATGGAGTTGCGTTTGGCTGATCATTCAAAAAAAGTCTGTTTTCCAGGAAAAAATCAGCGGCTTTTCTGATAATTAAGCTGTGTTTATTATCTTTATTATCAAGAAGAAGTGCTTTCATGCATGCAGAAGTTGCAAATACACAGCTTCGAATTTCATTATTTAATTCACATTTTAAGCCATTACCGGTTTTATTGAGCATTATCTTTTTTAATATATCAGTGTTTGATATAAATGACGTATGAAGCCATCCCCCGTCGTGTCTCTGGTTATCTATTATCCATCTGATTGCTGCATCTGCTGCATTATTTTGAACTGATGAAATGATGAAATATTCAGCCATTAAACCTGTTAAACAGGCATCTTCTTTTTTCGGAAGAGATGATGCTGCAAATCCGCCTGAAGGAAGCTGTGAAACATTAACTAATGCTTCTGCTGTTTTGTTAATAATGTCATTGCGTGAATCAAGACCGAGATATGCTGCTTTGGCAAAATGCCACATTGAACCTGTATAAAATGCATCAAACTGATTTAAATTCCCGAGAATTCCGTTTTTAGTTTTAGCAAGAATTTTTTGAATATCCGGGCTGTTTTCAAGTTCAGAATAATCGTTTGAATCTGCATTTTTAAGTAATTTTTTTTTAGTCAGATATTTCACAACAGGATCGGAATCTTCTATAAGCCAGGGTAGAGGATCTGAATTTAGATATTTATTTAACATGTATACATTTAATAATATTAACATCAGCTAATCAAATAAAATAATGCCTTGTAAATAAAAAATTAATAGTGGACAAATCAGTTTAATTATATAAAAAAGAAATCAGGAAAATTGGAAATTATTATAGAAATTAATGAATAAATACTAAAGAAAACTTCTCTTTTTCTCCGTTAATATAACAGAGAAAGCTCATAACTATATTTTTATTAACGGTGGATTTATATGGACGAATACATCCCTGAAAACAACCTTGTTGTTCTGTTTTTTATGATGGTGCTGACTCTTGGACTGTATTATTTCTGGTGGCTTGCCAGAACAAGCAGGGTTTTCGGTGAAGATCCTGTAATTAATATTCTGCTGGCAATTTTTACTTTTGGAATGTGGGGCGTATATTTAAATCTCAGATATATGCAGAAATCTGAGATGCTGAATGGCAGAGAAGTTAAATGGTATATTATACTTTTTATATTTATTTTACCTATAATGATTCAAAATAATTTAAATGAAAGATATTTCCCGGGCAGATAAAGGCTTCAGGAGTAGTTAATGATTGTCAGATGTAAGGGCTGCGATTCGGCTTTCGCTGTTGACGACGCGAAAATAACAAACAAGAAATTCGCTTTTACTTGTCCGAAATGCGCCACTGAAAATATTATTGATAACAGAGCTTCAGCAGAAGAAGGCGCCAGGCCGTCTTCAGCTATTCCTGTTGCCGGAGTAGCAGCAGCTGGAGCAGGCGCAGCTGCAGCCGGTGCTGCTCTTTATTCTAAAACTCCGGAATCAAAATCAACAGTCAAACCATCTGATGATATGGATTTTAACCTTCCTGATGAAAATGCTTTAATTGATGACATGGATTTCAGTATTCCTGATGAAAAACCCTCTACTGCAAAAGAAAGTATGGATTTTTCTGAAACAGCTCTTCCTTCAGAAAATGATGAATTAACAATACCAGATCTTGAAGAAGCTGGAGATCTTCCGGAATTTGACGATTCATCTCTTAATGATATAGATAATCTAGATCTTGATTTTGATTCTGCATCTACTGAATCAGAGAAATTTGAAACAGCATCAGATTCTGAAGAAGATCAGGAGGAATTCGTATCTTTTGACGATTCCGGTGAAGTTGAAGCATCCGGTAAAAATAAAGATCTTGATCTGCCTGAAATAGATAAACTTGGTACAGATTCAACTTTACCTGTAATGGATGAACTGGATGATTTTGCCGATTTACCTGTTTATGATGATAAAGCTGCAGATCTGGAATTTGATTCATCTTCTAATCTTGAAGAAATCAGCTTAGATGAAAAAAAACTTTCTTCCGGAATTGAGTCTTCTGAAATTACCGATGATTTTCTTCCGATTGATGATGATATTTTATCTGAATCCGGATCTGTAAAAAATAAAGAAGATAATGAATTTGAAGATTTTGATATTCCTGAAGTTATTGAATCTGATCAGAATGATGGAATTAAATCTGAAGATATTTATAAAAAAACCGGATCAGATGATGATATTACAATTGATCTTGATAATCTTGATATAGAATTGGAAGACGATGTTGATGCCCCGATATCTTCAGAAGCTCCTGAGGTAACTGCGTCTGCAGTTTCAGAAGATTCAACTGAAACTCTTGATCTTGAATCTCTTGATATTGATCTGGATGACGGAGGTTCAGTATTAAGCGGAGAGGAAGTTGTCGATGATTTTGTCAGCTTTGATGATGAGAATATGGATCAGAAGTTTGCTGACAAAGACTCTTTAAATGATGAAACCCTTGACCTCGATTCACTTGATATTCCTCTTGAAGAAACAGGTGAGTTTAAAAAAGGTGAAGAACTTGATGATGACGATAAGCTGACATTAACTCTTGATGATGCAGGTCTTACCATGGATGAACTTTCAATGGCAAGTGTTGATGAAAATGCATCCTCAGAAGAAGATGAAGATGAACTTAGGTTAACGATAGATGAAGTAGATCCATCTCTTGGCATGATTGATAATCTAGAACAGGATTTGAGAGAAGCAGAGTCCGTTCTTTCAAGAACTTCAGTTGCAGAGGCTCTGTTGACCGGATCTGGAAAATCTTCATTATCCGGTAAAACTGATTCAGCTGAAAGCAAACTTATGTTTGATGAAATTGATGATCTGCCGGAAATAGATCTTGATGATGAGTTAACTGATTTTAAATTTCAGGAAGATGAATTTGATAAAAGAATTATTTCATTAGATTCAGATGATTCAATAGGTCTTAGCAGGACATCTTCTGCAATGGCAGGAGCAGGTGCCCTTGGAGCTGCAGCTGTTGCAGCTGGAATTGCTGCGAAGAACAGAAGAAAAAATGATGCGCTTGATTTAAAAGATGATTCAATATCAAAAGGAGTTTTTGATTTAAAAGAAGATTCTGAATATGACGATAATTTACTTTCTGGGAAAAAAGAAAGAAATATTGATTACAAAGGGTCTGTAGTATTTTCAATTGATTATTCTCTTTACTATTCAAAAATAGGCGCACTTATCAGATTATTTTTTATATATCTCATAGGACTGCTTCCTCATTATCTTGTGGTACTGTTATATTCCGCGCTGTCATTTATACTTGGATTTATCAATAACCTGGTTGTTATTTCAACCGGTGAAGCGGTAGAGGATTTTTCCGAAGTACAGGAAAATACATTAAGATATATACTTTCCATTGGCGCTTCCAGCATTGGACTTGTTGAGGAAAATCCAATCTTCTCAGGAAGAAAAAACATAGATTATCCTCTTCAATTGGATATTACATATCCTATCCGAAGTTCAAGATTTATGGGCATGGTCAGAGCATCTTTCATTGGAATAATAATATTATCCATACCGCATATATTGATTTCGATTATACTTACAATGATCGTTCCGATAGCATCATTTATCGGGCAGATATCAGTATTATTTACTGGTAAATGGCCGAGAATACTATTTGAATTTCTTACCAGCTACTTCAGATATCAGGCAAGAGTCTTTTCTTATGTTATTGGTCTGATAGATGAATATCCGCCTTTTAAATTCTAATAGCTGTTAAAACATATATATTTTAAAAAGTCCCGGGAATTTTTATCGGGACTTTTTTATTTTTTGTATATTTGAGAAGTAAACTATTAAATTATTACTTTGCGAATTCAGCAGAAATTTATTTTTTTGTCATCCCCGTGAAAACGGGGATCCGGACTCCAGAAATAGATTCACCTAAGGGTGCAGGCCATCGCCTTCTCGTGAATGACAGTAACTGTTCTAATTTAATCGTGAAATTCTAAAGTATATATATAGAATCAAGGTACTTTTTATTCTTGTATATAAATAACACTTCTAGATAATATCTAATTCTAAAATTACTGAACTATGTATATACCAACAACAAAAGATGAAGCTGAAAAGCTCGGATGGGACAGGCTGGATGTTATTCTTGTATCCGGTGATACTTATATTGATTCGAGTTTTAACGGTGCGGCTGTAATAGGTAAAATTCTTATTAGCGAAGGGTATCGTGTAGGTATCATTTCACAGCCTCTTACTGAAACGGATACTGATATTAAAAGACTCGGTGAGCCTTTGCTATTATGGGGGGTTACAGGCGGAAGTTTTGATTCAATGGTTGCAAATTATACCTCTCTTAAAAAAAGAAGAAAAAGTGATGATCTTACTCCAGGCCTGATAAACAGCAAAAGACCTGATAGAGCCGTAATATCATACACAAACCTCATTAGAAGATTTTATAAAAATACTGTTCCGGTTGTTCTGGGCGGAGTAGAAGCCAGTCTCAGGAGGATTGCTCATTACGATTACTGGGATAATAAAATTCGAGGTTCCGTGCTCTTTGATGCAAAGGCTGATATTCTTGTATACGGAATGGGCGAGAAGGCTGTTATTTCCTTGGCAGAAAATCTTAAATCAGGAACGGATTGGAAAGGTATAAAAGGCATTTGTTACATATCAAAAGAACCGGTTAATGGATATCTTGAACTTCCTGATCTTGAAACAGTCCGCACTGATCAAAAAGCTTTTACTGATATGTTTAAAATTTTTTATGATAATAATGATTCATATTCTGCAAAAGGACTTTTTCAGAAACACGGAGACAGGTTTCTGATACAGAATCCCCCATCTGAAAATTTATCTGCATCTGAACTGGATAAAATTTACGAGCTTGATTTTGAAAGGGATGCGCATCCGTACTATAAAAATCAGGGAGAGATCCGTGCTCTTGATACAGCAAGGTTTTCAATCACAACGCACAGAGGTTGTTATGGTGAGTGCAATTTCTGTGCTATTTCTGTTCATCAGGGTAGGCGGGTTGTATCAAGGAGCGGGGATTCAATTATCAGGGAAATTAAAAGCATTGTTAAAGCTAAAGGTTTTAAAGGAATCATTTCAGATATCGGCGGTCCTACGGCAAATATGTACGGTACAGGTTGTAAAAAAAACAAAGATAAAGCTCTGTGTAAAAATAAACGCTGCCTTTACCCGGGAAACTGTACTGATCTTGATATTTCTCATAAAACTTTGATTGAACTTTTACGGGAAGCTTCAAAAGTAGAAGGTGTCAGAAAAATTTTCACAGCTTCAGGTGTCAGATACGATATGGTAAATGCTGATAAGATTTCCGGAGATGAGTATCTTGAACTTCTTGCTGAGAAACTTATTTCCGGGCAGATGAAAATTGCACCTGAACATTCTTCTGATGAAATTTTAAAACTGATGGGAAAACCATCTGTTTCAGAACTTGTTAAATTTAAGGAAAAATTTGAAAAAATAAAAAAGCGCCTGAATGCAAAGATTTTTCTTACTTATTATTTTATAGCAGCTTATCCGGGATGCAATATTAAACAAATGTCTGAAATGAAAAAGTTTGCATCATCAGTGTTAAAACATATTCCTGAGCAGATGCAGATTTTTACGCCATCGCCTTCAACATACGGGGCGTTAATGTATTATACAGAAACTGATCCTTTTACAGGAACGAAAGTATTTGTTGAGAAAAGTATTCCTGAGAAGAAGAGGCAGAAGGATGTTTTCGGGAAAAAGTAAAATTTTTACCGGTTTATGTGCGGTGTAGCAATATCTTGAGGAGAGGGCACTATGCTTGGTAGTGCCCTCTCCTCAAGATATTGCTCCCCACCGGTCTCTTCCCGACTTCCATGTCTCCAGAGACACTTCCCACTTCCTGTGGGTCGCCATTCGCTCATTGCCGCGGAGGCTAAGGTCTCAATCAGTCTTAAAACTTTTGAATAATATAAAAATTTTTCTAAATCCTGTCAGAAAATTACATCTATTCCGCCGGTGATGTTAGTCACCGGCTCTTGTGAAAATTAATTCCCTGAAGTCTTAACATAAACTTTTCTGTTCCTCGGGCCGTCGAATTCGCAGAAAAATATTCCCTGCCATGTTCCAAGAACAGGTGAAGCTTTATCTATGATAATGGTTTCAGAACAGCCTACGAGAGATGATTTGATATGTGCGGGCGAATTTCCTTCTGAATGGTCAAAACGCACCTGTTCAAGTTTAAGGCTGGCCAGGCCTTTTATAATATCGCTTTTCACATCTGGGTCTGCGTTTTCATTAATGGTTATAGCTGCAGTTGTGTGAGGCGTGTATATCAGGCAGGTGCCGTTTTCTGTTTTGCTTTCGCTGATTATTTTTTTAACCTGTGAACTAATATCAATCAGCTCTTCTCTTAATGATGATTTAACTGTTATTGTTTCCATGGTATCCCGTTTTAATTAAATTTAAAGTTTTTGTAAAAGAATAGAACACGGATGACGCGGATTGTTTATGATTTTATATGATTAATAATTCCTCATCCATAAAATTTCTTTTTTATAATAATTTATTATTTTTTTGTCTTGATCTTTTTGAAAAAAATCCTTTTATCCTTTTAAAATCCGAGTAAATCATAATCATCCGCGTCATCTGCGTTCTATTGATTTTCTATATTGTTTAATTATGCAATAATAAAATTATTTTATCACAGATTTATTCTTGCCTATAAACGAACATGCTTTAAACAAGATAAATTATGAACAATAAAAATACAGATATCAATCTAGATACAATTTTCAGCAATGGCGGACCTGTTTCTGAAATTCTGCCTGAATTTGAACATAGAAACGAACAGACTCTAATGTCGGATTTTATATATGAAAGGCTGGAGAATCAGGAAAACGGAATTATTGAAGCTGGTACAGGTGTTGGTAAAACTCTGGCGTATCTAATTCCTGCTATTAAATATGCAATGAGTACAGGTAAGAAAGTTGCTGTATCAACTGAAACAAAAGCTCTTCAGAAACAGCTCATTGGCAAAGACATGCCTCTTATTGAAAAACTTTTTTCTGCAAACAATGAAACTCCATTTAAATATTCCGTTTGCTATGGAGGCGGTAATTATCCCTGCAGGAAAAGATTCGACATGGTCCTGTCAAGAGGTCAATTCGGAGAATCCGATCTTGGATTAATTGCCACATTAAATAAAAAATTTGAGAATGGCGATATTTTCACAAGGCTTGATGTCCGCGTTCCTGCAAGGATCTGGTTTGAAATTCAAAGGGAAGGGGATGCATGCGATTCTTTTAAATGCTTTCATTCCAAGACATGTTCATTCCAGAAAGCAAGAAAAGAGTGGGCAGAATCTTCTCTTTTGATTATGAATCATTATCTTTTTTTTACAAACATAGCCTCAAATAAAGTTTATCTTCCTGAAAGTGATATTGTTATTTTTGACGAAGCTCATTCAATAGAAGAAATTGCCTGCTCTCAGATAGGATATGATCTAAGCTACACGTTGCTTGTTGAAATTTTATCATTGTTTAAAAGCGATAACAGGAAAAAATCTCTGCTCGGATCTATTGCATCACATTCACTAAGTAAAAGTACCGGTTCTCTTATCAAAAAGATATCTTCTGCTGCATCTGATTTTTTTGAGGGGCTGAGAGATTATTTGAAAGATGGTAATCACTTCAGGCTAAATGAGCCTTTGAAAGGAGGTTCTGAACTTACAGAACATTTAAAAAATTTAATGATTCTTGTGTCTGATATGGAAACGGAATTTACTGAAGACAGTCCCATGAAGATGGAATTTGACATAGCAAGAGGAAAGCTTTTCAGCTATATTGAGAATTTTAAAACTTTCTATTATCAGAATCTGGATGATTATGTTTACTGGATTGAAAAGGAGCCTGGTGAAATTCTCGGCGATATTCATTTGAGAGCCCAGCCTGTTGATATTTCTGATATTATGGCAAGAGAGGTTTTTGATTATTATGATTCATCTTTTCTTGTTTCAGCAACATTATCTGTTGCAGGGGATTTTTCTTTTATATCCGGAAGGCTAGGTATGGAAATTTACAAATCAATTTCAATTCCGCCAGCATTTGATTACAAATCTCAGATGGTAATATTTGCCGGGAAAAATATTCCTGAGCCTTCAAGCAGTTCATTTATTGCGGAAGCTGCATCAGCCTCAGCTGAAATTGTCCGCATTTTAAATGGAAACTGTCTCATGCTTTTTACTTCATACAGAATGCTTTCTGAGGTTAAAGAGAGACTTGAGTCTGATATTGATCATACTATATATTCGCAGGAGGATTTCCCATCTGCTGAAGCTCTTGAACTTTTTGTAAATGATGAAAATTCTGTTTTAATGGGAACTCATTCATTCTGGCAGGGAATCGATCTCAAGGGAGATTTGCTTCGTGGAGTAATTATGATGAGACTTCCTTTTACTGTTCCGGATTCTCCGCCATTTAAAGCCAAGGTTGAAAAAATTGAAAACGCCGGCGGTAATCCCTTTAATGATTACCAGATTCCTGAAGCTGTTATAAAATTCCGCCAGGGTTTTGGCAGGCTTATTAGAAGTAATAAAGATTTTGGAATTGTTGCAATTCTTGATTCTCGGATTGTAAATAAATCTTACGGGAGAAAATTTTTAAAATCTCTGCCTGATTGTCCGGTTGTGTTTGATCTTGATAAACTAAAAATTATTTATGATGATATGCGCAGCAGATAAACTCATCCCATAGCCAGCTTTTTTTCGAAAAAGTTGAGATTGTATAAAAGTAAGAACAATGGGTTGCAACCCCTTGTTCTATATGGAAGATGGAAGTTTAATATAAAAAAAAGCGCCGGAAAATCCGGCGCTTTTTAATTTGACTATGTTTATAAGAATTAAGCTTTTATTTGCATTGATGTGAATGAACGAATAACAAAGAAAACTGCTATTGCAAAAAATACACATGTTGCAACAATCTTAATGTGTGGAGGTAATTCAAGTGCAAGTTCAAGAGCGAGAAGTCCGAAAAGTGTTGAGAATTTAATAATCGGATTCAGAGCAACTGAAGATGTATCTTTGAATGGGTCTCCAACTGTATCGCCGATAACTGCAGCTTTATGCAGTTCAGTTCCTTTTTCTTTCATATCAACTTCAACAACTTTCTTGGCATTGTCCCATGCTCCACCTGCATTTGCAAGATAGATTGCCTGGAAAAGACCGAATATTGCTATAGAAATCAGATATCCAATGAAGAAGAAAGGCTCAAGATTAGCAAAAGCCAGTGTGCTCATGAAGATAACGATAAAAATATTTATCATACCTTTCTGTGCATACTGTGTACAAATCTCAACAACCTTCTTGCTGTCTTCAGTTGAAGCTTTTGTAACTGAGTTGTCAAGTTTCATGTTTGCCTTGATGAATTCAACAGCTTTGTAAGCACCGCTTGTTACAGCGTGGTTTGCAGCACCTGTGAACCAGAATACTACAGCTCCACCAGCCATAAGACCGAGCAGGAATGGAGGATAAAGAATTGAAAGTTTATCTATATTCTGTGTAAGGTTGTTTGTAAGCAGAACTATAATTGAGAAAACCATGGTTGTTGCACCAGTTACAGCAGTTCCAATAAGTACAGGTTTTGCTGTTGCTTTAAAAGTGTTACCAGCTCCATCGTTTGCTTCGAGATTATGTTTTGAAACATCAAAATTCGGCTCAAATCCGAAATCTTTTTTGATTTCAGCTTTAATATTAGGAACGCTTTCAATAAGAGAAAGTTCATATACTGACTGAGCATTATCTGTTACTGGACCGTATGAATCAACAGCAATTGTAACAGGACCCATTCCAAGAAAACCAAAAGCAACAAGACCAAAAGAGAATACTGCTGGAGCTACCATAAGAGCACTAAGCCCCAATGTGCTTATAGAATAAGCTATTCCCATAAGAATCATTATTGCCATTCCAAGGAAGTATGAACTGAAATTACCAGCTGTTAGACCGGCAAGTATGTTAAGTGAAGCTCCGCCGTGTTTAGATGAATTAACAACGTTTTTAACAAAAATACTGTTTGTTGAAGTGAAAAATTTAACAAGTTCAGGTATAACAGCACCTGCAATTGTTCCGCATGAAATGATTATAGAAAGTTTCCACCATAGAGTTCCATCACCAAGTTCAGGAATCATGAAAGCGGAAATGAAGAATGTAACGCCTATAGAAACAAATGAAGTAATCCAAACAAGAGATGTTAAAGGATGTTCGAAATTCATTTTGTCTACTTTACCATACAAAGCTTTTGCTATTAATGAGTTAACTGCATATGAGAATAAGCTTGTTAGAAGCATTGCAAGTCTCATTACGAAAATCCATACAAGAAGTTTAACCTGAATAATTGGATCTTTAACTGCAAGAAGGATGAAAGAAATAAGAGCAACACCAGTTACTCCATAAGTTTCAAAACCGTCTGCTGTTGGTCCTACAGAGTCTCCTGCATTGTCTCCAGTACAGTCTGCAATAACGCCAGGGTTTCTTGCATCGTCTTCTTTAATATCAAAAACGATTTTCATCAGGTCAGATCCGATGTCTGCAATTTTAGTAAAGATTCCTCCGGCAATCCTTAGAACAGAAGCTCCAAGAGATTCACCTATTGCAAATCCTATAAAACATGCACCTGCAAGTTTTGAAGGTATGAAAACAAGGATGATGAGCATCATAAGAAGCTCAACGCTTATTAGAAGCATACCAATACTGATACCTGATCTTAAAGGAATTGCATAAACCGGAAAAGGTTTTCCAGTTAAGCTTGCGAAAGCTGTTCTTGAGTTTGCAAAAGTATTGATTCTCATTCCAAACCATGCAACTCCGTAGCTTCCGAGGATACCAACAATACTGCTTATAACAATAATTGATACATCAAAAGTTGACATGTGTCTCAGAAATCCAAAATAAACAATAATGACACCAGCAAGAAGACCTTCAAGCATGAGAATGAATTTTCCCTGTGTTACAAGATAGGTCTTGCAGGTTTCATAAATCAGTTCTGAAATTTCTTTCATGGATTTATGAACTGGCAGGTTCTTAATGCTGATAAACTGCATGAACCCGAAAAGAAGACCAAGGACACATAAACCAATTCCCCAGATGAGAATTGTGTTTCCTGGAATGCCGAAAAAAGATACAGAACCTAAATCAGGAACTATAAGATCGGCTTCTGAAGCAAAAATGGCTGAAGCTGAAAATATTCCAACAACAGTCAGTAAAATTTTTTTTAAAACCATCAGTTACTCCTTTATACATATTTTATTTTTTGAGAGCCGGATTTCTCCGGCTCTCGTGTGCGCAATTTTTTTACTTTTCCATTGAATTATTAACAAGTTCAGCTAAATCGAGAACTGTTAAATTCGGCAAATCAAGTTCATTAGCTCCGTCTGAAAGCATTGTGAGACAGAATGGACATGCTGTTCCAACTGTACTTGCTCCGGTTGCATTAGCATCTTTTGTTCTGAACTGGTTTACCCTTGATCCGAGATGCTCCTCAATCCACATTCTGCTTCCGCCCGCTCCGCAGCAGAAACTTGTATCATGATTTCTGCTCATTTCAACAAGATTTGATCCCGGTATTGCTTTTATTATTGAACGTGGAGCATCGTATATTTCGTTATATCTTCCTAGGAAGCATGAATCGTGATATGTAATTTTATCTTTAAGAGCTTCTTTCAGTTTGATTTTTCCTGATTTAATGAGTTCAGAAATAACCTCTGTATGGTGATAAATTTCAATATCATAAGAGAAAGGTTTACCTTCAGAATCAGTTCCAAGCGGTGCAAATTTTTTGTATTCTTTCTTTAGAACATTATAACCGTGAGGACAAGTTGTGATTATTTTTTTAATTCCGTAAGTTTTAAAAACTTCAAGATTCTGAGTAGCAAGAGTATGGAAAAGATATTCATTTCCAGCTCTTAAAGCAGAATCTCCGCAGCAGGTTTCCTCGCTTCCGAGAATTCCGACTTTAACACCAGCTTTTTTCAATATTGTTAAAAGAGCTATTGCAACCTTCTGATTTCGTTTGTCATATGATG
Source organism: uncultured Leptospirales bacterium (assembly GCA_964392365.1). Classification (GTDB taxonomy): domain Bacteria; phylum Spirochaetota; class UBA4802; order UBA4802; family UBA5550; genus CAYMPH01. The sequence goes on from CAYMPH010000008.1 coordinate 55,753, forward strand.
CTGAACAGCCTACAAAATAAACATAATCTACATTTGGATCTTCAGCAAGAGTTTTAACTCCAAGCTCTTCAGGAACCCAAGCTCCTCTTTCAGAAAAACCGAAACCGTAAGGATTGAAATTGCTTTCCATCTTTGTGAATGTTGCCTGAAGTTCTGCAGCCATCTCGCCTTCCATCAGAACTTTATGCTGTCTCATTCCAAGCATTTTAGGAACATGTTCAATATTAACAGGGCAGGCTTCCATACAGGCACCGCAGTTTGTACATGACCAGAATTCATCCGGCTGAACAGATCCGCCGATAAGCTCTGTTGACTCAACTGCAGCAGGATCGGCAGCTGCAAGAAGTTTAGGTGCGCGTTCTTCAATATTATCTTTTATATCATTGATAAGTTTTTTTGGAGATAATGGTTTTTCAGTAAGATAAGCCGGGCAATTGTCCTGGCATCTTCCGCATCTTGTACATGCTGCGCTGTCCATCATCTGTTTCCATGTATACTCTTCTATTTTTGAAATGCCGAAAGACTCAGCTGTTTCAAAAACTTTAGGATCTATAACAGGAAGAGTGTATTTTGTTTTCGGACTTTCATTATCGAGATTCATGAAATATACATTAAGGAAACCAACGAAAATGTGTCCAAGTTTATTGGAAGCAATCAGTCCTATAAAAGTGAATGACATTATCATGTGCACCCACCAGTTCATATAATGAAGTTTTTTAAGGAAAGAAATTTCAACACCTTTAAAAACATGTGAATATGCATAACCTACAAATGACCAGATTTCGAATTCAGGTATTCCGGTAATTGCTATTCTAAGAGATTCATTTGTGAAGCCTGTTAATACGATAAGAAGTATCAGGCATAGTGCAAATAAGTCAGTAGGCTGATTATCAAGTCTTTTCGGTGCCAATATATATCTTCTGAAAATAGCCATTGCAACTCCGAAAAGAACTACTAAGCCAAACAGCTCACCGAATAATGACCAGATGAGATAAAAATTACCTGATATAAAATGATAATGGAAGAAAAGACCTGTGAAGTCTTCCTGAACAACAATTACCATTGTTACAATGAAAAGCCCGACAAATCCGAAGAAAAAGCTTGCGTGCATAATACCGCCGTAGCCTTCTTTAAAAATTTTTGCCTGGAACATTACATACTTAACCACTGCAATTATTCTTGCAACAGGTCTGTCGGTTCTGATTTCAGGTTTTCCGAGTTTCCAGATTTTAACTCTTTGAATAATTGTGTAGACTAAATATGCAACAGCAGCAGCGGCAAAAAGATATATGCCCCATCGCATGAATCCTGCAGGTCCGCCAACGTTGAAATAAAATTCCCTTGTAACATGTTTTACAGAAATACCATAAGAATCGGCTAGTCCTATTATCATTATTTCCTCCAGAATTTTGTATTATAAAAGGAAATAGAAAATATTTCCCTTAAAGTGCAGTGCAAAAAATATAGCCAGTGATTACCATTTTTAATTAAATGATTCATCATGTTTATTCGAAGCTCCCTTGACTGAAAAAATATTTTTCAGCAATCAAAAACACAGCCAAACTATTGCCTTTAAATGTGATGTCAACATTAATTTTTATATACGCATATTTTTGTTTTTTCCCATAAATTATTTATTGACACTCAGCTCCAACACGTAACATAAAATTGAATTCATTGCTTATTTTTATACTTGCACACATATAGCAATGATAATGGTGGTATTATTATGGAAGAATTTAAAATCCCGGATGATTCGGTCGGTATAGTAAATCCTCAGGAATTTGTTTTTGCAGAACCTCCTGATTATATGAAGCTTCTAAGCGGGGAAAAGCTCGGACCTGTTACGATTGAATATGAAACTTACGGCACATTAAACGAAACAAAGGATAATGCAGTACTTATTCTGCATGCTCTTTCCGGCACTGCTCATGCTGCAGGCTATAAAACATCTTCGGATAAATATCCTGGATGGTGGGATATTTATATCGGTCCTGGAAAAGCTTTTGATACCAATCAATATTTTATAATCTGCTCAAACGTAATTGGCGGATGCAACGGATCAACAGGCCCTTCTTCAATCAATCCGGAAACCGGCCAGCCGTATGGACTTTCTTTTCCTATGGTTACAATAATGGATATGGTAACTGCCCAGTATCATCTGATAAAACACCTCGGCATTAAAAAACTGTTAAGTGTTGCAGGCGGTTCAATGGGGGGAATGCAGGCTCTTAAATGGGCTGTAATGTATCCTGATATGGTTGAGTCTGTTATTGCGATTGCGTCTTCCGCTTCAATATCTGCACAGGGAATTGCATTTAACGAGGTGGGCAGGCAGGCGATATTCAATGACCCGAAGTGGAATGGCGGAAACTATTACGGCAAAGGTGCTCCGGATGCCGGGCTTTCACTAGCGCGGATGATAGGGCACATTACCTATATGAGCGAAAAAATCATGCACGAGAAGTTCGGCAGAAATTTTCGTGAGTCCGGACTGTCGGATTATGATTTTACAAGGGAGTTTGCAGTAGAATCATACCTCCATAATCAGGGAATAAAATTTGTAGACAGATTTGACGCAAATTCATATTTGTACATAACAAGGGCGATTGATTTTTTTGATCTTGTTAAGGATTACGGAAGTCTTGTTGATGCGTTTGAAAAAGCGTCTGCGAATTTTCTGATTGTCAGTTTTTCCAGTGACTGGCTTTATCCGAATGCAATGTCCAAGGAAATTGTTCAGGCTTTGAGAATTACCGGGAAGAATGTTGTTTACGCGGATATTATTACAGATAAAGGTCACGATGCGTTTCTTCTTCCGAATAATGTTTTAGAAAAGAATATATCCAATTTCCTCAAAAGAGAGTTTGAAAAAATATACGATGAATAGCCACATATACGCAGGTTATGATCTTGTTATAGATGTTGTTCCTGTGGGATCAAGGGTTCTTGACCTGGGCTGCGGTACTGGTGAACTTTTACTGAAGCTGCAGAAAGAGAAAAAAGTAAAAGGTTTCGGTGTAGAGATTTCTGAAGACGGTGTGAGTTCATGCGTTGAAAAGGGTCTTTACTGCTACCACGGAGATATAGATGAAGGTCTTGAGGATTACAAGGATAATTCCTTTGACTGTGTTATTTTAAATCAGACTATTCAAAATACCAAACACCCTGATTATGTTATGAATGAAATAATGCGCATCTGCAAACTTGCTATAGTTTCCTTTCCAAATTTTGCATTTTTAAAAACGCGCTTTGAGTTTCTTATGACAGGCTCAATGCCGAAAAACGAACTTCTTCCATATGAGTGGTATGAATCCCCTAATATTCACCTCCTTACAATAAAAGATTTCATTGAACTGTGTGAAATAAAAAAATATCCGATTAAAAAAGAAGCTCATTTCGCTATAACATCTTCAGGCAAAACAGTTGTATTGAAAATCCTGCCGAATATTTTCGCGCAGTACGGATTTTTTGTTCTGGACGGCGAAGCTTATACCAAAATAAAAAATAATTCTTAATTGGAACCTTTAGCGGCAGAATGAGGTCTAAACATTTAATGCCGTAATATAATTTAATGGAATTGATAATGCGATTAATTAAGTTTCTGTTTATATTTTTATCAATAAATCTCGCTTCAGTTTTATATTCCGGAGACAGGCAGTTTGATAACCTGGTAAGATCTGCTACAGGCATATCAGACCAGGATCTTCAGGAAGCGCTTTCGAGTACGGAACTTACCCTATTTGATGCATATGCTCTTTCAGTAAGAAATACAGAAACTTTTAAAATGGAATGCGAGAAAACAATTCAGGCTGAAGCGAGAAGGGATCAGGCTATAGGCGGTGTTTTGCCAAAATTTTCTTTAAAAGGAAATTACGGGTTTCCTAATGCTACAAGTGTTTATTCACCTGCTGGTCAGCATTCAAATATAAACTTATACGGGAAACTGCCGATATCGACCGGGCTGGATGAATGGACTAAGATAAGTAAAACAAGATCTGAATTAAAATTAACAGAATACGAGCTTAAGTATTATGCAGGGAAATCTCTTCTGGATCTGACTGCTGTTTTTTATAAAAACATTCAGCTTCAGAAAAGCATAAACAACAGGAAAGAGCTGTTATCTTTATATAATAAAACTCTCGGAGAACTTCAGAGAAGATATGCAATAGGAAGAAGCAGGGAAAGCGAACAGCTTAGAACAAGATCAGAAATGTATAAAATTGAAGCATCTATCAAATCATTAGAGAAAGATCTGGCAAGTGCAAGAATATTGCTGACAAATATTATAGACAAGAAAGGTGAATTTAAGCTGGAAGAAGGATTTCCAATTGGAGAACCTGAAATATCACAAATGGACATCAGGTCCATTGCAGTTAAACGCTGGGATGTTAAAGCTGCAAAGGAAAATGTTGATGCAGCAAAGGCTAATTTTACAGCTGCATGGGGCGGGCACATACCAACTGTTTATCTTGAAGGATATTTAAGACTTTATTCCGACTCTGATCCGAGCAACACTTTAACACCTTACGGATCTCTTGGATTTGAGGTGCCTATTTTTAATGGAGGAATAACAGTTGCCAAAACCAGGGAAGCTGAATCAATATTAAGACAGGCCGATTTAAATTATAAGAAAATTTTAAGAACAGCCCAGCAGGAGATCACAGATGCTCTCCAGAATTACAAAAATTCTGTTGAAACTGCAAGATCATATAAATTTGCAATGAATACTGTAAAAAAAGATTATTATTCAATAATGAATGAGTACAGACTCAATCTTGTTACTATACTTGATGTGCTGACATCAATGTCAAATCTTCAGCTTTCAATGGATGATTTTGAAAAAGCGGAACTGCAGAACAGAATTGACAGGGTGTGGCTGGGAATTGCTGTAAATGAATTTCCAGGTGTTGGAATTAAAATGCTGAAGAATAAAGAAGTTTCAAAGGAATAATAAAAATGTCTATATCTGATATATCAATAAAAAATCCTGTGTTTGCATGGATGCTTATGGCAGGGCTGATATTTTTTGGGGGGATTTCCGTCCTCAGAATGGGCGTTTCCCAGATGCCTGATGTTGATTTCCCGGTAGTTAATATTGATGTTATTTATGAGGGCGCATCTCCTGAAATAATTGAAACTGATGTTGTTGATATTATAGAAGATGCAGTAATGAGCGTCGAGGGTATAGTTAATCTAAGTTCAGTTTCTAAAAACGGCGGCGGTTCAGTAACGGTTGAACTTGAAATAAACAGGGATGTTGATATTGCTGTTCAGGAAATTACTTCCAAACTCGCCCAGGCTCAGAGAAATCTTCCCAAAGATATGGATCCTCCGATAGTATCAAAAAGAAATCCTGAGGATTTTCCAATCATGTGGCTTGCTTTAACTTCAGACAGGCCTGATAAGGAGACAATGGATTTCGCAAGAAATAATCTTCAGGCCAAGTATCAGACAATTCCAGGTGTTTCAGATGTCAGGTTAGGCGGATATACTGACAGGAATTTAAGAATCTGGGTTGATCTGGAAAAACTTCAGAAATATGAACTTTCAATAGATGATATTATAAATACAATAGGCAAGGAGCACGTTGAAGTTCCGGGCGGTAAAGTTTCCTCTTCAAGCAAAGAGCTTGTAATAAGATCTCTCGGTGAAGCCGAGACCCCGAAATCTCTTGAGGAGCTTCCCATAAATTCACGTGGCGCACTTCCGATATATACAAAAATTCTGCTTAAAGATGTTGCAAAGGTTGAAGATGGTCTTGCAGATATATATGCAAGAACCCGTTTGAACGGCAAGCCTGCTGTAGGCTTTGGAATAATGAAACAGAGAAAAACAGATGCGATTGAAATTGCAAAGGATGTCAGAAAACTTACAGCAGAACTGAATACGAAAATGCCTCAGGGTTACAACATCCAGGTTTCAAGCGACATGACAAGCTTTATCAAGGATTCAACAGATGAGCTTATGTTTAATCTTATTTTATCCGCATTATTAACAGGTATTGTCTGCTATTTGTTTTTAGGATCATTATCATCAACAGTTAATATTCTTCTCGCAATTCCCACATCAATTATGGGATCTTTTATAATAATATATTTTCTGGGATTTACATTAAATACATTTACCCTGCTTGCACTTTCCCTCGCAATAGGCGTGGTTGTAGATGACGCTATCATGGTACTGGAAAACATTTCCCGATTCAGGGAAAACGGGGAAGGGAAAATTTTAGGTGCGATGAAAGGAGCAAACCAGATAGCATTTGCAGCTCTTGCAGCAAGCCTTGCAGTTATAGCAATTTTTCTTCCGGTTGCATTTATGAAGGGAATTATCGGTAAATATTTCCTACAGTTCGGAATCACAATATCAGTTGCTGTGGGCCTATCACTTCTTGAAGCCCTTACGCTTACTCCAATGAGATGTTCACAGTTTCTTGATATTTCAGATAAACCCGGCTTTGCAACTAGGATTGTAAACAGTATTTTTAAATCTTTTTCTTCCTCCTATTCAAAAGCTCTGGGTTATGCCCTGAATAACAGGTGGCAGATTATTATAATATCTCTTGTTTTATTTGCAGGTTCGCTGTTTTTTTTAATTGCGATTCCAAAAGAATTTGTTCCGGCTCAGGATCAGAGCATGTTCGTTCTCAGAATCAAAACTACACCTGGATCATCTTTTGAACGGACAGATTCACTTACAAAAAAAGTTGAGGAATATATTTCAAAAAAACCTGAAGTTCTGAGGTATTACTCAAGTGTCGGAAGCGTTATGGGAACCTCTGAAACAAACACGGGAATGCTGTTCATTACCATGAAAGAATATAAAAACAGGCCTGTTAATAAAGAAAAGGGAAGACCTCTTAAGCAGTTTGAATTCGCCCAGTCAATCAGAAAAGATCTCAACAGTATTTCAAAAGATTTAAAAGTAATGTATCAGGATCTTTCAACAAGAGGTTTTACAGTATCAAGAGGTTATCCTGTTGAAATAATAATCCGCGGAGAAAAATGGGAAAAACTTACTGAATACACTTCCAAAATTATGGAGGAAATGCAGAAGAGCGGTACTACAGTTGATGTTGATTCGAACTATACTCTCGGACAGCTTGAAGTGAGAATTTTTCCTGACAGAAAAGCTGCGGAACAGCGCGGTGTGAGCATGCTTAGTATCGGAAATACCATCAGCGCATATATGGGCGGGAAGAAAATTGGAAAATTTACTGATTCAGGCCACAGGTATGATATAAGGGTTTCACTGAAAGAGGAAGACCGCAGGAAAATTCAAAATATTAAAGAACTTTATGTTAGAAACAACAGGGGCGAACTTGTCAGGATTTCAGATGTTGTAAAAATTGAAGAAAAAATGGCGCTTCTTTCCATAACACGTTTAAACAGGGAAAGGGCTATAACAATATTTGCAAATCCGGGTCAGGGTTTAGCACAGCAGGATGCTATTGATGCAACAATGAAGATAGCTGAAAAAATTCTTCCTAAAGGCTACTATGCTGATTTGACCGGTTCTGCAAAAACTTCAAGTGATTCATTTAAAAGCCTGATATTTGCTCTTATACTCGGAATTATTGTTTCTTATATGATTCTTGCCAGCCAGTTCAACAGTTATATACATCCATTTACAATTCTGCTGGCTCTGCCGTTCAGTTTTTCCGGAGCTATATTTGCTCTTGCCATAACAGGAAAGACGATTAACCTTTTCAGTTTTATCGGCATCATTCTTCTTATGGGACTGGTAAAGAAAAATTCCATACTGCTTGTTGAATTTACTAATCAGCTCCGCGATCAGGGAATGAATGCGAAAGAAGCACTTATGAAAGCATGCCCTATCAGGCTCAGGCCGATATTAATGACAACACTTGCTACAATTGCAGCAGCAATACCTCCGGCAATTTCAATTGGTCCAGGATCTGAATCAAGGATTCCAATGGCAGTAGCAGTTCTTGGAGGTATGATTGTATCAACACTTCTTACTTTGCTGGTTGTACCAAGTGCGTATAGTCTGTTTAGCGGAATTGAAAAGAAACAATACAACGAAGAGTCACATAAAATCCCTAAAGGCGGCGGATCTTCAAGCAAGCAGGCATTTTAAATTTTTATCCATATCAATTTAAAGCCTGCAGTTTAAAATTTCTGTTTCAAGAATAGCAGTTGCTCCGATTTCAGCAAGCTGATCCATTACCCTGACGATCTCATTTTTTTTAACCATCACCTTAACTGCAGCCCAGCCTTTTTCATCGAGTGAAGAAACAGTAGGGGACTCAAATCCCGGAGCAATGCTTTCAGCTTTCTTCAGTAAATCCGTTTTGATATTGTATTCAAGCATGCTGTACTGGCTTGCAACAAGGATACCGTCAATGCGCCTTTTTATTTTCGAAATCCGCGGATCATCTTTCAGGGTTTTACTGGAGATAAGCACTGCCTGATACGAGCCTATATCGCTGAAAATTTTAAGGTTGTTATCCCTGAGGCTGTCGCCTGTCTCAACAAGATCAACGATTGCATCTGCTAAATTCAGCGCGATCATAATTTCAACAGAACCGTTCATCTCAACGCATTTCACATTTACGCCGTTTTTATTAAAATATTGTTTTGCTGTTGAAGGAAATGAAGTGGCTACTGTTTTACCTTCAAGAAATGAAAGATCTTTTTTGTCTATATTATCGCGTACTGCAACACAGAGCCTGCACCTGCCGAAATTCAGTTTAAGAATTTCTTCTACATCTGCACCGCGTTCTATTATAAGATCGCTTCCTGTAATTCCGATATCAATCACGCCTGAATCTACAAGAACTGGAATATCGTCTGCTCTGACAAAAATAAAAATTATATCTTCATTTAGGCATGTTGCATAAAGATTGCGTCCTGTTGTTCTGAAATTATATCCTGACTTTTTTAATAATTCAATAGATGGATCTTTTAGGCGGCCTTTGGTAGGTATGGCGAACTTGATTTTATTTTTATCCCACGGATTCATCTTTTTTTCTCCGGTTTTTTTCTTCAATTCCGCTTATTCCGTGTCTGCGTGCGAGCTCATCTTCAATTTCTTCAAGTTTTATATTTTTATATCCTGCAAGAACAAAAGTATGATATAGCAGATCGCAGATTTCATTAATAAGATGTTCTTTATCGTCTTCAAGACCGGCTTCGCAGACTTCTCCAGCTTCTTCGAGGATTTTTTCATTAATTATCTCTGTGCCGCTGTTGTATAGTTTTGCAGTATATGATTTTTCAGGAGATGAATTCTTTCTGTTCTCAATCGTATCAAATAGTATTCTTATAATATTGTTATTCATGGCAGGTCCTCTTTTTTGATATAGAATTATATAAAATATTAGCTGTTTTATATCTGTCAATTTATATTTTTGTTCTGATTATTCAGAAAAATTTTCATTTACTATCTGATCAGCAAATATAGAATTTGACTGATTATTATAATTTTTTAGAAGTTATTATCTAAAATAAAAAATTTGGAAAAAAGTAACTTATGAAATTTTCACCTAAACCAACAATTGCATTCAAACTTACTTTGATGTTCACTCTATTCGGAATGATAATAGGGTATTTCTCATTTATAATGTCTAATATGGGCTCAACAAGAAATCTTATGAATTTAACCACATCAATTTTGCATAAGCAGTTTCATGAATCTCTTGCATCTGATGAGCCTGATTCACTGATAAAGCTTCTTGGTAAAAATGACAATTCAATTCTCAAAATTATGAATATGATAAAAAATGATCCTATGCATCCTGTTACAGGTATTTCTTTTTATATTTATGATAATTTGCAAAATGAATGGTTTCTGCATAGAATAAACGAAGATGGAAAATTTTATAAAGCTGAATTCGACGGGGATAAAAAAAACCTTAGCAGGGCATTGAACAGAAAATTTCTTGTTTCGGATACCAAGCCTTTTTTCGGGCAGACCGATAAAATGTATCTATATGTAAATGTTACCAGAAATATAGATAAGAATAAATATCTTGTTTGCGTTGAGTTTAACAGGAAGGGACTTACTTCATCAATAGTTCAGAATGCAGAACAGTTTATTTTTTTCGAGATTGCTCTTCTTTTCATTTCAATTCTGCTTGGAAAGTTTTTTGCAAGAAGAATAGTAAAACCAATCAGAAGAATAGCTGAAGAATCAGCAAGCATTGCATCAGGGAATTTTTCCTACAGGTTCAATATTAAAAGAAAAGATGAGATCGGCGTGCTTGCGGATTCTCTGAATAAAATGGCAGCTCAGATTGAAAACACTATCAATGAAATAGACAACCGTATCAGAACAATGGAGACGATGAACAGGATTGACAAGGCTGTTCTATCTTCAATTTCAAGAAATGATCTGCTGGACAGGGTTGTCGGGATTGTTGCAACGCAGTTTAACAAATCATCAATTGCTATTGCTTTAAGAAATGAAGAAAAAAAAGGTTTTGATATATTAAGTGTTTTTGAAGAGGGGAATAAAGCCCTGCTTTCTGAACGTCCGTTTGTGCCTGATTCAGATATTGATCCTGAGCTATTATCGCGAACTGCTTCAATTTATCAGTTCACAGGTAAGGATATGGAGAATTCTCTTGCAAGCCTGATACAGGAATTTGTAAATTATAAACCGGGTGCAATACTTCATGTTCCTATTTATATAAAAGAAAAATACCTCGGATCTTTATTTTTAGTTAAAATAGATGAAGAAGCCTACAACTCAAGAGATGTTGAGTCAGTTTCAATGCTTGCAGATCAGGTTGGTGTTGCGCTTCAGAGTGTGAAGGCATTTGAAGAAAAGGAAAGCCTGTTTATCGGCATTCTTATGGCTTTAACAAATGCTGTTGATGCTAAATCGAAATGGACCGCAGGTCACAGCGAAAGGGTTGCAAAATATTCTGAGCAGATCGGGTTAAGCCTGAAATTAAGTGAATCCGAGCTCAGGGATTTATCTCTTTCGGCAATTCTGCATGATATAGGAAAAATCGGTGTGCCTGAGCATATTCTGGATAAACCGGCAAAGCTTTCAGAATCTGAATATGAAATTATCAAACACCATCCTCCTGAAGGAGCAAAAATTATAGGGGTAATTCCATCTCACGAATCTATTTTATCCGGAATACTTTATCACCACGAACGCTGGGACGGCAGCGGATACCCGTCAGGGCTGTATCAGAAAGAGATTCCCCTGCAGAGCAGAATCATTACTGTTGCAGATGTATATGATGCAATTACTGCTGAAAGGCCATACAGGAAAGGCATGGAGAAAGAGAAAGCTCTTGAATTTATGATAGAAAACAGCGGAAAGCTTTTTGATCCTGAGCTTGTTGAGATATTTCTGAAAATTCTTTTTGAAGAAAAGGATGATAATAAGCAGTGAAAAATTTTATATTTATAATCCTCGTATTAATTATAAATTCATGCTCTGGAAAAGATTCAGTCAAGTCAGATAAGATTAAAATTGCTGTATCGGTTTTCCCAATCAGCGATATTGTTAAAAATATTGCAGGAGATAAGGCTGATGTTTTTTTTGTAGTACCTGCAGGAGCCAATCCTCATACCTTTGAACCTTCTCCTTCGGATGTGAAAAAAATTTCATCTGCAGAATATTTTATCGGAGTGGATGAACATTTTGACGGCTGGATGGAAAAGTTTTTATCAGGGAAATCATCAAAATACTATTTAATCAAAGAAGAAGCTTTTAACAAATACTCATTCAATAAAAATATTCTAAACAGAGATGATCATCATGCTGATAAAAATAAAGAAAAACATGATGATGAGAATGGAATAAATCCTCATATATGGCTTACTTTCAGAGGAGGAAAAATTATAGCGGAATCTGCTTTTAATTTTTTATCCCGAAAAGATAAATCTAATGCTGAATATTATAAAAAGAACTTTAAGGATTATACTGATAAGCTGGATGCGGCAGATAAAATTGCATCTGAAAAATTTAAAAAGCTGCAGTTTAAAAAAATTATGCAATGGCATCCGTCCTGGAATTACTTTGCTGAGGATTTCAGCCTGGAAATTACAGGTGTTATTGAACCCGGGCATGGAACTGAAGCATCAGTGAAAAAAATGAAAGATCTTTCGTCCGGCGCTAAAAAAAATAATGTTAAAATAATAATTATTGATCTTGATCTTAAAAGCCGTGCAGCTGAAACTCTTGTTTCAGAAATCGGAGGCAGGCTTGTGAAGCTGGATTCAATGGGTTCTCCATTAAAATCCGGAAGGTCAAATTTTATTGATCTTATGCTTTATAATACAGAAATATTATATTCTGAGTTGAATAAAAAATGAATATTTTGGATACAGATATTGCAGTAAAGGTCAGCGGTGTAAATGTAATTTACGGCGATCTGACGATTATTGAAGATATAAATCTTAGTGTTAAAAAAAATGAGATACTTTCAATTGTGGGACCGAACGGCAGCGGCAAAACAACTCTGCTTAAAACAATTCTAGGCTCTGTAAAACCTGATTCAGGGAAAGTTGAAATTTTCGGCAGAACGCCTGACCAGGTAAGAGGGCAGGGTGTGATCGGATATCTCCCTCAGGAGTCAGGCAGATTTTTGAATTTTCCTGCTTCAGTTTTTGATATTGCTGCAATGGGGCGCTATTCAATAAAAAAATTACTGGAAAAATTATCTGCAGAAGAAAAAGAAACAATTGATAAATCTCTTGATCTGGTTGAAATGCTGGATAAAAAAAATGACCGCTTCGCGCACCTTTCCGGAGGGCAGAAGCAGCGTGTTATAATTGCGCGCGCTCTTTCTGTTAAGCCGAAAATCCTTCTTCTTGATGAGCCGTCAACAGGACTTGACGCAATTGCCCATGATAATTTTTATATTATGCTGAAAAAAATAAGAGATACTGAAGGAATAACAGTAATTATGGTTTCACACGATATAGGATCTGTTTCTTCAGTTGTTGATAACATAGCCTGCATAAAAAAGAAACTTCACTATCACGGAACTCCTCATGACTGTACTAATAAACATCTTGAGGAAATTTTCGGAAGTCATATTCATTTTATAAGTCACGGAACAGAATGCGCTGACTGCGGAGAAAAAAATGGCTGAGCTGCTGGGGTTGAATTTTTTCAGGAACGCCCTGATAATGAGCGCTGTGCTTGCTGTTCTATTCGGATTGCTTTCCTTTTTTACAGTTATGAGAAAGATGTCTTTCATGGGAGCCGGAATCTCACATACTGCATTCGGCGGAGTGGCACTCGGCATTGTACTGGGGCTTGATCCTTTTCCTGTATCCCTTGTATTCTGCGCGGTTTCCGCACTTATAATCGGAAAGCTTGTCCGGCATGGTAATATTTCTTATGATGCAGGAATTGGAATATTTTTTTCATTCGCCATGGCGCTTGGAGCAATTTTAATTTCGCTGAAAAAAAACTACACCTTTGATCTGCAGGGTTATCTTTTCGGGAACATTTTAGGAGTAACGAATACAGATAATATTATTGCTTTTTCAGTTCTTCTGCTTTTTATGGTATTCGTTTTTTTATTTCTTCACAGAATTTTATTCATGACTTTTGATGAGGAAGCAGCCTGGGCAGCTGGCGTGAATGTGGAATTTCTCGATTCAATGCTGCTTGTTTTCCTTGCAGCAATAATTGTTATCAGCATGAAGATTGTTGGGATTGTTCTAGTGTCTGCACTTACTGTCCTGCCTGCAAGTTTCGGTCTTCTTATTTCAAACGATTACAGGCGAGTTTTATTAGCCGGAGTTTTGTATTCAGCATTTATAATGGGCGGCGGACTATTTCTGTCGTACTATCTTGATACTCCGGCTGGAGCTACAATGGTAACAGCAGGGACTATAATATATTTCATTGCAGTAGCAGGTAAAAAATTATTTTCCGGAAAAGTAAATGCCTGATTTTAAAGTTATATCGGAATATAAAGTATCTGACGATCAGAAACGCGCTGTGGACGAACTGTATGGCAGCCTGAAAGATGGAAATAAATTCCAGACTCTTCTCGGCGTAACCGGTTCCGGAAAAACCTTTACCATGGCAAAGGTTATAGAAAAAATTCAGAAGCCTACGCTGGTTTTAACTCACAATAAAACTCTTGCTGCACAGCTGTTCCGTGAATTCAAGGGATTTTTCCCTGAAAACTCGGTGGAATATTTCGTATCATATTATGATTATTATCAGCCTGAAGCATATGTTGCATCTTCAGATCTTTACATTGAAAAAGATTCATCTATCAATGATGAAATAGAAAGACTTCGCCTCAAGGCTGCATCTTCAATTATGCAGAGAAAGGATGTTGTAGTTGTAGCTTCAGTTTCCTGCATATACGGTCTCGGCTCACCGGAGGAATTTGACAGCCACCATCTGCTGATAAAGGTTGGCGATGAAATAAGCAGGGACGATCTATTGCGTAAGCTCGTTGCTATATTTTATGAAAGAAACGACATCGAGTTCAGCCGCGGAATGTTCCGCGTTAGAGGCGATGTGCTTGAGGTGTACCCGGCTTATCTGTATCAGGAAGCTTTCAGGATTGAGTTTCTTGGTGATGAGATTGAATCCATAACAAAGATTAACCCTGTAAGTTCGCGTTCAACCGGCAAGGCTAACGAATGCATTATATATCCGGCTAAACTTTTTGTTTCTTCTATGGATGATATTAAAGATACAGTCCGCCTTGTTGAAGAAGAGCTGAATTTGAGGCTTGAAGAATTAAAGAAAAACAACAAGCTTGTTGAAGCTCAGAGACTTGAAAGCAGAACAAAGTATGATATGGAAATGCTTACAGAAATGGGCTACTGCAACGGCATTGAAAATTATTCGCGTATCATATCCCGGAGAAAAGCCGGATCGCGCCCTTCCTGTCTTCTCGATTATTTTAAAGATGACTATCTGATGCTCGTTGATGAGTCGCACGTTTCGTTGCCACAAGTCAGGGGAATGTTCGAGGGCGACCGTTCAAGAAAACAGAATCTGGTTGATTACGGATTTCGCCTTCCGTCTGCACTTGACAACAGGCCTCTTTATTTTGATGAATTTGAAAAGATAATCAAGCAGGCAATATTTGTATCAGCAACTCCAGGGGATTATGAGCTGAATAACAGCGTGAAGATTGTGGAGCAGGTGGTGCGTCCCACAGGCCTTCTTGATCCGGTAATTGAAGTGCGTTCTGCAAAGAATCAGGTGGATGATCTTATTGGTGAAGTGAATAAAAGAACTGAATTAAATGAAAGAACTCTTGTAACAGTTTTAACAAAAAAAATGGCAGAGGATCTTGCAAAATATTTTGAGGAATCAGGAATCAAGGCAAGGTATCTCCATTCGGAAATTGAAACCATAGAGCGTGTTGAAATTATCAGGGATCTGCGCAAGGGTGAATTTGATTGTCTTATTGGAATAAATTTACTCAGGGAAGGCCTTGATCTGCCGGAAGTTTCCCTTGTTGCAATTCTGGATGCAGATAAGGAAGGTTTTCTGAGATCGAACCGTTCCCTGATTCAGACTGCAGGCCGCGCTGCAAGGAATTTAAACGGAAGAGTAATAATGTATGCGGACAAAATTACAAATTCGATGAAGTTTGCAATCGACGAAACTGATCGCAGGCGTAAAATTCAGCATGAATATAATATCAAACATAACATTAAGCCTGAATCTATCCGCAAAGAAATATTTGATATAATTGAGCGTGAATATGAAAACGAGAATAAAATTATATCTCTTGTTGCTGAATATACTAAAGAGTACAGATCATCAAGCGTAAACGAGCTTAAAGAGCTTGTAATAAGGCTGAAACAGGATATGACAGCAGCAGCGGAAGAACTGGATTTTGAAAAAGCAGCTGCTCTTCGCGATCAGATGATAGGAACAGAAAAGAAAATTTCATTGATGAGCAAGGCAGGGAAATGAAAATTAAATATGAAGATATAAACACTTTAATCGGACTCGCCATTACTGAAGACATAGGTAGCGGTGATGTAACCACGCGAGCTGTATTCGATAAAGATCACGAATCCCTGGCAAAAATTATTTCAAAGGAAAGCGGGATCTTCTGCGGAGGTGAAATTGTTTCTTATGTCTACAGACAGATTGATCCACAGGTGAAAGTAAAAATTAATATTGCAGATGGAGCGCATATAAACAGAAACGATGTTGCAGTTGAGCTTTCAGGGAAAACGGTGAGCCTTCTCGAAGGTGAAAGAACTTCTCTTAATTTTCTGCAAAGGATGTGCGGCATTGCAACATTCTCAAATGAAACTGCAAAACTGCTTTCAGGCACAAAAATTAAAATTCTCGATACAAGGAAAACATTGCCGGGATTCCGCCTGCTTGATAAATATGCTGTTAAAACAGGCGGCGGAGAAAATCACAGAATGGGTCTGTATGATATGGTTTTAATAAAGGATAATCATATAAAAGCTGCAGGCGGAATAACGCAGGCTGTCGGCAAAGTAAAACTGGCATACGGGAACAAATTTAGAATTGAAGTTGAAGCGTCAAATATAAATGAAGTAAAAGAAGCTCTGGAAAACAAAGCAGATATTATTATGCTGGATAATATGAGGACATCAGTAATGGCAGAATGCGTTTCTATAATTAATAAAAAAGCTTTAATAGAAGTTTCAGGTAATGTTGATGAAAAAAGAATTTCTGAACTGAAAAAGCTTGATATTGATTTTATATCAATGGGTGCGCTTACTCATTCTGTTCTGGCTTTTGATCTGTCTATGAAGTTTGACTGATAGTGAAAATAAAAAAATATATAAAATATTCAATTAGTATAATATTTATAATTATAGCTATAGCTATTTTAATATCATTTTACTATTACAAAATTTTACCTGAATATATATTTAATAAAACTTTAACTGAATTTGAAGAAGCATGTTATCTTCATGATAAAGTAAAAATTCAATCAATGATTTCAGTTAATAGTTTCCTGTATAAGTATGTCCAGAATGATAAAAATAATTCTTTAATTGTTTTATTTGAAAAATTTGATAAAGGGTTTAAAATTCCTTCAGATGGTTGTTTTAGAATGAATTATACTAAAATTCAAAATTCAGAAGTTATAGGTGGATTTATTATTAAAAATGCAAAAAAAGATAACAAAGAAAGAATGTTTGGACTAAATATGATAATTAAGGAAAATAATAAATGGAAAATAGTTCAATATGTTTTCCCTGATTATATTAATTATTGAATTATTACGATACATCCTATAATACGGGGGTACTTATTTTAAGTGATTTTTTTGTTTGATTAAATTCAATATTTTTTTTACTGTGGTTATTTAATATTATGTATTTCTTAAATGGATTCTCGCCTGCGCGGGAATGACAATATAAATGGAGTGAATCAATGGTAAATGTAATAATGAAAACAAGCGAAGGCGATGTTGAAATAGAACTCAATGATGAGAAAGCCCCGCTTACTGTAGCAAACTTTTTAAAATATGTTGATGAAGGCTTTTATGACGGAACAATTTTTCACAGGGTTATAAATAACTTCATGATTCAGGGCGGAGGCTTTCTGCCGGGTATGAAGGAAAAGGACACAAAAGATTCTGTGAAAAATGAAGCAGATAACGGGCTGAAAAATGTGAAAGGATCTCTTGCCATGGCAAGAACACAGGTTCCGGATTCCGCCTCGTCACAGTTTTTCATAAATGTAAAAGATAATGATTTTCTGAACCATTCTTCAAAAACAGTTCAGGGCTGGGGTTATGCAGTATTCGGAAAAGTTGTTAATGGAATGGATGTTGTTGATAAGATTAAAACTGTAGAAACAGGCTCATCCGGATATTTTGAGGATGTTCCTAAAAAGAATGTTGAAATAATTTCTTTAAAAAGAAAATAAAGTTATTCAGTCTTTTTTTTCAGGATCAGTTGGAATCGGCTCCGGATGCACTGTTACATCGCATCCGGGGTAAATTTCCTGGATTGCTTTTTCAATTTTTTCTGTAATATCGTGCGCAATTTTCAGAGGCTGATCTCCATCCATAAGAACATGAACATCAATAAATAGAGTAGCCCCTGAATATCTCATCCTGATATTATGGCAATCGCAAATGTCATTGATTTTTTCAACCTGCTCCTTGATCTTTTTTTCCATACCAGCCGGAGTCTCGTCAAGAAGTGCAGATATAGTTTTTAGCCCGAGTTTGATACTTACATATATAACTATAATCGCAACCCCGAGAGCTGCAATCGCGTCTGCTTTCTGTAACATAGAATATGCAGGAAAAAGTTCAGAAAATTTAACAAATGCAAGTCCCAGTATTACAACTGCAGAGCTCCAAATATCTGTGCTGAAATGAAGTGCGTCTGCTTCAAGAGCCTGGCTGCTGTATTTTTCTGCTGCTTTGGATAAAATGCGGGATCTTGAATAATCAAGTGCTATTGAAATAACCATTATAATGAAAGCCCAAATGGATGCATCTACGTGGGTTGCTTTGAAAAAAAGTCGCTGTATGGATTCATAAATAATCCACACGCAGGTAATAAGAAGCAGGAAAGTTTCAAAAAGAGCAGACAGATTTTCAACCTTTCCATGGCCATATTTGTGGTTCTCATCTGCCGGTTTATCTGAAATTGAAACAGCAATATAAGTTACTAATGCTGCCACAAGGTCAAGAGCGGAGTGTGCAGCTTCAGCAAGTATACCGAGACTTCCTGTTATAACGCCCACAACAATTTTCATGGTTGTTAAAACAACAGCAGCTGCAACAGAAGTTAATGCTGCAGATTTTTTTTCTTTTTCAGCTGTTTGATTACTGCTGCCTGTCATCAGATAAAACTCCTTTGAGGATAATTCAAAATAATTTGTATTTAAACTTATGTAATCATACATGTACTTCTGATTGAAGAATTCAAGATTTCATATGAAGTGCAGCTGATCCAGATGGATATTATAAATAATGTGAATAAAAAAGCAATAATGATTTTATCTGCTATAGAACCCGGATTTTTTTATTCTATAAAAATCTGTGTTTCAGGTTCATTACATCCCTATAGGGTATTACTCCGAGAATTTTATTACTGCTGTCTGTCACTGGTATTGCTCGAAAACCATATCTTGAAAACATAAATGCAGCCTCTTTCAATGTTTCTTCTGTTTTTAAATCAAGAACATCCTCGACCATAATATCTTTTAAAAGCTGATTTTCATCTGCCTGAAGCAGCTCTTTTATATCCAGAACGCCAAGTAATAAATCATCACTATCTACAACATAGATATACATTATGATATCCTTGTCTTTGGCAAATTTGCTGTAATTATCTCTTATGTATTCCACTCTGTCATCCGGAAAAAATTTGAGTATGTTAGATGTTGTAAAGTTTAAAATATTATGATCCTGTTTTTCAATGATTGCCTGAATCTTTTCCTTTTTCTCCGGATCGAGCAGTTTAATAATTAATTCTCTTTCAGCGTAAGGAATTACTGAAAGCAGGTCTGCAGCCTGAGCTGGAGTCATTTCATTGATAAGTGTAATTACAGTGTCCATGTTTAATGAAGAGATCATTTCTCTCTGAACATTTGGTTCCAGTTCTTCCAGAGTATCAGATGCATGTTCCGGTTCGAGTTCATTAAATATAGCAGTCCGCTGTTCCATATCCAGCTCTTCAAGAATATCCGCCATATCAACTGGTTGAATTTCAGCGAGGGTTTCTTTCAGGGTTTTTAATTTTATATCACCCTTGAAACTGCTTATATGAAGCGGTAGAGCCTGTATATAAGACCACGGTATATATTCTTCATCAATCCTCAGAAGCTTCGCAAGCCATTCAAGCCCGATACGTCTGAAAAGTCCATAGTGGCTGAAATCAACATCCCATACATAAGCTTTTTTATTTATAACAGCAATCCTGATATCATATACAACCGACACTTCATGTTCTTCAGTATCGATTACCTTTTTATCAAGTACATAATCTTTCAAAAGCATTGCATCTGGAGCAGGATTGCTTTCGTATTTTTCTATAGATTCAATATCAACCTTGATTTTATTTTCTGACAGAGAAATGATTTTATCAATGGGAATAAGAAGCGGCGTGTTGCCGAAAGGTCTGCGTATATAAAATTGCGTGACATGAGGGACAGAACCCATCTCAACAATAATCAGATCCTCAAGACGCCCGATTTTTTTGTTGTTTGACAGCACTTTTGCACCAATCAATTCCGTAATAAAATAATGTTCATCCGGAATTATTTTTTTAGCTACAGTGATTTCATTCATATTTATCCTCGGAATATTTGATTAAATGAAAAAAGTAAATATTTGTTCAGGAATCATTTTAACATTGTAATAAATTTAAAAATGAGAAGGCCCACAAGCACAATAAGATACAATCGCAGAAGCAGGAGACTGAATTTTACCATGGGCGTCATTTTTATTGTAGGCACGGTATACTTTTTATTTATTTCAGATATATTATTAAGAAATTTTTTAAATTGTTTAATCATATGCGGACATCCTTATTTAAACAGATCAGGGAAAATCGCGCTGATACCGTATAGTGTTGATAAAATAATAATCCCTGTTACAATTGTTATGTTTATAATATTCTGAAAGAGATTATTCTTGTACTTTCCCATTAAATTTTCATCATTTAAAAGAACTAATAAAAAAACAAGAGCTGCAGGCAGAAGAGTTACGGCTATTACCTGAACAAAAAGCGTTATCAGTACAAGAGGCGCGCCTGGAATCAATACAATAGCTCCAGCTGTTGCAAGCATAAAGAAATATGCAAAGTAAAACCATGGAGCTTCTCTTACTTTTTTATTTAAAGAGTGAGCCCAGCCGAAAACCTCTCCGAATGCCCATGAACTCGCAAGAGAAATGCATATAGCGCCAAGTAATCCTGCATCGAAAAGACCTATGGCAAGAAATGTTCCGACGTATTTGTTAATGCCCATGATCATTACTGAAGCCTGCGCAGCGCTTTCAATATTCTGTCCTTTCAATACAGTTCCGGTAACAATTACAATAAATATAGCGACAATTACTGTCAATGTTGATCCTATTAAAGTATCCATCTTGCTCCATGGGATGTCTTTTTCCTGAAGGCCTTTATCAACAACTGCGCTCTGCTGGAAAAAAATCATCCAGGGAGCTATTGTAGTTCCTATATTTGCCATAAGAAAAAAGAAAATTTCATTATTGAATCCACCCGGGAAATGAGGGATAAAACCGGTTTTTATAATATCAGGAACAGATGGATTAACCATAAAAGCGCAAGGTATATATATAAGGTTTAGAGCTGCAAACAGAAATGCAATTTTTTCCCATGTCCAGTAACGTCCTGAAAGAACCATTATCCCCATAAGAAAAATAACAATAAGAATTGTAAGCACAGGCGGGATATTAAATATACTTAATGCAGCAGTCATGCCGATAAATTCTGTGACCAGAGTCATCCAGTTGACAATGCCAAGATCGATCAGTGAAAACCATCCCCAGAAAGGTCCAAACGCACTGAAAATAGCTTCTGCATGTCCGTGTTTTGTTACAGCTCCTAGACGGACAGTCATTTCCTGAACATAATATGCAACCGGAAGCAGGATGAGTAAAAACCAAATAAGGCCGTATCCGTATTTAGCTCCGGTGGCGGCATAGGTTGTAATTCCGCCAGCATCGTTATCAGCCAGCATTACAATTATGCCGGGACCACTTATTATGAAGAATAGCTTGATTGATTTAGAAAAGCGGCGAATATAATAGAAAATTTTATCCATTAATTTCATAATAATTCTCCTGCAAAAAAGCTTACACTCTGACTGGGAATCAGTTCAAGGAAATTATTGATTTCCTTAGGCATTAAGAAAAGACATAATTTATTTGCAACAATTTAAACTGATATTATGAATATTTTATTTGCAGGAAATAGCATTACTATAATACTGAATCTGCTGATATAAATTTAATTGCTTCTTCAACTGAATCAAGGATGTGAAATAAAGTTTCTGTGTTTGTAATCTTGAAAACTTTAATAACATTTTCTATCATGCCTATACAGATCATTTCAATTCCTTTTTTATTGAGGCTTTTTTTAATGTGAGCTAATGATCCAATCCCGGAAGAATCAATATATAATACTTCATTAAAATCAATAAACACATATGGAGTTGATATTGATGCAATTTCTTCTTCAAACAGTTTTGATATTGAGGTAGTGTTGTAAATATTATATTCTTTGAGGAGAATTTTTAAGATGGTATAGTTTTCTTTAACGGTTAATTCTATCGATTTATCCATTTTTTCCTCGCGAGTTTGTCTGAATGTATTAATTATTTTTAAGTACAATTTTAAAAAAGAAGTAGATACATTAGAAGCTTTTAATCTAATTTGTAAAGAACTAATTTCTCTATATTTGCGATATCATTGAAAATAGCTTGAAAAAATGATACTGCATATTTATTATAAAATAATTCAGTTCAAAGTTAGATTCATTCAAAACAGGTTTTTGCAAAACCTGTTCAATTATTTTAAGGAAGAAAATGAAAACTCTTATTAATATAAATGCAATATATTATTCTGATAAAAAGCAGATTTTATAAATGGAATCCGGTTCACGGAAAATAGCTGTTATAGGCGGAGGTGCATCAGGACTGATTTCTGCTTTGTTCGCAGCAGAAAAAAATTCAGTTACTCTTTTTGAGAAACAGAAAAAAATAGGCAGGAAAATTCTCGTTTCAGGAAACGGGCGCTGCAATATTACAAACTTGAATATCAGCACGGATAAATATCATACCGGAAATATTCAGTTTATAGATGCAGTATTAAAAAAATTCGGGTTGAAAAAAACTGTATCATTTTTCGAATCAATCGGTCTGCCGCTTATTGAAGAAAAAAATGGGAAGCTTTACCCTGCATCTCTTCAATCTTCCACTGTAGTGAAAATATTTGCATACGAACTTTCCAGAAGAAATGTTTCTGTAGAACTTCACAGGAAAATAGACAGCATCGTAAAAACTGAAAATGGTTTTAAACTTGAGACAGCTGGAAAAGAAATATATCAGTTTGATGCAGTAGTGCTGGCTGCAGGGAGCATTGCCTATACTGCAGCAGGCGCTTCAATGTCAGGTTATGAACTCGCAGCATCATTCGGCCATAAAATTATAGAACCATTTCCGGCAATTCTTCCGGTTAATATAAGCAGTAAAAATCTTCATAAGCTTGAAGGTATTAAATGGGATTGCGGCTGCAGGGTTGTACTTGATGGAAAGGTTAAGGCTTCAACTATAGGTGAACTTCTATTCACATCATACGGCCTGTCCGGTCCCGCTGCTCTGGATATTTCAAGGGAGCTGAATAATAATCTGCTTAAGGGGAAAGCCCCTGCAGTTGAAATTGATTTTTTTCCTTATGACAGTGTGGATTCGCTTAACAGTAAACTGGAAATAGTTTTATCGGATAAAGGAAAAAAAACATCATTCAGCCTTTTATCAATATTGAAAGAAAGAATGCCTGATATTATTCTGGATGCAGTAAAAATTTCTCCAGAGAAACGAAACGGCGAACTGAGCAGAAATGAAAAGGAAAATCTTGCTGCATCTTTAAAATCCTTTAAACTCACTCCCGGAAAACCGAGGGATTTCACTGACGCGGTAGTTGCTGCAGGCGGAGTGTCAACTGATGAAATCAATCCTGAAACAATGGAGTCAAAGCTTGTGAAAAATCTTTATATAACCGGAGAGCTTCTTGATGTTGACGGAGACAGCGGGGGATTCAACCTGCAGTTTGCATGGAGCAGCGGAGCAATTGCAGGCAGAACGCTTTCAGAAATTTAAAACATTGTCATAAAGCCTTCCAGTGAAGATATTTTTGCGCAGATGGAATCAAGCATTTCATTGCTTTGAAAAAGTGCATTAATAGTATAAGAAATAAATTTTCCTTCTTTGCTTTCTTTTAATAAAACTTCTCCTGTAATATCATTCTCAGAAAGTACAGATTTTATGCTGTCAATAATGTAAGGCTTGTTTCTAAACACAGCTTTAAAAGTCATTGGTGCAGGGAAATCAATTTTTTTATCATTATCTTTCAGCAGTTTAAAATCCATCAGATTACACCTCTGGATTCAAGAAGCATTGAGTATTCTTTATCTCTTTTCAGAATATGATTTTGAAGCCAGTCAATTAAAAAACCCAGTACCTCAACAGGCTGCGGATGCATGGAATCTGTTGAATGAAATCTTGTAATATAGTTTTTTACAGTTTCAATAAATTTTTCATGATCCATTTTATGGGCTGCAAATTTTTCATAGCCGTTTTCAGACATCAGTTTTTCTTCATATCTGAAATGCTCTATTGCATAATTTATTGCATCGTCAAATATTTCATTCAAGTCTGATTCGGATTTCTCTTCCTGAATCAGATTCTGTGTTTTATTAAAAAGCACGAACAGCTTTTTATGCTGTTCGTCCAGGGATGGGATATTGACGCTGTAAGATTTGTTCCATTCAATGGCTGTCATTTTATTACGCCTTTGGTATTTTTTTATAATCTGCAAGAAAAGTCTCAATTCCCAAATCAGTTAACGGGTGCTTAACGATTTTCTGGAAAATAGAGAAAGGTATTGTTGCAATATCTGCACCTATCAAAGCAGCATGTTTGATATGAAGAGGGTTTCTGATTGATGCTACAATTATTTCTGTTTCGTATCCGTAGTTGTTGTAAATATCCAGAATTTCCTCAACAACTTCCATTCCCTCGGAAGCAATGTCATCGAGTCTGCCGATAAATGGCGATATGAATGTTGCACCTGCTTTTGCTGCCATCAGTGCCTGAAGCGCATTAAAGCATAGTGTTACGTTTGTCTGAATTCCCTCTGAAGCGAATTTTTTCACTGCACGCAATCCTTCTTCCATCAGCGGAACTTTAATATTAATATTATCCGATATTTTGGCAAGTTCCTTGCCTTCTTTTATTATTCCGTCAAAATCCAAAGCTATAACTTCAGCTGAAACAGGGCCTTTAACTTCCTTTGCAACTTCAGTAAGAACTTCTTTATATGGCCTTCCGATTTTTGCTACAAGCGAAGGATTTGTTGTAACTCCGTCAAGTATTCCAAGATCTCTTGCTTTTCTGATTTCATTTACGTCTGCTGTATCAATAAAAAATTTCATTCAGTACCTCTTGTTTTTTAATTTATAGTTATACTTTTTTTAATATAATAAATAACTGCGATAAAATCTACTTTTTTTTGTTTAGAATAAATGTGTCAATTAGATTTCCTGTGGAGGAATGATTGATTTCCGGCAATTCACTATTCAGTGTATTATTCTGATTTTTTTAAAATTTTCCTTCAACCCGTAAAATAACAGAAAAGTCGGAATATCTGTCTCTTGAAAAATCCATTCTTCCGTCACCTGTCATTATTAAAAATTGAGTTATGACTGTAAGACCGTTTGCAATTTTAAAATTACCAGCTGGAATAATTAAAATACTTCCATCAATTAAATTAAAAAAAGCAGAAAGCTGGAGCGATATGAATTCATCAATTATACCTGTAATATTTGCGTATATATAGTATCTTGCAAATAAAAATGCATTTGGAGAAAAAACATAGCTCTCTACTGATGCTGCACCATTTTCATTATAATAAAACAGAGCTGATAAAATTAAATTTCCTTCGAGAAAACTGTAGTCAACTCCGAAATTTGCTTCGCTGTGATATGTGGAACCGTTGTCGTTGAAATTCATTGCATATGCGCCCTGTACTCCAAAAAACAGATCGCCTTTAAAATAGACTCCTGCAATATTTGAATTAATAGCTTTCCTGTTTGCTACAGCTCCGAAATCAAAACCGCCAGCATTAAAACCTATACTTGTTCCATAGGAAGATTTATCAAATTTATAATCAGGACTGCCGTATATTTTCCAGAAGAATGCTGTGCTTACGGATAGATCATATTCAAAAGCAAGGATTCCGTCCCTGTCATATTTCAAATCGGCAAAGTTAATTGTTTTGTTCATTTCGAATAGATTGAATATTCCGGGATTTCCGAAATTGATGTATGTTTTTCCTAAAGTGAAATTACCGATCGGGGAAAAATATCTTAAAAAGCTTCTCATGACTTTTGCCTCAAAGGAGACATTGTTTGCAGTTTTCCCGTAATAGAGATAAAGCCTCGCGTCAGTAAAAAATTTCCAGTCTTCAGATTGTGATACTGCGGTGAATTCTAGGCGGCTTTCAAGAATATCCGTGAATACTGCATCATCCTTTACCTTGCTGACATAAGCATCATTTCTAACCAAACCGCCTAGTTTTATTTCAGCAGATAATGGATTTACAGATCCGGATAATATTGCAAAAATTGTTCCTATGAATATGCCCAGGGCAGTTTTAAATGATTTCCGTTTCATGCGGCAGTACTATCTTTTTAAATTCCGTTTATTAAAAATATCTTCAGAAACGGGAGCGTCAAAAGTTATATTGATAGTTTCAAGCGTTGTCTTTGAATTTTTTTTGCGGACGTCATGGATTTCTGATCTTTTCGGAATATATCTTCCACCGATATTTGTAACATCAAATGAAGTAAAAATTTTTATCAGCCTTCCTCCCTTTGCGTACATTTCCATTTTAAGCGGAAGATAAATTTTCTTATCAACATACATTATCTGTTTTTCATATGAAGCGTCAGGTACAATGGCATTGAGTTCAACAACATAGCAGTCTTTCCCGTCAAATTTATCATCTTTCAATAATTTTGATGAATACTTTTTCCTTGCTTCTTCGGTTTCAAGCATATCCTCATAGGAAATATCACTGCCCATCATTCCCTGCTTAAGCATGTGACCGGATATTTTCATTATATCGTCTGCATCCGGAAAATATATCCATAGCTCTTTTCCTGATTTCAGATATTTTACACCTCTGTCTTCAGGATTTGTAAACCACATGAACGATTTCAGCCCTTCTTTTTTACTGTAACCCTCTATCGTTTTTACAAGCTGGGTTTTTCCCTTGGTTATAGTCATTTTTGATGAAAATTTCTGAGTTATATATACTCTGTTTTTATCAACCTTAGCGATTATTTCCTGGGCTGTCTCAGCCAGTGCAAAGGATGGAAGTAAAATTCCTATTATAATAATTATTGCTTTCATTTTACAGCTCCTGTTTGTAAAAAAAATAATTTTATTCAGATTTCCCCATTATTCCGAAAAAGAAAAAATTCAATATTACGGAAAGTCTTAATTCTTTTTCAGGATATAATTTAATAATAGTTTCATCACTAAATAATTCGCCTGTTTTATATATCATATATATAAAGAATTCCATTGAGCATTGAGGATTTATAGACTTTTCTTTAATGCCGATATTATACATTTCTTCAATGCTTTTTGTTCTGTCAGCAGTTTTTGAAATTAAATATTTATAAATATATGAATCACTCTTGCCAGCTTCGTCAATAAAAGCATCGCTGTATTCCGAAGCTGATTCCAGCTTAAATTCAATTATTGATTTTATTTTTTCTGTGAAAGGAATTTTTTTATCAATTATTTCATTATACTTGTTATACCCTTCATCTATAAGCTCGTCCAGAATTTTAATAACGAGGTCCCGCTTATTCGAGAAATGTTTGTAGTATGTCATTTTACTTACACCGGATTTTTCGCATATCTCTTCTATGGTGACACGCTTTATTCCGTGTTTAAAAAAAAGTTCTTTGCCTGTATCAATAAGCTTTCTGTATTTTTTATTTTCTGTTTTCATTATAATATTTGTTTTAGCCCCCTAAAACCCCCGGAGGGATACATAACCCCCTCTGCCTTTCGGCATCTCCCCCTTATCA
Source organism: uncultured Leptospirales bacterium (assembly GCA_964392365.1). GTDB lineage: Bacteria > Spirochaetota > UBA4802 > UBA4802 > UBA5550 > CAYMPH01. The sequence goes on from CAYMPH010000008.1 coordinate 83,535, forward strand.
AGGGGGAGTAAAGGGGGTCTATTTCCTCAATGCATCTGCAGGCATAAGTTTATTTGAATACCTCGCAGGTATCATTGCTGCAAGAGCAGGAACAATTATGCATAGAACAACTGCACCAAGCAGGCTTAAAAAGCTCAGATTAGGATACATGATATAATCAAAAGGCATTTCTATAGATTTCATCATTGACTCGAGATTTACCCCTCCTGTCATGTTAACAACTGCCAATGACAGATAACCTATTACTGAACCAAAAACTCCTCCTATAGCACCCATGATTGCTCCCTCGAGAGTAAGCCCCCAGAATACTTCTCTATCGGTCATGCCGAGTGCTTTCATGGTTCCCAGTTCCCTGATCCGTTCAAAAATATTCATCATCATTGTATTTACTATTACAAAGGATGCGAGAAAAAGAATCAAACCGCCGAATATGACAAACATGAATTTCATTGCCTTTAACATGGCGTATAATGGTCCGATCTGTTCTGTATATGACTGGGCTCTGACACCTGCCGGAATAACTTTCACTATAGATTCCTTAATAAAATCGACTTTTTCCTTGTCATTGCCATACACGAGTATTTCGGTAGCACTATTGCGCATTTTAAGCAGACGCCGCGCATCAGTAAGGCTTATGAAAAAAAACTTCCTGTCAAAAAAAGAATTACCAAGCTTGAAAATCCCCTCTACCCTGAGCTTGATCCCGTTCAATCCGCCTTCCGCAGTTTTTGAAGCAATGAGAAGCTCCTGCCCCTGTTTTATTCCCAGACGCCTGGCAAGTCCCTGGCCGATATAGATCCCGGTTTTTCCGAGGCTGCCTTCGACCATTTTTTCATTAAGCTTGTATCTGTTCTCATCCAGATTAAGTCCTACTCCAAGCGACTCAATCGTATTATCTCCGTTTGAAAGAAGTATGCCGAATCTCACCCGGGGCTCGACATTTGTTACACCAGGAATTTTTTTAATTTCATCCACGAGGATGTCCACATTGCTGATATTCTCCTCTACAGGCATGAAGCGTTCCCGCTTTATAAACTCGTCAGAAGCGATACGAACCAGTCCTGTCTGGTTTTTAATAAACATATCAACATAAAAATCCATTAGTCCTGAGATCCACCCCTGCGCAAGGCCGACAATCAGAGCAGCAGAGAATACGGATAAAATTGTGAGGAACGAACGCTTTTTATTTCTCTTTAAATTCTTTATAGCAAGTTTCCACATAACCGGCCCCCTTATTGAATCGTGCGCAGGCAGTCAACAGGCTGCATTATCATGACTTTTTTTGCCGGATAGTAACTAGCCAGCACGCTTAACGAAGTAGCCATAAACATCGAAATAAAATATGCACTTATAGGCCAGGTTGATTTTATAACTCCAAGGAATGCATATTCCTTCCCAGCCAGGGCTCCATAATCAATTCCATATACAACGAAATAAAGATTCATTAAGGTGCCGAGGATTGCGCCGATTACGCTACCTATCAGGCCAATTACCAGTCCCTCGAATACAAAAAGATTTCTAGCTTCCTTGTCCTGCATTCCCAGTGCCTTGAGAGTGCCGATCTCGCGTCTCTTCTCAAGTATTGATATCAGCATTGTGTTGACTATGCCTACAGCACCAATAGCAAGAATAAACAGCAGCAATATATCGAATGCTTTCTTTTTTACTGCAACTGCAGCCTGCAGGCCTTCATTCTGCTGATCCCAGCGATCCATCTTAAATCCCGGGAGATCTTTTAGAAGTTCGGTAATATATTTTTTTACCTGGTTAAGATCCTCTGTTTTTGCATCAGTAAGCACTGCAAATTCTGTTACTCCGCGGAAGTTCATCGCCTTCATCGCCTCATCAAGATTGATGAACACTGTACCCATGTTGACCTTTTCATCATTACAGTTAAGCAGTCCGCTTATGGCCAGCTGCATTGAAGTTACCATGTCGTCCTTATTGCGGAATGTAATATAAACCACATCACCCATTTTAAGATTCATATCAGCTGCAAGCTTCTTTCCAATAACAACACCCTGCTTTGCAAATCCGCCTTCATATATGTACTGCTTCAGTGCAAAAACAGTTTTATCCTGAAGAGGATCGACACCGACAGCAACTACAGGTGTAGTGTCCTGGCTGTTGTCGATCTCGCCTAAAATCTGAAGCCTTCCGGTATAGCCTTTAATAAATTTTTTTGATTTAAGCACATTTGTGACCTTATCGATATTGGTTATTATATAATCCTTATCAAAAGGACGGTCCTTGTCAAAGTTCTCCACCTGAATTTTAAAATGTCCTGTTTCAAATTCTATTGCGTTTTTGAAACTTGTGCGGTCAAAGCCGTCAAACAGCCCTGCCATCAGAATGTAAATTGAAACTCCGAATGAAAGCATGAGAAATGTGAGTATAGTCCGCCTTTTTGAGCGGGTTATATTTTTGAAGGCAAGTTTCAATATATAGGAATTCATGAATGCCTCCTCACTTACCTTTTCCGGTTTTGATTTTCCCGTCATGAACTTCAATAAGCCTTTTCGCATGTTTCATAACAAGTTTGTCGTGTGTTGAAAATATAAAAGTAAGCCCGTCTTTTTTATTCAGTTCCTGCATCAGCTTTACAATTGATTCGCCTGTTTTTGAGTCGAGATTTGCAGTTGGCTCGTCAGCAAGAATGATTTTAGGCTTTTTAATCAGCGCACGTGCAATTGAAACACGCTGCTGCTGCCCGCCGGATAACTCCAGAGGCTTGCGTTTCTCAAGTCCGTCTAGTCCTACTCTTTTGAGAATGGCAAATATCATATCGCTTATTTCTGAATCGTTGTGTTTGCCTAAAAGTTTAAGAGGCATTTCGATATTTTCATAAACTGTTAAAACCGGGATTAGATTATAAGTCTGGAATATAAAACCAAAGTGATCCCGGCGTAAAAAAGCCAGCTCATTAGTTTTCTTGGACATTAGATCATCGCCGTTGAGAAGGATCTGCCCGCTTTCGCCGCGGTCAATGCAGCCGATGCAGTTAAGAAGCGTTGTTTTGCCCGAACCGCTTGGGCCTGCAATAGCAGTGAACTCGCCAGAATCAATATTAAGATTTATTCCGCGCAAAGCATGGAAATCTATATCTCCTGAATGATATGTTTTGTTGAGTTCTTTAATTTCGAGCAGCATAATTGTTCCTCCATGATTCCGGAAAGTTTTTATACACTAATTTAATAATATTACATAATTTATAAAAGCTTACGATTTTAATAAAATTTATTAAAATAAGTAAGCTTTGTCAAGAAAATTAAGAAACTTTTTATAATAAAAGTTTGACTGATGAAATATATTAAAAGTGTATGCTTATACATAAAACTATTTTTTAATTAAGGTATTTAATATGAAATACATTGTTGTAATTGATGATTCTCCAACTATAAGAATGGCTGTTGAATTTGCTATAAAATCTTTCGGTCTGACTGTGATGCAGGCTGAAAATGGATTGAATGCTCTTGAAAAAATTGCTGATTTAAAAAGCAAAGGAAATGATGTAGTGCTTTGTGTTACTGATATTAATATGCCTCAGATGGACGGCATTACTTTTATAAAGGAATTCCGCAAAACTGACAAATTCACTCCAATACTGGTTTTGACAACAGATGCTGATAATTCAAAAATTAAAGAGGGAAAAGAATCCGGAGCATCAGCCTGGATCATTAAACCCTTTACACCTTCAGAATTTACCGATGTTGTGCAGAAGCTGATTAAATTATAGATTTCATGGACTGAAGTAAAAAAGTATAAATGACATCTGGAATTTTTCAGTAAAGCTGCATGCGAAAAAATAATTTTATTTTTTAAAACAGATATTTTATCAGGAATAGTTCTTGATTTGGCCTATTCCAATACTTATATTTTTCTTAACTATCCGGTATTTACTGTTTTTTAATAAGAGATTTTTATTAAAAAACCATCTACTTTTATATCCAATTTGGATTAAGGATCAATCACAAATGATGTCATTTAATATTTTTGTTTTTCCTCATATTGTATCATCTTTGGTGCTGTTTGCCTTGAGCATATACAGTTTCCGGCATCGTAAAATCCCAATGGCAACACCATTTGCGCTGTTGATGCTTGCTGCAGGATTATGGTGTTTATTTTATTCCCTGGAAATATGCTCAGTTGATTACTCTCTCAAACTGATCTGGGCTCAGGCACGTTTTATAGGCCTGGCGCCTTTATCAACACTCTGGCTTGCTGTCGGCATTCAGCACATTGGAACCATCAAATGGTTTAGGGGTGTCCGCTGGCTTATTTTGGCAATTGTTCCTTTTTCTGTTATTATTCTTTCATTAACCAGTTCGTATCATACTTTGTTCCGTTATAATTACAGTCTTTTACAAAACACCCAGGTAAGTCTGATTATTTTCAAAAACGGACCTTTGTTCTGGATATATGCCATATATTCATATTTTATGGCTGGCATCACAGGTATAATTTTATATAGATCATTTAAAGGAAGAAGTATTATACGGCATCGGCAGACAGTATTTGTGATTTCCGGTATTGCTCTATTCATTATAGTTGATATTTTATTTCAGGCAGGCATAACCCCTATTAAGCAGTATACACTTTCACCTGCTGCTCTCGGGATTTCAGGAATTCTGATGGGTCTTGCGGTATTCCAATACCGGATTCTTGACCTTGCACCTATTACACAGTCAATGGTTATGAACGGCATCTCCGATATTATCCTGGTAGCAGATGATACTGACAGGCTTATTGAGTTTAACAGGGCTGCATCTGAATTATTCGGACTTGATATATATAGTTCAACTGGAATGTTTATTTACGAAATACATCCTTTTTTCAGCGGTATTTGCCGTTCTGACAAAGGGGTCTTTGATGCTCATCTGAAAATCAACAATACAGGAAAAGATTTTGAAGTGTCTGTGGAGCCGGTATATTTTGGAGGCAAGCACGTGGTAGGCACTCTTGTGCATTTGCGTGATGTTACCGAGCATAAACGGATGGAACGAGAGATACGGCAACGCAATGTTGAGCTTACGGATAAAATTGAGAAGATTGAAGCACTGCAGATACAGCTCAGGGAACAAGCTATACGGGATCCGCTAACAGGTCTTTTCAACAGACGTTACATGGACGAAATGATTGAACGAGATTTTTCCCTTGCCCAGCGTACCGGTATACCGCTTTCTTTTACAATGATTGATATAGATTATTTCAAATCAGTTAACGATACCTGGGGGCATCAGGCTGGTGACAGTTTGTTAAAAGCACTGGCAGCAATGCTGACTGAAAAAACCAGAAAATCAGATATAGTATGCAGGTACGGCGGTGAGGAATTTCTTATTGTTTTAAATGGAGTAGCAAGCCTGCAAGCGCATAGTATGATAGAAAATATTAGAATGTCGTTTGAACTTTTAATAACATTACATCATGATATCGAAATTAAAACTACATTTTCTGCAGGAATAGCATCGTTTCCAGAACATGGAGATGACGCCTGGAGTATAATCCGAATTGCCGATGAAGCTCTCTATATTGCAAAACATGAAGGACGCAATCGGGTAATTATATCCCCTGTTTAATTATTTCAAATCCTGATTGTATCTTCTATCTCGAAACAGTCTAATTTATTTTTTTCAAGGGAAAAAATTAAATTCAGCACATAGCAGATATTTTTTTAAACGGCAATCTGACTATCCCAAAAGTTTATCCCCTCCTTTGTTGGGAGGGGATAAGAGAGGGTTTCTGGTTAAATCAGTTTTTATTTCACACCAGACTGGCCTCCCCAATCATGGGGGAGGGCTTTTTTAGGACATCCCGTATTCATCTGTTATTTTTTATGTGTAATTTTTAAAACTGCTCCTTCAGGATTATTTTTATTGAAATGGAACATTACATTAAAAGGAGTTAATGTCGGTTTGCCGAATTCCGGATTGTCAGTATCCATTACAAGAGCCAGGCTATGTCCTTTTTTAATATCATATGCAGCGGAAATGAATTTTATATTAACATTCATGACTGCACCTGGAGTTGAATTCCAGAATGTTTTATATCCCATTGTAATATATTGAGCATTGCCGAAAATATCAACATCATAGAGGTAGAAAAACACCTGCCCTTTCTTTTGCGATACTGAAATATTCATATTGATTTCAGAATTACCTCTTAATTTTATAACATCGCTGAGGGAACCTGTTTTATATACTGCTGCTTTTGTGAAATTCATAAGATTAATATTTGTTATTACAGGTAGTTTAAACTGTTCTAGTCCCTGGCTGATTATAGGTATTCCGCTTGTAGCTCCGCTGATAAGACCTGACTCGATTGTATTTACAATATTCTGGAAAAGCTGCCATGCAGGAGACTGGCCAAGACTTCCAAAAGATAATAAACTTCTCGGTCCAATGTAAAATTTCTTTTCTGCTGTTGAATTTGCAGGCCAGCTGTATGTTGAATCAGTTTTCTTTAAATCATCAGTATTGAATTCAACCCTTTCCCCGGTTTGCTTCACTTCCATGGTAATTACAGCGCTTTTTTCCTTGTTTGGAATTATTCCTGTATCAATTCCTTTCAGCCAGTAATCAAACCATTTCTGCACATTCTCATAGCTGTAATTTGAAATATTGAAAAGTCCCGGCGCTTCACCGCTTCCATGCGTTCCCTGGTTGATGTCCAGCCGTTTGTGATCTACGGTAAGCCTGTTGAAATAGTCTATGGTTACATCAGTTCTGAACAGATGATCCCCGAAGTTATGGCTGAGGTAAATCGGTTTATTTAACCTGTTTAAATCATTGATATATGTGATCGGAGATCTTTCAGCTCCCCATGAATACAGCCAGTCAATATTTGTATTGGTTAAAGTATCCAGGTAAACATTATATAATTCCTGAGTCATTTCCCCTTTAAGAGCTCCTGATGCGATAAGCATGAATCCCCATACGAGGCGTGGTGTTTCATCTGAAAACATACTCTTGCCTGCATCAATATATGAACTTAATGCAGCAACGGTTTTTACCCTTGGATCGGAAGATACTGCATGAAGAGATCCGCCTCCGCCGAGAGAAATTCCGCTTACTGCGAGATTTTTTATATCAACAGGAGTATTTGCTTCAAGCCAGTCAAGAACTGCGCTGAAATCCGTACGGTCTTCAATGCCTCCCATCTTGATTACTCCGCCGGATTCACCCCATCCCCTGCATGAATAGCTCAGTGCAATATATCCCTTTGAAGCTAATTTTTCTGCAAATGTGAGATATTCGTTTTCATCCATTCCCCAGCTGTTAATAAAAACTATAGCTGGGAATATTTCCTTATCGATTTTTGCATCAGGTATAAATGCATTTGCTGAGATGATCGTCTCTGTATTATTGAATTTGGATGTGATTTTAATTCCTGTTTTATGAGTATAAGTATAAGTTCCTGTTGAATCATCAAAGCAGGATGAAATAAGAACTGCAAAAACCAGAAGAAAACCCGGCAGCAGCATAATTCTTTTTAAAGACATACAATCCTCCAGATATAAATAATTTTTTTGTCATTAGCAGAACCGGCTAGACGGTCAGACTGTATTCTGAAAAAGATGGGTTGTCGTTCGCCTTAAGTAAGACGAACTGTTTTTTTTCTAAACTCTGAGGGTGTAAGTCCTGTGATTTTTTTAAACATAGTGTTAAAAACAGTTTTCGAATTAAAACCTGCTTCAAAAGCAATTCGGAGAACTGTATATTCATCTTTTGCCGGATCTGCCAGCATTCTTTTTACTTCTTCTATGCGGTATAAATTGATAAAATTATAAAAATTCTGATTTAAGCATGTATTCAGTGTCATTGACACCATGTGAGGTGGAATTTTAAGTAAATCTGCAAAATCCTTTAGGGTCAGAGCATCATTGAGATAAGGCCGGTCCTTATCCATGCAATTTAATATAAGATTTTTGTAAATCTCCTGCTGCTCAGTATTTATGTTAAGACTTTCATACGGTTTTTTATTTATAAGCTGATCCTGAGCAAACACTTCGGGAAATTTTATAGAAAAATATGTTATTACAAATGTAGATAACAGAAAAACCGTATAAATACAAAATCCGGCTATGTTACCTAAATATGAATCTGTAAGTTTATTGATGAATATCATGCTTGTAAGTATTAATATCAGACAAAATACCAGAGTCATCCCGAGAAAAATATTAAGCCAGACAAGTTTGATGTTCCTGATATCAGAAAATAGATCCCTGATTTTTTTATTATGTCTTCGAAGCAATCGTATAGAAAAAAGAATATATAACATAATTATAATCAGAAAAATAAAAATTAACCAGTAAAATCCTATATAACTGGTTTTATCAATTTTATTCATATCTTCTACACTGCCGGCTTTTCCAAAAAAATGGTATCGGGTAATTATGTAAATGGTAAAAGAAATAAAAGGAATGAAATGCAGAATTTCTTTTTTGGAAAATGATTTTATATTTGCAGTAATTGATAAAGTATAATAATAAATTAAAGGCCCGAAGATAAGATACAGGGACATATTTACATAAGCCATATAGTAGTATGCTGTTGAATAATTGATGAATTGGAAATGCCAGCGCGACATGCTTATTGCCAGAGCAAATAAAAGTAAGGCGAGTATTCTGTTGGATAACCTGTTTTTTTTATTGAAGAACAGAATAGTTCCAAGAAAAATTCCCTGTATTATGGCAATTAAGTTTAATATTTTATATATTTCATTCATTAGCAATTATCATAATTATAATTTCTGCATTATTCAAGAAATATTTTTTTATATACAGTGAATGTTAGCGTTTTTTTTATTTAATACTTCTTGATCCTGGTTATCTGAAAAGCTAAAATGTTTTATATTAAGGAAAAGAGTTGCTTATTATAAAGGAAATAATCCTATGATAAAAATTTTATATATTTTTATTTCATTAATATTAGCTATACCTTCGTTTTCAAAAACTGCAGAAGATTTTACTTTCGGTGGAATAAAGCTTGGAGATATTTACCAGGAAAAAATTATGGATAAACATCCATATACTGCCCCATGCGATAATGATCCGATTGATAAAAATGCGCGCAGGGCGATGTTTTATGCACCGGTGGAATGCAGAAATGCCCCTGCTTTTCCTGAGAACACTCTTGTTGCTTTTTATCTTAAATTTGATGATTCTGATAACAGATATTCACAGCCGGTTGAGGCAATACTCTGGCTGGGAGGAAACTATTTTACCGGCAGGTCGGATTTCCCGTATGCTGTAGGAATAAATCCTGATACTATTACCGCTTTCGGGAAAGCTGTAATAATTAATCGTGATTATAAAAATAGAATATTTCAAATTTACAGATTTAAAGGCGATATAAATGCAATTGTTTTCGAGAGAAAAGTTATCGGTTATATCATTGGAGCCATGCCGGATTCGCAGGAGAGTGAGCAGTGGCGTATGATATTGAAGCTTTACAGGGTTTATTGCATGAAAAGATAAATATCATGCAGTTTTAAAATTTATTTTATGGAAGAAGATCAAACAATGAATAAAAAAATTGCTGAATTAATAATCCTTATCAGTTTAACAGCAGCTTCATCTGCTAAAGCTGAAATGATAGATGGACCTGCTGTTATTTTCGATAAAATTAATGGCATACAGATAGGAATGCTGGATGACGGAGCCCCTGTTAAAGTTATATCTCAAAATGCCGGATGGATTGAACTTGAACTGAAGTTTAATGGTGCTGTTGATTTACTGAAAGTTCCATTAAAACAGAAATTAAATATCAGCAGAAAAATTTATGGAACTTACGGCTATATCAATCCCGGGGCTAATTTAAAAGTTCAGAAAGGGAAAGGACATTTTTTATTAACAGCATATACAGTCGCCGGAAATTTAAAAGAAAAAGTTCTCTATTATAAAAATTACAAGGCGGTTGAAAAAGATATTAATGTTTACAATTTTAATTTTTCTGAACCTGTCCCGTTAAATAAAGCCTCTTCAGATATAACAAAATATGAAACTGCTGAAATGGTACCTGATGAATTATCAGGTACCGGGTTAATTACTGAAGTCGGTTACTATAAGGGAATTCCAACTGTAGTCCGTTCGTTTGTTTTTGATTCATTTGCAGGAGGTTCACCGGAACTGAAAGTTCAGGATTCATATTTTATCAACGAGCGCGGACTTTTGAAAAGTTATAATACAGGTAATGTTTTAATTAAAAATGCCATATTTAATTATTATAAAGAAGGCTCATTCAGAGTGTTTAAAAGTGAGTATGATATTAATGCTCCGCTATCTTATTATTCCATATGCACATATATAATTCCGGCAGCAAATTGTAAATATGAGGTTAGCTTTACCGGGAAAATGAATAAAGATATGAAAAAGAATATTAATTCTTTTTCAATAGTTAAATATTCAGACACGGGAATAGATTTTACTTTTCGCAGTGAATCAAAAAATATTGATGATGCCATGAAAATTTTTAAAACGAATGCAGCTTATCTGGAAATAACATCATTACGTTCAGGAATAAATTTTGATATGGAGATTCAATGGATTAAATCAGCAATTGGGAACTAGAAAATCGAATTACTGTATTTTTTTATGCGGTAATTTGTTAATGTCAGATGGATTATTCAATTGTAATCAGTCTTATTTCATTTTTCAACGGATATATTTTTAGTATTTAGATTGACAATTTTAAAAAAGTAATATATAATTAATCATTGTTTTTTGAATAAAAAACCACTTTTTAATTGAGCATATAGTTAATTAATTTATTGACAAATTTATGGCCTTATCTTAATTTTGCCATTCCATTTAAAACGGAGCGTCTTGATTAAAATAGCTAGAGCATATGCCAAGATAAACCTTTATCTTGAGGTATTAAACCGCAGAGATGACGGATATCATAATATTTTCAGTTTGATGGCATCTGTAGAAGCTTCTGATCTTTTAAAACTTGAAGAAATTATTATTACTGAAAATAATTCAGAGCCGGAAGTAATTATAAATTGCTCTGGCGGAATAAACAGCACGGAATTTAATCAGATTCCGGTTAAAAAAAATCTGATTACAAAAGCTGCTATTAACTATTTCAATAAAGCAGGTAAATCGGGTAAAGTCAGTTTTGTGGTGGAAAAAAATCTGCCATCAGGTGCCGGTCTCGGCGGAGGAAGTTCGGATGCAGCTGCAGCGCTTATGCTTATAAATGATAGTATAGGGTTGCTTAACAACGAAGAACTTTATCAGGCAGCAGCGGAAACAGGTTCGGATGTTCCATTCTGCATTGAACCTGGAATTGCAATTTGCGAAGGCAGAGGCGAAATTATTGAAAGATTATCCGGAACTTTGAATTGCTGGATTCTGCTTGTAAATAATGGAATTCATGTTAGTACAGCGGATGCTTACGGATATTTCAAAAGAAGCACAAGCTTTAAAGTTGATTTTAATAATATCGAAAAGAGAAAAGCGGAATTAAAAAATGGAATTATATCTAATAATATAAATATTTTAAAAGAATATCTAAAGAATGATTTTGAAAATGCCGTTACATTAAAACACCCAATGATAAAAGAAATAAAGAATGAATTGGAAGGACATGGCGCTGATTTTTCACAGATGACCGGTTCAGGTTCAACAGTATTCGGGATTTTTAATGATAGAAATATAGCTGAAAAAGCTGAAGCGTATTTCAGATCCAAATATAAAATGGTTTTCTTAACTAAACTTAAACAAGGAAATATAAGCTGATAAATCAGTTTTATATAAATTGAGGCGTCGCCAAGTGGTAAGGCATCGGGTTTTGGTCTCGACATCCCTAGGTTCGAATCCTAGCGCCTCAGATAAAATCAAATAATGATAAGAGATAATATAACAGCAGTAGTTCTTGCAGGAGGTAAGGGAGTTCGGATGGAATCCGATCTTCCTAAAGTTCTGCATAAAATCAACAGCAGGCCTCTTATACTGCATGTTCTTGACAGCCTCAAAAAAGCCGGAATTCAAAGAATAATTACAGTTGTCGGATACAAAGGCGAGATGGTTACAGACGCAATTTCCGGATTGTCAGATTCAGTTATCCAGAAAGAACAGCTTGGAACAGGACATGCTGTAATGCAGGCTGAAAAGTTGCTTTCAGATTATAATGGGAATGTAGTGGTTGCATGCGGCGATGTTCCTCTTATCAGGCCGGAAACTTTTATAAAACTTGTTCAGGAAACAAAAGGCGAAAAAGTAAAAGCGGCTGTTCTTACTATGAAGCTAGAAAATCCAGCAGGATATGGAAGAATTTTAAAAGATTCAAATGGGAATTTTCAGCGGATTGTTGAAGAAAAGGATTCGGATTCAGAGCAGAAAAAGATTCAGGAAGTAAACACCGGCACATATGTATTTGACTGCAGATTTTTATTTGATGGCCTTAAGCAGATAGATACAAACAATGCACAGGGTGAATATTATCTGCCTGATGCTTTGAATTATATAATTAAATCCGGGTTTATTGTCAAAACCATGCTTCTTGAAAACCCTGTTGAAGGAAGCGGAATCAATAATAAAAGCGAACTTGCAGCTCTTGAAAGTATATTTAATTCAGGATATTAAAAAAATAATTACTTGGATATTGTATGAATCGTAATTTAAAAATATTTGCCGGATCATCCAACCCTGATCTTTCCGGAAAAATTGCAGAACATCTCGGGATAAAATTGTCCGTTGTTGAGCTGAAAAGATTTAAAGACGGAGAGATTTCTGTTAAGCTGCATGAAAATGTGCGGGAAAGCGATGTGTTCATTATTCAGTCAACTTGTAACCCTGCAAATGATAATATCATGGAATTGCTTCTTATGGTTGATGCTGCATTCAGAGCTTCTGCTAAAAGAATTACAGCTGTAATTCCATATTTCGGATACGCAAGACAGGACAGAAAAGTTGAGCCGAGGGTGCCGATTTCTGCCAAGGTTGTAGCAAATATTATGCATGTAGCCGGAACAAACAGGCTTCTAACCATTGATCTTCATGCAGACCAGATACAGGGTTTTTTTGACATTCCTGTTGATAATCTTTATGCAGCTCCAATACTGATTGAATATTTGAAAAGTTTAGAAATTAAAAATGCAGTTGTTGTTTCTCCGGATTCCGGTGGAGCGGATAGAGCGAGATATCTTGCTAAAAATATAAATGCTACATTGGCAATTATCGATAAAAGAAGACCTGAAGCAAATATAGCTGAAGTTGCTCATGTTATCGGTGATGTTAATAATAAAAATTGCATACTTATTGATGATATGGTTGATACAGGCGGATCTATTTCAAAAGGCGCCGGCGCTTTACGTGAAAAGGGTGCAAAAGACGTATACTGTCTTTTCAGTCATCCAGTTTTATCCGCAGATGCTTCGGATAAGCTTAAGTCTGCAGATTTCAAGGAAATTATTTTCACAGACACAATTCCTCTTCCGGAGAATAAAAGACTCGGGAATATGAAAGTTTTATCAGTAGCTAATCTGGTTGCTGAAGCTATAAGAAGAATACATAATGGAGAATCTGTAAGTTCTCTTTTTCAGAATTGAAATTTTAATTATTTAACAGAGGTTAATACTAATGGAACAGAAAAATTTAAGCGCAGAAATAAGAAAAGAGACAGGCAAAAACGAAAATAACAGATTGCGAAAAGCTGGATTTATCCCTGCTGTATTATATGCACACGGAAAAGCTGAAACATTAAAAATCCCTAAAAAAGAATTTAATAAAATATTCAAAGGGCATATTTCAGAGAGCGTTATTCTTAATGTCAATATCGCAGGCGGCACAACTGAGATGGCTTATATAAAAGATTATCAGAAAGAACCGGTATCCGGTGATATTTCTCATCTTGATTTGTATAAAGTTTTTAAGGATGAGAAAATTAGAACGAAAGTAGAAATTCATTTATCCGGCGTGGCTAAAGGTTTAAAAATGGGCGGTGTTCTTGAAGTTTATGATAGATTTCTTGAAATCGAATGTTTCCCTATGGATCTGCCTGAAAAAATTGAAGTTGATGTAACTAATTTAATGTTAAATGAAACAATACATGCTGAAGATCTTAAGCTTGGAGAAAAAATAAAAATATTAACTTCTTCAAAAACAATGATTGCGGCTGTTCATGAGCCTAAAGCTGTTGAAGAAGCTGCTCCTGCAGAAGCAGAAGCAGCAGCCGTGGAACCGGCAGCAGCTAAAGAAGCTGAAGATAAAAAATAATTTTTTTCTCCGTTACGGAATTAAATATATGGGGGTGAAGGCTGCTTGAAACTCATAGTAGGTTTTGGCAACCCGGGCGAGAAATTCGCCAACAACAGGCAGAACATCGGATTCAAGGTCATCGATATAATCGGTAATAACGAAAATATCGAAGTCAAGATAAAAAAGAAAAAGTCTCTCATAGGCAGAGGGACAATATTCGATTCCGATGTTGTTCTGCTGAAGCCGCAAACCTTCGTGAATCTTATAGGCGAATCCGTACTATATATAGCCTCTTTCCTTAGAATTCATGTCAGTGATATATTCTGTATTGTAGAAGATTCAGACCTTCCTCTTGGTGAGATGCGGGTAGATTATGTTTATTCAAATCTGAAACATGAGGGCGTTGATTCCATGATTAAAGCTCTTAAATCTGATAAATTTGCAAAAATTAGAGTTGGTATAGGTAAACCGCCTGAAGGGACCAGCATGGCCAAGTATCTCCTTCAAGATTTTACTTTTGCTGAAAATATGATTCTAATTGATGTTCTGAATAAATCAGAAAAAGTTGCAAGAATGCTGATAAATCATCCGGTACATGAAGTCCAGGAAAAATTTAATCCTGAAGGCGCTCCGAAAATTAAAAAAAGGCAGATTAAGAAAATCCACATAGACCATAAAAAATTAAAAAAATAAAAAAAATATTACTTAAGCCTGTTTTTTAATGATTTATGTCTCTTAAATATTAAAATTTTAATAATTATTTTCAATTAATAAATTCCCCCCTGACTTAATTTTTCTTGACTTAATCTATTTGCAGTGTAATAATCTACATTAATTCACTATTAGCTACTACATAATTTTTAAGGGAGTTTTGATATGATCAAATGGATGTGTAATTTTACAATAATATTATTTGCAGTTTTTATTGCGGCACCTGCAATTCCGCAGGAGAGATACAATCCTCTGTATCAGCCTCTTCCTGTTGTTAAAAGGCTGAGTTATGAAAATTTCAGAAATATCAAGCTTTTATCAGCTTCAATTATGAACTATGGCGGAGGCGAAGCTGAACTTGAAAAACTTGTTGATCAGTATGCTGAAGCTACAGCATTATATTTTCAGAATAAAATACCTGATGCAGCTCAGAAATTTACAGAAAATGAAAGAGCTATTTTAAAAATGGCTCAGGACCTTGCAAGAAAATATAAACAGGATTCTGATGCATTATTTACTCAGGCAATGAAAATACACGTTAAGGCTTCTGTTCAAAGATCTTTTGACGGGAAAAAACCCAATGAGCATACAGAAATGTTTATGCAGAACGGTAAATTTGCCGCAGAAAAAGCTGCAGATTATTATGACAGATATATAAATGCTGTTGTAGCTCCTCCAAGAGAATTGATCAATTCAATATATTATTACAGAGAATTAAAAAAATCTGTTTTTAATGTTTATACTTATATGGAATACAATAAGGATAAAAAGAAGAATGATGAAATGAGAGATCAGATGCTGTCTAAATATAAGAAAGATATAGATGATAATAATAATAAAGTATCAAAAACAATGGATAAGCAGAATTAGTTTTTTTAAATAGAATAATTATTATATTTAAAATATAAAATAGACCCTTAAGGGTCTATTTTTTTAGTATTTGACTCTTTAAATTAATATTTATTTACGGTTATATATGCAAAATCGGAATCGTGTATTTATCAATAGATATAATATTCCGCGTTGGGGAATTATTTTTTATTCAATATATCTTTTAAACTGTCTTTATCTCCATAAGTGGAAAATTTTCTCAATTCATAATCTTTTTTCAATACACGTAAAGCAAGAATCCTTACTTCGCTGTTCCTGTCAGTTAAAAAATCAATTATCCGTTCCTTTACTTTATCATCCAGCGTATATCCTTCAAGAGCAGTTAATGCAGCTCTTATTAAATTTACCTTCGTATCATTCTTTTTATTTAAGAATATTTTTTTTATTGTTTCATAGAGCTTTTCATCTTTAATTTTTAAATTCAGCAAAGCAGCTGTTTTAACGCTTTCGTTTTGATCGTTTATAGCTGAAATAATAACAGGTATATAATCATCGTTAAATGCCATATCCAGATGAAGAAGACCTTTTATAGACGATTCTCTTATAAGCCAGTCATCGCTTTTTAATCCTTTAAGAAATACCGGAATATTTTCAGAATTTTTAAATAAAGATAAAGCCTGAATTGCGTACCATCTTATATTGCTGTTTTTATCATCCATTGCAAGATTTGATAGCATTTCCATTGCTTCAGGATATTTTAAAACAGAAAGCCCTTTTATTGATTCAATTATAACAGCTTCATGCGTGTCTTGTGTGGCTTTTATCAGCAGATTAAGTATTACCTCGTCAGTAAGATCGCTGTCGTAGCCTTTTTGGGATATATGTTTTGATATTTCTTTTACGGTTTGTAATCTTTCCTGCCAGTTTGTAGAATTTAAACCGGTTGTGATTGTTTTAATATTATCCTGGCCGACTTTGTCCGCCTTGAAAATTATTTTTTTCGCACAGCCGAACGATAAAAGAGATATTGATAATATGATTATTATTCTTTTCAATCAGGATAATTTTTTATTAATTTATTTAACATCTGATATAAATATGTACAGTAGTGAATCAATATACAAGCAAATTTTAAATTTCAACTAAATTATTTATTTCTTGTATTTTGGATCAACATAGCAATAAATAAAATAAATTTGATTCTGAAAATGGAAAAAGGCAATATGGGCAAAAGAGTAATTGTAGCTGGCGGAACTGGTTTTATCGGACGGGCTCTGATTAAAGAACTCATCAGATTGAAATATGAAGTTGTTGTTCTAACGAGAAATATAGAAAAAGGAAAATTATATTTCGGGAATACTGCTGTAATTGAAAAATGGGATGGTGCAACATCCGGCGGGTGGGGGCATTTAGCAGATGGTTCTTACGCTATAATTAATCTTGCCGGAGAGAGTGTTGCCAAATGGCCCTGGAATCAGAAGGTGAAAGAAAAAATAATAAGCAGCAGGATTAATTCAGTCCGTTCCATCAATCAGGCTGTTGAAAATGCAAAGAGAAAACCGAAGGTTTTAATTCTTGGTACGGCAATTGGTTTTTATGGAGCGATTAATGAAAAGATATTTTATAATGAAAAAACTCCTAAAGGAACAGGCTTTCTTCCTGAGGTTGTAAAATTATGGGAAGATGAGTTTAAAAATTTTAAAAATGAAAAGATTAGAAAAGTTATACTCAGGACAGGAGTTGTTCTTGGCTTAAATGACGGAATGCTTTCAAAGTTATATAAATCTTTCAGTTTTTTTTCCGGAGGTCACTTCGGTAACGGCAATCAGGGAGTTTCGTGGATACACTGGAAAGATGAGATAAAAGGTTTTATTTTTATAATAGAGAATTCATCATTGGAAGGTGTCTTTAATTTATGCGCTCCGAATCCTGTATCAGCCAGGGATTTTTCAAAAACTCTTGGTGTTGTTTTGAACAGACCATCATGGCTGCACCTTCCTTCTTTTTTTGTTAAAATGGTTTTCGGTCAGATGGGAGAAGAGGTTTTACTTAATGGTTTATATGTTATTCCGGAAAGGCTGATTAAAGCAGGATTTAAATTCCAGTTTCCTCAAATTGACAATGCTATAAGAGATGTGATAAAAGGAAATTCAGATTGAATAATGTTGAAAATATCATACCGGATCAAGTCTGGAAGGTTATTTCTGAGGATAAAGGTTTCTGGAGAGTAGGCGTGTACAGGCCGGAATTTTTATCTCCTGATGATATCAGTATTCTTGAAAAACATACCTGCTCTGAATTTTTTGTTTGCGTTGGCGGAAAAGCTGGATTAATTATTATTAAAGATGGAAAGGAATCAGAAGAAGTTCTTGAACCATTCCAATCAATTTTAATTGATGGATTTCATAATGGTTTCAGAATCGATGAAAGCGCTTTTTTTCTTGTTGCAGAAAGATCTTCTTTTGAAACAGAATATATTGATAGAAAAAGCGGGAATATAATCAAAAGGGTTAAAGTATAATTATATGCATGGTGAGAAAATAACAGTTTTGCTTATCGATTTTGTAGATAAAAGGAAAAGTTCAATTTTTAATATTTTAACTGATGCAGGATTTACTGTTGTTTTTTCATCTTATAGTGATTTCATAAATTCGTTTAAAGAAAATAAAAATAATTTAAATATTATATTATTTAGAATTTCCAATTCAGATCAGGATCATCAGACTATAATTGAACAAATAAAAAATTTGGGAATTGTGGGAAATATTCCGGTAGTTATTCTTTCTTCATCAAGAAAGATTCAGTTTTTTCTTGATAGACTGGAAGACGGCTTCTGTCATTTTATAACTACACCTGTAAATAAAGACCGGTTAATCAGCAGGATTGAATTTATTAATAAATCTGCAAAGTCGGATAAATCGCAGAAGCTGAATTTTGAATTTATATATAAGAAAAAAAATTATAATTTTGATATTGAAAAGCAGAAAACTCTGGATTTCATGATGTCTGCTCTTGAAAACGCGACGCATCAGAATAAAATGCTGGTTGATTCGCTCCACAGGCAGAACAATTATAAATCAAATCTCACAAAACTCAAAACAATGGTACTGCCTGGAGCGTTGAATCCGGAAGAAAGAAAGCTTGAGGAGGATCTCTGGAAAAGTTTTGACAATAATGATTTCAG
Source organism: uncultured Leptospirales bacterium (assembly GCA_964392365.1). Taxonomy (GTDB): domain Bacteria; phylum Spirochaetota; class UBA4802; order UBA4802; family UBA5550; genus CAYMPH01. The sequence goes on from CAYMPH010000008.1 coordinate 102,461, forward strand.
ACTATACTATCAGCCTGTAGTTTCGCTTGATACAGGAATTATTTCAGGTTTTGAATCTCTTATCAGATGGGTTCATCCTGAAAAGGGATTTCTTGTTCCGGATCTTTTTATACCTGTTGCGGAAAAATCCCCTATTATAATTGCTCTTGGATTCTGGATTGTTGAGGAGGCGGTTAAGCAGATTAAACTCTGGAATGAAAAATATAAATTTGAAAAACCGCTCAGGGTAAATATAAATCTTTCGACAAAGCAATTTACTCATCCGGAACTGTCTGAAAGAATTATAGAAATTGTTGATAAATACGATGTTGACCACGAATCAATTGCTTTTGAAATAACTGAAAGCGCTTTTATGGAAGATATGGAATCAGCGAACCTAATGCTTCTAAAACTGAAATCTGAGAATTTTAAAATTTATATGGATGATTTTGGAACCGGTTATTCATCTCTGAATTACCTTCTGCACTTTCCTGTTGATGTTTTAAAAATAGATAAGTCTTTTGTTCAGTGGATGCACATTGAAGAGCAGAGCGAACAGATAGTTAAGTCGGTAATTTATCTCGCGCATAATTTAAATATGAAAGTTGTTACCGAGGGAGTAGAAAGCCTGGAGCAGCTCGAGCTGCTTAAAGTAATGAATTCTGATTACGGTCAGGGTTATTATTATTCCCCTCCTCTTGAAGCTGAAAAGGCAGAGCTTTTTATTCAGAAATATATTAAGTAAAGTACTTGTTCTTTTAAGAAATTTCCTTATTTAAAATTTCTTTTGCAATGCAGATCTGACCCAGGGCTATGCATCCGTCATTAAAAGGAACATTCACAGGCAGAAAAACCTCGAATCCCATATCAGAAAGTCCGTTTGTTATATATTTTAAAAGCAGCCTGTTGTGAAACGCGCCTCCGCTTAACGCTACTTTATTGAGCCCTGTTTTATTCCTGATTATATCTGATATTTCAATGCTTGTATCAGCAATGGCTTTATGAAAAAAATGAGCTATGATTGTTTTATCAATCTTGTTTTCATTCATCTCAATAATTTTGCTGATAATAGATTCTGAGCTGATAATAATTTCATCTTCACCGGTAAAAGGAATGATGAATTTATTTTCAGGACATGCTGATATCATTGCAAGTTCTTCAAGCAGAATCGCAGCTTCAGCTTCCGAGCTTACACATTCTGCAATACCAAGAATTGATGAAACCGAATCAAATAATCGGCCGATGCTGCAGGTAAGCGGAGAATTTATTTTTTTGTCGATCATTTCAATTACTGCAGATGTATTAAATGAATCAAAGTATCCTTCCAATATTTTATTCCGGGCAAGATACATGAGTGAGACTCCGGTTTTCCATACATCTTTAATTGCTGATTCACCTCCAGGTAAAGGGAAATATGAAAACCGTGCTTTTCTTGAAAAAGTATGCCTGTCTGCAATTAAGAATTCGCTCCCCCAGAGATTCCCGTCTGTTCCGTATCCTGTTCCATCGAAAGCCAGGCCGATTACATTTTCATCAAGGCCGTGATCTTCGAGAACTGAGGCAATATGAGCGTGGTGATGCTGAATTGAAATGCGGACTGTTTTGTTTCCAGCTGTTTCGTCAGCAAATTGAGTTGTTAAATATCCGGGGTGCATGTCTGATACTACTGCATCAGGTTTTGAATCAAAAACTTTTATATAATGTTCCACTGTATTTTTAAATGCTTTATGAGTTTCAATATCAGCCATATCTCCAAGATACTGGCTTATAATAATTGAGTTGTTTTTTGATATGGCGAAATTATTTTTTAAATCTCCTCCCATAGCGAGAATGATTTTATCTGATGGCTTTGAATTTAAAGGAGACGGAACATATCCTCTTGCTCTTCTTATAAAAAATGGTTTTCCGTTTTCAACAAATAATACACTGTCGTCGCTTTGTGCCAGAATTTCCCTGTTATATGATACAATATAATCCGAGATCCCGGATAAATTTTTAAATGCTTCTTCATCTTTGTATATGATCGGTTCGTCAGTTACATTTCCGCTGGTCATAACGAGTACAGTATCCGGTTTGTTCGAGAAAAGCCTGTGCTGGAAAGGAGTATATGGAATCATGAATCCAAGATAAGTTAAGCCCGGAGCTGCAGACTGAGAAATATCAGCTTGATCTTTTATTTTTAGTAAAACTATTGGACTTTCTTTTAATTTAAGAAGTTTTTTTTCTATATCAGTTATATGCGCGTATTTCAATACTGATTCAACTGATGATGCCATGAGCGCGAAAGGTTTGAATGGTCTGCGTTTCCTCTTACGTAATTCTGCAACAGCATTATTATTTTTTGCATCGCAAGCAAGGTGGTAACCGCCGATTCCTTTAATTGCGACAATATTTCCTGAAAGAAGTAGTTCTGAAGTTTTATCTGCAATATCGTTATATCCGTGTGCAATAATTTCGCCTGTATTTTTTTTTAGTGTCAGCATTGGTCCGCATTCAGGGCATGCGTTCGGCTGGGAATGGAATCTTCTGTTTTCCGGATCTTTGTATTCAGATTCACAGACAGTGCACATCTTAAAAATATTCATGGATGTGTTTTTCCTGTCGTATGGCGTGTCATGAACAATACTGAATCGCGGCCCGCAGTTTATACATGTTATGAAAGGATAGAGGTATCGCCTGTCGGATGGATTATTAAACTCTTCAAGGCAATCTTTGCAGACTGCAGTATCAGGAGAATAAAAAGCGGTTTTAAATTCAGATTGCCTGCTGCTTTCAATTTTAAATGAGCTGAAATTTTTTATAATGCTTTCTGTATAATTCAGTTCATTTATTGATGCAAGATCAGGAAGTTTTGTTTTTATATCAGCAATGAATTTTTGTAAAATTTCCGGATCTGACTCTGCTTCAATTAAAACGCCTTCTGTATCATTCAGAACATAACCTTTAAGGGAATATTCTTTTGCAAGCCTGTATATGAATGGCCTGAATCCAACTCCCTGGACAACTCCTCTGACGCGTATAATATAATTTTTTTTCATATATTTTCTATTATTTTAGCCTTAATTTTCTTATATTGCCTTTATTAAGTGGAATTTAAAACAGGTAAAGCAATAATTAATTTGTTGACAATGTTTGTATTTTTTTGTTAATTAAATTTAGTTGAAATTAATATCAAAAAGGCAAATATATTCAATTTAACAAAGTTTACTATGAAAAAATTAATTATATTGATATCAGCATTAATTTTATGTGCTCCATTGCTTACCTGTTCAGACACGGGTCTGTCGGTTAAACTTAAAGTATATTACTCTTCTGATGGTTTTACTGGATATTATGTTGCTGATGGCGGTAATGCGGTTTTATTGAATGTTGGTTCACTTGGTTCTCCTGCAGGATCAAATCCAAGTGGTATATATGAGATTGATGTAGCTGTGGCGAAAAGCCTTAAAGTTCAGGTAAATTCAGTAAATCTAGTAAATACTCTTACAGTTATGATCTACAAGGATGGTTTGTCTGTTAAGGATGGTTCTGGTTCTGGAGATGGCTATTCAGCTGCAACAGTAACTCTTACATATGAGTATGATGCGGCAACAACAACTACTACAACTACTACTGCTACGAAATAATTTTCTGAACAAAATCAGTTACTATCATTGAAGTAAGTCCCCATATTGTATTGCCGCTGAAAATATATCTATAGATTATAATATCTGTTCCGCGGAAATTGTATGTATCAAATTCAACATCATCGTGTTTTGAGAATATTTCAACCGGTACTTCAACATGATCAACTATTTCATCAATGTTGAAATTGTATTCAACAGGATAGTCTGTGCATCCTACAAAAGAAGCAATATGAAAACCTGTAATTGTTAAATAATCATCAAACCTTCCGAGTATTTCAATTTTTGATCTGTGTACTCCTGTTTCCTCTTCTGTTTCGCGGAAAGCTGTTTCAAGAATATCACCGTCTTCAGGATCAATTGAACCGCCCGGGAGCGACATTTGTCCTTTGTGTACAGCAACTTTTTCAGATCTTTTTGTTACTAATAGATGAGGTTTATTGTTTTTTTCAAAAAGAAGAATTAAAACTGCAGCCTCTTTATGCTCAGATGTCCCTATCTGCCTGTGTTTTCTATTCTGCAGTGATAGTTTCACTGCATTTTTAAAATCAGTGAAACTGTATTTATTTCCGGTTATAGGAATCATTTTGATGCGGGATATATTATTTTGTATTGAGTCAGAAATTTATCTGTACGGACAATGTAGTATCTTGTTTCTATAAATGGAATGAATTCTGAAAAATAATCCATATCTGAAAGTTCTGGCCTGTCTTTCCATTTATTAACATTTCCCGGGCCTGCATTATATGCTCCAACTATGTAGGCATATACACCTCTATACATTTTATCCAGAGTGGAAATATATTTCGCACCAAACAGCATTGATGTGCATGGGTCTTTCAGATCGTAGCGTTTCAGCGAAAGGTCTCTGGCAACGCCTTTTGCTGTATCAGGCATTAACTGCATTAAGCCGACTGCACCCACAGGTGAAACTGCATCATGATTGAATAATGACTCTGCCCTGATAAGCGAATATACCATTGGTGTTGATACATTAAATTTTGCACTGTATTCTGTAGCGCATTTTTCATGGCTTTGCGGATAAAGAACTTTATTTGCTTCATCTGATAAAAGTGATATGTTTTCCTTTATGCCGTTTAGTTTTAATAAGTCTATTCCGTACAATACTCCATAATAAAATTGCCCGTATTTTGATGAATAATATAGAAGTGTTTTATATTTATCCCTGATAACAGATTCTTCATCCGGAAGAAGTTTTACTTCTCTTGAAATTGCATCCTCATATCCTATTACAAAATATCGTTCAAGCTTTTTGAGATTTTTACTGTAGTTCGAATCAAGATCAAGGCTTGTCAGGGATTTGCTGAAATCATTGTATTTTGCAATTTGAGGATGATTAATTTTTTTGATTCTTGAATTCTTATTTTCTGAATTCATTTCTTTGGCGTATAATAATAGATTTGCAGCAAGCGTGTCTGTCAGATTTCCGGTGGAAACTGCTTTATCGAAATCTGACTTTAATTTGTCCAGTTTAAATTGAGGCAGAGTTTTTCTGATTAAAATCCATGCGAAAGACGAATCAGGGTTAAATGCTAAAAGTTCTTTTAAATACTTATCTGCTAATTGATTGTTGTTTCTTTCCTGATAAATTTTCTGAAGCCAGAAACGGTGCCTGTCTGAGTAATTTCCATCCGGAATATTTTTCAGGGCTTCCTCAAAATATTTTACAGCAGAATCGTTGTTGTTGGCTTTTATATTGTTTCTTCCGAGAATCCAGTAAAAGTATGATGATTCCGGCTCAGTCGGATATTTGCTGATAAATCTTGTTAGCATATTTTCATAACCGGCTGCTTTCCGTTCCGCGCTGAATGCTGATGCTTTTTTTAATGATTCTCTTGCATATGGTTCGATTCCTGAAGATGCTATGTCGTCGTATATATTCAGGGCCTGAATTTGTTTTTTCATTGAAAAAAGTTCGTCTGCATAAGCTTTCATTATCTGAAAATGTTTTTCTTTATCTTTTATTCCGGAAAGTATTTTATCTGAAAGTTTTTCATCACCGGATCTTGCTGCAAGCCTGATAAGCAGTTTATAAAAGTCAATAGATGTTAAGCCTGATTCGTATGATTTGCGGGCAAAATCAATTCCTTCAGTATAATTTTTTGATATGTATAAACCTTTAGCAATAAGAAAATAATCATCAGCATTGAGTTCAATTTTTTCTTTTGATAAAATAGATGAAATGCGTTTCACTGCTGTTTCATTTTCCCAGCCTTCTTCAGATGATTTGATCGCTTTGAGATATTCCCTTAACGCTGATTTAATATCCCCGGTTTTTTCATAAAGGGAAGCTGTTCTGATATAGACAACTGGAGCAGATTTTGTATCACTGAAAAGTGATGAAAGCTTTTTTAAAACATCGAGAGCCTCGTCATATTTTTTCTGATCAGAGAGGGACTTTGATTTCAGCAGAGATATTTCAAGATATAAGGCTGTTCTGGAAGATGAAATTGTATCTGCAAGTTTAATTACTGCAGCGTGTTCTCTGTAGTAGTAATATAGATCTGCAATTTCATATAAAGCGTCCTCGTAATAGTCGGATTTACTTTTATATGAATCAAGAAATTTTAAAACCGGCACAGGAAAATGTTTTAAATTAGTATTCCTGTTTGTTTTAAAAGCGCTGTTTGCAAAATGAATAATGGCCTTTTCATATATCTGCTTTTTTTTGTATGCAATACCGAGCATGAAGTGCTCCCTGCTGCTTCCTTCTTTCCCGCTCAGTTCAGATATAATTTCACCAGGTTCGGAATAAAACCCCAGGTATGAATAATTATTTTCTTCAAAAGTTTTTTTATCAAAAAAATTGCATGATAAAAGGGAAGAAGATAAAACAGAAAGTGCAAATATTAATAGTATAGGTTTTTTCATAACTAATCTTCCATTTTTAAATATTCTTTATATTCCGGAATATCCGAAAGGTCAGGACTTTCCCAGATTTTATCAAAAAGGCTTTTAGGCTCTTTTGTTTTATAATAATTATCCAGATGCACAAGAGAGAAAAATTCTTTTTTTTCAGGTGAAATTTCCGAAATGTTTTTCAAAAGATCATCATATTTGAGGCTTAGATTTTTCTTTTTTTCAACAGGCGTTCTTTTAGATTCAAGTGCAGAAAGAAATGCATATCTTTTCCCATGCTTTGCAATTTTGATTGCCCGGACGTACATGTATAATCTCATTGAGTAAAGTTTTTCCCTGAAATTATCAGCCATAATCATAAATATTGAAGCTTCTGTCTGATCGCGGTAACCGTATTTTAAATATGTTCTTGATTTAAAATCGTTTGTTTTTAGAGTCTCCGGCGCGAATGAGTTAAGCAGTTCTTTGCCTGCAGCTGTTTCCTTGATTATAATCTTCCTATATAGATCAATCAGCAGTATCTGGGATTTTTTTATTTCAGTGAAAGAATCGTGAAATCTGAATTTCATATAAAGAAGCTGAGCGATGAAATCTCTCTGAACTGCTTCTTTGAATATTTTTTTTTCTTCATCTGTGCCGAAGTTTGTAATAGTTGTGTTAATGAAATAAAAAAAGTATCTGTTATCCTTCAATCCTTTTTCTGCGTAACGCTGTTCTCCTGAAACTCCGCTTGATTTGGTTCTCTGTGCGAAACAATCAGACAAAGGAATTGCAATCAGGAAAAATAAAATGAATATATAAGCAAACTTTTTCATAAGATTACCGGAATCAAAGCTGGAATACCATATCTTCCCGTGCAAGAGAGATATTCATTGATGAATTGTTGCTCATCTCCATGTGTTCTCGGGCTGTTTTTAAATTCTCAATCAGAACATCATCCCTGTATGACGGTTCGTGATGAGTCAGAACAAGATGCTTTACATTCCATCTGAGTCCGCAATTTACAGCCATTGTTACACTTGTATGGCCCCAGTCTATTTTCATAAAGGATTCATCAAGAGTATATTGGGAATCAAGCACAAGCAGATCGGCATTTTTGAAGAATTCCACTTCAAGACCGGTTGTCTCAAGGCTTTCACCTGTAAATTCCGCATCTGTGGCAAAAATAAATGATCTTCCTGCCTGTGTGAATTTGTATGCAAAACTTCCGCCCGGATGTTTTAGCGGGAAAAAATCTACAACAAGATCGTTTTCAAGTTTAACTGAAGTTCTGTTTTTTACATCAAGCAGATTAAATATTTTTGTTGAAGCAGTTCCCGTAAAAGTTGCCGGAAAATATGGAGGAGTCATCTGATTAGTAAGAGCTTCTTCCTGATTTTTATAAGGTGAATAAAAATTCAGGACATTACCTTTTATATACAGCGGCTTAAAAAATGGAAGGCCCTGTATATGATCCCAGTGATTATGAGTCATAAAGATATTAATAATTCCTTTTCCGCTGCAGCAGTTTCCTTCCATTAGTTTATCGCCGAGAGGCCTTAATCCTGTACCGCAGTCAATAATATACATTTTTCCCGAATTAGAAGTTACAGTTGCACAGGTGGTGTTTCCTCCGTACATATACCTGAGCTCATCAGGAAGACCTTTGATAAAATCATCAATATTATTTAAATCATTAAATTTTGATTCTATCACCCTTTTAATTATTGAGTGGATTTTATTTTTATATTCGCTGCTTGATACGGGAGAGGAAATGGATCCTCTTACTCCCCAGAGTTTTATCTGCATTTATTAACCTTTTTTAAACCGCTGCTGATAAGATAATAAAAATAATTTTTGGAGTAAATATATTATCTTCAGCTGAATTGGAAATATCGGCTGATTTTTTAAAGCCTTTATAATAATCTGTATTTAATTTAAATTATTGGATTTAACGCAAGTTTTTTTTATTTAAAAAATAGCAGCTAAAAGCCTAATAATAATTCATTAATTGCTTGACTCTCTGAAATGTTAATAAACTATATTAGCAACAGGATAAATAATAATTATATAAATCCGAACTGGATGATTGAGTGAGTTTTTATGAAAATTGACAGAAAATCAGTATCTAAAAAAATTGAACAGAATGAACCTATAATTATCAGGTTTAACTATGCAGAGCCTGAACTGCTTATGTTCATGAACAGTATTCTTGCTAAGATGCTTGCAAAAATTGATCATCAGTATCTTTTGAATTCTGCAATTACTATTTTAAGAGAAATAGTTGTTAATGCGATAAAAGCTAATTCGAAAAGGGTTTATTTCATTAAAAACGGTTTAGACATTCAAAATCCCGAGCAGTATGAAAAAGGGATGATGTTATTCAAAAAGAATGTTATTGGTGAATTTGATGCAATAAAAGATGATATGGAAAAAAGTGATTACTTCGTTGAGCTTGATGTAAATCTGACTAAAGATGATTTATTGATAAGAGTTTCTAATAACTGTCCTATAATGCCTGAAGAGCTTGAACGAATCAATTTCAGAATTGATAAGGCAAAAAAGTATAATGATTTTTCTGAAGCATACGAAGAAGTGGATGATGATACTGAGGGAGCAGGTCTTGGAATAGTTCTTACTATACTTTTCCTTAAAAATATGGGAATAAATCCTGATTCATATAAAATTACTTCAAACAAGGGTTTAACTCAGACGTTTATTACAATTCCAAAAGACCTTAAACCTGTTGAAGTAACATCAAAATTGAAAACTCATATAGTTGATGAAATAGAAGGGGTTCCGACTTTTCCTGATAATATAATTCAGCTGCAGAGACTATGTTTGAATCCACAATCATCTATTGATGATATCACTAAAAGAATTTCCATGGACCCGGCTCTAGTAACGGATGTTCTGAAACTTTCAAATTCTGCCGGTTTTATTCAGGGAAAACGAATTGACAGTATAAGCACTGCAGTAATGACGATTGGCCTGAAAAATGTGAACGCTATTCTGACTGCAAGCAATGCCAGAAGAATTTTAAGCCAGCGCTATAAACATTACGAGCAGATATGGATTCACTGCAATAAAACTGCATTTTATGCAAGGACAATAGCTCTGACTGCAAAAATGACAGCTCAGGTTGAAAATGCATTTCTTGCTGGATTACTTCACGACCTCGGTAAAATTATTCTGCTTGCAACGGATATGAATCTTGTTGAGAAAATTTCCGGTATTGTAAAAGAAAGAAAAATGATAACTTCAACTGTTATGGAAGAGATTTCTATAGGGGTAAGCCATTCTGAAATCGGCGGCCTGATTGCGCTGAAATGGAAATTCCCGGAATATTTAGTCGATGCAATTTCATATCACCACGCTCCATTAAGCGCTTCTCCTGACAACAGAGATCTTTTATTTGCTGTATATCTTGCAAATATGCTTTGCGGAATTGAAGACAGAAAATATAATTATTTTTATATTGAAGAAGAGGTTCTTGAGAGATTCAATATACTTGACGAGATAAAGTTCAAGGATTTTCATGAAAAGATGAAATTAAAATTTGAGGACCAGAAAAAATTTCTGTAATAATATTAGTCTTTAAATTATTTTTCCCTGATATCAATCCCTGAACTCAGAGACTCCACCTCTTCAATTTTAACGTTAATAAACCATACCGGCGGGAAATACATTCCTTTATTCATAAACTTTTCTCTGTTTTTTACAATATCATACATCGAAGCTCTCATCATATCAGGAATGTGAGCTGAAGGCATGTCTATTATTTTCGGAATGAATTTTAATCCATATGGTGATTGCTGGTCATCCCTGACCGATGTTCCGATTGTATAAAAAACTCCGTCTTTTTTCCTGCTAAAATAATCATATATTTTTTTATCATTAATATAGCACCACACTGAAATTTTTCCATCAGAAAGCAGCGCTTTGCCGATTATTCTGTCGCTTTCAGTTTTAGAATATCCTGATGGTTTGATTATTTTTAATGCTGCAATATTTTTCAGGATATCAACAGTGTTGTTTTCAAGTTCTCTTTCGTTTATAATATTTTTTCTGGTTAAATCTGGGAAAAGTCTGGACATGTTGTATGGATTAACATTCTGTTTTTTTTCGTTATAAAATATTTCATCAAGGCCTCTTTCAGGCTTTTCAGAACCCGGACTGCCTTTAGCAAAAAGGCCGTCTTTCCACTGCACAATATTTTCATCTGATTCGAATAGCCTGCCGTTTTGCATAAATAATTCTATAGGATTTCCGCCGGCTTCAAAAATTTTTTTATGATACGCCGCATAGTAATGTGAACCTTTTGTAATCTCTGATAAAACTTTTAACAGTTCGCTATCATCTTTCCTGAGATTTCCAAGTGATACAGTGAATACCCTGATGCCTTTTGATGAGGCTGATCTTGCATATTTTTCTGCGAGAGTTGATTTATTTAAAGGGCTGTTTGATATTATCACAATTATTTTTGATGAATTTTTTCTCCACCCGAGATTATTTACTGAATTCTTAAATGCTTCAGTAAAAACTTTACTGTTTGATCCGCCTGAAGGTTTTATCTGATTCAGATTCTGTCTTATAGCAGATACAGACTGGCCTGATGAAAATACCTGTTCAGTTTTTGTGCCGGCAAATGGAACTATATGAAATCTGGAATTGTATCCCTGTTTGTCTATTATTTCTGCTGCAAATTCCAGAATCGATTCTTTGACAGAATAGAAATCCGCATTAATTGAATATGATGAATCAATAAGAAATGCCGCATCAAAATTTCTTTCTATTTTTCCTTCAGCAGAAGGGGAGTAATGGAAAAAAGCCTGTTTCAATTCTTTTTCAGCAAGCTTGAAAATATCCGCATCTTTAACATTTATTTTTAAAACAGTTTTTTTTGATGTGACAGAAAATAGAATACTTTCTGAAAAATATTTTCCGTCAATTCTCGAAAGGGTTCCAAGCAGGATATAGGAAAGATTCAGCTTTTTACCTATTAATATAAGATCATCTTCTGTTACAGTGCCGTCTGCAGTAACTCCGATTTTTTTCAGATCATATTCAATATCAGACGGTGAAGTTATATCGAGTTTTTTCTTGATCAGAGCGCCTGCTGATAGAAGTTTCGCATATTCCAGGCCGGTTTTTTCAGGGAAGTATTCTGAAGGATTGTTTACCCTGTAAGGAAGTATTCCAACATCGGCATATAATGGAAATGAAATAATAAATGCTGTAATAAATGTAATAAAAATTTTAAGCATAAATTACCTTTTAAATATTCTAAATGTTAAAATACCTAAAATGAAACCTGATATATGGCTTTCCCATGCAACATTGCTTTCCGGCCCGAGAAGTCCGGAAATCTGCATGAAGAACCAGATCAATAGAAAAATAACAGCCGGCATTTTAACCGGGAAAATAAAAAACAGGGCATGTATCTTTGCAAGCGGATACATAAATAGATATGCACCTAAAATTCCGGAGATTGCTCCTGAAGCGCCGATTAGTGAAATTTTTGATGATGGATCAGATCCTATATAAACAAGAGCGCTTGCAGCGCCGACAAAAATATAAAATAGAAGAAAACCAAATCGTGACATGCCGTCTTCCACGTTATTTCCGAATATCCATAAAAAAATCATATTGAATAGAAGATGAGGTATATTTGCATGAAAAAACATATAAGTTATAAATGTAAGATACGGGCTTATCCATTTTGAATCCGGCAGATTCCCTTTTGATAATTCAACAGGTATAAGTGCAAATTGCCTGGTTAATTTAGCTAATCCGAAATCGCTAACAAAAGCGAAATAAACAAATATGCCTATATTTGCAATTATCAGAAGTATTGTAATAATCGGAAATCTGCGTGTGGGATTGGAATCTTTATATGGAATCAGCATTATTTTACCAGTGACATCCCGTCGTATAAAAATTTTCTCTGAATAAAATATTCTTCGCTACGGTTTGATGCAACATAACAGGCTCCTCCAATTGAAGAACCTGAAGGAATCTTACAGTTTTTACCGATCAGCGTTATGCTGTCGTACAGAGCTTTAGGAAAATCACTGTTTTTGATATATTGCTCAGATGATCCGATCTTGGAAAAATTTTCTATCTGAGGATTCAGTTCATTTTTAATTGTGGATTCATCAATTATTGTTTTGGTAATCCTGACTCCTGAACCTATATTGACGAAAGGAAGAATTATGGAATCTTTAATTATCGACCCTTCTTCAATGGTAACGCCCGGGAAGATTATTGAATTTTCAACAGTGCCGTTTATTGTGCAGTAGTCGGATATGAATGAACTGATAATTTTTGCCCTCTGTTTTATGTGCGCAAAACCTGTTGAAGTGATCTGGCTTCTTATGATTTTTTCCTTGAAAAGAAGATTGAATATTTTTTCATCCCAGATTATTTTTCTGTTTAAATTGTAGTAGTCCGGAACTGTTTTTACAGGAAAATATTCTGCCTTAAAATGAGTTTTTTTTATTCCGTCTATTAACAGGCGGTTGATAAGCATTTCAAATATATCAGGTGAATGTTCAGCTTCTTTTTTAGATTTTTTAATAGCACCAGCCAGAGTTTTTTTATCAGTTACGAGTATTTTGTAAGCCATGGAGGCTTTGCCGTCAATATCCAGACCGAATAAAACGGCTCCGGATTTTTTTGCAAGATAATGCCTGAATAATTCTTCAAAATTAATTATTGAAGCATTGTCGCCATTGTAAAAAATATAGTGAGGCGTCTTTGTTTCAGCAATAATATTCTGTACAGTCATCAGATCCGGATGCTCTGAAGTAACAATTCTGATCGGATCAGGCTTTTCCTCATCTTCTTCCAAAGGAGAGTAGCCCTTAACATATTCAATCAGACCGTCTTCCATGCCGCTGAAAATAATAGTATGTTTAGCTTCACAGGATATTGAATTTCTTAGAGTAAAATCAATTACCCTGAATTTCCCGCCAAGGGGAAGCATATATTTTGACCGCGACTCTCCAAGAGATAAAAGAGAGTTTTCTTTAGACCCGGGATATGAAATTATTGTTGCATCTATCATTGATTAAACCGTTTTCTTATTTATGGGAACCTCTAAATATCAGTTTTTTCAGATAAAAAATATGAAAAAAACTGATATTTACCATAGTTGTGAACCCAAGGGAATGTCAATAAAATGATTTATCGATATTCCCTTATTGCTTAAATATTAAATATGCTCATAAAAAAGCAATTAATTTCCTGTGTGAAATTTATCTTTTATCACAAAAGATATTTATAATTGATTTGACACAGGAATATTTTTTCAATTTATTTTTATTATCGGAATAAAAAACATGCATAAAGATACAAATAATAGCACAAAATGAAATCATATACTGCCCGAATTAATCCATCAGGGAAAACAGTCAATTTTTCAAATGAAACTCTTCTGATTGACCTGATTTATGATGCCGGTCTTGGTGTTAAATCTCCCTGCGGAGGAAAAGGAATCTGCGGAAAATGTGCAGTTAAAGCAGGCGGAAACCTTTCGATTAAATCTGAAAGCGAAAAAGAACTTTTGGCAGATGAAACAATGCGGCTTGCATGCCAGACAAAAGCAACAGGCGATATTGAAATTACGCTTGATGATAGAAGTTCTGCCCGGGGAAAAATTTTTAAAAAAATTGATACAGATTCAGATTTCGGCATTGCTGTTGATATTGGAACCACTTCTGTTAAAATGTCTCTTGTAGATATTAACACACAGAAAAAATATAATTTAAGTTCTTATTTAAATCCGCAGAGAAGATTCGGGCACGATGTTATTTCAAGAATATCAGCTTCATCTGATGAGAAAATTTTAACATCAATGGTAGTTTTAATCAGAAATTCAATTGAAAACGGAATATATTATGCGCTGAAAGAATTTGACATCAACCCCGAGAAAATAAAAAAAATTGTTATTTCTGCAAATACTGTTATGACATATTTATTTCACGGAAAGAAAATTTCGAGTCTCGGTGTTTTCCCGTATGAAACTTCAGATAAGGAATTTCCAACTGTTAAAGCAGGTTTACTGGGTTTTAAAATTTTCCCTGAGGCGGATGTTTTAACTTTTCCTCCGGTTTCAGCATACATTGGAGGTGATCTTGTTTCTGGTGCAGCTTATACTGAAAAGACAGGTTTGCCGGGGAATGTCTTTTTTACTGATCTTGGAACTAACGGGGAAATATTTCTAAAAGTTAATGACGAAATATTTGCAGCTTCATGCGCCATGGGGCCTGCGCTTGAAGGAATGAATATTTCATGCGGAATGACTGCTGAAGATGGAGCTATAACTCATGCGGAAATAATTAACGGGAAGTTTAAATTTTCCTGCATTGGGGATGCAGAGCCTATTGGAATAAGCGGAACAGGATTAATCGATTCCATATCGCTGCTGATAAATCAGGGATTGATCGGGAGAAACGGGGCTTTAAATAAAAAATCTGATCCGCCTGAGGGAATTTTTTTTGATAAAGAAAATTTGCGGATATACCTGACAAAAAAAGTTTATATAACCCAGAAAGATATAAGAAATATTCAGCTTGCAAAGGGAGCAGTTCTTGCTGCATCAGAAATTTTGCTTAAGGAAGCAGGGATAAATCCTGAATCAATTGATAATACCGGAATTGCAGGTTCATTTGGAGATAATCTTGATATAGGTAATTTCAGAAATTTGAAATTCATACCTGATTTTAAAAATTCAGAGTATTTATTTCTCGGAAACACAAGTCTTGAGTCAGCACAGTTGGCCTGCTTTGACAGAGTGTATTTTAACAGAGCATCTGCAATATCAAAAAAAATAAAATATATCGAGCTTTCAAATCATAAAAGTTTTAATGATATTTTTATGGGATCACTTGATTTCTAAAAAATTTATTTTTTAGCCAACCTGTTATGGAACACGGATAACACGGATTATTTTGATGGTCACGGATAAAGATAAAGAATTTTTTTAAAATCCGTGTCATCCGTGTTCTATTTTTTTTTATTTACATCATAGAATATATTTTAAAGTCCAGTTTCCTTCTTCATCTTTTCAACATCGAGCTTTTTTAAATAATCGATAAGATTTTCAAATTCCGAATGAAATCCGAAACCTCCGTTTCTCATTTCATCTATTGCTTTTTCTTTTGACCATCCCTGGAAGAAAATTCTATATATTGCGTTCATCATTCCTGTTCTGTCAGAACCGTGAAAGCAGTGAATGAATGCAGGCAGATTTTTTTTATCTTTGATTATTTTGATAAATTGTACTGTATCCTTATCATCAGTTCTCCATGCCTGCATTACTATATGCACATATTTAAGCTCAGGAATTTTTCCTTCAATTTTACTTCTATCTGAATGAAAAGTCTGAAGATTTATTATAGTTTTAATTCCGAGTTTTTTCAGCTGCTTCAAGCCTTCCTCAGTTGGCATTGCACCTCTGTAGAACTCGTCTGAAATTTTATAAAAATTAGTTAATCCCGGCACTTCCATTTTGACAGCTTTATCCGGAGCTGAAAAAGCAGGAATTACTGATATTGCTGAAAATATAATTAAACTTAAAATAATTTTTTTCATGATTTTTCCCTAAAGAATATAATTTAATTGAACCGGAAAAATGGCTGGAATTTATTTTTTTGTCAAATAGAAAATATTTTATTCCTTAAAGCTGCATATACGTTTATTCTTGACAAATATGTTTTAATATAAAATACATTAACCATGGTTGAAGTTAAGGGTTTAAAAAAATATTTTTCAATTGGAAAGGCCGGATTATTTGAGAAAGCAGGTGTTGTAAAAGCTGTTGACGGGCTAGGTTTTTCAATTTCCCAGGGGAAAACACTCGGGATGGTTGGTGAAAGCGGCAGCGGCAAGACAACTGCAGCCAGAGCAATACTGCGCCTGATCGAGCCTGACCAGGGATCTGTTTCAATTGACGGAACTGATATTCTTTCTCTCGGGAAAAATGATCTCAGAAAATTCAGGGAAAATATGCAGATTGTATTCCAGGATCCTTACAGTTCGCTCAATCCCAGAATGACTATAGGAAAAATATTAAGCGAGCCTCTTCGAATTCATACTGATTTTTCAAAAAAAGATATTAATGATAAAGTAAATGAGCTTCTTGAAACAGTAGGTCTGAATGCGGATCACTTTCCCAGATACCCTCACGAATTCAGCGGCGGCCAGAGACAGAGAATCGGAATTGCGCGCGCTGTTTCCCTGAATCCGAAATTTATTATTCTTGATGAACCTGTTTCTGCACTGGATGTTTCAATTCAGGGGCAGATATTAAATTTACTTGAAGAACTTCAGGGGAAATTCAACCTGACTTTTCTTCTTGTAGCACACGATCTTGCTGTTGTTCAGCATATGAGTGACCGTATTATTGTAATGTACCTTGGAAAACCTGTTGAGGAAAATACAAAACGCGGCCTGTACGACAAACCTATGCATCCATACACTCAGAGCCTCATTAAATCAGTTCCGAATGTAAATTCCGGTAAAAAATCTTTTTCTGTAATTCAGGGAGAAATCCCATCTCCGGAAAATCCCCCTATAGGATGTTATTTCCATCCGAGGTGTTCATCTGCTATGGATATCTGCAGGGAAACATATCCTGAAACGAAACAATTCGGTGAAGTCAAAGTAGCATGCCATTTATACTCATAATTTTAATCATATCAGCCATAAGCATTACTCCTTTATATTCCCGGGAAGAAGACCGTCTTCTTGAACTGATTTACAGAACCTATCAGAAACCTCCTGAAGAACCTGCTCTTGAAAGAATTTATTTAAAAGATGGAGTGCTTTACTGCACAGGCAGCGGTAGGGTTGCGCTTGAAAACAATAAAGCAGCTGACCAGATTTTATCCGGTAATTTCGATGCAGCTGTTGAGAGTCTTGAAAAATTAAAACAGGTTGATGCGCTTTTTCTTCCGTATATGTACAATCTCGGAGTTGCATATATCTATAAAAACGATTTAAGACAGGCTTTTATTTTTTTTAAAAAATCAAGCGAGCTTGTGCCTGAATATTCCCAGCCTTTCATTCAGCTCGGATACATTTTTCAGAGATGGGATAAAGACAGCGATGCGCTTGATTCTTTCAGAACCGCAATGAAAAAAAATCCCAAGGATTTAAACACGCTGATTCTCATGGGGGATATATATTTTAGAAGAAACCAGCATGAGGCAGCAAAAAAATATTATGATGCAGCATTAAAACTGAATTATAAATTTCCCAACGGCCTTCTTGGTCTTGCGAAAATTAATTTTATAAGGAATAAATTTATACAGGCGCAGTTTCAGCTTAAATCAATAAATATCAGCGGGGAATATGATAAAGCATATCATTATTATACTGCGGAAACAGCATTCAAGCTGAAAGATTATGAGACAGCTGCAGTGCAATATGAAAAACTTCTTACTTATAAATATGACAAATTTTTCCTTACAATCTCAACAAATTTAATTAAGCATAAACTGGATTTAAGCAGGAAACTGATGTCGAAGTAAGCCCTTCTATCCTGCAGCAGAAAAAGTTAAGATAGTTTTTTCTCAAAAACGCTTCAATTCCTATTGACAATATCATTCTAATAGTATATTATATTAACTGTTAATTTGAATCTACAAAATTTTATCCCCGGAAAGAAATTTTCCGGAAATTTTTTTATTACGGAGGCTTTATGAAAAAGTTTTTAATACTCGTATCATTAATATCTTCGGCTTTTATTCTTACAGGATGCGGATATAATGTAATGCAGGCAAATGAGGAAGCAGTATTTGCAGCATGGGGAGATGTTGAAGCTTCATATCAGCGAAGAGCAGATCTCATCCCGAATCTTGTAGAAGTTGTAAAGGGATATGCAAAACACGAATCTGAAACTTTAACAGCAGTAACTGAAGCGAGAGCAAAAGTAGGGTCCATCCAGTTAACTAAAGATGTAATTAATAATCCTGCTCTTTTAAATAAATTCCAGCAGTCCCAGGGAGAACTTTCAGGAGCTCTTTCCAGACTTATGGTTGTTGCTGAAAAGTATCCGGATCTCAAAGCAAATGAAAATTTCAGGGATCTTCAGAGTCAGCTTGAAGGAACAGAAAACAGAATAAATGTTGCACGAGTAAGATATAATAAATCTGTACAGACATTTAACACAAGCATAAGAACATTTCCAAATAGTTTAACAAACAGTTTCTTGCTTCATCTCGAAAGAAAAGAGGCTTTCAAAGCTGAAGAAAGCGCAAAAAAAGCTCCTAGTATAAAATTCTAAAAAGGCTTTGGTGCCGGATATGAGAAAGATATTTTTGTCTCTGATATTACTGGCGGTAACTGTTTCAGCAAGCGCACTCGACGTGCCTCAGTTAACGGGGCGCGTCAATGATTATGCAGCGATGCTGACACCTGAGGCAAAAGCCTCTATTGAAAGCAAACTTGCTAATCTTGAAAGATCTGATTCAACTCAAATTGCAGTTCTTACTATACCTTCCCTTGAAGGAGATGCGCTTGAGGATTTTTCGATAAGGGTTGCTGAAAAATGGAAAATCGGCCAGAAAAAAATTGATAATGGAGCCATACTCCTTATTGTTAAAAACGACCGGAAAATCAGAATTGAAGTCGGCAGAGGGCTTGAAGGCAAACTCACGGATTTAAAATCGCGCAGGGTAATTTCAGAACATATCCGTCCGAAATTTAAAGCAGGTGATTTTCCCGGCGGAATTGATGCAGGAGTTGATGCTCTCATATCTATTGTAAAAGGTGAGTTTCAGTCAAGTGATGCACCTGCAGGCGATAAAGGTAAGTCTTCAGATTCTTCAGGTAACGGATTTATGTTTATAATGATTCTTATATTTGTTATTTTTATAGTAGGTAAAATGAGCAAGATTCTCGGAGCAGCAGCTGGCGGAATTGGAGGCGGAATCGGCGGTTCTATTTTTGGAGCCGGTCTAGGATCAATCATTGGATTCGGAGTTGCCGGCTTGCTGATTGGTTTTATTATAAGCCTGATTGCCAGAGGAATGGGCGGCGGAGGAGGATTTTTCCCCGGTGGCGGCGGTTTCGGCGGTTCCAGCGGCGGAGGTGATTCAATTTTTTCCGGCGGCGGTGGGGATTTCGGGGGCGGCGGAGCTTCAGGTGACTGGTGATGGAGGATAAATTATGATCAAGGCAAAAAACCTGTTCACTGCTGATGAACAGAAGAAAATAGAAGAAACAGTCGGCAAAGCAGAAAAAACAACTTCAGGTGAAATTGCAGTAATGATTATTGATGAAAGCGATACATATATTGAATCAACAATTTATGGAGCTATAATGCTTTCAGGTTTATTTTCTATTCTGGTTCCATTTATTTTAAAGCATTACGAATTCTGGTTTTATCTTCCAGCTGTTTTTATTTTATATATTCCATTCCATTTTTTATTATCAAAAATTCCTGAGCTTAAAAGACTTTTCACCTCTTCAGAAAGAATGAGCGCTGCAGTTCGTGAAAGGTCAGTTAATGCTTTTTATGAAAAAGGACTGTATAAAACAAGAGATGAAACCGGGATATTGATTTTTTTATCATTACTCGAAAAGAAGGTGTGGATACTTGCAGATAAGGGTATAAATGCAAAGATTCATGAAAATTTCTGGGCTGATATTGCAAAAGAAATTTCCAGAGGCATGTTTGAGAAAACACACTGCGATGCAATGATATCAGCAATTGAAAAATGCGGTTTAGAATTAACAAAACATTTCCCGATAAAACCGGATGATACAAACGAATTATCCAATAAAGTTATTTTTTAATAAAAAAGAAAACCCCGGCTTTATAGCCGGGGTTTTTATATGAAAGTTGTTTTTTTTTAATAAATACTTCTTTTCCCTTAATCAGTAATTACTATTATGCTAAGTTTCTCCAGGAAATTTCAAAAACAGATGTTTTATCTCCTTTTGATCTGGATTCGCAATTATCGGCCTGCTTGACTTTAATGAATTGCGCATTCCCTGGAAACTTTTTTGCCATAGTTTCAATTATCCCGAGGTCAAATGCATCAGGATAAGGATTATCGCAAGTTATCGTTATTAATGAATCAGATTTTTTTTCTGCTATATAATGACCGATTCCTTCAGACATAATTCCTGTCGCAGTATCGAATAGAGGCTTTCCGTTAAGACGATGATTCATATGATAAGCAATATCTATACCAAACAGAGCTTTTTCCATTGAATCAATTTCATTTGGAAAATTTGCGCTTTCCGGAATGCTTTCCCCTATTGCTTTTAAAGTTGCATCTCCTATCTTTTCAGATATCTCTTTAAATGCATTTAACCATAACTGCTGTTTATACCAGTAACCCGGTTTTGGTTCAACAATTCCATTATCTGCCAGGATGGCTTTTCCTGCAATTTTTGCAAAACCCATACCATTGATAACAGCCAGCACTGATTCGCCATTTACTTCAATGTCCGGATTTAATGCTTTAAACAACATAATGCTGCCTCCTGATCCTTTGTAATTCGCAATATTAAAATATTTTAAAAAATTATTTAGTCAAGAAGTTTTTGATTATAAAATATCTGGTGAGATTAATTAGTGTATTGATATATCTTATTTTATAACTATCCTTGTTATTTCAACCTTATACATATCATAAACATTCTCAAGCATTTTATGAACATTCCGATTAAGTTCCCTGTCAGTTGATCTTCGCTGTATAAATCTGTCAACTTCATCAAGCAGATTTTTCATTCTTACTCCAATATCATCAAGCTCTCTTGTTATTGTTACTGAAGAAGTAGGCCTGGACTCTTTTTTCATCCTTTTTATTTCGTCATCAATTTGAGTTTGAAGCTTCTGCTTGGTGTTTTCTTCTTCAACTATTTTTGAATATATATCCTGTGCAATATTTAAAAAGTTCAGACTTGAATTCAGTTCATAATAATCGTAAAGACAGCTTTTTTTTGAAAAGACAATATCCGGCAAAACAGAAATAGAAAAATTATTTTTAATTAAATTGCATGTTGCTTCATCACACAGAATTTTATTTATAAAAGAAAGATTTGAAAATTTATTAAACCGCTCCTGAGGTGGAATTAAAACCTCATCATTTAATATTTTAGAACTTTCAGTTGAAAGCTGTATGAATGAGTTTATTTTTTTTGCAGTCTGCCTGTTCCTGTTGTATATCTCGATACTGTTTTTTACTGCAAGAGCAGCTTCAGCAGCTTTGGTAGGACTGGTAAAATATGCAGTAACATTTATATTTGACATCCTGGAAAGGATCCCACCGGATTTTTTTATATTATCTGAAATAAGTTCTTTAATTGTAATATTTCTTGATATGAGTTCTGAAATATTCTGATTCTCAACTGTTTGCGGCAGATCATAAAGGTCGAAATTAAGAAATGTTGTAACAGCCTCTTTTAATCCATCTACAGATATTGATATTTTCTGTTTGTCATCCATTGTAAGAACTTGTATTTCAGGTGCTTCATATTTTCTGAAAATGTTTACAACAAAACCGTCTATTTCTTTCAGATCTTCTACCGGAAGCATTTTTATAACATTTATAATACTCTCTGAAATTCCATATTCTTCTTTCATCAGCGAAAGAAGAAAAAATGAAAATTCAATGGATTTAAGTCCTCCAAGAATTGTCAGAATATCCCTTTGAATATCTTTATTTTTAATTATCAGCATATCCCTGATTGATCTTATTGCATCTGTATATCCAAGCTTTGCGAGCAGCAGGCACGAGTTGATTCTTACCTTGATACCTGGATCTTTCAGATATTCCTGCAGATATTTTATTATCTGGCGTTTGTTGAAATTTTCTGTTAAGGATGTTATTGAACTGATGGATCTGACAATTACATCTTTCGGTTCGTCGCTTTTCATTTTATAAAAGAGTGAGTTGAGATATTCTATATCCTGTTCAAAGCCGCATCTGCCCAAAACAAGGATCGCGATACTTTTTATTTCATAAGATGGATTTTTATCTATAATACCTTTTAGAATTTCTGCTGCAGTAATATTTCCGTATATTTCCCTTTCATTCAGATATAGAAGCGCGTCTTTTAATATTTTTACATCACTGTCAAGTTTATGCTGTAGAAACTCAAAGAGAATATTCAATGACCTCTGCTCGTAATACAGGCTGAGGAGATTCATTCCTTTTTCCTGATCTTCTGCTGATCCTGTATTGAACTGTACTTCAATCTCACCCAGCATATAAGAATAATTCAAAATTGATAAAGTCCGTATCGTTGAATGCAGCAGTTCTGCATCAGGGTATTTTTTCAGATAATTGTAAATATTTACAAGAGGCGATGATGATTCATGTATGGATAATTTCTGGATAATTCCGCAAAGCCTGATTATTCTGGTTTTAAGGTACCTTTTCTCAAAATTTATCCCTTCAATTCTTGATGCAGATATTGTTCTTGATTTTGAATCTGAATCAATAAAAACCTCAAGAAGCAGAGAAAGATCCCTGTGCTCGTAATCGTCTATGTGTTTGATTAATTTTTCCATGTCTGTTATTACATGCTGAATTCTGCTTGATTCCTCGTGTGAGAGAAAACCAACTGCAACTTTTTTCAATTCCGGTGTGAATCGTTTTAAAATAAAATTGCGGATTTTTTGAAAATTTTCAGGGAAATTTTTTTCAGCAACATCTGTTATCATGAATTCCTTACGGAAAGTTTCAAAATATGTTTCAAGAGTAACTACAATGTATCCGAACATTTTGTCTCTGAGAATATGAAACTGTCTTGTGTCAATATTGCTTAGAAAATATTTTGCAAATATTTCAATTATAAGTTCATTATCTTTTTCTGTTTCAGTGGAAAGCGAAATAAGGCTTCGGAAAAGTTTATCCGGATCTCTCAGCCTTTGAATATTATCGTAAATTGTATAAAGGGTCATTGTTACCAGCTCGGGGTCTTTGGACGTGAGGGCCTTCATAGCATAAATGAGCACTTCTCTATGATTGCATGATATCATTGAACTGACGAATGCTGTTTTTATCCGGTTTGAATACTGATCGAATCTTGGAGACATTTTGCCGAGCAGAACCCTGATATCAAGAATAACTTTATCTTCGGAATCTGTTGAATATGTGTAAAGTCTTGATTCATCATCCAGCACTGTGGATATTGAATCAATTATTTCCGTGCTGAGGATATAAAGATTCCGGAAAGCTGAATATGATAACACCTCATTGTCTTTTTTAAGAAGGTTCTCAAGAGTAGATATTATTTTAAATGATGAAAGGGCGTACATTGCAAGTGAAGTAAATTCAGGAGAATGTTCATCGGATGTGGCGATTGATATCAGAAAGTTTAAAGCTTCTTCATTGCCTGCGCCTATGACTTTTAATGCATAGAAAGCTTTTTTAACTGCCAGATCATTTAGCTTTGATTTGGATTCGCTTTCTATGAATTCAATTATAGATTTTATATTTGAAGCTGTACCGAAAGTTTCAACATGATTTAATATTTTAAGCTTCTCACTTTGAGAAATATCAGTTGATAACAGCTTAACAAGAGCTTCAGTTACGCCTGGAGAATCGAATTCTGAAAGAATTGTTACTGTGCTTTCCCTGATCTCCGGGCCCTTTTCCAGCTCCTTGAGAAGTATGGAAGTGCCGGCATCCGATTTCAGAACTCCAAGAATTTTATGAAAAGCAACTCTTTCGTAAGGGAGAAGTCTGAAAGATTTGCTTATTTCAAGTTTTATTGTCTGTAAAAAGCTTTTTTCTTCAGCCATAGATTCCTTGAAGTATTTATTCTACTTTAAAAAAGTATTTTCTCTGGATGGGCCTACTGAAATAATTTTAATCGGGACACCCATCTGTTTTTCCAGAAAATTAATATATGTTTTAGCTTCAGAAGGCAGCTCATCCAGGCTGGAAGCTTTTGTGATATCGGAGTCCCATCCTTTTAATTCTTCATATACAGGTTTAACATCCCCGAACATTGAAGACGGGAAGTGGTCTATTTTTTTACCCTTGAG
Source organism: uncultured Leptospirales bacterium (assembly GCA_964392365.1). GTDB lineage: Bacteria > Spirochaetota > UBA4802 > UBA4802 > UBA5550 > CAYMPH01. Next base: position 126,938 of record CAYMPH010000008.1, read on the forward strand.
TTCGTAACCTACTGCTACCTTTATTTTATTAAATCCTGATAAAACATCTATCTTGGTAAGGGCTATTCCCGTTAAACCGTTTATTTTTTTTGCCTGTCTGAGAAGTTCCGAGTCAAACCAGCCGCATCTTCTTGGTCTTCCGGTTGTAGCACCGAATTCATTTCCGTTTACTCTCAGCCTGTCGCCTCCAGCTTCTTTATCTTCTGTTGGGAAAGGGCCTTCACCGACTCTCGTTACGTAAGCCTTTGTAATTCCAATAACTTCATTGATATTGAATGAATTGAGACCGGTTCCGAGAAGAGCGCCTCCAATAGTCGGATTGGATGATGTCACATATGGGTATGTACCATGGTCAATATCAAGACCGTATCCCTGCGCGCCTTCAAGAAGAATATTCCTGCCTTTTTCCAGTTCGTTGTGAAGGTAATTCTGGGTATTGATTATCATTGATCCGGCTTTTTCTTTGAAAACATTAAGTATTTCAAGTATATCTTTTACATTTATTTCAGATTTACCGTAAATTTTTCCTAATATCTGGTTTTTTGATTCAACTGCAAATTTCAGTCTTTCATTTAAAAAATCAGGGTTGAAAATATCTCCGGCCCTGATTCCGAGTCTAAGGCATTTATCGGAATAACTTGGCCCTATTCCTCTTTTTGTTGTGCCGATTTTATTATCGCGCGATTCTTCCATTGCTGCGTCTATCTCTTTGTTATAAGGGAGGATCAAATGTGCAGCATCGGAAATCAGAAGTCTTTTTCTGACTTCAAGTCCGTCTTTCTCAAGAGATTCAACTTCTTTCATCAGCTGCTCAGGGTCAAGCACCACTCCATTGCCGACTACACAAACTTTACTTTCATGGAGAATTCCTGATGGGATAAGATGGAATACATGTTTTTTACCGTTTGCAACAACAGTATGTCCCGCGTTAGCTCCACCCTGATATCTTACTACTATATCATTTTTTTCGGTGAAGTAGTCTATCATTTTAGCTTTTCCCTCGTCACCCCATTGAGTTCCGATCACAACTGTACATCCCATAATCTTATCGCGCTCCTAAATTATTTTTCATTATATATTTTGAATTTATTAAAAAATTGTAATATCAAAAATTGTACCCCTTAAATCCGCTGCTGGCGATTTATACAAATGATTGTTTTTTGAGGGGTTATTATGAATTTATTTATAGACTGACTTATAATAAACAGGCTTTATAAAATAACAAGTTATTTTCAGAATACATGTTTAAATAATCAACATTTTTTATATTTCCGATCAGTTTTTAGCAGTAAAAGATATAATTATTTTCTTGCAAAATATTGATACTACTGGAATTATTCTGCAGGGATAAAAAATTTAAACAGGTGTATATATGAATAAAATTGCAAGGTTCGGGGTTTCTATAGATGAAAAGCTCCTAAAAAAATTTGATTCAATTATTGAGGATAAAGGCTATGTAAACAGATCTGAAGCCATAAGAGATTTAATAAGAGATATGATGGTTTCAGACAGCATATCCGATCCGGAAGCTGATGCAATAGGTACTCTTACAATGATATACAGCCACGACACAAGAGAAATTTCAGATAAGCTCAATGACACACAGCATCACCACTTCGGAAGCATTATTTCCGCTACTCACATACATCTGGATGAGCACAATTGCCTTGAAGTTATCATAATGAAAGGAAAAGCCAAAACAATTCAGTCAATTTCTGATAAACTGCTTTCGATTAAAAATGTGAGGCATGGTAAAGTGACTATAACCGCAGCAGGAAAAATTTTAAATTAAAAAAAAAGTCCTAAACTATAAAGCTTCTGGTGCCGATATAAAGAATAAGGGTAATTGTTGCTAAATTTTCATTAAAAACGGCTTGATTTTTTAAGCAGGGTCTTGTTATATACAAATATTAACTTTCTGGTTGATTGTGATGTCAAACGGGGTGTGCTTTATTGCCATTTCGGCGCTTAGCGGCGCCCTTATATTTTTTTCCAATTCGCCTGTCTCAGGTGAAGAGACTCGTCTTGTAAGTATCTCATATACTCAGTCTTCTGCTAACGACAGCCTTGAAGAAAATAAGGAATATGCTGAAGGCGGTTACTTTCTTAAAGATTATGCACAATCAAAGAAATCTTATAAAAAATCTTCTTCAGATAAAGGTAAAAAAAACGATAACCCTTATAATGTAGACCGCAATAAAAAACCACATAGTCCGTATCATAATACAAAAAAGAAAAACGCTAATTACAAAGTCATAAAAGGCGACACTCTGTTTTCAATATCGAGAAAATTCGGCATTCCCTTTAATGTTTTATGTACTTTAAACGATTTTTCCGGGGAAGAAAAAATAAAAGCAGGGTCTATAATTAAAGTTCCGGCATCTGATAAAACAGAGAAAACTGAAGTTGCAGAAAATTCTGTAAAAAAGAATACGGGAAATGATTCATCAAATAAAAAAGTTTCATTTGATTGGCCTGTAAAAGATGTAAAAAATTTTAAGCAGGACGGGGCAGATGGGATTAAACCTATAGGTATTATAATTACAGGAAATCCGGGAGCCAAAGTATATCCTTCTGCTGACGGATCTGTTGAAAAAATAGGGAACATGCGGGGTTTTGGAAAATACGTTGTTGTGAGGCATGAAGGAAAATTTGTCACAGTATATTCCAATCTTGAAAAAATTTCTGTTACTGAAGGCCAGAAAATTACTACTAAAAGTTCAATTGGTAAAATTGATATATCAAACGGAAAATTTCATTTTCAGATAGACTATGCGGGAAAACCTAAAAATCCGGCATCTTATCTGCCGGCAAAAAGCTGAAATTTAAAATATAAATATAATCAAATCAGATTCTTTTTTTCTGAAAATTTTTGAAATGTTAATGAGGCATATTTAATAATTAATATATTCAATAATTTTTATGGGAGGGTAAGAATTATGAAAAAAATTATATTTTTAATTTTGTTTTTTCTTCCTATAGCGTCCTTTACAGCAAAAGAAGCCGAAGCTATAGGCTTTGGGGTCTTCGTTGAGGGGGGTGGTGGCGGATCATATTTCTGGTATATTGATCCACGACATGATGATCAGAGTTATAATAATAGCATGGGTTTTATCGGGGGAGGTGTAGTTTTTGATACATCACTTTCCAGTGGAAGTATGTTTAATTACCGTGCTGAGCTGGGTTATGCATGGAAAGGAAATATAAAATATAAAGCGCCTGATTATAAATTTGATGATCGAAGTATTGTTTCTTTTGAGTTTGATCTCAACGAAATAAAGCTGGTCAATTCATTCGGTTTTGCTTTATACCAAAGCGAAACTATACGATTCTGGCTGGGACCTCAGTTTAATTTAATTGTTTTATGGGGAGTTAAGAAAGATACATTCACATCTCAAGGTTCACCCGGTGTGACCTCAGTGAAAGGAGCGGAATATAATCTTACTGCTGGCGGACTTGGTCTGGGAGTTGTAATTGGCCTGAATATCAATTTTAAGGGTATTACGACTCTTGCAATAGAGGCTGGCTTTAGGGCAAATTTTAATGCAGGTACCTTGTACTCGGGCGGTGATTACTATAATAATGCTTCTTATTTGGGATATTACTGGGCAAAACCTCTTTCATTGGTTTTAGTTCCTGAAGGATTTGCAACAGTTGGTGTTATTTTCAGATTTTTAGAATAGTAATTAATTTAAATAGTTTTTAGCAATTGAAGTAATCTTTTTACTGGAGATTGGAAGATGTGTTGTGCAAAAATGTGATGCTGACATTTCATTTATAAGTCATTTCATCAATGGGTTTACAAGCTCAGTACTGCTTTTACCGTATTTCCATTTAACAAAGTCTTCCATAGTTGCAAATGTGTATCCCATGCTTCTTAATTTTTTTATTACTGAAGGCAATACTTCGTATGTTGTAGGATGAGTGTCGTGAAATAATATTACCATACCCTTGCCGTCAGCATTAGAAATTATTCTGTTATATATCCGGCGCATTTTTTCCCTGAATTCCCTGGTTTCAATAGATATTCGTGGTCCTTCCTCATACCATTCTCCTCTTACCCATTCCATTGAATCAGATGAATCAAAATGCCTGGACCACATTGCAACGATCCATCTTGATTTTAAAGCTTTTCCTGTTTTTAACATTGTAAAATAAGACTCAGGTTTATGCCAGCTCCATGGTGATCCGTACGGAGGGCGCATGATCGTCATTACAGGGGCTTCTTTTCCAATTTCTTTATTTAGTAATTCCTGATTTTCAACAAGCTGTTTTATAATTTGATCCTGAGTGATTTTTGCCAGATTTTTATGGTCTATAGTATGGTTCCCGAGAACATGTCCTTCTCTAATCATCCTCAGCAGAATTGTTTTATATTTTTTAAAATCATTATGTATGAGGTCTGATTTCGGAGCCCAGTCACCGCATATAAAAAATGTACCCTTTACGTTTTCTTTCCGGAGTACGTTTACAATATCATCTGTCCAGTCTGACGGGCCGTCGTCAAATGTAAGGTATACTGTTTTGTCAGGCAGGGAATCATCACTGTAAAATCCAAGCGGGTGTGCATCATCGGATTTTATTTTTATTTCATTTTTTTTCTGAGAGAAGAGAATAGATGGAAAAAAAATAAGAAGTAGAATTGCACATAATCTTTGCGGCATTATTATTTCCTTGTATGGATATTTTTTAATTAGTCTATTAGCCGGTTTATGGAGATTAAATTTTTTTTATTATTTTATTCAGAATGAAATAGTTTATTTCGAATTCCTCGCAACTCTGAAGCCGATCCAATTCCATCTTAAATATGGATATAAGTTAAATATCATGCCGGGTTGGATAAAATATGCATCGCTATTCCAGCATCCTCCACGGATAATTCTGGCTTTGCCCGGTTGTTGTGAAAACCATTCGAAACACCACTCCCAGACATTGCCTGACATATCATATATACCCCATGGATTGGGACTTTTTGATCCAGCTTTTGCAGTTTGATAGTTGCTGTTTTTTTCGTAAACAGTATATAATCCTATTATTGAATTATCTGTTGATTCGCCCCAGAAATATGTTGTAATAGTTCCTCCTCTTGAAGCAATTTCCCATTCAACTGAAGTCGGCAGTCTGAAACCGTCAGAATTATTATTTATAGTAACAAGCCATTTTAAATCATCATATGAATTTATATTTTCAGGATCCTTTATATTTTTATGAATATTATAGTATGGCTTATATCCAGCCCTGATGCTCAATTTGTTGCAGAATTCAACAGCATTATACCAGCTGACTTTTTCAACAGGTTTCTGCTTATCTTTAAATTCACTCGGATTTTTACCTGTTACTGATTCATACTGTTCCTGGGTTATTTCATATTTTCCGATCCAGAATGATTCTATCTCTTCAGAAGGGGTTTTAATCATTTCAATTCCGGCAAATGTCTTTGAAACAGGGTTAGGCTGTGAAAAAATATTTACAGAAATGAAAAAGATTGCAATAAAAAAAATGAATGCAGTTTTTATTCTAATATTTAACATTTTTTTCTCCAGAAATTATCATCAAACTAGAAAATATTATATTATTTTATAATAGATGCAATCTTATTTTGTTTTTGATATAATAAATTCTAGTGTTATTTTTATTATTATTTGTTTAAATTTAGAGCTTTTACTTTACAAATAGAGTCAATTTGTTTTTATATTAAGTCAAAAAGTGCTTTACAAAATCCATATATCTGTTATAAGAGGTATTGCTCATAAAATTGTCGTGATAAGAGGATACATGATTGCTCAAAAGACATCTAATCTGGCTGCACAGCTAAAAAGAGGGGAAACTGTTGGAATAACATTTCATTCTCACAATAAACAGAATATTAAATTTCTTGGTTCACTTTTAAGAAAAATTTTATCAAATAATGACAGGATATATTTACAGGATGCCCTGTTTAATATAATGCGCGAAATAATAATTAATGCAGTAAAAGCAAATTCAAAAAGAATATATTTTGATTATCACAATCTTGATATAAATAATACCGAGCAATATATTACCGGAATGGAAAATTTTAAAACATTCATCCTTGAAAATCAGGAAATTATTGAAGCAGAGCTGAAAAAATCAAAACTAAGGGTTGAGATATATTTCAAAAAAACTGCAGAAGGCTTAAATGTATATGTGCGTAATAACACACCAATACATCCGGACGAATTGCTGAGAGTTCAGGAAAGAATGGAAAAAGCAAAAGAATACAATGATTTTTCAGATGTATATGGCGATGTTTCCGATGATTCTGAAGGTGAAGGACTGGGGCTTGTTTTATCAATTCTTCTTTTAAGAAATTCAGGAATTGGCGAGAATTCATTAAAAATAAAAACTGACGGGAAAATTACCCAGACTTCATTTGTCATACCTGACCATTTAAAACCTAAAGAGATAGTTTCAAAAATTCAAAATATGATTTTAGAAGAAATAAAAGATTTGCCGTCAATCCCGCAGCATGTTCATGAGCTTGAAAAACTGTGTGTTACCCCTGATGTTTCGTTTAAAGATATTAATGACAAAATTATACTTGATCCTGCTCTTTCAGCTTCAGTACTGAAACTTGCCAACTCTGCTGGATTTATTTCACGTAAAAAAATCGGAAGCGTTCTGGATGCGGTTAAAGTTATAGGGCTGAAAAATCTTAGAGCGATTCTTGTTGCATCGAGCGCACGAAAGATTATGGATGAAAAATTTTCAATGTATAAGGAAATATGGAATCATTGCAACAAGGTGGCATTTTATGCAAAGAATCTTGCTGTACGTTTCGGGTATCCGAATATAACCGAGCAGGTATATCTGGCAGGTTTATTACATGATCTTGGCAAGATTGTACTTTTATCAACAAGCGGAAGCTTATCTGAATGGATATCTACTGTGACAATGCAGCGCAATATAAGGACATCAACAATAATTGAGGAGCTTTCAATTGGTATAAGTCACTCAACAATTGGCGAGATGATTGCAAAAAAATGGAATCTTCCGGAATATCTTGTTGAAACAATTAAAAATCATCATTCTCCGATGAATAAAGATAAAAAATACAGTGACATAGTAAATATTGTTTATCTTGCAAATGAAATGGTTATTACAGAAAATAAAAAATATGACCATTCATATATTGAGGAAGAGGTTTTAACAAAGTTTAATCTTGTAAATGAAAATACTTTTTTAAATGTTCACGGAATGGTAAGCGCTGAATTTGACGAACAGCAGGCGCTACTTGCAACAGCACAGTAAAAACTGATAAAAAGAAATTTTATAAATGTAAACCGCAACATAAAACATGTTGCGGTTTTTTAATTAATTATTCAGAATAAAATTTTATGCATCACAATTATTTAGTCAATGTAAAAAGATAAGCAAGAAAAAGTGCAAACTGAATTGCTCCTCCATATGCATTTGTTTTGCCGGATGACTTGTTCATGAATGCTATAATGATTGTACTTGATAGAAGCAAGGCCTGAAGCTGGGTAAGTCCTATTATTATTTCAAGACCGGTTAATTGTGAAACAATTAAAACTGCAGGTATTGTGAGACCCATTGTTGAAAGGGCTGAGCTTAATGCAATATTAATTGAAAGCTGTATATTATTTCTCATTGTGGCGCGAAGAACAGCAAGCGCTTCCGGTGCCCTGGAAATAAGCGCCACAAGAAAAGCTGCAACTGAATTAGGAAGATTATAATATGATATGCTGTCGTCAATTGCAATAGCAAGAAATTCAACCAGCGCTGCTATTATAATGAGATAAATAAACATGAATGAAATCCGGTAAAAAATTTTAGACCGGATTAATTTTTGCAGGGATTCGGCTTCTGAAACTTTACCATCTGTATCTTCGTATGTAAAAAAGTAACTGTATTTTCCTATCTGCCCGAAAAGGAAAAAGCCGTAAAGAATTGGAAATAATATTATAATAAAAATTTTATAAAAGGATATTATGTTTTCAGGCATTACCATAGGAAATAAAAGGCCGATAGAGCACATAACTCCCATTTTTGCCAGATATGAATGGCTGCTTTTTTCATTAAATTTCTGCTCGCCATATTTCATCCCTCCTATGAGCAATGATAATCCAAGCAGGCAGTTTACGGAGAGAATTATACCTGAAAAAACAGAATCGCGGGCAAGCATAGGTTCAGTGCTAGGTCCATATAGCATAATTGTAACTACCATTATTACTTCAATTGCTGATGCAGACAGAATAAGTATCAGAGTTCCGTATGGTTCTCCGTAGTGTTTTGCGAGAATTTCCGCATTTTCAACAACCTGTTTTGTGATATAGAATATCACACCGATTATTGCGAAGAAAATAAAACCTGTAGCGCTTCCAAAATGACCAATGGGTCCGATATAGCTTGTTGCCATTAAAAAATAAGCAATTGCAATGCTTATTAAACCGACAATTAAAGCTTTTTCCTGTTTAATAAATTTTATCATATATTTTATTATTATTTGAATATCCTGTTATTTTTTAAATAGAATAATTTTTTTGTCAAGAATGAACTTAAGAAAATAGTTTTTTATGCGCTTAAAGTCTTTATCAGCACTAAAAAAATCTTGACATAATCAGTGATTTAGATCTTTTCAGTAAGTATTCTTTTATTAAATTTATAGGATCAGAATTTTAAGGGAATTTTCAATTTTAAAAAATTTTGTTTTGCATAAGTCTGTTTAAAATTGATAAAAATAAAAAAGATAACAGGGAGATAAAATGGCTAAAGAAGTAATTAAAAAAGGCAAAAAAGTTGAAGCTAAAGCTAAAACAAAAGTTAATTTTCCGGACAAGTTTACAGTGCAGACAATGCTTAATTATATTTCTGAAAAGCATGGCATTCCAAAAGTAAATGCAAAAGAAATTATTGAAGATGTTTTTGATGTAATTAATGCTGGTATTATGAAAGGAGAAAGAGTTCCAGTGGGCAAATTTGGAAAACTTTTTGTTAAATTAAGACCTGCAACTAAAGCTAGATTGGGAAGAAACCCTTTAACTGGTGAAGAAATTAAAATTGCAGCAAAAAAAGCTACAAAGGTTCCTAAATTTTCTTTTTCTAAATCTTATAAAGAAAGTGTTCTGAAAGCACCTATTAAAAGTAAGTAGTATTTTAATAACATATATAAAAAGTTTTTATTGAAACAGGATGTACAACGTTAAATGCGTTGTACTTTTTTTTGGAATTGACAAAATTAATCTTATAGATAAACATAGATTTAAAGACTTCTGATAAATTAATTTAATTATCATACAGGGAGGCGGTAATGGCTAAAGGAAAAGACAAAACAAAAACTGAAGAGAAAAAAAAGCCTGAGAAAACAATGAAAGAAAAGAGAAAAGAAAAAAAAGAAAAGGCAGCTAAAAAGAAATAATTTATAAGAATTAATATTTCTGTGACAATATTTTTACTCCTTTTAATTATTTCCACGGAAAAGGAGTGAAAATATTGTTATTCTCATTTTAAATTACTGAATATCCTGTTTCCTCTGATCAAAGGAAAAAAAATGTCAACAATAATGATTGTAGATGATTCAAATTTAATGCGGATGAGGTTGAAAGAAATCCTTCTTCCTCTTGGTCATGAAATTGTTGCTGAAGCGGAAAATGGTGAAGAGGCAATAAAAAAATACAGCATTCATAAGCCGGATATTGTCACAATGGATGTGAATATGCCGGTTATGAGCGGTATAGATGCATTAACAGAAATCAAGCAGAAGTATCCTGATGCCAATATTGTTATTATCAGCACTGAAGGTCAGGAGAATATGATCCAGAAAGCCATACGCAGCGGCGCAAGAAATTTCATAATAAAACCCTTTAAAATAAATCAGCTGGTAAATGTAATCAGGTCTATGGAGGATAAATCCATAACTGAGATTAATAAAGAAATTGAAAATTCTGAAATTGATGAAGACATATCAGGTGTTATTCTTACAATTGATGATTCAAAAACAGTTCTGGAAAAATTAAGAACACTTCTGAAAGAAGATAATCATAATGTTATACAGGCGGATTCCGGAGAAAAGGGAATCGAATTTGCTGTTTCAGGGAGCCCGGATTTAATTATTCTTGATCTGGTTATGCCTGGCATGGATGGATTTGCTGTAATGGAACAACTGAAAAAAAATGAAATAACAAAAAGAATACCTGTTATTATCCTTTCCAGTATGACAAAAAGAGATGATATTCTAAATGCCATGAAATTCGGTGTTGCAGATTATGTTTCAAAAGATTTCAATGATGCGATCTTTAAAAAGAAAGTTAAAACAGCTATATATAATTTCAAGGTTCAGAAATCCCAGAATGTTTTTAATGAACAGCCGGTTGTCATGACGCGAATTGATGGACAGACTACAATTTTATTCCGCCAGAAATTATCTGATATAAAAACCGGAATGGAGCTGCAGAAAATTTTATCCAGAAGTTTTATAAGCCTTATTCAGAAAGAAAGAGTTATTTTTGATTTAAGAATGGCACCTGCATTGGAAAAACCTGATCTCGGAGTTATTGTTGAATTGCTGGAACTTTTAAAAGGAGTTGATATTTCACTGGTAGCAGGAAAACATTACGGCTCACTTGTTGCAGAAACAAATTTAGAAGAATCTATTAATCTTTTTATATCTCACGGGGATCTTGAGCTTTTTCTTGAATCAAAAGGAAAGAAATAATTAACCCGCATCCTCATTTTTTTCCCTTATACTGTTCGGCGGACAACCCACGGATTTCTGGAAAATCCTGTAAAATGTAGCAAGGCTTTCGAAACCAACTGTGAAGGCTATATCAATAATCTGGTGGTCTGTGTTTTTAAGGAGACGCAAGGCTTCCTTGATGCGGAGATCGTTTTTATATTCACTGATTGTCATGCCTGTGTGTTTTTTAAAAAGCTTACCTAGAGTTTCCGGATTAATATCAACCCTGGCTGCAAGCTCTTCACGGGAAATTTCAGTATTGTATTTTTCTTTTATGTGATCAACCGCAAGGTCAAGTTTTTCTGCAAGAGTTTCGTTTATTTCAAGAGGTCTTATTTTATATTTTTTGTTCTGCGAGTCAAAATATACAGCAGTAAAACGTTTATACAAAACTATGGTAATCCCTAAAACAATAAACATGAAACTGTATCTTGCCAGAAAAATAAAATCATAGATGTTTCTTGAAATAAGAATATCGTTTATAGATGTCAGCAGAACAATCATAAGGGAATAAAATAAAAACTTTGTTTCCTTGCTGCTATTATATTCTTTTATAAAATAATAAAGAATATAACTGATAGGTATTATCCACGAAGGCTGAATTCCATAGAAAAGTATTAATACACGGAGATTATTGTTGTCAGTGAAAGTTATAATAAGAAAAAATATTGCGGATATTATAAAATAGGCTATATGAAGTTTTGTATAATTTTTTTTGAAATATTCAATAATGAAAAGCAGAAGAAAAACAAACAGAAGGATCAGTGAGAGATATTCAATTTTTTTCAAGATAAGAGTATTATTGAACATGAAATATTTTACTTCTGATCTGAAGAAAATGTATACTGCTGTAGTAATTACAAATAGCGAGAAAAAAAGATACTCCCGGTTTTTTGTTACACGGAAGAAAAATATTATTATGTATAGTCCCACAGCCATATAAAATATTACAAAAAAAAGATTGGAAAATTCTAATGCGAGATATCTGCTCTGAATTTCATTAAAAGGTCCCATTTCAAAATTTCCTGAAGTCGGACCATTAGTGTAGGAGTAGAGGCCTTTAACCCTGATAGAAATTACATTATCCTTCCCGGGCTTAATTAGCGTATAAGATATTTCGTATAAGCGCGTTTTGTCAAAAGGCGCAATTTCTTGTGAATTGCAGTCTCCGGTTTTTCCGATAAGCTGGCCGTTAAAATAGGTTTCATCTGAATTAATGATCATTCCCAGACTGACTCCATAGGACTTATGCTGCATGGCTTCAGGAAATTTTATATGAATGCGGTACCAGCAGATGCCGTCCCAGCCGGGGTAGAGGCTTGTCCATGAGGATGGGAAAGAAGTAATATCCCAATTAGAATCATTATATTCAGGCTTTTTATATTCTTCTGAATCGCCTTTTTTAATTAGTATAGTATTTTTATTTTTTAGTGAAATTATAGAATCATAGTTTTCTACTATAATAGTATTTTTATCAGAAGAATACAAAGGTATACTTATGAAAATTATAAATATAGATAAATATAAATACTTAGTCATATATTTTCCTGCTGAAATTAAAAATTCCATCAGAATAGATAATCATACTTTTTTTATTCAGTAAAGAGGATATTTCTAATAATTTTTCATTTTTTAAATATTTTTGTAAAAAATCTGGATTCCGGTATGCTTTTTGGGCTGAAAAAGCTTCTCATTTCAAGAAAAATCTTAAATTGGGAAGATTAATATTTTAAATAGTGCGATATTCATATCATAAGCAAACCGGATAGACGGTTTCTTGTTTGTGATATACTCAATTTTTATTAAATCGTTATCTTTGATATCATACAAATTTTTGGAGGTATTTTTGATGAAAAAATGGATCGGTTTATCAGTATTATTTCTCATTACCTGCCTGATAGTTTTAGTTGGAGTCAGATCAAACGCGACCGGCGGTAAGGCAGATGTGGTGTTTATCCACGGTTTTCATGGCCAGCAGTATTTTACCGGCAAATTTGATGATGAAGCAATTCTTCTAACAGAAGCCCAGAGTTCATTTTCTCACTGGAATCAATTCCTTGCACCTAAGGTAAGAGTAGGTTTAGTGCCCTGGGATGTAAAAAATACCTTAATGCGCGCAACATCTAATCCTGCTGATCCGCGTCCGGGATGGATGAAAGCAGCAGACAGATTTCTCAAACTTATTGATGAGCAGGGATATGGAGCTAACGGAATTATTGTTATTACCCATTCAACAGGCGGTCTGCTTGCAGATGTTATGATGTCGCAATGCTATCTTGCTCAATATAATTCCGATCCGAATATTAAAAAATATTATAAAATATGGCAGAAAACCATTGGTATGGTTCAGGTAGCTTCAGCTGCAGGCGGAGTTGAGCTTGCAAATATTGCCTGCGATATTGTTTACGGTACAGCATCATGGCCACTAATCGGCGATATTCTTAAACTTGTATTCCCATATCTGAAATCAAATGATCCTGGAAGTCTTGGAGTTGGATATGATCTTCAGCCTTCAGTAGCTCGCTCTGAGAATGGATCAAGTCTTATACGTATGCCTGCTTTCATGATCGCAGGAAACGGAACTATGGCTTTGAATATTGTTAAACCTTTTCTGAAAGGCACAAGCGATGGTCTTGTTGCAATGCACTCAGCCTGCGGCGGAAATAAATGGGATGCTTATGAAAGCTGCTCTAAAGATCTTGCTCCAGACGGAGAAATCAAATCCCAGACAGCACCGGCAAATTATGCCTACCATTATCCTTATATTATGACAACAGAAGGCCACCTTTCAGAAATGCATCCTGGCAGCTCAAATTCCGATCTGAACAAATACAGCGAAACAGAAACTCTTATATCAAATTACGGAACATGGTCAAATGCAGAAGCTGAATATTATTCAACAGGCTGGTGGCTGTGGAAGAAGAATTACAAAAATATTAAAAATGATGAATCACGCACACTCGGCGAAATTGTTGCAACACATTTCAGACTGGATTATTAATAGACTGATGATAAAAATTTTATGTACGGACGGGAAAAGGCCACCGCGAAAGCGGCGGCCTTTTTTTAACAGGAGAACAGAATTAAATCTCCTGCAGTTTTTTTATTGCATACTTTAAACCTGCAGATAGTATTTTGAAAATTTTATACAGGATGTACAAATGAAAAATAAAAAGTTTATTATTGCAGCTGCTGCAGCAGTATTGGCTCTGATCGCAATATATTTTATAACTTCTGCAAAAAAAGATTCTTCGGATATATTCAGCGGGAGTATAACAGGCAAATCTGAATCTATTGATGATAAGGTGAAACGTCTTAGAGATGGAGATACTAGCGTAATCAGAGAAATTATTGAGGATGATAAGTCGAGAAAGAATCTGAGGGAAATTGCAAAGGTATATGAAAAGGAACTGCGCTTTCCGCTGTATTCCAGGCCTATAGATGAAAAAAGTCATGATCTTCTTTATCCTCATGAATTTATTCCTGTACAGAGATCTTTTCCCGGTAATGACAAATTGTTTTATGATCTCGTACTTTCCAAACAGGTGATGATACTTGGTGAACCAATAAGTGCGACATTGAGAGTATCATCAAAAGATGAGATTGTCCCTGAAATAATATCAGCAAAGGCGCGATTGGTTGATGATGACCGCGGGCGGAAGTCAGTTGCAAATTTTGATTTGAAAAGGGCGGAATCTACAGATAGAAGCCGGATTTTTACAGCTGAATACACTCCGGCGGGCGGAACTCAATTGAGTGACCACATGACAATGGTTGTATCTTTTCAGCCTGTTGGATACAGTGAAATGACAGTGACTGCCCAGTTCACATATGCAGACCCTGCAGCAAAGGTTACAGGTATAGGTACTGTAACTGTTGACGGTGCTCATCTTGTAATCCCGATAAATCTTGAAACAAAAAAATCCGGAGGTGACTACAGGGTCACAGGGAATTTATATTCTGCTGGTTCTGATAAACCTCTTGTAAACGCTTTTGGAGTTTCACAAATAACCGGATCTTCCGGCACTGTTGAAATTAAAATTCATGCTGCAGCTCTTCGAGAGAAAGGAGATCCTGGTCCATATGTGCTGAAAACAATTACAGTCGAACGGCTGCCGACAACAAAAGAGCCTATGCTGTACGGAACAGGGCAGGATAAGGAATTCACGATTTCGCGTCATGATCTGTCTCAGTATTCTAATGAAAATTATAGTAATCCGGAAGAGCAGAAAAAGCTTGAGATGCTGAAAAATTTTCTTGGAGAGTAATACCCATCCACTGCTAATTTTGACTTCGCTCAGTTCAAGTTTGCTGTGCCCCCATTTTTTTAAAGCATACTTCTATCCACATTTATGTGTAAGAAAAGGGGATATGGAGATGGAAAAGATAAGGAGATAAAGGATTAAACAGGGAATTCAGATGCAATAAAATGTAATATATTAATATCTCCCCGATTTCTTAATATCCCCATATCTCCAAATCTTACACATTTCATAACTTAATGGTATAGCATCAAGGGTAAGGGATTTTCCTGCTTTTAGGGCTTTTGTAAAACAATGAATTGCATAATGATTAAATTGAAGTCCAAGAAGGTGATTATGTTTTATACTGTTGGATTTTTATCATTATAAAAAAAGATTTACAATTACACTAATTAAATTTATTCGGTGCTATATGTTAAGAAGTGCAGCAATTCAACTGATTTTACTGGTGCTGATTATATCCGCCTGCAAAGGTACAGATAATATGCCTGACAGAAAATTTAAATCAAAAAATTTCAATGGAAAAGAATTTATTAATCCTGTACCAACTGATGTTATGCAGCCGGGCGGGACGTGGGAAACTATGAAGCTCTGGTTCAGGGATACAGAAAAAAGAAACCCTAAAATAAAACCCGGTCCTTTCAAAGCTGATCTGAGTCTTCTGAATGCAAAATCTACTGAAGCACTGCGTGTAACATGGCTTGGGCATTCAACTGTACTTATTGAAATTGACGGTAAACGTTTTATAACTGATCCGGTTTTCAGCAGGTATTCATCTCCTGTTTCATTTTATGGTGTTGAAAGATTTTTTGACGTGCCACTTGAAATAAAAGATCTGCCGAAACTGGATGGTGTTATTATTTCACACGATCATTATGATCATCTTGATAAAAAATCAATTCAGCAATTAGGCAGGAGTGATATTAAATTTTACTGCCCTATTGGAATAAAAGAAATACTTTCAGGCTGGGGTATAAATAAAGAAAATATAATTGAGCTGGACTGGTGGGAAAATATTTCACCTGATAATAAATTTACTATTACATCTGCACCTGCAAGGCATTTTTCAGGGCGCGGAATTTTCAGAAATAATACACAGTGGGCTTCGTGGATAATAAAAGGTCCGAAGCATAAAGTTTATTTTGGCGGAGATTCCGGATTATGGGACGGTTATAAAGAAATCGGCGATAAATACGGACCGTTCGATTTAACAATTCTGGAAATCGGGGCGTATCATAAATACTGGGGCAATATACATCTGGGGCCGGATAATGCACTTGAAGCTCACAAATCATTAAAAGGTAAAATTCTTCTGCCGATTCACTGGGGGACATTTAATCTCGGACTGCATGCCTGGACTGAACCTGCAGAAAGAATTATTAATCTTGCTCAGGGGAAAAATATTTCTCTGCTGCTGCCGGCTCCCGGGCAAACAAGGCCAATGCCTAATAGCAGCTACATTTCAAAATGGTGGGAGCCTTATAAATAGCTGACGTTAAATTTTCTTTTTTTAAGTTGAAATTAAGTAATTGTTGATTCTTTTTGCCTCTATTCCATTTGGATAAATAAAACACGTGAGCAGGATATGGAAATTGAAGATTTAATACCTCATAGAAGAACAATGAAACTGATTGACTCAATTGTTGATTGCGGGGAAAACCATGCAGAAACTGCAACGCAGGTAAAAGATACCTGGCCGCTTGTTACTGGCGGTTTTGTAAACCCGATTATTGCAATTGAGCTTGTTGCCCAGACAACAGGCATCTACGAGGGAGCAAAGCGGTATAATGATGAAGGCAAAAAGCTTGGCGGAAGAGGCTGGCTTGTCGGCATAAAAAAAGCGGAATTTTTTACAGATAAAATTTCAGTCGGAACATTGCTTGCAATTATATCCGATAGGGGTTTTACCCATGAAGGTTACGGCGAAGTAGAAGGAACAGTAAAAGAAAATGATAAAATAATCGCACAGGTGTCAATACAGGTTTTTCAGGCACCTGAAGATTCTAATGGAGGATTTTAAAATGGAAGGAAAAAAAACAGCACTTGTAACAGGCGGCAGCAGAGGAATAGGCAGGGCCATATGCATTGAGCTCGCGCAATTCGGATGCCACATAATTGTAAATTACAAATCAAATGAACAGGCTGCACTTGAAACAGTTTCCATGATTGAGAAAAACGGAGGAACTGCGGAAATATCAAAATTTGATGTATCGGTTGCTGAAGAAACAGTAAGCAATATAGAAGCACTAATTAAAAAACACGAGTGCATTGATATACTTGTAAATAATGCAGGAATAACATCAGACGGACTTTTTGTAATGATGCAGGATGATGACTGGCACTCTGTAATCAATACTTCGCTCAGCGGTTTTTTCAACTGTACAAAGCCGGTTTTGAAAAAAATGATCCGCAAAAGAAGCGGTTCGGTTGTTACAATATCTTCAGTTGCCGGGATTATGGGAAACAGGGGGCAGGCAAATTATTCTGCAGCAAAAGCGGGCCTGATCGGAGCGAGCAAAGCATTATCTTCTGAGATCTCTCGTCTCGGGATCAGGGTGAATGTTGTAGCTCCAGGCCTGATAGATACAGATATGATTGAACAGGCTCCGGTTGAGCAGATTAAAAATATAATTCCAATGGCGCGAATCGGGAAACCTGAAGAGGTTGCCAAGGTTGTCCGTTTCCTGTGCTCTGATGATTCATCATATATAACAGGTCAGGTGATTTCTGTAAACGGCGGTATGTTCTGATTATGAAAAAAATATTTATATGCCTGATATTAATATCCCTGCCTGCGATTCTTCCTGCGTGGACAGGAAACTGGGATGAAATTAAAAAAGGAACAACCGGAATTAAATCTGTTTCTTCAGACTTCATCCAGAGAAAATACATCAAAATGCTTGCCAGGCCGGTTTATGCTGAGGGATCATTCAAATTTCAGATTCCGGATTCGCTAAGATGGGAGTATAAGTCTCCGGATAAAAGCATCATAATAAACAGCAGCGGAAATATCAGGCGATACAGCTTTTCTGACGGAAAATTCAGGGAGGATAAAGGCGGAAGCATACAGGCAATGCAGTTTGTTTTTCAGGAAATTGCAAAGTGGCTCAAGGGTGATTTTAATTCCGGCAAAGATTTTGTTCCGGAGCTCGTGCCTGGAGTTAAAATAATTTTCAAACCCAGAAACAGTTCATTATCACAATATATAAAAAGCATTGAGCTTGTTTTTGCAGAAAGACCCGGCATTATAAAGCAGGTTATTATTATAGAAAGTGAAAAAAGCCGCACAGTTATGGAGTTTGTAAATCCTGTAATTAATCAGAATATTGATCCGAAGTTTTTTTCTGAAATATAGGACAGTAAAGCCCTCCAACACCCCCGGAGGTGGTTTTTTTTTAAAAGGAAAATTATTTGAATCAGCAAAAAGAAAGATTATTATTCATAGATATTTTCCGCGGAATTGCAGTTCTCTGGATGATTGAAACACACGTGGTGAATGCTTTCATGAATCCGGTTCACAGAAACAATGTTTTTTTCAGCTGGCTGAATCTTACAAACGGAATTGTGGCTGTAAGTTTTCTTTTCTGCGCCGGAGCCGGATTTTATCTGGCTGCTTCTTCCAAATGGAACGATTTTAAGGGATTTAAAAAGCCTCTGTTTTTATATCTGCGCAGGCTCGGCTTTATTTTATGCATTGCATATTTTCTGCATCTTCCTGTTCTTGCTTTTAAAGATTTATTCACTATGACACAGCAGCAGACTCTTGGTTTTTTCCAGTCTGATATTTTACAAGTGATTGTTTTATCTTCATTGTTCTCAATAACACTAGTTCTTGTTGCTCCAGCAATCAGATTTCTACCTGTTATTACAGGAATAGTTGCGATTATAATTTTTACTGCAGCTCCGTTTGTCTGGGCTGCTGAAGCGCTAAAGGCAATGCCTGCTATTATTGGAACTTTTTTTACCAAACCGCCTGTTTCAAATTTTCCTCTGTTTCCCTGGGCAGGATATTTTTTTTTCGGAGTTTCCCTGACAGGGTTTTTCATACAGTCTGATGACAAAAAAAAATTCGCAATTATTTCTGCATTTATATCTATTGCTGTATTGCTGATAAATTATAACACATCATCATTTCAGTGGCAATACGGTTTTATTGACTGGTGGGGATGTGCACCAGGCCACTCCCTTTTCAGGCTTGGGTGTGCATCAGCAGTTTTTTCGATTTTATATCTTCTAGAAAAATATTTTCAGGATAATAAGCCGTCGTCATTTCTGCTGATCTGCGGAAGAGAGTCTCTTTTTCTATATGCAACACATTTACTTATAGTCTATGGTTCAATATTAAGTTTCGGTCTGTATTATAAATTAAGCGGAAAGCTTGATTTGATGGAAACAGTTTTATTTTATACTGGGCTTACAATATCCTGTTTTCTGGGAGCATGGATCTGGCATATTCTGAAAACAAAATATATGATTGTTTCAAAAGTAATAATGTATGGTTTAGCAGGAGTATTTGTATTTATATTTTTTTCCGGTATCTGGGGTTTGAAATAGTTAATTCCGATCGCATATTCTGTTTTTTAAATAGTATCCCCAAGATCTTTCAATACCTGTTTTAAATGGCATTCAAGCCAGCAGCTGAACTCCACCCATATTTAATCCTTTTTATCAAACATCCGGCCTAATATTAATTTCCGCACAATAAGTTTCATCGGAAGTATTAAAAAATATGCCATGCTGCTCCACGATGGAGACAGCAGACAGAACAATATTGCGATCATGGCCGATATCGGAAGTATGCTGCTCAATGCTGTTTCGTAGCGCATCCCTTTTTCAGAGAGGCTGTTTTCAATGAGGCCGAACCTGAAAGCATAGATCCAGCTTCCAAGTGAAAAAAAACCGATAAGAAGAAGGTTGGCATGGAAAAAAAGAGCGGCTGCCATGAGGCTGCCGTATTTTCCTATAAGTGAAGAGGAAAACGGCACAAGTACAACCATGAGAAACCAGAGCATATTAATCCACATCAGCCTGTTATCCAGCCTGGAAATCCAGTGGTACTGCCTGTGATGAATTTTCCAGAAAGAAGCAAGAAGTATGAAACTGAGTATCAACGCATAAAACCGCGGGATAAGATCCAAAAACATTTTTAAGATCTGACTGTTCTCCATGATCAGAGACTGTTCCGGCAGCTGTATTGAAAGAACAAGCAGTGTCATTGCAATTGAAAAAATCGAGTCTGCCAGTGTCTGGATCCGTGCGGTTGTAAGAAAATTAAGATGGTCTGTTTTCAGTTTCATTACGTCTCCGGAATAAAAATTTGATTAACATTTGCTGTTATCATAAAGCAAGTCAAGAATTATACTTGATTTTACTTTCTATATGGTATACCCTGTCTCATAATCAGCAGGGTGCTTTGAAATATTTTTTGATTTTATATTGCAATTTTCCAAAAAGAGATCAAGTACTCTCTTATCCGCGCATCAGTATATATATCTTACAGTCACAATGAGTGGTCGTGGAGGTATTTTATGTCAAGCCTGTCGGAAATATCTGTAAAGATATCACCTAACTTCGTTAAATTATTCACAATTATAACGGTCTTGACTATAAGTCTCTTTGGAAGTCTTGTGTGGCATGTTTGGGACACATTCCGTTATCTCGAAACCACCCAGAAAAATTATTTCCGGCTTGCTGAATTGAGCGGACAGATTGTACATCTTGATGAAGTGCTTACCATGTCAGCACGTATGGCTGCGGCCACCGGTGATCAATATTGGGAAGTGCGTTACCGGGATTTTGAATGGAAATTGGATGCTGCCATCAAGGAGGCTATAGAACAGGGCCAAAGGTTCTCTCTGAAAGATGCGGCAGACGAAACGAATACTGCAAATCTGAAACTGGTTAACATGGAAAATATAGTCTTTGATCTCGTACGTAAGGGGCAAACCAGAAAGGCGGCAGTTATTCTTTCAAGCGATCAGTATAATTTACAAAAAAAGATTTATATAACAGGTATTACGAAGATAACTGAAACAATCAAAGAAAGGATGGGGGAAGACATAACTCAATATCGCCGCAGGGTTTATTGGGCTATCGGTTCCATTCTGATAGTAACACCTTGTCTGATATTGGGGTGGTTTTTTATAATAAAATTGATCCGCCAGTATAATGCTAATCGCCAGAGGTCGGCAGAGTTGTTGCTGGAAAGCGAAGAACGTTTCAGAAGTTTGTTTCAAAATATCCATATTATATCTTTAGTCGTAGATCCGAAAGACGGGACGATAATTGACGCCAATCCCGCGGCATCGTCTTTTTATGGGTGGTCGCATGATGAGCTGTTAGGAAAGAAAATTTCACAGATAAACACGTTGCCGGAAGATGAGATCTTAAGGGAAATAGATTCGGTATTAAAAGAGAATCGTTCCTATTTTATGTTTCAGCACCGCAGGGCAGACGGCTCTGTGAGGGATGTCGAGGTCTATTCAGGACCGATCCGTGTAGGTGATAGAGAACTTCTCTATTCTATTATTCACGATATAAGCGAACGCAAACAAATGGATGAAAAACTCTGCCATACATCAACCCTGCTGCGCATCTTTATGGATGCTATCAATGAATCCGCTTTTCTAATGGATAAGGAATGGCGGATTCTTGAAGCAAATGAAACAGTTGCTAAACGTTTTAATAAAACCGTACAGGAGCTCATCGGCTCAAGAATAGAAGACATATTTTCTCTCGATATAGTTATGAAACGAAAGCAATATATTGATGAAGTTTTCAGAACAGGAAAAACAGTGCGTTTCGAAGACGAGCGCCTGGAGAGAACTATTGATAATGTAATTTACCCTGTAATCAATTCTCAAGGAGAAGTTTTTGCGCTGGCTATTATCGGTTTTGACATTACCGCCCGGAAGCTGATAGAGCAGCGTCTGCAGAAAAGTGAAGAAAGATTCCGCTCTATGTTTGATGATGATCTGACCGGAGATTTCATTGTTGATGCGAACGACTTTATCCTGGCATGCAATCCGGCATTTATCAGAATATTCGGTTATAATAACGCAGATGAACTGATAGGGAAACCGATAACGATTCTTTATCCTGATTTAAATGAAAGAACTGAGTTGCTGTCGCGTTTATCGCGTGAGAATAAACTTGAAAATTACCAGACATTTCGCCGGCGCAAGGATGGAGAGATGATTCATGTCGTTGAAAACATTGTCGCAACTCTTGATGTAATGGGCAATATTCTTGAAATCAAGGGATATATATATGATGATACCAAGCGTAAGGATGCTGAAGAGCGGGTCAATTCCCTCCTCGCCGAAAAGGAACTTATACTTAAAGAAGTACATCATCGTCTTAAAAACAATATGAACACTGTTCATGGTCTGCTTACACTTCAGGCTGGAAATATAAAAGACAACCAGGCTATATCAGTTCTTGAAGATGCAGCAAATCGAGTCCGGAGCATGATGGTATTATATGATAAACTATATCGATCAGATAATTTTCAGAATATATCATTAAAAGATTATATTCCATCTCTGGTGGATGAAATTATAGATAATTTCCCAAACAGTAAATCAGTCAAGATTGAAAAAAAAATAGATAATTTTGTGTTAGATGCAAAAAAACTGCAGTCGTTATGTATAATAATAAATGAGCTCATAACCAACATTATGAAATATGCATTTATAGGTAAAGATAATGGATTGATTTCTATATCAGCTTCATTAAAAGAGACTCTTGTTACATTTGTTATGTATGATAATGGTCTCGGCATGCCTGAATCAGTTAATTTTGAGAATTCGGCTGGTTTCGGACTTCAACTTATATGGATGCTTTCACAAGAACTGCATGGAACAATAAAGATAGAACGTGGTAACGGGACAAAAATTGTTCTGGAATTTAATATATAAATAGCCCGGTTTCTGATGAATATGAAGGATTAGATTTTTTACAGACATAAGCTACTTTGGATTAGTGCCTTATATTATGTTTTTTCGGCCTTGCTAAGAACAAAAATTTCGATTCATTCAGAACTTGTAAATGGCAGTAATTTTTTAAACGGCAGAATTAAAAATTACATGAAGAACAGTGCGCTGCCGGTAACAGCGAGAACTGCACCGGTAATTTCCAGGATCGTAACCCGTTCTTTTAATATAATTACAGCAGGAATGATCAGAAGCACCGGAGTTATAGACATTATTGTAGATACAATTCCGGCTCTTGCGTTATGAATGGCATACATGGAAAGGGCAACTCCAAAAAACGGTCCGAAGAAAGATGCTGATGTTAATCTTGGAAGAACATACTTATCTTTCAAAGCAGAAAAAATTAGGTTTGATTTTCGCAGGATTAGCATTAAAAATGTGAAACCAATGGCTGCCGCTAAAAGCCGGATCTGTGTTGCCCTGACCGGATCAGTAAACAGCATACCTTGTTTGCTTAAAAGGTATCCGGAGGCCTGGCATATAGTTGCAAGAAAAGCGTAGAAGATACCCGTAGTCTTTAATTTTATTGAATATCCGTTATTTGATGGGCGTGATATCACTACAAGAATTATACCGCTGAGGGTCACGGCCATTCCAGTGATGGCTAGGGGTGGAAGCTTTTCATCAAAAATAAAAAATCCCGCTGCGGCAGTTAATGATGGAGCCAGCGCGAATATCACCATCGAGACTCGTGCCCCGATTATTATAAAAGCCTGAAAGAGAAACAGATCACCTATGATAAAACCTGTAAGACCGGATAAAGTAAGCCACATCCATCCATCAGCAGTAATATTTGATGGAATAACACCATCACCCTTGAAAAATAAAAATACGCTGATGAAGATCAGTGCAAAAGAAACCTTTATAAAGTTGACAGCGAAGGTTCCGGCTTTCTTTGAAACCTGATCAAAGAGAAAGGCGCTTATTGTCCATGATACCGCGGTAACCAGTGCAGCCAGTTCCCCGGCGCGGGAAATATCCATTAATTGCTCCAGTGATGTAAAAGAAAATTCAATGGACAATTAATTCCGGCAGATTCATTGTCAAGAATTATAGTTGATTTTAGCTGCGTATAAGTGCCAGTATGTCTCGGAAGTTCTGATATAGTTTTTTTATGGAATATTATAAAGGAAAAATATTTTTTAATATGATATTATGCTGCTTGCCGCAACTAATTATATAGAGAGTTGTTATGGATAAAATACAAAATTATACAATTTTAAAAATTCTCAGTGAAACCGGGAACTCAAAAGTATACCGCGCACGATGGAATGATGATGACAGATTGTATATCATTAAAAAACTTATCAAGAAGAGCTCTTCGCAGGTTGATACAGCCCGTTTCCGTCAGGAATATGAAATTATCAGAAGTATTGATTATGATGGAATAATAAAGGTATTTGACTGCCTGGATCTTGAACATGGAATCGCGCTGGTGCTGGAGGATTTTGACGGCATTACTCTTAAAAGTGTTATACGATCCGCAACCTTTACCCTGAAGACTTTTATTGTTATGGCAATTAAACTTGCTGAGACTGTTGGCCATATTCACATGAAAAATATTGTTCATAAAGACATTAAGCCGCATAATATTCTGGTCAATCTGGAAAATGATATCGTGAAATTATCCGATTTTGGAATATCTCAGGTGTTAACCCATGAGAATGATGAGATATATAATCCGGATGTGATTGAAGGCACGCTCGTTTACATGTCGCCTGAGCAGACAGGGCGCATGAACCGTTCAGTAGATTACAGGAGTGATCTTTATTCCCTTGGCGTAACTTTCTATGAAATGCTGACTGGTGATGTCCCGTTTAAATTCAAAGATCCGATGGAGGTCATTCACGCGCATATAGCGCTAAAGCCTATGGCGCCGATGGAGCGCGACCAGTCGATACCGGCTGTGCTTTCGGATATCATAATGAAACTCATGATGAAAAATGCTGAGGATCGGTATCAGAATGCATTCGGGCTTGCAGCTGATCTGGAGGAATGTCTGCAGCAATATGAACGCACCGGAGCAGTAGAAGCATTCGAGCTTGCAACGCGCGACGTTTCAATAAAATTCAATATACCCCAGAAGTTTTTTGGACGGGAAAAAGAAATTGATCTTATTATGAAATTATTCGAAAGGGTTTCTGTATCAGGAAAATGTGAAATAATACTGGTTTCAGGAAATCCCGGAATCGGCAAGTCGGCTTTAATAAACGAAATACACAAACCGATTGTTAATAAAAGGGGATATTTTATTTCAGGTAAGTACGATCAGTTCAGAAAAGATGTGCCATATAGTGCAATAATACAGGCATTTGCAGGACTTACCAGACAGCTTCTCATAGAAAGTCATGAGCGTATCAGCACATGGAAGGATGCATTGCTTGCCGGGCTCGGTCCTAATGGAAAAGTTATTACGGATATAATTCCTGCAATTGAATTAATTATAGGAAAGCAGCCTGATATTCCTATACTAGGTCCTGACGAATCAAATAACCGGTTTATGCTGGTCTTCAAGAATTTTATCCGTGTTTTCGCAAGCAGCGCTCATCCGATCGTTGTTTTCCTTGATGATCTTCAGTGGGCAGATTTTGGAAGCCTGACTCTTATGAAAAATACAATGACTGATCCTGAAATAAAATATGTATTTTTTATAGGCTCATACAGGGACAATGAGGTTAATGCAGCGCATCCTCTCATGCATGCTCTTTCAGAAATTACAAATGAAGAATTTTCCCCTCATATGATCGAGCTTGCACCGCTTGATGTTGCCAGTGTAAATCACCTGATATCCAATTTTCTGCGAAGCAGTGAATCTGCAACCTTGCAGATTGCTGAGCTTGTACATAAAAAAACAAGCGGGAATCCGTTTTTTATCAACCAGTTTTTAAAAGCCCTGTATGATGAAGGTATTCTGTACCTGATCCCTGTTGAGCAATTACGCAATACCACGGGTAATCGCGGCGGCTGGACATGGGATATTGAAAAAATTCTGTCGATGCGCGTTACTGATAATGTGGTGGATCTTATGGCGGAGCGGATTTCCAGGCTTCCAGGGAATGCCCGTGAAATTTTAAAAACCGCATCATGTGTCGGGAACTGGTTTGACATTGAAACACTTTCGCTGATACAGAACAAGAGTGTAGAGGATACTCTGTCTGATTTAATGATTGCTGTTACTGAAGGTCTGATTATTCCCAAGGGGCAGGCATATATTTTTTATCATGACAGGATTCAGGAGGCTGCTTATTCTCTTATATCTGATGAAAACAAGGCTGAGATGCACAACCGTATCGGCAGATTGCTTTTGAGGGAAACTGATGGTGAAAATTTACATGAAAAAATATTATATATCGTAAACCACCTGAACGCCGGAATGAGTGTTATTTCCTCGGCGGGTGATCTCTATGATCTCGCAAAGCTTAATCTGCAGGCAGGAATAAAGGCAAAGGCATCAGCAGCATATCAGTCGGCTTTGAATTATATAAAGATCGGTATCGAACTTGTAAATCATCAGGGTGGAAATTCGGGATGGAAAAATTATTATGATGTTTCGCTTTCGCTTTATTCCGAGGCATCTGAAGCGGCATACCTCTGCACTGAGTATGATGAGATGAGTACATATGCAGATGCAGTTCTTTTAAATGCACGGAACATATTCGATAAAACGCATGTTTTCGAAATTAAAATTCATACATATAGGGCACAAGCCAGGCTTTATGATGCTGTTATGACCGGGCTTGATATATTAAATCAGCTGGGAGAACGTTTTCCGAAAAATCCCGGGATGCTTGATATATTAAAAGATCTCATGAAAACAAAGCTGTATCTTTACGGCAGAAAAATTGAAGAATTTGAAAATTTACCATTAATCAGGAACGATTATGTTTTAGCTAAAATAAGAATTCTTTCGGCAGTTGCAAGCGCCGCTTACTGGTCTATACCAAACCTTTTACCTCTTGTAGTCTTCAGAATGCTGAAGCTGTCCATAAAACACGGCAACAGCATGTATTCCCCTTATAATTACAGCGGATTTGGAATAATACTTTGCAGTATCGGGCAGATTGAAGATGGATACAGGTTCGGAAAATTGGCTTTAAGCCTGATGGATAAAATGAATTTTATTGAACAGAAATCAAAAACCCTGTTTGTTGTAAGCTGTTTTGTGAGTCACTGGAAAGATCATTTAAATGAATCTTTAATTCAGCTGCAGACTGCATACAAAAGCGGACTGGAAACAGGCGACATGGAATTCGCAGCTTTCTCATCACAAATCTATTGCTATCATTCATTTGAAGTCGGTAAAAATCTGGAATTTCTCGAACAGGAAATTCAGAAATATATCTATGCAATTTCGCAGATCAAGCAGGGTCCTCAGCTTGTTATTACACAATTACATCTTCAGATGGTTGAGAATATGCTTGGCAAAACTGATGATCCATGCATGCTCCGAGGCAGCAGCTATGATGAGAATATAATGCTTCAGCATCACATTGATAGCGGAGAAAAAACAGCTTTATTTACATTGTATTATTATAAGATGATTTTAAATTATCTTTTTCAAAGATATACAGATGCTTTTTATTATTCTGATAAGGCCGAGTCTGAAATAAGTGCAGTGACAGCATCTGCAATTATTCCCCGGTTTTATTATTTCAATTCGCTGTTAAATCTTGCTGTATATAATGAAAGCAGTAAGAAAGACAAGAAAAGAATGATCAGGAAAGTTAACAGCAATCTGAAAAAACTTAATAAATGGGCAAGCCATGCCCCGATGAATCAACTTCATAAATATGAACTTGTCCAGGCTGAAATTGCCAGGGTTCATGGTGATGTTGCAGGCGCTATGGAACTTTATAAAAAAGCGATTAAAAATGCCCGTAAAAATGAGTATCTTAATGATGAGGCCATTGCATGTGAACTTGCATCCGGATTTTATTATAATCTGGGATTTGATGAAATTGCCCTTGCGTATATGAAAGAAGCGTATGGTGCATACAGCAGGTGGGGTGCATTAGCTAAACTTCGCGAACTGGAGAAACAGTATCCTGATATAATAATCAAAACTGAAAAGGAACAGGTCTCCGTTTCTTCTGATATGTCATCTTTAACAACATCGTCCGGAAGTACCTCTGCTAAATTGGACATTTCTACAGTAATAAAAGCTTCACAGACATTATCAAGTGAAATTGATCTTGGAAAACTCGTGAAAAATATTATGACCTTCTCAATTCAGAATGCCGGAGCCGAAAAAGGATTTTTGATACTGGAAAATGAGGAAGACCATAATCTTACCATTGAAGCATATGGATCTCCTGACAAAGCTATTGAAGTTCTCGGAGGGCATCCGCTGGATGATGCTGCCGGGCTTTCGTTATCAGTTGTTAATTATGTTTATAAAACAAAAGACGACGTGCTCCTGGGAAATGCCTGTGAAGAAGGCATGTTCACAAATGACGTCTATATCAGTAAAAATAAATCAAAATCAATATTATGCACTCCAATTACACACAAGGGGAAAATTGCCGGTATTCTTTATTTAGAAAACAACATATCTGCTAATGCTTTTATTCCTGAGCGGCTTGAGCTTTTGCGCATTCTGTCATCACAGGCGGCAATATCAATTGAGAATGCACGGCTTCTTATGCACCGTGAAAATGAAGTTAAACTAATAACAGAAATGAAGATTGCCGCAAATATACAGACTGCACTTATTCCTGAAAATCCGGCTATTAATGGCTATGACATCTGCGGATATATTAAACCTGCAGAAGAAGTAGGTGGGGATTATTATGATATTATTAACTGCGGAGATATTGACTGGGCTTTTATCGGAGATGTTTCAGGTCATGGCGTAAACGCTGGCCTGGTAATGATGATGGTGCAGACCTCAATACTTCTTGCACTGAAAATCAATCCTATGATTACGCCAAGTGATCTTCTCAGTACAATCAATATGGCCATTTCTTCAAATATAAGTAAGCTGGAAGATTATAAATACATGACTTTAACCGCTTTTGCTGTACATCAGAACGGGAAAATTATTTTTTCGGGACTTCATCAGAATCTGCTCGTTTATCGATCTGCAGAAAATAAAGTTGAGATTATACCTACGGACGGCTTATGGCTTGGATTCGATTTTGATATGGGAAGAGATATATCTAATAAACAGATTGTATTAAATACAAATGACGTTCTTCTGCTTTATACTGATGGTGTTACAGAAGGAATAAATGATGACGGTAATTTCTTCGGAGAAAAAAATCTTGTCAGAGTTCTTGAGGCATACGGAGCCAGTAAAACTGAAATTATTAAAAATGAAATACTGGATGCGATCAAAGGTTATGTGATCAGGGATGATATTACACTTTTGATTATCAGAAAAATTTAATTTAAATTTCCTGTTAACAGATTGTTTGTCAAAAATTATTGTAGCTTTCTGCTTCTTAAAAGATGCAGAAAGTCTTATTGGAAAAAGGGTTCTGTCCAAAACTTTTTTACTTTAATAACGGACTTTACAAAAAAGAAAAATAATGATGAAATTTATTTTATATTAGCAATGTTGCTATGGTTTTTACTATAAAAGAAATATATAATCAAACCCAGCACCATCCATCCGAATAATCTTACCCACGTATCCCAAGGAAGAGCAAGCATCTGTGACAGACAAATGATTATTCCAGCAATGGGAACCCATGGAACAAACGGCGTTCTGAATGGTCTTTTAGCATCTGGATTTGTTTTCCTTAAGACTAAAATGCTCACACAAACTATGATAAAAGCGAATAAAGTACCAATGGATACAAGCTCGCCGAGGATGCCAATCGGCAGTAAGCCGGCAATGGTAGCAGCAAAAATGCCGGTTATTATAGTGGTAACATACGGTGTTCTGAATTTTTTATGAACCTTTGCAAAACTTTTCGGCAAAAGACCGTCGTTAGCCATGGCAAAAAAAATTCTGGGCTGACCCATGAGCATAACAAGAATAACTGAACTTAGTCCAGCTATTGCTCCGATTTTAATAAACGGGCCCAGCCACCTTAGACCGTCTCCGGTTTTGTCTATGGCAAGGGCGATAGGAGCAGCAACATTTAATTCTTTATAATTTACTATTCCTGTTAAAACAGCAGCAACTGCAACATAAAGAATCGTGCAAATTACCAGTGATCCCAGTATTCCTATAGGCATGTCCCGATGAGGATTCTTTGCTTCCTGAGCTGCAGTAGACACAGCATCAAAACCAATATAAGCGAAGAAAATAACCCCGGCCCCGGTAAATATGCCTGAAAAACCAAAAACGCCGAAATCACCTGTATTCTGCGGAATAAAAGGTTTCCAGTTCTCAACATTGATGTAAAAAAAACCAAATCCTATAAAAAGCAAAACAACAATTAATTTAACTGCTACAATAATATTATTAAATCTCGCTGATTCTTTAATTCCGATAACAAGAATAATTGAAACCAATGCAACTATTATAACAGCCGGGAAATTAAGAATACTTCCAGTAGTAATCCAGCCTTGTCCTGTTATATAATTAAAAGGAGCCTGACAGAATTTATCAGGTATTATTATACCGAAGTCTTTCAGGAAACTTACAAAATAACCTGACCATCCGACTGCTACAGTGGAAGACGCGAAAAGATACTCAAGTATTAAATCCCAGCCTATTATCCAGGCAACCAGTTCTCCAAGAGATTCGTAGGCATATGTATAGGCGCTGCCTGCCATTGGAGTCATAGCTGCAAATTCCGAATAACATAATCCTGCAAATACACATCCAAATCCGGATAGAATAAATGATAGAACAATGGCCGGGCCTGCATGATTTGCCGCAGCAGTCCCGGTTAAAACAAATATGCCTGTTCCAATGATGGCGCCT
This sequence comes from uncultured Leptospirales bacterium, assembly GCA_964392365.1. GTDB lineage: Bacteria > Spirochaetota > UBA4802 > UBA4802 > UBA5550 > CAYMPH01. Next base: position 157,790 of record CAYMPH010000008.1, read on the forward strand.
ATACCGAGTGCGACAAGGTTCTTTGCATTCAAAGCCCTTTTCAGACTCTGGTCATGGTCTGATTCATCAATTACTTTGTTTACTGACTTTTTTCTGAATAACTGGTTCATATTATTGCAGCCTTTATAAAATTTCATTTTATGAGGATTCAAATATAACAGCAGTATTAATTATTGTGAAAAATGTTTTATGTAATTTAATAAAAAAATTGATTTTCATCTTCAAATGTCAAGAATAATTTATAATCAGGTGATCTATACCATACAGCATAAAAATAAATGTAATATTGCAAACCTGAAAAGATTATATGGCCATATCTGCAATCTTTACATTATCACTGATAAAATGTATCAATCATCATGGTTTCTTTCTGATGATCATAAATCCTATAAATGTAATAAATCCGTTTAAAATTAAAAGTTCAAAATCAAAAACATATCCGAATAAAAATTCTTTAGAGTATAAACTAATAAAATAACATATTACAGGTGATAATAATGCTACGAACCAGGAGTATCGGTCTTTAATCTGAAATTTTGTAAAAAGTCCAAAAGCAAACATTCCAAGTAAAGGGCCATAAGTATAGCCGGCTGCTTTAAATATGGAATTTACAACAGCATCATTATTTATAATTCTGAAAAGCATTATTACAGCAAGCAGTATTCCTGCAAAAGAGAAATGAACAAAGTACCTGATTTTCTTTTTCTTCTTTTCTGTTATATTTTTTTTATCCTTTAATCCGAGAAAATCAACGCAGAAAGAAGTTGTAAGAGATGTTAATGCGCCGTCAGCGCTCGGGTAGGCAGCAGATATCAATCCGAGCATAAATACTACAGCTGCGAAAGGATTTAAAAATTTAAATGCAATAACCGGAAATAGATCATCTGATTTAACGGGAATACTGATACTTTTTGAAACAGCATATATATAAAGAACCGCGCCAAGAAATAAAAACATGGCGTTAACTAATACAAGAATAAAACTAAAAGTAAACATGTTTTTCTGGGCATCTTTAATATTACGGCAGCTAAGATTTTTCTGCATCATTTCCTGGTCAAGCCCAGTCATTACAATAGCAATGAAAATTCCCCCGAAAAATTTCTTTAAAAAATAGCGGCTGTCGCGCCAGTCATCTGTAAAAAGCATTTGTGAATATTTGCTGTTTCTGACAGTTTCAAACATATCTGCCAGATTGATATTTAATTCACTGAGAATAAAATATATGGAAAGTATAACACCTAACAGCATAAAAGTAGTCTGAAGGGTATCCGTCCAGACAATTGTCTTTACGCCTCCTTCAAATGTGTATAGAATAATCAGCAGAATAAATATGGCAACCACTGCTCCGAAAGGAATACCCCATTGATCGAAAATAAATATTTGCAGAACATTTACTACGAGATACATTCTGAAAGATGCACCGATTATGCGGGACAGAATAAAAAAGAAAGCTCCTGTTTTATACGACCAGAATCCGAATCTTTGTTCAAGATATGAATAAATAGAAGTGAGGTTCAATCTATAATACATCGGCATCAGCACAGTGGCTATTATGAAGTAACCGAAAAAATATCCGAAAACAACAAGCATATATGAAAATTGCGATCCTGCAACAGAGCCCGGTACTGACATAAAAGTGACTCCTGATAAAGAAGCACCAAGCATGCCATAAGCCACAACATACCATGGAGACCTTTTATTGCCGATATAATATGTATCATTATTAGCTTTGCGTGAAGTAAACCATGTTACTACAAATAACAAGGCTGAATATAAAATAAAAACTGTAAAAATAAAAAGAGGATTCATTTAATAAATTTCACGAAATTGTCATTCCGGCTGCAGCAGATTGTGCTGAGCGTGTCAGAAGTATACCGGAATAAAGGAATCTCAAATGTTGTGGAATCCGGCTGATTAAAGTAATTAATTTGTAGAAATGAGATTTCATTATATGCGGGAATGACGGGAAAATTTTTAAACAAAGAAAACATTTATTTTTCTTTGCCGGCTTTATAGCCGAAAGTTGCAAAAAATAATATATATAAATAGCATGGAACTAGAATCCAGTAAGCCTTCTGGTTACCTGCTATTTCAGATAAATATCCATATAATAATGGAAGCAGCGCACCGCCGAGAATCCCCATAATAAGTAAAGCAGATGCAGTTTTTGTATGTCTTCCCAGCCCGGTAATGGCAAGTGGCCAGATTGCAGGCCACATTATTGAGTTGGCAAATCCAAGCAGTGCTATAAACAGCACTGAAGTAATGCCGTTTGTAAATATTGCCAGGATAGAAAATACAATTCCTAATATGGAAAAATATTTCAGGGCGATTTCCTGCCTTATATATTTTGGAATTAAAATTATTCCTGTAATATAACCGAAAATCATTGCAGTAAGCGTAACCGATGAAAAGAATTTTGCCTGTGAAATTTCAAATCCTAGCCATTTACCGTATAAAATCTGCGAATCAACAGATATAACTTCAGCTCCAACATAAACAAACAGGGCTAGAATTCCAAACCAGAGATAAGTAAATTTAAAAATTGATTTATTGGAATTTTGTTTTTCAGAATCAGAAGGATTCTCTGATATTTCTGGGAGCGGTGAAAAACGAATCATAACTGCAAGGGCAATTAAAATAATAGCCATTATTATATATGGCAGTATTACTTTTGAAGCAAGCAGATTGAGTTCTGCGTATTTCTGAGCTGCATCCATTGTTTTAAGATTTGATGATATATCGTCAATCCCCTGTAAAACAATAAATCCCAGAATCGTGGGACTGATAATGCCTGCAATTTTATTGCAGATTCCCATTATACTAATTCGTTTTGCTGCGCTTTCAATCGGTCCTATAATTGTGACATAAGGATTAACGGCTGTCTGCAAAATACTGAGCCCCGTACCCTGAATAAACAAGCCTGTCAGAAATAAACCGAAAGTTCTTGTTAATGCAGATGGAATAAAAACCAATGCGCCTGCAGCCATAACTGCAAGACCTAAGGACATGCCATTTTTAAAACCAGTTTTGCTCAGCAGCCATGACGAAGGCAGCGCCATGAAAAAATATGAAATATAAAATGAAAAAGCCACCAGATAAGCCTGAAAATCATTTTTTAACTCGCATGCAATTTTTAGATACGGGATTAAAGCGGCATTGAGCCATGTAACAAAGCCGAATATAAAAAAGAGAGCTGCAATAATTACAATTGAAATCAGGTATTCTTTTTCAGTTTTATTTGTCATATCACATCTATTTTTATTTTATGGTATTTCAGCAATTCGAAAAAATTATCCAGACCTGTTACAGTTCAAGAGACATACTGTAGAAAATCCAAAAGTAAAAGCAACCATAATTTTATGGTAATCCGCCTGATATCATTTATAGTTATATCACATCACTAAATAAACCAAACTGCTGAGGTACAGATTAAGTAATTCAATAAATAATTTCTGCTTTTATTTAATCCAGACTTTGAATATAACCCAAATGCCTTCAATCAAAACAAGAACTCCAAGACTCATTTTTAAAATTTTTTTAGATTTAATTTTGCTCAATACCTTCGGGCCGAAAAATCCTCCAGCTGCAGAACCTATACACATCGGTGCCATTATCTCAATTGGAGGTATTCCCTTCAGTATTATCCAGAGAAAAAAACTTATAAGGCAGATAGGAGCTTCTGCTAAGTCCGTTGATCCTATTGCTCCTTTCTCACTGCGGTCTTTGAATACAAGCTGTCCTCCGGCAACAAGAGGGCCAAAGCCTCCTCCTGACAGAGCTTTATTAAATGCACTTATAAAACCGAGTAAATATATTTTCTTTGATGTCATAATTAAAGATTTATCTGATAAAATCATTATTCCAATTACTATAACCAGTAGAGCAATGTAGGTATTTAAAACTTTCGGCGAAACAGATACAGAAACAAAAACACCAGCAAAACAGGCAAATACACCGAACCAAATAATTATTTTTGTTACGTTATAATCGGTTGATCCATTCTGAAAATCCGCATTACCGAATTTATGATGCCTGTAGGAGGCCACAAAACCTCCAACTGCCTGAGATATTAAAATTGATGGTATAATTGTTTTAACATCATAACCGAATAAAATCAGAAGCGGTGATAAAACAGTTCCGTACATCATGCCGAGCGAACTGTCTATAAGCTCCATAACCATTGAAAGAGCAAATAAATAAAATGATTCCGCCATTTAAATTTATCCTTGTATTGCAAAATTTATAGAAAATATCAATAGTGTCTGATAATTTTAGAAATTTTTATAATCACTTTTAAAAATTTAAAAAAGTAAAATTTAATAAACATTTGCTGTTAGCATGCGGGAAGTCAAGAATTATAGTTACTTTCAGCATTCTATAAGCTGCAGGAAGTCTCATTGGCAGCAAGGATTCATTATAATACTTTTAGCTTTTTTTCTGTGTGAAGTTCTTTTAAAAGAGTGTTGAGCCATTTGATGATAAAGTAAGGTTTGTAAATAATTATAGTTGATTTACTTTTAAATAAAAATCAGAATGACGCTGATATATCCGGCCTTATATAAAAAAAATTTAGAACACGGTTGTTTAAAGAAAGAAAAATCATATTCCTGCTCAGGAAGCGGATAGGAGAAATATCATGAAAAAAATTTTTCTATTGTTTTCAATTCTGGTCTTTTTTGTTTCAGTCAATGCAGCTGATATCAATTCAGATGTATATTTTAATAAAAAAATCAGAATAACTGAAAGCACTAAATTTGCAGTTCTGCCGTTCGAGCTTACTGCTTCATGGGCCCAGAATCCCGGTGAAAAGGCTGTCAAGAAAAGCATCGAAGAAAAAAACATGGAAAAATTTGAACTTAGCCTTCTCAATGCCGGAGCAACTGTTATTGAGAGACAGAAACTTGATAAGCTGATCAATGAAATGTCATTATCCTCCACAGGTCTTACTGAAGCTGATTCGATTAAACTCGGAAAGCTTTTATCAGCTGATATAATAGTGCTTGGAACTATCCCCCTCTGGTCTTTTCATCAAAATATAAATAAGGGATTTATTGAAATTCTGATAAAGGGTATAGTTGTTGAGACTGGTGAGATTTCATTCAAGGCTGTTTTTGATTCAAAAATAAGCACAACCAATGATGATTTCAGGTATGACATGGCCCAGCTTGAAACAAAGGCATACAAGATAATCGGGGAAAAGATAAGGGAATCCGTTAAAAAATAAATTTTTAACGGATCTTAATCTCAGCTGCTTGCCATAGTGTAGTACCTTATGGATCTTTATTTAGTAACAGAAAAATTTGAATAAATCAAATTCTTAACTGGACCGTTAAGCATTAAATTATATCCGATTTATATGAATAAGTTTTGTTTTCGTTTTTATGAAAGTTCCACTTCCTGATCCGGTCAAATAAATCCTGGTTAATAACAGTTTAATAATTCTTGATTTAAATTTGCATTCGGAACAAACTTGTCACATGAATACAGTAATATATATCGGCCTTGCATACGCGCTTTTAACAGGGATAATCCTTATAAATAGAAAACCGCGTTTACTTTCATATAAAATTGTAATATTATTCATGTTTTTTATGATACTTCCAATGTTTTTCAAGCTGATAAACCCCGGGGTTATGATCGGTGAAAATGATATTTTTGGATTTGTTAAAGCTGCTCCATTTACATTCGGTCCGTTTCTTTATTTATATTCGCTGGCAGAGATAAGCGAATCGCCCAGATTCAGAAAAAGCTGGCTTCTGCATTTCATTCCGTTTTTAATCGGAGCTGTTCTCTTTGTTGTTTATACCGGGACAGAAAAATTTCCGCATGAAAATCCGCATCCACGTCCTGTGCATTCTTTTAACGATCAGCAGTTTGATCATCACGGGCTTCAGCCGTTTCATGATGATGCACGTATGGATATGCCTCCTCCGCCACACGGAATGGAAGGTGATCGCCTGAAACCCGGGGATTACCGGGAAAAAATAAGTGACGGGAAACCGGATTATGCAGATAAGTTACTCACTGCAGCAATTTTTATATCACTTGCTGTTTATACTTTTCTTGTACTGCTTCTGTTGATGAGGCACAGAAGAAATATAATTGAATATTTTTCATCTGTTACTATTGCCAACAACCTCAACTGGCTAAGATGGATCACTATCTGCTTTTTTATTTCATACGCTTTTGTCATTGTTATGATTCAGGTAAAACCGGATATAATGCGGTATAATTTAATCAGGCCTAATGACATCCCGGATATTGCAACGGTTTTCTTCATGTTCTGTTTCAGCTATTTTGCTCTCAGCCAGCCTGCAATTTACAGGCAGCTTGATACAGGGTCAGAGCCGGGTAAGCCTGATGAAGACTTGAAAATAGAGAAGAAGTACGAAAAATCCGGATTGAAAGATGACAGTGCAGAGAAATTTCTTAACATGCTTGAGGATTACATGAAAAATGATAAACCATACCTCGATCCTGACCTTACCATATTTGAAGTTTCATCTAACATTAATATTCCGAAACACTATATCACCCAGATTATTAATGAGAAGATGAATAAGAATTTTTATCGTTATATCAATGAATACCGGATAAACGAGGTAAAGCAGAAGATATCTGATAAAAAATTTATGGACCATCCGATAATTCGCATTGCCTATGATTCCGGATTTAGTTCAAAATCTTCTTTTAACAAAGTATTTAAGGAATTTACGAATCTTACCCCTTCAGAATACAGGAAAAATTTTACATCTTCATCTTCGGTTCCTGTATAAGAAATTTTTCAGTCTTAAACATTTTTAATTTTAATATTTACACTTAAATTTTAAAATGTTTAACTTTTAGGGGGCTCTGACCCCAATATTTCAAAATATTGCTCTGACCCCTATTTAAAATTGAAAGGTATTGTAACTTCTTACTTAATATTGCTCTTCTATATATTAATAATATTAATTTTATCAATATAATAGCGTTAATTGAATTAAAAGTTACCCTTTTTTATCCCCGGTTGATACAAATATTGTGATTAAAAAAAGCCTAAGTGGATTAAAAATTTAAAAAACTTGAATTCCATGGTACATACTTAGCGGGAAGGTCGAAAAAGGCCCAAAAAAAAATAACTTTATTCCTGTAAACACTCAAAAACTGAAACAGCTTTTTTTAAGGGAGCAGCTTTTATGAAAAAAATTTTTATTTTAATAGCAGCGGGAATTATTCTGATTTCATCAGAAGCCTGGTCACAGCCAGGGCCAGGCGGTCATCCGCAGGCGGTTCAGAGCGTTCAGAATTTCCGCATCTGGACTTATGCAGGGTTTAATTTTGAATTTACGCCAAACTGGGCATTCACTCTGACACCGGGTTTCAACATGGAGCTTGCGAGCACGGCTGCCCCTGTTATCGGGTCAAATCTGTTTGAAATATTTGCCGGGCCGACTTTCAGTTACATGATAAATAATTTTCTTATAGTGGTTCCTCTATGGTACTACTACACCGGATATTATTCAGCTCAAAACGGATCTTTTTCCAGCAGCCATAATATAGCCCTGCTTCCCGAAGTTGTTTTTTTTACTGGCAGATGGTCATTCGGGTTAAGGCTTTATTTTCAGAACCTGTTCTATTCATCTCCCATAAACGGTGATTCAGGATACGCGCTGCTGCTTACTGAGAAACTGGAGATCGGTTTTAAAATAAACAGTCTCATGAAGCTTATCGTTGCTGATGAGCTTTTTACAACACTGGTGTCGAATCCATATGCCATGCCAGATTCAGGAAGCCCGTTTTACAGGCAGGGGATTACAAAGAATAAATTTTACGCAGGCATAATGTGGAACCTTTCAGATTATTCAAAACTTTATACGCAGTATGTGCTCGAAACAAATTTTAACGAGATGATGCGTACGACACAATATGATCACCAGCTTTATATTCTTTTTACGCATTCATTTAAATTTTATGGAGAGGATGCAAGAACAAAAATCAATCCTTTATAATGGATGAACTATTCGCAGCTTTTATGAAGATTTTTTACAGAAAAGTTTACTGGAGAGTGACTATATGAACAGACTGAAAAATTTAGCAATCAATGATGAAGGGTTCGCGTTTGAACCATTAACAGGGGAGAGTTTCACTATTAATGAGGCCGGCAGGCTGATAATAAAAGCTCTTATTAAAAATCTTCCGCACGAAGAAATCTGCAGGATTATAACTGAGGAGCTTGATGCTCTTCCGGAAGAAGCTGGCAGAGATATAACTGATTTTATTGAAAGACTGACGCTTTATAAACTTATCTGAGATAGGATGGAACATGGAAGAAATATTTGTAGGAGTATCTGGAATCAATGCGGCAGATAATCCGGGTCCGGGAATCGGAGTTGCCAGATCGCTTAAGGCTGACAGCGGTCTTAATGTAAAAATAGTAGGGCTTGCCTATGACGCAATGGAGCCCGGGATATATCTCGACAGGCATATAGATAGATCCTTTATTATGCCGTATCCCACCGTTTCATTTGAGTCGTATTTCGGGCGTTTGCAATATATAAAGGAAAGCTACGGGCTTGATTTTGTAATACCGAATCTCGATGCGGAACTCCCGCTCTATGCGAAATATGCCAAGGAACTTAAGAATGCCGGCATTGGAACATTCATACCTACTCTCGATGAATTCAAGGTCAGGGGAAAGGACAGACTTTCCGATGTTGCTGAAAAAATCGGAGTGAAGGTCCCATTGACTACAGTAGTGTCGTCATTTGATGAATTTAGAAAGGCTTTAAATGAAACTGGGTATCCTCTCATGGTAAAGGGCGCCATGTATAAAGCATACCGGGCATACACCGAACAGGAGGCATATCATCATTACCATCAGATTGTTGCAGAGTGGGGATACCCGGTTATTGTACAGCAGGTTGTCAAGGGTGAGGAGATGAATGTAATCGGCCTCGGAGACGGGGAAGGTAATTCACTCGGGGTTGTTGGCATCAAGAAGCTGACTATTACACCACTCGGAAAAATATGGACAGGTGTAACCGTAAAGCATGAGGGTGCTCTCGATGCCACGGAACAGTTTATTAAAAAGTATAAGTGGAAGGGCGGATTTGAACTTGAGTGCATTGTTGATGATGGAGATATCTACCTGATAGAAATAAATCCGCGCTTTCCTGCATGGCTTTATTTTGCCACAGGTGTCGGATGCAATCTGCCGGCGAATCTGTTACGCAAAGCTCTCGGAAAGACTGTTATTCCTTATAAAGGTTATGATGCAGGAAAACTTTTTATCCGCTATACTGAAGAGATTATTACTGACATGGAAAAATTCCAGAACATCAACATGAAAGGGGAATGCTGAAATGAAAAAACCATATGAAAAACCTTCGATTATAAAACTTGAAACAGGATTCATGAACAAGTACGGCAACTCGCCTGCATACTCACGCAAGGTGAGAAAAGACATTGATGGCATTTCAATTGAGGAGCTTACGGAAAAATTCGGATCTCCGCTGTTCGTGTTTTCAGAAAAAACATTAAGGCAGAAATACAGTGAGGCTTACAAGGCATTCTCGCGCAGATACCACAACATGGTGTTCGGGTGGTCATACAAGACAAATTATCTTTCTGCAATATGCGCAGTCTTTCATGATGAAGGCTCTATTGCTGAAGTGGTATCAGAAATGGAGTACGACAAGGCAAGGAAGCTCGGTATTCCCGGAGAAAAAATAATCTTCAACGGCCCGCATAAAACTGAAAGCGCTTTAAAAAAAGCAGTAACAGAAGGTGCGATGATAAACATTGACCACTATGATGAGCTTTACGATCTTGAAAAAATTGCAGCGGAAACAACTTCCGGTAAAGTCAAGGCCGGGATGAGAATCAATGTTGATGCAGGCATATACCCGCAATGGACGCGTTTCGGATTCAACCTCGAGTCCGGGCAGGCATTTGATGCAGTGAAAAGAATGAGCGCCGGCAGCAAAGTCATACTCAATGGACTGCACTGTCACCTTGGAACTTTTATAATGGACCCTGCATCATACGGAATTCTAGTTGAGAAAATGCTGCAGTTTGCATATAGAATTGAAGACAGCTTCGGTTTTAAAATAGAATATATCGATATCGGCGGAGGCTTCCCTTCCAAAAGCAAACTCAAGGGAACTTATCTTCCGCCTGATATTGCAATTTCATCAATCGACACTTATGCTGAAACAATTACAGATGCTCTATATAAAAATTTAAGACCTGGTGATGCGCCCCGGCTCATACTTGAATCAGGAAGAGCTCTTGTTGATGAAGCAGGCTTCCTGATATCCACTGTATTTGCTTCAAAGAGACTGCCGGATGGAAGAAAAGCATATATTGCTGATGCAGGAATAAACCTGTTATTCACTTCAAACTGGTACAAGTTTACAATTGAAACAGACCGCGAGCTTTCTGGCCAGAATGAACCTTCAGTTGTTTTAGGACCTCTATGCATGAACATAGATGTTATAGATGAATCAACACTGCTGCCGTCTCTAAGCCGCGGAACAAAACTGATATTTTCGCCTGTAGGCGCATACAATATCACACAGTCTATGCAATTCATTGAGTACAGGCCGAATGTTGTGATGATCTCCGAAAAAGGCAAAGCTGAAATTATACGTCAGGCTGAAGATCTGTCCGATATCGAACGGAGAGAAATTATTCCGGCTCATCTGAAAAAGGGCGGCAGCAAATGAAGCGCCAGATTACAGCTATATTAAACAGCTATTCGGAAATTCTCTTCCTTAAAAATTTCCGGATTGGTGCTGCATATCTGCTTGTAACTTTTCTTTTCCCCGGCATGGCACTTGCGGGACTTATTTCTGTAATTGCTGCATACCTGTTTGCGCGATTTATAAAAATGGACAGGGAATTTCTCAATTCAGGTTTCTACACATACAATCCTCTCCTGGTCGGGCTTTCAATCGGTTACCTTTTCAGCATCACGCCTCTTACAGTTTTTTTTATAGCAGGTGCCGGAATTGTAACTTTTATTTTTACAATTATTTCGGCAAATATTTTCTCAACTTATTTCGGGTTGCCGATATTGAGCCTGCCGTTTGCGCTTGTAAGTTCTGTTTCTTATCTGGCATCTGCAAAATATTCCAATCTATATGTAAACAATCTGCAGGCGCCTTCACCGGTATTCACTGATCCCGAACTGCCTCTATGGGCCGCAGGTTTTTTTAAATCAATGGGTGCAGTTTTTTTCATGCCATATGTCATTCCAGGAATAATAATTACGCTGATGATTCTTGCTGCTTCGAGGATTCTTTTTCTGCTGGCTGCTGCAGGTTATTACACCGGGGCTGTTATAACCGGAATTCTCTCAGGGTCAATGCAGCAGTCGTTCGGCAATCTGATGCTTTTTAACCATATACTTATTGCTATGGCACTCGGAGGTATACTGCTTATACCTTCGCCGCGGAGTTACCTGATTGCGCTCATTGCTGTTGCCGCATCAACAATGTTTAATGACGCGATTTTATATTTCTGGTCCAGTTACCGCATTCCTGTGTTCACACTTCCTTTTAATATTATTACCCTGTCATTTCTTTATGTATTGAGAATTGTAAAATTTCAATACGTTGCCTATGCACCGAAAGGCAGTCCCGAATCAACACTTGATTATTTCATAACGCATATCGCAAGATACAGCGGAAGTCAAAATACGGTTTATCTTCCCTTTTCCGGAACATGGACCGTGTGGCAGGGATTTGACGGAAACTGGACGCACCAGGGAATCTGGAAATATGCATATGATTTTGTCATTACTGATGATAACGGAAATACGTATTCGGACAATGGAATTTCTCTCACAGACTATTTTGCTTTCAGAAAACCTGTCCTATCTCCGGTAAAAGGCCGTATAATAAAAATAGTGAATGATATTGATGACAACAAACCCGGTGAAGTAGACAGGACGAACAACTGGGGCAATCTCGTTCTGATCTGGGATGAAAGAGGATTTTATGTGGAGCTTTCTCACTTTGCCTGCGGGTCGATTGCAGTGAAACAGGGTGACTGGGTTGAACGGGGAACTCTACTCGGTCTTTGCGGAAATTCCGGAAATTCTCCGCAGCCGCATATTCATATACAGGCTCAGGTTATTGAACAAATAGGTTCATATACAATGCCTTTCAGTTTTGCATCTTATATCTCCGGAAATAAGTTCTGCTCAAATGATCTGCCATTACAAAATGAGAATGTCGAACCTGCTTTTCCTGATAAGCAGCGCGACCATGCAACAACGTTCCTGCCGGATGATGTTGTTGAGTTTGACATCATTGAACGCGGCAAACCTGCAGGCGGAATCAGTCTGTCTGTAAAAATGGCTGCAGACGGTTCTTCATACTTTGATTCGGGAAAAGGACAGCTTTTTTTCGGGAAACACGAAGGCACATTCTACATCTATCATCTTGAAGGCAGCGACAGACATCTCCGTGCAGTATTTATTGCTATGGCGCGTCTTCCGCTTATAAAACGGGAAGGAATTTTCTGGCATGATTATATTCCAGCTGGGGTTACAGTTCACGGTATTATAAAAAATATTTTATTGTTTGCCAGTTCATTTTATCACGGGCTTGTAAGATTTAAAGCTGATTATAATTTCACAACCGAAAACACAGTTCAGGGAATTATATCGTCAAAATTTTTATCTGAAAGAATAAAAACTTCAGTTGAATTTGACAGTATCACAGGCATTAAAAAAATAATTGCCGGGGATATTGAAATGAAAAGAATAATTAAAGATATAAACAAGGAGGCTCATTTATGAAAAATTTTTTACTTCTGATATTATTAATATCAGCACCGGGATTTTCAATGTCGCTTGCGGACATTCAGGACTCATACAAAAAAAGTTTTCAATATGAAAAAATTCAGGATTACGAAAAAGCAATCAATTCTCTGTCTGGACTGTATAGCGAATACCCTAAAACATATACAATAAATTTCAGGTTAGGCTGGCTTTATTATCTGAAACAGAATTATGCAAATTCAATAGAACATTATAAGGCGGCAATGAAGGCAGCGCCGAATTCCATTGAAGCTGTTACAGGTTACATTTTACCTCTGATGGCACAGGGAAAATACAGCGAGGTTGAAACAACTGCAAATCAGATTCTGCGGCAGGATGCATACAACTACTACGGAAACCTGCGGCTTGCATTTGCTTTGCGGATGAATAAGAAATACGACCTCTCGCAGAAAATATGCTACAAGATGCTTGAGCTTTATCCGACTGATATATCTTTTCTTGTGGAACTGGGGCTTTCAAAGGTTGCTAAAAATGAAATGAACGATGCCTACTCGGTTTTCATCGATGTACTTACGCTCGATCCGGAAAATGTAACAGCGAAATATTATCTGAAGAAATAAAATTTTTCCTTATCAGCTATTTTTTTATATAACTTACTGATAATAATATTTTATTTTTATTGAAAATCAGAAAGACTGAGTATGGAGAAAATTAAAAGCAATGATGTTCAGACAGGATGCTGTTGTTGCAGTTAATTCAGGAGGATGGAAATAAATTCATAAACTCTGCACACAGTGTAATAATAATGCTTTTTTTAAAGCTCTGCCTAATCATGAATAGAAGGGAGTTATGAAAAACTTTTTATTTTTATAACGGACTTTCCTGAAAAGAAAAAAAAGCAGTATCCGATCCTAATTTACAAACTTCTTACGTGCTTCAAACAGGTAATCAATCGCAGTATCTGTTTCGCCTTTGAACAAATGACAAAGGCTGAGTGTTATAAGATTGTCTCTATCAGGATTGGCTTTAAGGAAATCAATCTTTTCATCCATTGTGCCGTATTTATCACTGTAGGCTTCAACAGGAACAGATTTAATATACTCGTCGTAAATTTTATATCCGTCTGAAATTTTCTTTATATCTTTAATTTCCTGTTTGGATTCATCAAACTCCCCGCGCTTATAATGAATATTGTATTTCAATTCCTTTATTTTGGAATTTTCAGGATCAATTGAGAGCAGCCTGTTCAGGAAAAGAATTGATTCATCGAATCTTGAATTATTATAATATATTATTGATAATGCAGTCAAGGCTACTCTGTTTGAAGGCCATATTTTCAGAACATCAAGAAAATTAATTTCAGCAGCCTTGATATTGTTCATTCTGCTGTAGCAAAGACCCATAACCTGGAGAGCGAGTGCAAAGTTGCTGTTGAACTGCCTTGATTTCTCAAGATTAATTACTGCTTTCTTGTAATCGTTATGCTTGTAATAAATGCAGCCAATATTGAAGTAAGTTATAAAATCCTGTTTAAGCTTCAGAGCAACTTTATATGACTTCATGGCTTCATCGAGCCTGTTCATTCTTGAATAAAGAGACCCGAGGTTCACATAAACTTCTCTGAAATTGCGGTCCATTTTAATAATGCTGATGTACTCGCTAAGAGCAGTAATATAATCACCGTCTTTTTCAAGCTGAATTGCGTAGTTGAATCTATCTGATATGCTGTACATTATTGGATTTTCCGGTTTTTTTATTTGTGAGCAACAACCATGTTTCTACCGCTTTCTTTTGCCTTGTATAAAGAACTGTCTGCTTTTTCAATTAAATCTTTTTTTGTTTTATCTTTAATCGGATCATACTGTGTTACACCAAGACTCATTGTAACGTGAAGAGGATCTTTCTGTCCGGAGAATTCGTGGCTTTCAATTGCCTTGCGGATTCTTGTTGCAATCAGTATCCCATCTTCAATTTTTGTGTCAGGAAGAATGATTGCAAATTCCTCTCCGCCGTATCTGGCTGGAATATCTATGGTTCTTATATTTGTTTTAAAAAGTTTAGCAGTTTCCTTTAAAACAATATCACCCTGCTGATGCCCGTATGTGTCATTGAATTTTTTAAAATGGTCAATATCGGACATGATAAGACAAAGTGGAGTATTCATTCTTACACTTCGTCTCATTTCATCAGCAAGTCTTTCCTGAAAGTAGTGATGTATGTAAAGCCTGGTCATTCTGTCGAGAGTTGCCATCAGGTATAGCCGTGAGTTTTCAACAGCAATCGCAGCAAATTTTGCGAGAAGATTCAGAAATTCTTTTTCATCAGATTTATATTCTTCGCCTGTAATTTTTGTTCCTAAAATTATTATTCCATTGAGAGCATTTTTTGATTTCATAGGGACGATAATCTGAGGATCAAGAATTTCAATTTTTAATATATCTTCCTCAATGCCTGGAACTTTTTTTAAATCGGATATTTCGTGTACAACAGGAAAACCTTCAAGAAATTTAATTATGGGTGAATCGGAATGAAATAAAATTCCATGATCCTCGAAATTATGGTCGTAGCCTTTTGCCATATGAATGTAATAGTTTGATATATCAATATCCACCTGCAGCAGAATCGAAACTTTTTCAACAACCATCTGTCCTATGCAGCTGTATAGGATTGATTCAACAAGGCTTTCAAATTCCAGGTTAGAAGAAAGGCTTATACCGAGATTAATAAGAGTTTTTAAATCATAAGCTCTTTTTTCAAGATCCTGATAACTTTCCTCTATTTGATTATGTTCATGCATTTTAATACCCGATAAAAAATTAATGAATATTCTTATTAAAAGGAAATAATAAACAACAGCAGATTATATTTCCACTATTATTTATCATGAAAAATAAAATTTATTAAAAAATGATTTTTCTATAGATTGTTAATATTTATATCGATTAATATTAGACTAAACTTTGTTTTTTTATTGATATATTTAAACTAATGTAAAATAGTGTAAGTTAATATTATGATATACGGTATCTGGGAAAATGGCAAAGAAAATTTTAATTGTAGAAGATGATGCAACAACCTTGACTGTTATCAGTAAGTTTATTACTGATTTTGGTTATGAAATATCCGGTAAAGCTGTGAATGGTTCTAATGCTGTAAAAAGCGCCATAGAAACAAATCCAGATCTGATTCTTATGGATATTCAGCTTGATGGAGATCTTGACGGTATTGACGCTTCTTTGAAAATTAAAGAAAAATCCGATTGTCCTATTATTTTTATTACATCCAGCACTGACTCAGATACAGTAGAACGGGTAGCGAAAATCAATTCTTATGGTTACATCATCAAGCCGATTGATAAAAATGAACTGAAAGTCTCTATACAAATGGCTTTTCTCAGATATAAAATGGATAAGAAGATTGATGAAAACCAGCAGAAATTCTCAACAATTCTCAATTGTATGGAAGATTCAGTTTTTGTTACAGATTATAACGGTTATCTCACATATGCGAACAGCAATGCAAAAATAATTCTCGGTAAAAATGATTCTGAAATTTTAAACCGGCTGCTGCTGGATGTTATTACTATTGAAAAAGGTTTGTACGATCAGATTGAAAATTGTTCATATTTTGTATCTTCTTCAGGAGAAAAGATTCCAGTAGATTATACAGCTTCGCCTGTTAAGGATGCGAATAATAATCTTTTTGGAACAGTTCTTGTAATGAGAGACATCAGCGAAAGAATAAAAATAGAATTAAAATTAAAAGAATCTCTGCAGAATATGAGAAAGACAATGGGCGGCGTTATTCAGGCTATGACTCTCACAGTTGAATCACGTGACCCTTATACTGCAGGTCATCAGAAAAGAGTTTCTTCTCTTGCGCGGATTATAGCCCAGGATATGAATCTCTCGGCAAATATTATCGAAAGTATCAGAATGGCTGGAATTATTCATGATCTCGGTAAGATATCCATTCCTGCGGAAATATTAAGCAAACCCGGGAAACTTACAGATATAGAATTCAGTTTAATGAAAACTCATTCACAGACAGGTTATGATATTTTAAAAACAATAGAATTTCCATGGCCTGTGGCTGATATTATCTATCAGCATCATGAAAAGCTTGATGGCTCAGGTTACCCGCGCGGATTAAAAGCTGATGAAATACTGATGGAAGCGCGCATTCTCTGTGTTGCGGATGTTGTTGAAGCTATATCATCACATAGACCATACCGCCCGGCTCTTGGAATTTCAATCGCTGTAGATGAGATAACAAAAAACAGAGGCCTATTTTATGACAAAGATGTTGTTGATGTATGCATTGATATAATTACCAGAAAAGGTTTTAACATGGATAAGGTCGATGAACATTTGAGGGTTCAGTAGATTTTTAAATTTAATGTCTGATAAAAAGAATATATTACTAACCGGTGCATCAGGTGCTGTTGGACGTGAAATTTTAAGTATGCTTGCTGCACGTCATCATGAATTCAATATAACTGTTTTTGACAGGAAAACAAAAATATCTGAAAAAATATTTTCAAAATATAAAAAGAAAGTTAGAATTGTATATGGTGATATAGTTAAAGAAACTGAACTGGACAATGCTGTTAAAAATTCCGACTATGTTTTTCATATTGCCGCTGTTATTCCTCCACTTGCAGATGAACTTCCTGATCTTGCGTATAATGTGAATGTAACCGGAACAAAAAATTTAATTGAGAGCATAAAAAAAAATTCACCCGGAGCATTTTTGTTCTACAGCTCGTCTATCTCTGTTTATGGTGACAGAATAAAAAATCAGTGGATTAAAACTACAGATGCATTGCTGCCCAGTGCAAGAGATGAATATGCAAAAACAAAAATTCTTGCTGAAGAGATTATTCAAAACTCCGGTTTGAACTGGACAATATTCAGATTAACCGCAATCATGGGATATAAAAACCATAAAATATCCAAGTTAATGTTTCATATGCCTCTAAATACCCCGATGGAAATTTCCACTCCCCAGGATACTGCAAGAGCTTTTGTAAATGCAATTGATCATATAGAAAAACTCAATAAGAGAATTTTTAATCTCGGCGGAGGTGAGAGCTGCAGAATTTCATTTAATGATTTTTTAACCAGATCGTTTGATATAATGGGTTTGGGTAAATTTGATTTTCCGGAGCATGCATTTGCAGATAAAAATTTTCATTGCGGATACTATTCAGACAGTGATGAACTGGATAATATAATAAAATACAGAAAAGATTCTATAGATGATTATTTCATGAATCTGAAAAGTTTTGTTAATCCGTTTGCCAAATTTTTATCATTTATTTTCAGGAAGATAATTAAAAACATAATTTTAAAAAAATCCGAGCCGTTGGCAGCTGTAAAAGAAAACAATTTAAATGAATTAAGATACTACAGAGAAGATTACAAGTGATATTAATATTACAGGAATTGAATTTTTTATGCTGATAAATTCCGCCTTCCTTGAAAATATCCGGCCTAAATGAAATAATTTTAAGATATTATAATTTAATTATTAAATCAATTTATTAATATATATACTTTCAATTATTAACAATTTTGTCTTGACGATGAGATTCAGCAAAAATATAGACATAGTATTTGGACTATTTCAAAGTTTCACCGGATAATTCAGATAAACTATCAAGTTTATTAATAATTGCGGAGGTAAAACACAATGCGCATAGGCATACCCAAAGAAATTTACCCCAATGAAGCACGTACAGCTCTCACTCCAGAAGTGGCGCTGCAGTTTCAGAAACTCGGCTATATCATGGCCATAGAAACTGGTGCCGGCAAAGGTGCAAAATTTTCAGATGATCAGTATAAGGCAAATGGCGTAGAAATTGTAAGTACACCGGAAGAAATCTGGCAGAAAAGCGATATAATTATAAAAGTCCGGCCTCCTTCAGAAAAAGAAATTGATCTGATGCATGAAGGCCAGGTGCTTGCAGGTTTTTTTTATCCGGCACAAAATAAGCAGCTTCTTGAAAAGTGCGCAGCAAAGAAAATTTCTGTTCTTGCTATGGATTCAATCCCCCGCATCTCCCGGGCGCAAAAATGTGATGCTCTCAGCTCCATGGCTAATGTTGCTGGATACAGGGCTGTGGTAGAGGCAGCAGAACATTTCGGCCGTTTCTTTACAGGACAAATCACAGCTGCAGGCAAGATACCTCCATGTAAAGTTCTTGTTATAGGAGCCGGAGTTGCAGGGCTTGCTGCAATCGGTGCAGCACGCGCGATGGGAGCCATAGTCCGCGGTTTTGATACCCGTCCTGAAGTCAGGGAACAGGTCCAGAGCATGGGTGCAGAATTTATTGAAGTTTCCATAAAGGAAGACGGCTCCGGTACAGGCGGTTATGCCAAGGAGATGAGCCCTGAATTTATTAAAGCAGAAATGGATCTTTTCCGTGCACAGGCAGCAGAAGTTGATATAATAATAACAACAGCACTTATTCCTGGTAGACCGGCGCCGAAACTTATACTTGCAGACATGGTGGAAAAGATGAAAGCCGGCAGTGTTATTGTTGATCTTGCTGCAGAACAGGGCGGCAATTGTGAATTGACAGAACCTGGTGTTGTATCAGTAAAACATGGGGTGACAATTATAGCCTATACTGATATGCCGAGCCGCCTTGCTACGCAATCCAGTCAGCTTTATGCTACAAATTTGCGTCATTTTTTTACCGATCTTACACCTGGAAAAAATGGCACTATATCAATTAATATGAATGACGAAGTTATACGCGGAGCCGCAGTAACGCATGAGGGAGCTGTTATATGGCCGCCGCCTGCGCCTAAATTATCAAATGCTCCTAAGCCGCAGGCAGCAGCAGTACCTGCAGCAAAGGGACACGGGCAGCCTGAAAAAAGCATGTCAATTAAATCGTTATTGATCATGCTGGGTGTAGCAGGAGCTGCGCTTTTTGCAGTAGGTTATGCTGCACCGCCGAAATTTCTGGTTCACTTCACTGTTTTTGTCCTGGCATGTTTTATCGGCAATATGGTTATCTGGAATGTGAAACCATCTCTTCATACTCCGCTGATGAGCGTTACAAATGCAATTTCGAGTATAATTATAATCGGCGCTCTGGTGCAGATATCAACTGCAGTTCCTATAGTATGGATACTTGCAGCCATTGCAGCTACAATCACCTTTGTCAACATAACAGGCGGTTTTGCAGTAACCCAGCGTATGTTGAAAATGTTCAGGAAATAGGAGGAAATTTTGGATACAATACAGATTAATGGAATTGTAACTATGGCCTATCTTGGAGCGGCAGTCCTGTTTATTCTGGCGCTGGGCGGCCTTTCAAACCAGGAAAAGGCTCAGCGCGGAAATATTTATGGAATGCTTGGAATGGGGATCGCGGTTTTTGCAACAATACTTGCAGTTGTTTCTGCGAATTTCTGGCTTATATTAATCGGACTTCTCATTGGAGGATCGATAGGCCTTCTTCTTGCAAACAAAGTGCAGATGACTCAGATGCCTGAGCTTGTTGCAATTCTCCACAGCCTTGTGGGTGCAGCAGCAGTACTGGTTGGTTTTGCAAATTATCTTGATCCGGCTACGCTTTCACATTACTCGGGTGCAGATCTTGTAATTCATGATATAGAAACTTATCTCGGAATCCTGATCGGTGCTCTTACTATGTCAGGTTCTATTATTGCCTATGGAAAACTTTCTGCACGAATTACAGGAAAACCTGTTCTTTTACCTGGAAGACATCTGATGAATCTCCTTATATTAATTCTTGTAATTTTCTTTGGATTACTTTTTGTAAATCAGCATGACCCGGCGAATATTGATAATGTGTTTTCAGCAATTGCAGGAAATATTTTTCCTGTATATAGTCAATTTCCAGGCGGTTTTTTTCCTTTGTGCTGTATGACAATACTTGCTCTTATTTTCGGTGTACACATGGTTATGGCTATAGGCGGAGCGGATATGCCTGTGGTTATTTCAATGCTTAACAGCTATTCCGGATGGGCAGCAGCAGCAACAGGATTTATGCTTAATAATGACCTTCTTATTATAACCGGAGCGCTCGTAGGCTCAAGCGGGGCAATCCTCAGTATTATAATGTGCCGTGCGATGAACCGTAAATTTTTCTCAGTAATTTTAGGAGGATTCGGTACAGATTCTTCAAAACCTAAATCAGATTCAGCATCAGCAGAGCCTCAGGGCGAAGTGACAGCAGTTACTTCACAGGAAGTTGCAGATATTCTGAAAGAAGCGCGTGAAATCATGATTGTTCCGGGCTATGGAATGGCAGTTGCCCATGCTCAGCATGTTGTTGCTGAGATTACAAAAACTCTTCGCGCAAAAGGCAAAAATGTCCGTTTCGGTATTCATCCTGTTGCAGGACGTATGCCTGGTCACATGAATGTTCTTCTTGCAGAAGCGAATGTTCCCTATGATTTGGTTTTTGAAATGGATGAAATCAACGAAGATTTTCCGAATGTAGACGTTACACTTATAATCGGTGCGAACGACATTGTAAATCCGGCTGCTCTCGAAGATCCCAACAGCCCGATATCCGGAATGCCTGTTCTTGAAGTATGGAAAGGCAAAACAACTATAATTATGAAGCGGTCAATGGCAACCGGTTATGCGGGGATTGACAATCCGCTGTTTTATAAAGAAAATAGCCGCATGTTTTTTGGAGATGCCAAAAAAAGTTTGGATGAAGTGTACATAAATATCAGCAATTAAAAACTATAAGACTTTCATGTGTGAATTTTTAATAATAGCAGGCTCTCACTAGCTAAAAAGCGAGTGGGAGCTTTTTTTTATCTTTAATGCCTGTTTTTCCTTTTGGGAATTGTTGATTAGAATATATACCGGTGAAGCATTAATAATACAAAAGTTTACTAATTGATCATTTATAGTGTTAAAAAAAATATAATGCTGTAAAAAAAATCTTGAATTAATAATTTTTATAATATATAAATACGATATGAATTATTTTAAAAAATTATCCGAATACTTTAATTGTTCTTTATTATCAGGTAAATATGAAATTTCCTGATGGCACATTTCTTGAACAATTTCAAACTATAATACAAACCCTTCCTGATATTATTTACAAAATAGACAGAAAAGGATTATTTACTTATATAAATAATGCTGTAACACTGATCGGATATAATCCTGAAGAGCTTGTGGGAAAACATTTTAGAATTTTATTTAATGAGGAAGATGCTGAGAAAATCAGCAGGGATCTGGTAATACCGAAATATGAAGATAAAACAACTGGAAAAAAAGAACAGCCGAAATTATTTGATGAAAGGCGGACTGGAAACAGAATAACACGGAATTTGCGCATTAAAGTCAAACACAATGATGTGATAAAAGAAATGGCAGGCGAAATTATTGCTGCAGGTGTTTATGAAGAAAATGAATCTGGCGTTTTGCGGTACGCAGGTACTATAGGAGTTATCAGAAATATTGACGAAGTTGATAAAAGTGAGCATGCTCTAATTCTTGCAGAAAAGCATTATAGAAATTTAATAGGAAATCTTACCGAAATAGTTTTAATAATAGCAACAGATGGAACAGTTTTATTTATAACAGATTCATCGAAAAAAACTCTGGGTTATGAATCAGTTGAAATAATAGGTGAAAATATATATAACTATATTCATAAGGAAGATGCAGGCCAGGTCAGCGACAGAATTTGGCTTATGTCAACTGAAGCGATTAATGAGAGCAAATTTTCCATAAGAGTGATAAACCGTTCAAAAGAATGGCTTTATTTTAAAGTTAATATGAAGAAGATTGTTGGCCATGACAATCAGATGGCCTGTTTATTAATCAATGCTGTCAATAATACAGAACAGATAAATCTGATAAAAGATATCCGTGCTGAAAGTTATTTAAGAAAATCTGCAGAAAAGGAAAAAGCTGCGGCTTTATTTGAAGTACAGCGGGCAAGTCAGGCAAAAAGTGAGTTTATTTCAACTATGAGTCATGAAATTCGCAATCCCCTGAATATTGTTCTTGGATTTATTGATTTAATCGCTGAAAATAATAAAGACGAATCAATAAATGATGATATCTTTTCCATGAAATACGCGGGAAGGGAGTTGCTTGGAATAGTAAATCAGGTTTTGAATTTTTCAAAAATTGAATCAGGGAAAAATGAACTTGATGTGACTGTTTTTAATTTAAACGAAATGTTTGATTTTATAAAGACTTTATTCCAGGTGGATCTTTACAAAAAAAATATAGCATTTAATGTTATAAAGAATAAATCTTTTAATTTTAATGTTATGGGCGACAGGCAGAAACTGACTCAGGTAATTACAAATATTATTTCAAATGCAATAAAATTTACTGATAACGGAACGATCACATTAAATGCTTCATACGATGATAAAATCTTAAAGATTCAGATTTCAGATACAGGAATAGGGATACCTTCTGAAAAATTAAAATATATTTTTAATCCTTTTTATCAGGTTGATTCTTCTACCAGCAGAAAATATGGCGGTACAGGTCTCGGGCTTTCAATTGCTTCAGGCATGGTCAGATGCATGAATGGAAAAATTGATGTTGAAAGTGAAGTAGGCAAGGGCACTTCCTTTCAGATTATTGTGCCTATAGGGCTTGTCCATTCTCAAGATAATGATCCTAATATTGTAAAATTTTTTCAATTAAATGATGAATCAATAAAAAACTTTTTAATTAAAACCTCAGGAAAAGCTTTTAAAATTCTTATAGCAGAAGATGATGATAATAACAGAAAGCTTATCAGAAAACTTCTTAAAAATTCCGCATTGAATATAGAAACCGCTGAAAATGGGAAAATAGCCCTGGAAATGATTGAACGAGAAGAATTCAATCTTCTTCTTCTGGATATGCATATGCCTGTGATTGACGGATTCGGAGTGTTAAAAGTCATGAGAGAAAAATCTTTTTTAGATAAGCTTCCTGTCGTGGTATTAACAGGGCATGTAATTGAAGGATTTGATGAGGAATGTATAGCTCAGGGATGTATAGGTATGATCCCTAAGCCAATTGATATACATCTTTTATATAAATATATTAATAATGCTATAGATTGGTGGGTTGAAAATAATTAAAAAAAAAGCGAGGCTGTGAAGCCCCGCTTTTTTTTTAATTATATATAATATTACTTATTTATTTTAACATCCATC
This sequence comes from uncultured Leptospirales bacterium, assembly GCA_964392365.1. Taxonomy (GTDB): domain Bacteria; phylum Spirochaetota; class UBA4802; order UBA4802; family UBA5550; genus CAYMPH01. The sequence goes on from CAYMPH010000008.1 coordinate 181,745, forward strand.
CTGACTTTATTCGGATAGTTTTCCATTATTTTAATATTAAAGCCGAAAGCAGATGATTTAGCCATAAGTTCATCAAGAAAATCAGTTGTTTTTCCTGCAAAATAAACTTCAATATTTGCTGCAGTTCCAACCTGACCTTTTGAAATGACCTCCTGGACTCCACGGACTCTTTGAGAAATAGTATTTCTGAATTTTGAAAGATCATTATATTCAAGACCTGAAACAAGAATATTAATCTGCCTGTGAGTTGCAGCTCTTGTAAATGCTGTAATAATTGATTTCATGAAAGGACCCGCTTCAAATTTATTAGTGTCCTTACTGGTTTTGCCGAGAATCTGTTTCATAACAGCGACTATAGCTCTTTTAGAAGCTGTTGCCTGATCAATATGCATACCAGGAGCATCTTTAGAAGTTGCAGCAAGAATATTTCCGGTATAAACATCAATGGCCTTTAATCTGACAATTGCCTGTTTTGATTTCATATCTGAGTCTTTACCTGCAAATTTTTTCATTGTTTTTGTCTGGTCGCCGGTTTCCGCTGTTCCTATAATAATAACATCAGCACCAATAGTATTTAATAAAAGCTGCTGAACATCCTGGTTAACCTGTCCGTTCATTGCTGAATCCATTTTAGCTTTTTCTTTGTTCATCCATTGCTGTGTAATTCCTGCATCCACAAATTCAAATCCGGAATTTCCCATTACTTCATTTATTGCCAGTTCAGTTTCAGTAAATCCGGGCTGATTCTGCTTGCCTTCAAATTTTTCCTGAACAAGTACCATGAATTTCGGTCTGCCGTATCTGTTAAGAGCATCTCGGATTGCATTCTCAACTGCAGCCATTTCAACTGTTCCCTCAATTGTTACATTGTACATGCTATCCTGGGGACCATGCTTGATTATTTCCATATCGCGGACAAGACCATATGATTTAGCTTCAACAACAATTGAAACCATTTCAAAATCCTGCATTGTGCTGGAACCTGAAACAGTTTCACCGAGTATTTTTGCAACCAGTTTGTTTTGTGCATCAAGAGTAGCTCTATCTCTGGCAAGAGCCTGGTCATTATCGAATATGGTTGCGTATCCTGTTGCCTGCCCTCTATTTGCTGCATTTTTTTTAGATGAGGAGTCGGTATCTTTTCTAACCTGGCCTGTGCTTCCGCCTCCGCATGAAACAAGCAGAGTAACAAGAGTCAGAGATAAAATTATTGATGTGAATTTTCTTATTTGCATTTAAATTCTCCTTATTTTTTAAGAAAAGTAATGTTTTATTCCGGTTTCTGGGTAAATAACTGAATAAATTTTAACAAAAAACAGAAAAGTCTATATAACTGCGTTAATTAAGATTATATGATAAAATGATTTAATGAGTCAATTTATTTTTATTAAAAAAAATATTTACAAGGCATAAATAAATATCTATTATAGTGTCTAAACAACTATTAAGAATTAAAAAATCATAAATAAAAAGGTTTATTCCCTATTTTAACAATTAATCCAGGAATTAATTTAATTTTTATTGACAGAAATGGCTATATTAATAGTTTGAACGCTTTATGGAATAATTTTTTAATTGGGGATTTATTATGAATGGAATTCAGAAAACCTATTCAATGAAAGAAGCGGAAATCGCTAAAAAATGGGTTTTAATCGATGCAGATGGGAAGATTCTTGGAAGAGTTGCTACAGAGATAGTAAATCATTTAAGAGGCAAAAATAAGCCGACTTTTTCACCAAATCTTGATATGGGTGACAGCGTTATAGTTATTAATGCTGAAAAAGTCGTTCTTACTGGAAATAAAGCTGAGGATAAAGATTATTTTACTCACTCAAAATATCCAGGCGGTAAGAAATTTACCAACATCAAGAAATTGATGCTTGAGCAGCCTGAGTATATTCTCGAGCATGCAGTAAAAGGCATGATGCCTAAAACAAAATTCTGCAAACAGCTTCTCGGAAACCTTAAAATATATAAAGGCACAAAACATCCGCACGAAGCACAAAAACCGGAAACTATAAACTTGTAATTATAAGGGGAGCATTTTATGTCTAAAGTCTACGCAACAGGAAGAAGAAAAACATCGATCGCGAGAGTATGGGTGGAAGATGGATCGGGAAAAATAATAATAAACAATCAGCCTATTAATGCTTATTTCAGAAGGCAGACACTTGAACTTATTATCAGACAACCCCTTGAGCATATTGGTCAGCTTGATAAAGTAGATGTTTATGCAAATGTAGACGGCGGCGGCTGGTCAGGTCAGGCCGGAGCTGTTAGAATGGGTATTGCAAGATGCCTTGTTCAGATAGATGACAGAAATAAAAAAGCACTTCGTGAGGGCGGATTTTTAACACGCGATTCAAGAGAAGTTGAAAGAAAGAAGCCGGGACAGAAAAAAGCAAGAAAAAGATTCCAGTTCTCAAAACGATAATTTTAATAATATCAATGAAACGTATTTTTCGTTTCAATTAATAGCGGATATAATGAAAAGGCTGTCAAATCGACAGCCTTTTTTGTTGGAAAATTAAAATGATAACTATAGTAAAAATATTATATAAAACCGATTTTGTACGCATTGAGCTGGACAGCGGCGAGAAACTTGATATGGATCCGCTTGCATCTTCAATGTACAGGCTTTCTGCTGAGAAAGTTTTATCTCAGGAAGAATACAAGCAGCTCAAAGATGAGTCGAACCGGTTTATGTGCTCAAAAAAAGCAATTAATTACATTGCAATGGGAAGTAAGACGTCAAAGGAAGTTGAAACCTATTTAAAAAGAAAAGGCTTTGATTTGATTTATATCAATGAAGCAATAGAGAAATTAAAGACTCTGAAATATCTCGATGATATGGATTATGCTGAAAGATTTGCAAAACAGAAACTTTTAAGGAAGACTGTAGGCAAGAATTATATTAAGCAGGATTTAATCCGGAAAGGCATACCGAGAGATATAATTAAAAAAGTGATTTCCGGACTTTCAACTGACGAAGAGGGTTTTGAAAAAATTTATCAGGTTGCAATGAAAAAATATCTCACTGTTAAGGATAAACCGAATCCAATGCAGAAAGTATATATGAATCTCATATCAAAAGGATTTGAACCAAATTTAGTTTTAAAAGTAGTAAATAAAGTTAAAAAAAATATAAAATATCCAGAAGATGAAAATATCAATCAATAATATTAATGAGTTTTTTTGTACTGAGTGTTGTTCCTTCTTTAAGAGAAAATTTCACACTTAATATAACAGCAAATGGTTTTTTAATATTAGAGATGTTTATTTTGATCGGTTCTTTTCCGGATTTTCCCGGCTGGAATGCCACAGCAGTCCAGGTTTCAGAAATTATCCATTCCTGTCCCGTAAAAATCAACTCATTGGAAAATCTTGTTAGAGCATTATTTCCATTAATTGAGCATGTTGGAATTTTTGAAAAAGAATCAGTTTCCTGAGCAATGATAATTTCAATGCATGGATTCTGAAAATATTCTATAGAAACAGGTTTTTCTTTATCAGCAATACCAATTGTAATAAAATTCGTTTTAATATCATAATTATATAAAATAAAAGACAAAGCGGAATCAATCAGCTTATAAGATTTAATTGTGCCATCTTCTAAATAATCTGAAATTATATAATCTCCATAATCTTTTTTTGATAATATCTGATTTATTTTCTTTTTATTAAAGAATATAGAACCTTCTGAACTCTCAATTTTAATATCCGATTCATATTTTCCGTCGCCATCGAAATCAAAAGATGCTCTTGAAAATAGAAAATCTTTTTCATTGATTATTCCTTTATCAGCAATACCGGAAATTCTGTATTTTTCTGATGAAATCGCAACTTTTGAATCATCAAAATATTCCTTTTTTGCACCTGAATGATTTATATTGAAAATTAATTCATAGCCGGAACCGGTTTGTTTTGGTTTAAAATCCGATATATTGAATACTATATTATTTCCTGATAAAGGATTCTGGTCCTGAAACAGGAAAAGTGATGCAATGAAAAGCAGCATAATATTTTTTTTCATATTGTAAGATCCTTTTTAAAAAAAAGTTTGCTTCTTTTTTTTTATTAGAGGAATATTCATTTTAAAATAGACATAAAGTCAATAACATAAATGCTGTTATTATTCATTTTAAAAAACTTGACTTATAAGCTAAAATGATAAAGTATGATAAAAATTTTATTCGGGGGTTTCATTGTGGCTTGGTGGAAGTTATATATAATTATAGGAATAGTATTAGTAATTGTCGTTGTTGCATATTTTATTTTAAGAAAGTATCTAAAGAATAAGATGAACGATCAGGAGCAGCTTGTAAATCAGCATAAAATTACAGCTTCTATACTTGTTCTGGAAAAGAAAAAAGAAAAAGTTTCAAATTCTGATATACCGAAATCAGTAATAGCTCAAATACCGAAGATTTATCAGTTAAGAAAGGTACCTATTGTTAAGGCTAAAATCGGACCTCAGGTAATGGATCTTTTATGTGATGAAAAGATATTTGATAAACTGCCTCTTAAAAAAACAGTTCAGGTGGAGATAGCAGGTATATTTATTGCTGGAATTAAAAAAAATACAAAACATAGATGAAAGATTATATATCAGTTTTCTGCACTGTCCCGGATGAGGCTTCAGCTGAAAAAATTTCAGAAAGCCTTGTAGAAAAGGGATTGGCTGCATGTGTAAATATCATACCGGGACTGAATTCCATTTATAAATGGAATAATGAAATATGCAGAAACAGCGAATTTTTATTAATGATGAAAAGCAGAGCGGAGATTTTTAATAATCTGAAAGAAGAAATTTTGAAAATTCATCCATACCAGGTGCCGGAAATTATATCCATTGAAATTTCAGATGGGCACGTTCCATATCTTTCCTGGATTGATGAAAATACAAAAAAAACATAGGAAAAAACAATGAAATTTGAAGTGGTGGATGACGGAAGCAAAATTACACTTACTGTAGATGGTGATATCGAATCTGCAACTCTGGCAGAAATACGCGAAAAAGTTAATGCTTTATCAATATCAGCTGATAAAGATATATTTGTAGATATGAAAAATGTTGATTATATCGATTCTTCCGGAATAGGAATGCTGATTAAGCTGTATAAAGAGCAGAAAAATAAAGGCCAAAAAGTTAAAGTTATCAACACTAATTCGCGGGTTTCTGAAATTTTATCTTTAAGTTCTTTATCAGAAGCACTTTCGAAATGATTTTTCTTCTTTCCTGATATTAATTTAATATTTTTTGAAAAATAAAATAATCGCCAATTTAAAAATAATAAAAAGCATATTTATTAAAATGCTTTTTATTAGGGCATATTTATATAAAAAGAATATATATTGTTTATAATTTCATGCCAAATAATAGAAATAGTTATTTTTTTTATATTTTTTTGTAAAATATGCAAAAAATTAATTTTTTTTTCACAATTAATATTGACAGGAAACGGGGGTTTTTATTATGTTTATTTTATCAGCCGTTAAAGGTTTTTAAAAAAGTTTTTTTATTTATAATTTTTAAAAAATAAAAAAAAATATCGAAAACACTTGACAGTAAACGGCCGATTAAATATATGTTCATTTCACTTTTGCGACTGTCTTTTTAGGGTCGTACTTTCTGAGAGAATTTTTTATAATTAAGCACCTGACATAGCGGTGAACTGATTGTGAAAATCTCCATAAAATTTATTTTATCGGGGATTTTTT
>CAYMPH010000009.1:0-157028 GCA_964392365.1 uncultured Leptospirales bacterium
TCTTGAAACAGGACTCTCGAGCGATCCTGCCATGAACAGAATCTGTTCTTTTCTGGATAAATTCAAACTCGTTTCAAATTCCGATGCGCATTCACCTGAAAAGCTAGGCCGGGAAGCAAATATATTCGATTCAGAATTAAGCTATGATGGAATTTACAATTCTCTGAAAGGTGAAAAAGGATTCCTCGGTACTATAGAATTTTTCCCGCAAGAGGGAAAATATCATTACGACGGTCACAGAAATTGCGGTAAAAATGGAATTAAATTCAATCCGCTTGAAACGTTAAACCATAATTCGATCTGTCCTGTATGCGGTAAGGAAGTTACAAAAGGGGTCATGTATCGTGTTGCTGAACTTGCTGATAGAGAACTACCTCCTGAATATCCAGGCAGCGATTTTAAATCTATAACCCAGCTTCCGAATATTATTGCAGAGATCATGGATAAAAAAAGCTCTTCATCAAAATCTGTTAAAAGTGAATACTTCAGACTTATAAATTCAATTGGTTCTGAATTTTATATTTTAACTGAAGCACCGATCGGTGAGATTAAGGAAAATGGCGGGGAAATTCTATCTGAAGCAGTCAGAAGACTCAGAGCAGGTGAAGTTATAATTGATGACGGATATGATGGTGAATTCGGCAGAATCAAACTTTTCAATGAAGGAGAAACTAAAACCTTTATCGCAGGCGCTCTGTTCACTTCAGATAAAAATTCAGCTTCAAATTCAAGTAAAATTAAAAGCATCGAGTTTGATGTTGATAGTTTCAAAAGCCTTTATAAAAAAATCAATCCGGTTGAAGCTAAAAATAATATAAGAGCGGAAAAACATAAGCTTAAACTGAATTCCAATCAGGAAAAAGCAGTTTCGCACAAGAACGGTGTATGCATTGTTATAGCAGGTCCAGGCTCAGGTAAAACAAGAATTCTGACAGAACGAATTATCCGCCTGATAAACAATGGAACAGCGCCAGAAAATATTCTCGCTTTGACTTTTTCAAACAAAGCTGCAGATGAAATTAAAAAAAGGCTTATTTCGACTACGCTCAATGACCGTGCAGAAAGTGACAATACCGGAGATAAAGTAATTTCTTCCACATTCCATTCTTTTGGAATGAAATTACTTGAGCAGTATTTTGAAAAAGCAGGACTCAAACAGAATTTCTACATTGCGGATAAAGATGAGTGCCTTGAAATAATAACGCAGATTACAGGCGAAAAAAAATCAATACGCGAGTTTAAAATTATTGAATCTATTAAAAATGGAACATCGATCCCTTCTGATTCAAAAATTTTCAAGAAATATAATGATGAGTTAAATAAAAGAAATTCAATCGATATTTCTGATCTTGTCTACATTCCGAAAAACATACTAACCTGTAATCCTGAAATCAGAAAAGAAATTTCTGATAAATATAAATATATCCTTGTTGATGAATTCCAGGATATAAATTCCGTGCAGTATGATTTCATTAAACTGATCTGTTCAGGTGAAAATCCGAATCTTTTTGTAATTGGAGATCCTGATCAGTCAATTTATGGATTCAGGGGATCAAGTCCGGATTATATCAGGCTGATACAGGAAGACTATCCGGAATCAATTCTTATCGGAATGGACATTTCCTACAGATCACCGGGTACAATTTTAAAAGCAGCCCGAAATATTTTAATGAAAAAAAATCCGATGACAGGGGAAAACAGGGATATTGAATTTCTGATTCAGGAAAATGAAACTGATAAAAGTGAAGCGGACTGGATTGCTTCCCTGATTGAAAAAATGACCGGCGGAGTGCGTTCCTTTTCAATGGATAGCGGCATAGCAGACGGCAATTCCGGTGATTATGGTTTTTCAGATTTTGCTGTTTTATGCAGAAGTTCTTTTATGTTTGATTTATTCAGGGAATCATTTTCAAATCACGGTATTCCTGTTGAAATTGTTGAAACCGTAAGTGAAATTAATTCCGAACCCGCAATATCAATAATCAGACTTATTAAGAGATATTTTTATAACAGGCATATACATTCTGAATTTCTTGAAATTTCAAATGATACAATTCGGATGATCGATAATTTAGATTCAATAGTAGATGTTGTAAAAAATATTTCAATTTCAAATAAAATCGATGAAAAAGATATTTCAAAATTACTGAATCTTGCAAAAAATTGCAGTAACAGCTATGAAGAATTTTTCAGAAAAATCAATACAAGAGAAGGCATTGATGACTTTGATGAACGCGCAGAAGCAGTAACACTTATGACAATCCATGCGTCAAAAGGTCTTGAGTTCGAAAATGTTTTTATTCCGGGATGCGAAGATAATATTATTCCTTTCGGATTATTCGGCAAGCTGGATGAAGTAAAGTTTTCTGAAGAGGAAAGACTTCTCTATGTGGGCATAACAAGAAGCAGGCAGAATCTTTATCTTTCCTGGTCACATAAAAGAAATTATAACGGTAAAATTTTCGATCAGAAAAAAAGCCGGCTTTTAGATAGAATTGAAAAAGAGCTGGCTGTAGAGTCAAAAAGAGAAAGAAAGCCTGGAGATCCTTCGCGTCAGCTTGATCTTTTTTGAAAATGGTACTGATCCGGTTAAAATAAACTACTTTGAAATCTAACAATGGAACACGGATGACACGGATTTTTATGATTAACACGGATAAAGATTAATTATTTTTCTTTTTCTAATATATAAAAAGTTAACAATAATAAAACAATTTTTTAAAAAAATTAATAAAATCAAAAAAATCCGTTACATCCGTATCATCCGTGTTCTATCTTTTCATTATTCTTGGCAGTTTATTAACAATTATGCTATAATTCTTGACACGCGCTTGTGTTTTTTTTAGAATGAATTGTTGAAATGACAAAGAAGGACTAATTTTTTAATGATAAAAATCAATTACAGCCTATATAAAATTTTTTATTCATTATTTTTTATATCAGCTATATTATCTGTTACCTCCTGCGGAAACGCTGTTTCTGAAACCAGGACTGATACAGTTTACATGCATCTTTCCTCCGAGCCCGGGAATCTTAATCCTATAATTTCAACTGACGCATACGAATCAATGATAAATAAAAATATCTACGAATCTCTTATTGAAAGAGATATAGATACGCTTGAACTGAAGCCGCTGCTTGCACAGAGATGGGAAATTTCACCGGATAAGCTCACATACAGATTTTATTTGAAAAAAGGAATTCTCTTCAGCGATGGAGTTGAGATGACTGCTGATGATGTTATCTATTCCTATAATACTATAAAAGACCCGAAAGTTGCGTCAGCATCTCTTAAGGTATATTTTATGGATATTGTCAGCGCAACAAAATTAGATAAATACACTGTGGAGTTTAAATACAACAAGCTTTTTTATCAGGCTCTTGAAATCTGCGGGACAATTACTGTAATACCGAAACATATATTTAATGACGGAACTGATTTCAACACACATAAAAACAACAGATTCCCGGTAGGCACCGGACCATATAAGCTTGAAAAATGGGAAACCGGGAAAAGAGTAACTTTAACTGTAAATGATAAAAACAGGGATAAACCTCCGGTAATTAAAAAAATTGTATATAGCATAATATCTGAAGTTAATGTTGCTCTTCAGATGCTCAAAAAAGGCGAGCTCGATGTAATGTCAGTAAGACCGATTCAGTGGGTCAGGCAGACAAATTCAGAAAAATTTTTAAAGCATAACTACAAACTTACATATTACCTGCCGTATTTTAATTATATCGGATGGAATGCCAGAAGGGATTTTTTCAGCGACAAAAGGGTTCGTCTTGCAATGACTCATTTTATAAACAGAGAGGCCATTCTCGATAAACTGCTTTTTGGTCTAGGCAAAGAGGTTACCGGAAGTTTTTACATTTTCAGTAAAGCTTATAATGATAAAATAAAACCCTGGCCGTATGATCCCGCAAGAGGAAGGGCGCTGCTTGCAGAAGCTGGATGGAAAGACACGGACGGCGACGGTATTCTTGATAAAAACGGTAAAAAATTCCGTTTTACCTTCACTATTGCATCAACAAATAAATTTGCTGAACGTCTTGCTACAATTCTGAAAGAAGATCTTTCGAAAAATGGAATTGAGATGGATATTAACAGATATGAATGGGCAGTTTTTGTTGATAAGCTTCACAAGAGGGATTTTGATGCAGTTACAGTCGGATGGAGTCTCGGCTACAGCGGAGACCCATATCAGCTCTGGCATTCTTCACAGACCGAGAATGGCTCAAATTTCTGCTATTTCAAAAATGCTGAAGCAGACGATATTATTATTAAGTCAAGAATGGAATTTGATGAAGACAAAAGAAATATTATGTATAGAAGATTCCACGAAATTCTTCATGATGAGCAGCCGTATACTTTTCTTTTCTGTACTCCGGCTCTATCAGTTGTCAGCAGAAGATTTGAAAATGTAAAGGTTCATATTATGGGGCTTGACTACAGGGAATGGACAATCAATGAAAAAATATCTGATTAAAAGAATTCTCCTTGTAATACCTACTTTTTTAGGGATTACACTTGTCACCTATGCAATGATTAGGCTTGCTCCAGGAGATTTTACAACACTTAAGCTCGACATGCAGGGAGCATTAAAAACCGGAACTGTAGGAACAGAAATCATTGATCAGGAAAAAAAGCTCTATGGCCTGGACAAACCGATAATTATCGGGTACTTTGACTGGATGAAAAAATTCATGATTCTCGATCTCGGAACTTCGCGCAAGGACGGAAGACCTGTTTCATCGAGAATTGCAGAAGCTTTACCGATTACACTTTTACTGAATTTTATAACCCTGGTTATAGTATATATTATATCTGTTCCGCTTGGAATAATATCAGCGGTTAAAAAGAATTCCTTCTTCGACAGAAGTACAAGCTTACTGCTATTTATTTTATATTCTCTTCCATCATTCTGGATTGCGTTACTTCTTCTGATCTTTTTCAGCGGCGGGGAATTCCTGAACATGTTTCCGCTCGGAGGATTCATTTCTGATTACGCTGAAAATGCGCCTTTTTTTCAGAAAGCCGGAAATATTACATGGCATCTTGTTCTTCCGGTAATTACATTAACATATGGAAGCTTTGCTTTTCTATCCAGATATGCACGGGCAAATATGCTTGAAGTAATAAACCAGCAGTACATTACAACTGCCAGGGCAAAAGGTCTTTCTGAAAACAGGGTAATTTTTATTCACGCTTTCAGAAATTCAATGGTACCTCTTGTAACTTTAATGGCATCGCTTCTTCCGGGACTTCTTGGAGGAAGCGTTATTGTAGAATCAATTTTTTCCATTCCCGGAATGGGAATGCTCGCTTTTGAAGCGATTCTATCGAGGGACATACCTGTTATAATGGCAATTTCATCAATTTCGGCATTGCTTACTTTAGCAGGAATACTTTCATCGGATCTTGCCTATGCTCTTGTTGATCCGAGAATAAGACTGGATACAAAAGCATGAGCCTTTCATATAAACAGCGAGTATGGCAGAATTTCAGGCAGAGCGGGTTGTCAATGGCAGCTCTTACTGTTGTTGTTCTGCTGTTTGTTATTGCAATAACTGCTCCGCTGATATCGAACAGCAAACCTTATATATTTGTTGATGAAACTTCCGGTAAAATTTATCTGCCTATGATTTTCAGCAACAGCGATCTTGCAAACAAAGATCTGCGGCTCGAAAAATACAAAGGATTTAAAATATTTCCTCCAGTAAAATACAGCTACTCTGAATACGATCTTAACTCGATAGTCGCACCTCCATCGAAAGCCCATATACTCGGAACTGACGAACAGGGCAGGGACTTAGCCGCAAGAATGATACACGGCACTACAGTTTCAATATTTGTAGGGTTTATTGCAGTATTTATATATTTTTCAATTGGAATAATAATTGGCGCTATAGCCGGTTATTATGGCGGAATTGCAGATCTTATAATATCACGTTTTATTGAAATTGTAATATGTTTTCCTTCTTTTTTTCTGATATTAACAATTCTCGCATTGTGGGGGCCAAGCCTTATCAGCGTAATGATTGTTATAGGCATAACAGGCTGGACCGGAATTGCAAGGATTGTCCGTGGAGAATTCCTGAAAATCCGCGAACTGGATTTTGTAAAAGCATCCAGGGCTGTAGGCGCAAAAGATTACTGGATTATATTAAAACATATTCTTCCTAATGCGCTGCCTCCGGTTCTTGTTTCAGCTACTTTTGGGATAGCATCAACAATTCTGGTTGAATCATCATTAAGCTTTCTCGGTTTTGGCGTACAGCCACCTACACCGAGCTGGGGCGACATTCTTTCCCAATCAAGAGACTTTATGGATTTTGCCTGGTGGCTTACTCTATTTCCCGGACTTGCGATATTCATTACCATAACAGCATATAATATTCTCGGAGAAGGTTTACAGGATGCATTGGATCCTAAATCATCCGGAAAATAGAATATGATGAAACAGCACGTTCAAAAAATAATAAAAAATTCGCTGTTAAGGTTAAATGAAGAAAATGAATTAAAAAGAATCACTCTGTGTAATATCCTGCATATCAATATTGATGTTTTAATAAATCAGTCTTCAATCTGGTTTAAAGATGAAGTACCATCAGACTATAAAAGCGTACTGCATTCTCTTCTTACTCTTGCAACAACACTTTTTGATGAAAAATCTGACATTAGTGAAATAGTTTATAATCGCGAGTATATAGAAATTGATGCGGTTCCTATGATAAAACGTATTGTAAAAGAGTTTGAAACTATGTTTTTAACAAGCTCAATAAATATAAATACTGTTTCAGAGGAATGCATAATTGTAATTGATCAGAAAATTTTTACTGATTCACTTCATCATCTTTTTCTATCAATCTATCCTTTCATGAATGAAAAATCATCATGCTCTATTTCTATAAACAAAGATTCCTCTAATATTACAATAGAGATAAAGTTTTATAATCTTATTGACTCATTTCCCGGAATAAATAAAATTCAGAAAGTTTATTTTACTTATTATGAAGGATTAAATTACAATGTGGGAATAGGCCTCAGCACCCCGATAAACAGCCTTAGAGAATTAGGCGGAATTATAAATGTTAGAAATTTTACAAGCGGGAACAATCTTATAATCAATATATCATTTCCTTCAATTGAATTTTTAAATACTATAGATGAGATCAGATCTTCTGAAATATTAATTGAGAAACGCAAGCCCAAACATGGGAATATCCTTATAACAGTTAAAGATATTTTTCTTGAAATCGTTTTAAAGGAAATGCTGCACGATATCGGTTATATCACAAGAAAAATTGAATTCAATGAGCTTGAAAGCTTTGAAAACCATGATAGATATAAATGTATAATAATTGACTTTGCCTGCATAAGGGATAACCTTATAAAAGATTCAATTTTTAAATCCTATGCAGAATTATTTAAAAAAACAATTATAATTTTTGACGAAAATGAATATAAAGCCCATTCAGCCGAATATTCAAATGAATTTATTACACTGAAAAAACCTGTTGAAATTGAAGAAATTATCAATCAGATCGAGGGAGTATAATAAAATGAAAATAAAATTTCTATCAGTAATATTTCTTTTAGCATTCATTACCCCCCAGGTTTATCCGGATAAATATCAGATCAAAGGATATATTGAATCTCTGAGAAAAAATTCTTCTGCAAGTCTTCTATTCAAAAAGAAACCTGAAAGTTTAAAATACATAATTATATATGAAAATACTATTATCGGTACAGCAGAGATTCTAAGCACTGTTCCAATAGAAATGAATAACTGGAAATTCAGAGCTTCATCTGAAATTTCACTGTACAATCAGGCTGATATTTCAAAAATCAAGGCTGGAAATGAAATTGTTTTATCGATTCAATCTTCAGAAAAATTTGTTTCTCCTGATCCTTTTAAAATCAAAAACAACTCCTACAAAAAAAAGATTATCACTAAATCAGATTCAAGAGAAATGATTTTAGTTCCGGAAGGGAAATTCATTCTTGGCTCTAATAATGGAGATCCGGATGAAAAACCGGCTAAAACAGTTTTTGTTCCGGCGTTTTATCTTGATAAACTTGAAGTATCAAATTATAATTATAAAATATATATAGATAAAACAAATTCACCTCCGCCTCAATCCTGGGAGAATGGTATTTACGATGAATCAATAAAAGATCTGCCTGTTCTGGTTACTTTTCATGAAGCAGTTGCATATTCGAAATGGGCAGGAAAACGGCTCCCGACTGAACAGGAATGGGAAAAAGCTGCGAAGGGAACAGGAGGTATAGATGAAGACACTGACGAAAATTTATACCCCTGGGAAGGAAAATTTAATCCTGAAAAAGCAAACTGTTCAGAATTCTGGGCTAAAGAGGAAACAGGCCGTTTTATTAAAGAAAAATTCTCAAAAACAATACCCGGACTTTTTCCTGTATATTCTTTTCAGGACGTGAATTCCCCTTATGGACATTTAAATTTAGCCGGAAATGCATCTGAATGGACATCCAGCTGGTATCTGCCTTACTCGGGCAATAAAACCAATGATAGAAAATTCGGTAAACAGTATAAAGTTATCAGAGGAGGTAATTTCACTTCTGACAGACTGAAAATACGGGTTACAAATAGAGAAATCGGAGGTACTCCAAATCTTTATAAAGATAACAGCGCGGGTTTCAGATGTGCAAAGGATGCTTTTTCGCAGGACCGCGATAAAGAGACACCATAATTTAATTTAATACCAAGTCTCCTTTATTCTGGTTATAAAAAATAAAATATTTTCTTTTTGACATAATTAAGCCCAGGATGATAAAAAGAAACAAATTGATTCAATTTTAAGCTTATCAGGTATTTAATTAAACTTAAAAAAACAGGAATATCTATGAGATTATTTTATTACATTGCTCAAAACATAAGCTATACATTTGCAATTTCTTTTTATACAATTATAATCGGTGGATTAGTAACATTTCTGGGATATTTTCTAGGAAGTACCTTTATTGTTTTCCCTTATGAAATAATTTTCAAACTGGTTTATAAATGGCTTCCTGTTTCGATGTTTATAGTTTCTTTGATTTATTTTCTTGAATACGGTTTCTTTACACCTATTAAAATTCCTGCGCTTTTTAAATTTTTACGAATAATAAATACTTCTTTTAAAATTAATTTCAATGTACCAAATAATGAATTAAAAAAATTATACAACTATATTTCGGATCTTCCGCTTTCTACTGCGGTTCTTGCAATTGTTAACAGTTCTTTGATTGGAATATTATTCGCATGTTTTTCATTTTATGAGTATAAATTCAAAGGATCAATTTCATACGAAAATTTTATTGATATAATGAAAATAATCAATATATCAATGCTGCTTGTAGTAATGCTGAACACAATGATTTCATATCTCTTCGCAGAGTATCTTACCAACCAGGAAAGAACATTAATTTATAATAAAATTATAATTTCAGGCCAGCCTCAAAAGCCGAGAGCTTTAATTGGAATCAGGTTCAAGTTTATGTTCTTCATAATGCTTATGATTATTACTCTTCTTTCTTTTGCAGCTCTTATGGAAAAAAGCAGACTTAATGAAGATTATAATATTGGATTTATTATTGTAAACTTCATTCTTTCAATGATTGCCGGAATTCTGATAATGCAGGTTAATACAAGTTCAATTGTAAGAGCATTACGCGACCTCAGAAGAGTAACCAAGGAAATTGCAGCTGGAGGAAAGGCGAATTTTAATGTAATGTCTCTTGAAAATGAATTCGCATCCATAGAATTTGCTCTCATGGAGATGTCCTGGGAAATTGAAGGTCACAGAAAAAATCTGGAACAAAAAGTAGAACAGCGTACAAATGAACTCCAGAACGCCCTGTCCGATCTCAAGGGCAAAGACGACCAGATGCAGAAACAGCTTGATATGGCAAGTATAATCCAGCGCAGTATTCTTCCTACAAAAATTGAAGACTGGAATGAATTGAAATTCTGCGTACGTTATATAGCGATGGAAAAAATCGGAGGAGATTTCTATGATATATATCAGCTGAAAAACAGTAAATTCGGGTTTATGATAGCTGACGTATCAGGTCATGGAATTCCTGCTGCTCTAGTAACAACAATGGCAAAAATATCATTTACTAACGCCAGTATAAAATATGACTCACCAAGAAGGATTTTTCAGGATGTAAATAAAAACATTCTCGATCACGTTAAAACACAGGATTACATGACCTGTTTCATGGTTGCTATTGACGAAGAATATAATGTCGTTTATTCAAACGCAAGCCATCAGAAAGCAATTCTTTTGAGAACTGAAGAGAGTAAAATCGAGCTTCTTGACACAAACGGTCTTTTCATTGGTGCTATTGAGGAGGCAAGTGAATCTTACGACGAACTTTCTGTTAAAATGAATTACGGAGACAGAATCATATTATATACAGACGGAATACCTGAAGCAAATAATGAAGAAAGAAAAGATTATTCAAACGCAAGGCTTGAAGAAGTAATAATTGCAAACAGAAGGCTTCCGCTTGATGAATTTGCAAATTTCATTCTTGAAGATGTTCAGAGGCATATTGGTAATGCATCTGTTGAGGATGATATAACGCTGATTGTTATCGAGCTTGCAAGAGATGAAGCTGTTGATATTATTAAAACATCCAAGAAACTTATAAACACACATAAATATACAGAAGCAATTGAAATTCTTGAAAAAGGACTGGTTAAGTATCCAAACAACCAGAAACTTCTTTATAATCTGGGCAAAAACTTTTTTAGAATCAATAACTTTTCAAAATCAATTTACAGTTTAGAAAAATATCTTGCAAATGACAAAAGAAACAAACACGCATTCTACATTAATGGTTCTTCTTATTATCAGATGTTTGATTATGACAATGCGATATTAAATTATGAAAAAGCCCTTGAAATTGACTCCAACTATGTCATATCTCTTTTCGCTATTGCCATGTGTTATAAGAAAAAAGGCGATATTATAAACGCAACTAAAACATTCGAAAAAGTTGTTAACATTGACCCTGACAACAAAATGGCTTTATTTGAATTGAAGGAGATTAATGGCTGAAAGATTTATAAAAGATTTATCACTCGAAGATGTTGAGGAATATTTTGCTGTAATTGGAGAAAAACCATATAGAGCTAAGCAGCTTTTCAACTGGCTTTACGAAAGGAATGCAATATCATTTCAGGACTTCACTAATTTTTCAAAAGAATTAAGAAAAAAACTTGATGAAGATTTCATTCTATCTCCAATCCAGCTTGAAGACCGTCTTGTTTCATCACAGGATGGAAGCGAAAAATATTTATTCAGAACGCACGACAACCATTTTATCGAATCTGTTTTAATTAAAAACGAAGGATCAAATGACGGAAGGCTGACTGTCTGCATTTCCAGCCAGATTGGATGTGCCATGAAATGTATATTCTGCGAAACCGGTAAAACCGGCTTTTTCAGAAATTTATCCGCAGGAGAAATTCTTGACCAGCTTTGCAATGTCCGCAGAATTTCAGGACTGTTTAACAATAACATTGTTTTCATGGGAATGGGCGAGCCTTTTATGAATTACGACAATGTTCTGAAAGCATGCGATATTATGAATTACACTTTCGGTTTCCATATATCTGTAAGAAAAATTACAATTTCAACCTGCGGCATTATAAAAGGGATTGAACGTTTTATTGAAGAAAAAAGACCTTATAATTTAGCTATTTCATTAAATGATACACTCCCGGAAAAAAGAATCAAGAATATGCCTGTTGAGAAAAAAAACTCCATGAAAAAAATTGCAGAACTTCTCGAAAAAAAATTCCCTGTTTCAAAAAATCGGGTTACTCTGGAATATGTAATGAGAAAAGATAATATATCAAAAGAAGATACAGAAAGACTTAAGAAAATGTTCCGTTATTCCAGGATCAAACTGAATTTAATTCCTTTAAATCCCGGTTCACATGGGATGGAAACTCCAACACACAAAGAAATTGATGATTTCATCAAACAGCTTGAAATAATGAATGTACCAGTTTCAATCAGAAAGAGCCTCGGTTCAGACATTCAGGGGGCATGCGGACAATTATCAGGAAAAAAATATATTAAGACATGATAGATCACATTAAAAAAGTATTATACTGGATTTCATCTCATAAAAAAATTGTTTTTCTTTATGTGCCTGCCTTATTAATATTATTATTAATAATATACATCCTGATAATTTTCATAACCTGGCGGATTGACAGGGACGATACTCTGAGGAAATTATCTAAATATAAACAGCTTATTGACAGAACTGAAGAACTTCAAAAAGGTGCAACCTATTCATACAGGGATTTCGACGTTAGCGCAAAAGCTGTAGACATACCAACCCGTATCTATGACAGAAATAATGAAATAATAGGTGAATTTTTTGAGCAGAAAAGAGAGATAATTCCATATAAAAATATTCCGGAATGGGTTGTTGTTGGTGTAATTTCAAGCGAAGACCGTGATTTTTATAATCATCCCGGTATAAGCATTAAAGGCATATTTAGAGCAATTGGTGTGAACATCTTCAGTTTAAGAATTGCACAGGGAGGCAGCACTATTACCCAGCAGCTTGCTAAAGTTCTGTTTACTGACATGGAAAGAAGTGCCAAGAGAAAAATATATGAAGCCTTTTGTGCTCTAGAAATTGAAAACAGATACGACAAGCAGGACATCCTTTCAATGTATCTCAATTTAATTTATTTCGGAAATGGATCATATGGTGTAGAATCAACATCTAAAATGTTTTTTGGGAAATCTGTAAGTGAATGTGACGAAGCGGAATCCGCCATGATTGTTGCAACAATATCAAACCCCAAATACTATTCACCAATATCAAACATGTATAACTCTGTTAGAAAAACTGAAGTAATTTTAAAATCCATGAAAGCAGCGGGATATTTATCGCCTGAAAGAGCTGAACAATCATATAAAAAATTTATCAGAAAATGGGATGTTTCGTTAGATAAAAAGAACAGGAAAGCAGTTTCGCTTATTGGAAAATTTATTCAAAGTTCCTACAGAATAAACCGGGCACCGTTTTTTGTTGAAACCATCAGGCGGCAGCTTGTGCAGAAATTCGGTGATGACGCTTTAAAAAAAGGCGGCCTTTCTGTTTACACAACAATAGATGCAGCCAAACAGGATGTAGCACAGGCATCTCTACGACGGGCAATAGAAAGACAGAGAAACTATCATCTTGAGCTTTCAAAAAAAATCAGAAATGAAAAAGCTGTTAAAATTGAAATTGAAAAATCTCAGAACATTGAAGGGGCTCTGATAGCAATAAATCCCAAGACAGGCGAAATTATTAGTTATACAGGCGGATATGACTTCACTCCATTTAATCAGCAGGATAATGTTTCCCAGATCAAAAGACAGCCGGGATCATCGTTTAAACCTTTTATTTATGCCTCAGCAATTGAAGCCAGGGATATTACCCCATCTACAATTTTAATTGATGAAAAGACAGAATTTGAAAAAAAATATATTCCAAAAAATTATGACGGCAAATACATCGGAGAAATAACTGCAAGAGATGCTTTAAAAAAATCAATAAATATTCCTGCAGTTAAGGTTCTAAAAAAAACAGGCTACGACAGAATTTTTGAATTTATAGAAAAAAGCCTTAATTTAACCAGATCTGAAACATCGAACCGTTTTAAAAAAACACTCTCAATGGCACTTGGTTCATATGAAATTTCTCCTATTGAAAACTGTATTTTATATTCAGTTATTATAAATGGAGGTGATTATATTGAACCATACGGCATTAAACAGGTTAAAGATTACAGTGGAAATATTATATGGAATAATGAAGAGGACGTAAATAGAAGGATTGAAGAAAAAAGAAAAAGTATTGGACGCATAATTGATGCAGGGTCAGCAGCAGTGACAGTATCGATGCTACGGGGAGTATTTGAGAAAAACGGAACTGCATACGGAACTGTTGCAGGCAGAAAAATCAGCTTCCAGATTGCAGGAAAAACCGGAACTACTTCAAATAATTCAGATGCATGGTTCGCAGGTTTTACTTCTGATTTATCAGTTGTTGTATGGATAGGCAACAAACAGGGATCAATTTCACTTGGGCCGCATGCAGCAGGCGGTTCAATATCAGCCCCTGTATTTGCTGAATATATATTTTCAGTTTATAATTCAAAAAAGCCGGATGATTTTTCTATACCTCAGGATATTACAAGCAGGGAAAAAATTTGTCTTGAATCAGGAGAAGTGGCAGGCAGAAATGGAGAATGTCCTGAAACCGCGGAACAGGTTTATTTATCCGGAACAGAGCCGGGAAAATACTGCCATATACACGTTAAGCCGGACAAAGAAAAAAAACAGGAAAATCCATGAAACCTATTTTATTAATTACTTTTTTAATTTCAGCAATTTCAATTAACTACGCAATGCAGTGGCCTTTGAAAAACGCAAAACTCACTTCAACGTATGCTGAATCAAGATGGGATCATTTTCATGATGGAATTGATATGACAAATGCTGAAGGAAAAATCTACCCTGTTGAAAATGGAAAACTGCTGTTCTACTGGGATAAGTCAAAATTTCCACTTGATAATTATAAAGGCGGAGGAAATTTTAAGGTTATCAGTCATAACAAAGGCTATTCTTTATTTATGCACCTCGAGGACTCAATGACTGTAAAGACAGATTGTTTGATAAATGAACCGGTAGGTTTAACAGGTAATACAGGGCATTCATTCGGCAGGCATCTTCATTTTTCACTTATGGATGATCTATTCAATTCATATAATCCATTGGCTGCTGAATTAATTCCTGAAGATAAGAATCCTCCTGTTATAGGGGATGTTCTTTTAAAAATTAATGAGAAATATGTTATACTTCGTACAGGATCAGATATAAGATTAACAAAACATTATCCACTTTTGATATCAATTCATGATACTATATCCGGCGGTGAAAAGCTCGGCGTTTATAAATTAAAAGTAGATATAAACGGTAAAACTGCCGGTGAAACTATTTTTAATAAAATCATCAATACCAAAAATGGGTTGACACTATCAGGAAAATATCATGATAATTTGTTTGATGAAAAAGGTTATTATAAAATTGAAGGCATTCAATATGCCGACGGACCAAATACAATAACTGTTAGTGCAGAAGATTACTCAAATAATATAATACAGAAAGTTTTTACTTTTAATATAAGGCTTGATACGGAAACTTCAAAAAATTAAATCCGGTGATTATTTTGCGCAATAAGATACCATACATAAGAAGAAAAAAGAATATTAAGCAGACAGAAATGTCTAAAGCTCTTTCCGTTTCACCTTCATATCTTTGCAAGGTTGAAAAAGGCATACAGGATCCGACAGAAAAATTTATGGATGCATGCTCTGATTTTTTAAATGAACCGAGATCTGTTATATTTCCAGATATAAGCATTAAAAAAAATACTGCTGATGATGAATTTAAAAATAATTTATGGCATTTCCGCATGGAAAAAGGTCTTAAACAAAATGAGCTGGCAAAATATCTTGAATGTACCCCTTCATTTCTTTCAAAAATTGAAAAAGGATTTCAGATACCAAATGACAAATTTAAAAAAAAATGCGCACGGGTATTAAAAATAAAAGAATCAAAAATTTTTCCTTCTAACTGATTTCTGATTATGGAAATACATATATCTGAAATTATTTTACTTATAATTTTTTCAATTTTTTCCGCATTTTTTTCCGGAAGTGAGACTGCGCTTTTTTCATTAAAACGCTCGGAGCTTTTTAAATATTCAAACTCAGATGATTTTATTGAAAGATCCATCCACAAAGCCATGCAGAATCCCCAGAATATTCTATTAACAATCCTGATCGGAAATATTTTTGCAAATATAGCTATATCCGTAATTACAACAAAAATTCTAATCAGCAAATGGCAGAATTATGGACAGTTTATATCAATAGCAATCGTAACTCCGGTTATTATTTTATTTTGTGAAATTACACCTAAAATACTTGCCATAAGCTCATATTCATCAGCATCAAAAATTTTATATCCTCTCCTTGCTCTGGTTCATAAGTTTTTTTACCCTGCAAGAATTCTGCTTTCAGGTGTGATGTCTTTTATTATAAAAATTTTTAAATTAAAACTTACTGATATAAATATTACAGAAGATGAAATAGGTCTTGCAGTTAAAATCGGCGAACAGGAAGGCCACATACATAAAGAGGAAAGCGCCTTTATTAAAAGTATGCTGAGATTTTCAAAAAAGGAAGCTTACAATATTATGCTGCCGAGAAACACAGCTCTTTTTATTCCCTGGGGCTGCTCTGTTAAAGAAGCAATAAATCTTATGCTGGAACATGATGCTGTAAGGGCTCCGGTATATAAAGAAGATATTGATAATGTTGTAGGCATGATCGATTCAAGAGAGCTACTTCCTTCTTTTCTCGGTTATAAAAAAGTTTCGAGTATCAACAGGTTTATAGAAAAAATACATTTCTTTCCTGCATCAAAAGATTTAAAAGATCTATTAAACGATTTTTTAAAGCTTCGAATACAGATAGGCATTGCAGTTGATGAATATGGCGGTACTGCCGGTGTTGTAACTTTGAATTCAATATTATCAGATCTCATGGGCAGGGAGTTTCACGGCCTGGACACACATAAGAAAAGTGAAGTTAAAAAAACTGAAGACATAACCATGATTTCAGGTAACATGCAGTTAGAAGACTTTAATATTCTTTTTGGTGAGAATTTAGAAAGCATAAATTCTGATACTATCGGCGGATATATGATAGAGGTTCTGTCATCAATGCCAAAAACCGGTAATCTTGTTAAATCAGCATCGCATATTTTACTGATAAAAAAAATCAGGAAACATTCAATAGATAGAATTGAAGTTAAAAAAATCAGATCTATTGAAAATGGAGAAACTAACTGATGCCGGAACTTGCAGCATACAGCGGATATTTTATATCAATTATTATTTTCATGATATTTTCTGCATATTTTTCAGGAACGGAAACTGCCATTGTTTCAGCAAACAGGATAATTATAGAAAATAAATCATCTGAAAAAGAAAAAACTTCAAGAGCTGCATTATATATTTTAGACAGAAAAGAAGATGCAATCGGCATGCTTTTAATCGGAAATAATATTGTTAATATCAGCGCTGCATCATTTATAACTTACATCGGATCAAAAGCTTTTTTATTAAATGACAGAATTCTGTTTATCATTACGGTAATACAGACTATTGTTTTCCTTATTTTATGTGAAGCAGCTCCAAAATTATTCTGCAGAGCAAAGCCTGAATCATTACTCATGGCTTTTGCATTCCCGACAAAAATACTTATGTTTTTACTTAATCCGGTTGTGAAATTTTCAGTAGCTGTTTCTTATAAAATAAAAAATCTTCTCGGCATGAAAGATGCTTCAAACTCATTTATAATGTCGAGAGAGGAAATTTCACTGCTGTTCAGTATGGGTACGCAGCAGGGGGTCATTGACAGGGATAACAATGTCTATGTCTCTGAAATGCTTTCTTTTAAGGAGTTATCTGCAATTGAACTAATGACTCCTGCTATAGATCTTATTTCGATTGATTCCGAAAAATCGATCAAGGATCTTGCTTATCTGATAAACGAAACAGGATTTTCAAGAATTCCTGTATACAAGGGAAATATTGAAAATATTACAGGCTATACATACTATAGGGATCTCCTTACAAATAAGAAAATATCAAAAATTATCGACATCCTCCGTCCTCCGATTTTCGTTCCTGCAACAAAAAATGTACTCGACCTTTATCTCGAAATGGACAACCAGCAGCTTTCACTGGTTTTTGTTGTTAATGAATACGGGGCAGTTGTGGGAATGATTACATACGAAGACATAGTTGAAGAAATAGTTGGAGAAATTCACACCAGAGACCACTCTGAACATGATTTAATAACTGATCTCGGTGACAATAAATACATGCTTGACGGGAATCTTGCGGTTGATTATTTCAGCAGACTTTTTTCTGTAAAAATAGAAAAATTCGGATTTGAGACAATAGCAGGATTTATGGAGTACAAAACAGGCTCCATTCCTAAAAAAGGAGAAAAAACAATTTATAAAAAGATGACATTTATAGTGGAGGAATCTACTGAAAAATCTGTTAAAAAAGTACTTCTTGTTATTTCCGGGAAAAAAAGAAAATTATCAGCCAAGCATAGGACCTAATTTTTTACCGCCAAGCAGATGAGCATGTATATGAAAAACATCCTGCCCGCCGTCTTTACCATTATTGATAATAATCCTGAATCCGCTTTTATCGATTGATTTTATTTTCGTACATTCATTTATTCCTAGAAAAATATCAGCCATTATATCTGCATTTGATTTATCTATTAAATCAATACTGCTGATATGCTTCTTGGGTATTACAAGAATATGAACAGGCGCAATGGGATTGATATCTGTGAAAGCTAAAATTTTATCATTTTCAAATATTTTATCACATTTAATCTCGCCTTTTGCTATTTTACAGAATATGCAGTCCATTTTTTCTCCTTTTTATTTTAAGTAAATTTATCGATATATAATATATAACTTATTTCGAATGTCAAGTTAAAAGAATTGTAAAACCTGGAGAAATAGATGCCTCAGAATATTTTAGAATTTCAAAATGGTGATCAGATTATAAAAGCAGGCGTACTTGAAAAACGCATGTATATAATCCTCGAGGGATCAGTTGCAATATCACTTTCAGATGAAAGTAATAATAAAGTTGTAGTTGCAAATCTTCTAAAAGGGGATTTTTTCGGTGAAATATCATTATTCTATGATCAGCCGAGAACAGCGGATGTAATTGCTCTCGGATATGTTAAACTCGTTTATATAGACAATAAAGAGCAGCTGAAACTTTTTCTAATAAAAAATTCAGGTTTTGCAGCAAAGATGGTTTATATTTTAGCTCAGAGACTGGCAAAAACAGATGAAATTTTAGTGGGTAAAATCAGCGAACTAAATAGATTAAAACTTGGCGGTCAGGTTTAATATGAAAAAAATATTATCTTCATTTATATTATTTATTTTTATTTTTTCATACTCTGCATATTCAGTTGAAAAAAATCAAAAGCTTCAAAATATTAAAAAAAAGCAGACTAAAGAAGAAAAATTTTATAAAAAATGTTCTGATGATTGCATGTCTAAAAAAACAAGATGCATTAAAGAAGGTAATAAAGGAAAAATCGGAAAAAACAGAATGTACACCCGCGGATATTGCGACAATAATTACAGAAACTGCTTTAATGACTGTCAGACAAGATACGGCAAAAAAAAATAATAAACTAATATTTTTATAAAATCATTTTTAAAACAGTTCTTACAGAGCTGAATGCAATTTTTTCAAAATCAATTTTATCCGGTTCAATAAATATATAATCAGCAATATCATCACCAGCCATAATATTTGATTTTTCAACCAAAGAACATTTATAAAAAATATCAAGAGTATGATATATAATACCTCCAAAGGGATACTTATTCGGATGAGATTGCAGGTATTTAATATTTTCAATATCTGAATTGAGCTCTTCTTTTATTTCTCTTTTTAAAGCATTTTCAGCAGATTCACCAATATCAATAAATCCTCCAGGAAGATCAAATAACCCTTTAGCCGGCTCCCTTCCTCTAACTGTAAGCAGAAGTCTTTTAGAATCATCAAAAATTAATCCGGCTACTGCAGCTGCTGCATTAATATAATACACAAACAGGCAGGAGCTGCATTGAATTGCTTTATCAGATTTTTTAAAAATTTCTCTGGCCCCGCAAACGGGACAATATTTGAATTTATCAAAAACTTCAATAGCATAATTTTTCATATTTTTCTCTATATTTTTTTATTCATAATTTGATTATTAAATATTAATAACAAGCACTTTTCAATAAATTCTGCCTATTAAAAAAACTTATAATATACTTGACTTATTGGATTTATTATAATAATTTAAATTAGATTTCATCATAAAAAATCTAACATATTTTTGATTTTAAAAAAAATAAATGGAGAGCAAAATGAAAAAAATTAAATTGTTTTTAGTAATTTTTATTGCAGTATTTACTATTCCTGTTTTTGCCAATAAATCATCAGTAGAAATAACAGTGCCTGAAAACGTAAAAAAAGATTCAACTGTTAAAATTGTCGTTAAAGTAAAACATAATGTTAACATCTCTTTTCATCATACAGATTGGGTAGTTATCAAGGTTAATGGAAAAGAAATAGCAAGATGGGATTACACAAAAACTAAACTTCCTGAAAAAAATGAATTCGTAAAAGAAGTCGAATACAAGGTAACAGGTCCTGTTGAAGTTGAAGCTCAGGCAAATTGCAATTTACACGGAAGTGCAGGTATAAAAACTGCTAAAATCGGAATAAAATAAAGGTTATTTTAATGACTATTTGGGGTGTTTCCATAATACTTATTCTTGGTATAATTAATTTTATTATTATACTGATACAAATACTTTCTGGTTTACATATATTAAAATTAAAACCTGGGATTCATAAAGCTACCGGAATAACTCTGTTCTTTACTGCAGCTTTACATGGACTTTTTGCATTGTTATTCAGGTAGTTTTTTAAAATGAAATTTGAAAGAATTTCAGGTTTTGCAGGAAAAATTTTTATTCCTGAAGAATTATCTAACAGTAAAAAAAAACATTCCTGCAGGGATTGCATGAGCTGTCAATTCTGCAGTGATGAAAGATGTAATTTATGCCTTAAATGTTCCGCAAAGAATAATGATAAAAAGATAGAACAGAAATAAAACTGATTATTAGGATTATTTCCGTTCTATCTTTTCTTTATCTGCCTGTATATTCAAAAGCCAGCATTGTAACATCATCGTTGAAATTCTTTTCACCGCCAGTATGTTCAATAACCTCCAGCATAACGACATCGCATAAATCTTTCACATTCAAGCTTGAATTCTGTTTTAAAAAATCAATAAGCCTGCTTTCTCCATACATTTTATAGCCTGCACTGAATGATTCGATAATCCCGTCAGTATACATAAAAATTTTAGTACCCGGTTGTAAAATGATTTTAATTTCTTCATAATCCGGTTTGAAATATTCGAATAATGCTTTTCCATGCGGTTTATAACTATTTATTATTTGATTTTCGCATAAACAAAAAGTAGGCGGATGACCTGCATTTGCCATTATGAATTCGCCTGATTCAAGATTTAAATAGGCTGCAGCAGCAGTAATAAAATTTCCTCCAAGATTTTTACTGATAGAATAATATATGCTGCTTAGAACTTTTCCAGGAGAAGATACATTTTCATGCCAGTTATTTAAAAGTTCCATTTTTACCATAGAGGATAGAAAAGCTCCGGGAACACCATGGCCTGAAACATCGCATATAAAAAAACCTATTTCATTTTCATTTTTTATTATATAATCAACAAAGTCACCGCCTATCTGCATCATTGGTTTATATAAAAAAGCTATTTTTATACCATTTATTTCCGGAGCAGGTTTCGGAAGAATCGAGCGCTGAATACTTTCAGACATTATAATCTGATTTTCTATCTCTTCTTTCTGACTATTGATTATCCTTGTTCTTTCAATTACCTTCTGGTCAAGAGCAAGATTTATTTCTTCAAGAATTTTCTGATCTCTTATAAGCTTTCTGGATAATATTTTTATTTTTTCCATAGTATTGTTGAATTTCATTGATAAAACAATTGATTGTGATAAAATAAAAACGACCATACCTACAGCTAATAAATTGCCAGTATTAATAATACCCATGAAATACAGAATATCATGAAAAGCAGTTATAAAAAGAAATAAATATCCTGAAAACATCAGCAGAGCCAGTTCTCTTTTTTTAATTGTAACACGGATTAAAATGAAAAGAAAAAATAATATTTCAACCAGCAGTATAAAGATATATGATGTCATCAATGATGAATATATAATTGCCGGAGTCGGTATTATTAGAATTATATAAGACGCAGTAACGATTAAAAAAAATGCAACAATTAGTATATTTACATCTTTTCTGAATAAATTTAAAATAAAAAGCATCATTACAGATATTAATAAATAATTTGTAAGATGTTCAATTTTAACAAACAAATCCCAGTTTAATTCATGAATCAGAATATATAAAAATCTTTCTCCGGTTAACGCAATTCTAACAGCAATAATAAGACAGATAGTACCGAAATAAAGAAGCGAATTATCACGTTTTCTGATAAAATATATTAAAAAATGATAAATACCCATAATAAGCAGTATCCCAAATAAAAAAAGTTCCATAATTAATGATTTTTCTTTTTCATGAATTATCTGATTATCAAGTCCAAAATTTATGCTGTGCAGCGAACCTCCTTTATTATCAACATAATTTGATATCTGAAGAACTATCTCAATAGTTTCACTGTTGGGAGTAAAAAAAAGAATTTCAGGTAAAAATTCCGGCTTCATTTCTCTTAAATTGTCAGCAACGGTTCCATTGCCTGATAAGAGTCTGCCGTTTATATATAAATTATATGAACAGTTCATCTCTTTAACATTTAATCCGAATCTTTCAGATTTATCTTTAACTTTTATTATAAGCCTGTATGTGGCATGCCCTAAACTTCCAAATTCCGAATTATCGCTGATCTTATTTTTTTGATTCCATGCTCCGGGCAAATCAATAAACCTCAATGTTTCAGGTTTATTATTGTTTTTGAAATCTTCACTATTATACAACCTGAGCCAGTAAAATTCCCAATTACCGTCAAGTTTAACTGTACCGTATTTTTTAAAATCATATGAAGTCAGATCTATTACGCCATCAAATATTTTTGGTACAGCAACCTGCTTTGATTTATTACCGGTCAGATTGCATGATAATAATAAAATAGAAACGATAATTAGTGTAATATATTTCATATACAATCCTATTTTAATTCAGGCCTTTATACTCTAAGGCTAAAAGCGTTATATCATCATTGTAGTTCTCATTTCCTGAAGAGAATTTCAACAGGTCTTTAAATATGAATTCGCATAAATTGTCAGTATCAGAATAATTTTTATTCTGCAAAATGCTTTTTAATCTTTTTTCACCATAAAATTCATTTTTATTATTTGCTGCTTCTATAACACCATCCGAATACATTACTATTCTTTCACCAGGATTTAAATCTATACTCATCTCTTCGTAATCAGGTTTAAAAAAATTATATATTGCTTTTCCTTTTACATTTAAATCTTTAATTTCATTTTCCTTATTAATATAAAGCAAAGGAGGGTGCCCCGCATTTGAAAAAATAAATCGGCCGGTTTGAATATTGATATAACAGGCAATTGCTGTAATAAAATTTCCACCAAGATTCAAACTGATTGAATCATAAATATTTTTCAGGATTATGTGCGGTTTATCTATATTTTCGCGCCATTGATGGATAAGCGCCATTTTCACCATTGATGATAGAAGTGCTCCTGGTACACCATGTCCGGAAACATCACAGATGAAAAGGCCGACTTCTTTTTCATTTTTAACAAAAAAATCTACAAAATCTCCACCTATCTGCATCAGATGCTGATTTTTAAAAGAAATTTCCAATCCGGTCAACCTGGGAGGTTTTACCGGAATGATTGTCTGCTGAATCTTCCGCGCCATTAATATCTGATCATCTAAAACTGATTTCTGACTGTTGATCAATTCGGTTCTTTGAAAAACTTTTTTTTCAAGTTCGATATTGCTCATTTCTATTTTTTTATTTTCTTCAATCAGATCGATAGACAGATTCTCAACACTATCATAGGCAATATTAAATTTTAGGGCAAGTATGATTGACTGGCTTAAAATAAAAAATATCATTCCAAAAGGAATAATATATGCAGTCTGGATAACGCCAATATAAAAAAGCTGATCATTGATAATTGTTGCAGCCAGAATTATAAATCCAAGTAAAACTATGAATGAAAATTTTCTTTTATTTATTAAAAGAGTAAACAGAATAAAAAATAAATACAGCAGTGATAAAATATAAAAAATTAAAAACGGTGTCTGCATTGATGAGAATACAGCAGGTGGAGTAAATAGAATCAATAATACAGACGATAACGCGAAAATAAGATGAGCTGATATAAATAATCTACCGATTTCTTTTGTAAATAATGACCATAAAAACAAAACCAGCCATAGACCTGATAAATATGAAGAGGCATGCCTAAAAATCATTAAAATATACCAGTTTAAATCAGGATACATGGAAGTAAGAATCATTTCAGATTGAAGAGCTGTTCTTATTGTTAAAGAAATGCATCCTAAGCTGAAAAATAAAAGTGATAAATCTTTTCTTCTTATAAAAAAAACAAGTAAATGATATAGTCCGATAATCAATAACATTCCAAGGACAATCAGGTCCTTATCAACATCGATCTCTCTTTTTCTAATTATTTTTTTTTCAGATCCTATTAAAATGCTGTGGATAGAACCTCCTTTAAAATATGTATAATTTGATATTTGAAGTATAAGCTCATTGTTTTCATTTTCAGGAGTGAATAGGGCGTATTGCGGCAAAAATTGCGGTTTCATATTTCCCGGATTATCTGATACAGTTCCGTTTGACAGAATCAATTTACCATTTAAAAATAAATTATACGCACAGTTCATTTCCTGTAATTTTATACCGTATGAAATATCTTTTTTTAATTTAACGGTTAGCCTGTAAGTTGCATGACCTAAATCACCAAACTGCATCCCATCGCTTATTGTTTTTTTATCATTCCATGTGCCCGGCAATTGCGCATATCTTACAGCTGAAATTTTTTCTTTTATAAAATCTTCACTGTTATAAAGTCTCAGCCAGTAGAATTCCCAGTTTCCATCGAGTTTAACAGGATCGCTTGCGTTTAAATCAAGAGAAGAAAGATCAATTTTTGCTGAAGATATTTTGCGGCTTGAAGATAAAGGGTTATTGCAGTTTATCAGTAACAGTGAAGTTATAATTATAAAAATATATTTCATGATATCGGCTTTAATTTTATTTCATCTTCATTATAAAGAATAAAATCTTTTAAAAACAATTTTAGATAAGAAATTATAACCGATATTATAGTGATTATATATTAAATCAACACATAATTTGTTTTGTTTTATAAAAGCAAGATGACTCATTTAAAGCGCAGTTTAAAATACCTGGTAAAGAAATCCTGTTCATCCCGAATATCCGCGTAAATTTTTTAAATATTTTCTACATAGATGAACAGGATTCACAGGATAAATGCGAATTGAATTATTATCTGACTGTGATGCTGTTTTTATCAGATTTCTGATTTAAATAATAATTTTTAACAACTTCAAGAGGTATGATGTAATCCTGATTGGCGTTCCAGAGTATATAACCTCTAATATCCGCATCATGAGTTGCTTTAATCTGATCTTTAATATATGAAGTATAGGAATTCTTGCCGAGTTTCATCCTGAATGCCTGAATCCATGTAACTATTTCAGCTTTTTTGACTCTTTCTTTTGCACTTTTGGAAGTAATAAAAACTGTCTGGTACGGATCATCCTGAAGTTTTTTACTCCAGGTATAATGAGAAGGGTATGCCATTGGACAGATTATATCAACCGAGTTATCAAGACCCTCCATTCTCTGCCCGATAAGATCAGCTCTATTCAGCGGAATTCTGCCGAAAACATCTGCTGCAGTTTTAACATTATATTTTGCAAGAGCGGTTCTCGCTGTCTGCAGAAAACCTTCAATAAATTTGTATCTGTCATTCAGTGTTAGATGTTTTAGCCGGTTGGAATCATTAAATCTTATATAATCGAATTGAATTTCTTTAAATCCGTTTTTTGCTGCATCCTCAGCAATATTTATTCTTTCCTGAATGTAATCTTTTGATACAGGGTAATCTTTCAAGCCTTCAGGAAATACAACAACTCTTGCAACCGGATGAATGCCGTTATCAATGCAGTATTTGACATATTCAGCAGGAATTGCTGTCTTTTTATTTTTCAATGGCTGAACATCTATAACCATTGTGTTTATTCCGGAACTTTTAGCCATCTCAACAAACTGCTTTAATTTTGCAAAATTATTGCCTGAATTAACAGTTAGGTACATTCCTTTATAAAAATCAGGATATTTATATTCAACTTTTTCAGATATTGGATTTTCTTTTGATTTTTCGCCTTTATTAAACAGATTATAATCATTTGCCTGAATTAAATTAAAGGCAGCGTGCTGTGCAAAAAAAAGTATTAGAGCTATAGCTATTGCATAAAAATATTTTTTCATTAAATTTTCCCTTACTGTAATTTAAATTATATAGGATGATTGAAATCAAACCATAAAAGACTGGACTTATCTAAAAAGTCAAGATACTCTATATTCTATTATCGACAAAAATTAAATATTTCGAATAAAATACCAGCTCTTTATTGACAAAAAAGATATAATTTATTATTATTATATATGAGCTTTATTTTATCAATACTCCGTATCTGAATTTAAAAAAACCTCACAGAAAATATAATTTTTAAAAGGAAATATTCAGGATTTTGCAGATTCCAAGAGAAACTATTGATCTGATCAGAGACAGAATTTCCATAGAAGAAATTGTAAAGCGCTATGTTCCAACTCTGTCAAAAAAAGGCAAAAGTTATCTTGGCTTGTGCCCGTTTCATAATGAAAAAACTCCATCGTTCACAGTAACACCGGACAAACAGCTGTTTTACTGTTTCGGTTGTCATGCTGGAGGTAATATTTTTACATTTATATCAAAAGTTGAAAAACTTTCTTTTCCTGAAAGTGTAAAATTTCTGGGGAATATTGCTGGCATTGAAATTGAAAATAAAAGTGATGAAGAATCAGAGAAAATCGCGAATTATTTTAAATTAAACTCTCTTGCTTTAAATGAATTTCATAATTTTCTCAAATCAAATTCAGGCAAAAAAGGCCTTGAATATCTGATCAATAGAGGTGTTACCGAAGAGGCGATCAATCAGTTCAAACTTGGTTTTGCTCCTGAAAGCTGGAATTTTCTGACTGATAAAATCAAAAAGCTTAATAATGCAATTGCCCCGGCTGAAGCAATTGGTCTTGTCAGCTCATCATTAAAAAACGATTCAAAGCATTATTTTGACAGATACAGAAACAGGGTAATATTTCCTATTTTTGATAAAAACAGCAAACCTGTTGCTTTCGGAGGAAGAATTCTCAC
Organism: uncultured Leptospirales bacterium; assembly: GCA_964392365.1. Taxonomy (GTDB): domain Bacteria; phylum Spirochaetota; class UBA4802; order UBA4802; family UBA5550; genus CAYMPH01. The sequence continues at coordinate 27,256 of CAYMPH010000009.1, forward strand.
TGACGGCAAAGATAAATATATAAATTCACCGGAATCAGACATTTTCAAGAAAAGAAATATTTTATATGGATATAATTTTGCTATTGAATCTATTAAAGAAAATAAAAGAGCAATTATAGTGGAAGGGTATCTCGATGTAATCGGATGCCATCAGGCTGGAATAAAAAACTGCGTGGCTCCGCTTGGAACTGCCCTCACGGATGCACATGTAAAAATTCTATCAAGAGATTGTACTGAAATTATTCTTCTTTTTGATTCAGATTCCGCTGGCATGAATGCAGCGCTGAGATCACTTCCTCTTTTCAGCGAAATCAGCATTGATTTAAAAATTGCAATGCTTCCGGAAGGAGATCCATTCGATTATATAAAGAAATTCGGAATGCGCAAGTTCATGTCTCTTGTTGATGAATCACTTAAGCCGGTAGATTTCAGAATAAACAGAATAATTTCAGATGCAGAAAAAACAAATCAAACTGATATTAAAACGATGATTGCTCTTTTTGGAGTTATCCGCGACATCAGATATGAATCTGAAAAAGATGCTTATTTGAAGAAAATCAGCGTGATACTCAAATTAGATGAAAATTCTGTACGGAAGGATTTTGAAAAATTTAATAAAAATCAGTTGATCGCAGAAAAGCCTCCTTCCGATAATGTAAAAGAAAAGCAGGATTTTAACACAAGAGGAATCGGCGATTTAATTAATCTGTTATTAAATTTCCCTTCATATATTTCAAAAGCATCAATTGATTTTACGGAATTTTCCATACAGGAAGGCCACTTAAAAAATATTCTTAATAAGATGATGGAAATATACAATTCAGGAGTAGAATTTACTGCTGATAAAATGTTTGACTTTTTTCAAGATGGAAAAGAATTTGATTTTTTAAACCAGTCTATGGGAAAAGGTCTGACATTTGACAATCCCGATGCCGCATACAATGAAATATATATCAGCATGAAACTTCATGACATTGACGTTAAAATAGGAAATTTTGCGAATCTTATAAAAAATAAGAATACAGCAGGTAATGATTATATTGCTGAAATTGAGATTTTAAGACGGGAAAAAGAAAAATTTAATAATTATATGCATAAAACTTCATTAAAGAAACAATTCTAAATTCAAACATCTTCTAAGGGGCGTGCAAGCATAATGAGCAAAAATGATCTGGTACTGGAAAATATTCCTGAAGTTAAAAGACTTATCGAGCTTGGAAAAGCAAATAGTGAAATTACTTACGATGAAATAAATGATATTCTGCCGGACAAGCTTTTAAATTCCGAAAAGATTGATGATATTTTTATACTTTTAAATCAGCTAGGAATTGAAGTTGTTGAGGAATCAACACGAAAAGTCGCACCTGCGCAGATTAAAAAGCCTAAAAAAACGCCTGCTTCGAAAAAAACAACATCTTCTTCTGAAGATTCATCTTTTATAGATGATCCGATCAGACTTTATCTCAAGGAAATCGGCAGAGTATCGCTTTTATCAGGCGATCAGGAAGTGGATCTTGCAAAAAGGATAGAAGACGGTGAGATTTTAATTGAAAACGCTGTACTGACATCATCATTGCTTATGAATGATCTTATAAAAAATCATTCTAAAGTAAAAAGCGGGAAAATCAAACTGCTTGAGATATTGAAAATAAATCGTCTTTATTATTTTTCATCTGTTGATATAGCAGCTCTTGAAAAAAAATATTATGAAAAAATGCAGATTCTGATAGCTGAAGATAAAAAGATTATCCAGTACCAGAATAAAATGAAAAAATTAAGCGAAAATTCTAAAGAAAATTCTGAATTCGCATTAAAGATAAAAGCATCACGCGATAAAATCGGAGCTTCAATTACAGAAATTGGAATTAACGAAAATGAAATAACAAAACTTGCGCATAAAATTCAATCAATGGTATCAAGGATACAGGAAACCGATGATTTTTTCTCTACAGTGGAAGATGAATTCAGAAAGGATATAAAAGAATTAAAACATTTTGCAAGAAAACTTGAAAAGAAAGAAGATGTTAAAAAAATTCTGAAAGAGCTTGCTCTAACCAATAAAGATCAGCTTCTTGATGTTGTAAAAGACGTTAGAAACAATGAAAGAAAAATTAGAAGAATAGAACAGGAAGCAGGCGCATCTGCTGATGAGATAAGGGATTGGGGTAAACAGATCGCGCTCGGCCAGAGAAAAATATCAATTGCAAAGAGAGAGCTTATCAATGCAAATTTAAGACTTGTGGTGTCTATTGCAAAAAAATACGCAAACAGGGGAATGCATTTTTTTGATCTGATCCAGGAGGGCAATATCGGTCTTATCAAGGCTGTTGATAAATTTGAATATAGAAAAGGTTATAAATTTTCAACATACGCAACATGGTGGATAAGACAGGCGATTACCAGGGCAATTTCAGATCAGGCAAGAACAATCAGGGTGCCTGTTCACATGATAGAGCAGATAAACAAAGTAATGAGAGAAACAAGACTCTTCCAGCAGGAATTCGGAAGGGAGCCAACATCTGATGAACTCGCTGACAGGCTCGGATGGCCGGTATTAAAGGTAAAAGCCGTTAAGAATGTTGCAAGAGAACCTATATCTCTTGAAACTCCTGTTGGAGAAGAGGAAGATTCTCTTCTGGGTGATTTCATAGAAGATAAGGATGTTGATTCACCGGCAAACACTGCCGCATTCAGACTTCTTAACGAACAGATAGGAACTGTTCTAAATACATTGCCGGCAAGAGAGCAGAAGGTCATACGCATGAGATTCGGTCTTGATGACGGATACTCACACACTCTGGAAGAAGTTGGATATGTTTTTAAAGTAACAAGAGAAAGAATAAGACAGATTGAAGCCAAAGCTTTAAGAAGACTTAGACATCCTACAAGAGCAAGAAAACTCAAGGATTATCTTGATTACATGTAAATTTTATGAATATATCAAATATATCAGAAAAAATAAAAAATGTTTCAGTTATAGGCGCAGGTTCATGGGGAACTACTATAGCAAAAGTTATAGCTGAAACACATCCGCATATAAACATCAAAATATGGGCTTTTGAAAAAAAATCCGTATCTTCGATAAATGATATAAATGAAAATATTGATTTTCTTTCAGGAATTAAACTACCGGGATCCATAAAAGCTACACATAACATTCACGATGCAGTTACAGATAGTGATATTATTATTTTTGCAACTCCTTCAAAAGCAGTTTCAGATATAGCAAAAAAGATTGAAAAACATATTAAACCCGGGGTATATTTAGGAAGTTTAACCAAGGGCTTCTGCAAATATAATGATAAAGTATTAACGATATCAGAAATGATTACGCTTTTACTCCCATCAATTGACAACAGAATTGCTGCAATTTACGGACCAAGTCATGCTGAAGAAGTTTCAACAAAATACCATACATGCCTCAATGTTGCCTCAAAATCAGAAGAAACAAGAAAGATTTTTGCATGGCTTTTATCATGCGATTACCTTCAATGCAGAGAAACAAGCGATATAATCGGAGTAGAGCTCGGCGGAACTTTAAAAAATCCGGCTGCAGTAGCTGCAGGAATGATCTCAGTTCTTCCGGGATGCGGTGATAATATCGCAGGAGCTCTGATATCCGAGTCTCTTAAAGAAATGAAAATTATCGGTGAATGCTTTGATATTAATCAGGAAACCCTTATTGATATTTCAGGTCTTGGTGATCTTGTTGCTACTGCTCTGAGCGAGCACAGCAGAAATAGAAGATTCGGCCGTGATATTGCGACACAGATTTTAGAAAACAAGAAACCTCTTACATTAATAGATCGTTTTTTCCTGAAAATACGACCATCATCAACAATGGAAAAAATTGGAAGCAAGATGAGTTATCTTGCTGAAGGGGCATACGCAATAGAACCAATAATTGAACTAGCAAACAAAAAGGACCTGTCAATTCCGGTTTACAGATCACTTTATGAAGTTCTTTTAAATCGAAAAGATCCGTCACTGCTGATAGAAACAATAAAAAATCCAAGAAAGTTTGATGAGCTGTACAGGAAATCCAGAAAACATGCTGACAATTTGAAAGGATTTGAAAAAATGAGCGGCAGAATTTTTTCAGAAATGTCTGCTGATCTTACAGTTTCAGTTTTATCAGATGATTCAATAATTGATAATACAATCGAATCACTTAAAAATTATGTTGAATCAATACCTGCAACTTCAATTGAACTCTCTGAATCAGAAAAAATTTTATCATTAAATTACGGCAACTTTAATAAAAAAATAAAATCACTTTCTCTTTATTACTACAATCTCATTTCTGATAATTTTAACGGCTTTACTCTATGGCTCTCAGTTAAAATTCTAGAAATTTTAAAAATTGTATTTCACACTTCAGGTGTAAAACAGAATTTTTCCGTAACAGGAAATATCAGCAGAATAGGTTTTATTCAAAAAAGCGGTACGCTTCTTTATATCGCCAGACAAAAAGGCATGTTTGACTTTATATATCCTATGCTTGCATTAAAAAAAGCCGGAGCGGTTTTACCAAGATTTTTTGTTCTTAAGAATGCTGCAAATACAGGTCTTCTTGATTTTTTTATCAGAAATTCCGGAGGATTTATAGTTGATCCTGACAGAATGCCCAATCCGGCATACAGGCAGACTCTTTTTTCATATATTATAAAGCTTCTGGAAAACGGCATACCTGTTTTGTATTTTATTGACAGCCATTTGACCGCTTCAGAAAATCTTCAATTCGATGAGAATTTCCCAGGATTGCTTTATTCAGATTCATTTACAGTTAAGGATGATGTTATCATTGTTCCGATCTCAATAAACACAAAGAATGATATTGAGATACAGAATATATGGAGAATTTTTAAATCAGAAGTTGACATCCATTTTTCAAGTGAAATATTTGCTTCAGACATTGATGAAGATCAATATTACGATTACTGATCGCCCCGCATTGAATAAATCTTAAAACTATAAAGCTCTTCCCAGAATTTATAAATTTCCGTTTCTTTTAAAATTTCAATTTTTATCTTATTGTAAATTATTGGAAAATTATTGTACGTAAATTCTATTCTCGGCATTTTTAAAGCAGCCTGATCATCTTTATCAATAAGGACTAGGAAAATACCGCCGCTTATTATGTGAATGCTTGCATCGGTATAATTTTTTTGAATAGTTTCTAAAATATTATTAGAAAGAGATTCAAGATTTTTTCTTCCTGAATGGCTGTATATCTCATATATTTTTACAAAAATATAAATATGAGCAACAAGTTCAATTCCATTTAAAAGTTTTTTTTGAATAAATTCAGTGGCATTGCTGCTTCTAATATTGTAATATTCTATAAAGAAAGGATTTGATAAAGAAATCTGCTTTTCAAATATCCGTTTAATAATATCAGAAATTAGTAAAAATTTATTTTTATTAAAAAGTTTTGATGAAGTTGCAGTTCCAATAATTAAAGAAAAACTTTTAAAATCAGCAGAAATTGTATAAACAGTACCTGAAAACTTTTCATCATTATTGATTTCCGTTTCAGTAATTTCTGTTTCGGATTGTTTTACAATATCAAGCAATTCATCAATAATCTTAATGTCGCCTGCAGATTCTTCAAGTACAATTGCATCCCGATTCCTTTTATAAATAAAAGTAAATCTGCAGAAATTATTTATATTATGACTGTAAAGAATTTCTTTAATTAAATTTACTTTTTCAGGCTGCGATTCTTTTTTAATAGAATCAAATTTTGCTTTGTTTTCACGATATAATTCATTTGCCTCATCAAGAGATATTTCATTTTCAAGAAGTGAATTCAGACTTCTGTGGATGTCTGATAAAAGAGATTTTATTTCATTTGAATTATTTTTCATAATTTATCAGGCTTTATTGAGATTTCCTTAGCGATTTTATACAGCCTAAAAGAACCTGTAAAAAAAAATAAAGAGTAAGCACTATTTTTGCAAGCAATATATTCTGCAAGTGCTGTTATATCAGAAATAATTTTAATGCCTGCCTCGTTCTTCCATTTTTCATCTGGAGAAAAACATCTTGGATCGTTAAGTTTATAATAAATAATATCTGTAAACCTCACCGAAAATAATTCTGTTATTAAATCAATATTCTTATCCGCCATTAAAGAATAAATTATATGTATTTTGAATGAGTTCCATTTTTTATCTATAATATTAATTATATTCCTGACTGCATCAGGATTGTGAGCAGGATCAAAAAAAATGAGCGGTTTGTCAGATAATTTTTCAAACCTGCCTATTAATTTTAAATTTTTAAATGCATTAATAATTACTGCATCTGTTATTACTGGAAACTCTTTTTTTAATAGTAATGATACAAAAACTGCTGCGCTTGCATTTTTAATCTGAAATTTCCCCGGATGATCAACCGGAATAGAATTTATTCTAGAGTTATTTCTTTTATTTATAAAATCAAAACAAATTTTTAGTGAAGAAAATTCAATATTATCTCCAATAAAATCTGAACCATAAGCAAAAAATTCTGATTTTTGCTCAACACATCTATTTTTTATCAAAGAAATAATTTCTCCATCTGTATTTGTTGTAACAACCGGAATATTTTTCTTAATAATTCCGGTTTTTTCAAAAGTTATTTTTTTTATTGTAGACCCGAGTATTTCTTCATGATCATAAGAAATATCTGTAATTACACTGCAAATAGGATTAATTATATTTGTTGAATCAAGTCTTCCGCCAAGTCCGGTTTCCATAACAGCTATATCAATTTTTTCGTCAGCAAAATATAAAATTGAAACGGCAGTTAATACATCAAAATAAGTGGGTCTTATAAAATTTCCTTCAATTTTATTTTTAATTAAATTTAAATAATAAGTAAATTGTTCATCGCTGATTTCATTCTGATTTATTTTTATGCGCTCGTTTACTTTTAACAGATGCGGTGATGTGTATACTCCTGTTTTATAACCTGCAGCTTTAAAAATAGAAGCAACCATCAGGCATAATGAACCTTTACCGTTTGTTCCGGCGACATGAATAAATTTTATATTGTTTTGCGGATTTCCGAAAGATTCCAGAAGTTTTGCAATATTATCAAGACTGTATTCACCTGATTGCGGGTGCTTTTCATTATTTATAAGTGAGTTTATAAATGAATCTATCATAACTGATTTAATTCAAGAGCTTTGTAAATATATGCCGGGTCAGGAATTAACCCTGTCCATAGTTCAAATTGCTTCATAGCCTGATATATCAGCATATTTATTCCTTTAATCACAGTGCATCCTTTTGCTTCTGCATCCAGGAGCAATTTTGTTTTATCCGGCTTATAAACTATATCAAATATTATATGATTTTCATTGATAAGATTTAAGTCTACCGGGGTAGAATTATCATCAGGTGTCATACCGATAGGCGTTGTATTTACGATAATATCTATAGATTTCATAAAATTTTTATCAAGAAATTTTAAATTTATCGAGTCCGCAGAATTTTTTATTTTATTTAAATCAGATGCGAGCTGTTTAATTTTTTCATCTGATCTTCCGGAGATTACAACATCTGAACCATTATCTATTAAAGAAAAAGCTGTTGATCTGGCTGAGCCGCCATTTCCAAGAATCAGTACTTTCTTATCTTTTAAATTTATTCCAAGCTCTATCATAGGCTGCAGAATGCCATAGCCGTCAGTGTTATATCCTTTTACAGTTCCGTTTAAATTAACTAAAGTATTTACTGAACCTATTCTTTCAGCATCAGTAGAAATTTCATCAATATTTTTAATTACATCAATTTTAAAAGGAATGGTAATGCTTGCTCCTTTAATATCCAGTGTTCTGACTGAATCTATCGCATTTTTAATATTATCCGGTTTAAAAGCAAGATAAACTGAATTTAAATTATAATGATCGAATAAAGCATTATGAATCAGCGGCGACAATGATTGCTGAACAGGATTTCCAAATATACAGTAAAGGTTTGTTGCAGATTCTATTTTCATATAAATATCTTTTTTATTATTTTTTTATTGCAATTATGCATTGATCAATAAATTTTATAGCTTATTAATTAATCCCGTGTCAATATAAAATTATTTTACAGGAATTTCTTTATGAAAAAAATCGGAATTATTATCAATCCAAGAGCCAAGAAACTTAGAAGAATGAAAACAAGCGCTGAAGAAACATTCACTGAAGCCTCACATGGCTGCGCTGATATCAGGATAACTAGTGATATAAATGATATTGGCCTGTATTTGAAAGATTTCAGAAAAAAAGGATATAAATACATAGGTGTTGCAGGCGGAGATGGAACGCTTCATCATGTTTTATCTGAATCAATTAAAATATACGGAAAAAAAAACTTACCTCCAATTTTAATTCTAAAAGGAGGGACAATGGATAATGTTTCAAAAACTATTGATATTCATGGATGGGGTCCGGCAATTTTAAACAGATTCGCAGAGAAAATAAAAAACGGCGAATCTATCAAGACATACACACGTGATACAATCAAGATAAAGAACCAGTATTGCTTTCTGTTCGGACTTGGATTTGTAACAAATTTTCTTGAATTGGCATATAAAGGCGAGAAGGGCATTCTGAAAAATCTACAGGTTGTTTTAATTGGAATTTATCAGGCAATAATTGAAAATGAAAAAAGTCCGGGATACCTATATCAGGGTTTTGCTGCTGATATATATGCAGACGGGAAAAAAATTCCGATATCCTATGTCAGAAGCCTTCTTTGCGGCACTGTTGAATATATCGCAACCGGATTAAAGCCTTTATATGCTGCAAATCACAAAGACGGGACTTTTCATCTGCTTATTTCCAATCTATCTCCAAAACAATTTATTTTAAAACTTCATAAATTTTTACGGGGAATTAAATTTCATCATAAGGATACATACGACAATCTTTGCAGCAAATTGCTAATAAAAGCCGGGAGAAAATTTGAATACACAATGGATGGGGATATTTATTTCTCTGATGGCGAGCTGCTAATTGAAACAGGTCCTCAGATTAAACTTGTATATGTGTAGAAAAGATAGCACCCGATTAAAATAAAAAAATTAAAATCCACTATCAGTTCATATTTTAATGTTATCAGATAGTCTGCTTTTTTAATTTTATTCAGGATAAGCATATAATATATTATACTTATATTAAGAGGAAGCAGGGCATAATTTTTTAAATAAACTGAAACAATAGAAAATATCAATACAACCGATGCTCCTAAGATCATTGAAATAGTCAGAAATCTTTGTACTCCGACCCAAATTGGAAGAGTATCACGCCCAAGAATAAGATCCCCCTGATATGCTATCATATCAATAAGCGCATGCCTTAAGAAAATAAATCCGAATAAATACAGACTAAATGCGGTTAATCCAATAATGGAGAATTCATTAGCAATAGAGATAAAAATACATATTACAAAAACCCAGCCAAAACTTGTTATCAGCTTGGAATAATAAAACTTTTTAAAAAGCGTAGTTTTAAATCTGCTGAATAGATTTTTAAGAGCTTTTGTCGAATATACAAAGCCGAATAAAAAAGCAGACATCAGAAATAACCCGGATATTATATTTATTGAAAAGCCAAGATAAAGTGAAACACCCATTGCTATCAGCGAAATAGAAGTAAGAATAAATCCGAATTTATCGTATATTTTATATTTATATGAATTGCTTGCTTTTAAAAATTCCCTGTCAAAAAAATTATTTATTGAATACATTGAAAAGATATAAAGTGATGATATTATTGAATATCTGATATCAAATACGGATATTGATGATTTTTGAGCCAGAATACTGAAAAAAAATGCTGCTGCGGAAGATAGTATATTTGCCCTGACGGCAAATTCCATAAATTTTTCAACGGCATTAATAATTAAATTACTGTTCTGGAATTTAATATTATAAATTCTTTCAAGAACATTATTTATTATCCATCCTGGAGTTGATGCTCCGGCCGTAATCAAAACTTTTTTTATATTTTTAAAATCATCATCAGATAATTCTTTTTCTGTTTCAACATGGAAAGTTGCCAGACCTTTTTCCCTGCCAATTGTAGCAAGTCTTGATGTATTCGCAGAATTTTTTCCTCCAACTACCACAAGAGCATCTACTCCGTTTTTTACGGCCTCAAGAACCTCTTCCTGCCTGAGTCTTGTAGAATCGCATATTGTATCAATAATTTCCAGATTATCCATTTTAAGCTTAAGAGTTTCGGATGTTTTATAAAAGAAATCTCTGTCAAATGTCGTTTGTGAAACAAGAACATACTTTTCAGAAAATGGGATTTTTTCTATATCTGATTCCTCTGAAATTACATAAACTCCCGAACCTGCAAAACTTATCAGCCCGATTACTTCAGCATGATTTTTATCACCTGTTATTAGGGTAAAATATCCATGATTTGAATATTTTTTTATTATACCCTGAACCCTGCCGACCCTTGGACATGTTAAGTTTATAACTGAAGATGCATTTTTCTTAATTTCCCTGTGTTCATCAATAGTTACTCCATGAGTTCTGATTGCAACCCTTGAATTTTTAATATCCTTAATATCCTTAATTGTAACAAGACCTCTTTTTGACAATATATCAATTGTCTGGGGATTATGGATAAGCGGTCCGTACATGGAAATTTTTTCGCCGGATTCATTTATTTCCTTAATAATTTTAAGTACAGCATTCCGCACTCCCATACAGAAACCGGAATGTTTAGCTAAAATAATTTTCATTTATTTACTTTTTGAGGAAGGAGATGCAGTATTTGAGGATGAAGAACCGCCTGTTCGCATAATCGGATTTGCAAGAGTCCCTTCAAGCAGAAGAATTATTCTTCCATCACTGATAAAGCTCGTTAGCAATTCCTTGAATTCAGAAAGAATTGCAGATTCCGGATCAATTGCAATCTTGAGATTCAGCCTTGAATTGCCTGTAATTCTTTCGAATTGGATTGAACCTGAAATATCACCTCTTATATCATTGCCGAAAACTTTAAAACCATTCAATGTAAGAGTTCTGTTTTTTATAACTCCATCTGCATTGATTGAATTTATAACCATCGGACGTTCCATTTTAATAAATCCAAGAGGAGCTGGAAATGTATTGTCAGGGAATGAAATTGCGGCATTTTGAATAATAAAACTTCTGATTACACCTTCTATTGGAATTCCTGTATTTTTATCTATAGTAATAGAAAAATTTGTATTCATATTCATGGAAATTCCGGCTTTAGGAGATGTATACTTTATTCCTGAAAGCTGAATGCCGCCTTTATAGCTATTGCTTACAAGCAATGAATAGGGGTTTGTTGTACCATCAATAATTATATCTTTGATTGATACTTCTTCTCCGGTTTTGAGGACAATCATGAGATTATTAATTGATATAACATCAATAAAATTAAATTCAATCTCACCGACAAAAACCGAATCCACGGCATTTTTTTCAAGAGCTTTAAGCTGATTTCTGATAAGAACATCATAAGGGAAGGTTACGATTATAAAAAAAACAACCATAAAAATTGATGATATGATATATATTCTTGCATAAGGAAGCGTAAGGGTCTCTTTAAATTTAACCCAGGCCTCCTTTAAGAATTTTACTACAGTTAATTTTATTTCAGCAATATTCATTTTTTATTCCAGGTAATAACTGTCGAATTTTATAATTACATCATACGTGCTGGTCTGATTTAATGCCTGTTTTATATTTAAAGAACTGATTTTAACAAGTCTGTTTGAATTTTCCATTTTATAAATAAAATTTACAATTGATTTGATATCAACCCCTTCAAATTTTACTTCTGTTGAAAGACCATGATATTTATTCTGAAGAGAGCTCGGATTATCCCGATTGCCGGTTTTATTTTTTAATATATTCGCAGCCTGAGCATTTTCTTCTATCAGCGTTGTAAGGCCTGAACTGTTTCTAAGAAGCTCATTATAACGAGCATTTTTTTCTTTTGCTTCAATGTATTCCCCGTATATTTTATCAAGCTTTATTAAATTCTGCGTATTATTATCAAATTCTTTTCCCGTCCTTTCTCTAAAGGATGCTAGAGGACGGATAATAAACAGAAATACAACGGCAATAACCACAATGGCAGCCAGAATCTTTAATAATTTTTGTTCTCTGTCTGTTAAATTTATCATAATCTTCTCATTTTACCGCGGATGCAGAAGTTTTTTGTTTTAATTTTATATTCATAGTAAAGATAACTTCATTTTTTTTCGAATTCTTAATTGCAACAGAAACTGATTCAAATTTTTTTGTCTGATTCAATTTCTCTTTGAAATCATCAATTTTTTTAGCTGAAGATATTGATGCATCCAGCCTTATAATTCTTTCATTAACGACAAAACTTTTCATCTCAAACATTTCATCGCCAGGGAATTGCCCTGCAATCATGTAAAGAATATCCAGTATAGGCTCATTGTCTGACATAAGACTGTCTATAACTTCAAGTTCTTTCTTTTCTTTGATGACTATTTTTTTAGCTTCAGATATCGGATCATTTGTTAATGGTTTGGTTTGAAAATATTTTTTAAACTGATAATCCATTGTCTCTCTATAATTTTTGTTTGTGCCGATTGTAAGAAGAAATGAAGTTATCAGGTTTATAAATAAAACAGTAAGACCAAGTATTCCAAAAAAACCTGCAAGATAATAAATTTTAAATGAAGAACCCGCAACATCCGGAAGGAATTCACCTTTGAGAAAATTAATGGATTTTTTCCGGTTTTTTAAAAATGATACAAGCAGTCCGAAAGCAATTGGAAACTGTGTTTTAACTCTCTGGTCTCTATTGTCTGCCATAAAAGGAAGAGGAAAAACCGGAATATCAATATCTGTAGAAAGTTTCCCCTGTAGACCTGTAAGATTTGATCCTCCTCCTGAAATTAAAATTCTACTGAAGGAAATTTCTGTATTTTCAACACTGAAGGATTTAAGAGTCAATAAGATCTGTTCAATTAATTCATCAGAATAATCCACTGCTGCTTTATAAATTTTCTGAAGATTTGATTTTGATATTTTAAGATTCTTATAAGCATCTTTTTTGGTATTGTTTTCAAAAGACCTGAGATCAAGATACAGCGACTCGTATACTTTTGAAGCTTCAAAAATACTGATTTTCAATATTTCTGAAATTGATTTAATAACCTCGCCGATTCCGGAAGATATTGATCTTGTATATATCAGGCTGTTTGAATCAATAATATTCATAATGGTTTTATTATTGCCGATATCCAGCTGAATAACTGATTCATTTTCTATTGTATTAAAATATCTATAGCATTCAAAAAGAGATGTGGATTCAAGCCCGAGCATAACAGGCTTAATATTCATCTCTTCAAACAATTTTAAATAATCGTAAACATTATCCTTGTGTGCTGCAGCGAGTAAAATTCTGCCTTCGTTTTCCTTAGAGCTCTTCATAGGCTGAAAATCAAGTATCATATCATCAAGTTTAAAAGGTATATGCTCTTCAGCTTCAAATGGAATTGCTTCTGCTATTTTTTCAACATCGCTGAAAGGAAAGGAAATATTTCTTATAATAGTTTTTTCCATAGGGAGATTGGAAATAATTTTATATCCCTGAAGGTTTTCTTCTCCAATTATTCCTGAAAGAATTACATTCATGCTGCAGGATTCATCAGTACACTCTTTAAAATCAAATGTTTTAACCTGAAAATCTCTGAAGCCTGATTTTGCTTTTATAAGCTTGATGGATGTAGATCCGATGTCAAATGCGGCGATATCACCGTACAATTAAATTACCTCATTTTATAAATGCATTTTCAACTGCTGAATGAATTTCAGAATAAAACTCTGTTCATTATTCCATAGAATAATAATGTGTTATATTTGTATCCCGCTCATAAAAAACAACAGTTTTTAATTTTGTATTACCAAAAGTTCCGGTTGATACTATTTTAAAAATTCCGGATTTTACAGTTATAAGATTTTTTCTTATATTCTCATCTTCAATAATATCTTTTATTTCAGTTACTGTTTTAAAAGGAGTTATATTTCTCCTTCTGATAATTTCCTCAACCTTATCATCTGTCATTGTATCAGACAAAGATGACAAAACGCGGTATGAGGCGGTATTTATATTTATTTTATTCAGATCATTCAGATAATCAAGCCTGTTTCCGTAAACTCTAAGATAATCTGAAAGATTTCTGCTTTTCTCTCTGCCGATTTTCATTTCACCGGCTGTTTTATCCTTCGGCCTTTCTGGTGTTTTTTTATCAGCAAAGGATCCTTTTGAGCTTTTTTCAATAAGTTCAGATAATCTACTGAAGTCAAGATTTATATTTCCTTTGTTGTGATCAACAAGATTCCGTTCAATGCCTGCAGATCCGCCTCCAAGTCCATAATAAATTTCAGGTGTCATGTTTTTAAGCATAAGCATTTCATCAATGCTGTCCATTGAATTATTTTTAGGTCTGTACGGCTCCGGAAGAGTTGAATAAAAATCTGCATACTCTGCGCCGTAAGATGACCTTGAATCATCCGTATCAACCCAGTCTAATGCGATATCAGCAAAATCAAGAGAAAGCCCCATATTCATTAAAAATCTCTGGAAAATAGAATAATAAGGGGTAGGGTTTACAAATTCATTTGCAAGAATGCTTAAATTTATTTTTGACTGTTCATCTGTTATTTCGATTTTTACAAAAGCATCACCAACGGGAATTTCAGGATAATCCAGAGCCCATAAATCCAGAAAACAGTCAATGTTTGGATCTGCGCTTTTACCGGTAAGCATCTGAGCTGAAACTCCGGATTTATCTGCCTTCAATATATATTTTGCCATATCAACACCTGAAGAACTCGCAAGTCTTGCTTTTAATTTTTCATCGAGTTTTCTTGAATATGATATATTTGTATGTGCAACTGATAAAAATTCGCCTGTAACAGACACAAGAAGAGTAATAATAATTAAAACCAGCACAAGTACATATCCCTTTGAATTGAAGATATAACCGAATATACCTTTTTCATACAGATTTTTTTTTCTCTGGTCATATTTTATAATTTCTAAAAATTTATTCATACAATCCAATCACTTGACCATCATATTCAGAATTGTGTACATTTGAAAAGTTTCCTCTTTACCTGAAAAATTTTTAGCTTTTAGTGTTATCCTGACTTCCTGCGGGAAAATATCATTTTCTCTGGAGTCCCATTTTATTACCCAGCTGTTATTTACTTTAAATTCAAAGCCGAGAGATGTTACATTTTTCAATAAAACATTTTCCTTACCGCCTGATTCAGTGTCCTTGTCATAATGAAGCTGTTCTCGTCTAATCAGAAAAAACAGGCCCGGATATTTTATATCTTCTTTAAGATAATATCCGACTTCATATATATCACTCATAGGATTTGATTTATTAAAAACTCCGGAAATATTTAAATCCCTGTAATCGGTTGTTATGAAATTAATCCTGCCGAACCGGCCGTCACTTACACAAATAAACGGAATCTTTTTATTGCCGTTTACATAGAAGGTGTTTGAAATATCCCGATCCATCCGGTTCAGTGTTAAATTTATATTTTCATAAAATTCAACATGCCCGGTGAGATCTCCAACAATACGGAAAACAGTATGATATGTTCGTCCTGAAATTAAAAGTATTATTGATGCTATGGCTGTAGCAACAAGTATTTCAAGAAGTGAAAAACCGGATTTGCTTTTAAATATTTTTGAAATAAATTTATACATAGGTTTGTTATTTTAATGGATTTACATACGATATTTTATAAGTACGAACGGCCTTATCTTCATTCCATGTTACAGAAAATGTATATTTTTTTGCTGAAAGGGCAGGGAATAAAAAGTTCTCGTATTTTTCAGAACTTCTGCTGTAGGTGAAATTCGGATTATCTTCGACAGGTTCCATTGTAATATCAGGACCTCTCATTCCGGAGTTAATAAATTCATTGAGTTTATTCTTAACTATTAGCATTGCCCTGGCTCTGTTTCCGCTTCCTGATAATATCATAGTGCTTGCGCCGACAGCAGAATAAACGCTCATTAAAACAATAGATAATATCGCAAGAGCAATTAGAACTTCAACAAGTGCGAATCCGTTTTTTTTCATAATCATATAATTAATTGAAGAAATCGGTGAAGGTTATATATCCTGGTAATACCTGAGGTTCCTTCATATATTTATTTAATTTTATAGAATATCTCTGATCATTGTCAATTCTAACATGAATAATGATATTATCAGAAGAGCCGTCTGCATGGAAAGGTATAATCACATTGCCTTTAGCAATTTTTTCTCTTGATGATAACACTACTTCTTCAATAATAAAAGAATTCGGAAAATTCCTGAATTTAAAAATATCCCTTTTATTTTCAACAAACTGATTATTGAAAATATTCAGAACTGAAATTCCGTTTTTTCTGCTGAAAATTTTATTTGCAAGCTCGGTCTGATCCTGTTTTGAATCACTTAAATGAATCGTCATATAATTAGTTCTGCCGTTTAGATATGAATCATCAAAAACTTTTGTAATTAGAGTTGTAAATATTTTCAGATTTCTTTTCCCGCTTTGAAGAATGCCAAGCTGCGGAACAACGGCAGCTGAGATTATCCCGAGAATCGCAACAACAGTCAGGATTTCAATCATTGAAAATCCTGACTTATCTTTTAAAATATTACGCAAAGATTATTCCCAGCTTTTTATATCTTTATTATATCCTTCTCCGCCTTCTTTTCCGTCTGCTCCCCAGCTCCATATTTCATAAGTATCACCTGATTGTCCCGGGTATCTGTAATTATACGGATTTCCCCATGGATCAAGAAGGGCATCTTTTTTCTTTTTAATCAGTCCTTCATCAAGCAGTTTTTTCAATCCTTCATCATTTCCCGGATAATTACCGTTTGTAATTTTATATGCATCTAGAATCTTACCGAAAGTTTCAATATCGCTTTGTGCTCTTGTTACCTTGGCTTTATCAAGCATACCTGTGAAATTTGATGCAATGAGTCCGGCAAGTACTGCCATGATGGCAACTACTATCATAAGCTCAATCATCGAAAAACCATCATTTGATTTAAACAGTTTCCTGATTTTCATAATAAATTGTTTGAATATTTTTTTCATATTTTTCTCCATAATAATTATTGAACAAGCAGATTCATCTGCATAATTGGAAGCATTACTGAAACAACAATTGTTCCGATCATAACACCCATAATAATAATTATAATAGGTTCCAGCAGACTTGTCAAGCTTGATACGGCCAGATCTATTTCAGACTCATAAACTCCGGCAATATTTAAGAGCATTTTATCAAGATTATCGCTTGCTTCACCAGCTGAAATCATTCCGAGAACAAGTCTTGGCAGAAAATTACCTTTCTGAAGAGCATTTGAAACAGTTGCTCCTTCCTTGATTTTCACTGCTGCTTCGGCAATTTTTTCTTCTATTATTACATTTCCGACAATCTTCTGAACTATATCAAAAGATTTAATAATATCAACTTTATTATTAAGTAGAATGCCGAGATTCTGCGTAAATTTCAATACAATTATTTTCAAATAAAGGTGTTTTATAATTGGAATATTCAGTTTAATTTCATCTATTTTCTTCTTTCCTTCCGGATTATTATTCATTCTATTATATAAATAAATTATAATGAAAACAAGCAGCGGAATGACATACCAGTATGACGAAAGAAAATCACTGGTAGCAATAACAATTGCAGTAGGCAGCGGCAATTCGCGGTTCTGACTTTTAAACATTTCTGCAATATTCGGAATTACATTTACCATCAGAAAAACCAGAACCCCGATAGCAAATAAAAACATGAATGCCGGATACCACAATGCTGCTCGTACTTTCCCTGTGAGAGCATTTCTTTTTTCTTCTATATCCGCAAGTCTAGCAGTAACCTCATCAAGTGAGCCCAGATTCTCTCCGACTCGAACCATGTTTATATACATATCAGAAAAAACCGCTCTATGCCTTAACAACGCATTAGATAGAGACAGGCCCTCTTCAAGTTTTTCTTTTATATCAATAATGATATGCCTGAAGCTTTTATTGTCAATCTGGTCAATAATATCAGTTATTGCCGCCATAAGCGGCATACCGGCTTGAAGGAGAGTGGTCAGCTGCCTCGTAAATATTCCTACAAGTTTAGCTGATAGTTTAATATTTATATATTCAACTGCAGTACTGAAAATTTTCCTGAAGCCTTCATCCGGCTTTTTTTCTCCGGATGATGTTGATGATGATACATCCTGTTTATTAATCCTTACAACATAAAAACCGAGTGATCTGATTTTACTTCTTGCAGCCTGTTCTGACGGGGCATCAAGAAAGTCGGATACAGTTTCACCTTTACTGTTTAAAGCCTGATAATGATAGATCATCCGCTGACTCTCAGAACTTCTTCTATAGTTGTTTCGCCCTGGATTGCTTTTTGTATTCCATCGTTCATCAGAGTGATCAGACCTTCATGTTTTATTGCATAGTCCTTGATCTGCTCTGAATCAGCGCCGGACATTATAAATTTTCTGATTTCCTGAGTAACAGGAAGAAACTCATAAATGCCGTATCTGCCGGAATATCCGGTTTTAAAACATTTTGCACATCCTTTACCTTTGAAAAGCTGTCCACCCTTAAGCTGTGATGATTTAATTTTAAGCTCAGTCAGCATTTTCTGAGTCGGTTTATATCCTGTTTTGCAATGAGGACATATCCTTCTAACAAGCCTTTGAGCAAGAAAAGCATTTACTGATGAAGCAATCAGAAAAGGCTCTATACCCATATCAATGAGCCTGGTAATAGCGCTAGCTGCGTCATTTGTATGAAGAGTTGAAAATACTCGATGACCTGTTAATGCGGCCTGAACTGCTATCTCTGCTGTTTCAAGATCCCTGATTTCACCGATCATAATAATATCCGGATCCTGCCTTAATATCGACCTTAGGCCGCTCGCAAAAGTTAACTCAATTTTAGGCTTAACCTGCATCTGCCCGATACCTTTGAGCTGATATTCAATCGGATCTTCAACTGTAAGGATGTTCACATCCTGGGAATTTATCTGTAAAAGAACGCTGTAAAGTGTAGTGCTTTTCCCGCTTCCTGTTGGCCCAGTAACAAGAACAATACCATGCGTTTTTTTAATTATTTCGTTAAAATCATTAAATACAGATTTTGAAAATCCGAGATTTGAGAGATCAAAGCTCATATCCGATTTATTCAAAAGTCTCAGTACAATTCTTTCACCATAATATGTAGGGAATATAGACACCCTTATATCAATATCTTTAGCGCCTATTTTAAGCTGAATTCTTCCATCCTGCGGAAGCCTGTTTTCGGCTATATTAAGATTTGCCATAATTTTTATTCTGGAAATAATTGATGGCTGAAATTTTTTCGGAGGCGTGAACATCTGATACAGAATGCCGTCTATTCTGAATCGGACAATAAAATCCTTCTCATACGGCTCAAAATGTATATCACTTGATTTATCGTTAACGGCCTGTTTAATAATTGTATTTACAAGGCGGATAATCGGAGCGTCATTCGCCATGTCCATTATATCTTCAGTTTGAGATATATCCCCGGATAATATTTCAAGATCCGATTCCTCGAGTCCCTCTATAACATCATCAGTGGTTTCGCCTTTATTGATATCATATCTGGTATTTATTAAATTCAGCAGCTCTTCTTCCAATGTAAGGACCGGAAATAATTCATAATCAGGGAAAATCATTTTCAAATCGTCAAGAGGCTGGATGTTCAGAGGATCTACAATTGCTACAAAAATTTTATTTTTTTCGATTTTATAGGGAGCAATTTTATTTTTTTTGAGAAAATAAATCGGGACAATTTTAAAAATACCGTCTGGATCACTGAATTCAATTTTTTCCTGAAATTCAATACTGTATCTTCCGGCAAGTGCTTTTACTATATCAACTTCAGTAGCAAAACCCTTTTTAATAAGGATCTGGCCGATACGCATTGATGTTCCGCTTTGAAAAAGAAGTGCATCCTGGAGTTCTTCCTGAGTTATGACTTTCTGCTCAACAAGAATATAACCTAGATGTTTGCCTTTAGTGGTAGTTGCCATCTGAAATCTGGTTAATCCTTCTCTTTAAGTCTTTTCTGCATATTTAGTTTCTTTTCTGTCATTGAATCAATCTTCTCCTGCTTGGTGACAATATGCGGTGTAATAAATACAAGAAGATTTGCTTTTTTATATGAAACGGTTTTACGCTTAAAAAGCCATCCTAGAAGCGGAACGTCTTTAACTCCCGGAACCCCGGTTTCTGTTGTCTGCTTATCATTCCTGATAAGTCCGCCAACAACAATTGTTTTACCATCCATAACTGTAACATTGGTTTTAATATCTCTTTTACCAAGAGTAGGAGGAATAATGTTGCCTCCTGGTAAAACAGTTGTTGTGCCAAGAACTGAATTTACTTCAAGATAAAGCTGAAGATTAATTTTTTCTTTTTTAGTTATATGAGGAGTTATCTTTAATTTAAGACCAACCGGTTTATAATCAAAAGAAAAGAACTGTGTGCCGTTTTCTGAAATCCTGTTATTTGTAGGAATTGGAATATCCTCACCGACATTTATTTCTGATTCCTGGTTATCTGTTGCAAGAATCTGAGGAGTTGAAAGAATATTAAAATTTTTATCTGTGCCTGAAGCATTAAGCAGGGCATAACTAAGTATAGATGCATCAAGAAGAAAACCGAGCTGCATGCCAGTTGCTGCTGGTATTGCAAGTTTTTTACCGCTTAATCCGGTTGGAGTGGTATAGTTCGGAACACCGCCATTTATACTCGACCCGCCATACATAAATTGGCCGGTTTGATTTCCAAGCATCCAGTCAATGCCAAAGCCCCATCCATTTTCAGCACTGACTTCTATTATTAGAGCTTCAATTAAAACCTGTTCCCTGACAATATCAAGCTCTTTTATAATTCTTTTAATTTCAATTATCTCTTCTGCATTTGCTGCAATAATAAGTGAATTTGTTTCTTTATTAGCGATGATTGATAATTTCTGTTTCGGCTGCACCGGCTGGCCAGTTTGCTGCTGTCCCTGCTGCTGACCCTGGCCTTGCTGCTGCTGATTTGTAACTCTACCTGCCTTTTCAGAAGCCCTGATATTTTTCATATATGGTGCTGTATTTATAAGGGCTTTTTCTGAAAATGGTACACGTGACAATACATCAGCAAGCTGTTCAGCATTTGCATTTTCAAGATGAACTACATGTATATTGCCTTTAGCAACTTCAGGCTGATCCGGACCTAAATCTATTTTTTTATCAAGAGCTTTCGCTATTTTAATCAGTCCTTCAATTTCATTTGCAGTTCCGCTCAATATAAGAATATTAAGAGATTTATAAACAACAATATCAGTGTATTGTGATTTTAACGGATTTAGAGCAGTTAATACTTCGGTTGCATCAGCATATATAAGTTCAAGTAGAAATGTAACAGTTTTTTCTTCGAGAAGAGATATATTCTTTTTTTCTCCATCAATTATAATTTCTACATTTTTCTTGATAGCTTCTTTAACAGGAATAACTTTGATAATATTACCTGATTCAATTACAGCAAGTCCCTTTACCTCTAAAATTGATTTCATAATTTCAAGAGCCTGGCTTACAGGAACTTTCTTGGAGGAACTTATTGATATTTTCCCTTTTATCTTATCATCAATAATGATATTCTTACCGGTTAATGAACTCATCATATTGAGAAAGTCCGCAAGCTCTACATTATTGAAATTAAGGGCAAATTCCTTTTCTTTAACCGGCTTGTCTGCTTTTTTTGCATGAATACCTGTAAGAGCCACAGCAAACACGAGTAGAATAAGAATAATTTTATTTTTTACAAATGAATTCATCGCGATTCCTTTGTTTCCTTTATTGAGTAATATTAAATATAAATGTAGTTATCTTGCCGTTTCTGTCAATATCTATTGATATTGATGATTCATTTTTTATAGACGCCCACATTTCATATAATCTTTCTGTGCTGTTTAAAACTTTACCATTTACCCTTTTAACAATATCTCCGCTGCGTGCTCCCAGCATAAACAGAACGCTATCCTCCTGGACTTTCATAAGCCTGTAGCCTTCAACCTTATCGTTTATTCTATATGGACCCGCCATTAAACCTTTCATTGCATTATCCATATTATTGAAAACTTTCTGCTGGAGTTCAGCCCTGCTGAAGTTTTTTCTAATTTTATCTGTTCCTTCGTTTCCCTGTCCGGGTTTTCCCGGTTCTCCCTGGTTTTTATTGTATAATTCAAGATCGAATACATCATTATTCATTTTAAGCCTGACTTTAGATTCGAAAATGCCTACAAGTTTATGACCGGAAATATTTGAGCCGAGTTTATATATTTCAGGATTCTTATCTGTTTTTTTCTGTATCATAGCCATAGCAATTGATGGAGGTCCGGTAATTGTTCCTATAAGTATCATATCAGAAACAGCTCCCGGAGCAAATTCACCTGAACTGGCTGCCAATTTATCCTTTTCGTCCATAATCTTGAAGAATCCTGTTTCAAAGATTCTAGAATATTCTTCAAAAGATTTCTTTCTAACAGTGGTATCAATCCTTTTGGTTTTTTTAACAGTCTGATTATAAACAGGGGAAATTGAATATTTTACAACCTGATTAACTGTTGCTGCGGCGGAATAAGAAAAAAACATTACAGCAACTATATTCATTAAATGATATTTTATATTTTGCATTTTTATACTTATTTTATTAAAATTTAATTAAATTCTATTTGAAAAAAATTTTCAGCATTATAATGAAATTAGTCAAGCAATTAAAAAATATGATATCACCGTTTTTTAAATTCAAATTTGAATATTTCTTGACTTTAATTGGCAAGAAAGTATTTTTTATTCTACTTCCAAATATTTCTTCTTGAGTTTAAATAAAAATGAAATTTAACAAAAAAATAATATTAACTTCTGCAGCGATAATTGGAGCTTTTTTATTTATTTCAGCAACTTTTAAAATTTATTTTTCTGTCAGAATATCTGAAAAGGAAATAAAATCATTTGTTACTGATTTTGTCAAAAAAAGCTTCAATAAATCCATTATCTTCAATGATTCCTATGTTGATTTTACAGGCGATGTAATACTTATTGAACCTAATATTTCGTTTGAAGAGGATTTCAATGATAACCAGAGTCTGATAAAAGCATCTAAAGCTGTAATAAAATTAAAATTTCCTGATATTTTTCTTGGAAATTATATTCCTAAAAAAATTATTTTCTACACTGGTGATATAACAATCATAAACAGAAATCAGGATGAATTCCCCAAAAAATTAAATATAAAAAAAATTCTTTCAGATAATGTGCCGGGATTTAATAACAATAAAATGACTGGAGTTAAAATTCTGGTCAGGGATTCAAAAATAAATTATATAGATATTCTCAAAGACAAAAAGCATTCTATAAAATTATATAATACATCACTAGACCTTGAAGTTCAGAAAGAAAATTTATTATTCGGCATATATACAAAAATATCTCCATACAAAACAAAAGACCTCAAACATGGATATATAAAAGGAAAAGGATCTGTTCCACTTAATAATGATTCACACTTTACTGCAAACCTGAATATTGATAATTTCGACTTAAGCATTATGAATGATTATTTAGACTATTCAGGATATAAATCAGTGTCCATCTCAGGCGGTGTCAGTGTTGAACTGAAAGTTTCTGATGAAAAGAATAATATAATAATTTACAGCGGATTAATTGAGACTGCAAATTTAAATCTTTTTTCATCAGCAGAGCAACATAAATTCATTTCAAATGAAAATCTGAACATTGTTTTTAAAATTTCTGACAACAAAAAAGATTTAAAAATCGAAACAGACTTATTGAAAATTTTTGATGACAACATTCAATTAAATTTTTACTCAAAATATATTTATAATCCCAAAGATGAATCTATTTCTTTTTCTGTTAAATCAAACAAAATCAATCTTGGAAATTTTTCTTCAAATTTTTCTCCAGCTCCGGGAATCAGCTATACAGGAGAAAGCAATATTGATATGAAATTCTCATATAATCTATCAAAAGAAATTCTCCAGGATTTTAATATTGACAACAAAATATCTAAATTATCAGTTTCAAAACTTGAAAAAGAGGGGATAAAAAAAATTATCAGCGAATTTAACTGCTATATAAATGCTGATAATAAAAAAATTGATCTCAATTCAACCGGTTTAATCCGGGACTCAAAAGCGCGATTAGATATAAAAACAAAAATAAAAAATCTCGATCCTTTTAAAAGCGATTCAGACATTTTCATCAAGGTTGACAAAGTTTACTCTGCACAGATTTTTTATTTAACAAGATTGGCAGTTGAATCACTCTTCAATTCAGCACAGGATGATATAAAAAGAGGGTACGAAGAAATTTTCTTTCTTCAGAAAACAGCAGGTAAAATTATAAATAATAATAATATCAACCTGGACATATCATCGGATAAGATTCAGCTTTTCGAAGGCTTTCCTGATAAAAATTTCAACAGCTTTAATCTGAAGATAAATTTAAATAATGGTGTTATTTCAATAAATTCATTTAATTTATCCGGTCTTGCTTCAAATTATGAGTTCGCTTTCAGCGCAAACATGAACTCAGATCAGCCTTTTTTTAAATTAAAAACTGCAGTAAAAGATTTTGATATGTCCGTATTTTCTGCAGTTTCAGGAAAAAAAGCAGAAATATCCGGAAAACTGAATGCATCTTTCGAATACGAAGTTTCAGCTTTCAGATTTTCAAATATACTGGAAAACTCAAAAGGGGATCTTACTGCATCAATATCGGACTTTTCAATGAAGAATACAGACTTTCAAAACAATCTTTCAAAATATTTCACAAGCTCGGGGTTTTCTGCATATGACTTAAACACTGCAGACTTTAAAAACCTCAATATATCACTCGGGCATGCAGGAGAAAATTTTTTCATAAAAAATTTTACTATTGGCGGAGGGAATTTTACAGTATCAGGCTATGGAAAATATTCTATTAATGACGGCATAAATCTTCCTCTTACAATTAACATTGCGGATGGAGTAAAAACAACAAACGCCCCGGTTTTAATTAAGGGGCGTCTGTTTAATCCTGATTTAGAACTTACTAATCAGAAAAATTTAAAGGATTTCCGTTTATTTAACATCGATTAATTCATAAATTTTAACAGGCTTTGTTTTTCCTTTAACTTTAATAAGATCGAGCTCCCTGACTATAACAAGATCCTTTACATGTTCATATGTAAATTCACTTATAATAATAAGAGTTCCGTAAACTTTATTTGTTCCTTCAAGTCTTGCTCCAAGATTAACATTGTCACCCATAAGAGTGTAATCCATCCTTGAAGATGAACCCATATTTCCAACAACCATTTCCCCGCTGTTAAGTCCAATTCCAATTTTAAGAATAGGTCTGCCTTGAGCTGTCCAGTTCTGATTCAATATTTCAAGATCAATTCCCATCTGTAATGCAGCCTTGCATGCATCAAGTGCATGATTTTCAAGTTCAACCGGCGCTCCCCAGAAAGCCATAATCTCATCACCTACATATTTATCAAGAGTTCCATTGTATTTAAACACAATATCTGTCATGGACTGAAGATATTCATTCAGGTGCGCTACAAGAAGCTGCGGATTTCCATATGTTTCAGAAATAGTAGTAAAACCGCGTATGTCTGAAAATAGAACTGTAAGGTCCTTTTTTTCGCCGCCGAGTTTTAATTTTTCAGGGTGTTTCAGCAGATCATCAACAACAGATTTTGATACAAATTTCGAGAAAGTGCTTCTGATGTATTTTTTCTCTTTCTGCTCAGTAACAACCCTGTAAGCAATTATCAGAGAGAAGGTCACGAAAGTCTGAAGTATAGGTGCTGCAAAAATTGTCATAATATTAAAATTATCAAAAACAATAAATGAAATTACAGAATAAATAATTATTATTCCAAGTGTTATTATAACAGAAATAATAATAGACACGCGGGGAAGTAAAAATCCAAGAATAATACCAATAATTAAAAGAATTAATATATTCTGCCATATGCTTAATTTAATTATAAAATCCTGATTCATTATAGTATTTAAAGCATTCGCGTGATGTTCAATTCCAAAAGTTTCACCATATGGAGATTTGTGAACGTCTTTCGCAATACCTGTTACATCGTAAGCAGCAATAAGAAGAAGTTTATCCTTTAATGAATCATTATTAGCCATTGATCCATCTCTATAAAAAAGACTATATGAATAATGATTAAAACTACCAATCCCGCCAATAAAATTAATATCCATAAAACCTCTATCATCAACTGGAATTGTTATGGTTCTTTCAGGGTTTGGCTTTACCATTTTTTCTATTGGAATATTTTTAAGTTTGATATAATTTCCCATTTTAATTTCAACATCATTAACTGATATTCCATAATAATCCATTAGAATTATCAGGTCAATGTTAGGATAATAATTATTTTTATATTTTATAACAAGTGGCATTTTCCTGTTTGTTTTATCAGAATCAGCTTGGACGTTTGCAAATCCTATACCTTTGGCTTCTCTTCCGAGAATTGGTAGTGGGGGCAGTGCTTCTTTAATCCATGGTTCATTATTATCATTCGGATTTAATGGAAATCTTATTTTATTCATTATCTGCAATCTTTCTGAAATATCTGCGTATTGTTTATCCTGCTCTTTATTTTCAAAAGGATAATCAAGAAAAACATTTCCTGCTTTTCTTATAGCATCTGAGAAAATCTTTTCAGTATTCTTCTCTTCTTTTTTCTGCGGATCTATAAACATTATGTCAAAAAGAATACCCTTTGGATTGCCGGAAGAAACATAGTTGGTAAATTTAGCATGGACATCCCATTTAAATGGGAAGATCATTCCTTTTTCAGCAAAATCTCTGATTGAGCTTTCATCAATTCCAAGTATTATAATATCCTTTCTTGCCTTTGGATTCAATCTGATAAATTTTGCAGCATCGGATATTTTTTTATCCGCCTCAGAAGGATCTTTGAGTATGAATCTCTGATCATAGGCACCAAATTCCATACCATCCAATAATATAGTCTGGCTGTAAATTACGGCAACTACAACCATAATAACTATACTTATTAAAAAACCGATGAGCTTGTTTCTGTCGAATTTAAAAAAATCCATATGCCGGCTCCATTTATGTATATTTTAAAAATAATTATTGTTGTTTATCTTATTATTGCTTATAATTAATTTCAAGATATTTATTGCACTTATAATATTATTTTTTGATATTGACGGAATATGATTATTTGGATTAATTAATTTAACTATTCAGTTGTTTTTATATTATAAGTAAATAAAAAAAATCAGGAGATAAGGAGATTTAAGAGAGATGGAGATATTAAAAGTTATAGCTTTTATCTCTATTATCCCAATATATCCTTTTCTTACAAATTAAAATTTAGTATATATTTCCTTTATAATCTTTTTTAAAGTATAGGAGTTAAAATTGAATTTAAGAGATAAAATCCACGATTGCATAAAAACCTCACTTGATGCAGCTATCGGCAATGGCGAGCTGCCGTCTGCAGAATTTCCGATGATTAAAGTCGAGTATCCCAAAGAAGAAAAATTTGGAGATTATTCAACTCCATTAGCTCTTGAATCTGCCAAAATCACAAGAAAATCTCCAATGGAAACAGGTGATATTTTAAAAAAATATATAGAAAAAAATCCGCTGATAGAAAAAGTCGAAGTCATTAAACCCGGTTTTATCAACATCTTCATATCAGCAGGATACATGATTTCTGAAGTTGAAAAAATTACTGCTGAGAAGGAAAATTACGGCAGAATAAAAAAAGACAATCCGCTTAAAATTAATATTGAATTTGTTTCTGCAAATCCCACTGGTCCGCTTAACATCGTCTCTGCCAGGGCCGGTGCAGCCGGAGATACCATTTCCAATCTTCTTGAATGCTGCGGGGATATTGTTCACAGGGAATTTTATGTAAATGATTTCGGAAACCAGGTCAATCTCCTTGGAAAATCTGTTCTTGAACGGATAAAGGAAATCAAAGGGGAAATTTTCAATTTCCCTGAAGACGGTTATCATGGAGAGTATATAAAAGATATTGCTGCTTACATAATCAAATCATATTCTAAAGAAATGGATGCTTTAAAAAATGAAGATGAACTGATTGAATTTTTATCAGAAAAAGCTGTTAATTACAATGTTGAAAGACAGAAAAACGATCTGGAATATTTCAATATCAAATTTCACAAATGGTCAAGAGAAAGAGAACTTCATGAAAAAGGCGAGGTTTTAAAAACTCTCGATTTATTTGAAGAAAAAAATGTAATCTATGAAGAAGATGGCAAAAAATTATTCAGGTCAACGGATTTCGGTGATGATAAAGACCGTGTAGTACTCAGGGATGACGGACGGCCTACATATCTTCTTGCTGATATAACTTATCACAGAGAAAAAATTTCAAGAGGTTATGACAGGATTATTGATATATGGGGACCGGATCATCACGGATACATTGCTAGACTTTCAGGTGCTATGAGCGTAATGGGTTTCGGTAAAGATAAATTCAGAGTGCTCCTAGCCCAGCAGGTTAATCTTCTTGTTGAAGGTGAAGCAGTTAAAATGTCTAAAAGACTCGGCAATTTTTCAACGATGAGAGAACTTGTAGATGAAATCGGAACTGATGTGGCCAGGTACTTTTTTACAATGCGTTCACTGGACAGCCATCTTGATTTTGATCTGGCTCTTGCAAAAAGAAACAGTTCGGAAAACCCTGTATTTTATCTTCAATATGCTCACGCAAGGATCTGTTCGATATTCAGAGAAGCTGCAGCACGCGGCTATTCAGCGGATTACAGCAAACGGTCAAATGAAGCAATTGAATCTGCTGAAGCATATAATCTTCAGAAAATTCTGATTAAATTTCCCGAAGAAATTCTGGATGCAGCAAACACTCTCGAACCTCATAGAATCACAACATATTTAATGAGACTTGCACAGTCGTTTCACAGGTTTTATACAGAACACAGAATTTTATCTGATGACAGGGAAACTGCTGCAGCGAGGCTTTTTCTTGCTGATGCAGTGAGAATTGTAATGAAAAACGGACTCGGGCTTCTCGGGGTTTCAGCTCCCGAAAAGATGTAATAATGCTTCTTTATATAAGACTAAAAATATTATCTGTCAGATTTTTCCGTCTTTTCCTGGGAAAAGGATTAACTGTTTCATTCGCTGAATCATGCACCGGAGGACTTCTTTCAAAGTTCATTACGGATATTCCAGGTTCTTCAAAAATTTTCCCTGGCGCTGTTATATCCTACAGCAATGATTTAAAAATAAAACTTTTAAAAATAGATAAAAAAATAATTGATAAACACGGCGCAGTCAGTGAAATAACAGCAGATAAAATGGCTGAGGGTATAAAAAAAATCACAGGCTCAACAGTATCAATCAGTATAACCGGAATTGCAGGTCCTGATGGTGGTTCAATAGAAAAACCGGCCGGTACTGTCTGTTTTGGATTTATAATAAAAAGAAAAAAGTTTTTAATCAGAAAACAATTCACAGGGAATAGAAGACAGGTCAGATATAAATCGGCCTGTTTTGCAATGGAATTTATAATTGATAAATTAAAATGAAAAAACTATTTATAATAATAATCATTGCTGTATCAATAAAAACAGCTTTTCCGAATATTGAAATGCAGTACCAGCAGGGAATGAGTGCTTTTTCTTCAGGGAATTACGGATCTTCAGAACTTTTATTTAAAAAAGTAATCGATTCCGGAAACAGCGATCTTGCAGATACCGCTTCATTTTACCTGTGCAGATCAATCTTTGAACAAAAAAAATACAAATCCGCTTTATACGAATTCAGCAGTTTTTTAAGCAGATGCAAAACATCCGATTTATGCATTGAATCAAGATATTGGATAGGTGAATCTTTTTTTCTGACAGGTGAATATGTTAAAGCTATAGAAGAATATAAAAGATATATTATTCAAAGCAAGGATGGCATATTGGTTGCGCCGTCATATGATAGAATTGGTGAAATATATTATAAACAGAAAAGATACGATGAAGCAGTTATTGAATGGGAATCATCCATTTCAAAAAGCCCTGAAGCTGCAGCTAAAAAGAAAAATCTGGAAAGATCTTTAAAAATCGGCGAGGCTCATTTTAAAAACAATCAATATGAAAAATCCATTGCAAAACTGATTCCAATCGCAACATACTTTGAGGATAACAGACTAAGTTCATCAGCAAAACTGATTCTTGGGCAGATTTACCAGAATCAGGGAAATCATCAAAATGCTCTGGATTATTTTAATTCAATACCGGATTCATTAATGAAGGAAAATCCTTTCAGCGAAGCACAGTATTATAAAGCTGTATCCTTTTCAGCTGCCGGAAGATATCAAACTGCAAAAACAAATCTTGAATTTTTTGTGTTAATTGGAAAAAATTCGCCAAAATATTCCAGCGCACTTCTAGAACTTGGAAAAATTGATCTGGAACTGGGTGACGAGAAAAATGGAATAAAATTCCTTGAAGAAGCAATAAAAGTATCTGCTTCGACAGAGATTAAATCAAAAGCATCCAAGCTCCTAGGTAAATTTTATCTTTCTACCGGATCAAATCTTGCTTCGGGCTATCTTAAAGATGCATTGATGACAACTGACCGTGATGAAAAAAAAGAATCGTCCATTATGCTTGCAAGAGCTTATATTATTGAAGAAAAGTTCAGTGACGCTGAAATAATTCTCAACAACTATACAGGTGAATTCCAGTATGATAAAAAACTTGATGAAATAAATTTCCTTAAATCACGGGTTCTTCTTGAGAAAGGGGAAACTGATCTCGCTTTAAAACTAATAAACAGCATCCAGAATGAAAATCCTTTTTCAAAATATATAAATGAATCAAATTACTATGTGGCACTGGCAAATTTCAAAAACAGAAAATATAAAGAAGCTGTATCAATTATCAAAAAATATATTGCTTCAGGGAAAGCAGAGAATGATTACTCGGCTCAGATACTTTTATTCGAATCTTCTATGAAATTAAATGACATGAAAGAGGCTTTATCCGCAGTAACAGCTATTACAAACAAACATATTAAAATGGTGAATGCTGATTCAACAATATATAAATATGCTATGAAGCTGCATGAAACAGGAAAAGAAAAAGAAGCACAGTTTTATTTTAATCTTATTACAGCAAAATTTCCGGATTCGGAAACAACTCAGAAAATTTTATTGAAACTTGCAGATGATTATTTTACAGATAAAGATTACAGCAAGGCCTCTGATTATTTTATACGCTATTTGTCTATTGGTTCTAAAAAAAACAAAGGTGAAGCTTTTTTTAATTTAATGATCTCACTTTATAATCTTAAAAAATACGATCAGCTGATTTCAACTGTAAAATCAGATAAACTTCCGAGCCTTGATGAAATTCAATGGAAAGAAATTCTTCTTCTGTTAAGCAGAAGCTATTTTTACACAGGCCGTCTTGAAGATGTTTATACTCAAATGTATAATTTTTCAATTAAAGAACTTGAAAAAAGCGATATTCTTATTTTTGTAAAAAGTGCTTTTTTCATAGGCGATACGGAATCAGCATTCAATGCCTCAAAATATCTTGAGAAAGACAATAATTTTTATCCTGAATTCCTTTATTCAGCTTCAAGGTATTACTTTAATATAAAAAAAATTGAAGACGCTTCGTTCTATATTAATAAAAGTATATCTTTATATCCTGATAATCCGGTTTATGAAGCATCTTTATTGCTGTTGGCAGAAATTTATTTTTCAGGAATGAAATATATTGAAACAATCAATCTGTTAAACAGGGTAACTTCAAAAGAATTTTCAGACAAAAAAAATTCGATGCTTGTATTGTGTTATTTCAAATCAGGACAATCTGAAAAAGTCGCTCAACTTTCATTAGAGCATAAAGACAGCATCAGCAAAAACGAACTTTCAGAAAAAATATATAGAAGCAACCTTGAGTATTATTACAATAAAAAGGATTTAATGTTTTTCAACCGTTTTTCGAACCTGCTTTCAAAATATAAAACAAGTGAAGATTTTATTTTATATTATACTGGAAGATATTATCTTGATACAGGAAATTATGAAAATTCATATTCATATTATTTAAAACTTTCTCTCGTAAAGAGTGAATATCTGGATGAAACACTTTTTAATCTCGGAGAATTATCTCTTTCGATTTTCCAGAATAAAGAACGTGCCGTTCAGTATTATAAAAGACTTTCCGATATGGCTTTTAAAAAGGAATCCGGCATTAAAAACGATCAGAATTTTTACAGGTTAAAAGCAAAAATTATGCTTGCTATAATTTACAGTGAGATAAATAAACCTGCTGAATCAGTTCAGGAACTTAAAGATCTTATTTCATTCAAGGATAGCGGTGTTTTCAAACATCAGGCTCAAAATTTATTAGAATATTATAAAACAAAGATCAAATAAACCATGAAAAAATATAAAATAATAGTAATTAATGGCCCGAATCTGAATCTTCTCGGGACAAGAGAAAAATCGATCTATGGCGATAAAACGCTGGAAGATATAAATTTAATTCTCACAAAATACGCAGAAGAAAATTCATCTGAAATTATTTCCTTTCAATCAAATATTGAAGGAGAAATTATCGACTTTATTCAGAAAAACAGGACCTCTGATGGTCTTTTGATAAATCCAGGCGCCTATACCCATACGTCAATTGCAATAAGAGACGCTATATCAGGTATTTCAATTCCGGCAGTTGAAGTTCACATATCCAATATTCACTCACGTGAAGAGTTCAGAAAGCATTCATATATTGCACCTGTATGCATCGGACAGATTTCAGGATTCGGGATTTACAGCTATGTTCTCGGACTTGAAGCATTAATAAATTATTTAAAAGAACGCGGTGATATAAATTGAAAAAAATTATAATTGCAGGTTTCGGTTCAGCAGGTTATGCAGCTTCCATCTCTATTAAAAAGAATATGCCTGCAGCAGAAATAACAGTAATAGATAATAAAGAATCCGACCTGATGCATCCCTGTGCTCTTCCATATTCACTTGAAGGAATTGTTAAACAGGAGGATGTATTACAGAATATCAATCTCCCTGGAATGAAAATCAAAAAAATTAAATCAATTGCTGTAAAGGCTGATACTTCATTAAAAAAATTATTTATTAAATCTGATGAAACAGATTCTGTTGAATATGATTCACTAATATTATCAACAGGTTCCAAACCACTTTTACCACCGGTTAAAGGTCTTGCTGATCTGATTAATAAAAAAATATTTACTCTTTCAAGCATTAATGATTTAAAATTTATCAGCCGGGCTATTACCGGAGCTTCACATGCCGTTATTATCGGAGGCGGAGCAATTGGTCTTGAAAGCGCTTTTGCCCTAAAAAAAGCAGGGCTCTCTGTTTCTGTTGCTGAAGGCAGACCGCAGATTCTCCCTGGAATTCTTGATGAAGACATGTCGCAGATTGCTGAAGAATATATAAAAGCATCAGGAATCGATGTGTTAACTTCTTCAATGATATCAGAAATAAAAGATAATAATGGCCTTGAATTA
Organism: uncultured Leptospirales bacterium; assembly: GCA_964392365.1. Classification (GTDB taxonomy): domain Bacteria; phylum Spirochaetota; class UBA4802; order UBA4802; family UBA5550; genus CAYMPH01. The sequence goes on from CAYMPH010000009.1 coordinate 60,941, forward strand.
TCCATTGATAAGGCTGGAGTTTTAAAATCTGATTTTGCAATTCTTGCTGCAGGTTTCAAGCCGGACACATCCATTGCTGAATTATCCGGATTAAATTTTAGTCCAAACGGTATAATTACAGATAAAAGGCTCATGACATCTGCTAAAGATGTTTACGCAGCAGGTGATTGCGTTTCAGGCTGGTCGATTATATCTGGAAAGGAATCAAGGGCAAAACTTGCAACATCAGCTTATAAGCACGGAACTTTAGCCGGATTAAATGCATCCGGAGGAAATTTTGAGTATAAGGGAACTGCAGGTACATTTGTAACGATGATAGGCGAACTTGAGATCTCAGGCACAGGTTTCAACACTGAGACAGCAAGATTTCACGGGTTTGATCCTGTATCAGGAAAAATAAAAACCAATATTCTGCCGGAATATTTCCCTGAAAACAGCCAGATTCAGATTAAAGTAATTTTTGATAAAACAAGCGGAAAAATTTTAGGCGCTCAGGCTGTTGGAAAAAAAGGCTGTGCTGAAAGAATGAATATAATAAGTATGGCCATTGAATTCGGAATATCTATTGAAGATATAGGAAGACTTGAAATGGCCTACTGTCCGGCAGTTAGTGAAGTTAACGATCCGTTATTAAGAGCAGTTGATTTCGGATTAAGAAGGATTAAGAAATGACAAGACGAACTTCTCTTTACGGGGAACATGTTAAACTCGGAGCAAAAATAGTGGATTTTGCCGGATGGGAAATGCCGGTATATTATTCTTCAATTATTGATGAGCATTATGCAACTAGAACAAAATGCGGTATTTTTGATGTATCACATATGGGTGAAATTACTGTAAAAGGAAAAAACTCAGCTGCGTTTTTAAAATTATTAATACCAACTGATTTTGCAAAACTTGAAGAGAAAAAATCGATGTATTCTGTTTTCTGCAATGAAAACGGCGGAGTTATCGACGACCTTTTTATTTATATGATAAATCATGATGAATATATAGTTGTAGTCAATGCAGGCACCATTGAAAAAGATTTCAACTGGATGAAAAAAAATCTGATTGCTGATGTTGAAATTGAAAATATTTCAGATAAAACAACTAAAATCGATCTTCAGGGACCTGAATCAAAAAAAATTCTATCTGAAATAATCAGAGACCCCGGACTGGCTCAAATGAAAAGATTCAGATTTGATAATTTCAGTTATAAAAATATCAGCATAATCATTTCAAATTCAGGTTACACTGGCGAATCAGGATATGAAATTTACATTGATAATTCCCTGGCAGCTTCTTTGTGGAACGATCTTCTAAATGCCGGGAAACAATATGGTCTTCTTCCGGTTGGGCTCGGCGCAAGAGATTCACTAAGGCTTGAGTCGAGTTACTCTTTATATGGCCACGAACTTTCTGATACAATAACTCCGGTTGAAGGCGGCATTAAATGGATTGTCAGTTCAAAGGATGAATATATTGCAAAAAAAATTCTCACTGAGCAGAAAGAAAAAGGAGCTTCAAGGGAATCAATAGCATTTAAAATGACAGGAAAGGGCATAGCAAGGGAGAATTATAAAATATACCATAATAATATTGAGATAGGTTATGCTACAAGCGGCGGATATGGGCCAACACTTAAAAACGGAATTGGTCTTGCTCTTGTAAAATCCGGTTTAGTAAAAACAGACGATAAAATTACTGTTTTAATACGTGAAAAACACATTGATGCAGTTGTTGCAGAAAAACCTTTTTATAAATATAATGGCTGAAAATATAAAAATAGAAAATTAACAGGGGGGATATTATGAGCTCAATACCACAGGATTTAAAATACAGCAAAGATCACGAATGGATAAGAATTGAAGGTGATTTTAACGGAATTTGCGGAATAACCGATCACGCACAGGAACTATTAACTGATATAGTTTTTGTTGAACTTCCGGAGCCGGGAACAGAAGTTAAAAAAGGCGAGCAGGTTGCTGTTGTTGAATCTGTTAAAGCAGTTTCAGATATTTTCACTCCTGTATCAGGAAGAATCACCGCAGTAAATAAAAAACTCGAAGATTCGCCTGATCTTATAAACAGCGAGCCTTACGGTGACGGCTGGATTTTTAAAATTGAAATCAGCGCCAAATCCGATCTTGATGATCTAATGGATTCAGATAAATACTCCGAGCATGTTGAAGCAGGCGAGTGATGCAATATATATCCATTACAGAAAATGACAAAAAAGAAATGCTCCGGGAAATCGGAGCTTCTTCAATTGATGAATTATTTAAAGATATTCCGGAATCAATACGGCTGAAAGAGCTCCTCGATCTGCCGGAGCCTAAAAGCGACCTGGAACTTGAAACGCTTTTATCCGGAATTGCAGAAAAGAATCAAAGACCGGTTTCATTTCTTGGTGCTGGATCATACAGACATTATATTCCGGCAGTTGTAGATCAACTTGCCTCCAGATCGGAATTCTATACAGCTTACACTCCGTATCAGCCTGAAGTCAGTCAGGGAACACTCAGTGCCATTTTTGAATATCAGACAATGATAGCAAATCTTACGGGAATGGATGCATCCAATGCAGGTATGTATGACGGTGCAACTTCTCTCGCTGAATCCGTAATTATAGCTTCCCGAGCAAACAATAAAAACCGTATTGCTGTAAGTTCATGCCTCAATCCGAATTATCTTCAGGTATTGAAAACTTATACCTGGGCTGCTGATATTGAACTGGTTATGATTGATGAAAACGAAGGAATTACAGACCAATCTTCGGTTGAAAAAATATTAGATGAAACAATATCTTCAGTAGTTGTTCAAAATCCTAATTTTTTCGGTTCAATTGAAGATCTAGCTTTTATATCTAAAACTGCAAAAGAAAAAAAAGCAGCATTCATAGTATGTGTAACTGAACCGCTTAGCCTCGGCATTTTAAAATCGCCTGGAAGTCTAGGTGCTGATATTGTATGCGGGGAAGCACAAAGCTTTGGAAATTATCCCGGATTCGGAGGGCCTCTTCTTGGATTACTTGCTGTTAAAAGTGATTACCTCAGAAGAATGCCTGGTAGACTTGTTGGTAAAACTCTTGATGAAGCCGGAAAGGAAGCATATGTTCTTACTCTTCAGACAAGGGAACAGCATATCCGAAGGGAAAAAGCCACATCGAACATCTGCTCAAACGAGGCACTTGTGGCTCTTCGTTCTGTAATATATTTAAGCATGATTGGGCCTAAACTGAAAGACCTTGCAGTTATAAATCATAATAATGCCTCTTATTTAAAAAAAAGACTTATCGAAAAAGGTTTTACTGCTGCATTCAAAGAAGAAAGGCCGTTTTTTAATGAATTCGTTATAAGACATAAAGATATTAAAAAAATTATAACCAAAGCATCTGATAAGGGATTCATACCGGGACTTTATTTAGGCGATTATTTTAAAAATTATTCTGATGCAATGCTTGTCTGCGCAACAGAGTATCATTCTAAAGATGTAATAGATAGATTTATAGAAATATTGTAATTTTTTTATTAAATGGAGTTAATCATGTCTGTCATTCCCGCGAAGGCGGGAACCTATTTTTATTAAAACATGGATCCCCGCCTTCGCGGGGATGACAGTAGAATTATATAGCTTCTTAGTTTTATGTTTATTAAAAAATTCAAACGAAATTATATTACAGGCGGAAAAAAAATGAGCGTAATTTTTGATATAAGCGAAAAAGGGAAAAACCAGTACCTCCCAGGGAAAGCTCTCTGCAGCGATAATGATCCGATTCCAGTTCAATTCCTAAATGACGGAATTGAACTTCCTGATGTCAACGAAGTTGAAGTTGTGCGTCATTATACCAGGCTATCACAAATGAACTACGGAGTTGATTCAGGAATGTATCCGCTCGGAAGCTGTACAATGAAATACAATCCTAAAATAAACGAAAAATTATCCTCTCTTGAAAATTTCAGTGCAATGCATCCTCATGCAGGTGATAATTTTTCACAAGGCTCTCTGCAGATTATGCATGAACTTTCAAATATGCTTTCCATAATTACAGGAATGCCCGGAATTTCTCTATGGCCTTCAGCAGGAGCGCATGGTGAACTTACTGCAGTAATGATTATGAAAAAATATTTTGAGGATAAAGGTGAAAATAGAAAAACTATTCTAATCCCGGATTCCGCTCATGGGACAAATCCTGCATCGGTTTCCATTTGCGGTTATAATGTTGTTACTGTTCCATCAGCTGCAGAAGGTGATGTTGATATCAGCAAACTAAAAGAGCTAATAACACCTGACGTTGCCGGAATGATGCTTACAAGCCCGAACACGCTCGGTCTTTTTGATAGAAACATTCTGCAGATATCGGAAATTCTAAAGAAGAATGGATCCCTTTTTTATGGAGACGGAGCTAATTTCAATGCTGTTATAGGAACTGCAAAAATGAGCAGCATGGGTTTTGATCTAATACATCTTAATCTTCATAAAACTTTTTCAACACCTCACGGCGGGGGAGGGCCCGGTTCAGGTCCGATCGGCGTATCAGAAAATCTTATTAAATATCTTCCTGTTCCGATTATAGAATTTAAAAACAGCAAATATTCTCTTAAATCAGATTATCCTGATTCAATAGGAAGAGTTCATTCATTTTACGGGAATTTCCTTGTTTATCTGAAAGCATATATATACATTTCAGCACTCGGCGCTGAAGGAATCAGAGAGATTTCGCAGAAGTCTGTATTAAACGCGAACTATCTTCTTGCAAAACTCGGCAGAGAATTTAATGTTCCTATTAAAAGATCCTGCATGCACGAGTTTATCATCAATGATAAAGGTCTTCCGAATCACGTGACAACGAATGATATTGCAAAGCGTCTTCTTGATTACGGTTTTCATGCGCCAACAGTATATTTTCCTCTTATTATTGATGGAGCGATGATGATTGAGCCAACTGAAACCGAAAGTAAAGACTCGCTTGATTCTTTTTTTGATGCCATGGTAAAAATAAAAAAAGAAATTTTTGAAACGCCTGAAATTGTGAAAAACGCACCTCAGAATACTCCAGTAAAAAAAGTTGATGCAGTTACAGCTGCAAGAAAACCTGTTCTGAAATGGCAGAAACAGAATTAAGAAAACCTGCCTGGATAAAATTCAAGATTCCTGGCGGGCAGAACTACACAAAGATTAAAAGAATTCTTTCCGGTAAAAATCTTCATACTGTATGCACTGAAGCCTTATGCCCGAATATCGGCGAATGCTTCGGATGCGGAACAGCTACATTTATTATTCTTGGAAATATCTGCACAAGAAACTGCCTTTATTGTTCTGTAATCAAAGGAATTCCCGAGCAACCGGATCAATCCGAACCGCTTAATATAGCTGAAGCTGTAAAAGAAATGTCTCTAACTCACGCTGTAATAACATCTGTTACACGGGATGATCTTCCGGATGGAGGAGCATCTTTATTCTGTGAAACTGTTATGAATATTAAAAATCTGAATCCTGCATGTTCAGTTGAAGTTCTGGTACCGGATTTTCAAAATAATATGATTTCATCAATTGATAAAATCATTTCTTCCAGTCCTGATATAATAAACCATAATATTGAAGTTTCAAAAAATCTTTATGAAAAATTACGGCCGCTCGGCAGCTATGAAAAATCACTGGAGCTTATTTCTTATGTTAGCAAAAAAGGCCTGAAAGTAAAATCAGGTTTAATGATCGGGTTTGGTGAAGATATAGAAGATATTTTATCAACATTAAAAGATCTCTATCAGACAGGCTGTTCATTTGTTACAATAGGCCAGTATCTGAAATCGCTTAAAACAAATCATCCGGTGAAAAAATATTATACTCCTGATGAATTTATTGAAATCAGAGAGATCGCTCTGAAAATCGGTTTTGAAAAAGTAATGTCAGGTCCGCTTGTGAGAAGTTCATATCACGCAAAGGAAATGGCAGGTATTTTTTAATTTTTCTGTCATTCCAGCTCTGACGACATGTACTGAGCAATATTGAGGCATGACCTGCACCTTCTAGTGAATTCATTTTGCTATGATTAAATTTTATTCAATTATTTTGTTAAGTATTTATCTAAAGATGGATTATGTCAATTTATAATATAAAATCCATCGTGAAATCAGGCATTCAAATAAAAATTAACTTGATTTTTTATTATTAATAAAGTAATATAGTCACGAGGCAATAAATGGAAGCCTGATTTTCAAAACAGGGAAGGAAAACAATGAACGCTGATATCCTATTTCAAAATATCTTTACTCTTTTTTTGATAGCAATTATTCTTGAGGCAGCAATAATGGGAGTTTTTTCAATAGCTTCACTGAAGCAGATTAATAATGCTGTTGCAGTTGATGCGGCCAGAGATGCTCTTATAATCATTCTGGCTTTTATTCTATGCTATAAAGTTGAAATGCTGACTGTTTTCAGGGGAACCGGAATCAAGCTTCCTAATATGCTGGATACGATTATAAGCGCTCTTGTTCTTACCAGGATAACCAATATCGTAAGAGCTTTTTTATCAAAAATGCGCAGTGGGGATTAAATCAGATAAAACATCTTCTGAAAAAATGCCGGGCTTAAAAATTCAGTGGCAATATAAATTTACTTTTTCAAATCATCTTTTATAATTAAAATTATGCCCGGATTTTATTTACACACCTCAAATAATATAGAATATCTTCTGGAAGATCTTTCTCAAAAAATATCACTAAATCCTCTGCCGCCGTTAATGAAAGAAACAATTATTATTCAAAGCCGCGGCATGGAAAAATGGATTTCACTCAAGCTAAGTAAAAAATTCGGAATATGGGCAAATGCGGAATATCCTTTTCCTAACAAAGCTGTAGAAACAATCTTTAAATCAGTAATACCTGAAATGACCAATGAAAGACTTTTCGATACGGAAACAGTATTGTTTTCACTTATGCGCATTCTCCCTGAGATTTATTCATCATCAGAATTTTCTGAAATAAAAGATTATATCACAACCGGGAACACCATTATTAAATCATATCAGATTTCAGGAATTATTTCAGAGCTTTTTGATCAATACATTACATTCAGGCCTGATATGATGTCTGAATGGGATTCGGGCAAAGACAAATCGTGGCAGGCGGTTTTATGGAGAAAACTAAGATCAGAATTTCCGCATAAGATGCCGTACGAAAACAGAAAGTTTTTTTTTGATAATATCGATAATATTGCAAAAGATAAGCTTCCTAAAAGACTGTTTATATTCGGCGTTTCGTATATGCCTAATTTTCATCTAGATATAATCAGAGCAGCTGCACAATTCATTGATATACATTTTTATATTCTAAACCCATGCAGAAAATACTGGTTCGATATTAAATCCAAAAAAGAAATTACCCGTTTAACCGGAAAAACAGGAAAGACAGAAAATGAACTGCACGTGGAAGAAGGAAACAGACTTCTTGCTTCCTGGGGAAAAAGCGGAAAAGAATTTTTAGGATATATATATAATCTGGATCCAATAGACAGTGAAGAATCGCTATTCTGTGAATATGATTCAGGCACAATCCTTGGACAAATCAAAACCTCTATATTAAATCTTACAGAACCGGAAATATCAGTATTGAATGAAAAAAAAATTCATGCTGATAAATCAATACGACTGCATTGCTGTCACAGCGAAATGAGAGAAATTGAAATCCTGTATGACAACATTCTAGATGTTTTTTCAAGATATGATGATATAAAGCCCGAACATATTCTTGTCATGGCTCCTGATATTGAGAAATACTCAAGATTCATACACGCTTTTTTTTCTGATGGAAAAATCCCATACGCAATTTCAGACAGAAGCTTTTTTTCACAAAACCGCGATGTTGAAATATTTTTAAAAATAATAAATATCTATACTTCGCGTTTTGAATCAGACAGGGTTCTCGAAATTCTGGAATATGAAGAAATCAGGAATAAGTTTTCTCTAAAATACGAAGATATAGAAAAAATTAAAATATGGATATCTGAGACAAATACTGCCTGGGGACTGGATATAGAACATAAAAGAAAACTGGGGCTTCCTGAATATATTGAAAACACCTGGATTATGTTTAAGAAAAGAATTCTTTTAGGATATGCTTTGCCTCGGGGAAATGGAAATTTTTTCAATGGAATTCTACCATATGATGAAGCTGAAGGGAAAGACTCATTTATTATAGGAAATTTTCTTGATTATCTGGATATACTGAAAAAATATTATCAGTTTTTTTCTGAAAAAAAGACTCTCGAAGGATGGACTGAAATATTTGAAAGTCTTATAACAGATTTTATGCAGGAAGATTCATCCATTGATTTCATACAATTTCTTAAAGAAAATTTAAATATACTTTCAGATATTCAGAAAAAATCAGGCTTTAACTCTCAGGTGGAAATTTCAATAGTTAAAGACTTTCTATCAGGAAAATTAAAAAACCAGAGAATATCAGCCAATTATTTAAATGGATCAGTCACTTTCTGCGAAATGCTTCCAATGAGAAGCATACCTTTTAAAATAATTTTTATGATCGGCATGAATGATGATTCATTTCCTCGAAGCATCAAACCTGTAAGTTTTGATCTGCTTAAAGAAAAACCTATACCCGGAGACAGAAACATACGCGACGAGGACAGATATCTGTTTCTTGAGACTCTGATTTCAGCGGAACATGAACTGCATATCAGCTACATTGGGCAGAATATATATGATAACAGCATTCAGCCTCCATCCGTTATGGTAAGTGAATTACTGGATTACATTGACACTTTTTTTAAAACAGAAAATGAAAAAACAATTTCCAGTACTATACTGTTAAACCACAGACTTCACGGATTCAGCAGGGAGTATTTCACAGGAAAACAGGAATTTTTCAGTTTTTCCCGGGAAAATTTTTCTGTATCAGAAAATCTAAAAACAAAAAAAGAAAACAGACCTCCATTTTATAAAACGTTTGAAGCGCCTGAATTTTTTTCCGGAAATATTACGAATCACACCTTAATAAACTTTTTCAAAGATCCGGCAAAGTTTTTTACTGCAAAAATTTTAGGCATTAACCTGGATATGTATGTATCAGAAATTGAAACTAATGAAAAATTCACACTTGATAATCTTGATTTATATAAAATCGGGAGCAGGGCATATTCCGCATATTTGGATAAAAAAGAATCTTCACTTTTTATGGAACTTAAAGCTGAAGGAAGCATACCGCATGGCAAAATTGGAGAGATTCTTGTAAATAAAACAGTTTATGATTTCATTGATTCAATAAATGAAATCGGAATAGAGTCAACTGCAATAAATATCAATTCATCTATAATAATTGATGATATAGAAATTTTTTTTCAGATAGAAAATGTTTTCAAAGAAGGTATACTCAATATTAAAAATTCATCTTTAAATGCACAATTTATAATAACAGCATGGATCAATCATCTTTTATGTAATTCAGTGAAAAAAAATAAAAGTCTGATTGCTGCGAAAGAAGAAAAAAAAATAACTCTCTGGAGTTTGAAGGAAATTGACTCAAAGGATGCTGTTTTTCATTTACAAAATATAATAAGTCTGTTTAAAAAAGGCAGCAGAAATCCTTTTCTTTTTATGCCTGGTATATCACTTGATATTGCTCTTGAAAAAGGTTCAAAAAAAATTAAACTAAAAGAAGATTCAGACCTCAGGTATTTTAATCTTATATTCGGTGAATCAGAATTAATAGCATCCGATATCGGTAAGGTTGAGGAATTAAGAAAGAATTCACTTTTACTATGCCTGCCTGTTATTGAATTTCTTGAAGAAGAAAAAGACCTGCAATGAATCAAAAAATAATAAATATTCCGGATAAAGGAACCACACTGATTGAAGCAAGTGCCGGTACAGGTAAAACCTATACTCTTGCAGAAATATATGTCAGATTAATAATCGAAAAAAAATTAACTGTTGATAATATACTAGTTGTTACATTTACCAATGCAGCAGTTAAAGAACTCAAATCCCGCATAAGGAAAAGGCTTACCCAGACTGAAAATGTTAATGCTGTTGAAAAAATACTTCTTGAAAATGCTGCAAGAGATTTCGATAAATCTGCAATTTTTACAATTCATGGATTCTGCCTGAGAATTCTTGAAGAAAACGCATTTGAAAGCGGATCGCTGTACAATACAAAACTTGAAACTGATACGGATGATTATTATAAAAACATTGTAAATGATTTCTGGAGAATCAATTTTACAAACCTTCCTGCACCGGTAATAATGCATTTAAATAATAATTACATGGACAGACTGCAGAAGCTTTTAAAGTCAGCAGAAACCGGATATGATTTACTCAGAGCTGGAGCAAAAACCAGAGATGAATTGTATTTTAATGAATCTTTAATTATCAGTGCTTATAATAAGTTATATAAATCTTTTCAGACTATTAAAGAAAACTGGAATAAGAAAGATGTATATAAAAGTATTATTGAAATTGTAACTGACAAAAGACTGAAGCAGACAAGTTATAAAAGAATCGATACTTATATAAAACAGATGAATTTATTTTTAAAATCTGAACAGCCCGGAATGAAACTTTTTGATCAATTTGATCGGTTTACTCAATCAAAACTATCATCATCTAAAACAAAAAATAATGAATTCAATACGGATAATCCGTTTTTTATCTTATGTGATGATTTTAAAAACAGTTTCGATGAATTTGATACACTCTGTTTAAATTTTTTAACAGGAATAGAATACAGATTTCCGGAATTTATTAAAACTGAATCAGCTAAAATTAAAGAAAAAAATAATATTTTATTTTATAATGATTTAATAGATAGAATCAGCGAAGCTTTAAAAAAAATCAGCGGCATGAAATTTGCTGAAAAAATAAGATTTGAATTCAAGGCTGCTCTTATTGATGAATTTCAGGATACAGATAAACGTCAGTATGAAATCTTTAAAAACATTTTCGGCGAAAAATCAATTCTTTTCCTGATAGGAGATCCGAAACAGTCTATTTATGGGTTCAGGGGAGCAGATGTTTTTACATATATTGAGGCTGTAAAAACTGCTTCAAATACAGAAACTCTTCAAAAAAACTGGAGATCTGCTGAAGATCTTGTAAAATCAGTAAACTCAATTTTTGAAAGAATCAGATATCCGTTTATTTTCCCGGAGATTCCTTTTAATCCGGTGAATTATCCGGATAATCCATCATCATATTTCATAGAAGATAAAAATGGACCGCTTAATGTTTTTTTTATGACTGCTTCTAATTCTAAAGATAGCGCATTGAATATCGGGACTTCAAGAGAATCTGCTGATATTTTAATAGCAGATGAAATTGTAAATATTCTAAATCTGTCTGAACAGGGAAAAGCTTATAAAATTGAAAGTAATTCAGAAATTAAAAATAAAATCAGAGCAAGTGATATTGCTGTTTTAGTAAAAAAAAATAAAAACGGCCTGACTGTACAAAACATGCTAAGAGAAAGGGGGGTACCGTCTGTAATTTATGCAACAGAAAGTGTTTTTCAATCCATCGAAGCAGAAGAATTATTCAGAATCATGAAAGCTGTATCATCACCATCAAACATTAATGTCATAAAATCAGCGCTTGCTACATCCATATTCGGTTATTCTGCAGAACAGATTATAAAAGAAACAACAGAAGAAAAAGGCCACGGTATTTTATCTGAAAAATTTAAAAGATGGAAAACAGTATGGGAAAACAGCGGATTTATCAGTATGATAAAAAAACTTTTATCAGAAGAGAAAATCAAATCAGCAATCATTAAGTTTTATGGAGGGGAGCGTTCTATAACGAATATCGGGCACCTTGCTGAATTAATTAATGAGGCAGAAGAAAACAGCAAAAACAATATCGATGCATCTATAAAATGGCTGCAGGATAAAATTATATCTAATAAAAATTATGATTCCAATGAAAATCAGCTCAGGCTGGAAACTGATGAGAATGCAGTTACAATTATATCAATTCATAAAAGCAAAGGACTTGAATACGGAATCGTATTTTGTCCTGACTTATGGGATTCCAGCCCTGAAAATACATTTATAAAATATCATGAAAATTCTGACACTGTTCTTGATATAGCTCCTGATGAGAATACTAAAAATATTTCCGAGTACGAATCTCTTGCAGAAGAACTCCGTGTTATATACGTTGCTTTGACAAGAGCGCGTTATAGGACATATCTGACATGGGGAAAAATTAAAAAAACCTATAATTCGGCTGCTGCATATCTGTTTCATTCTCCGGCAGATTTTAATCCGAATGAGGAAAAGAAAAGACATGATTTAATAAGCAAGGCTACAGAAAATATTAATATGATTTCAGAATTAAAAAGTATGAAAAGATTAAATATTATTGTTAAAAATATTCAAAGTGATACCGTCAGAAAAGATTTCAAAACACATTCAATTAAAAAAGCTAGTGAAGAAAAAAAAATATGCCGCGATATCGATTTTACAATAGATAAAGGTTTTAAAATATTAAGCTACAGTGCTCTTTTGAAAAACAATTTTTCAGATGAAAAAGACCACGACGTTTTTTTAAATATAAAAAATAAAAATTTAAAACCTGATATTAAAGAAACAGGAATTAATCAATTTCCGAAAGGTGCTCTAAGTGGAATTTTTTTCCATGAAATATTTGAAGAATCTGATTATAAAGATTCAGTATCAATCAGACAAACTGCCATTGATAAAATTAAGAAATTCAGAATAAGCGAAGAATGGATTCCAACGGCAATAGAGACTGTAAACAAAATTCTTGATATTGAAATAAAAGCTGACAATAATCCATTTAAATTAAATCAGACTGGTTTTGTATCGAGATTAAATGAGCTAGAATTTTATTTTCCTTTAAATAAATTCAATACTGCAGAGTTTATAAAAATTTGCAGTCAATATGAAAAAAGCATTACAACTGATTCTATTACAGAAATTAATCGGACCGATGGATATATAAAAGGATTCATCGATCTTGTTGCAGAAAATAATGGAAAGTATTACATCTTTGACTGGAAAACAAATCATCTTGGAGATACTGCCGGAGAATATAATTGCGATTCTTTAAAATCTTCAATGATAGAAGGGAATTATTTTCTTCAGGCGATTATTTATTCAATTGCAGTTCATCGCTATTTAAAATCAAGAATAAAGGATTATTCATATTCAAAACATTTCGGCGGCGCATTTTATGTTTTCATCAGAGGTGTAACAGGCGGATACGGCTCATCTTTCTTTCATTTCAGGCCGGAAGAAGAATTGATAAAAACACTTGATACTTTTATAAGCGGAGGAGGCTGATGCCGGTTCCAGAAAATATCGCTTCACTGTTTAATCCATTTGACAGACATATTGCTGATTTCTTTTCAAAAGAAACATCAGACTTTTCAATTGAATTCTCTCTGGCAGTAATGATTTTATCCCACAGAACAGCATACGGTGATTCCTGTGTTTCTCTTCCCGATTTAACAAGCAGGGAGATATCAGAAATTTTATCAGAGTTTACACAGATCAAATATACACTTCCCGGAAAAGACTGGATTGGTGCTATCAGAAAAAATCCTGCAGTTGCAAATAATCCGAAAAAGAATAACGAAATAAAACCTTTTGTTCTTGATGAAAAGGGCAGGTTCTACTTTTACAGGTACCTGGATTACGAAAAATCTATTGCTGATAAGATCAAATTGCTTTTAAAAGAACCTACCGAATTCAGCAATGATGCTCTAAAAAAAATTATTAAAAAATATTTTAAAAATTCTGAAAACAATGATATGCAGGTTTTAGCTGCCATCTCATGCGCAATAAATAGATTTACTGTTGTTACCGGAGGACCAGGCACAGGAAAAACATCAACAGTAATTAAAATTCTTGCTATGCTGATTGAACTTTCTGGAAACAATCCTGTTATATATGCAGCAGCGCCTACGGGAAAAGCTGCAGCGCGATTAAAAGATTCAATAATATCCGGTATTGGGAATATTGGTGATGAAAAAATTAAAAGATTTATTCCTGATGAAACCTTTACTATACACAGGCTGCTTCAAAAATTCAGTTCCGACAATAATTCCAATAAAAAAAATCCCGAAATAAATGCTGATATAATCGTAATTGATGAAACCTCAATGACTGATGCATCGTTAGCTGCAAAATTACTGAAAGCAGTTCCTGATAAATCAAGACTCATTCTGCTTGGAGACAGCGGGCAGCTTTCTTCTGTTGAAGCCGGTTCAGTTTTTGCAGATATTACAGGAACTGCAGGAAATTCATTTAGTAAAAATTTTATTAAAACAGCGGAAGATTTATCAGGTTTAAAATTTTCCGGACTGGAAAACTCAGAAAACAAAATGAACAGTTCTGTAATCAGATTAAACAAAAATTACAGATTCAGCGAAAAAGACGGAATTTATGCGCTAAGTACATCTATTAGAAACGGAGATACAGAATCTTCGCTGAAATATCTGAAAAGCGGATTTAAAGACATAGAGTATATCCAGATTGATAGCGATATTAATATCAGATTATCTGAAATAATTAAAAATGGATTTTTAAAATTGACTGAATCCTCCGGAAATAATAATCCTGAAAAAGCTCTTGATGCATTAAACAGCTTTTCAATTTTATGTGCTGTGAAAAACGGTTTATTCGGTACAGAAAAAATTAATGAGAATACTGCTATCTTATTAAATGGAAAAAAAATATATCCGGAAATGCTTCTGAATGGTACACCGGTTATGATAGATGAAAATGATTACGGGCTTAATCTTTTTAATGGAGATACAGGAGTAGCTATTGAAAAAAATAATTTAATATCTGTTTATTTTAAATCCGGCGATTCTATAAAATCATTTTCTCCGGCAATTCTGCCTTCTTTAAAAATTTCTTATGCAGTCACAGTTCATAAAAGCCAGGGCTCTGAATTTAATCAGGTACTGATTATTCTTCCTGATACGCGTGCAGGGAATCTTTCCAGAGAATTGCTTTATACTGCAGTTACAAGAGCCAGGCAAAGAGCTGTCATTATAGGTACAGATGAAATAATCAGATATATGATTGAACATCCCATGGAAAGAAATTCCGGACTTGGAGAAATGCTATGGACATAAATCTTATAATATCACTCGTTCTGCTGCTTCTTATATTCATAATTTTCATTAAATCATTTATCATTAAAAATGATTCTTCAAGCGCACAGATGATTGATCTTAAAAATGAAATTGTTGATCTTAGAACCAGACAGATGGAATCCCAGCTTGAAGCGCAGACAAAACAGCAGGAGCTTTTAAACCAGAACCAGCAGAATATCACAGCTCAGCTTTCTTCAATTATGAAACTGGTTAATGACAATCTGAACAAATCACAGCAGAATATAAATTCGCAGCTTAATAATACAGGTGCTGTAATAGGAGAGATTCAGAAAAAACTCGGAACACTGGAAGTTACAGCCAGAAATATTCAGGATATAGGAAAAGATATTTCTTCTTTGCAAAGTATTCTTCAGTCTCCAAAACTCCGTGGAAATCTTGGAGAATATTTATTGGAAGATTTATTAAAGCAGATATTTCCATCGAATAATTATGAGATTAAATATTCTTTTAAAAACGGAACACAGGTTGATGCAGTTATAAAATTGGGTGAGGGAATAGTGCCGATTGATTCAAAATTTCCTCTGGAAAGTTTTCAGAGATTAATTACAGCAGATAATGAAAATGACAAAAAAATATTCAAAAAGGAATTCATCAAATCAGTTAAAGACAGAATAGATGAAATAGCTGATAAATATATAAATCAGAATGAAGGTACATTCGATTTTGCTATGATGTATATACCGGCTGAAAATGTTTTTTATGAAACTATTATCAATGACTCACTGACAACTAAAGATTATGAAATTTTCAACTACGCCATTCAGAAACACGTTATTCCAGTTTCCCCGAACAGCTTTTATTCATATCTGATGGCTCTGGTATATGGTCTACGAGGCTTTAAAATTGAACAGGAAGCTAAAATGATAATAGGTGAACTTGGAAAAGTTCAAAATGCTTTTCAAGGATTTTATTCAGATTTTACTCTTATTGGCAAACATATTTCCAATGCAAGCGGCAGCTATGAAAAAAGCCTGAAAAGAGCTGAGAAATTCAATGATAAGATTGGCCAGATATCAGGTATAAAAACTGATCTGATTGAAACTGATTCTGAATAAAATTATCATGGAACACGGATGACGCGGATTTTTATGATTAACACGGATAAAGAAAAGATTAAGTAATGAAAAATAATATTTTTTAAAAAAATGAAAAGAAAAAAATAAAATCCAGCAGGAAGATTTAATAAAACAGGTAAACATAATCACAAAAAATCCGTGTAATCCGTGTCATCCGTGTTCTATTCTTAATCCTTAAACAGAGGTATTATACCATATTTCGAGTACATTTTTGAATGAGGCAACAGTATGCGTTTGGATTACTTTTATGGATGATTCAATATGCAACTTCCGATAAGATATATTATGTCTCATAAGAATAAATATTATTAAGTCTGTATTTTCTCAAATCTAAATGCTTAGTTTTCTGGCTGATACATCCACAAGTGCTACAGTATAAACAGCTATTCCTTCACCCCTGCCGGTAAATCCAAGCTTTTCTGTAGTTTTACCCTTAATACCTATTCTGTTTAATTCCAGACCACCCAGAGCTTCCGAGATCCTGTTTTTCATTTTTTCAATATAAGGAGAAATTTTAGGAGTTTCACAAATCACAACAGAATCTATATTGATAATTGAAATACCGGATGATATAATCTTTTTATATACTGTTTCAAGAAGATTTATACTGTCAGCATCTTTATATGATGAATCCGTATCAGGAAAATGTATTCCAATGTCTCCAAGCGAGGAAGCGCCAAGCAGCGAATCAATTACAGCATGAATCAGAACATCTGCATCAGAATGTCCGAGTAAACCAAGGGGATGTTCGATTTTAATTCCGCCGAGTGTTAGATCTCTTCCTTCAGCGAATCTGTGAACATCATAACCATTTCCGATTCTGATGTCCATGACGGGTTATATGTTAAAAACGTCAGATAATGAACTTAATTTCAGTACATTCAGAACTTTAGGACTGACTTTATTTATCTTAAGCTCTTTTCCTTTTTTCTTCTGAAGCTTCAATAAACTGATTAAAACTCCAACTCCTGATGAATCGATATAATCAACATTTGAGAGATCAATTTCTATATCTTTATCAATATTCTGGCCGATTTCGAAAAGCTTTTGTTTAAAACTTTTAATAGTCATCATCTCTATATCGCCATTAATTGATATGCTTACAAGTTTATCGTCTTCTTTTACATCAATTTCCATAATGTCATCCTCTATTTATAAAAATAATTACTATTATTGATATATATTGATTACAATTTATTTTATTACGACATAATAATATTGTCAAACATTTATTTTAAAATTAAGTATATTATTTAATAAGATGGATATTGTTCATTATAAATTTTATAAACTTGAAATTTTTTCACTTTTATATTCAATGGAATTTATAACTAAAAAGTATTGACTTTTTATTAATATATAATATAAAAACAATATAAAACATACAAACATCGGTATTATTGATTACTAAATTTAATTTAAAGGTTGCTTCTATGAAAATGCTATCATTCTGCTTTATTATTATAATAGGGCTGGCATCAATTTCTGAGCTGAATGCAAGATCAAGGGATGATGTAAATTCAATAATATCTGAAGTTGAAGCTCAGCTTGAAGCATATCCCGGTGAAATAGATAAATATGCATCTGAAGATATTCCAATTATTAAAAAACATATTAATAATTCCAAAGATCTTGTAAAATCAAACAAAATTGAAGAAGCATACCAGGAAATTATGATAGCAAAAACATATTTTTTATTAATCGATTCAAAAAAAGAACTTTATAATTCAGAAAAAGAACTCGAAGGATTTAAAAATGAAAACGAGAAATAATATGAAAATTAAGTTATTGCCTGTTTTTTTAATTATAATCTTTCTTTTCACTTTGCCTGTTTACTCAAAAGATAAAAACGGTTCGTTACAGGCTATTGAACAGGCTGAAAACTCCCTGAAAACACTTGATTCATTAGTTGATCAGAAACAATACATACCAAACGATCTTTATAATGACGCTGTAATTAATATTATCAACGCACGCACCCAATGGGATAAAGACGAATTTTTAAGTGCCTATTATCTCGCAACAGTTGCTTTTATTAAACTTGAATCTGCAAAATATTACAGCATGGCAAAAGATAATAAAAATAAAAAATTAATGCTGGAACTTGATTTTTATAAAAAGCAGAAACAACCTTCCGGAAATTTAGATAAACGGATAAATGCCATATTAGATTCAGGACTGATCCGGAAAAAAGATTTATTCACTATAACAATTATGGATAAGAATCTATTCAAAGGAAATGATTTTAAACTCAGCGAAGAAGGAATCAATAAACTATCTCGAATTATTGAAGTAATAAAACTTTTCCCTGAATGTACTGTAAAAATTGCAGGTCATTCATCCGCCTTCGATTATAAAGATTATACAAAGTATAAAGCTGAAACTATATTAAAATATCTGATTTCGTCAGGGGTAAATTCAAAATCAATAACTTCCTCCGGAATTGGAAATAATGAAGTTATGGAAACACCGATCGGCTATAAGAGACTTGATAGAATTGAAATTATTATATCCGGTATAAATCTTTAATAACTTTTTTTTATTCCGGAAATTATCATCCTTGGATAGGTTTTGTTATTATATTCATTATTTTCAAGCTTGTAAACAATATCTAATAAATCAGAACTATTAAACAATTCTTCCATATTATCAGCCATACCCCAACCGATCGCCGTAAGATTCGTTTTATTATTAATTATAAATTTTCCATGATTTTGAATTTTTCCGAACCTGGTGAAAGACTCAGGTTTAATTTTATTTGTTAAAAACAAAGGCTCTTCATTTCCCTTGCCAAATGGTTCAAGAATTTTAATGCTGCTGATAAAATTAGTATTTATTTCATCTAATTTCAATAATTCATCTATTATAATTTTATTGTTGTAATCTGTATAATCGGCATGGTTTATTAAAAGAGCCAGGTCGCCTATCATCTCATCAATTTTATCATAGGAAATAGTAAAACCGAATGCCTGAGCATGCCCTCCGAATCTGATAAATTTATCTGAAACTTTTTCAGCTTTTGAAAAAAAATCATATGAGCCATTACATCTTCCGGATCCTCTGCAGAATCCGTTTTCACCTGGAACTGAAACTGCTATTACCGGCTTACCAAAATAATCTGACAATTTTGAAGCTACAAGTCCGGTCATACCATCTGGAATTTTTTCTGTTTTTGCGCTAACAAGACCTTCTAGAACATTTAAGCTTCTGCCGCTTTTGTCAGATATTAAACCGGTACATGTCTCTGAAATAAGTTTCTTTCTTGCTTCGTTTAATTCTTTCAATTCTGTTATAATATCTCTTTCTCTGGAAGATTCATTTTCCAGAAAAAAATCTACTGTTATATCAGTTTTACCATATCTTCCTGGAGAATTTAAAACCGGTGATAGTTCCCAGGAAATAAATTTAGAATTAACATTTTTATATTCAGATAATTTTGAGATTCCTCCATGTGAAGAATTAGACATCCTTTCAAGTCCAAGTTTTACAAAAATCCGGTTTTCATGAATAAGAGGCATAACATCAGCAATAGTACCAATAGCAACAAATTCCATGCAGTAATTAATAAAATCAAAAATTTTAGCAGATGCCCGCAGCTGCACTGTAATAAAAATTCTCTCCAGCAGATCAATTGAACTTGTAAAATGTTTGTCGTTTATTCCAAGAAATCTACAAGCTGATTCAATTGATTTATTTTTAATGTTATTAAATCCGTCAATACTGGATGAAATAAAATCCAGCGCTTCGTAGCAAGTGTTGGATGATTTAAGTTTAGATATATCATTTACTGATACATCTAAACATATAAATACTGTATTATCCTGATTATATTTTAATACGGTATGTTCAGCAGTATCAGTAACCCCATCTTCAATAACTGCTAAATTTTCAATTTTTTTAATTTGGAAAGAATCCCCTGAATGGGCAATTAAAATGAATTTTTTATTGTAAACAGGAATATAACTCATGAGAAGCGCATGACAAAGTTTGAAAGCAACACCTACACCAGCTAAACTTTTATACGGATATCTGCATTTATTTTTTTTTGGATTAATTATTATTGCATCCGGCAGAATTTCTCCCTGCTCATGATGATCAGTAATGATCACATCCATACCGAGACTTCTTGCATAGGAAATTTCATCAAGATCCCTGATTCCTGAATCAGAAGTGATAAGAAGACCTACCCCGTTTTTATATAATTCATCTATAATGTTTTTTGTAAGACCGTAAGTTTCATTATTTTTTGGATATCTGAAATGTATTTCAGCACCCATTTTTTTTAAAAGATAATGAAGGATTTTCAATGATGTAATTCCATCAAGATCTGAATCTGAAAACAGGCCTATGATCTTTTTTTTATTGAGTGAGTTTTTAATAAGTGAAACTGCTTCTATCATTTCATCCATAAGATATGGACTTTTAAGAGCGCCTATATGCGGATTTACAAAATCTCTGATTTCAGATTTTGAAGTTATATTCCTTGAAACAATTAGTCTTAAAATATTTTCACTAATCGAGAAAAAATCTGAAAATTCTGAAATATTGATGCCTGGCGGTATTTTTTTCAGTTCCCATAACTGACTCATTCAGATATTTCATCCCTGGAAAGCGCAGCCTTTGATGCGAGGAAATCTGCTTTGTCATTAAAATTTCTAGTAACATGTTCAAAGGTGCATGAAGGAATTTCTTTTTTTAACAAAATGGCGATATCATATAATTTTTTTAATTCTTCATTCTTAACTTTATATTCACCTTTAAGCTGCTTTACAACAAGTTCTGAATCTGTTCTAATTTTAAGGCTTTTAGCTTTGAAATATATTGCTATTTTAAGTGCTCTAACTACAGCTGTATATTCAGCAATGTTATTTGTAGCTGTTCCGATATAACTCGAAACCCGTCCAACCTGTCTCTGGTCATCATCAAAAATAACAATGCCGATACCTGATTCACCTGGATTTCCTTTTGATGCCCCATCCGTATAAATTGTAAGTGTAGAAGCATAGGGTATTGCAGAAAGTTCAGATCCATCAAATATTTCAGCAAGCAGAGGATCAATTTCATCGCTTGAATCTGCACTTTCAGTTTTAGTATGGCCTTTTTTTAAAATTACTTTTTTTCTAGAAAGCGGTTTTTCGTGAATTGCTAAAAGCCGCCTTGCTTCCTGAATAATATCAGTAACATCAGATACTGAACAATCCGCGAGTTCAGCAATTTTTTCTATCGGTTTCCCTTCAGAAAGCAACTGTAATGTTCTGTCGATATTTAATAGCATATCATTCCTTTATCTGTATAAAAATCTTCCGCAGTTTGTGCAGTTTACTACTTTTGCATCATTACCAGTGTCATTGGCAAGCGAAGCTGGAATTGAATAATTACAGC
Source organism: uncultured Leptospirales bacterium (assembly GCA_964392365.1). Lineage (GTDB taxonomy): Bacteria > Spirochaetota > UBA4802 > UBA4802 > UBA5550 > CAYMPH01. The sequence goes on from CAYMPH010000009.1 coordinate 82,548, forward strand.
CTGCACATACTTCATTATTCACAAGTACAATCGCTTTCCCGCCTTTTGATCCAAGCAACTTCTGAAATCTCTGAAAAAATTGAGGAGAAAGCGATTTTATCGCCAAGTCAAATTCCGATTTAATTTCTGATATGTTTTTTGTATGTTCATCTATTTTTGCTTCCAGAACCTTTATATCTGAATTGCTCTGTTTTTCCAAATCCTGTAATTCTTCTGTAAGAATAATTAATTTCTTTTCAAGATTTTCTACATTATCAAGTAAACTTATTACAGACTCTTCAAGAATATTCTTTTCCGATTTTAAAGCAGAAAGTTCATTTGAAAGAGCATCTATTTCCTTTGCATTTTTTAAATTATACTGCTGGGAGTCCAGTTTTTTAATTTTTGAATCAATTTCTAAAAGATTAAGTTCACCTGATTTTGAATCATTTTTAAGGCGCTTCAACATATCGCCTGAGTTTGAAATTTCTTTCTTTGAAAGTTCTACTTTTTTTTCCCAGAATTCAATTGAATTCCTTGTTCGTTGAATTATATTCTCTGATTCAAGAATTTTATCCCATAAACTCTGAAGCCCAAGCATTGTCTTTATATCTTTATTCATTTTATGCCGTCAGCAATCCTGTAGTATGTATATTATATATATTAATACGAATAAAAAAAATATTTTAAAATCATTTGTAAGATATTTTTCAGCAGGAATACAGTCAAGAGAATTTATATGAAAATTAGAATATAAACATTGAATCTCCATAAGAATAAAAACGGTATTTTTCAGTAACCGCTTCTTTATATGCAGATTTAATTAAATCATAGCCCGCAAAAGCAGAGACTAGCATCAATAAAGTTGATTTTGGAGTGTGGAAATTTGTTATAAGTGCATCAGCGGACTTTATTTTGTATGGGGGCATTATAAAAATTTCAGTTTCTCCGCAGCCTGGTATATTTTCATTTCCATTAAAAGTAGATTCAAGAACCCTCAGGCTTGTGGTTCCAACTGAAATAATACGTCTTTTTTCAGCTCTGCTTTTATTTATTTTTATAGCTGCTTCTTCGCTTAAAAAATATTTTTCGATATGAATCTTATGTGCTGATAAATCTTCATCTCTAACAGGCTGGAATGTACCCCAGGAAACATCAAGTGTCAAGAAAACAATATCAGCTCCTTTTCCTTTTATCTGATCAATTATAGAATCTGTAAAATGAAGTCCTGCCGTAGGTGCTGCTACTGCAGTTCCGTCTGCAGCATATACAGTCTGGTATCTTTCAACATCAGACTTTTCCGGAATTCTTTTAATGTATGGCGGAAGAGGAACCTCCCCTATTTCAAGAAGAAGATCAGCTGTTAAAGGCTTATCTGATTTAACTATAAATCCATCTTCGATTCTTTCAACAATTTCAAAAAGAATATCCGGTTTTTTTTCTGATATCAAAATTTCTTTTAATTCAATTCTTTTACTTCTATTTGAAATTATTTTCCAGAGGCTATCGTTTATTTTCTCAGTCAGAACAACCTCTACCCTCGCTCCGGTTTTCCTTTTAAAAAATATTCTTGCATTCACAACTTTTGCGTTATTCAAAACAAGAAGATCGTCCTTGCGAATATAATTACTTATATTAAAAAAGCTGTCATGCATGAATGTCCCGGCTGATTTATCAATCAGAAACAGCCTGGATTCACCCCTTTTCTCGGATGGATAAGATGCTATTAGATTTTCAGGAAGAAAATAATTAAAATCAGAAAGAGTAAATATTTTTTCTGTCATATTATATTTACTTAACTGCAATTCCTTTGTTTGAATTACTGAATTCAATATTGTAAAAATAATATTTTAAAATATTTCTATAATCATACCCGGAAACCGATAAACCCTTTGCACCCCATTGACACATTCCTACACCATGCCCCCAGCCTCTCCCTTTTAATAAAATACCCGATTTCCCTTTTTTTGAGACAAAATTCAGGCTCCTTATCTTTTTCGGTTCAAATAACAGCCTGAATTTATTACCGGAAATAGAAATTATTCCTTTTTCATGCTTAATTATGACTTCAGAAATACGTCCTGCTTCTCTTTCAAAACTGATGCCGGTTATTTTTCCATCAAATTTATAAAGCTTTTTAATTTTATTTTTTATTTCATTCATAGAAATAGATGCTTCCCATTCAAAATCAGGAGATTTGGAACAGTAATTGCATTCAACCTGATGAAGATATTCAAGATTTTTTATATTCCAGACAGTTTTGTAATCAGCTGTTTTACCTCCACAGCTTGAATGAAAAAATGAAATAATTATCTGATTATTATATGTCATTATCTCTCCGGAAGTATCAATAACTGCTTTAGTTGTTTCTTTTCTTTCTGAAGATGCTCCTTTATACAATTGAGAACTTGTTGTGGCTTTTAAATCATAAATATTATTTTTATTTTTAATATCCATTACATGATGATATGCAAATGTTCTTGAAGCAACAGCTTGTGCCTTGAGTGCTTCAATAGGCCATGATGAAGGAATTTCACCTGCAACAACGCTGAAGAGATATTCTTCAACAGTTAAATGATTAATTGCAAATATTCTCCCGCCAGAACTGATAATTTCAAAACTTCCACGGTACGGCATTCCATTTAATTTTATAAATCCTTTCTCAGTTAATATTTGAAGAGGGAGATTTAATTCATCGGATTTTATTATTAATGATTTATTACCTGAAATTTTTCTTATTGAAGATAATTTTTCTTTTATAATAAAACCTTCATCAGATGAAATTGTAAAAGGTTTTGTTCCTTCACTTAATAATATCCTGACATACACCGGATCATTGCTTGAAATACCTTTACTTTCATTTTTATAGACACCTGGTTTTATACAGGATTCTACAGAAAGAATTAGAAATAGTAAAATAATATATTTATTAATTTTCATATAACCCTTTTAAAAAATAAAACCTCTGCGATGAAAAATCAGCAGAGGTTTTTTTATAATGCATCATGTAGATATCAGCCTTTTGGATGAAACTTTTTATGAATATCCTGAAGCTGTTTCTGTGCCATATGAGTATAAACCTGAGTTGTAGAAATATCCATATGACCGAGAAGCTCCTGTACAGATCTTAAATCAGCTCCGCGCTCAAGAAGATGCGTTGCAAATGAATGCCTCAAAGTATGAGGTGTAATATTTTTATCAATTTTAGTTCTTGCAACATAATTTTTAAGTAAACGCCAAACAGATTTTCTATTAAGCATTGACCCTTTTTTGCTGATAAAAAGATATTCACTTTCCCTGCTGCCAAGTATCTGCTGTCTCGACTCAGAAATATATTTTTTTATCAAATCAACTGCAACATCACCCATAGGAACCATTCTTTCTTTGTTTCCTTTGCCGGTGACTTTTATATATTTATTTTCATAATTTAAATCTATAGGGCGAAGTTCAATTGCTTCAGTTATTCTCAGACCGCAGGAATAAAGCATCTCAAAGATTGCCTTATCGCGCAGCTCATATATATCTGCTTCAGATATTGATGAAAATAGCCTTCCTATTTCTTCAATAGATAAAAAATCCGGAAGCGATTTTTCAATTAGAGGAGATTCAATTTTAAAAGTAGGATTTTCCACCTCTATCATATTAACTGACATGAAATTATAGAACTGCCTGATTGCTGCAAGAGATCTTGCTAAAGTTCTTGTGGAATTTTTCTTTTTCGTTTTTTCATATTTTAAAAACTGCTGAACATCATCCTGAGTTGCCTTGAGAATATCGGTATTTTTTGATAATAAAAAATCGTTAAACTTTTTTAAATCATAGGCATAAGAATATATCGAATTTTCAGATAAACCTTTTTCAATCTGCAGAAACCTTTTAAATCTTTTTATTGCCTGGATCTCTTTCACGACCTTCTCCTTATAAATAAGATAATCACAATTTAGGAAATGTTACCAAGTTTATGATTAATTTATCGGAAAAGGTATATTATGTCTTAATAGCTGGGAGAGAAAAAATATATGTCTCATAAAAAAAAGATCAAATTTTTCTCTTAATTGGCATGGTTTTTCTTTTAATTTTTTTTACTGGTGAATCGCTGATAATAACTCCATCCTTGAAAAGGATTTTCCTGTTAGTATATTCTGCTACATCCGGCTCATGAGTTACCATAATAATGGTTATGTTCATTTCCTTATTCAATCTTGTAAAAAGGTTCATTATTTCAACAGTATTTTTTGAATCCAGGTTTCCAGTTGGCTCATCAGCCAGTATTATAGAGGGATTGTTTATTAAGGCTCTGGCAATTGCAACCCTCTGCTGCTCGCCGCCGGAAAGTTTATTCGGATGATGCTCTTCCCTGCCTGAAAGACCAACAAGCCCTAGATATTTTGATGCCTTTCTTCTTAGTTCTGAAGGCGTATGATCGCCTTTATAAAATAAAGGCAGCTCAACATTTTCTATTGCAGAAGTTCTGGACAGAAGGTTAAATCCCTGAAAAACAAACCCGATTTTCTGATTTCTTATTTCGGCTTTTTTATCATCATCAAGATATATCCCGTCAATACCATCAAGAATATATGACCCTGAAGTCGGTGTATCAAGAAATCCTATCATATTCATAAAAGTGGATTTGCCTGAACCTGAAGCTCCCATTATTGATACAAATTCACCATCCAATACATCAAGAGATACTCCATTTAAAGCAGCTACTTTAACCTCTTCGCTGAGTACATATATTTTATAAAGATCACGAATTTCTATAAGTTTGTCTTTCATCTATTTTATCTGAACAACCTTTGAAAGAATTTCAAGATCCTTTGTTAAGCCGGTTTTAATTTCAGTATACATATCTCCCTGAAGCCCCGGAATTACTTCGATTCTCTGAACAGGAACGGCTGATGTAATTGATGAAGTTTTTTTCCATAAATATTTTTTCCCAGGTTCAGATTCCATTTCAACAGGTGAAACAAGAAAAGACTGGTTCGAAACCCTCAGAACATTTTTCCTTGTATCAACAATTATAGTTGCAGTAGCAGTCATTCCCGGTCTGAGGAGGTTTTTTTCATTATCACAAATAACAATAGATTGATAAGTTACGATTCCTCCTTTGGGAATCGGATTAATCCTCACCTGACTGATAGTTCCATAAAAAACATTATCCGGATAAGCACTTACATTAAAAGAAACACTCTGTCCATTTTTAATTAATCCAATATCTGCTTCATCTATACTAATCAGAAGCTGCATTTTTTTTAGGCTCGGGGCGACCTGAAAAAGCTGTTTATTTATTACAACAGGATTATTGGGTTCTACATCTCTTGTTATAATAATGCCATTAATTGGCGAATATATATTTGTATTTTTCTTTAAATCAAGAGCCTGATCGTATTCAATCTGAGTCTGCTTATATGCATATTGAACTGACTTATAATTCAACTCAGCAATTTCCATTCCCTGCTTGGAAATGAGATTATCCTTAAACATGCTTTTTTTTCCATCTAGCTCACTTTCAGCAGATTTTAATTTAATTTTTGATGATTCAAGCTGATTATACAGTCTTGTTAGACTTTGATCGATCTCATTAGAATATATCGTAGAAAGCAGCTCGCCCTTGCTTACATTTTGATTGTAATCAACAAGAACCTTCTGAACAACTCCATTTATTTTACTCAAAATAATCTGGGCATTCATAATCTGAAGTGTGCCTGTTACAGAAATTGTTTTTTTTACTTCACCGTAAGATATTTTAGAAAATTCATACTTATATTTTTTATTTTCTCCGCAGCTTTTTGCTGAGATAACAATAATAATTACTGCAATTACAATAACTGCCGGAATAAATGTTTTCTTGATTATTTTTTGCATATCTGGGCCTCATCAACTCCAACAATTTGAGCAATCATTGCGATTGTCAATAAATAGTTATATTTAGCGCTTAAAAGCGAAAGTTTAGCTTTAATTAATGAAGATTCCGCATCGTACAGATCAAACAAAGAACCTGTACCTGACTGATAAGTTTTACTTGCAAGTAAAAGATGTTTCTCAGAATTTTCAACAACAGCTTCTGATAGTTTTATCTGTTTGGATAATTCAGCTAGATTTCTGAAATTTAGAGAAAGTGATCTTTTTATTTCAATAAGAACTTCTCTTTCTTTGTAGACTGTTTTGTTATAATCAGATATTGCAGATTGAATTTTAGCTGAAATTAAACCGCCGGTATATACAGGGATTGAAGCCTGTATAAAAGCATTAAAAGTCGGCTTCCAGTTACTTGACGAAAAATTCTGATCAAACTGATCGAATCCTTTTAATCCTGTATTTTGAAAACCCAGTTGAAAATAAACGTCAAGAACCGGAAAATATCGCGCTCTCTCAGCATCTACTTTTAATTTATTCATTTTCCTGTTTAATGAAACAATTCCAACAACAGGATTAAACGTATTGGAAAATTTTGTTAGCTCATCTACAGTATATTTTACTTCAGGCAGTTTTATTAAATCTGAACTTTCTATATCAACTTCAGATTCATCAACACCCATTGAAGAAAACAGCTGGCCTTTTTTCTGTAATTCATTGTTCTTTGCTTTTTCAAAATCAAGAATGGATTCTGAATACCCTACTTCGGCTTTTGTAACTTCAAGAATTGGCCTCTGACCGGTATTATATAAAATCCTTGCCTGATCGCGTTTTTCCTTAAACTTATCCTTTAGCTTATTCTGATACTCCATGTTTTCTCTGGAAAAAAGATATTCAAAATATGATTTCTTAACATTAAAAACAGTTTCATTTTTAACCCTTGCAGAATCGAGTTTTGCAACATCAACAGACATATCAGAAAGCGTTTCCAGACGGTTCTGCCTTCCATCAAATATTGTATATTTGGCATCAAGACCGGCAAATAGTCCAATATCTGTGTCCTTGCCAGGAACATTAAAAGCGCTGTTGGTTGATGAAGTCGTTTTTAGATACTCAACAGTTCTTACACTTCCATTAACGAGAATGCTGCTTTTTGATCTTACTGCCAAGCTATCATTCACGCTCATCTTCCTGCTTTCTTCTGAAACCATAAGATTAGGATGATTTTCAAGAGAAATTCTGATACAATCCTTTAAAGTAATTTTTTTTATATCTGCAGATAACTGGACTGTTATAAATAGTATATTGAATATAATAAAATATTTACGCATCTATGAAATTTTCCTCCGGAAATTTAAGAAAACTATAAAAAAACTGTTTTCCCTGCAGGACATAATTTATTCAAACCATGTTTTTATATAATAATAACAAGAAATATCATTTTGCAAAATGTTACAGAATAATCTTTTATAATTATTCTTAACAGAATTCTGTCAAGGACTTAACATTCAAGCAAATTTTTAATATTCTGTAAAAATTTATTGACAGTAAGTTCACATATTTTAAACAGGTTAAACTCAATTGTCGCTGGCGTAGCTCAATCGGTAGAGCAGCTGATTTGTAATCAGCTTGTTGGGGGTTCAATTCCTCTCGCCAGCTATTGTGGTGAGGTTCCCGAGCGGCCAAAGGGGGCAGACTGTAAATCTGTTGGCGTAGCCTTCGGTGGTTCGAATCCACCCCTCACCAAATAAAAAAGGTTTGCTTTTTATACAGGCAGACCTTTTTTTATTAATATGCTATCAAAAAATGAATTAAATGCTTATGAACGCCAGCTTGGAATTAAATCCTGGTCTCAGGAAAAATTAAAGTCATCAACAGTGTTTGTTGCAGGAGCCGGCGGTCTCGGAAGTGTTGTTCTATATTACATTGCATCTGCCGGAGTCGGAAATATAATTATTTCTGATTATGATAAAGTTGATTATTCAAATCTTAACAGACAGATACTTCACAACACGAAAAGAATAGGAAAAAATAAAGCTCTGTCTGCTTTTGAAACTTTAAATGAGTTAAATCCATATATAAACATAACTGTTATTACAGAAAAAATTACTGATGAGAATTCTGAAAAACTTACAGATAAATCTGATTTAATGATAGACTGTCTTGACAATTTTAAAACACGGCATATTTTAAACAGGATTTCAGTAAAAAAAAACATTCCATTTATTCATGGAGGCGTTTCAGAATTCAGCGGCCAGGTAACTTTTCTTCATCCGCCTGAAACTCCTTGTCTGGACTGCATTATTCCGGATAAAGATTCAAATAAAAAAAATGCCATAGCAGGAGCAACAGCCGGGATTATAGGTTCAATACAGGCAGCTGAAGCTATAAAATTTTTAAATGGAATTGGAACAACTTTAAAGAATAGATTGCTTTTTTTTGATGGACTTAGCATGAAATTTACAGAAATCAATATATCAAGAAACACATCCTGCAAAGTATGCAGAATTTAATTAAAATTATGGAGAAAATTTATGAAATTTAACTTTAAAATAGCTGCTATTGCAGCCATAATAATTGTAATTCTCGGTATTTCCGGTTTTATTTTTGTTAAATACTTCTTCACTTACGAACAGCGTAATGTTTTCCAGAGAAGATTTGAAAATATAACCGGCCAGAATCTGACAGTTACAGTTTTCGGTTTCAATGGCAATATAATAAAACGATGGACAGGAGTGAAAAAAATAACAGCTCCTAGAGATGGAAGAGGTTATGTATTTTTTTATACTGGAGATAATAAATATATTCAGATTCCTGATTCAGTATGGTATGTAGCCGAAGAGGAATAATTTGGTAGAAAAAAGCATTGAAACAATATCCGGCATTGGAAGAAAAAAATCCGAGATACTACATAGCGATGCCGGAATTGAAACGATAGAAGATTTATTATACTTCCTTCCAAGAAAATATGCGGACAGATCCAGTTTTAAAAAAATCAGCGACTGTTTTGTAAATGAAACAGCAACTGTTGCAGGCACAATAAAGGATAAATTCATATCAGGCTCTAAAAAAAAATTCCTTGAAATTGTCATTGATGACGGAACTGATTCTCTTTCAGGAATTTTTTTCGGCGGAATTCAGTATTTCCAGAAAAATTTTGAAATAGATGATTTCGTAATCTTTTCAGGAAAAATTAATTTTTTCAAAAGGAAACAGATAACACACCCGGATTTTGATTTTATCGATGAAGATTCGAATCTCAAGTTTATAAATACAGGAAGAATTGTTCCTCTATACAGATCCACTGAAAAAATGAAAACCATGGGTCTTGATTCGCGCGGGATACGCCGACTGATTAAAACCGCTCTTGATGATTATCTTGATTATATAAATGATCCGATTGACAATAATATTTTAGAAAAATATTTTTTAATCCCGTTAAAAGATGCAATATTCTCAATTCATTTTCCGGATAATTTTGAAAAAGCGGAATCTGCGAGAAGAAGGCTTGCCTTTAATGAAATTTTTCTGCTTCAATATTTTCTTTCGCTGATAAAAAAATCCCGCCCGCAAAAAAAAATCAGCCTGGAACTTTTCAATGATTCATTATATAAATTAACTTTAAATAATCTGCCATTTCAACTGACTGATGATCAGAAAAAATCTATTAAAGAGATAAGAATCGATCTTTTATCAGTATATCCCATGACAAGGCTTCTGCAGGGTGACGTCGGATCAGGTAAGACTGTAGTTTCTATCATCGCGTCTATGATCGCTATAAGCAGAGGAGATCAGGTTGCAGTTATGGCTCCAACTGAAATTCTTTCTATTCAGCATTACAATACCTTCAGATCTTTATCCCCGGATTCAGTTAATATAGCTTTGCTTACAGGAAATACTTCTAAAAAAGAAAAACAGCTGCTTAAGGAAAATTTAATTGCCGGAAAAGTTGATATACTGATCGGTACTCATGCTCTCATTCAAGGCGATGTTAAATTCAGAAAACTTGGTTTAATTATTATTGATGAACAGCAGCGCTTCGGCGTAGAACAAAGATCCCGCCTCCGCGGCAAAGGTTCGGATACAGATCTGCTTGTTATGACTGCAACCCCGATACCGCGAACTCTATCAATGACTCTTTTTGGAGATATGGATATATCCTCAATCAAACAGAAACCATCAGGAAGAGAAAAAATTATCACTCTGGCATTTCCTGAATCCAGACTAAAAGGCGTATATAATTCAATTGAAAAATATATTTCCCAGGGAAGACAGATTTATTATGTTCTCCCCCTGATTGAGGAGTCCGAGAAGATTGATCTTAAATCAGCAATTAAAACGTATGAACTTTTAAAAGATGAAATATTTCCAAGAAGAAAAGTTTCTCTGATACACGGCAAAATGAAACAGAATGAAAAAACTGAAATAATGGATAAATATAAAAATGGAGAAATTGATCTGCTCGTTTCAACAACTGTTATTGAAGTTGGAATTGATGTTCCGAATGCAAGCGTGATAATAATTGAACATTCAGAAAGATACGGATTATCCCAGCTGCATCAGCTTAGAGGCCGGGTCGGCAGAGGCGCATTCCAGTCATTCTGCGTTTTAATTTACAGCAATAATATTTCTGATGAATCAAAAAGAAGAATAGATATAATAACAAATACAGATGACGGATTTCTGATATCTGAAGAAGATCTTAAAATGAGAGGTTCCGGCGAACTTACAGGAACTATCCAGCATGGAAAAAGTTCAGATTTTGAATTTACAAACCTCTCCATTGATCTGGATATTATCCAGGCAGGAAGAGATGAAGCAGCTATTTATGCTGAAAGTGAAACCACAAAAATAGAAGATATAGAAAATATTATTAATACTGCAGGCAAGAGCAGATTTGGTTCGATCAGAAAAAAAAGAATCCTATCAATTTTATCATAAAAAAGACATAAACAATCTGATATTAAAATACAGCAATGTAAAACCTGTTGCTGTAAGCAGGATTTTTGTACTTAAACCATTTTTATACCCGCCCATAACCTTTTCAGACGATGTAAGATAAATTTGTGAAATAACGGTGATAGGAAGCTGTATGCTTAACAGCATCTGTGAAACAATAAGTCCTTTGAAAGGATTGCCCATAATAAAAATAATTACAAGCGCAGCGCATAAAGATACAAAAATACCCAATTTTGAATGGATATCTGCAGGATTGTAAGGTTCAGAAAAAAAACCGGCTGATATTGTTCCGCCTGCCATACCAGAAGTTATGCTCGAAGCTATCCCTGAAAATAAAAGCGCAATTGCAAATATCATGGATGCGTTACCGCCAAGTAGCGGTCTGAGAAGATTTTCAGCCTGCTGCAATTCCTCAACCTTTATTCCTTTCTGATAAAATGCAACTGCAGCGAGAATTATCATAGAGCTGTTTATTGCCCATCCTACCATCATTGAAAAAATAGTATCAATAAATTCAAAATCAAGCTGTTTCTTTATGATTTTATCATCCTCAAGATTCCACTGCCTGCTCTGAATTATTTCCGAATGAAGAAACAAATTATGCGGCATAACTACTGCACCGAGAACACTCATTATAATCACCCAGGAACCGCCAGGTACCGATGGTACCACCCATGAGATTGCCGCAGTACCCCAATCAATTTTAACTAGTGAAAGCTCATAAATAAATGAGATCCCGATAATTGAAGCAAAACCTATTATCCATCTTTCAATTTTTCTATATGAGTTTGTAAAAAGCATTATTAGGACAAAAATAAATGAAATAACCGCTCCGATAAATAAAGGAATTTTAAAAAGCATATTCAGCGCAATTGCAGATCCTAAAAGCTCAGCTAAAGATGTTGAAATTGATGCGAGCATTGCAGAAGAAAGAACAATATTGGACGGCCATTTACTAAAATTGGCTTTTATCGCCTCAGCAAGACAAAGTCCGGATGCAATTCCAAGATGTGCAACATTATGCTGTAAAAGAATCAGCATAAGAGTGGAAAGAGAGACAATCCAAAGCAGGCTATACCCGAATTCCGAACCAGCAGCTAAATTTGAAGCCCAGTTCCCGGGATCAATAAAACCTATAGTGACAAGAAGCCCTGGACCGATATATTTAAAAATATCAAGAGCTCCGAAGATCTTCGTATCATCTTTTGATTTTACTTTCTTTAAGAAATTTTTCAGCATAGAGATTGAATTGATGCGGATTTAGTGATCAGGATATTTGCCTGAAATGGATTTTATAACATCATAGGCTTCAAAGAAAATTTCAACAAGTTCAGGATCAAATTTTGTTCCTGATGATTTACGTATTTCTTCAAGGACACTTGATTCATCCCAGGCTTCTTTATACACTCTTTTAGAAGATAAAGCATCGTATACGTCCGCTATTGATACGATTCTTCCATAAATTGAAATCTCTTCAGCTTTAAGAGATTTAGGTTTTTCAGCAATTCCATTTGCCGGAATATCTATCATATTAAAATCAACCTGCCCCGGATAACCCGAACCATCCCAATTTTCATGATGAGTCATTGCCACCATTGCTGCGACCTCATCAAATTCAGATTGCTTATCAGTAAATAATCTGGCTCCAAGATAAGTATGACTTTTCATTATTTCGTATTCACTTTCAGTGAACTTCGCAGGTTTCTTTAAAATTAAATCAGATATTGCAACTTTACCTACATCATGAAGCATCGCAGCCATTCTGAGTATATCTTTTCTTCTATCAACTTCAATCTGAGGTAAATTGTGTCTTACCGCCCATCTTTCAAACAACTCCACTGAATAAGAAGCAACCCTGTTTACATGAGGTCCTGTTTCTTTCGGGTCTCTGAGCTCAGCCATGCTGATCATTCTCAGTATAAGCGCCCGTGTCATCTGGGCTCTTTCAAGCACCATACTGGCTATATTTGCAAAATGAAGGGCTATCAGTTCATCATCTGAATCAAAATATCCGATATCATTTTCGTTTGCCTCAACGTATGGATCTTCCTTTGAAGTTTTCAGAGCATTGATAATCTGCATTACTCCAAGTGAACCGCCTCTGTTATTTTTCAGAGGAATAGTCAGCATTGATTTAGTTCTGTAATTTGATTTTTTATCATTTGAAGAATCAAATTTATAAGGTGCAGTTTCAGGGATAAGATATGCATCCTGTATGTTTAATATTTCACCGGATAAAGCTGCATATCCGGAAATGGATTTATTATTTATTTTAGTTCTAAATGTTTTATAGATTAGTTTCTGGCCTGGAGGAAGTTTTCTCTGTATTGATTCTGTTTGAACATGACTGAAAACAAGTTCATTGTTTTCTTTTATCTGAATAGAAGCTGCATCTGCACTTAAAATTTTTCTTGCTTCTGTAAGAATTTTATCAAGAAGCATATCCAGATCCTGAACAGTATTCAGTTCTGAACTCAGCCTTATGATTTCATCTAATTTTCCTGGAGTTTTCATATTTCCTTATAAATAAACGTTGGAAAAATGTCAATATTTATTGAGACCTGAAATCCTCTTAATTTTCATATCATATTTCACTTATAATATGAACAAAATGCTTCTACTGTGTTTGTAGAAGCATTTGAATAAACAGGAAATTATAATTTAAAAAAAGAATAAACTTCTATTTTCAAGATGTCCATAAATATCATTTTCATTTTTTATGGACATCTTTAAAAGTTTATCAATCTACAATTTTGCCAATAAAGCCGGTACAATTTCAAATAGATCCCCGACTATTCCATATGTAGCAATGTTAAAGATAGGTGCTTCAGGGTCTTTGTTTATTGCAACTATACACTGTGAACCCTTCATTCCCGCAACATGCTGAATAGCTCCTGATATACCAATTGCTAAATAAAGGCTCGGTGCAACAGTTTTTCCTGATTGTCCTACCTGCCTTGAAGCCTCAATCCAGCCTGAATCTATAACAGGTCTTGAACCTGCATATTCTGCACCAAGTTTTTTAGCAAGAGTGATAATAATATCTTTATATTTATCACCGTCTTTTAGACCGCGACCGCCTGAAACAATAATTTTTGACTGGGTAATATCAACTGCTCCTGCTGCTGCAGCAATAATCTCTTTAACCTTTGTTCTGACATTGGATATTTTTGCTGAAACATCAGTAACTTTTCCAGGTGCTCCTGCTTCTGATACAGAATAAGCTCCTTTTTCTAATGTAATTACAAACTTATCAGTTTTAATTTTTCTTTCTTCATGAATTTTGCCGTTATATGTGCTTCTTGTTAAAATCAGTTTGCCGCCATCTGCTGTAACTTTATTACAGTTTGAAACAATACCTGCTCCGATTGAAAGAGCGGCTTTTGCAGCAAAATCCACACCATCATAACTGTGTGAAATAAGAACACCTTTAACATCCATGGCATCAACAACAGCCTTTACTGCCTGTGAATATCCATCTGATGTATAATTAACGAGTGAAGGATCTTTTACCAAAAATACATTAGGTATGTATTTAGCAACTTCAGCTGCTAAAGAATCATCCGCACTAAAAAGAGCTGCAGCAGGCTCGCATCCGATCATTCCTGCTATCTGTTTGGCTGCAGTGCAAAGCTCAAGTGTGCCTTCACTCAGTTTTCCATTTCTATATTCAACGATTACAAGTATATTTGACATTTAAGTCCTCCTATATAACCTTAGCGGAATTTTTTAATTTATCCAAAAGAATTCCGGCTGCAGTTGCGGCATCCCCTTCAATAATTTCAGCTTTATGTTCAGAAACCGGCAGAAACATTTTTAATAATTCTGTTTTTGAACCGGCAGTTCCAAGTTCTGAAGCTCCGATTTCTCCGCCTTTTTTCACATCGAGTCTTTTTTTCTTAGCTTTCATGATACCAGGAAGGGTTGGATATCTCGGCTCATTAATTCCAGATTGAATTGAAAGAACAGCAGGAACAGGAATTTCAACAACTTCGTTCATTCCGCCTTCCAGTTCTCTGTTAATTGTCATGCTTTTTCCATCAGCTGCTGCTTCAAGTTTAACAACATTTGTACAATGAGGGAAACCAAGCATATCAGCAAGCATAACTCCAGTTACAGCTGACTGATCATCTTCAGCCTGCACACCTGTAAGAACAAGATCAGCTCCGCCAATGCTGTCGATAGCTTTCTTTAAAACACCTGCTACAACGAAATTGTCCCCGGATTCAACATCAGGATCGCTGACGTGAATACCCCAATCAGCTCCCATAGCGAACGCCTGTCTTATGTCCTTGGCAGCCCGATCCGGTCCTGCAGTTACAATAATAACTTCTCCTCCAAGTTTTTCTTTCAGCTGGAGAGCAGTTTCAACTGCATAAATGTCAAAATCACTGATTTTAAATGCGACTTGAGATTCATCGATTTTGATATTATCAAGAATTTTAAATTTTGATTCCATATCTGGAACCTGTTTAAGGCATACAGCTATTTTCATAATAAATACCTCTTTGTTTTATTAAAGGAACAAAAATAAATAAAATAATTGCCTGTTCCCCTTAGGACACATTTTAATATTCAGTGTGATATTTTTAAAATTATAAAACACATTCTAAAAAATATGTCCAAAAGACTAATAAAAATGAATTTTAAATCTTTTAAAATCTTGACAAATGTCAATGAGATGTATGTAAATTTCAAGTATTTTTTAAAAAAAAATAAAAATTGATTAAAATTATATATATATATAATTATTTTAAAAACATATACAAATTTAAATCAATGAATTGATTTTTTTAGACAAATGTTCCCTATCAATTATTTCAACTTCACCCGTTTTTCTTTTTTTAAGTTCAATATCACCTTTTTCAAAAAAACCTTTGCCTATTATCACTCTGACAGGTATTCCGATCAGATCTGCATCAGCAAATTTAAATCCCGGGCTTGCTTTTCTATCATCATATAAAACATCCAGACCAGAAGTTATAAGAATTTCATAAATCTTATCAATTTCCTTCTTTTCATCATCAGTTTTATATAAACCGACAAGATGTACATCAAACGGCGAAATTGACTGGGGCCAGATTATTCCCCTGTCATCATTATTCTGCTCAATAACAGCAGCCATTGTTCTGTTAACGCCAATCCCGTAACAGCCCATAATAGGAGTAATTGACTTTCCGCTTTCATCGAGAACAGTAACATTCATAGATTTAGTATATTTATAGCCAAGTTTAAAAATATGGCCTACTTCAATTCCTTTTTTCACATATAATTCAGATGAGCAGACAGGACAGAGATCACCTTCTTCAGCAGAAGTGATATCCGCCTCTTCTGATACTTTAAAATCCCGACCGGGATTAACACCAGTATAATGCATGTCGGTTTCATTTGCACCGGTAATTGCATTCTTTATATCTTTAGCTGCTATATCAAAAATCATTCTTATTTTTTTATCTGAAACCGGCCCAGCGAAACCAACAGGAGCGCCGGTAAGTGCTTCAACTTCTGCATCTGTTGCGAGCAGAAGTTCAGAGCATTTAAGAAAATTTTTAAGCTTAATCTCATTTATTTCCCTGGAGCCTGGTACTACAGCCATAACAAGTTTTGAATCAGCGCTGTAAATGATGCTTTTCAGAAATTTATCAGGTGAGCATTTAAAAAATGCAGTCAGATCATCTATTGTTTTAATATTCGGTGTGTCAGTTTTTTTCATATCCTCAAGCTGGGAATTGTCTGACGGGATATTTCTTTTATATTCAGCTTTTTCCCTGTTTGCCCTGTATTCGCATTTAGTACAAATAAGAAGTGACTCCTCGCCAACTTCAGAGGCAACCATAAATTCTTCTGAATTGCTGCCGCCCATATTTCCTGTATCAGCTTCAACCGGTATTGTATCAAGGCCGCATTTATCAAAAATCCGCCTGTACGCTTTCCTCATCTCCTGATATGATTCCTCGAGTCCTTTTTCATTCATATCAAATGAATAAGCGTCTTTCATTATGAATTCCTTGCTTCTGATAACACCGAATCTCGGTCTTATTTCATCTCTGAATTTTGTATTTATCTGATAAGCTGTTAAAGGAAGATCTTTATATGAAGAAACTATAGATTTTATAACTGATGTAAAGGCCTCCTCGTGCGTTGGCGCAAGCGTATATTCCTGGCCGTTTCTGTCAGTAATCCTTATCATCTCAGGGCCCATTGTATCCCACCTGCCGGATTCCTTCCATAGCTCAGCGCTGGTCATTTCAGGCATGAGAAATTCATGAGCGCCTGCCCTGTCCATTTCAGTACGTATGATTTCAGTAATTTTTCTTAAAACTCTAACCCCAAGAGGCAAATACACATACATGCCTGCTGACTCCTTGCGTATAAGGCCGGCTCTTATCATAAGTCTGTGACTTGATACTACCGCGTCAGACGGGACTTCTTTTAAAGTTGGTAAAATATATTTTGATAATTTCATTGTAACCCCATTGAATAAAATTTAAAAACCGAAAGCGAGCATAATATTAAAATAATCTGTTCTGTTACGTGAAAACTGCCCCTCAACTGAATAACCATAATGATATTCGCCGTAAAGTCTTATTCTTCTTCTTGTGTCATCACCGGTTGGAATAATCTCCAGACCTAGAACTGCTGTAAGATCAGGATCCCATGCAGTATCCTGTATTGTCCTCAAATGCACACCGGCAAATAATTGAAGCATTGCCTGACTGCCTAAAGCCCACTTGTCAAAAGGCCTGAATTCAAGTCCGTAATCCACATAAATAGGTTTTACAGGATAACTCGGATCAACTGCAAGATGAATTCCAAGACCTGTATAAAATCTTATTTCTTTAATTATGAAATAGGAAAAATAAATTTCAAGAACTTCAGTACTTGGATTTAATCTTTGATTGAGATTAAAAACATTTCCTGCAACTCCATATTTAATGAATTCATCCCCAAGGTGGGAAGATTCATGATAAAAAGTTAATTTAATTGAAAAATCATTATAGTTATAGGTCAATGGAATTCCTGCTCTGAAATCAGCATTGAGCATTATAGTATTATATCCTGTGGGATTTCCGTTTTCGAGTATTGAAAAAATTCCCCAAACGCATCCTTCAGCTTCAAGCTGCAAAGAATGCCCCTGACCCAAATCAAACAGATAAAGCCCTATCCTGTCTCCAGCTGAAAAAGTCCAGAAAGCGCGATCAACCCCTACTAGACCGGTTCTTTTACCGGTAGTTGGATCAGTTTCATAGTTAAACCAGGTAGTGTCTTTAAATCTGACACCTGTTGAATACTGAATTTTTTTCGGATCTGCAAGCATTGTCTGATATAAAACTCTGTTGCTGAAGAAACCGCCTTTCTGGCCTTTTTTCTTTGATGATGCGGATGGCGGTATGTAATTTATATCATTTTCAGCAGGATCTTCTGTTATATACTGGGCTACACTGTTTATAGAAAACAGCAGAACGCTGATGACATTAATTGTTATGATTAAAAATAATTTATATTTCATTTTTTACATTTTCTCGGATGTTTTTATTTTTTTTATCTTTTTCTGCGAACATCATATTTACATGATTCATCCGCGTTCAATTTTTATAAAGGATAATATTATTTATCTTGCAAATCAAAATACTGTCAATAATTTTTATTTAATGAATACAATAGCTATTATCAATCCTGAAACGCCTCAGGAGATTATAAATAATTTGGAAAAGCATGATTTTGAAACTGTAAAAATAGATAAAACTGAACTCGTATCAGAATATCTTGCAGGGCATCCCGATATACAGATTTTCCCTTTTAATGGAACAATCTTCTGTCATCCTGATATATCAGCGGATTTTTTAAAGAAAATCGGGAACTATGCTGATATAAGAATCTGTTCAACAAAACTTACTCATAATTATCCGAACGATATTTCATACAATATTCTCCATATTCCCGGATTTGCAATGCATAAAATAAAACATACTGAACCTGAAATAAAGATGCATCTTGAAAAAGAATCAGTAAGACTTCTGAATGTTAATCAGGGTTATACTAAATGCTCCGGCATTCCACTATCCGGCTCTGTTATAACTGCTGATGAAACAATTTACAAAAAATGCAAAGAATATAAAATCAGATCATTAAAGATTTCATCAGGATATGTAAATCTTCCAGGCTGCAAATACGGATTTTTAGGCGGAGCATCTGGAGTTTTTAAAAACAGATTATACTTGACTGGAAATCTTAAAAATCATCCAGATAGATTAAATATAGAAAAATTTGCTGAATCAGAAAATTTTGATATATTCTATTTATCTGAAACAGATCCGGTTGATTTAGGATCGATTTTTTTTATTTGAAATATAATAAAATTCATAAATTTTTACATTAAATTGAAAATGTGTAAGAAACAGGGATTTAAGAGATGGATGAGATGTGGAGATAAAATATTTAGGAAGAAAAACGCAAAATTATTTTTAAAAAAAATAAATATCACCCTATCTCTTTTATCTCCTTATCTCCCTCTTCTTACACATTTATACGAATATAAAAGTTATATAAATGAGAAAAATTTTGGCAGATACAAATAACATCCCGAACGAAAAAAAATGCTACGAACTTATGGAAGAATACGAGATGCTTCCAAACATTAAAGATCATTCTATTCTGGTTAAAGATGTATCAATGGCTATAACAAATAATCTTAAATTGTCCGCACATATAAATCCTGATCTTGTTCTTGCAGGAGCACTTCTGCACGATATAGCCAAAACACGCGCAGTTAAATTAAAAGAGTTCGGCCACGATAAAATCGGAGCTGCCATGATGCGCGAAATCGGATATGATTCAATTGCAGATATAATCGAATCGCATGTAAGGCTGAAAAACTTTGATGAGAACGGAATTCTCGATGAAAGAGAAATCGTTCACTACGCGGATAAAAGAGTTATGCACGATAAGCTTGTAACACTCGAAGAACGATTTATTGATCTGAATAACAGATACGGAATCCCCCTGAATGCATCTCATATAATACAGGCTAATAAAGAATTCGCTCATCTGCTTGAAAAAAAAATCGAACGGTTCATGAAAATATCAATAAATGAAGCCCTCCTGAATTTATGAAAAAATATCTCATACTTGACTGCTTTGTTGATGAGCCCGCATGTCTTGGAGTACCGCCTTTCATATCACCCTATCCGAGATATATTTTTGGAGCTTTAATTGCCGGAGGGGTTGAATCAGTAAATATAGATTATCTGACAATAGATGATTTGAGAATTACTGAATATTTAATACAGAAAGATTATACTTTTATTTTTCTGATAGGCGGTTCTTCTGTACCTGGAAAATATTTAGGTTCAAAAATAGGTACAAGGACTGAAATTGAAAAAATAATTTCAAACAACAGTCATCACAAATTCGCTATAGGCGGATTGATAAGTTCTGTTCTGAGCAGTAACTTTGATAATGCAGTTCCTGTAAAAAATGATATTGAAAAATATGCAGCCGGTTTTGCAAAAGGAAATCCGACTGACGGGATAAGGACATCTGATGAAATTGCATTATGGTCGAGGCTTGGAGCCGGCGTCATCAAAGCTCATCACCGTTTTCCTGATATTATATGCGAAATTGAAACATCAAGAGGATGCCCCCGTTTAAATCACTGCTCTTTCTGCTCAGAGGGTCTTTTTACAGAAATTGAATTCCGCGAGCCGGAACAGATTCTAATGGAAATAGAAAGCCTTATTCAAGCCGGAGCGAGACGTTTCAGAATCGGAAGGCAGGCTGATATCATACAATACAAATCCGCACTGTCTGATTTTAAAAACGGATTTCCGCGTCCGAACCCTTCTGCTATTATAAATCTTTTTTCACCAATAAGAAAAATGATATCAGATGGAAAAATCACAATACTAAACGTGGACAACGGCAACCCCGGTTCTATTTTTAATTTCCCTGAAGAATCTTCTGTAATACTTTCAGAAATTGCTCAGACCGTTACTCCTGGCGACACTCTTCCTTTCGGAGTTGAGTCATTTGACCCGGCTGTAGTATCCGCGAATAACTTGAAAGTATCTGAAGATGAGGCTTTCTTCGCTGTAAAACTTCTGAATGAAATCGGATCTTTCCGGAAAGACGGGATTCCGGTTATTCTCCCTGGCATAAATCTTATACATGGTCTTAAAGGAGAAACAGATACCACCTTTGAAAAAAACTACAGGGCATTATCACGAATTCTAGACGCAGGACTATTGCTAAAAAGAATCAATATAAGAAAATATCAGGAATACCCGGGAACACCTGCAGCAAATTTTAAATTTAAATCCGGCCGTGGAGTTGAAAACAGATTTAAATATTACAAGGAAAAGATCAGGGATGATATTGACACTGCAATGCTCAGGAAAATTTATCCTCCGGGAACTATTATAAAAGACATTCAGATTCTGGATAATAAAGGCGGATTTTCCTACGGCAAACAGATTGCGAGCTATTCAATTACTGTAAAATTCCCGATGGAGCTTTCTGATAAAAAATTTTATGACGGCATTATTGTTGATCACAATGAAAGATCTTTAACAGCTTTACCATATCCTTCTGATTTTTTATCATTGCCGAGAAAAGCGCTGGAGATAATTCCCGGTATAAGCAAAAAAGCCGCTTCAGATATTATACTGAAACGGCCGGTTATTTCGAAACTGGAAATTACAGAATTATTAAAATTTACTGATAAAAAAATATCAGAAAAGCTTTTCTAGTATTTTTTCCTGCTCTTGTCATGATTTAATTTATTCATTATATATACGGCAAAATATGCACCCAGAAAACTAGCAATAATATTTACCCCGGCGCCTCTCATTAGAAACTCGAGAATTTTTTCTGTTATATCAAAAAAGAGTTTGTCGATAACAAGGCCGCCAAGAATAGCACCTACAACTCCAACAACCATTCCGCCTATATAACCACCGAGCAGATCCTTTTTTTTCAATGAATAAAATATAAAAGATGCTGCAGCTCCAATAGCAAGATATATAGCTATTGCTTTTAACATTATTAAAAATTCTCTCAACATATCTGACATTGCAATCTCCTTCTAAAAGAAAAATTCTCCCTTGCCTTCCCTGATCACAACCGGTTTACCGCTTGTGAAATCCACTACGGTGGAAAGTTCTTTAGACTTCACACCTGCGTCAATAATTATATCTACAAAATTTTTATTTTCTTTTTCAAGATTTTGAGGATCTATAACATAAGTATCATCTGAAAGCTGTACTCCGGCTGAAATTAAAGGTCTTCCAAGCGTGCGGACAATATCTAGAGCAATATTGTTATCCGGAATTCTTACTCCTATTGTTTTCTGTTTTGTAATTGCTATTTTCGGAACAAGCTTTGATGCGTGAAAAATAAAGGTATATGGTCCGGGAACGCACTTTTTCATGCTCTTAAATGCCTGATCAGAAATATTTCTGACATAATCGTTCATGCTTGAAATATCCGAAAGAATAAAACTGAGTAGTTTGGTGTTTTGAATATTTTTTATCCTGTAAATCTTTTCAAGAGCTGATTTGGATTTGCAGTCGCATCCGTATGCATAAACAGTATCTGTAGGATAAATTATTACACCGCCTGCTTCCAGAACCTGAACAGTCTGATCTATGAGTCTTTTATTGGGATTTTTTTCATTTATTTCAAGTATCATGCTGTAAATATCGGCAGATATTTATTTTTTGATTATATCATAAGGGAATATCAATAAATCATTTTATGGGCATTCCCTTGGGTTCACAATTAAAGTAAAAATTAGTTTTTTATATAATAAAAGATGAAAAAACTAATTTTCCCATGTTCCCATAAAAAAAGGCTTTTGCAGGAGTGCATTCTGCAAAAGCCTTCAACCTGGTGTATTGAAAATTGGAGTGTACTCAATTATCAAACATTATTATAATCGGCATATACCGGATTCTCTTTAGTAAATTTTTAAAAAAAACGCTTGAATTAAACATATATTATTAAATTATATATTTATAATCTTTATTGCGCATTTATGGAGTATTAAATGAAAAAATATCTGTTATTAATCCTGTTATTGATTACCACATCCTGTCAGAGCGCTCCGAAAATAGTTTTTGATACACAAATTCATAATTTCGGCACTGTTAAACAGAATGTTGCAGTTTCTCATACTTTCAGATTTATTAATCAAGGAAAAGATCCGCTTCATATAAAAAGAATCAGTCCTTCCTGAGGTATTACAGCCACTCTTCTCGGCGAGAAGATAATACCTGCAGGCGGAATCGGCAAGATTGAAGTTATGTTTAATGGAAAATGCGATACCGGAAAAATTTCAAAAACTATTACAGTTTCATCCAATGATCCGGAAAATCCTAATCTGGTAATTATGATTACAGCAGATTATGTAAAATAGATGATAAATAAAAAAACTTATAACACTGCACCTGGAAAACCTCTTCCACTCGGAGCCAATTTTTACGGCACTGGAGTTCAATTTTCAATATTCAGCAGAAATGCAAAATCAGTATATCTTATTCTGTTTCATGATACTTCAGAGGACTCTCTTTATGATGAATTTCTGCTCGATTATCATAAAAACAAAACAGGCGATATCTGGCATATCTGGATAGAAAATATAAAACACGGCCAGACATATGGTTACAAATTTGACGGGCAATATGAACCTGAAATAGGGCATAGATTCAACATAAATAAATTTCTTGTTGATCCGTATGCAAAGGCTGTCAGCGGAAATTTTAAATGGGATACCAGTAAAGCTATAGGATATGACCCTGAAACAGAAAACAGCAATTTATCATTTTCATCAATTGACAGTGCCAGGACTTCACCGCGCTCTATTGTAATTGATACCGATCTTGATCTTATACATAAACCTCTAAACAGGGATTCAGTTGATGCAATAATTTACGAGCTGCATGTAAGAGGATTCACATATAATGAAAATTCCGGTGTTTCAAAGAGAGGAACTTTCAAAGGACTTACAGAAAAAATTCCTTATTTGAAAGATCTCGGAATTACTGCAGTTGAACTCATGCCTATACAGGAATTTGATGAACTTGAAAATGTTAATATCAACCCTGTGACAGGAGAAAGACTTAAAAATTACTGGGGCTACAGCACCATGGCTTTTTTCGCACCGAATAACAATTACTGCTCATCAAGAACTACCGGGGAACAGGTTAAAGAATTCAGGGAAATGGTTACAGCTTTTCACGAAGCCGGCATAGAAGTTATTATGGATGTTGTATTCAATCATACATCCGAAGGAGACCATACTGGACCAACTGTATCATTCAGGGGGATTGATAATAAAATTTACTATATTCTCGAAGATGATAAACGCTTTTACAAAAATTATTCCGGTTGCGGCAATACATTTAACTGCAATCAGCCTCTGGTCCGGGAATTCATACTTGACTGTCTCAGGTACTGGGTTATAGAAATGAAGATTGACGGATTCCGCTTTGATCTTGCATCGATATTAGGCAGAGATGAATCCGGGAATCTGAACAAGAATCCATCTCTTATTGAAATTATTGAAGATGACCCGATATTAAGGAACACTAAAATAATTGCTGAAGCGTGGGATGCGGCAGGAGCTTACCAGGTGGGATCTTTTCCCGGCAGGTGGTCTGAATGGAACGGAAAATACAGGGATGATGTGCGTAGATTCTGGAAAAGAGAAACAAACACCACCGGATTTTTTGCAACAAGAATTACAGGAAGCTCTGACCTGTATGGATATGCTGAGCTCGGACCTATCCACAGCATAAATTTCATTACCTGTCATGATGGTTTTACCCTGAACGACCTTGTCAGCTATAATAATAAACATAACCTTGAAAACGGCGAAAACAACCGGGACGGAGAAAACAATAATACAAGCTTTAATAACGGAATTGAAGGAAATATCGCAACACCATATATTGAAAAGAAAAGATCGCGTCAGATAAAAAATTTTATCGGGACACTCTTTCTATCACAGGGAATACCCATGCTTCTTGCAGGAGACGAATTCAGAAGAACGCAGAATGGAAACAACAATTCATACTGCCAGGACAACGAAATATCCTGGATTGACTGGTCTATGCTTGAAAAAAACAATGATATCTTCAGATTTGTAAAATACATGATAGAATTCAGAAAAAAACATCCTTCTTTGCGAAGAGAAAACTTTTTCAGCGGAACAGCCTATAACGGCAACAGCCAGCCTGATATTTCATGGCATGGCGAAGAGCCGTTTAAGCCGGACTGGAGTGTTGACAGTCATTCAATTGCGATGCTTATTAATGGAAATTACACTTTAAAAGATGACGGTTCACCGGATAATGATATATTTATTATATTCAATGCATCACTGGAAAGCAGCAATTACAATCTTCCTGAATCTCCATCAGGAAGAAAATGGATAATTGCTGTAGATACTTTTAATGAATCAGGAATTACGCCTGAAGTCGATTTAAAAGAGAATAAGTACTATGTAAATAAAAATTCACTTGTAATTTTATTTGCTTAATACTGTTTTAAATGGTATACTTTAATTATAACAATCCATCATATGACCTGAATTGTTATAATTCAAACGCCAATTCCTACTATAAGTAGTTTTAAATAATATCAGTTAAATAAAACTACCACGCCAACTAATTCATAAATTCCCAAATCTGATGAATCAATGTTTTTTTTCCGATATTCATTTACTTGTCTGGATTTATATATTTCTTAAATTCAACACAAGATATTGAAACAGAAATCAATTCATTGAATATGATAAGTTTTAATAGGAAATCAGTAATGAATAGTCCAAGACAAAAAACCATACTGCTTGTTGAAGATGAAGCTATCATCGCCATGGTTGAATCCATTGATTTGAAAAAGTATGGATATAAAGTTATCCATGTTTTAAACAGCCGGGATGCGATTGACGCATGCAGCTACGATAAGAATGAAATCGATATTATACTTATGGATATTAATCTTGGCGAGGGATTAGATGGTACTGAAACAGCTAAAATAATAATGAAAAGCAACAATATCCCTATTTTGTTTCTTTCAAGCCATAATGAACGGGAAATTGTAGAAAGAACCGAAAATATTTCTTCATATGGATATGTTGTTAAAAATTCAGGTATTACGGTACTTGATGCATCTATTAAAATGGCATTCAAACTTTATGAAGCAAATAAGAATTTAATAAACCAGAACAATGAAATTAAATTAAAAAAAAATGAACTGCAATTTTCTGAAATGCGGTATAGAAGACTTTTCGAATCTGCAAAAGATGGAATTCTGATTCTTGATGCAATAAGTGGTATGATTGTTGATGTTAATGCTTTTTTAATTCAGATGCTGGGTTATTCAAAAGAAGAATTCCTGAATAAAAATATCTGGGATATCAGTGCTTTTAAAAATATTGCATATTCAAAAGAACTGTTTAAAGAATTACAGGATAAAGAATATGTACGTTATTTAGATCTGCCATTAGAAACCATCAATGGGAAGCTTATACATGTCGAATTTGTAAGTAATGTATACCTGGTTGAATCCGAGAAGGTTATTCAATGCAATATTCGTGATACAACAGACCGTATGCGGATTGAAAAAAAACTTACAGACAATATAGAAAACAAAGAATCTCTATTAAAAGAAATACAGCACCGTACAAAAAACAGCTTTAATATGATATCAAGTTTAATCTATCTTAGATCCGATGCTACTGATTCATCAGAAATTAAAAATACTCTTGATGAATTAAATTTAAGAGTAAAATCTATTTCTGAATTATATACCCTGCTATATGAAACAGATTCTTTTTATGAAGTACAGCTTAATGTATATTGCAACATGGTAATTGAATCAATGCTTAAATTTTCAGAAAGTATTACAATAAATAAAAATATTGAAGATATTACAGTTTCAGCTAAAAAAGCAGCCACTTTAGGTATGATAATTGTTGAAGTATTATCCAATGCTACAAAATACGCTTTCCCTGACAGGAAAGAAGGAACTATCAACATTGAATTAAAAAAAAATAATTCCAGAATAATTTTAGCGATTGATGATAATGGCATTGGATTGAAGAAAGACTTCGATATAAAAACAATTAAAAGCATGGGACTTCATCTTGTAAACTTAATGGTTAACCAGCTTAATGGTACTATAGATATTAAATCAGAAAATGGTACTAAAATTATTATTGAATTCGGTTATTGAATCATAATTTCATTTTATTCAAAAAAAAAAGCGGCGGAATTTTTCCGCCGCTTTTACAATCTGCTTTATGCATTCTTGTTTAAATCCTGAACCATTTCATCAATTTTTGCATCATCAAGACCGTGTGCTCTTCCACCCTGCTCTATTGTTTCAGAAACACCGATATGACAACCGATGCAATGAAGTCCGTAACCAAAAAGAATCGGACCGGCTTTCGGATATTTCTCAAGAAGCTCTCCGAAAGTAAAATCCTTGGTAATTTTTAATGCGCTTTCCTGCATAGTATTCTCCTGTTCAAAATTCTGTTTTAAAATAATTAAATATCAATATATATAAAAATATCCAAATTGTCCATAATAAAAATTTACTGGAATTTAAAAAAAATAGATAACTCAGTGGAATTTATTATTACAAAAACTATAGTTTTTAAAGATTAAATCCATATCCTGCATTCAGAATTATCTGATGAGAATAGTATAATAAACTAGTATATGGTGGCTGATTCGGACCAAAATCTGTTTTTGAATATTCCCCTCCCATTAAAATATATGTTAATCCGATTGAAAGACTCTTCCACACATAAATATCCAATGAAAAAAGAAAATTGAAATTAAATTGAGCATTATAGTTTGCAATATTACCGGAAGTATTATAATATACAGATGAACCAAATGGAATAAGCAAAAGAAAAGATACATGAAGAATATTCGGAACTCTAAGAACAGGCCCGAATGTTAAGCCTGCATGGAAAAGATCCATATTGGGATAAGACAGCCACTTCTCGTTTTTACTTCCTGCAATAAAATATCCTATCCCGAAACCGAAAATATTCCCGAAAATAAAATTTGAATTCAGCCTTGAAAAAATACTGAACTGCTGATTATATGCAGTCTGCATTCCGGAAAAACCCATAGTTAATGACATTTCAATTTCAAAGATCTGATCATAAAATCCCATTTCAAAATCAAAACCTGGAACAAACATGGATTCCGGATGAGTTGTTGAGTTCGCAAATGAAAATAAAGGACCAATCTTAAAGCCTAACAGCCTGTTAAACAATTGTTTCTTTTCCGGAGCTGTACTTTTAGCATTGCTGGTTTCCAGTTTTATTTTAGAAACAAAATCCACCTGCACTTTATATATAATTGCTTCCTTAGCTGATATCAGTTCTGTTCTATACGTATATGTTTCAAAATTCTCATTAACTATGTAAACTTCTAGAACTTCACCGCCTTTTTTATGGATATATTTTTTATTTTTATATTCCAGATCAAAAATAATCCTTAAAACATCTTTTCTGAATATTTCTTTTGTTTTGCCCCATCCAATATCTATTGTTGCAGATTTATCAGTTTCCTTGATTATCTTTCCTTCGAGTATTGAACCATCTTTTAAAAAAACAGATTCAGCAAAGGACAGGGTTGATGCTGTTAAAAATATTATAATTGAAAACAATTTAAATAATTTCATACCCGCCTCTCGAAGATAAATTTAAAGATTAAAACCCAAACCAGCGCTTAGAACAATCTGATGGTTATAGTATAATATTTTACCGTATTGAGGTGATTGAGATCCCCCCAAATTTTTATATGTATATTCCCCTCCTGTTAAAACATAAGATAAACCGATAGAAAGAGATTTCCAGATAAATATATCTGCAGAAAATAAAAAATTAAAATTAAACGGTGACTCGTAATAAAATGTATTACCATTTTTAGAAGTTTTATAGTTTACATCAGATCCAGTAGGCATAAAAATAAATAACGACAGATGAAGCACATTAGGTATTCTTAAAACAGGCCCTAAAAAAATTCCTCTGGTAGTAAATTCTATATAAGGCTGATACAAATTGATTTCATGCCTGCAGCTGTTTGTGTAAAACCCCAGACCGAATCCAAAAATATTTCCAAATACAAAATTAACATTCATTCTTGAGAACATATCAGTATCGGCATTACCGAAACCAATTGACAAAGACATTTCATATTCAACAATCTTATCATAAAATCCATAACCGATTTCAAATCCAGGCACATAAGCAGCAGGATTCGCTGTTGAATATGAAATGATTGATGTATATCCTAATTTAAAATTCATAAACCTGTCGAAAAGTATAGGTTTTACCAGCGGGGGTTTTTCTCTGATTCCTGCAAGTTTCTGCCTGGAAATTAAATTCACCTGCGATTTTTTTATGACTGATTCTTTTGTAGATGCAAGGTCAGTTCTATATGTATAAGATCCTCTGTCCTCATTTACGATGAAGCATTCTATAACATCTCCGTTCATATCATATAAATAATTTTTATTTTTATACTCTGTGTCAAAGGTGACCCTTAAAATATCCTTTTTTAACACCTCAATTGTTTTGCCGCCTGGAATCAGTATAGTAGATGATTTAACAATATCTTTGATAATCCTGCCTTCGATTATTGAGCCATCTTTTAGAAAAATAGATTCTGCGTAGATTTTCCCTGCAGGTAAAGCGATAAGAATTACCAGAACGATTGATTTAACTAGTGTTTTCATCATGTCTGCTAACCTCGATTGGAGTTACATATTTATTTTCTAGATTATAAAAAAAAGCAACATTATTTTTTTATTTTATTTTTTTTAAAAAATCATAATATTTTGTAATTATTACAAAATATTTAATAAAATCGTTTACATTTATTCATTTTTATTAATAATGAATAATGCCGAAAATAAAATATAAATGTTTTTTTAATTTCAATATAGGAAGTTTTTTTAATATAATATAAAATATGAATACAATTCTTATATTAGTACTTTTCTTCATACTGACTATACTTTTCTGGGCTTTATTCGGAGGAAGAGAAGAAAAAGCCATATCTTTAAAAAGAAATGAAGACGATTCAGAAAAAGATATAATACCTGATGAGGTACTCAGGCGCAGATCTGCTGATAAAGACATTGAAGAGCGTTTTCCAGGCGAAATTGCTGAAAAAAGCAGACGCGCAAGCGATCCGGATCCATCATTTAAAGAATCTTCATTCGATAATTTCAAAATACCGTTTACTGCTGATGAAATAATATCCCAGACATCAAGATTTGCTTTTTATAGGAGAACGCTTCTAAACTCGGAAATTTACGGTGCAAAAGGTGAATTCAGTACAGCAATTTCTCTTTACGAAGGAGTTAATTCACGAATTGCAGATGAAAAAGTAAAATTTAAAATTAGAACAAATATTGACTACCTGGAAAACTTTAAAAAGAAAAAAAATGAAGTTATCCGGAAAAAAGTTTTAGGCGAAACACAGCCTAAGCAGGATGAAGTTAAGTTTAAAATTGATGGAAATCTTCCCAATACAATTACTATTGGAGTTGTTGACCAGACAAAAGGTTTCGATCAGGAAGCTTTAATTGAAAAAATCACTGAACGCTTAAAAAATGAAATTGATGGACTAAAGAATCTACATCTGCCGGAAAGTAAAGATGCTGACGATTTTAACCGGTTAAACAGCGAAATTGAAAATCTAAAAAATAAAATCACGGCTCTGAGTGAATCTTCCGGGAAAGAAGACATCAGTAAATTAATGGATAATATCAATGATCTGTCCAGCCAGATTAAAAACCTCGATAACCAATTAAAAGAGCCTGAATATAAAACAGCTGAAAAAGAACCTGAGCTGGTTGAAGCAAAATTTGAAGCTGGAAAGATGCAGGAAATTCTTGACAGACTTTCAAAAATTCCTCCTCAAGCCGAAGATGCTGAATCCAGAAAACCAAGACAGGAGAAAAAAGAAGAGCTGATCCAGAAAAAAGAAATCGACAGCGACAACGAAAGCGATTTTGAACTTTTACAAGAATACGGCAAAGATAAAGATTTTGAAGACAAATTATCTGATGAAGAAATTTTTGAAAAAATCCTAAAAGATGATAAAAAAGAGGATGATCAGTCATTCGAAATTCTTGGAAATAAAAAAGATGATGATTCTGAATTTTTAAATCTTTCAAGCAACGTTGATGATAATAAAAAGAAAGAAGAGCAGGATTTTTATAAAAATCTGATTAAATCTGATAAAAGGCTTAAAAAAGAACTTCCTATTCTGAAAGTAAGCTATAATTTCAACAGGCTTCCCGAGGAACTGAGTCTTTCAAAAGATAAGAATATAATTGAATATTCATTCTATAAATATAAATCCCTATTGCAGAAAGCAGATGAATATGTAAAAAAGAGGAAGCTCAGAGACGCGATGAATTACTACAAGATGATATTAAATCAGAATATTCCGCCGGAATTTAAAACCATGATAAGAAAAAATATCAGCGACCTGAATGAATATCTCGAAAAGTATCTTGCAAGTGATTAGTTTTTCACAGAATACATGTAGTGAGATAAACTTTTAAGAAGCAGCAGATCAAGATTTACTTTATCTGTATCATATATACTGCTGAACATTACACCTATTCCGTATTCTTCGTCGACAAATTTATCCGCACGGACAACCATTGCAAGGGCTTCAATATGCTCAACATCATTATTCAGCCTTTTCAGATCAAGAAACACTTTTATTATTGATGAAATCTCAATTGCTTTATGGTACTTAAAATACAGTCCGCCTCTGCTTATATTAATTACACTGCCAACAAAAGATATTGCCTCAGCATCATCTCCCTGGGCAGCAAGAACTGTTTCAATTATCTGAAGAGGAAGTTCTATTTCCAGCCTGAAATGCTTTCTCGAGGAGCTTTTCTTTTTTGAATATGCGGTGTTCAGCCATAGATCAAATCTTTTATCAAACCACTTTTCCATGGAATCTTCAATTTTCTGATTTTTATTGTCTATCAGCAGGAGTTCATGGTAGTTTTCTATTTCAGTTTTGATATCATTTGAAAGATTTTCATATTTTATTATAGACTTCATATCAACCGCCGGAAAAAATAAATTTTATAAAAAAATAAAGCCGTAAATAAAATGATTTCAAACATGTCAATCCGTACTGGCATTTATGAAGATAAACTGCTGTTAAACCTGATAGCAATTAATCTTTCCCGGCACTTGTGCCGGGCTAAGCCGAAATATTCTCAAGGATGACAGGAATTGAATAAATATTTAATATGCATATAATGCTAATAAAACAATATTTAACAACTATTAAATTATTTTACATAGAATGATTTAAATTGCAATTATTTTCTTGAATTATTTCGATATTTTTATTAGGAGTATCCATTACATAAACTATGAAAAAAATAATATTAACATCATTATACATTTGTATATTTTATAGCTGTATTTTTGCAGTTGAACCATTAAGTACATCAAAACCGCAGCCTGTAGTTATTGAAACTGTTCTGAAAAAAGAAAAAACAGTACAGCATTCCAGGAATATCATAGAAATAATCAATTTCATTGATTCAATCTATGGCAATATGCATGAAAAATTAAAAACCGGTCAAAAATTGACGATTTTCATTGATCCTGCTCATGGAAAGCTTGCAAACGGAGAATGGCAGGGAGGTTCTATAACCAGAAGGCAAAGCTGCACAAATTTACCTGAGGAATACTATTCAATTCTTATTTCAAGGGAGATATATAAGCTGATAATTGCAAATCCTCACCTTGAAATAAAAACTACAGACGATTATCTGGAAGTCCTTCAGGGAAAGAGCGATACATACAATGATATTCCCTTTGAAAAAACAGTTCAGCTTGCAAAAGAATGCGGAGCATTTCTGATAATTTCAGAGCATCTTAATAATGTATCCATGGTTTATAAAGCAGGCGGATTATCAAATATACCTGGAATTCATATCACATATGATAATTACAACAACAGATATTTAAGCTATGTGAAAGAAATATATTCAGGTTTTCTTACTCTTTACAATAAGCTCGATTCTTCGGGTTTTTCAAGAACATATGCATTGAAATTAAAAGAAAAACTGGTTGCAAAAGGACTTAAACCGACAAACTGGGAATTCGGTGCAGTAGGAGACACGAGATTCTGCTATTTTGTGGATTTTCCTGTTTCAGTAATTTATGAGTCAGGATTTATTTCCAATCCGAAAGAAGAGGAAAAACTTCGTGATCCTGAATATATAAAAATGCTGGCTGAATCTCAGTATACAGCAATGATAGAAAACATAAAAGAAATTTTCGCTGCAGATATTTCAGATCCGGTTCCTTCATTTACAGACAAACATTTCAAAGAACGTATCGAGCTTCTGAAACTTTCAAGAATTGCCCTATATTACATTGAAAAAGAGAAAACAGCTGAAGCAGCCAGTGTTATAAACACAATGGAAACTCAATATCCAAATGCAGCATATTCGGATAACATTGCATTTTATAAAAAAATCAAAGAAGGATTAATTTCAGCTGAAAAATATTTCACAATAGCAAAAAATCATTTAAAGAATAAAGATTATAGAAAAGCACGATACTTTTTAATAACTGCAAAATCTACGATTGGCTATACACAGATTTTCTATTCATATATAAAAAAATACAATGCACAGCTTGGTTTAATGAGCGGAAGTTTATCTGAAAATTACACTCTTCCTCCTATGAAGCCTGCAAATATAATCAAATCAGCTGCAACAGGAATTGAAACTCCTATTATACTAGCAATTGAAGGCGAGCAGACTCTGGAAAATGCAATTAAAGAAGCACTTGGACCGGATGATCTTGTATTAAGCAAACTTATTAAATCTTTCAAAAATGCAAAAGTTGATAATTCAAAAAATACATTAATTTATTCAGCTAAACATAAAAAATACATCAATAGCGTTAAAACAATAAAAAATACAGGCGATTTCAGGGAAGGCCTATACATAGTCCGATTAAATAAAAAACTCGAAGTGATTGAAGCAAAACGTGTGCCGAGCGTTTATCTTAATCCTCTTAAATATCAGAATCATCAATATTTAAAAAATTCCAGTTTTGCGCTAAGTGAAAAAGAAAAATCCCTTTAAAGAAAGTTCCTGGAGCGGTAAGCCATATAATTTTTTCGGTGATTATCTCTGGGAAAAATATAAATGCAGAGTTCTGAAACTTCCGATTGATGCCGGATTCACCTGTCCGAACAGAGACGGTACTCTTGGAACTGAAGGCTGCATTTTCTGCGGAGAAGACGGTTCAGCATCCCCGACAGCTCTTTCAGGAAAAAACATACTTGATCAGATGGAAACTGCCAGGAACAGTTTCCGTCGCAGTGATGAAAAAACCAGATATATTGCATACTTTCAGGCTTTCACAAATACCTACGCTTCTATTGATAAATTAAAAGAACTTTATAATTCAGCTTTAATAGATAAATCTGTTACAGGCCTCATGATCGGAACAAGACCTGATTTTATTTCTGATGAAATCATAGATCTGATTGCTTCTTATATCAAACCCGGTTTTGAATTGTGGCTTGAAATAGGAATGCAGTCTTCTCACGAAAAAAGTCTTAAATTTTTAAACAGAGGACACGATTTTCAATCTGTTGAAAAAACAGTTATTAAATGCTCACAGAAAAAAATTCCTGTTCTACTTCACGTAATTTTAGGAATACCTGGCGAAACATGGGAAGATATGATGAGTACAGCCGTCAAAATCTCTTCTCTTCCGGTAAATGGAGTTAAAATACATCACCTGCATGTAATTACAGGCACAAGACTTGAAGAATATCTGAATATCGGAAAAATCCAGCTTCTTTCACTTCAGGAATACACATCAATTATATGTGATTTTATCGAAAGACTCAGACCGGATATTCTGATTCACAGGCTTCTTGGAGACAGGAACGAAAAAACGCTTGCAGGTCCCAAATGGGCAGCACATAAAGGAACTGTAATAAAATCAATAGAAGATGAATTTTCAAAAAGAATGACATACCAGGGATTTTTATATGAAAATAGCAGTAGCAATGAGCGGCGGAGTTGATTCTTCTGCAGCAGCCTATTTACTTAAACAGGAAGGCCACGACCTCATTGGAATTACCGCCATTTGCATAGCAGATTCTAAAGAAGAAATCAATGCCTGCTTCACATCCAAATCAATAACAGATGCGAAAAAAATATCAGATCAACTTGGTATTCCCCATTATACAATTGATGTAAGCCTGGATTTTGAAGCTGAAATCATTCACCCCTTCTGCATAGAATATATCAATGCCCGGACCCCAAATCCATGCGTGAGATGCAATCCGAAAATTAAATTTAAACAGCTGATTAAATTTGCTGAAGAAAAAGGGTATGGAAAAATTGCTACCGGACACTATGCATCTGTTTTAGAATCTTCAGAAGGCAGATATTTCATTTCTGCTGCAGCAGACAAAATAAAAGACCAGTCATATTTTTTATGCAGACTCACACAGGATCAATTGAGCAGATCTGTATTTCCTTTAGGCATTTACACAAAAACTGAAATCAGAGAAATTGCACAGAAAGCCGGACTCCATACTGCATCCAATCCTGACAGCCAGGAAATATGCTTTATTCCTGATAATGACTATATTAAATTTATTGAAAATAAACTTTCCCTGCAGCCCAGGCCGGGTAACATTGAAGATAAAAACGGTAAAATTATAGGCAGGCATAACGGCATTCACAGATATACAATCGGACAAAGACGCGGCCTTGGTATTGCTGCGCCCTTCCCTCTGTATGTAGTTGAAATTGATCCGGTAAAAAATACAATAATTGCCGGATATAAAGATGAACTTTTATGCAATGGACTTTACGCTTCTGACCTGAATTTCATGAAAGAAGAATTACTTGACGGTTTGGAAATAATGCTCAAAGTCAGGTCAACTCAAAGTTCTTTCAGAGCAAAACTTAAAACTGATGCTAATGGAGTTTATGCATATTTTGAAGAAAATCAATCCGGAATTACCCCGGGACAGTCAGCGGTTTTTTATGATTATAACGGCGGAATTATCGCAGCCGGGACTATAGAAAAAAAAATCAGCATGGGAGAATTTATATGAAAATCCTTTTTGTTATTCTAATGACAACTGCAGCAGTTGTTACATTTAATTATTCCTATACAGCCCCGGCATCATTTGACGGCAACTGTTCAATAGGACTTAAAGATGAAGAAAAAAAAGATAAAAGATTAATAGCAGCATATATTAATATATTAGATGAGGAAAAAGTATTAATATTCCGGATTAATGACACAATTAAAAGTATATTTCTTGCTCCGGATGCGAAATGGGAATTTTCAGCTGATTCCGGAGTAAAGAAACCCGGACAGATGAAAGAGAAAAAAGGTACATGCATTGCAATTGATTACGAAATTCAAAACGGGAAAAAAACTGCAAAAAAAATAAAAATCCTTCCGGAATATAAATTTAACAGAAAATTAATTGTTAAATATGAAGAAATTGAGACTTTAATAAAAAATAAGGCTGTATTTATAGACAGCAGGCCTGAGGATATTTTTTCTTCAGGAACCATTTTAGGATCAATAAATATACCTCTTTCAAAACTCAGAGATGATGCAGGAAAAAAATTATTGCCGGAAGATAAAAATGCCCAGCTTGTTTTTTACTGCAGCGGCACTTCCTGCAATGTTTCTTTTGAATCTGCAGCAATTGCCATAAAAGCAGGCTATAAAAATGTAAAAGTTTTCCATGGAGGATATCCTGAATATTTAAAAAATAATAATATATATTCAATACAATCTTCATATCTTCAGAGTCTTCAGGAAAGAAACAAACCTTTAATACTCATTGATATCAGAAAAAAAGCTTCTGAAGAACATATACCTGGAGCTTTCGCAGCTGATCCTGCAAAAATTGAAGACCTGAAAAATCAGCTGCCTCAAAAAACAGAACACAAAGAAATCGCAATGATTATTGTTTATGCATCCGGAGAAGATGACGAAAAAATTACGATTGAATCAGCAAAAACAATTCATTCATGGGGGTATAAAAATGTTTCTGTTTTAAATGGAGGCTTTAAGTCCTATGTAAAATCCGGAGTAACAGAGAAAAAAAGCTTATTAAAAAGAATTGATTACAGAAATGAAGAATCCTGTTTTATACCGGTAAATGATTTTTATTCAAATTTAATTAAAAACTCATATAAAGACCATATTTTTATTGATCTAAGAGATGACAGAGATATAAACGATGAGCCGGCTATTTCAGCTCTCGGAGCGCTTCGAGTTTCATTTGATAAACTCTATACAAATCAGCCTAAAAATAAATATAAAGATTATATAATATATTCTGATTCTTTAGAAAAATCCATTGAAGCAAGAGAACTTCTGCTTCTGGACAATTTTAAACACATACAGATAATTAAAGGATATATTTTTTCCGATGGCAAAGGCGGACTGATAATCGGAGATAAAAAAGCAGATGCCGATCTTGTCAGTAAATTAAAGCGTTAAATGATAGTCAAAATTTCTGATACTTTAAGAGCTGTATTTACTGATGACGGTTTTCTGTTCAGCAATTCCATGTTCATAAATGACAGCATTTCTCTTGTCATTGACAGCGGATGCGG
This sequence comes from uncultured Leptospirales bacterium, assembly GCA_964392365.1. Lineage (GTDB taxonomy): Bacteria > Spirochaetota > UBA4802 > UBA4802 > UBA5550 > CAYMPH01. Next base: position 120,045 of record CAYMPH010000009.1, read on the forward strand.
AAAAATCCTCAATTCTCTTGATCCTGAATCAATAGATATACTTCTGAATTCCCATGCTCATCTTGATCATATAGACGGCAATGACCGATTTAAGAATGCGAAAATTCTTATGCATCCTCTTGAAAAAGAAGCACTTACCCATCCTGATAAAATAACAGCATCAGAAAGCTGGGATGAGCTAATGCACGAAAATACCGGCGGAAAAGCTTTTCAGATATCGCTGATCAATCCGAAAGTGAATTCAACCTGGAGAGCTGACGGTTTGTTATCCGAAGGTCAGATAATAGATTGCGGAAAAACAAAAATACAAATTCTCCATACACCCGGCCACACGCAGGGCCATCTTTCATTTTTTTTCCCGAATGAAAATACTGTATTTAGCGGGGACATCTGCCTGACAAAAGTTGGCCCATGGTATGGGGATACTGAAACAGAAATAGATGATTTTATAAAATCTATAAACAGGATAATTGACCTGAAACCTGAAAAATTAATTACAGGACATATAACATATCTTGTTACTGATGGAATATCAGAAAAGCTTATTGAATACAGAGACAGAATTTTCCGCAGAGAAGAAAATATTTTCAATTTCATCAAAGGCAATCCGTCAACCTTAGATGAAATAGCTTTAAAAAAATTTATTTATGGAGTGCATCCGAACAATTTTGTTCTTTACTGGGAAAAAAGCATGGTTAAAAAACATTTGATTGCGCTGATTAAATCAGGAAGAATACAAACGGATGGAAATAATAATTTTTATTCATAAAAAATGATAATTATTAATTTTTTAACAATCTGCAGTGCTCTTTCTTGATACACAGCGCCTGAATAAAAATAATATTATTTTTTACGGATTTTTCAGCAGACTCTTCATGCGTAAGACCTTCCTGGAGCCAGATTGCTTCAGGTTTTATTTTTATTGCCTCATCAACAATACCAGGAACTGCATCAATATTCCTGAATATATCAACAATATCAATCTTACAAGGAACTGACTGCAGATCAGAATAGCATTTTTCACCCAGAATAAATTCTTTTGAAGGATTTACAGGAATAATTTTATAGCCGCTTTTTTTCATGTATTCAGCTACAATATAACTGTCTCTTGATGGGTTATCAGATAGACCGACTATCGCAATTGTTTTTGAAGATAAGAACAAATTTTTAACTTTTTCATCGGACGGCATATCTATCATAAAACCAACCAATATTATCTTTCATCAAATTTCATATATTCCCTGTTCATATTCTCATTTCCTGAAATATAGGCAGGTCTGATTATTTTTCCCTGAATTATCTGCTCAATTCTGTGAGCTGACCATCCGACAACCCTTGACATTGCAAATATAGGCGTAAAAAGCTCTCTTGGAATTCCCATAAGATCATATATAAAACCTGAGTAAAAATCCACATTTGAACAGATACTTTTACCGTTCAGCCTTTCCATCAATAGATCGCGCGCTATTTTCTCAACCCTTGAATAAAGCAGGAATTCATCATGAACGCCTTTCATTTTAGAATATTCGTCAGCATATTTTTTTAATATTATGGAACGGGGATCGGAAATAGTATAAACAGCGTGTCCGAAACCATATATTTTACCTGAACCATCTCCAGCTTTTTTAGCCATAACATCATTCAGATATGATTTTATCTGGGAGTCGTTTCCCCAGTCTTTAACATGTTTTTTTAATTCCTTCATCATACCCATAACATGTTCATTGGCGCCACCATGAAGATAACCGCTTAAAGATGCAATACCCGAAGTTATTGCCATGTATGTATTTGCACCGCTTGAAGAAACCACTCTCACTGAGAAAGTGGAATTATTTCCTCCTCCATGTTCAGCGTGAAGAATTAGACAAATATCAAAAAGCCTTGCCTCGTAATCATCCGGCTCTACGCCTCCTTTGAGCATATACAGAAAATCTGCAGCAGAGCTTAAATCGTTTCTTGAATCAACAATTTTTAGATCACCGCCAGCACGGTATTTCATCATATTATAATTATTGGCTATTATTGTAGGAAACTTAGCAATAAGATTAAGACACTGGTTGCTTACATCCTTGATATTAAGAGAATCAGGATTTTCATCACATCTGCTCAAGTGGGATATACCACTGTGTAGCGCATACATCTGATTATTATTTTCAACTTCCTGCATCAGAATAGATCTTTCGAGCTGTGAGAGATTTCTGCGTTTTGCAAGTTCAGCTGAAAAAGATGCCAAATCATTCTTATTCGGTAATTCTCCGGTAAGCAGAAGATATATAGTTTCTTCAAAACCGAATCTTTTATCACGGTCTACTTCCTCAACAATTTTCTCAACATCATATCCGCAATATATCAGCTTCCCGTCTATCGGCAGTACTTCGTATTTTTTATTTTCCTTATCAATCAGCTTTTTATCATAACCGAGAACTATACCTTTTGTGGTAATTCCAACAACAACTCCGCTTCCGTCAGCATTTCTTAAACCAAGTTTGATATTTTTGGCCTTGATAACATCCATAGGAATTGTATCGTGAAGCAGTGTAAGTTTTTCAATTTTATCAAGAACCTTTTCCATAAATATCTCCGGATGAATTTGAATTCGTCTGATTTACTTAATATTAAGTTTAGAATTGTGATATCAAATATTAAATTACTGTTTTTTGGGAGCGGATATTGTCAAGAATTTAATCAGTCATTTGGGGAAAATCAATTAATACTGCTGTCATATCATCTTTCTGCATCTGTGGCACGCCAATATATTCGTAAACACTCTGAAATATAAGATTCACTGCAGCCTGAGGAGGAAGTTTGCCGTGATCTCTGAACGATTCCTCAATTCTGTTTTCCCCAAATTCATCCGAACTTGACTCGTTATGACAGGCTTCGAGGATGCCGTCACTGAAATATAAAATTGAATCGCCTTCCTGCATTATAAAATCAGACAATGGCGTTTCATAATAGATATCACCTAAAAGAATTTCAATATTCCTGCAAAGAAGGAAACCTTTATTAGGTTTCCAGTTTTCTGAATTTTTATTGAGGTTGATTATTTCATTCGGCCGGGTTCCGTTTCTTCTCAATATCATCGGGAAGAGCATGCCGCGGCTGTAGAATCTCAGCCTGAAACCTTTTTCTTCGTTGGAAATAAAAGTGAAATTCACGCTGGCAAAATCATCCGATTTTACAGCTTCCATAATACTGGTAAAAATAGACGTTATATGCTTAATCAGATAATCCGCATCAAATATTCCGGAACTTTTATAAATAAGCTTCATATCATTTACTGCTATTGTTATAGCAGAGCGCAGTCTGATTAAAGTTGTATAGGCAGGCAAACCATGTCCGCTTACATCTGCAAAAACAAAAAGGTAATTGCCGTCCGGAAGCTTAATGAGATCAAAATAATCCCCGGAAAGTATTGAGCCGTATGCTCTTTGAAATCCGATCCCGACATTGAGCTTTTTTCCGTAAAAATTCCTGAACATGCTTCTGATCAGAATTTTGTCATTATCCCTGACAGTATTCGCTTCTGAATTAAGCATATCAAAAAGTTCAAGCTTATGATCAGAAGTGTCGGTATTTTTTATCTTCTGCATTCTATTTCTTTTTGTTATCTCTATAAAAATTGATTAATCCGTTTGTTGATGAATCATGAGATATTCCACCTGATGATTCAAGCTCAGGCAGAATTTTTTTCGCTAAAACCTTTCCAAGCTCAACTCCCCACTGATCAAAAGAAAAAACATTCCATATAACTCCCTGAACAAAAATTTTATGCTCATATGCTGATATGAGTTTTCCCAGAACATACGGCGTCAGTTTTTTAATTAAAAACGAATTTGTAGGTCTGTTCCCAGGGAATGTTTTGTGCGGAATAAGTTTTTCAGGAATGCCTTCTGCTTTGCATTCTTCAGCAGTTTTCCCGAATGCGAGAGCTTCAGTCTGAGCGAAAAAATTTGCCATAAATTTAGAATGATGATCGCCGATTTTATTCAGGGGATTGACAAAGCCGATAAAATCTGACGGTATCAGCCGCGTACCCTGATGTATTAACTGATAAAAGGCATGCTGCCCGTTGGTTCCAGGTTCGCCCCATATGACAGGTCCGGTATTATAGTCAACCCTGTTCCCGTTTTTATCTACAGATTTCCCGTTTGATTCCATATCTCCCTGCTGAAAATATGCAGCAAACCTGTGAAGATACTGATCATACGGAAGAATTGCATGAGACTGGGCATTAAAGAAATTACTATACCATATTCCGAGAAGTGCCATTATAACAGGAATATTTTTTTCAAATGGTTCATTTCTGAAATGCCTGTCCATTTCATGGAATCCTTTTAATAATTCCATGAAATTATCATAGCCGATTGATATCATGACAGGAAGACCAATGGCTGAACAAAGTGAATATCTGCCGCCCACCCAATCCCAGAATTCAAACATGTTTTCAGGATCAATTCCGAATTTAACCACATCATCCCTGTTTGTCGAAAGTGCTACAAAATGCTTTGAAACCGCAGAAACGTTCTTTGCTTTTTCAAGAAAAATCGATCTGGCTGTTTCAGCATTAGTCATGGTTTCCTGGGTGGTAAAAGTTTTTGAAGCAATGATAAACAGGGTTTCTTCAATATTTATATTCTTAAATGTTTCAGCTATATGAGTTCCGTCAATATTGGAAACAAATAATGTTTTAATAGATCTTTCTGAATAAAACTTCAGTGCTTCAGCTGCCATAACAGGCCCGAGATCTGAACCACCTATTCCGATATTAACAATATATTTAATCGGTTTCCCGGTATATCCCTTCCACTCGCCGCTTCTGATTCTTTCTGACAAAGATTTCATTTTTTCAAGAACAGCAAATACTCCAGGCATAACATCTTTACCGTCAACCAGAACCGGTGTTTTTGACAGGTTTCTCAATGCAGTATGCAGAACAGGGCGATTTTCAGTTTCATTTATTTTCTCACCTGTAAACATTTTTTCAATTTCCGGCTTCAAATTTACTGCTTTAGCAAGATCAAGCAGAAGCTGTATTGTTTGATCTGTAATTATATTTTTTGAATAATCAAAAAGAATGTCTTCATTTATAATCCGGAATTTATCAGCACGGGAAGTGTCATTTTTAAAAAGTTCACGCAGATTAAAAGTTTCAGCATCTTTAAAATGCAATTGAAGAGATTTCCATTCTTTTAATTCAGTAAGTTTCATAGTTCTATTCCTATTGATATTTTAATGACAATATTAATAAAATTGCTGCAGAGTCACTGAGGCAAAAAAAAAGATTATGAGATATTATATTTTTTATCTTTATAATTCCCATATCCACCTGTTTTACTTAATGTTTTTTAAAAACTATTTTAAAGAAGTATGCGAAGAAAACCTCTGTGCCTTTGTGTATACGTGGCTAAACAAAAGTTAAATTATTATTTCATATAAAATCTCAATAGTCAAGCAGATTTTTATTTACATAATGCTGAAAATGGGCATTTGACGCATAAAGGCTTTTTTTTGCAGATTGTACTTCCATGAGCTACAATTAAAGAGTGAAATTCTTTATAATCCTGTACATCGGCTTTGAAATTTTTATAAAACATATTCTGAATTGTATGGTAATCAAAAGAATCATCAATAAAACCCATCCTTGATAAAATTCTTTTAGTGTACGCATCTACTACAAAGATTTTTCTTCCAAGTCCGTAATTAAGCATAGAATCGGCAGTTTCCGGACCAATTCCATTAATTGAAAGAAGACTTTGCCTTAATGTGACATCAGGAATTTTCATTAACTTATTGAATTTATAATCATAATTCTTAAACCAATTAATAAAGTTTTTAACTTTAATTGATTTCTGATTAAAATAGCCTGTAGGTTTTATTAAAGATCCGAGTTTTTCATTGGAAATGCTGTTTAAACTAAATGGATCAAGATAATTTTCTTTTTTTAAATTATAAAGGGCCTTTTCAACATTTTTCCAGGATATCCCCTGGGTTAAAATAGCTCCAATACAAATTTCAAATTTTTCAATCTCATTATAACGTATTCTTGATTTATAAACGCTGATACCGCTGCGAGAATCTACAAGCGGCCACCAGCCCTGATGACCGTGATGTTTTAAAAGCCTTTTATAAAGTGAGGAAAATGATATCAAGGACTCACCGGAAGTCTTTTTGATTCAGCCTGATCAACCATGATCAGGCCATCTTCTTTATATTTTTTCAAAAGAAAATGCGATTGTGTTGATTGGACGCCTTTTATAGTAGCAAGTTTTTCTGATACAAAAAAAGCCACTTCCCTTAAATTTTCACCTTCGACCTGAACAAGAAGATCGTATCCGCCGGACATAAGATATACTGATGATACCTCAGAGAACCTGAAGATCGATTCAGCTACAGAATCAAAACCGACATTTCTCTCCGGCGTAACCTTTACTTCAATTAGAGCTTTAACCACATTCTGCCTGATTCTCTGCCAGTTTATCTTTGTTTCATAACCGAGAATAATCCGGTCCTTTTCAAAAGTTTTAATATATTTTTCAACTTCTTCTTTTGATATGTTCAATTCCCTTGCTATTTCTTCTGGAGTTTCCTTCGCGTTTTTTGAAAGAAGATCCAGAATATCTTCGCCTTTTTTATCAACTTTATATGGTTTCATTGATCCACTCCAATTTATATTTCTGTAATATTATTTGTTTCTATATAATGCTTAAGAGCTTCATCCCAGGAACGCAGTCCTTTCCCGGTTTTTGATATTAATTTTTTATCACTAATAGATGTATTCAAAGGTCTTTCTGATGTAAAACGCATTTCTTTGATATCCGATTCAATAAACTCTGCTGTATTATTATTTCCATTTTCACTGATAATTTCAAATGCTTTTTTTATAAATTCAATTGAAGTTACACTTCCGGAGTTACAGATATTATAAATGCCTTCTGCTTTAATTTCTAAAAGATTCATTAAAGCCTGTGCTGCATCCGGAATATAAACCGGCGATATCTTCATGTCATTAATAACTTTTAATTTATTATTTAAATCTTTTTTTAAAAATTTACATGATGATATTGCAGATTCAATACCGTATAAGTCGCCTGCTCTTAATATTAAATATCTGCACCCGGATTTTTTTATATGGTTTTCTCCAAGGAAAATTGAATCAGCAAATGCTGAAACCGGTTCAGGCATGTCATCCTCAGTATACTGCTGCTGATTTTTACCATTAAAAATATACGAGGAACTGAGAAAAACATATAAACAATTAAATTCTGAAGCAGCTTCAGCAGAATTCTTTACCGAGAAAGAGTGAAGATTATAAGCATATTCCGGATTAAATTCGGCTTCATCCATATTCTGTAACTGGGAGAGATTTATAAAAACAGAAGGCTTTTCCGTTTTAAAAAAATCAACGAAAAAGCCCTTATCAGTATCTGATTTTATATCAAGTTTTAAAACGCTGTCTTTATTATCTATTGCAGATAATAAAAATTTTCCGAATGGAGTTGCAGCACCTGAAATTGCAATCATAGCTTATATTATGATTTTTTTGCCCCATCTTTTTTTTCTTCTTTTTCTTCTTCGCCGCTCATGGATTTTTTAAATTCCCTGATTCCGCTGCCTATGTCTTTGGCAATTTTTGGAATTTTATTTGCTCCAAAAAGAAGCAGTACGATCATAAATACGACGATTAGTTCCGGCAAGCCGATATTTGGAAGCATTAAAGTCCTCCTGAAATTTTAATAGAAACAAAGACAGGTAAATATCCAGTTGCCTATTGTCAAATGAAATTTACAGAGTAACTAATTTATCAAACTGCAGATGTGTATCTTATTATTTTCTGTTCGGGGTCTTCAAAAAATCTGACATTGTCGAGAGTTGATTCAAGTTTTTTTACACTTTTTCTAATATTAATTATTGTTCCTATAAATGCTTTATCTTTAATAATTATTACAGGTTCTTTATCAAGTTTCAGCTTATCCTGAACCTCTTTACCTTTTTCAACCAGTGCCTTTAATTCTTTATTTCCTTCGCCAAGCTCTTTTAAAAGTGTCAGACAAAGCTTTTTCTTTAAAGGAGGAAGTATACTGATGAATTCTTTCGGATTTTCAAAAACACCCTCACCGAAATTTACCTTAAGCTTTCTCATCGTTTCACCAAGGGCTTCCCGTTTATCAGCAATATCTTTCCTGATATCATCCAACTCTTTTTCTATAAACAGATTTCTTCCGACAAAAAGCTGTGTTTCAGTACCGTTTTGTGATCCGGAAACATTTGCAACGATTTCATATAATGCAGTAATTTTACCGCCGATAATTTTCCCGGCTTTTGATAAAATAATCCTTTCATTTGAAAATACATCACTGTGAAGAATTGATTCATCAACAAGTATTGATTTAACTGCTTCAATTTTAGCGCTTGTAATATATCTTGCTGTTATGCTCCCTCCAGCTATTACACGGCTTTCCCCTTTTCCAAGAACACCATTTTTAATTATAATATCTTCATTGGATTGCACAGTTGCATCTTCAACATTATTATCAATAGTTACGCTGCCCGTAGCTTTTACGGAAAATCCTGAAAGAACAGATCCTTTTATATGCACGGATCCGTTAAAATCAATATTGCCTGAATCATAATCAACATTGCCGTTTATAACAACAACAGGTAATATTGAAATTGTCTTTTTATTAACATCAAGACAGCCGTCAATACCAGCGAGAAAAATATTTTCATCATTTCCGGACTGAACAATGTTTCCGCCCTTTAAAAATCCTTCATTGGTCATAACTAAAGCTTCAAGTTTATTTCCATAAACATCATATCCTGCAACAGGTTTTACTTCTTTATATCTTTGTAAAATTTCCTGGCCCTTCATAACCTGTATTATGGATCCGACTTCTTTAAAATCTATCCTGCCGTCAGATAAGATTTGACCCACTTTTTTTTCTGTATCAATAAGCGGAATGTAATATTCTTCATTACCATTAACAGGTTCTTTACCTTTAGCAGCAATTATTCTTGTAAATTTCTTTTCATTCGGATTGATTTTATCAAGCTGTTCTTTTAATAATTTTTCACCGACTCCTGCTGCAATTTTATAAAAATGCATAGGTTCTTCAATATCTGATTTTGTAGGTATTTTATTGAATTTAGTAGGATGTACTGTATAGTATGCCTTTGTCTTATCCTTTGATACGGATAAAAGCGGAAGAAGTTTCATCTTGCCGTTATCAAAAACAACAAAGCCGAATTCAGCTGCCTTATATGCCTTATTAGCTTCATCAAAGTAAATGCCGCTTTCTATTTTAAACTGCATATAATTAAGAATATTATAATAATCATATCCGGGATCAAGACGCGTAGGTATCTGTTCATCGCTGTCAATTTCAATTACTCTAGCGACAATTTCTGATGTAGATACAAAATTATATGGCGACGAAACAACTGTCTTCTTTTCACCATTTTCATCTTCTTTCTCGGTAAAAATCCGCCGTACATTATGATCAAAATAGAATACTAATTTTTTCATTTAGTTATATACTTTATTAAACATTTTAAATTTCAATTAAAATTTTTAATATTTCCTGTTAATTATTTTAAATTCATCTCATTTCAATAGAAAAACATATATTATTGAGATTCCCTTCTTATAATATCGATAATTAGCAGATAAATATTCAGTAATAATTAAGATTTGTACTTTTAAAATAATAAAACCGCCTTTGTAGAGGCGGTTTTATTATTTTATCTGTTTTTAGAAATCATTTTTTCAATAATTGTTTTTCTATCAGAAGCTCGGCTATCTGAATTGCATTTAAAGCCGCTCCTTTTCTGATATTATCAGAAACCACCCACAAATTTATTCCGTTTGAGATAGACTCATCCTCCCTGATTCTTCCAACATAAACATCGTCTTTGCCTGCTGCATTTATAGCAAGAGGATATTCATTTTTTGACGGGTCATCAACAACAGTTATACCTTTAGATGCTTTAAGAATTTCTCTTACTTTATCAGGTGAAATTTTCTTTTCAGTTTCTATATTTACAGATTCTGAATGACCATAAAGAACCGGCACCCTTACAGTAGTTGCAGTTACTTTAATTGAATCATCGCCCATGATTTTTTTGGTTTCCTTAACCATTTTCATCTCTTCCTTTGTATATCCGTTTTCAAGAAAAACATCAATATGAGGAAGAACGTTAAATGCAATCTGATGGGCATAAACTTTTCTTTGCGATATATCCTTTCCGTTAACTATATCTTTAGTCTGAATCATAAGTTCATCAATAGCCTTTAAACCTGTTCCTGAAACAGCCTGATATGTACTGACAACTATTCTTTTTATTTTTGCAATGTCGTGAATAGGCTTAAGAGCAACAACCATCTGAATTGTTGAGCAGTTCGGATTCGCAATTATTCCTTTATGCCATTCTAAATCAGCTGGATTAACCTCAGGCACTACAAGCGGCACTTCAGGATCCATTCTCCAGGCCGAACTGTTGTCAATAACCACGCAGCCTGCTGCTGCAGCTTTTTTTGCAACTTTCTCGCTTATTGAACCGCCTGCGGAAAAAAGCGCAATATCATAACCGTCAAAGCAGCCGTCTTCAACAGGAGCAACCTGTATTTTTTTTCCGTCAAAATCCTCTATATTCCCAACTGTTGTATTGCCTATAAACTTGATTTTATCGATTGGAAACTTTCTCTGTAAAAGAATTTTTCTGAACTCAAGACCAACAGCGCCGGTTGCGCCCAGAATTACAACATTGTACTTTTTCATAATCTTACTCCGGATTTTTATTATATTTTTATTTTTCTTTTTTCTTCAATTGAACTTTCTTTATAAAAAACTGCAACATTTCCAATTATATTAACAAGAAGACTTTTTGTTGCCTGAGCAATTTCTCCTGCAAGTTCCTTCTTATCTTCCTTGAATTCAAGAAACTTAACCTTGATTAACTCGTGATCATCCAGAGCTTTTTCAACTGCCTTGACCAGGTTTTCAGTGAGTCCTTTCTGTCCTATCTGTACAACCGGATCAAGATTATGAGCAAGAGCTTTTAATTTTTTAATTCCGCTTTCATTTTTTTTCATAGTGTGGTAATGAATTAATTCAGATGTTTCTTAATCAAGCTTTTTTCAAAAAAAATAATTAATTTTTAATATTAATTATTGATCTGCTTGATTCCGTGAGTCCCTGCTTTCCTTCATAACGGATAAACTTCAGATCACTTTTCCTGTACCAGAAAGACGAGGACCACATTCCGGATAAAAAACCTGCAAGAGAAACATTTACTCTGTATGAATCAACATTCTTTCCATTCATAGAAAGAGTCTCAATACCCGTATTAACAGCTTTCATTTTAACAAGATCAAGATTGTCCGGACGGATAGTGTAAAAATCCATGCCCTGCTTTCCAGATTTAATCATTATTCCCAGGGAATATGTCATGGACTGCATCCAAAAGCCTTCCACATTATGCGATTTTTTAACAGGCTTTCCATTTAATTTACCTGTAATATTAACAGTTGATCCGGAAATTTCTGCAATTATATCCGTATTTTCAAGAGGGAGGGTAAATTTCCATAACCTGTTCGAGCCATCTGTATTGATCCAATAAGTAATCTGCCTGTCAACACGTGTTGAATGAAGATTTTCACCGTAAGCCGTTTTTTCAAGTTTCCACATAAAATCAGGTTTTGCTTTTCCTCCGAGAGTCTCAGAGTACCAGTATGATTCTGCAAAAGCAGATAAAGTCATTAGTAGTATAAGAATACAGGAATAAAATATTTTCATTATTAACCTCTGGATATTTTATGTCATTCCCGCGTAGGCGGGAATCCATTTTTATTATATAAATTTTTATTTTTATAAAAAAAGTAAAGAATTTTGAAAATGATTTATTCAATATATATTTTAGATTTTAACTATAACCTGGATCCCCGCATTCGCGAGGATGACATATATCAAACGGTAAAAAATTTTAATAATTGACTTTAATTTATTCCAATAAAATTTTGATGATTATAAATCAAGTCTATTTACATTTATCATTTACAAAAATGTGTAAGATAAGGAGATTATAGAGATAAAAGAGATAATGGAGATAAAAGATTTATAGTAATAAAAATCCCCGGAATCTCTTACATCCTCCTATCCCCTTCACTTACACTTATTTAATTTAAAGCGAGAAATCAAATGGAAGAAACAAAATTTACATTCTGCAGAATATGCGAACAGCTATGCGGACTTAAGATCACAGTTAAAGACAACAAAGTCATTAAAGTTGAGCCTGATAAAGAAAACATCGCAACAAAAGGCCATATCTGCATTAAAGGAATGAAACAGCACCTGATATATAATTCGCCTGACAGATTAAAATATCCGCTGAAAAGAACTGAAACAGGATTTGAAAGAATCACCTGGGAACAGGCTCTTTCTGAAATCGGATCAAAGATAAAAGAATTAAAGGGAATTGATCCTGATTCAATAGCAATGTATATCGGAACTGCTGCAGGCTTTGGAGTGCTTCATCCGATTTTTGCTCAGGGGTTTATGACCGGTGTAGGGTCAAAAAGCATGTACGGGCCTCACACTCAGGACTGTGCAAGCAAATTTACAGGCTCCCAGAGAATTTACGGGTTTCCATTCACCCAGCCATTTCCTGATATCGAAAATATCAAAACCCTTATTATTGTTGGAGCAAATCCTGCCATGTCGAAATTCAGTTTTCTGCAGCTTCCGCATCCTTTGAAGCAGCTTAAAAAGATTACAGCACGCGGAGGTAAGGTGGTATTCATTGATCCTAGAAAAACAGAATCAGCTCAATCTGCCGGTGAACATATTTTCATAAGACCTGATACAGATGTTTTTTTCTACATGTCTTTCCTGAATGAGCTGATTAAACAAAACGGCGTTGATAAAGAAAAAGTCCAGAATTATATGGATGGATATGAAAGGCTTGCTGAGTTTGTCGGGCCATGGACACCTGAAAAAACAGAAAAAGTAACTGGGATAAAATCTGATATATTAAAATCACTTGTGAGTGATTATATCATATCAGGAGCTTCCGCCCTTTACTGCTCAACCGGAGTAAATATGGGAACCAATGGCGCTCTTGCATTCTGGATTCAGGAAGCTATAAATGCAGTATCCGGAAATTTAGACAGAAAAGGCGGTACCCTGGTCAGCAAAGGAGTTTTTGATTTTCCTAAATTCGGAAAAAGAAGCGGTACGCTTTTAAGAAAGGATAAATCAAGAATAGGCGGATTTAATTCCGTTAGCGACTGTTTTCCAGGCGGAATTTTAGCAGATGAAATACTTACTCCGGGTAAAGGACAGATAAAAGCTTTTTTCTGTTCCGGTGGTAATCCTCTGATTACAATGCCTAATTCTTCACATTTGAAGGAAGCTTTCAAGCAGCTTGAACTTCTTGTTGTACTTGATATTTTCCTGAATGAAACAGCCTCTCTTGCTCATTATGTTCTGCCCGCAACTACCCCATTTGAAAGACCTGACCTGCCGTTTATATTTCCACTGATGCTCGGACTTCAGCTCAATCCTTATATGCAGGCTACAGAAACGGTTATTGAATCAGAACCTGAACAGCTTGAAGAACCTGTTATATATACTAATCTTGCAAAAGCAGCAGGATTGAGTATTTTTAATTCCGGTATTGTTCAAAAACTTTTTGAAAACGGTTTCCCGGTAAATAAAAAGTCAAAAAGAATATTTGCACTTAACGGCCGTAGAATTCTAACGCTTATTCTTTTCTTTTCAGGAAACGGAACTTTCAGGAGAATGCTTAAAAACATTCACGGTAAACTGCTGAAAGGACATATTCCCGGAAGCTTCCTCGGCAAAAGAGTTTATACTGATAACGGCAGGGTTCAGCTTGCTCCACCCTTGTTTATATCAACATCAATAGAACTTGAAAAAGATTTCAACCGTGAAATTGCAAACTCCGGAAAGATTAAGCTTATTACCAAAAGATCAATCACCACGCATAATTCCTGGACGCACAATATTGAAGAATTCGCAAAAATGGAAAACTACACCAACTATCTGTATATGAATCCAAAGGATGCTGAAGTTCTCGGAATATCAGAATTTGATCTAGCTGATATTTCAACTGAAACAGCAGCTTTGAGGCTTCCGGTAAAATTTTTAGATACGCTTATGACTGGAGCTGCAGCTCTTCCTCACGGATGGGGACATCAGCATGCCCGGGGTCTTAGCGTGGCTTCCATGACAAAAGGTGTTAATGTTAATATTCTCGCGGCTGACGGCGTTGATAATATTGATCCTGTTTCAGGCATGTCACATCTAACAGGAATTTATGTTGATATCAGAAAGGCAGCCGGGAATCAGGAGCATACGTGGACCGGGTTAAAAGAAAAAATTTTAGTAAAAGAAAAAGTTTTAAAGAAATAAAAATCAATAATGTAGCGGTTCAAAATTTTGAACCGCTACATTATTGATAATATATTTTTTACCAATTACAATAAAACAGGAAATTAAATAATCTTGATTAAAAAAATTTTTATAATTTTAATGCTTCTGTCATTACCTCTCACTATTCACCCTGAAGAAAAATTCTCCAGATGGGCATATGTAGCCCATTATTCAAATCTCAATAAAACCCGCTTAACAAATGCGCTGAATCTTTATGATAAAATCTGCCTCACAGGATGGGAACTTTCTCAAAATGGTCTGTATGCTGATAAAAAAGCTGTTCTTCATTTAAATTTGATGAGGGAGATGGGACTATCTCCGGAAAATTTTTATCCGCTTATAGTTTTTAAAAACAATTCTGAAGGAATAAAAATTTTATCAGATAAAAACAATATTAACAAAGCAGCGAAATGTATTTCTGATTTTGCTATACGGAATACATTTCCAAATATTCATCTTGATTTTGAGTATATCCCGCCTTCATATTCAAATGCCCTTGCAGATTTACTTAAAGAAATTAAATCAATTAATAAAAGTCTAAAAATTACTATGGCGATTTTTCCTCAGATTGATTTCCCTTCGCATCTTGCGGGATTTCATAAGCCTGATAATATCGCAAAATATATTGATGAGATTGTTTTAATGTGTTATGATTATAAAAAAGACTCAAAAACTCCGGTACCGGTTACAGATATTTTCTGGGCGGAAAAAAACATAATTCATATATTAAAATTTTTCAAACCGGAACAGGTTTATCTTGGAATTCCGGCATATGGATATTCCTGGCCGGACAAAGGCAGACTTTTTCCTGTGGCTGCTGCAGCTATTGAGAATATGAAAAAAACCGGTAACGCTGAACGTGATACATCCGGCTGCGTTAGAATTAATTATAATAAACATGGAATTAATCATACAGCATTTGTTTCGGATAAAGAAACGATAAAGATGCTTGAAAATATTGCACAAAAGTATAAGCTTAAAGGAACAGCCCTTTGGAGATTCGGTTTTCTATAATAATATTTCTGTTAACATTCCTCGCATCAGGCTGGTCCCCTAGACCAGCCTGAAAATTAAAGTTCAAATGCAATTGTCCTTTGTAATTCCCTGATCGTAAATCCTAACAGAAGTTCAAGGAAACCAAGACTGAAGTAAAGATTCTGAAGCCAGTGCCCTCCTCCTATCATACTAACCTGGACAAAAATCCATATTATGAGACCTGACCCGAAGAATATTCCTGCAAATCCGGAGAGCTTATGTCTTCTAAAACTCAGTATTGCAGAGAATATGTTACCTGCGCCATTTACAATACACAATATTAATCCCGGGATAAGAAAATCCGTAAAAGGTGAACCCTTCAGCATGGTTAAAGGCATCTGGAGTGCTCTGCCGTCGGAGTTAATCATCATTAGAATTCCGCTGACAAATGCGCCGAGGCCTATGAACAGCTGGAGTATACCTGCGATTATATAGATTGATTTTTTCATGTTAATTCTCCTGATAGAAAAGAAATTTATTTCAACTGCGATGAACGGATAAGAATGTACATTAATAATTTACAATTTATTACATTTAATACTTTGTGTTTTAAATGTAATTATTTTTATAAAGGAACGGTGAGTAGATCGTTCAGTCGGCTGTTTCATTTGAAACATTTAGAGTTCAGGCCTTGCATTTCTAATTTCCATCCATTTTTCAGGATTGCCAAGAGGTTTAAATCCTGATTTACTGTAAACGCCGTGAGCATCCTGTGTAATTAGCAGCCATTGATAAACCTCTTTCAGATAATCATGCTTAAGTATATTATTTATCATTAATTGTCCTATTCCATTTTTTCTATAATTCTCATCTACATAAACATCAAGTATATATGCGAATCTCGTTTTATCAGAAATAACCCTGGAATATGCAATCTGGTCATTATTAAAAAAAACGCCGATAATCAATGCAGAATTAGATGCACCTTTTTGAATTTCATCAATTTTAATATTTTTACTCCAGAATGCTTTTGACAGCATTTCAGTAACCTTGATAAAATTCATATTTTCAAAACCATATTTTACAACACATTGATTTAAAATATTTTTTCCCATAAATACACCAATTAGCTTTAAAAGTTGAAATCAATTATACATATTGCTTTAATCTCTTATTTTGCCGTCTATATAACCAGATTATTACCACCCCGATAATTCCTAATATAGAAAGAATAGCAGCGAACAGTACCCAGAAATAATTAAATACATATAAAGAACGATACTCCGGCTTTACATCAAAATTAACCCACGGCCCTGTTCTTCCCAAAACATAAATTAAAACTCTAAATGCATGAAAAACTGCTGCTGCAGAACCCAGACGTAACGGAATACTGTCTTTTGAATTATCATTTGAAATGAACCATCTTATAGAAAAAATAATACAGAATAAATCAATAAAACTTTCAGAAAAAAGTAAAACAATAACCCATGAGTTAAGAATATTTAAAGCATTTTCAAAAAAAATCATACTTAGAGTTCGATAAAAAAGAATTAATGCCCCGAATATCAGCAATGATGAATAAAAACGCTGTTTTGAAATTGAACTTCTCAATAATTACTCCAATAATTTGATATTGTTGTCAAATCAGTTTCATTTTCCTAATATTATTATAAAATGAAATTATAATTCATATTAGAATTGAATTTTGATTTCACTTCTCTTTAATTTTCAGAACAAGTCAAACCATTATTATAAATTTTAACATATTCTTCATCATCTATATCTGCATTGTTTCTAATTAAATCCAAATAAAATTTTATACGAGCCGGTTTCTTCAAAACCGTTGGAACAGTATAGATTCCGTATAGAAGGGAAGAAAAATTCCATGAATACAGAATCAATTTACATGATGAAAACAGCCGAAGTCCTGCGCCGTTTGAGCAGCTGGCTTTTGGATGGAGTCTTGAGTAGGGGCGCTTTACCCTAATTAAAGCGCCCCTACTCAAGAATATTGTCCACCTTACAATCTGAAATGAAAATTTTTTTAAAAAAAAACACACCCTGTTCGTATTAATAATAAAGGAGGCTTCACTAAAACACAGCATCAAATATTTAAATTCAAAACAAAGTCTCATTCAGAAACTCTGCATGAGCCGATCCCTGTTTAATAAAATGAACACATCGAATTTATTCATAGGAAGCTAAGAATATGTTAAAAGATTTATTAAATTCAAAAAAATTTACACTGGAAGAAGAAAAGATCCTGAAAAAACTTTCAGCAAAACCCGGCAATAAAGGCGAGATAAATTGTAAATTTTCATGTTCCGAAAACTCAGAAGAATTAACACTCCGTTTCACTGCAAAAAGAGAAGATAACGGAAATTTCAATCCCGATTTAAAATTCAGTACAGCAAAAAGCGGATCAGAAAAACATACGATAACAGGACTTAAAAGCGGAAGTATATATTCGATTTATGCATATCTTTCAAATCCGGAATTTTCTGATTGGATAAATATAAATAAAACCGTAACTGCGATTTCAAAAGCCGGGTAAAATTAGACAGTTTTATCTCACTCCCGTGGCGACCGACTGATCTTTAGAACGACAGTCGGTCTTTTAACTGTACGGATAACTGAAATTAACTTTTTTTATTATAGATATGAAATGAGCCGATATAAAAAACTTTTAAACAGAATATTAGATAGTCATAATGATAAGAATATTTTATTCTCTGATTTATGCTTGACTCTTGAACGTTTAAACTTTAATAAAAGAATACGCGGAGATCATTATATTTTTTCAAGAAAAGATATTAAAGAGATAATTAATATTCAACCAAGAGGGAATATGGCAAAACCATATCAGGTGAAACAGGTACGTACTATTATAAATTTATATTATCCTGGAGGTCTGGATGAAATATAAATATGAAATAATCATATACTGGAGTAATAACGATGAATCCTACATAGCAGAAGCCCCGGAATTACCCGGCTGCATGGCAGATGGTAAAAGTTATGAAGACGCTGTAAATAATATTCAAACTGTAATAGAACAATGGATAGAAACATCCAGAGAACTTGGAAGAGAAATTCCAATTCCAAAGGGAAAAATAATGTATGCATAATTTTATCCTTAAAAAAACAATTTCAATTCAACATTATTAGATCTAATTAATTCTATTTTCCAGATTTCCCTTCCATTTATCTTATCAATAATCCTGAAACTGAATAATTCAGGATTTAAGCCAGCCATTATTCACCCTTAAAAACCGGATCGCGCTTCTGCATAAATGCTTCAAATCCTTCCTTTGCATCCATGCTAGACCCGCATTTCTTTGACCATACTCTGTCTACTCGAGTACCTTCTTCAATACCTTTTTCTATTCCGATAATCATTCCTTCAAGTATTGCATTAACTGCAAGAGGCGGCCGCGATGCAAGAGCCTGTACAAATGCAAGAGTTTCATCCATGAATTTATTTTCAGCAAAGACATGGTCTACCAGGCCGGTTTCAAGAGCTTCTTCTGCCGTAAGACGTTTACTCAATAATATAAGTTCTAGTGCTTTGGACCTTCCTAAAATCCCTGCTGAACGATGTATCCCGCCCCATCCGGGTGTTATACCAAGGTTTACTTCAGGGAACCCTATTTTAGCTCTGGGATTGTCCGTCATAAAACGGAAATGACAAGCCAGTGCCAGTTCTAATCCGCCGCCGAGGCAATATCCGTTGATCGCGGCAATTACCGGTTTCGGATACCGGCTGATACGGAAAAAAATATCAATAGCATCCGGACCATTATTAAGATTTGCAACATCACTTACATCCATGCCCGCACAAAAGCCTTTATCACCTGCGCCGGTTATAACAACAACACGCGTTTCTTTATTCTGCTCAAGGTCGCGCAGCAAAGCATCAAGTTCCTCCCTCATGATCATGTTTATCGAATTAGTCGGCGGCCTGTTAAGGGTAATGATACTGACAAAATTGGCGGTAGATACACTGATTGTATTCATATTTCAACTCCATAAAATATATTGCTGGTTATTAGACATTTCATATCAAAAATTATCTCAACATTTCAGATTCAAATTAAATTACATATTTACTCACCAAGTTCACTTTAAATTTTTCTGCAAGTCAAATAATTTTTAGCTTATATGGTTTCGTTGAGTTGATTTTCGAAAAACTGCTCTAAAATTGATAAAAAAATAAATTCGTGCCAGTTTTTTAAAAAAATTATTAATACAAAAATTAATACTGCCGATAATATTCATGAGACATAAGCAGAAAATCAATTATCGGAGTACAAGATGAACAAAAGCAAAGCATTAAATAAAAATAATACCTTCAGAGAGATGCTGAAAAAGTATATCGATATCAAAGGATTGGATATAATTCTGCTCATGGATGACGGAATAGAGATAGAGCTTCATAAAAACAGAAAGCTTATCAATGACGAAATAATAGTTGTTGATAAACTCATAGGCGAAAGAAGATACAAATTATCAAAAATCAAATCAGTGGATTTATACGCAGCATAAAAATACACCCTAAAACCCTTAAAAGAGTGAATTAAAAATTAAACATTATTTTCTTTTCTTGAAAATCAGCCCCCAACCGGGGGCTTTTCTAACAGCTTTTTATTCTTAAAAAAATCGTTATCTCATATGGGTCAGCCTTGAAATTCAATCCGTTATAATGTTCTCCGATGTTTTTATGTGTCGAGAAAATAACCTCCCATACAGCACTGTCAGCAGCAGCCAGTTCATCAGAGAATTTTGAAAAATTCAGCATAACAAATACTGTTTCTATTTCACAGGTTCTGTAATATGCAAAAATATTTTTTTCACCTTCTACAACAGGAATCCATTCGCCTCTCAAAAGAGCAGGATGCATTTTTCTGAGTGCAATAAGATTTTTGTAAAAATTAAGCAGCGAGTTTTTGTCTAGTTTTTCAGCCTCAACATTAATTGTTCCAAAATCCTGGTTTACAGGAAGCCATGGTTTTGTCCTGGAAAAACCCGCATTTATATCACTGTTCCACTGCATGGGTGTTCTGTAAATATCCCGGCCTACCATAATCGGCCAGTATTTTTTTCCAAGCGGATCAACGATTTCATCTTTTTTGAGCTTCCCGTCTATCATGCCGATTTCTTCACCATAATAAATAAAAGGTGTTCCCTTTAAAGTCAGATGCATTGCTGCAATTACTTTAGCTCTTTTATATTTATCCGGAGCGGACCCGAGTCTGCCTGCAGTACGGGGCTGATCATGATTTGAAAGAACAAATGTAGGCCAGCCTTTATCCGGAATAAAAGAATACCATCTTTTAATTAATTTATGAAATATTTTTGCACCCCATGAATTGACATATGTTAAAGAAAAATCAAAAACAAGGTGAAGCTCATCATCACCTGTACCCAAATATTCAGCGGAAAAAGCAGGATCGCCAGGAGGCGGATTGTATGTTTCACCTACCATCATTCTTTCATAGTATGTATCAAAAAGATTTTTAAACTCCTTAACGATATCATGAAGCTCAGGTCTGTTTCTGTCATAAATATGCTTTTGAAGATCGTATGGTCTCGGAGTCGGCCCTATTCCAAATGGATTGCTTCTGAATTGTGAATCTTTGACAAAAAAATTAACAACATCGAGCCTGAAACCGTCAATGCCCTTGTCTAGCCAGTATTCAAACTCTTTCAAAACAGCCTTCCGTACTTCAGGATTCATCCAGTTAAGATCCGGCTGTTCTACCAGAAAAGCATGGTAATAAAACTGCCGGGTTTTTTCATCCCATTCCCAGGCATTCCCTCCGAAAGCAGCAAGCCAGTTGTTCGGAGGCTTGCCGTTTTTACCGTCATGCCATATATACCAGTCTCTTTTTGGATTGTTCCTCGAGGATCTTGACTCAATAAACCATGGATGAAGATGCGAAGTATGATTAACCACCAGATCCATTATCATTCTGATACCGCGTTTTTTTGCTTCTGATATCAGCCTGTCAAAATCATTTGATGTTCCGAAAACAGGATCAATTTTCCTGTAATCGCTTACGTCATAACCGAAATCAAACATGGGTGAAACATTTATCGGAGAAATCCAGATTGCATCAACTCCAAGCTCTTTCAGATAATCAAGCTTTTCAATAATTCCGGGAATATCGCCAATGCCGTCATTATTTGTAT
Source organism: uncultured Leptospirales bacterium (assembly GCA_964392365.1). Taxonomy (GTDB): domain Bacteria; phylum Spirochaetota; class UBA4802; order UBA4802; family UBA5550; genus CAYMPH01. The sequence continues at coordinate 141,665 of CAYMPH010000009.1, forward strand.
CTTTAAAACTACGCGGATATATCTGATATATTACTCCGTGCTTCCACCATAACCAGTTTTTCTCCATTTACATCCATCCTGCATCGCAAACTTATTGATGTTTTTTAATATCTCTATCAATACAACAGTCAAGTAAAAATTGTTTGATATACAGGCAATGTGGAGTTATAATGCCAGTTAGTTTAAAAACTGAATCTATTCCTTTCAGAATAATAGACAAATATTTCTAAAAAACAATAGAACGCAGATGACGCGGAGTTTTTATGATTTTATAAGATTTTTTATAATAATTTAAAATTAACCAATACGATCTTGCTCGTGGTATTAAGACAAAAAAAATATTTTTTTATTCTTCCTTAATCCGCGATCATCATAATCATCAGCGTCATCTGCGTTCTATTAATATTTTTATATGGATAAGATATGATAGATATAAATAACATTATAATGTTTATAGTCGCATCTTCAATTCTCGGAATCGCACCGGGCCCTGATAATATTTTTGTTCTAACACAGTCTATAATCGATGGGAAAAAAGCAGGAATTATAATAACTCTTGGTCTGTGCACCGGCCTTCTATTTCATACGTCTATTGTTGCTATGGGAATTGCTGTTATATTCAAAACTTCATTACTTGCTTTTAATATATTGAAATACACCGGAGCTGCATATCTTCTGTTTTTATCCTGGCAGGCATTTAAATCATCATCATCAGGTGATCTGAAAACATCTGAAAAAGAAAACGCCTCTTTCCGGAAATTATACAGAAAAGGCATTATCATGAATGTTACAAATCCTAAAGTTTCAATATTTTTTCTTGCTTTTCTACCGCAGTTTGCAGATTCTTCAAGAGGATCAATTACCCTTCAGATATTATTCCTTGGATTTATTTTCATTATAGTAACTTTTATTGTTTTTTCAGGAGTAAGTTTTTTTTCCGGGCTGATAGGCGGATGGATTTCAAAATCAGATAAAGGTCAGAAATATTTAAACCGTGCAGCAGGTTTAATTTTTGCAGCACTTGCAGTTAAATTAATTTTAACAGGAAAGGATTAAGACACGGTCCCTTCTGCTCCGCTCAAGGATCGTACTTTTTTCGTTCAGCGATCGTTTTTTTTAATCACGGTTAGTACTGTAACATACAGTACTAATGTTTTAATAAAAAAATTCCGTCCATTAAGCGGAGCCGAAATGAGTTCAGAATGAAAATAATAAAAACAGAAAATATACCGATTAAAATGTGGCTTGATTTCATTGAAGAAGGAGCACTTGCACAAGCGAAAAATCTTGCGAATCATCCTGCTGCATTCAGGCACATCGCAATTATGCCGGATGCCCACCAGGGATATGGTATGCCGATTGGCGGAGTGTTTGCTGCAGTTGATTCTGTAATTCCAAATGCTGTCGGAGTTGATATAGGGTGCGGCATGTGTGCTGTTAAAACTTCGCTTAATTCAATTGGAATGGATTCATTAAAAAAAATTATCGGCAAAATACGCACTGTTATTCCGCTTGGCTTCAATCATCATAAAACACGCCAGAATCCTGAATTGATGCCGCGTATATCAGATAATACGCCTGTATCTGATAGAGAATATAAAAATGCACTTACCCAGATAGGAACACTTGGAGGAGGGAATCATTTCATTGAAATACAGAAAGGAAATGACGGATGGATCTGGATAATGATTCACTCCGGCAGCAGGAACATAGGCAAACAGGTTGCGGATTATTACAATAAAACAGCTATAAATTTAAATGAAAAACTAAAGCACCCTGTTTCGAAAGACTGGCAGCTGTCTTCTCTGCCTGTTGATTCAAAGGAAGGAAGTTCATATTTAAATGAAATGAAATTCTGTGTTGATTTCGCTCTGGCAAACAGAAAGCTTATGATGGAAAGAATCAAAGAAATTTTTACAGATGAATTCAGTGATATTTCTTTTAATGAGTTTATTAATATCGCCCATAATTACGCTTCGGAAGAAAAGCATTTCGGGAAAAAAGTTATGATTCACAGAAAGGGAGCAACATCTGCACGTTCAGGTGAAACAGGAATTATTCCCGGTTCTCAGGGTTCAAAAAGTTTTATTGTTTCAGGACTCGGTAATAAGGAAAGTTTCATGTCGTGTTCTCACGGTGCAGGAAGGAAGATGGGAAGAAAACAGGCGGAACGCGAACTTGATCTTGATAAAGAAAAGGAAAAACTCGATAGTCTCGGCATTCTTCATTCGATAAGAGGGAAACATGATCTTGACGAAGCAAGCGGAGCTTACAAAGATATATCAGAAGTGATGAACCTTCAGAAAGATCTGGTTAAAATTGAAATAGAATTATCGCCCCTCGGCGTTGTTAAAGGCTGATCACATTTTTCTGATGTAATCTATCAGTTTTCCTTTCAATTCAATCTCATCATAAAGATTAACGCAGCCTGAAATATAATCAGCCAGCATGGATTTAAGTTCAGCGTTTAAAAATCCTGTATCAGTCTGTGAAATATCAGCATTGCATTTGTCATCAATAGTTTGAGTAAATATTCCAGCTTCCATATCAGCCTCCATGCATTAATTTTCGATATGGAATCAGTATTATATAAGCAATATTTAACAACTTTTTGCAGTATTAATTTTATTTATGCAATATATATAATTTAAATTTTATTATCATGGATATACAGGATGTTCAGATTGTTGAAAACAATATTTTCTGCATTCATGATAATTAGCTAAGGATAAATTCACCACATGAGATAATTATCTTCTGCAAAACCGAACATGCTTTTTATTTCATGAACTTTACCGGGAGACTTGATCTTTCCATCATAAATCCCGAAACCCTGATACATTTTATTTTTTACGATAATATAATTCGTTAATTCAGTATGCACTCCATCCGGCACAAATGCAAGGTCAACGGATTTATCTTCTGTGAATACTTTCCACGGGTTAAAATGATCAAGATCATCGAACCGGATATCAGCTGGACCTGTTCTATGCAGAGCTCCATCAATCCAGAAACAGTTTTCAGCATATGCAGTTTCATTAATGCCGTTTACAAAATTAAAACCGATTCTTCTTCCGCCTCTGTCTGTTCCTGCGCCGCTTGCCCAGCTCCAGTATGTTTCCCTTGGAAGATACCCTGCAGTATAGTCTACAAAAGCAAAAGTGGTTTTCTGATCAAGCCTCCATTCTAAACCCTTATAATGAATTTTACCTTCAGCAAAATTTCCTGCTTCCTTATGAGCATAATTGAAACCTTTATGGCCGCTCCTGGTTACAATACATAGAGGTTCTTTCAGTCTTGTGATATTAATATCAGCTGCAAGATTATTTTTTACAGATGCCTCAAGTGTAAATCCATGCCTGGAATTGAGCATTCTTGCAACTCCGTCTTTTGTTTTAAAATTAACTTCTCCTTCAACAGAGCTGCCGGAAAACGAAGTATCCTTTGCCATAGGCGATATTATTGTAAATTCATGTATTTCCGGATTTTTTCTGTTATAAAGATACCCGAATAATTTTGATGCAAATCCCGAGTGTACAATTGCAATAGCAAGTGCGATCTCAGAATTGGAAAATCCCAGAAATTGCCATCTCTTGAATCTGAACTTCTCAAAAAAACCCGGATTTTTACTTTTAGCTGAAGAATACCCCAGAGGCCTGTAATCCTGAAGATTGATATTTTCTATCGGCTGTTTATGCAATCCAAAATATGGTCTTCCGTTGCTGTCAATTAAAGTTGAAGAATCTTTTATATTCATATAATCTCCGCTAAATTATAAAATTTACTATAAATTAAAACTCAATTATTATAAGGTCAAGAAATAATTAACAATTTAAAATTATATTGACATCTGCTATTATTATTAACTTTGTTATAAAAGTAATGTATAAAAAATCATTTACCAAAAAGATTCAGAATATTTTTTCTTTCTGCCACCGTATTTTTGTGGTATTTTTAATCCTTAAAATTTTCAAAAGGAAATACTGATACTTCGGGAAATTATCCATGTTCAGAAAAACATTTGCAGAAATAGACCTGAAAGCCATCAAACACAATTTAGGTGAAATAAAAAAAATTACCGGCAGTAATGTAAGAATGCTTCTGCCTGTAAAAGCAGATGCATATGGTCACGGAATCATTGAAGTTTCAAGATTCATTCAGGAAACATGTTCTGCAGATGTGCTTGGCGTTGCATCAATTGATGAAGGTATTGAATTAAGAAATTCAGGAATTACAATTCCCGTTCTGGTGCTCGGACTTTCATTATACGGCAGAGAGGAAATTGAAGCAGTAATTGATTATAACCTTTCTCAGACAATAGCATCGGAAGAAGAAGCCGCAGCCATAGAATCAACAGCCGGCTATAAAAACAGTTCTGTTAATGTGCATTTAAAAATTGATACAGGAATGGGAAGGATCGGCTCTTCTCCCGGGCAATCCATTGATATAATAAAAAAAATCTCTTCCATGAAAAATATAAATCTCGAAGGTATTTTTTCCCATATGCCGCTTTCTGATGATATAAATTCCACATTTAATCTTCTGCAGATTAAAAAGTTTTCAGAAATTGTTAATGCAGCAAAAAACGAAATGAGCACAGGGTTTATTTCTCATTTAGCAAACAGTGCAGCAATTATAAATTATAAAGATTCATTTTTCGATATGGTAAGGCCTGGAATTGCCGTATACGGTTATTCAACCGTTTCTGATAAAAAAAACAAAGTTGAATTTATCCCTGCAATGACATTTAAAAGCTCAATAATTTTCAAAAAAAGAGTTCCTGCAGAAACGCCGCTGTCATACGGCCACACATATAAGACCCCAGAAGCTTCAAACATCGCAACTGTTCCTGTAGGATACGGAGACGGCTATCCGAGAAGCCTGTCTAATAAATCAAAAGTAATAATAAACAATAAAACATACCCTGTTGTAGGAAGGGTATGCATGGACCAGATTTTAGTTAACCTCGGTAATGATTCATATCCTGTTGGACAAGAAGTTATTCTGTTCGGCAAGAAAATCATAACAGCAGAAGATGTCGCTCTATGGGCGAATACTATACCTTATGAAATCACGTGTTCAGTTTCAAGAAGAGTACCGAGGATTTATTTTAAGTAGATTTTTCACCTTGGATGCAAGGTATAGCAAACTCTCAAGAAGTACTGCTTTTGCGGAAAAGCAGCCCTCCTTGAGAATCCACCCGAAAGCCGCTGCTCATTGCTGCAGGGGCTAAGTGCCTACTACTGCTACAAAAATCTTTCTATTCTTATTATATATTTTCTAAAAACTATTTAAAAACATCATCTATTCAGTCGGTTGGGAAAGAACCGGCTGGCTTAAAAACTTTCCCTGCTACAAATATTCCACATTGAAAACTTCAAGTTCCAACAAGAAACAGCACCGGGTTGTGTGGAAAATTATTTTGATTAAAAAAACTTAGAATTTAATCCAAAAAAAAGAAAAATATAACAATTATAATAATTAAAAATGATAAAGGAAATAAATATACCATTTTTGATACTATTCTATATTTTATAATATCTTTTTTATAAAAATAATCATCAATATTTTGATTAATTTTTTCCCTGCCTGAATTTGAAATAAAATCCCATCTATTTATTCCTGGTTTCGATTTATTCACAATTGTAATATAAAAAAAATTATAAATAAAAACCAAAAAAAATAAAAAGTCTAAAAATATAATTAGAAAATCTGATGAGGAAAGAATACTGCTATAACTTTTATTAAATGAAGCAAATATCACAAGAACAAACCATAATATATTTAATAAATGTAGTTTAATAGTATAACCAAAACCTCCGTTAATAAAATAAATCACAAATATATTTTATTAAACATTTTTATAGATACTGTTTAAAAACTGAATCTAACCCGCCAGTTCCAAAACCAGTTAACTTTCAGGTAATTTAAAAAATAAAAAAATTTAATTCGAAGCTTTCACCTGTACTCCCCTTGCCCTTCCTTCCAAGGGAAAGGGGCCGGGGGATAGGGATTACTATTTCTTCTCCGCCTTAAATCCCGCCTTTTTCAGAATTGATATAATCCCTTTTTCGCCGATAACATGCCCTGCCCCGACTACTACAAAATAATCACTGTCATCCTTCAGATAAGATTTTATTTTTTCAGCCATTTCAATATTTCTATTAAAAATCAGAACATCAGACATTGCATATCCTGAATCCTGATATGGCGTGAATGATTCCATTGTAAGCTTTTCAAGGAGTTCCTCATCGCCGCTTCTCCAGGCTTTAATTAAATCATTTACTTTGTATTTTACAAGTTTATAATCGAGCAGAACACCTGCAAGATAATCGTTCTGGTTTATTTTTTTTTCAAAAAGCTCAATCTGATAATCAAGATTTTCAAGCTCTTTAATTTCTTTGGTTTTTTTTGCCTTACCCATAAAATATTTATCAATTCCGTACTGAGGAGAAAATCCAAGACTCATGGACTGAAACATTACAACTACTGATGAAATAACCCATGGTTTCATTTTTTTATAACTATCTATAGGCATGCCTGTTTCTTTAAATACATTTTCAAGTTTTAGATATAAATTTTCCGGCAGGATATCTTTTAAAGTTTTATCATCCTTAATAAACAGTAATGATTTTTTACCCATTAATTTTTTTTTATTTTCTTCAGAATCCATATTTATTTCAACAGAAAGATATTTTGAATTACGGAATGCTTCTTCAATCTTTTCCGGCATGGGATAAAATTCCGGGTGCCCTAAATGAATGGATCCGAGAATATATACTTTATTCTTTTCTCCTTTTATTTCATAAAAAAATAATTTATCCTTTTCTGTAAGACGGAATGAGTCTGTATGCGGGTTTTTCTTTTCTGCAGATTCATCTGCTATTTCAATTTTATCAATATTTTTTTCAGGAAGAAGCTTGCTCAGATCCTTCCATAGCGGTTTCCATGTTTCCGCGCCATCAGAAGCATCGTTGTAAAAAGTGTCTTCAGTTAAACTTTTAAAAACCGGAAGCTCTTCATTAAAACCTGAAGCATATGTCCAGAATGCAAGCCTTATAGCGTATTTTCCGTTTGTAAAAACCGTTTCATAAAACTTGAATTTCGCACCGCCGTGTTCAAATATATATTCCCAGTGAACTGAATTCTTATCTCTAATTAATTTCGCGCTTGTAACAGCAAGCTTATCCGACTTATTCGCACGGTGCAGCAGCTTAAAATAATCTTCAATATCCAATTCTGTTTTTTCAGAAAGACAGCGCACGTACGCTCTTTGATTTTTTGTCATTCCAACAAAAAGAGGTAGAGATTCACCATTTTCTTTTAAATCAAAATAAGATTTAAAAATTTCAATTGCATTTTCACGTGTGGTATATATCCCCCATTCAGACGGAAAATTTATTGAAAATCCGACTTCATCATTTCTATAGAAATTATTTATATCATCAGCAAACAAAAAGAGATTCATTGAAAAAATAAAAAATAAAACCGCAGCAAACTTTTTCATATTAGATTCCTTATTTTAAATAATATCCTGAACAATTTCATATATAATGCTGTCAGCAAAAAAAAAGTAATCTTTTTTAATACTGATTAAGCCGTCCGGATTCATGATAATTTTTCCATCAGTTACAAGAGATTTCAGCCTATCCATAACAACTTCAGGGATATGAACACCTGTTTTGTCAACAATTTCCGATAGAAGAAAACCTTCTGAAAGTCTGAGCCCGGTTAAAAAAAATTCAGAAATAACTGAAAATTCATTTCTCTCATCAGCGAGATTATGAGTTACTCCGGAGTTGATATAATCATTTACATTCATATCGTTGCTGTATCTTTTATTTTTATAAAATGAATGTGACGAAGGCCCGAAACCGATATACGGATCATATTTCCAATACTTCATATTGTGTCTTGACCTGCTGCTGTTTAAAGAAAAATTTGAAATTTCGTAATGGTCATAACCCGCTTTGATAAGCGACTCCATCAAACTCTTAAAAACTTCAACCTGCATTTCATCAAAATTTTCATTGCGGATATTTTTTTTATAAAGCTGAGTGCCCTGCTCAATTGATAAAATATATGCAGATATATGTTCAGGCTGATATTTAAGTATTCCGTCAATTTCAGTTATAACATTATCACGAGTCTGTCCCGGTATCCCTGTTATAAAATCAACACAGTGATTAAAGCCTTTTTCTCCGAAAAATGTATCAAGAACTTTATCTGTGCAAAGCGATCCGGATCTTCCGATTGTATCATGAAATTCCTGATTGAGAGTCTGCACTCCAAGAACAATTCTATTAACTCCGGCATCAACAAGTTCTGAAATTTTTGAAACTGACGCATCTTCAGGATTCATCTCTATTGTAATTTCAGTATTTTCATTTATATCTGCATTATCTTGCAGACATTTGATAATTCTATCGATCAATGATGGAGGAAGCAGAGATGGCGTACCTCCTCCGAAATAAATTGTATCAGCTTTAATTTTTTCTGAACCGGAAAAAGTTTCTATAATATCTGTAATCAATCTATCAACATATTTATCAGTCAGATGCAGTTCAGCTACTGAATAAAAAGAACAGTAACCGCATTTGCTTCTGCAGAAAGGAACATGTATATATATTCCATGATTCATTTAAAATTATTTTTTATCTCCGAATCCAATATGATAATTTATATTTTTTTTAGGGCTGAACTCACCATTCAGACATAATGCAAGCTGCCTGATTGATTCCTCAGTGTTCGAGAATGAACAGAGTATTGATTTAATATATGGAACCTTAGCCAGAGGAAACGGATTCCCGGCTGACAAAACAACCAGATCCAATTTATTTTTCACGCAATAATCATTTACCATATTTAAATTTCCGATAAACGGTTCATCAATATAAAAATACAGAACTGTTTTTTCACCTTTAAGGATTTTTAAATCTTCAGCCTTGATTTTCCATATTGAATCATATGCAATGCTGTTTTCCTTCTGTTTGAAATTTTCTCTAAATATTTTATTATCTGAAATAATTATTCTTTTTCTGTTATCACCTTTGAGCAGATCATCAGCTCCGTAATAATAAATGGCTCCGCGGGAAAGTTTATAATTAATTTCCTGCGCTTTATCAAGCAGTTTCATTTCTTTTTCGCTGTAGGAAGCAGGAATAAATGCAGTTTTGCCGTTTTTATAATCCATGATTTTATATTTTAATTTCAGATCAAGAATTCTTTTAACTGATTCATCAATCCGCGCAATAGAAATTTTTCCGTTTGCAACAGCTGTTTTTATTGATTTCACAATTAAACCGATGTTATCGCCATATGAAGTTATTAAAATTATATCAGCGCCTGCTTCAATTGATTTAACCGAAGCATCACCCATATCCATTCTTTTTGAAATTGCATCCATTTCAATTGCATCAGTCAAAATAACGCCTTTGAATCCTAATTCATTCCTCAATATCTCAGTAAGAAATTTTTTTGATATTGTAGCTGAATCCCTGTTGCCTAAAATTTCCGGGTAGGATACATGTGCTGTCATAATGCTGCTGACATCGCTTTTCAGACTTTTAATAAATGGTACAAATTCTACCTTCTTTAATCTTTCCAGGTCATAATTAATTACTGGAAGAGTATAATGCGAATCCCTGTTTGTATCCCCGTGACCGGGAAAATGTTTTCCTACTGCTGCGCAGCCTGCATCCTGTAAACCTTTTATATACTCAATTCCCATTTTTGAAACAACATCAACATCTGAACCGAAAGATCTTGTGTTAATTACAGGATTATCAGGGTTATTATTTACATCGAGGTCCGGGGCAAGATTCATGTTAATGCCGAGAAGTTTGAGTTCCATGCCTGTTATTCTTGCCATATTATAAACAAGGCTTGCATCATCAGCCACACCTGCAGACATTGCACCTGGAAAGCGCGTAACGCCGTCTTCAATCCTGTGCACCCTGCCGCCTTCCTGGTCAATCGTTACTAAAAGTGGAGTACCGCTTTTAATCATTGAATAATCCTGAAGATCGGCAACAAACCGCCTGATTTGGTTTTTTTTACCGACGTTAAATCCGAAAAAAATAACTCCCCCTGGTTTATAGGCCTCTATTATCTTTTTTGAATCCACGCCAATAGAATTACCCGGCATAGCAACTATTATCAGCTGTCCGATTTTACGGTCCAGGCTCATATCTTTTAAAATCAATTCTGAATCATTAGTTTTCAACACAGCGGACTCTTTGCATGATATAACGATAACTGCAGACAAAATAATCAAAAATATATTTATTTTCATAATATATTAACCTTTTTTATCTTTTATTATATTTTATTCTATTTTATTCTATTTTAATAAAACATTTTACAAAATTATTATGTATATTGATTTTACCATTAAAATACTATCAGATATTTATATAAAGTATAAAATAAATGCAATTTTTTTATAAAGAAAAAATACTGATTGCTTTTTTATGTTATTGTTTATAAATAAAGATTGTGATTAATTAATACTAATCTTTTTAATTGCTCACTAAAAAAACTTGGCGGATTTTTAATCAATTAAATATAAATGGAAACCAATAAAGAAATCAAATACCTGAACAGCTTTAAGGCCGAAACATCAGCTGTTACTGAAGTTATTTCCAATCTTGTTGATAATCTCAATAAAGCTGGTTACCCGACAAAAGAATCTGATGAAATAATCATTTCTATGGATGAATCTCTAACCAACGCAATACAATCAACAATTAAAAGAAATAATGAATCCTCCGCACAAACCTGGGATATTACAGTAAGGTATATTATAACAGAAAATGATTTTGAAGCCACCATAATTGATCACGGCAGCGGAATAAACCTTCTCGAAACCCTGACCAAAACCCCCCAGGCTGCTTCATCCTGCTATTATGAACAGATAAAAGATTACGGAAAAGAATCAGATAAAAATAAACTCAAATTAAGAGTTAACGGACAGGAAGTCTGCCTTAGCGGCATAGGAGCCGGTTTGAAAATCATACTTAGCTTTATGGATTCAATAACAATAGATATGATAGACAGAAAAACAATAGTTTCATCAGATATTTCCGGAAATACTGACGGCACAATTTTTAATATAAAGAGGAAAAGACGGTATCATTAAATGCCAAATGAAAATCATAAAAAATTAAAAGCTTATGAAAATATAGAATTTCTAAAATCAAGAGATGCACGAACATTAAGAATCCTTTCAGAGTATCTAGAACCGGAAAAAAGATTCACAGAGCATAATATTAAACATACTGTTGTTTTTTTCGGCTCCGCACGAATAAAACCCGGCAAAGAAGACGATTTTGGAAACGGAAAATATTATGATGCTGCCGAAGAATTCGCTTATCGCGTATCCATGTTCGGAAAAGAACTCGAAAAGGAATCAGGTGAAGGAGTTTTTATCTGCACCGGTGGAGGCGGAGGCATTATGGAAGCAGCCAATAGAGGCTCAGAAAGAGCATCAAGGCCGACTATTGCACTTAATATTTCTCTTCCTTTTGAACAGCATCCAAATCCTTATGCAACACCTGAACTGAGTTTTGAATTTCATTATTTTTTCATGAGAAAACTATGGTTTTTATATCATGCAAAAGCAGTTGTTGTTTTTCCAGGTGGTTATGGAACAATAGATGAGCTTTTCGAAACACTGACACTTGTTCAGACAAAAAAGCTTGAGAAAGTTGATCTTCCAATTTTGCTTTATGGATCTGAATTCTGGAAAAAATTAATTGATTTCGATTATTTTCTTGAAAAAGGTCTTATTTCACCGGAAGATATTAACCTGATCAGCTTTTTTGACTCCCCGGAGGAGGGAATGAAAATTTTGAAACCAAGATTGATAAAGCAGATGGAAAACTACCATCACTATCTTGAAGAAAAATTTCCAATATAATAATATGAAACTAAAAATTTTAATACTGATAACAACTTTATTTATATCATTCAATCTTAAAGCTGATGAATCTTATATTGATTATACAAATCAGACTTTTAAATATAAAGCATTTACTCCGGTTGGATGGTCAAAAAGCGATTTCGATTTGAAATACAAGCATATACTCAAATTGAAAAAAGGAAAAAATACTGAAATTAAAATTACAGCTATAGAATTCAGCAAAGATGAAATCGATAAATGGAATAACTGGCGTTTATGGTATACTGATAAAATCGGGAAAAATATCTGGGTAATTACTGAAACAGACAATTTTCTTCAGGAAAAGGATATAACCGGGAAGCTGATTGTATTCCAATACGATTCCAGCTGTGGAAAAATGATGCAGAGAATACTTATATCAAAAACAAAAAAATTCATTTATATTATTGAATGCAGCTCACCGCTTAACCTTTTTAAAAATTACACTGATACATTCAATACAGTTATGGGTAGCATTAAAACGAATGAATAATTTGCCCAGAGCGGGAATTGAACCCGCACGACCGCAAGGATCAAGGGATTTTAAGTCCCTTGTGTCTACCAAATTCCACCACCTGGGCAAATGAGGCGTCGAGCGGATTTGAACCGCTGAATAAAGGTTTTGCAGACCTGTCCCTTACCACTTGGGTACGACGCCGTACACCAATCCATATATTTTTCACTATAAGTGTTGTCAAGAATAATTGTAAATATTAAAAATCGTAAAAATTTTTCAGTGACATTCTGGATTTTATAGAATATTTCAATATTTTAAGCCAATAAAACACTTTAAAGCTCTTTATCTTTAACTAATAATACTTTAATAATGCAAAGCATAGTTTAACTGCAATAATTTGTAAAAAAATAATATTTTATTTTACATGTTCAACATTTACTAAATTCAATATAAAATTATAGTATTTTCTACATATGCATATTAAGTAAACAAATGTTATAATTTTAATTATTAAAATTTTCTTTTCATTTTTAAAGTAAAACCTATATAAATATTGACTTTTATCTTTGCCAATTGTTGTATTGCATAAAATAATACAAGGTCTGGATTATAAATATTTTATTAATTCATCATTTCGATTATTTTCAGGACTAAAAATATCGATTACCTGTATTTAAATTAAACTGAATTCATTTTTTAAAAAAAGGAGGAGAACATGAGAAAAATTGAAAAGGCTGCTGTAATCGGCTCCGGCATCATGGGCGGTGGCATTGCAGCACTGCTTGCAAGTGCCGGAATCAAAACTCTTCTTCTGGATATTGTTCCATTTGATCTGAAAGATGATGAGAAGAACAAGCCGGAAGCAAGAAACAGAATTGTAAAACAGGGATTAGATGCAACCCTGAAGGCTAGACCTGCTTTATTTATGAACAAGAATTTAGACGTAAACAATATTGAAATCGGTAACTTAGATGACGATTTCAAAAAACTCGCTGATTGTGATTTGATTGTTGAGGTTATTGTTGAAAATCTTAAAATCAAGCAGCAGCTATTTACAAAAATTGAAAAAGTCATGAAAAAGGGTGCGATTATATCTTCAAATACATCCGGTATACCTCTGGAAAAAATGGCAGAGGGAAGAAGCAAGGAATTCAGAGAGCATTTTTTAATAACTCACTTCTTTAATCCTGTGAGATACATGAAACTCCTTGAATTGATCCCTGGAAAAGATACAAAAAAAGATGTTCTTAAATTCATCGAAGAATGGAGTGAGCTTCATCTTGGAAAAGGAATTGTATGGGCAAAAGATACCCCTAACTTTATAGGCAACAGAATTGGAGTGCAGCTTATAGCCAGGGCTCTTCAGCTTCTTGAAACAGAAAAAATATCCATACCAACTATTGATGCTATGTTCGGATCTACTTTTGGAATGCCAAAAACTGCAGTATTCGCTCTTTGTGATCTTGTTGGTCTTGATACTATCGGTCATCTTGGAAAAAACTCTTATGAACTTCTCACAAAAGACGAGCAGAGAGATGTTTACCAGCTTCCTAAATTTTTCGAAAACATGATTGAAAAGAAAATTTTCGGTAATAAAACAAAAGCCGGCTTTTACAAAAAAGGTGATGTTGATCCTAAAACCTGGAAAAAAGCAAGTCTTGTAATAGGATTAGATGGCAATTATACTGAGTATGATAAAAAAGCTGCAGCTCCTGAATGCGCAAAAAAAGCTAAAGAAGCAAAAACCTTAGCTGAAAAACAGAGAGCAATAGTTTACGGTACAGATGATGCTGCTAAATTTGCATGGAAACTTATGTCAAGCGCTCTTTGCTATGCAGCAAACAGAGTTCCGGAAATATCAGATAATATTCTTGGTATTGATAATGCCATGAAATGGGGATATAACTGGGAAACCGGCCCATTTGAAATATGGGATAATATCGGCCTGAATGAATCAGTAAAAAAAATGGAAGCTGATAAAATTCCAATCCCGAAAAACATCAAAAAGATGATTGAAGGAAAAAATAAAACATTCTACAGAATTCATAAAGGTAAAAAACAATATTACGATTTTAAATCCTCAGGTTATAAAGATATAATTGAAAATCCAAAAGCCATCACTCTTTCAACTTTAAAAGCTGACAAAAAAGAAGTTTTAGGAAATGAAGGCGCTTCACTGATTGATATTGGAGATGGAGTTTTCTGTCTTGAATATCATACTAAAATGAATGCAATCAACGGCCAGATTCTCGAATTGATTGATAAAGTTAATGAATATGTAAGTAAAAACGGCGTTGGTTGTATTATTGGAAACCAGGCTCCTGGAATGCCGGGCGCTTTCTCCGCAGGTGGCGATCTAACATACATGGGTCAACTTGCAAAAAACAAAGAATTTTCAAAAATCAACGATTTTATTGCCAATGTTCATAGAGTACTATTTGCAATGAAATATTCATCCTATCCAGTTGTTGCAGCTCCTTACGGCATGACACTTGGCGGAGGAGCAGAAGGCTGTCTTGTAGCAGATAAAATTGTTGCACATTCAGAGCTCTACATGGGACTTGTTGAGATAGGTGCAGGACTTCTTCCAGCAGGTGGAGGATGTACTAATCTTTGGAGAAAAATTGCTGAAAGTATTCCAAGTACAGTAAAAATTGCAGATTGGGGCGCATATTATGTTCCGACTGTATTAACTATCGCTCAGGCAAAAGTTTCCATGTCTGCCGCAGAAGCAAGAAATAACGGCTTCCTCGGACCAAAAGACAGAATTATCTTCAACAAGGATTTCCTTCTTGGAGAAGCTAAAAAAGAAGTATTACGTATGGTTGAAGATGGTTATACACCACCAATGAAAACAAAAATACCTGTAATGGGTAAAGATGCAATGGGCTTGATTTTTGCTGAGATGTTTAACATGTCTCAAGGTGGATTTGTACCGCCTCATATGGAATTCATTTCAAAGAAAA
>CAYMPH010000010.1:0-137440 GCA_964392365.1 uncultured Leptospirales bacterium
CATCGGAATTAGAAACGAGTTTGAATTTATCAAGAAAAGAACAGATTCTGTTCATGGCAGGATCGCTCGAGAGTCCTGTTTCAAGAGCGAAAATATTCCTGGTAAGGTCTTCGTAGCATTCTTCAATTGAATCAAAACCGGACCTGGATCCGAGCACAGAAAACCACGGTGTCCATATATGTGCGGGAATTAAAAATGATTTTTCAGACGATTCAAGATTCATTTCCAGAATGATTTTTGAATCAAGGCCGAGAATAGGCCTGCCGTCTGATTCGATATTGCCTGCTTTTGCAAGTTTAATCTGCATTTTTTCAACAGCATTAAAATCCGGAAAAACACAGATATTGTGAACCTTGCGTACTTTATCATGTTTTTTATAAATACTGCTGATTTCGCCTGTTAAAATAAAGTAAACCTGTTCAGGCATTCCTGCAGTTTTAAAATTACGTGATTCATCGAGTATATAATCATTTTTTAAAGTGTAAAGTCCATTTCCGGAAGGCTCAAGTTTTTCTTTGAGTTCAGCAAGCCACCCTGGATGTACGCAGTCTCCGGTTGCAACAACATTTATCCCTTTTATTTTTGCCCAGTATTCGAGATGTTCAGGAGTGAGATTTTTACTCGTTGCAATTGAAAATCTTGAGTGAATATGAAAATCAGCTATGAATTTCATTGCGGTATTTTTAATCTTACTTCTTTTATTTTATCAGTGCAGTTTTTAATTCCAAGTGCGGAATTGGAAGATTTATAAATTGTACAGGAATTATTGTAATACTCGAGTGCCTTATTAAACTCGCCTTTTTTAAAATAAACATCACCAATGCTGTACTGGCAGTTTGCCTGTCCGATTTTTATGCCGTTTGATTTATATAGATTCAATCCGTCTATATAATATTTAAAAGCTATGTCAAAAGCTGATCTGTTAAAATGTGTGTCTCCCAGCCTGTATAAACAGTTTGCCTCTCCAACTGCAGAGTTGTTTTTTTTATATATCAGCAAAGCCCTGCTTAATAATTCTTCTGCTTTAAGCGGGTTGGTTTTTAAAAGATTTGTTTCGCCGAGTTTATATAAACAGTTAGCTTCGCCGAGAGCTGAATTTATTTTTTTGTACAGATCGAGTGATCTTTTATACATAATTTCAGCTTTGTCGTAATCTGATGCATTGATTGCAGATTCGCCGAGACTGAAGAAAAAATTCGCCTCCCCCATTATTGATCCGTCTTTGCTTAAGAGTTCGTTTGCTTTTTTAGCAAGCTCCAATCCCCTTTTATTGTCATTGCGCCTGTACGCAATTTCGCTCTGTCTTTTTAAACAGTTTGCCTCGCCTGTCAGAGATCCGTCTTTCTGATAAAGTTTTATCGCCTGTGTGTAATATTCATCAGCAGCAGCATTGCTGTAATTATAGAATGCAATTTCACCCAGGCTCTGAAGGCAGTTAGCTTCTCCAAGAATAGAATTTACTTTTTTATATATCGCCATTGCAGTTTTATATTTTATTTCAGCTTCTCTATAATCAGCTTTGTTGAAAGCAATATCAGCAAGTTTATAATAGCAGTTTGCCTCGCCTATATATGACGATTCAATTTTATATTCGTTCATAGCCTGTTTATAAATTGTTTCAGCTCTCTGGAACTCGGCATTTTTAAAAGCAATATCGCCAAGCCTGTAAACGCAGTTGATTTTTCCGACTGCATCGCCTGTTTCCCTGTATAGAGAATATGCCTTGTAATACAGATCTTCAGCATTTTTTAAATTATTGTTGCGCAGTTCGATATCGCCGATCCGTTTTTTTGAATCTGCAATTCCATGTTTGGATTTTAATTCCTCGTAGATAGAATAAGCTAAATGGTAATACTCCTCTGCTTTACTATTGATGTTTTTTCTGAAATAGACATCACCTAATTTTAAAAGAGTATCTGCTTCTTTAAATCGGATTTTATTTTTTCTGAATAAAATGAGAGCCTGCTGCAGCAGCTTTTCAGCTGTAACATAGTTGTCGCGGTATTTTAACTGAATTTCAGCTGAAAAATATATTGAATAAGCTGCTGCTTTCTGGCTTTTGATATAATTTGAATAATCTTCAAGTGCGGATACGTATTTCAGTCCTGTATCATCTGAATAATTCTGATCAAGTGAAAATGAATATTCGAGAGCTTTAATTATCCAGTCTTCATCGAATCTATCTTTGAACGCAGAATAGTTTTTTTTTGGATTTGCTGATTGTTTTTCAGATGAAATTCCGGCAAGTGTGGATTTATCGAATTCAGTGAAAAAATCTTTTGCCTGTAATCCGGCTGAACTTATTAGAATTAAGACAAATAAAAAAAATTTCATCAAATCATCCGACCGCAAATCCGATTAAATTTACAGCAATTAATATAAAAATAAAAAAGCCTGATATTGTAATCAGAATATACGGGAATAAAAAAGAAAATAATGATTTTGAAAAACTTAAATTATAGAATTCCGATATTCCTGAAACAGATATATATGATGACCATACAATTAAGGCTAATGAAATCAGCAGAAAAAAATAAACTGGAGCAAAATTAATTACCGAAAAAATATAAACCAGAGGAAGTAAAAATGTTATAGGGAACTGGGCAAAATTACATACTGTAATTATTTCTTTAATAGAAGATTTAATACCGGTGAATTCAAGGGATAATGATGAAAGTGAAGAATAAATTAATATTTGAAGAATTAACAGCATGGAAAGGAGCACCCAGCCGTATGAAACTTTATAGTAAAAAAAACCGGACTGGCTTGTCAGCATTGATGATGAAATCAGATATGATATTGCTGCAAGAACAGGCGGTATAAAGCTCAGGAGAAAAGAAGATGGATCATTTGACCTGATCAGTCTTGCAAGTGCGCGGGGATCGGTTATGATGTAAATGAAAAAATCCGCCCATTTCAGAGATTTAATTGTTTCAATAATCATAATATTATTGCCTGTATTCTATATTTGTGCTGTCAGCGCGGTTGATAAATTCATTAAGAGTATTCAGCCCTTTAAACATTCCATCCATGCTCATCATAAACTGCTGAAAAGGAGATTTTATTCCTTCATATACCGGAGCATCTGGTGGAAGCTTTGCAAGTTCTTTTGCTTTATCTAGTGCTTCCTCATAAGTGCCGAGTGCATCAACGAATTTATATTTCAGGGCTGTTTCACCGGACATTATTCTTCCATCTGCGTACGGCTCAATATCAGTTATACTCATATTTCTGCCGAGAGAAATGTCTTTTAAAAATTTTCTATAGGATGAATCAATCATTTCCTGCAGGAGAGCTGATTCAGCATCTGTGATGTCTCTTGTTGATGAAAAAATATCCTTATATTTTCCGCTTTTAATTACATTCAGGGAAATTCCGAGTTTTTCCATGAGTTTTTTAACATTCGGCGACATTGCAATTACGCCAATAGAACCTGTTATTGTTCCATGATTTGCAAAAATATAGTTACAGGCTGAAGCTGTATAATATCCGCCGGATGCTGCTATTTCTCCCATTGAAGCAACTATTGGAATATTCTTTTTCCTGAGCTTCCATATTTTCTGGTAAATTTCCTGAGTTGCGGCTACAGTGCCGCCAGGTGAATTTATCCTGATTATCACGCCTTTTATATTGGAATCTTTTTCAATATCATCTAGTTTCTTAATTACAGCTTCCGCACCGGAAGGAAAACCGAAAGTGCTGCTGCTTCTTGCAAAATCAATTGAACCCTCTATACGCACAAGTGCAATCCCCGGGCCGAATTGAAGGCTGCGAACTCCGCCGGATTTTTTTTCTTTTTCCGGAATTTTCATCCCTATATCAATTATTGCTATAACAGCAGAGAAAACAAGCATAGCAAGTATTGAGATCAGTATTTTTCTATTTCTGTCCATTTTATTTTTCCCGTATTAATAGTTTGCTTTCCCAACACATCTGCAGATATAAACATTATCTTTTTCAGCTGTGCAGGATCCTTTTTTAGCCAGTGTTTTAAGGCTTTTATCAACACCCTGGCAGTTGCAGTAGCTGACAATGTACAATTCTTTTCTGCTGATATTTGCTTTTGCAGTCATTTGAGCTGTAAACTGCTCTTCTTCGCAGATATAAATTTCAGCAAACTGATAATTTGCACTGTGAAGTAAAAGAATCATTCCGGAAGAAAAAACAAAAAGTAATGAAATTATTATTTTTTTCATACTGCTGCCTTTTTCCTTAGTTAAAATTTTGAGGGGAACTATAAGCCGAATTCTGTTTAAACAGTCATCTATCTTGTCTTTATGTTGCCATAAAGATCTTTGCGACCTACCCTCAGCCTCGAGCGGGCAGCTCTCAAACGGCTGATGCTTGGCCTTGCACCGGATGGGGTTTACACTGCCGTTTTCATTACTGAAAACGCGGTGAGCTTTTACCTCGCCTTTTCACCTTTTCCACTTCACCCCCCAGCCCCCCTCTCAGGGGGGCTGGGGGGTGAAGTGGTAGTTTGTTTTCTGTTGCACTATCCGTCGCTTCACAGCGCCCGGGCGTTACCCGGCATCCTGCCCTCTGGTGTTCGGACTTTCCTCACTGCCTGTTACAGCATGCGCGACTGTCCGTTCCCCTCATATGTAAACATACAAATCTATACAAATCAAGTCAAGATACTTTATTTTAATAAAAGAGAATTTTAAATCTATTTTATTAAACCAAAATTTTATTGACACCCTAAATAACGATATAAAATATGTATTATATTCCGGTGAATGTAGTTCAATGGTAGAGCCCTGGATTGTGATTCCAGTCGTTGCGGGTTCGAGCCCCGTCATTCACCCATTTAATGTATAATAAAAAAACCTTCCATCAGCGAAGGTTTTTTTATTCCTTTATTTCCCTTGACATTTATTCAATAAATGAACCTTATATTTAAATAATATAGATTAAATTTTATTTAAAAGGAGATTTTAAATGAAAAAGTTTATTTTCGGATTAACCGCATTATTATTTTCTGTGTCTATAATGACAGGATTTGCTGCCGGTGGAAGTACCGGATATGAGGGAAGCGATAAAGAAGCTGACAGAAAAGCTGCCATTGCAGAAAAAAAAGCTCATAAAAAAGAAAAAAAAGCTGAGATTAAAAAGAAGAAAGCTGAAGAAGCTAAAAAGAAACATTTGAAAAAAGAAAAAACTGAAAATAAATCTGATGGACAATAAAATTTAATAATTATTTTCAACTGGTATCTGAAGTTTTTTTTAAAATGAAGATACCAGTTTTATTGATAAACTTTTTACCGGCTTTTAATTGTAATTACAGGCGCATCTTCCCCTTCAATACTTTTTAAAATACTGAGAGGATCATCTTTTATTATAAAAAATCTCATCCCGTAAATATACGGCCTTTTTTCTTTTATTCTTTTTGCATTTTTTGAAAGCTGATCATTCATGTAATCTGTAAAAAGCTCCTTTTTCACTTCCGGTATTCTTGAATGAATTATATATACTTTATCATTTTCAACCAAAGCAAAACCTATATGTCCAACCCATTTTTTTTCTGACTGATTTGTTCTAATTAAATTAAATAAATAGATATTATTTTTACCTGTGTTTTTATCAAATAATATAAGTTTTGTTAAAATTTCAGAAAATTTACTTTGATGAAAATATGATATTTTAACTTTTTCATCAGGTACATTTCCATTTCTGCTGTTCATTGAATAAAATAAATTTCTTTCGACGGTTTGTTCGTAAAGCTCCAGATTTTCTTTTGAAAGTCTGCTATTGATATCTTCAATAATCCATGAATTATTTTTTTCCCAGTCTGCTTCGAAAAAATGATTTCTTGATTCCCATCCTATCAGTCCGTTTTTATATCGTATCCGCTGTAGTGTTACAAAATAAGATCTCCATGTATCTGACATGGATAAGGCTATTGAATTTTCAACGAAAGTTACACAGTCGCTTTCATCAAGATTGTACATCGTTTTTTCAGATGGGATTTCAATAGGAAATTCCCCTGTAGTTCCATCAACGTGAGGCTGCCCGATCTGTTTTTCCGCTATTATCTTCAATCTTTTTGAAAATATTTTTTCATTTTTAAATTGCCATGATAAATACTTGTTTATTTCTTCCGGTTCGAGATCGAATATCTGCTTTTCGAGTATATTCTCCGGAAAAATATCATTATTGTCTGAGTATTGTTTTTTTTCAGTTTTCGAACAGGAAAAAATAAATAACTGAAGAAACATGATAATAATTAAAATTTTTTTCATTGAAGATTGCCCGTAGTATTTTATTTTATTGCTGAAGTTCGGCCCAGTTCAAATGCCTGTTTTTTAATATCTTCATTTCCTGAAATTTCTGCTTTTTCTGATGCTGATGCCATAACAGCGCCAAGCCAGGTCATCTTTGTCATGTCTACAGTTGATTTAAAGCTGTGAACTATCGGATCAGCAGTTTTTACGTTAGTATCCCCGCATACTGTAATAAGGCCGATTCGCTTTCCTTTCATTTTCGGATAATAAGCTTTCTGCCATCTCCAGTCTGCATCAAATAAAGCGCACCATCTGTCCAGATAGGCTTTCATCTGTGAAGTCATTGACCAGAAATATACAGGCACGCTGTGAATAATGACATCCGCATCAAGTATCTTTCCATGTATTTCCTGCATATCATCTTTGATTGCGCAGATGCCGGTCTCATTGCATTTTTTGCAATCTTTGCATCCGGATATTTTTTTTCTGTCCAGTATGATTTTTTCAACTTCCGCACCTGCTGATACGGCACCTGATAATGCCTGATCCAGCAGTATATCACTATTACTGCCTACCCGCGGACTTCCCATTATTCCAAGAATTTTCATTTTATTCCTCCGAGTAATTTAATTTATATCGATTAAAGTTTTGATTAAACCCTTTTTTGTCTTTCCGGTTTTGCAGCTTCAATTCGTGCAAATATCTGAATCTCATATATTATATATTCTCTATGAGATTCCGGCATTCCCCTATCGCTCCAGCCGGAATGACAAAGAACTAATTCAATCGTTAACTGCTATACTAAAAAATTTTTTAGGCTTCAGAATCAATGTCATATATGTAAATGTCGCTGATATCTTTAAAATCATTGTTTTTATATCTGATATTAATCTTTACTGCTTCTTCTTTTGCTTTCATGTACACAGCTGAAACTTTATCCTTTAGCATTTTTCCGTATTTTATATAATATCTCGATAGAAAAAAATATATAAGAGCACCCTCGAGATTTGAGATATAATTTGTGTCCCAGTTTTCTTTAATAATTCCCGGATTTCCTATAACCAGAGAAAATGGAGGAACAACTGTACGCGGTTTCACATTAGCGCCTGCAGCCACAATACTCCCCCTGCCTATTACACAATCATTCTGAACTGTTGAATTCATGCCGATTACAGAGCAGTCTTCAACTGTGCTTCCATGGATTACTGCTCCGTGTCCTACTGTAATAAAATTTCCGAGTATTGCAGGATGCCCCTTATCGCCGTGAATTACGCAATTATCCTGAATGCTTGAATAACATCCGATTGATATGCTGGTAAGGTCTGCCCTGATTACCGCACCGGGCCAGATTGATGAGTTTCCGCCTATTGTTACCTCTCCAATGACTGCAGCTCTGGGATCAATATAAATTGTTGAATCCATATTATTAAGCTTTTTCCAGAGCTTTTATTATATCGAATATTATTTCATTGCATGGAGTTGGGACTGAATTCTGTCTGCCATAATCAATTATTTTACCATTAATATAATCAATTTCAGTATTTCTGTTGTTTTTAATATCCTGATACATGGAGCATAGATTTGATGAAGTTTTTCTGCATACTTCCATTGTCAGGCTGATCATTTCTTTTTCGTTTAATTTAATTTTTATTGAATTTGCAACATTAACCGCTTCGTGAATAATTTTATTTTGAATATCAAGTGAATATTTATTATTCAATATCTCACCGTTCGGTATTGAGAGAATTGATGCAACCGGATTTATGCCCGCATTTATTATTGCTTTAATCCATACTGCTTTATCCGGTTTATCTGTATAATTTACTGAGAATCCTGCGTTTTTAAGAATTTCTATAACCTGCATAACATTATTTTTTTGTTTCCCGCCAATTGATATTTCGCCGTCACCGCCGAATTTTAAAGAATTTAAATCAGATTTTGATGCACCATATGAAGTTGTCCCATATACAATACTGTCTTCATTGAAATATTTCAATAGTAGTTCTTTATTTCCGATACCGTTTTGAAGTGAAACAATAATACAGTCTTTATCCAGATAATTTATTATTGATTTTACAGCTTCTTCTGTTGAATAGCTTTTTATAAAAAGAAAAATTATTCTGCAGCCTGCAAGCACAGCCGGATTAGTATCTATATTAATATTATCATTTTTAATCATTTCACAATCGTTTATTACTTTAATTCCGGAATTTTTTATGGAAGAAACTATATCCGGGAATTTTTCATAAATGACAAAGTCAATTCCGCTTTTTTTTAAAAAAGAAGCTGTCAGAAGCCCCATTGCTCCTGCGCCGATAATTGCCGGTTTCATGTATTTATCCTGGTAAAAATATTAATAAAGAGCTGCAATGATTTATTTTCTGTTTCAATATAATCTTTGTCAATAATTATAGTTTATTAATCTTCTGATATCAGTCTACCTTTACCTGAAATAACAGATAAACCTTTAAAAAAAATATTGATTTTTTACTCTAACCAGATAAAAATAAAAAAATATTAATTCAATAAAATATAATCTGATTTTTTAAAAATGACTGCAATAATAAAAAATAATGAATATCTTCCTTTGAAAAGAATACAGACTGATTTTTATTTGAATCGTCTTAAAGAATTTGGAATTAATTCTTCCTGGTCGGTAGGATGGTCAGATTATCTTCAACCTGTTCTTTTTGAAAAATTAATTGGAATTTTGCCGGGTATACCTGAGAGTAATCCGGTATCTCTGCTCGATGTAGGATGCGGACTTGGGGATCTTATTTTCTACCTGAAACAGCATGGCTACAGCAGTATCCGGTATAACGGAATTGATATTATACCTGAAATGATTTATTACGGCAAAATAAAATATCCCAGAGCTGATCTGAAAATTGCGGATTTTTCAGATCAGACTTTTATCAATGAATATGATTATATTGTATGCTCAGGTGCATTAAATATTCTCGCTGCTAAAGACCGGTCCGGTCATGAAAAATATGTTATGGATTTTATAAAAAAAATGTTTGCACTTTCAAAAAAAGGCTGTTCATTCAATCTTCTTGCAATTGAAGGCAGACAATATTTTACGGATGATAACAGATTTTACTATGCAGAAAGGAACAAGTTCATTGAATTCTGTTCCACTATTACCTCAAAAACGTATATCGATTTCAAAGATAATGATTTTATTTTTACAATATTTATGTATAAATAAAATAATTCAATTTTTTATAATCTTTATCTAATCTGATTTTCATTTGTTTTTAAAAGCTGCATTATTGAAAAATACTCTTGAATTCGCTTGTTATATAATTCAATTTGTCTTTTCTCTAAAAGATTTTCTGATTAATTTATAATAAAAATCGTCAAATCAAATAATAAGAAAATGGAGAACGGATATTTTTCATGATATCAGTTAAAAAAGATAAATATTTCACGGTAAACGCTTTCGGGATTTCAGCTGTAGAAGTTCTTTGGGGACTCGGATTACCTGTAATAATCGAATCAACTTTTCTTCAGCTGTTTTTAAAAAGCCTTGGTGCATCAAATCAAACCATTGGATTAATACCGGCGATCATGGGAACAGGGATTGCCATATTTTCACTAATGTCAGCATATCTGACTTCTCACCTTGTGCATAAACGGCGGGCAGTAATTTTATCGCATATTCTGACCAGCATCCCGATTTTTACTTTCGGCGTAATTTTATTTATTACAGGACAGACTCCATATACGATTACTTTATTTTTATTATTTTATGTTCTCGGCTCTCTCGGTCTTGGTCTTACAATTCCGATCTGGCAGAATTTTATTGTGAAAATATTCAGCGAAAGCAGAACAATACCTGCTATTTCCATCATGATGCTTAGCCAGACTGCAGCTAAACTTGCCGGCAGTTTTTTAATACTACGTTATGTTGAGCAATTTTCATTTTCTCCCAGAAGCGCAAGTATTGTTTTTATTATTCTTGGTATATTGTTTTTTACAGGATCATTCTTTTTTCTTTTTGTAAAAGAAGTCCAGTCAGATGAAGATCTGATTGAAAAAGATGCTCACAGCATTATGACACTTTTGCAGGCAGTTATAGACATTATACATAATAAAAAATTCATGCTATATCTTCTGGCCACAGTCGAAGCTTTTACCTGTATAACAATAATTTCATTTTATGCGAATTATGCTGTTGAATACCATTCAATATCCAGATCGCTTGCTGCAGGAATGTTTGTTGGATTTATCTATGCAGCAGGAATAATAATGAATATACTATTCGGATGGTTTAATTTTTTAAGTTTGAAAAATAAATTAATTATCTCAAGAATATCTGCATTATGTGCTATAGCGGTTCTTCTAACCGCAAATTCCATTACAGGATTTCTTGCAACCAGTTTCCTTCTTGGCAGCTCACGTTCTTTAAGCAGTCTTTGTTTTTCTCCGGCAGTAAAAAAGCTTTCATGCTCTAATGACGCCACAGACTATTTTGCAGTTTCACAGGCTATAACACTTCCATTTAGTTTCGGAATACCTTTTGCAAGCGGCTATTTTCTTGACAGCTTTTCAAATCTTGGAATTCATTCATATACCATATTATTCTCTATCTGCGGATTACTTGTATTAATAAGCCTGGCTTGTATTGTTTTAATTGATTTTAGTTAAATTTTCATTTTAAAATATAAAAAAATAAATTTGCTGTTATTAACAAACAGGTTTATCATGAGAATAGTTACATTAAGTTTTGATGACGGGTTTTATTTATCATCTCTAAAGACTGCAGAAATATACGAGAAATTCGGTTTAAAAGCAGAGTTTAATGTAGTAGTAAAATCCAGTATTGAATCTAAATTCAAATCAGAGAGTATGTTTGGAGGTTTCAGTTTATGGAATGAATTGAATTCCAGAGGTCATTATATTCAGCCTCACGGATTTGATCATTCAGATAAAGGAAACATTCCCTTTGAAGACGCAAAACAAAAAATTAATAAATGCCTGGATTGTTTTAAGGAAAATTTAAATGGTTTTAATCCGGAAAAAACGATATTCAATTTTCCTTTTAATTCTTCAAATTGTGAGATTGAAGATTGGCTTAAAACCCGAGTCCTGGGATTCAGAACCAAAGGTTCTGTTTTTAATGATTTCCCGATAGCCGGTATATTCAGATTTACAACCGATACTGCTGAAGATGCTGAAAACGCATTGAATGTTGAAATTGAAAAACTATTAAATGTAGATGATAGATGGCTTTTATATACACTTCACGGACTTGACGGACAGGGATGGGGTCCGGTAAAGAGCAGCTACCTTGAAAATCTTCTGGATAGGCTGCTCTCCATGGATGTACAAATTCTTACAGTGAAGCAGGTTATAGAATTATATGCTTAATTGTTTTTTAAATTACTTCACTTTATCATAATTATAAAATCCTTTACCTGTTTTTCTGCCGAGCAGACCGGCCATTACACGTTTTTTAAGTAAAGGATGCGGTTTGTATCCCGGGCCTAAATCACGCTCCATGGTTTCCATGCCATGCATTGCAATTTCAGTTCCTACCAGATCAAGCAATTTGCAGGGCCCCATAGGATGTCCGGCGCACAGTACCATGGCCTTATCTATGTCTTCAGGTTTATTTCCTTCCTGAACTAATTTTACTGCTTCATTGATTAGAACATCCAATAGACGGCTTACGATAAAACCGGCATAGTCAACTGCAATTATGGGTTCTTTTCCAAGTCTTTTTATGAAATCCAGAACTGCATCACGCGTTTCATCTGATGTGAGCTGTCCTGGAATTATTTCAACTCCTTTCATTTGAGGTACTGGATTCATGAAATGTATTCCAATGATCTTATGACCGCGTTTGGTAACACTGGCTATTTCTGTTATCGGCATAGCTGATGTGTTTGTGCTGATGATTGCATCCGGTTTGCACAATCTGTCGAATTCGCGAAACAATTTATGTTTTAATTCAAGATTTTCAAAAACAGCTTCAATAAGAAGATCAGCATTTGTGCAGGCATAATCAAAATCAATTGAAAATTCAATCATGGATAAGGATCGAGTCATTTCTTCTGAAGCCAGTAACTTTTTTTCAATCATTTTATTCAGATTTTTTAATATCCCCGATTTTGAGCGGTCTATAGCATCAGGAGATATATCATTCAGTATAACTTTATAACCTGCTATAGCTGCAACCTGGGCTATACCGCTTCCCATTGCTCCGGCACCAATTATGGATATTGTTTTTATTTCCATTTAATTTCTCCTACGCTTATGATTAGAATATTTTCTAAATATTTCAAAAGCTCAATTTATTATTGAACCATAGTCTGTATTTACTTATTTAATTTATTAACATTTGCTGTTATCAGACAGCATGTCAATAATTATACTTGATTTATAAAATTATATCTATTACTATATAATTAAAGAAAGATTCAGCCTGATGTTTTCAAAATTTAAAATAAAAAAAGGATAAAAATTATGATTAAAGATACAATTACAAAGATCGAGAAAAATATTCAGGATTCAAAAAGCATTGACGAATCTAAAAAAAGAGAACTGCTTGGGCTAGTAAGCTCACTCAAAAAAGAAGTTTTGAATCTTTCAAATACAAACAAAGAAGATGCCGAAACAGTTCTCAATTTTACAAAAGCCTCTACTCATGAAGCGATTAAATCTGAAAAAGATAAATTTCTTTTTGAACTGTCTCTGAAAGGTCTTTCGAAAAGTGTAACAAAATTTGAAATTTCTCATCCTGATCTGGTTTCGGTTGTAAATTCTATTTGTGTATCGTTATCTAACAGCGGGTTTTGAGTTCAATAGGATATAATGTTATTTGATGGAGAAATAGGTGTATAATTATTGAGATATGTCAGTATCGATTTCAATGTCTTTTTTCTCTCTGCCATAGGTAAGCTGCAAAATGTTAAAACCATGTAAAATAATCGAATCTGCTTCTTCCGTTTCAGCTGCAACTAAAAATTTTACTTGATAAATAGATGACACCCGCGCGCAATATCAGACAGCATCAGTATAAAATTTTCAGAAAGGAAACGATAATGAGCGGGAACGAAAATATAGGCAGCGAACCATTAAAATCCAACTTTATAAAGGAATTTGTCAGGGAATATATACAGAACAATCCCGGCGCACAAATTGCAACACGTTTCCCGCCTGAACCGAACGGTTACCTGCACATCGGACATGCAAAATCGATTTGTCTTAATTTCGGCATTGCAAAGGAGTTCGGAGGGATATGCAATCTGCGATTCGATGACACCAACCCTTCTAAAGAGGAAACGGAATATGTAGATTCGATTCAGGGTGATGTTAAGTGGCTCGGTTTTGACTGGGATAATCTTTTTTATGCATCAGACTACTTTGAGAAACTGTATGAAATAGCAATATTACTGATTAAAAAATGCAAAGCCTATGTTTGCGACCTTTCCGCTGACGAAATGCGTGAACACAGGGGCACCCTTACGAAACCCGGGACCGAATCGCCATACCGCAACCGCAGTGTTGAAGAGAATCTTGATCTTTTCACGAGAATGAGAAACGGCGAATTCAAGGAAGGACAACATACACTGCGCGCAAAAGTTGATATGTCTTCTTCTTTTATTATTATGCGTGATCCTGTAATGTACCGCGTTCAATTTTCCCATCATCACCGCACCGGAGACAAATGGTGCATCTACCCAATGTATGATTTCGCTCACGGTCTTTCAGATGCGATTGAAGGGATCACGCATTCAATATGCACACTTGAGTTTGAGAACAACCGCCCGTTATACGACTGGTTTGTAAATGCTGCTGATATGCCGCACAAGCCTCGCCAGATCGAATTTGCCCGTCTTTCTCTCACCTACACTGTCATGAGCAAACGCAAACTGCTGGAGCTTGTGAACAATAGATACGTTAATGGGTGGGATGATCCGCGCATGCCTACCATCGCCGGAATACGCCGCAGAGGGTATACTCCTGAATCGATCCGTGATTTCGCTGAACGCATAGGCGTTGCAAAGAGCGATAACATGGTTGAGATAGCAATGCTTGAGCATTGTCTACGGGAAGATCTCAATAAACGCGCCCAGCGCGTAATGGCTGTGATTGATCCGATAAAAGTAATAATTGACAATTACCCTGACGGAAAGAGTGAAATGTGTGAAGCCGTTAATAATCCCGAAGACGAAAGCATGGGCACGCGAATGATGCCGTTTTCGAAAGAGCTCTGGATTGATAAAAACGATTTTATGGAAACGCCGGTAAAAGGATTTCACCGTCTCTGTCCCGGAATGGAAGTCCGCTTTAAACACGCATATTATATCACCTGCTCTTCTATCGAT
This sequence comes from uncultured Leptospirales bacterium, assembly GCA_964392365.1. Taxonomy (GTDB): domain Bacteria; phylum Spirochaetota; class UBA4802; order UBA4802; family UBA5550; genus CAYMPH01. The sequence continues at coordinate 14,564 of CAYMPH010000010.1, forward strand.
AAAAATCCCAACGGCTCAATCAAGGCTGTACACTGCACGTACGATCCGGCAACTAAAAAAGGCTGGAGTGAAGACGGCCGCAAAGTGAAAGGAACAATTCACTGGGTGAGCGCCCAGCATTCTGTTGAAGCTGAAGTGCGTTTGTATGATCACCTATTCACTAAGGAAAATCCCGATGATCTTGCCGAAGGTGATGACTATAAAACAAATCTCAACGGGAAGTCTCTTACAGTTATAGAAAAAGCATTCATTGAGCCGTTCGTAAAAGAGATATCTGTCGGCGGGAGAGTTCAGTTTGACAGAACAGGATACTTCTGCAAAGATCCTGATTCAACGGAGGAGAAGCCGGTATTCAATAGAACAGTTTCGCTGAAGGATTCATGGGGAAAGGCAGCAGCGAAACCGGGAAAATAGTTTTATTGCTCTGAATATTTTAACGATACAATAATACAGACTTACTCTTATGAATATTTCTTATTATATAAGGTGCCATTACGTTTTTTAGTATTTCATAAGCGTCATTATTTTTAATGAAAAGTCATATCCAGTGATTATTTTATATAGGAGGAATTTGATGAAAATTTATTTATCGTTAATTTTTGCGGTTTTATTTTCTATAACAGGTTGCTCGAATTATCAGATTAAAGAACGTACCAATCCGAATACCGATCTTAACAAATATAAAACAATATATGTCGGATGGCTGGATCTTGGTAATGAAAGGTGGGCTTTGTATAATTACGCTACTGAGAAAGAATGGCAGACATTATTAAGTACGGTAAATCAATCAGCGGTCCCATCGTATTTTAAAGAAATATTTCAAGACAAGGAAGTAATCATCTCAAAGACACCAGATGATAATCCCCCGCCAGATAGCCTATATATCAAGTTCACCAATGCTGCTTTTTTATATAAAGATGATGTTCTTTCGGTTGAAATTCATTGGATAGACGGAAAATCAAAAGAGGAATTATCCGTAATAAATGTTAGACTTAAAGCAGACAAGGGAATGGGATTTGAAGCGTTTTCTTTTGAGAAACGAGTTATAAACTCGATACGTTTACTCGCTTTATGTATTAAAAAGCAAATGATGTAGCAAGAAATAATTAACATTGTTCATTAACAAACGTTATTAATAAAATAATAACTTCTTTAATCATTAGAAAATTTCGAGATTGATTCACAAATTCAGAATAATAACTAGAGGCAGGTTAATTAATGCGCGCCACACAGGACTCGAACCTGTTACCTACGGCTTAGAAGGCCGTTGCTCTATCCAGCTGAGCTAGTGGCGCATTATTTCGGGGTGAGAGGATTTGAACCTCCGACAGCCTGCTCCCAAAGCAGGTGCGCTACCGGGCTGCGCTACACCCCGTGAAATATAAAACCAGAATATTTTTGATATATCGAAGTGTCAATATTTTTTCTATAATATATAAAGTTATAGTTGAAAAGATATGCTTTCCTGATATAAATGTCATTTTAAAAATCAAATCAGTTAATATTGAAAATATATGATATTTACAGATAAGGAGCCGCAAATGAGAGTCAGATTCGCACCGAGTCCAACAGGTTTTCTTCATATCGGAAATGCAAGAACTGCTGTTGCAAATTATATAATAGCTACCAGGGAAAAAGCTGAATATATCCTCAGAATTGAAGATACAGATATTGAAAGAAGTTCAAAAGAATCCGAGGATTCAATTCTTGCTGATCTGAAGTGGCTTGGTATAAAATGGACTGAGGGACCGGATTGCGGCGGAAATTACGGCCCTTACAGACAATCAGAGAGATATGATATTTACCAGGAGTATACAAACAAACTCATTTCCATGGGTTCAGCATATCACTGTTACTGTTCAAAAGAAGAACTCGATGAAATGAGAAAGGAAGCTGAAGCCCAGAAAAAAGACCTGGTTTATCCGGGCAAATGCAGAAATCTTTCTGCTGATGATAAAAAAAAATTTGAATCTGAAGGAAGAAAACCCACTGTCAGATTCCGTGTCCCGGATAATGAGTCTATTAAAGTAAACGATCTAATCAAGGGTGAAATTGTCTTCAACAGTGAAAATATCGGCGGAGATTTTATAATTGTCCGATCCGACGGCCATCCGATTTACAATTATATTGTTATTATTGATGATATGATGATGAACATTACGCATGTTATCCGCGGCGAAGATCATCTTTCGAATACTCCTAAGCAGATATGCATTGCCAAAGCGCTGAATCTTCCATCGCCTCAGTATGCTCACCTGCCCCTTATTCTCGGTCCTGACAGGTCAAAACTCAGCAAAAGGCACGGAATAACATCAGTTGAACTTTACAGGAAGGAAGGATATCTTCCTGAAGCATTAATGAATTATCTGTCAACTCTCGGATGGGCTTCAGATACAGGCGAAGAAATATTATCGGTTGAACAGATTGCGTCCCAGTTTGACCTTACAAGCCTTGGTAAAAGTGCAGCTGTATTCGATTTTCAGAAACTGAAATGGATGAATGGAATTTATATCAGAAGTTATCCTCTTGATAAATTAACAGATCTGATGATTCCGTATATCAAAGAAACAGGCATTGACACAGAACAAATTGACAGAAAAATTCTGGAAACAGCAGTAAATATACTGAAAGGGAATTGCGAGATTCTGTCTGATATTAAAAAGATAATCGGAATGCTTCTTCTCGACGTTAACGAACAGGATGAAGATTGCGACAAGCTGTTACGGGAAGAAGATTCTGTTAAGCTTATAAAGGCAGCATCTGAAATATTTGATACTGTTCCGGACGAAAATTTTACTGCAGGTCTGCTGAATGCTATTAAAGAAAAATCAGGTTTTAAAGGCAAAAAACTTTTCCATCCTGTGCGTGCGATGCTCACAGGCAGACTTAACGGTCCTGAACTCGACATTGCTATACCTGTAATCGGCCGTGAGAAATGCAGGAAGAGAATTGATTTCTGTCTGAAGAAATATGCAGGATAATTGTATCTTATGAAAATAAAATCAGAATGGGATTTGATCAAACAGATTTCTGCAAAAATCAAATTGAAGGGGCTTCCCCGGACTTCTGATGAGGTTATTTCCATCGGCGATGACTGCTTCGCATATAAAATATCCGACAACAGGTACGGTCTTATCAGCACTGATATGAGCGTTGAGGATGTGCATTTTACTAAAATCTGGTCTACTCCTGAACAGATAGGATTTAAAGCAATGGCGGGAAATATTTCCGATATATCTGCAATGGGAGGGAATCCCAGATTTGCATTTATATCTATAGGAATTCCTGCTGCAATTTCAGAAGAATATGTCCTTTCTATCTATGACGGAATTATTGAAGCTGCAAATTCAGCAGGAGCAGTTTTATCCGGCGGGGACACTGTTTTATCAGAAAAAATAATTATTTCAATTTCAATTTACGGTGAATCTGTTAAATCACCTGTAGGAAGATACGGTGCATCAGCCGGTGAATTTATTTATGTTACAGGAAATATAGGCGCTTCAAACGCCGGACTTTCTATACTTAAAACCTGCAATAAACAATTGAGCGAAAAGTATTCAAATCTCATTCAAAGACACCTGAAGCCTGATATAAGAAGTTCTATTATAGAAAAAATTCTAAATCAATTTTATCCAACTGCTATGATCGATATTTCAGATGGACTTCTTTCAGATTTAAATCATATCTGCGTTTTAAGCGGAACCGGTTTTGAACTGAACATTGATCGTCTTCCAGTAACAGATGAATTAAAATCATATTATCTTGAATCAGGAGTAAATTCTGCTAAATCAGCACTTGAAAGCGGTGAAGAATATGAACTGCTTTTTACTTCAAAAATAGATTTACCTGATTCTTATATAAACAATATACAAATTACAAAAATCGGTAAAATCATTGATGAAAACTGCTATGCAATTATTAATGGCAAAAAAGAAACTATTGATATCACTGGATACGATCATTTTAAATAAGAAATTTACTAAAGCATAATGTAATTTCCGCCTTTGCTGAAATACATAAGCTGTTCAGACTCAATAAGTATTAGTTGTAATGTTTAAAAATTCATGGAGGATTTATGTTCGCAGGAATTGATATTGGCGGTACAAGTATTAAGGGAATTTTAACTGATAAATCCGGCAAAGAATACAGCTTTAGGGAAACACCAACTCCGAAAACAGCAGATGAAATAGATGATGCGATTTGCTCATTGATTGAAAATCTAGCAACATCTGCGTCTGTTTCAAAAATAGATATTCTCGGAATAGGACTTGGCTCGCCTGGAACTATAGATAAATCTAAAGGTGAAATTATAATAAGCCCGAACATCCCATCCTGGAAAAATCATCCATTAATAAAAAATATTCAGAAAAAAACCGGAATACAATGCGTTCTTGAAAACGATGCAACATCAGCGCTTGTGGGCGGTTGGTGGAAAGGAAATGGTTCTAAATTCAAACATTGGATTATGATAACACTTGGCACCGGAATCGGCGGCGGGGCGATTTTAGACAATAAAATTTATTCAGGCAGAAACGGAAGCTCACTTGAAATCGGTCACACAACAATTGATTTAAACGGCATTGAATGCGCCTGCGGAAACAGAGGATGTCTTGAAAAATATGCATCTGCAACAGCTCTCATTGATTTGACAGAAAAATATCTTAAAAAATTTAAAAATTCTTCAATCAATGAAAGACTTAAAAATGAAAAATTAACATCCCTTCTTGTTTACGAGGAAGCTTTAAAAAAGGATGAACTTGCAAAAAAAGTTTTTGATGAAGTATCATTTTATCTTGGAATTGGTATGGTTAACATAATAAATATTTTCAATCCTGAGGCAATTATTCTTGGAGGCGGTTTATCACAGGCTTTTAATATAATGCTTCCTGTAATTCAGAAAACGATTAATGAAAGAGCTCTGGCTGGATTAAAAGAAAATGTAAAAATTCTTCAGTCAAAAGATTATATGAAGATGCCCAGCCTTGGAGCTGCTAAAATTGCAATGGAATCACTTAAATAGAATAATGAAAGAAAAAAAAACTTACGATAGAAAGTTTTTTTTAAAAATTGCATCATTTTCCATGACATTGTTTTCTATAGGATTTATTTTTCCTCTGATCGATAAATTCAGAACTTTTTCCATAAGCAGAAAAAATATTGAGCTGTCTGATGTTATTTCTGATGGTATAAATTTTTTTAGTAATTTTATTATAATAAAAAATTCAGAAAATATAAAAATTTTATCTTCTAAATGTACGCATTTAGGATGCATTATAAAAAACAGAGATTCCAATGGAAATCTGGTCTGCTCATGTCACGGATCAGTTTTTTCACCAGATGGCAGGGTTCTTGCAGGACCTGCCTCTTCAGATTTAAATGAATTAAAATGGCATAAAAATTCCAAGACAGGGAAAATAATTATTGAAGATGTTTCTGTTTAAAAAAGGTTTTTTTTATACATGGAACAGATTTTTTCCATCAAATGGAATGCTGTCCGCTGCAGCATTTATTATTGCCGTTGTAACTGGATTTATCCTCGCTGTTCCATACGACCCGTATAAAGCAAAAGAATCAATCCAGATTATTATGATTACCAATCCTTCAGCTTCATTTATCAGATCTGCACATTACTGGAGCTCGCAGTTTTTTTTAATTTTCACAATAATCCATTTTTTTGAATATTTTTTAAATGCCGGTGAAAAAAATATTCAGAAAGGAGTCTGGTTCAGGCTTGTTACTGCAATTCCTGTGACACTTTTTGTTATGCTCTCAGGATTTATTTTAAAGGGCGATAATGAAGGAATTATGGCAAATGAGATTCTCAGAGGAATTATTTCACTTGTTCCTTTTATTGGAAGTTATCTTGAAAGTTTTCTTCTCGGAATGAAAAACAGCCTCCAGGTTGTATATATTCATCATGCTGCCACTGCAACAATCTATTTATTGATTATAATAATTGAGCATACAAAAAGAATCTGGCCGTCAGTTTATTCTTATTTATATATATTATCAGCAACAATAATTATATCATTTGCAATCCCGGCTGGACTTCATTCGGATTCTGATCCGGTTCTTAAAGGTCCCTGGTATTTTGTTGGTTTGCAGGAAATTCTTCACTGGATGACCAATCCGGGTTTAGTCATATATGTAATGCTGTTTATAATTTTATTGCTGTTTCTTTTGAGATTTGCTGAAAATAAAATTTATGCTATTATCCGGTATTTTATAATAATAAATTTCTTTATTTATTTCATTTCATTTATTATTGGATGGTTTTTTCGCGGAGAAAACTGGAAGCTGATTTTCCCGGGTATTAATTAAAATGAAAAAATCAGCACGGGAAATAATAACAATCATTCTCATATCTTTATTATGCTTTTTTTCTTTTTCAATTATTATTTATTATTCCATTTATGAAAAAAATATTTTTAATGAATCTATAAAGCTTTCCGGCGGAAAAGGAATTACTTCAGTTCCTATTATTAATGGAAATAAAGAAGGATGCCCGGTCTGCCATTCCGGGATGAAAGGTTTTTCCAGTTCACATGACCCGGAAGCAATAGGATGTTATTCATGCCATAATGGCAATCCCCTTTCTATAGATAAAAAAACTGCTCATGAAAATCTGATTAAAATTCCAGGAAATCTTTTAACAGCTGAAAAATCCTGCGGCAGATCAGGATGTCATGATGATATAGTTAAGAGAGTGAATAATTCTCTAATGGGAACAGGCAGGGGAATGGTTTCGGTAAACAGATATGTATTCGGTGAAAGTTCAAGTCCTGACGGAACCGGTCATCTGTCAAAATTATCAAAATCGCCTGCAGATACTCATTTGAAACAGCTTTGCTCTCCCTGCCACCTTGGAAACAGTAAAAATTTTGCAGGTCCTGTTGTTGATGATTTTACTGGCGGAGGATGTCTTGCCTGTCATCTGGAATATTCCAAAGATGCTGCAGGTGATTTAAAAAATTATCTCAAAAATAATATACTGATAACTTCTCATCCTAAACTAACGGTTAATGCGGATAACAGCAAATGTTTTGAATGCCATAACAGATCAGCGAGGATTTCAACTAATTACGAAGGATGGCACGAAACTCTCATTTCAAAAAATAATATTCCCCAAAAAGGGAAATACAGAGTTCTTGCAGACGGGCGGGTTTTTGAGAAAAAACCTCACGATATACATTATGAAAAAGGTTTACAATGCATTGACTGCCATACTTCAAGAGAAACAATGGGAGACGGCAAATCCTGCAATCATCAGGAGGAGCAGATAGAAATATCGTGCGAAGACTGCCATAGAACTTCCAAACCGAAAACTGTTCCATATAATCAGCTTGATGATGAATCCAAAAAAATACTGAAACTAAGAAAAGAAAACACTGATAAAAAATATCTTCTTCTGGAAAAAAACGGACGCCCGATGATAAATGTATATCAGGATGCTTCCGGCAGGCTTCTATTAAAATCTAAACTGAATTTATCATCAGGCAAACAGAATGTTTACAATTTAAAAGCTCCGTCCGGTATCTGCAGCAAGGCTGTTTCAGGTCATGACCGTATTTCCTGCCAGAGCTGTCATACATCATGGTCACCCACCTGTGTTTCATGTCATACTAAATTCAACCCTGAATCCGGATTATTTAAAAAAGCCGAAAGACATTTGTTTAATAAAACATCAGGTGTATGGGAGGAATATATTGATCATTTTTACGCGCTGCCCCCATCTCTCGGTATCAGACTTAAAAACGGGGTAGAAAGAATTGACACTTTTATTCCTGGAATGGTTTTAACAATAGACGGAATTAATAACGGGTTAAATAAACTAAAAAATGGTGAAAAAAACTATCAGATTTTTAAAAGGCTGTATGCCCCTACTTCATCTCATACGACAGTTAAAAACGCAAGATCCTGCGAATCCTGCCATACTGATTCAAGAACACTTGGTTTCGGATCAGGAAAATTTAATATAGAAAAAATTAAAAATGAAATGGTGAAAATATTTTTTGAGAGCGATTATGTAAATCATCAGGCTGATAATTTACCTCTTGATTCGTGGATAAAACCATTTGAAGATATTGAAAAGCCTGCCTCAACGAGAATAGGAGCAAGGCCATTTAATACAAAAGAACAGAAAAAAATTTTAGTTGTAGGCAGATGCCTCTCCTGTCATAAGGGCACGAATGAAAATATTAAAACGATTTATTCAGATTTTAATAAAGCTTTAAAAATAAGGAAAAGTTTCTGCAATTGAATTTATGAATAATAAAAACATCAATAATTTATATATATTTTTAATTTTTATACTTCTATTCATTTTTCCTGTATTTTTATATAGAATTGAAGTATATAATTTAATGTATGTTATTTACCCTGAGTTTGATAATCTGAAGTTTTATGATTATTTGATAATCTGCAGAGATAATGATCTGCAATTTATATACAAACCTCTAATTATAATATTTCTGATTTCATTTATACCGTTTATAATTAATAAAAATAAAATTATAATTCTTGGGGTCTTGCTTTGTTTTTATGCATCGATATTTTTAATTTTTGCTGAATTTTTCAGTATTTATCAGACATCATTTCAGATTAATTTTATTGGAAAAGAACATTTCACCGGAATTGCAGCAATGCTTTCTTCAGCTTTTGCTGAGATATCTGCAATTTTTTATCTTAAAACAGTTTTTGTTTCCTCATTAATTTTTGCAATCTGCTTTTTTTTATATAAAAAAGAAGATTTTATAATCAATAAAAGATTTATATATATTACAGGAATATTCATTCTATTAAGTCTTTCATATATATTCCCTTCAGCTGAAATTTCAAAAATTAATTTTTTGAATGAAAAAGATAATCTGTCAAAACAGAAAATTATTTCTCAGCTTTTTGAATTCAGTATTAATCCATGGAATGAATTCTTTTCATTTAGTAAACAACCAGTTAAAGAAAATATCAGCTCTTCTGAAAAGTTTAACTTTAAATTAAATACAGATTCCCTTGAATCAGACAAACGGATCCATTTATCAGGAATTATTCCTAAAAATAAAAAATACAATATTATACTATATTTTTTTGAATCTACTGCATATTCTTATTTAAATATAAAAATCGGTGATAAAGAAGTTACCGGTGAAATGAATAAACTTTCCAGAAATAGTTTTTTTGCAAAAAATCATTATGCAAATTTTCCTTTATCTGCAAATGCACTTCTTTCTGTTTTAACTTCATCGTATGATTCAAATTCAAAAGATCCTGTAATTTCGGTTTATCCTGATATTAAGCTCAAATCAATAACTGAAATTCTGAAGGAAAACGGATACAATACGGCACTGATTCATACCGGCGGTCTCGGCTACGCGGGACAGAACAGATTTTTAAAAAATAGAAAATTTGATAAAATAATTGAATTTAAAGAATTAGAAAAAATACCTCCTTTTAATAATCAGGTGGGATGGGGTTTAGATGAAAGGGCATTGATAGAGCCAGCAGTAAATTTTATTAAAGAAAGCGGCAGTAAGCCGTATTTTATTACGCTATTGCCGGTTAATCCGCATCATCCATATGCTATTCCTGATCAGAAATTCAACATAACAAAAAATATGAAAACATCGAGCTGGTCTAATTATTTAAGCTCACTATATTATTCTGATTATGCTCTCGGAGAATTGATAAAGCGACTTGAATCTGAAAAAATGCTCGATAATACGCTTGTGTTTATTTTTGCAGATCATGGAGAAGCTTTTTATCAACATAAAGGAAATTATAACCACCCTTTTTATCTTTATGAAGAAAATGTACATGTTCCTTTTATGATCTATAATAAAAAACTTTTTCCTGATAAAATAGAATACGAAGGAATAACACGCCATATAGATATAACTCCAACTATTCTTAATTTATTGAAAATAAATCTTCAGCCTGAATATGAAGGCATACCGATTTTCAGTTCAAAACGTGATCAGCTAGCACTGATTCATACATACTGGAAAGACGATATTATGGCAATTCGCGACGGGAAATGGAAATATATATTTAATTTCAGCACAGGTTTTGAAGAATTGTTTGATATTTCATCTGACCTTTCTGAGAAAAATAATATTGCTGCTGATAATAAAATTATTGCCAAAAGATATGCCAACTTTATTAATTCCGCAAGGATTTATAAAAAGGAATTTTATAACCGGGTTTTATCAAAATAGAGAAAGCGGGACAAATGTGGATATAATACATTTTTTGCAGCATATGGATTTAAATAATTTAAAAACTTTTAATATGATTTTATATGCTTTTATTGCTATTGGTCTTGTTATCTTTATTGTTTTATTTTATTTAACTGCTCCTTACGGCGGAAGACATACTTCAACAGCCTGGGGACCGCAAATCAGCAGCAGAACCGGCTGGTTGTTCATGGAAATCCCGGCTTCGCTTCTGTTCGCTATTTATTTTATAATGAGTACAGAAAAAACAAATCCTGTTCTTATAGTTTTTTTTATTATCTGGCAGAGCCATTATTTTCACAGAGCATTTATTTTTCCTTTTTATATAAAAAGTAAAGCCAAGATGCCGTTAACAGTTGCCATGATGGGGCTGACATTTAATTCTGTTAATACTTATATTCAGGGTGCATGGCTTTTTATTTTCGCTCCTATTTATACATACACAAATGCCTGGTTCACATCTCCACAATTTATCATTGGTGTAATAATTTTTTTTAGCGGTTATATAATTAATAAAAACGCCGATTCGATTTTAAAAGCTCTCAGAGAAAAGTCACAAAATGGATATGAAATTCCATATGGAGGTCTTTATAAATTTATATCCTGCCCAAATTATTTCGGTGAAATAATTGAATGGATCGGCTGGGCAATTTTAACATGGTCTTTTGCAGGAGCTGCTTTCGCTTTCTGGACAATAGCAAATCTTGCTCCAAGAGCTTTAGCTAATCACAGATGGTATATAAGTCATTTTGAAAATTACCCAAAGGACAGGAAAGCTCTTATCCCATATTTATTTTAATTTTTTGAAATTTTTTTAATGAATCGGAGTAATTCCAATGAAAAATATTTCTATAATCGGCGCAACAGGTTTTGGAGGACTTGGCTTAATTGATTTAATATTAAAGCATCCAGGTCTGAAAATCAAACAGCTTGTTGCGAGAAAAGATTCAGGAAATCCTGTGAGTTCAGTTTTTCCTCATCTGAAAGGATTCTGCGATATTGAAGTTGAAGATCCGGCAAATATTTCATTTGAAAAAATTGACCTTGCTTTTTTTTCCACTCCTGACAGAGCAGGAATGACTCTTATTAAGGAATTTCACAGCAGAAATATCCCTGTAATTGATTTTAGCGGTGATTTCCGTTTTAATTCAGTAGAAGATTATAAAGTATATGCAGAGAATAAAGGAATGGAAAGCACTCACCTTTCGCCCGAGTTACTGAGTCAGGCTGTATATGGTCTGCCTGAGAAATTCAGTTCAAAATTAAAAACTGCAAAAATTGTAGGCAATCCCGGTTGTTTTTCAATTTGTATGATATTAGGACTTTTACCAGCTGCAGAAAATAACTTCCTGGATTCAGATACAATTATCTGTGACGGGAAAACCGGAGTTTCCGGAGCAGGAAAAAATTCCGGCGAACCTAATCTTTATCCGCAGAGATATGAAAATATAAATACATACCGCGAAGGAAAACATCAGCATCTTGTTGAAGTTGAAAATTTAATAAATTTCAACTCAAACAGAAAAAGAAAAATATTTTTTGTTCCTCAGATAGTTCCAATGAACAGGGGAATCATGACCACTATGTATTCAGATGCACCTGAAGGCTGCACAACTGAAAAACTATTGAATCTTTATAAGGATTATTACTCAAAAAGCCCATTTGTAGTAATTTCTGATAAATCTCCTAATACTGCATACGTACGCGGTTCAAACAGATGCCTGATTAGACCTTTTGTAGATAATAGAACCGGTAAAATATGCATAACATCAGTAATAGACAATCTGATGAAGGGGCAATCCGGGAATGCAATACAAACTGCAAATCTTATGCTTGGTTTTGAAGAAAAAGCCGGTCTTGATTTCCCGGGATTTTATCCATAAAATAAATAACAAGAAGAAGAAAGTATGTCCACTAAAATTACAAAAGGTGTTATTGCATCTCACGGAATAAAAATCGGGAGAGCTCTTGTTTATCAGGGTGAAAAGATTTTTATTCCGAAATATTATATAAAAGATGAAGAAGTCAGTCTCGAATTAAAAAGATTTAAAGAAGCAATAGATAAAACCAAGCTTGAAATAACTGCCATTCAGCATCAGATTGAGGAAAATATTTCAAAAGATATGGCTGATATCTTCGCAAGTCATATCATGATGCTTGAAGATCCGACTATTATCGAAAAAGCCAAAAAATCTGTTACTGATAATAAACAGAATATCGAATGGGTAATGAGCGATATTGCTATTGAAATGATTGACAACCTTAACAAGGTTGATGACGATTATATTAAAGAAAGAATTATAGATATTTCAGATATTAATAAGAGACTGTTAGCCAATCTTCTGAAAAAATCATCTTCCAAAATTTCAACATTAACTGAAGAGGGAATTGTTTTTGCTTCAGACCTGACTCCTTCTGAAACTGCATTGATGAACAAGAATCTGATTCTTGCCTTCGTAACAGACAAAGGCGGGAAAACATCACATACCGCAATTATGGCAAGAGCTCTGGGGATACCCGCGATTGTAGGAACTATAAACGGCACAACACTTGTTAAAACAGGGGACAAAGTAATTGTAGATGCAATACACGGATGCATAATTATCAATCCCGAAGAAGAAGAAATTGAAGAATATTTACAATACCAGAATGATTTTAATGTTTTAAATTTTGAACTTGCAAAATTAAACAATCTTCCGTCGCGTACGAAAGATGATGTTGAAATTTCAATATACGGCAATATAGAAATTCCAGATGAAATGAAAGCCATTATGGATCATGGTGCACAGGGAATCGGTCTATTCAGATCTGAGTTCCTGTTCCTTGATAAAACCCTGCCAAGTGAAGAAGATCAATTCAATGCATATAAAAATGTTGCAGAATTTTTCAATCCGCTGCCTGTTACAATAAGAACACTTGATGTTGGCGGGGATAAAATTTTCTCCTACAGCAATCATTTCAAAGAAAAAAATCCATTTCTCGGATGCAGAGCAATCAGATTCAGCCTGGAAAATGAGCAGATGTTCAGGATTCAGCTTAGAGCTATTCTCAGAGCCAGCGTTTACGGGAATGTCCAGCTTATGTTTCCAATGGTTACAAATGTTGAAGAATTAATAAAAGCCAAGCAGATAACTGAAGAAATAAAAAATGAATTAAAATCAAGCAGAATTGAATTTAATGAAAAAATAAAAATTGGAGTTATGATTGAGATACCTTCAGCTGTAATTTCAGCTGATATATTGGCAAAACATTCAGATTTCTTTTCCGTTGGAACAAATGATCTGGTGCAGTATGTTCTGGCAGTTGACAGAATAAATGAAAAAATTGCATATCTATATAATCCTTTAAATATATCCGTATTGAGATTATTGAAAATTCTCATGGATATATCTTCAAAAAATTCAATACCTGTTTCAATTTGCGGTGAAATTGCAGGTGGAATAAAATATACCATGCTTTTAATAGGATTGGGATTCAGGGAATTATCCATGAATCAGTCTTCTCTTCAGCAGGTAAAAAAAATTATACGGGATGTAACAGTTCAGGAATGTGTTGATTTAGCTCAGGAAGTTCTTAAAATGGAATTAATTGAAAATATTGAAAAGTATATAAATGATATAATGCTTAAAAAATTTCCAGGTATGATACTGTAAGCTGAAGTTTTAATGAAACTATATAAAGATCTCGCCGAGTACTATTTTACAATAGAAAGCAAACATCGTGATATAACTGATGATATTGCGTTCATTAGAACCTTTATACATGGCTTGAATTCCCCTAAACTTTTAGATCTCGGATGCGGAACCGGAGAACATATAGGTGCTCTTACAAAATACGGATTAAAATGCACCGGCATAGACGCAAGTGATCAAATGATAAAATTTGCAAAAAAAAGATTTCCTCAGAATGTTAATTTTATAAAATCTTCAATTACTTCATTTGATTTTTATAATGAGTTCGATTTTGCAATTTCTCTATTCGGATCTTTCAATTATCTTACTGAAGATTCAGAAATTGATAAAGCTTTATGGAATACATACAGAGCAATGAAGCCGGATGGAATTGCAATTTTTGAAATATGGAATTCACAGCCTTTTGAAAAAATTGGACATAAAGAAATTACTCATGTATCAACATCTGAATACAATAGTACAATAATTGAAAGAGAGCGCGGTTTTAAGATTATTGAAACAGGATCAAGAAAGATCGTTGAAGTGGATTTCAACTATCTGGTTAAAACCGGTTCAGAAATTAAAAAAATTGAAGATAAACATAAAATGAGAACATTTACTGCTGAAGAAATTACAACTTTTCTCAAAGACAATGGTTTTATAATAAAACAGTTCTATGGGAATTTTCTTAAAGAATCTTACAGGGAAAATTCATCCAGGATTATTGTAATATTTACAAAATGATATAAAAATAAAGAAACCCGCATTCAAGCGGGTTTCTTTATTTTTATATCAACAATTTTATTCTACATTTTTACTCTGCTGTCGCTGTTAACTGATTTCCCAATATCAACTGCCCAGTCGCCAAATGTCTGCTTCCATCTTTCATAAAGATCTTTTGTTTTTGAAGAATCTTTAAAAAATTTATCAGGACTTTCAAGGGCAAGGAAAAGAACTTCTTCCATTGTACTTACAGCATGAAATATCATCTGGTTTTTCACATATTCAGGAATTTTTTCAAGGTCCTTCTCATTTTCTTTCGGTATAATCACGTGTTTTATATCAGCTCTATGAGCAGCAAGAATTTTTTCTTTTAACCCGCCGATAGGAAGAACCTTTCCTCTTAATGTAATTTCACCGGTCATTGCAACATCAGCTCTTACCGGAATTCCTGTATAGAGTGAAGCCATTACAACTCCCATGGTTATACCGGCAGATGGGCCATCTTTAGGAATAGCACCTTCAGGAACGTGCAGGTGAAGATCAAAGCGTTTGATTACTTCTTCATCTATGTTGAAAAACTGCTGATTGGCTTTTACAAAAGTGAATGCAGCCTGAGCAGATTCCTGCATAACCTCACCCAATTTTCCTGTTAATCTAAGATCGCCTTTGCCTTTTATTAGAGAAGCTTCAATATGAAGAATATCCCCTCCAACTTCAGTCCACGCAAGACCATTGGCAAGAGCAACTTCATTTTTCAGTTCTTTAATTCCATATTTAAATTTTATCGGGCCTAAATATTTTTTTAAAGCTTCTTCATCGATTATTTTTTTATAAGTTAAACCATTTATTACAACTTCACGGGCCACTTTTCTGCAAACCTTTGCAATTACTCTTTCAAGGCTTCTCACGCCAGCCTCTCTTGTGTAATGTCTGATTGTGAATAGCATTGCTTCTTCAGAGTATTCAATATTATCAAGAGAAATTCCATTTTCATCAATCTGCTTACTAAGCAGGAATTTCAGGGCAATATTCATTTTTTCCGGTTCAGTATAGCTTGAAATTTCAATAATTTCCATTCTATCTAGAAGAGGAATTGGAATATTATGCTGAACATTTGCGGTTGTTACAAACATAACGTCGGATAAATTATATGGAATTTCCATATAATGATCTATAAAAGAATTATTCTGCTCAGGATCAAGAACCTCCAGTAAAGCAGAAGAAGGATCGCCTCTGAAATCCATTGACATCTTATCAATCTCATCAAGAAGGATTAGCGGATTTATATTTCCGGCTTTTTTCATCATCTGAATAATCCGGCCCGGTAACGCGCCTACATAAGTTCTTCTGTGGCCTCTAATTTCAGCTTCATCTCTAACTCCGCCTAGAGACATACGTACATATTTTCTGCCAAGAGCTCTTGCAACAGATTTGCCAAGAGAAGTTTTTCCAACTCCGGGAGGGCCTACGAAACATAAAATCGGGCCTTTAAGTTTTTTTGAAAGCTGACGAACGGCTATATATTCAATAATTCTTTCTTTGACATCATCAAGACCGTAATGGTCTTCATTGAGTATTTCAAGAGCGCGTTCAATATCCTTGCTGTCTTTGGTTTTTTTATGCCATGGAATGTCCCGAAGCCATTCAATATATGTTCGTACAACAGTTGATTCAGCTGACATAGGAGGCATCTTCTCAAGTCTTTTAAGCTCCTGCATTGCCTTGGCGGATGCTTCAGGGCTTAATTTAGCGGTTTCGATGGATTTCTTAAACTCATCCATTTCATCAATTTCACCATCGCCCTGACCGAGTTCTTTCTTTATTATTTTCATCTGTTCATTGAGATAGTATTCTTTCTGGGTCTTTTCCATCTGTTTGCGGACCTGACCCTGAATCTTTTTCTCAATATACATTACTTCTATTTCACCATTGATAAGTTCAATAAGCTTAACAATTCTTTCTGCCGGATTACCAAGGTCCAGTATGGATTGTTTGTAAGCAATTTTCATTTCAATATGAGATGATATTACATCTGCTAACTGGGATATATTTTCAATGCTTATTGCAGTTGTAAGGGCTTCTTTAGGTACTTTTTTATTAAGTTTAATATACTTCTCAAATACATCGAGCAGATTTTTTTTCAGATTAAGTATATCTGAAGTGATTTCAAGTTCACGGTTTATATCTTTGATAGAAACTTCGTAGATATCACTGTCATTATATAGATCTGAAATATAACCTCTTGAAATGCCTTCAACAAGAACTTTTATTGTTCCATCCGGAAGTTTCAGAAGCTGTAAAATTTCTGAAACAGTTCCTACATTGTAAATATCTTTTATTTCCGGGGTTGTAATCTGTGCGTCTGTTTGAGTTGCGAGCACAATGAATCTGTCTGTTTTCATTGCCTTGTCTAAAGCTTTTACTGATTTTTCCCGGCCTACAAACAGAGGCACTACCATATGAGGAAAAACCACTACATCTCTTAAAGGAAGTAGCGGATATTTTTTATCAAAATTAATATTTTTTTTCATATTACACCGGTTTATGCTGATTTTTCAGCTTCTCTATAAATTATTTGCGGTTCACCATTACCCTGAACCATGGCTTTTGTAATTATAACTTTCTCAACATTTGCAATAGAAGGCAGATCAAACATAAGATCCAGCATGATTTTTTCAAGAACTGCACGCAGGCCTCTTGCACCTGATTTTCTCTGAATTGCAATCTCTGCAATTTCTTCAACAGCATCAGGCATGAATTCTAGATCAACATCTTCAAAAGAAAACATTTTTGCATATTGCTTAACAATAGCATTTTTAGGTTCTGTTAGAATCTTGATTAAAACAGATTTATCAAGATCATCAAGAACAGCTATAATTGGAATCCTTCCTACGAATTCAGGAATCAATCCGTATTTTATCATATCTTCAGGATGAAGATTATTCATTAGATCTATATATTTTTTTTCAACATTTGACTGAATGTCTGCGCCAAAACCTAGAGATTTATTACCTGTTCTTCTCTGAACAACTTTATCCAGACCGATAAAAGCGCCGCCGCAGATAAATAAAATATTTTTTGTATCAATAGTAATAAACTCCTGGTGAGGATGCTTTCTTCCTCCCTGAGGCGGAACATTGGATATTGTCCCCTCAATAATTTTCAATAGAGCCTGCTGAACTCCTTCACCTGAAACATCTCTTGTGATAGATGGATTTTCTGACTTTCTGGAAATTTTATCTATCTCATCGATATAAATTATTCCAATCTCTGCTTTTTTAACATCACCTTCTGCATTCTGAATGAGTCTTAATAGAATATTTTCAACATCTTCCCCAACATATCCTGCTTCAGTAAGTGTTGTAGCATCAACAATTGCAAATGGAACATGAAGAATTCTTGCGAGTGTCTGAGCAAGTAGAGTTTTTCCTGTTCCGGTAGGACCTGCGAGCATAATGTTGCTCTTATCAAGCTCAACATCATTTTTCTTTAAATTTTTATTGCTGAATATACGTTTATAATGATTGTATACTGCAACAGAAAGAACTTTCTTTGCTTCGTCCTGACCAATAACATATTCATCAAGAATAGATTTTATTTCAACAGGTTTAGGGAGATTTGTGATTTCTCCGTTTGTATTTTTGTCATTATCCTCGGCAATTATTTCATTACAGAGATCTATACATTCATCGCATATATATACTTCCGGACCGGCAACAAGCTTTTTGACTACTTCCTGGCTTTTGCCGCAGAATGTGCAGAATAATTTTTCTTTTGTAACCTGATCATCTTTTTTTTTCGATGCCATATTATCTCCTGAATTAAATCCGAAAGTTGATAAACAATTGGATTATCAACAAAAATGTTTTTTTCGAGATTCTTTTATCTTGTTTCAATTACCTTGTCTATTAAACCGTATTCAAGGGCTTCTTTTGCAGACATGAAATAATCCCGATCAAGATCAGCATCAATTTTTTCCACATTCTGCCCTGTGTGTTTTCCGTATATTTCATTAAGTTTCTTTTTTACTTTAAGAATTTCATTTGCGTGAATCATTATATCTGAAGCCTGCCCCTGAAATCCTGCTGATGGCTGATGAATCATTATTCTTGAATTCGGAAGTGCAGATCTTTTACCCTTTGCTCCTGCAGATAAAAGAAGGGAACCCATTGATGCAGCCTGCCCCAGACATATTGTTGCGACGTCTGGTTTTATATATTGAATTGTATCGTAAATTGCAAGACCGGATGTAACTACACCGCCGGGAGAATTAATATAAATATAAATATCTTTATCAGGATCTTCAGCTTCAAGAAAGAGCAATTGGGCTATAATAAGGCTTGCCATATGGTCATCTATTGCTTCACCGAGAAAGATAATTCTGTCTTTTAAAAGCCTTGAGTATATGTCATAAGATCTTTCGCCTCTGCTTGTCTGCTCTACTACTATTGGTATCAAACTCATTTATGCGCTCCTAGTGATTATTGGGGCGGGTTTTTTTCGCGTATATAATTAAAATCGGAATTAATCTTCGCAAACACCACCACTTTTTAATTTATTAATTACAAAGTCTGAAGAATCAAATTAAAATACAAAATTTAAAATTTGTATTGTTGTAAATATCAGCTTTGAAATAACAATATTTAATATAACTATTTATGGGACATATTTCAATATTAATTTTAAGTTGTTATGTTTTTTATGGCAAAAATAAATTATTATTTTTTAGAAAAACTGATTTTTCTTATATAAAATAGCTATTTAGCGTTAATAAGCTCCATAAGTTTCACAGGTTTCAGCTTTTTTATTTTTGCTGATGTATATATGAATTCCATTGCTCCATCCAGCATTAGTTCTGCTTCAATATTTGTTCGTTTATTTTCTTTGGTAATCATTTCTTCAATTTCTTCAACGCTTTTATTATTTTTTAAAGCAATACCTTCTATAACTTCCTTATATCTGTTCTCATCTACTTTAAGTTCTTCTTTTTTAACTATTTCAGATAATACAAGTGTCGTTTTAATTGACTGGGTTGCATCCTCGTGAAGTTTGGAACGAAGCGTTTCAGGATCAATTCCCATTAATTCAGCGAATTCAGTAAAATTATCATTGTTGTAGCCAATTCTCTGCTGCGTTCTTTTAAATAAAGAATACATTTCTGTAACTATAAGCGATTCAGGTATTTCAAATTTAGTGTTTTTTACTATTTCTTCAATAATTTTAGCTTTAGCATCACCTTTTGTTTTTTCAACAACGTACCGTTCAATATACTCTCGGAGTTTCTTCTGCATATCCTCTTTGGATTCATAATTATTTTTTTTCGCAAGTTCGTCATCAAAATCAGGAAGTTTCATATCGCTTATTTCATAAACCTGAACCAGATATTTGACTTTTTTACCTGCAATGTCTTTTATATAATAATCATCCTGATATGATACAGTTATCTCTTTTTCTTCATCAACCTTCATTCCTATTATTCCTTCATCTAAAGCTGATTCCTCTTTAGATTTTCCAAGAATAATTGAATATTCCTTAAAATCATCCTTTTCTATATCAAGCCTTCTTAGTCTGATTCTAACCATGTTCCCTTTTTTTGCAGTTTCACCTTTTTCTTTGATTATTGCTTCAGCGTGTTTTTCTCTTATCGAATCTATTTCTTCTTTAATGTCATTATCATTTACTTCACATGACTGCTCTTCTATATGAATATCCTTGTATTTACCCAGCTCAATTGTTGGAGGAACTTCAAATATCGCCTTGAATTTAAAATCGGAACCTCTTGTTGCTTTTTCAAACTCAAACTTTGGTTCTGTTATTGGAGTATATTTTTTTTCAGTTACAGCATCCCAGAATTCCTGCTTGGAAATATTTTCTGCAACTTCATGATCAGCTGCTTCGCTGTATCTGCTTTCAATAAGGCTTAACGGAGCTTTACCTTTACGGAAACCATCTAATTTAGCTGATTTAATGAATTTATCATAAACCATCTTATATTCAATTTCAACACGCTCTTTTGGTATTTCTACTTCAATTTCATATCTTGAATTCTCTAATTTTTTTTCTGATATGTTCAATTTAACACCCCTACTGTGAATTATTTAGTTTTCAATGAATTTATAAACAACTTAAGCGTCAAACATTTTTTCTATAATATTGTTCATGTATTTTCAAATATAATTTATGATTTTCCATATGTTTAATTATGATATGAAAATTAAATTAGTATAATATTATGTAGATATAAAAAAAAAGCCGCTTTTAGCGGCTTTTTTTTGATGAGCGGGAAACGGGATTTGAACCCGCGACTTCAACCTTGGCAAGGTTGCACTCTACCACTGAGTTATTCCCGCGCTTTAGGATTATGATTTGCCGATACAATCGGCTTTTGCGAGCGAAGGGAATCGAACCCCCACGCCTTTCGGCACTAGATCCTAAGTCTAGCGTGTCTGCCTAGTTCCACCACGCTCGCTTATGGGTTTATCCTGAATTTTTCAAGATTAACAATGTATCTCGGACAATATTTTATAACTGCAATAAATTTCAAGTTATTTTTTTAATATTGAACCATTAGTTGTGTGGCAGGAATTACAGCCCGGAAAAGTTCCTATTTTGGAATAATTAATCTGGCCTTTTTTATATCCCTGTTTAAATCCTTCCTGTCTTAAAATTTTTGTAGTCTGGTTATGACAGTATGCGCAGCCGCCTTCAACATCACCCATCTCTTTTATGTGCAGCTGCTGGTTTTGCGGCGTAGCAAACAGCGTGGAAATAGATAATGTTACCGCTGCAATAATAATAAATTTTTTCATTTATACCTCCGTTTATTTTCATCAATTGGGATATTTAAATATATAAACAAATCTATGTTACAATATTAATTAAGTATATTTTTTTTTCAATTAAAAATATACTTAATTAATAAATTATTAAATGCAGTTTATCTTAAGATTACTATGATTCTTTAATATATGATATTATTTATTGACAGGAATAATCTTTAATATATAGATATATATTAAAGATTATTAATTCATTAAAAGGAGCAGACTCCTTATGATAGCAGGCATACCCTATTTACATACAATAACTGATTCCAGCGGCAGACTTTGGAGAACTGGAAAAGATACCATTGAGCAGCTTGCTGATTTGATGAACGACCAGTCAATTTATCCTCTGCAGACAAGTGATGAACTTTTTCATATTTTTGATGCAGCCCTGACAACAGAAGAAATTGAATTTATGCTACTGATTGGCGGAGGAAGTCACACCTATGATTCATTAAAAAGTAAAACAAAGCTGAAAGAAAAAGAATTTGATAGAATATTAACAACGCTTTTGCATAAAGGCCCATTAGCCATAATCCGAAATGAAAACAATGAGAAAGTTTATCATATTATGACAATATTTCCCGGATGGTTTGAATTTTTCATGATGCGCGGGGTTGATGATGAAGAACACCGTCTTTTTGCACAACGAATAGAAAAACTTTTCACTGCTGCATATGCTTTCGGCAATGAGGATGTTATCAATGATCTTGTGAAAGCTGTTGGTCCGCACCTGACAGTAAGCATTATGGATAAGCCGGATTCATCTACATTGCAAATAAACGAAAAGCTCAACAAGGAAAATCATGTATATTCAGCCGGGAATGTTACTTCATTTTTCAATATGCTGGATGATAAAGAATTTTTAAGTGTAGGCCATTGCCTTTGCAGGTATGAAAAAGAATTGATTGGAGATCACTGCCGTGTGGATATGCCGATGGAAACCTGCATCTCAGTAGGTCCGGCAGCTGAATATCTCATTGAACAGGGAATTTCCAGGAAAATTACCAAGAACGAAGCATTATCAATGATTAAAGATTTTCAGGATAAAGGATGTATCCATCAGACCGGGAGAACAATTCCGTTAAAGGACTTTAAATCAAAATATCCGGTTGATGTTATCTGCAACTGCTGCTGGGACTGCTGCGGAGTTGTTGGAAATTACAATAGAGGATATCTGCCTCTTACTGTAACATCTTATTATCGTGCATCCATTCCTGATGTTTCATTATGTACAGGCTGCGGGAAATGCGTTGAGTTCTGTCCGGTCGGGATAATAAAAATTAATGATGACGGTATTGCTGAAATCAAAAATGAACTGTGTATCGGCTGCGGCCAGTGTCAATATCATTGTGCAACAGATGCTGTATTTTTAAATCCTGATAACAGAATTGTTTTTCTTCCTATGCTTGGAAAAGATGGCGCCAGAATCAAACCGCCGAAAGAACTGGATTCATCAACTGAAGAAAGTGCTGACACTGATGGAATAAAATCTGTTAGCCGGGATGAAGTTTTAAAAGTTCTTGAAGAAACTAGAGAAAAACTTTACAGGCCTGATATACATAAAGTATTTAAAAAATGGAATAAAACAATGCTCTATCATTTTACTGATTTCGACGAATTCTGGTATTTTATTATTAAAGACGGGATTCCGGGATCGTTAAAACAGGGAGCACTTGATGATCCTGAAATTTATTATACACTCACAGGTTCAGTATTCGTTGGTTTGATGAGAAAGGAAATTGACGGTTTTAAAGCATTCAGGAAAAAACTTGTGCAGGTTAAAGCTCCTGTAATGGATCTTATAAAGCTTCAGAAGCTGATTGGATGATGTTATTGATAAAACTCTGCACATCTGAGATTCTGAGTCAAATAATTATTACAGCTATATTCAACGTAAAATTATGAATACAGAAATCCTCTATGAAGATAATCATCTTCTTATAGTAAATAAAAAACCTGGAGAGCTTGTTCAGTCTGATATTTCAGGGGTTGAATCTTTGCAGGAAAAGTTAAAAGAATATATCAGGGTGAAATATTCAAAACCCGGAAATGTGTTTTTGGGAATTGTTCACAGGCTCGATAAGCCTGTATCCGGAATAACAATTTTTGCAAGGACATCCAAAGCTGCAGCAAGACTTCATGAGCAGTTTCTTTCAAGGGATATTATAAAAAGATATATTGCTGTATTAAAAAAGAATTCAATTATCAAAAACGAATGGATGGATCTCAGGCACGGCATAAAAACAAATGACGGATTTGTTGAAATTACAGATACAGGAATGCCCGGCAGTAAATCTGCTGAACTGAGATTCAGAGAAATAACCTCTAATAATAAATATACCCTGGCAGCAGTGGATTTATTAACAGGAAGGAAACATCAGATCCGGGCTCAGTTTGCGAAAATCGGGTTGCCTGTAGTCGGTGATGCTGATTATGGTTCTGATGAAAAAACAAATGACAACTCAATCCTCCTTCATGCTGTATATATTAAATTCAAACATCCCGTTAAAGATACAATTATTGAATTAGAAACAGATTATCCTGAAAGATTCCTTGATAAAATAACAGCGGATTATAAAATGATATCAAATATAATAAAGGATGAGAAATGAACCCTTTAAATAAAACTGGAATATCAAAAAAATTCATAATATCAATATCAATATTATTTTCTGTTTTAATGATTTTTGCTGCAGTTTTCTACAGGCAGATTATCAGCAGTAATATTTCTATTTTAAAAGAATCAATTTCCGGCAGCAGCTCTGAACTTGCACGTGAAAAAAGCAATCTGGTAATGGCTGCGCTTAAATTCTCCAATGCTGAAAAAACAGCAGATATATCAAAAGTATTAAAAGAAATATGCACGGAGGATATTGGTTTTATAGATGCAGTTATATATTCTAAAACTGATGATGAAAATTATTTTAAAGCTGTTGACCGTTTGAAAATTGCTGATGTGAATTTCAGTATAAAATCCGGTGACATTGTAAAAGAAGGTAAAGATACAAATTTTCTAAACAAAGCTTTAATAGGTGAAATTATTGATCCGGAAATATATTCATCCGGAAGTTTTTCCTGGCAGAATTCATACTTCAGTTTTGGTAATAAAAAAAAATATATAATTCAGCTTTTCATATCAGCCGAACCTGCAAGAAAACAGCTTGATAAATATCTTGATTCAGTAAAAACGCAGAGATTTATTATTACATGTGTAAGTTCTTTGTTTGTAATTATCATTATTGTTTTATCAGTTATTTTTATACAGAATTATACACTGCTGCTGAAAAAACTTTCTGAATTCATGAAAAATGCCGCAGGTGGAAATCTTTCCTTGAATATGAATCCTGAAGCAAGCGTTGAAATGAGTGAACTTGCTTCTTCGTTTAACATACTTATTGAAGAAATGAAGGATATGAAAACAAAAGCGGAACGCACTCCTGAATCAGATCTTTTCAGTCTTGGAGTAGAAAAAATTAAAAATAATAATTATGAAGAAGCAGTTTATATATTCGGAACACTTACCATTCTCAAGCCTCTAAGCTTCGTTAATTATTTTAATTCCGGTGTTGCATATGCAAAGCTGAAAGAATATGAAAAGGCTCTTGCGATGTTTAAAAAAGCTTATGAAATCAACAGCACAAATGAAATGACAAAGAAATATATTGAAAAAATAAATGCTCTGATCTTATCTGATGGAAAATGAAAAAATAAAAAAAAATTTAAAGTCGATCTCGGAAGAACCCGGTGTTTATCTTATGAAAGATTCCTCCGGGGCAATTATTTATATCGGGAAAGCCTCCTCTCTGAAAAAAAGAGTTACCTCGTACTTTAAAAAAAAAGATCATGATCCCAAAACAAGAGTTCTCGTAAAAAATATCGACGATATTGAATACATCATAACTGATTCTGAGATTGAAGCTTTGATTTTTGAATCGAATCTGATAAAAAAACATAAACCCAAATTCAATATCCGCATGAAGGATGATAAAAGATATCCTTACATTGCAGTGAAATTTGATGAAGAATATCCTCGGGTGATTTACACAAGAAAAATTTCAAATACAGTTAACAGATATTTCGGACCGTATACTGATTCAAGAGCAGCAAAAAACACGATGTATCTGATAAATAATCTTTTTAAATTAAAGATATGTAAAAGGGATCTTCCTTTAAAACAGAATGAAAGACCCTGCATGAATTTCCAGATTGGAAAATGCGGCGGTGTATGTGCAGGTGCAATTTCAAAGGAGGAATACCTTGCTTTAATAGTCAATGCGGTAAAATTTCTTGAGGGAAACATTGATCCTGTAATTATAAATTTACAGGAAATGATGAAAAACCACTCTTCTAAAATGGAATTTGAAAAAGCAAAATATTACAGGGATATGATTTTTGATATTCAGAAAATTTCTGAAACGCAGAAAGTTGATCTGCACGCTGGATTTGATCAGGATTATATTGCTGTAACATCAAGGCTTTCTGAAGCTATAGTTATTCTTTTCGAATTCAGGAAAGGCCTTCTTCTAGGTAGAAAAATTACAATTTTTGACAATGCGGAATATACAGCTGAAAATGAAATTATCAGATCATTCATTGTTGATTATTATTCCCGATCTGAAATACCGCAGAGAATTATTACAAAAACAGGAATTGAAGATAAAGATCTGATTGAAAATTATCTTTCTGCTAAATCATCAAGAAAAGTATCGATTATCCAGGCCGTAAGCCAGGAGGATAAGGGGGTTATAAATCTAATCCTGAAAAATATAGAAATAATCTTTGCCGATAGAAGCGCTTCTGCAATATACGATAACAGGCTCAATGGACTTTCCGAACTGAAAACAGTTCTTGATCTGAAAGAAATTCCTGATACAATTGAATGTTTTGATATATCAAATATTCAGGGAACAAATTCAACTGCTTCAATGGTTGTTTTCAGCGACGGTCTTCCTGATAAATCATCATACAGAAGATTTAAAATCAAAGGTTATGAAGGGGCGAATGATCCTGGAATGATACATGAAGCGGTTGCAAGACATATTCAGCATCTTGTTAATGAGGAACTTGAGCTTCCTAAGCTAATTGTTATTGACGGAGGCATTACACAGCTTTCACGCGCAATTGAGGCTGCTTCAAATTTTAATGTTGATATTAAAATAATTTCTCTGGCAAAAAAGCTTGAGGAGATTTATTTTTCTCCGGATAAGACTCCTATCAGACTTCCGAAAACTTCTCCTGCTCTGCATATTTTACAGAATATCCGTGATGAAGCGCACAGATTCGCAGTTACATATCATCGAAAACTCCGTTCAAAAAGCATGACTGCCTCAAAGTTTGATGATATACCTGATATTGGAGAAAAGACCAGAAATCTCCTTATTAAAGAATTTAAATCTGTAGAAAATATTAAAAATGCAACTAAAGAAATGATTCAGTCAATTGATGGTATTGGTGAAAAAACAGCTGATAAAATTTTTGAGTATTTTCAAACTCATTCCAGCAGTAAATAAACTAAATTTAGAATTTTTCTTTACATTTTAAATGTACAACAATTATAATGTTTATGTTGAAATAATAAAATCTATCGGGGCGTAGCGCAGTCAGGTAGCGCACATGACTGGGGGTCATGTGGTCGGAGGTTCAAATCCTCTCGTCCCGAAATGCATAAACAGATATTGCTTAATATACAGTGATTTAGAACAATAAACTCAAATAATAAACAAATCAATAGCAAAAAACTCTAAAAATTATAGAATTATATTAAATGTTATAGAGTTACATAGAGTGATTTACATTTTTATACAACGTTTATACAACGATTTTCTTTATACAAATTTGAATAATAAGTCAGTCAACCCTCCCCTTTTTTCATTATTAATAATTTCTTATTTCAGAAAATATTTCAATTTTATTTTATAATGAATTCATAACCGTCAAGCATACTTGGGATGTTCTTATCGAAAATTTGAAATTTAAACGTAGAAATAAACTTTCTGATACTGAACAGTTATTGGATTTATCTTTCAGAGCCAATAGGGTTAAGGTTAAGAAACATTTTCAGCATTTTGATTGGGATAATCGAGTTAACAAGAATATATGGAAGATTGCGAGGTGGAAATAAAAAAACCCCTGAAGATTTTCAAGGGTTTCGTTTGCTGATAAAAATACATTATTTTTTGATTTAAAATTTGTCAATAAAAAAATTCTAATAAGGAGAAAAACAATATGAACAACCAACAGTTAATGAAAATTCGTGAAATTAAATACATATACGGCAAATCAGTAAAAATGCAAAATCTATCTAATCCTGAAGATGTTGCCGAATTTTTCCGCAAAATATGCTGTCCTGTAAAAGAACAATTTACTTGTATCTTCCTGAACAACAAAAATAAAGTTCTGGGATACGAAATTGTTTCTGTGGGAACTATCAACGAATCGCTTGTACATCCTCGTGAAGTATTCCGAGGTGCGATACTATTAAGTGCCTCCAATATTATCGTTGCTCACAACCATCCTTCGGGCGACACTAAACCTTCGAGAGAAGACATAGAAACTACCAAACGATTAAAAGAATCTGGTAATATTTTAGGAATACCTTTAACTGACCATATAGTTGTTGGGGATGATTCTTATTATTCTTTTAGAGAGGAAAATTTGGTTTGAAACTGCCTATAGGAATTGAGAGGTTGAAATAAAAAACCCCTGATGTTTATCAAGGGTTTTCTTTGCTGATAAAATTACAATATTTTCAAGTTTAAAGTTTGTCAATGATAAATTTATGTTTCATTTTATTAGATTATATAGAATGATTTACACGGAAGGTACATATGAATAATTCAATACAAATGGAAAAAAATTTTGCAAAGTATTGGATAAATAAATATTGTCCAAATATTTTAAAAATATATGAGCCCAAAAATAATGAATGGAAAAGAATCAACCAGAAGGTAAAAAATAGAAATAATTTTATTAAGTTACAAAATCAACCATACAACTACGAGTTAACTTTATTTAATTTATTAACAAATATAGAAGACGACAATTTATCTGAAAATGATAAAAATTACACAAAATGTTATATTGAGTATATAGATAAATTATTTGATGATATCCACACATTACTTCCTGCTTCTGATAACATTAAATTAAGAAGAACAATTATTAATTTAATGGAAAATTTTGATGTTATTATTCCAAAAGGAAATATACTAAAATCACGATTTAAAGATAATTTGGGGGAACTTCAAGCTCTTCATAAATTTCTTATTTCACGTAATTTTAAATTAAAATCTGTTGAAAATAAAAATGAAAGTGGAACATCTTTTGATTTATTACTAACTGATATTCAGAATGATAAGTATTCAATTGAAATTGTAAATTATACCGTTGATTTACTAAAATGGGATAATGAAGATGATTTGAAAAAATTTTTTGGTTATAGATTAGACAAAAAGATTAAAAGTAAAAAATTCACAAATAAAGATATAAAAAATCTTAGTCATTTTTTTCTTGTTAACCTATGGACCAATGATAAATTTGAATTACTTGTTAAATTTAAAAACTTTTTTGAA
Organism: uncultured Leptospirales bacterium; assembly: GCA_964392365.1. GTDB lineage: Bacteria > Spirochaetota > UBA4802 > UBA4802 > UBA5550 > CAYMPH01. The sequence continues at coordinate 43,585 of CAYMPH010000010.1, forward strand.
AATTATAATGTCTATGATACATTCAATATAATTTTTAGTGAAACTGTAGCATATAAAATCAATGAAACAAAATTTACATTTGAATATGCATCAGTAATTAGTCTGATAAATAATTATAATAATGCAATTATAAAACACTACACATAACGAGCTTGTTGAATCAGTCGATTTGACAAATTACTTCTAAATGTGTCGAATTATAAAATAAATAACAATTATTAAAAAGAGGGAAAATGAAAACCGAATCAGAAATAAGAGAATATACCAAGAAATATAAAAACCATCCTGTTCTATCACACGATATGCTTGATGAAGAAACCGAAAAAGAGTTCTTTAAAAATATTCGCCTGAAAATGCGTGAAATCCGAAAAGAACTTAAAATGACTCAAAGAGAATTTGGAGAAACTGCTGGAATTGACAGACGCTATGTTGCTAAAGTTGAATGTGGCTCACAAAATCCTTCTTTTAAATTTATCAGAAGTCTCTCAATAAAACATAAGATATCGATGGACTGGCTTCTTTACGGTATAGGGCAGAAGTATGTTGAAGTTGATGAAAAAAGTTACGGCTCAGAACTTCTTACTTTTAAAAAATTGTTGGAAAACGGAACAAAAGATGATATTGATGTAATAATGAAAATGATTAAAAAGATATAATAACACTAATTGCCTTGTACTTTAGAGAGTTGGAGCTCAATATACTATTTACGCTGAAATGTTGCAAAATTTCCTAAAGAAAAATTATGAACTATTATACTGAAAAACCTGAAATAATATTAGATAATTTAACTGAAGTTGAGAAGTGGTTGATAGATATAAAAATCTCAATTACTGGAACTCGATTTGAAGAGATACTTAATTATTTTAAATTAATAGTCAAATATAAACAAGAAACATCAATAGAAAATTTTATTAAAATCTACGGATTTGAAATTTATCTTTATACTATGAATGATGCCATTTCATTTATTGATATATATAAGGGATTTAGTATTAAAAAAGGAAGTTTACCAATAAAAAAAATACGTGAATGTATCAAAGGACCATTAATACCAAGAAATGAGATATTAGGAGATGCAAATGTAAATAGTCGTAATATATTTTTTGAATTAGAGTTATGTTCAAAAATGATTAGAAATGGTATTTCGATTACAGGTTTTAATGATATAAATATTAACTTTGAATTTTACAACATTTTCATTGAATGTAAAAGATTATTAAGCCTATCAAATATATCAAATAATATTAAAATAGCTTATGAGCAATTAAGTAAAAAACTTTTACATAAAAATGATAGAGGTATTATCGCTCTTACTTTTGATAAAGCTTTTAACCTTGATGATAAATGCTATGAAGCATCATCATTGAATGACATTGACATTCAATTAAATAATTTTGGTAATATCTTTATGAAAAATCATTCACATTGCTGGAATTCATTCTTAAATATAAAAATTATTGGAATAATTCTTTTAATTAAGTTTCCCGCAATTTTCGATGGGAAAATAATTAATTCGCAACAACTTTGTGTTATTTCGTTAAGAAGCGACACGAATGTAAGTGATAAAAATTTATTACACAGGTTTGCAGAAAAATTAACATAAAAAATTGAAACATTCATTTACTTCGAACAACGAAATTTTAAGAAAAGTCAAAAAGAAACGGGGGTAAAGCAGATAAAAGAAGTCTTCGAGGGTGTCAGGTTATACCCTTCACAAAATATTGTCATAATTACTATAATTCCAATTCAATGTTATGTATTCCATTCCAGGATGTTTTTGTATTTTATTTATTATTGATTCCCGGTGAGCTGCTCCAATAAAAAACAAGCCTCTATTATATTTATGTTTTTCGCTATAACTGTAAATATTATTTATTATTTCAATTTCACGTTTTTCAATAACATCATTCCATAATTTATAAGTTTGGAATAATTTATCGTCATTTATTTTTTCTAACGCCTTTGTCATCGATTTATATAATTCATTTTGAAGGTTATTACAATAAATACTATTGAGATATTTAAAACCATACTGTCTTACATAAGATGAATGTGTATCGATTAAACTTCGATATTCAAAACTTATAGTTTCTATTCGTTTATGCATATAGTCATTATCTTTAAAAAAAGATGCAGGTATATTAAAATAATCTACTGGTATATGCTCAATTTGATGAGTTTCTAAATACTTATTTATTGTATCCGTTTCTAAATTATTACGAGTTTTATCTTTATAATATGCATCATAAGCAATAGGAGGCATTTCTTCAAATATTACTTCAGGATTTATTTTCCCAATAATTTTATACAATTCATAAAGATTACAAATACCACTTTCTTTGTGCACCGTACAAATTAATGTAATATCATACATATATTACCTTCAAACTGTAAAGAATTTACATTTTATATTTTTTTAAAATCCTACAGCATCTAATTCAACAGATTGACAGATTTTTTTTCAAAATTTAGATAATATCTTGTTATTTATGTTAACGCTCATATTATCCTCTATATATTACAGATTTAAATCTATATTTTAATCTATGATAATAATGTACTATTTTATTTTTTAATCGAGTTGCAGAGCTTTCAGTTTTTCTTTTATAGAATGAGACTATTTCAGAAATGATGTCATAAAACGGGTCTTTAAAATTTCGTTTATTATGTATAAAATAATCCGGACAAACTCGAAGTGCTGATAAATATTCGCTTTTAACTTCATCATGTGTCATAAACAAAATTTGTTGTGAAAGTTTCTGTATTCCCTTCGGAAATGAAGTTATATGTGCATTTACAATCTTTAGTAATTCATTGAATTTATCTTTGTATTCTTTTTCATTCAAGTGTGAAACTGGAGACATTTCATATAAATTTACGTGCGTAATTTGTTCTATTCCGAATTCTAAAAATGAATTTGCTTCTTCAATTACTTTATTCATAAATTTTTTTCTACTTGAAAATGTTTTTAACCGATTTGGGTAAAAATTCTTGTAATTAAAATAAAACTCATCAATACTTGATTCAAGATATTTACGAACATATTTTTCTATTTCTTTGTCTTTATTTATGTACTTTAATTTACGTTTAAGAATAAAAGGATAATAATACAGCTCGTGGGCATATTGATAAACACTTTCAATAGCTTGCGACTGTTTATCATTTTTCTTTGAAATAATGTCATAAATGATTTTAACAATTGTGACAAGAAGAGATAAAGCAGCAAGACAAATAGCAAAATCAATTTTGAAATTCATATTTAATTACTACCCTTTCTATAACTAAAATAACAATTATGGAATATTTATTAAAAATTGTCGAATATACATCACTTAACAATTTTCAAAATTTCATCTATATTCAGTTCAATCGTAGTATCTTTAGCCAGCGGAAAACTATCTGGTAACTTTGTTAAAATATTTCCCCATATAATATCGTTTTCGATTGACTCGACTTCAACATCAACATAACCACCATCCGCACGTAAAACCGGTGAAGTAGAGATAAGAAAAAAGATTCTTATGATAACAACGTCGCCTTCATTCAGATTGGAAATATCAATGTCATCATATTTTGGAAATTTATCCGGATAAAATCCCTTTTTCTTTGATTTGATTTTAGAGAATATATGATATCCGTTCTCTTCTAAGTCAGCGTTGAACTCTTTATGTGGATTTAAATTTGTGGAAGCGGTCATATATATTACCCTCGATTATATTAAACTAAACAACTCGTATATAAATAAAAACTCTATCATTTATTTAATATAAGTTTATATTTTCAACATTCTATATAATATTCTTTCAATGTAAAATTTAATTTTGCCATTTTTAAGCAAAGGAAATATCATTATTCACTCCTGAATTATATTCTTTTTCAAAAATTCTGAAATATCCATTAGTTCTTCATTTGTTACTATACCATCTTCATAGATTTTTTCTATTTTATCTGAAAGATTTCTAAGAACGGGTTCATTAGTTACAGGACAAAGAGTAAGCCATTTCTGAAGATAAAAAAGTTCTTTTGCATTTACTTCACCATCAGCAATAATTCCGGAACAGATTCCTTGAAGTTCTTTTAAATATAGATTTATCTCTGTTTTACTTTTCTTTTTGCCTTCAACTTTTTTCTTTTCTGGTTCAGTAGTAATTCCTTTTATCTGCTCCAGGCATTTAATTACAGGTGTCTTCTTTGAAAAGTTTGAAATATTTTCAAAACCAAATATCCCTGCTTTCTCTAATCTTTCTCGGTAAACGGTTCTAAATAGATTCACAACACTTTCAACGTCATTAAATGCCTTATGAGACTTGCCGCTTGATAGATTAAATTTATTTTTTAAAGTTTCAAGCTGGTAATTTTCTGTTTCGTCTATTACTCTTCTTGCAAGAGTTAAAGCACAAAATCCTCTTTTACCTGTAACAGGTACCCCCAATCGGTTATATTCTGGTTCTAATACCCTGTTCCAGTCAAATGAAATGTTATAAGTGACTATTGGATAATCTTTTGCAAAATCATTAAATTCTTTGTGAGCCTTCAAAGGATTCTCACCGAGTTTTCTTAAATATTCTCTTGAATATCCGTGGAGAGATTCGGCCATTGGTTCAATTTCAACATCGTGGTTTAAAAGTATTCTAAATGGCTCACCGGCAGGTTCCCAACCAATCATTTTTTGAGCTGCAATTTCAACACAGTAAATAGGTAAGCCCAGCCCACTTGTTTCAGTATCAACAATCACCCAGATTTCCTGATTCATTGCCTTTTACCCCCTGTCGAAGTGCTTTGGTTTACTTAATTAATTCAGTAAATAAAAACACAGTTTCCAAATTAACTGAATACCGTTAAAAACACTCTTTTATGACAGTATTGTCAATACTAATATATAATATTGTTAAAATTATTAAATGTAAGAATGAGGGTAAGAGAATTTTACAGAATTAATCAATTTTCCGCAGGGCAACCTACAATATAGACTTCATCTTTTTTCTCATCTTTATAAGTAGCTACGCTGTTGATATTACTGCTGAATTTGCAGAGTATCTGGCCGTTAATATATTCCGTATGAAATTCACATTTTAAACATTTTTCAAGTTTCATTTTTAATCACTCTAATGCAATTTTATATTTTAATGTATCAAAGCACATCTCAATTAATTCATATTCAAACCATTCTTCAAACATTTTAAATGAAATATTTTTTGGTAAATAATTTTCATCCATATACCAACCCCACAATTCGTGTATAAAAATATCCTTATATACCTTTTTTAGATGTTTGACAATCCCTTCCGGCGATACATCATCAAATTCTTCAATCATATACAATGTTCTGGTTGAATAAATGTTATCCTCCGGAACAATACTGTCATCGTAGTTATTCACCCAATCAACAAATGGTTTTTTAGGTTTGATTAACAAAAAACTTCTATTGCCGACAAATTTCATATCTTCATCCATTTTGCTTTAATTTCTTCAATGATAATTTTTAAAACTTTTTTTAAATTCTATTGCACCTTTGATTTTATCATTTATATTGTTAAGTAAATTAATTTTTTCTTTGTTAGATGACTTATTTACTATATCAGCAATAACATCTGGAAAAAATCTCATTTCATCATAGGACGTAGAAAGTAATATTCCATCAATGGTATATAAAGCCCTAATAATAAATATTAAGAAATTTAATTCAAGAATCACAGAATCTATAAGAACTTGATATTCGTTTTCATTCAATAATATTTTACATTCATCTTTGCTCTTGTCAATTTCACTAACAAATTCAGACAAGTCATCCGATGAATCCTGCCAGTTTGTAATTATCCCGTTTTCAAGGCAATCAGAACACTTCCAGATAATTTCTTCTTTATCCAGTTTTATAACTATATGCCCAGTACATTTTTCAAACCAACATTTTATTGCAGATGATATTTCCATATCCGGTTTATGAGCTGTTGCTGCCATTATGATATGACTTACAGCTATAGACATTCTTGATACAGGATAAGTTTTGTTATTTTTCATTATTTCTTGTTTCAATCATAAAGTGAGTAAAAACTTTAAAAACAGGCTGTTCGTTCTCTTTCCCATATAAACCAAAATGAATTCCCTTGTTATAATATTCAAATGTTTTAACACCACCGTTGTCTTCAAGAATTAATTTTTCATATTCCAAAGGCATTCCCAATGATTTATCTCCAAAAACTTTTGATACTTTAAAATTTTGATTCTCGTTTAATATCAATAAAACTTCAGGAGGTACATCATTTTCATTAAATTCTATTAATGTAAGGTTATCAATATCTTTCAAGTTGCTTATCATTTTATGAATGTATTTTATTTTCATTTTCTCCCAACAATTTTAAATTAAATACCGACAAAGCACATTATTTCACTTTGCCGGTATTTTGCAATTTCATTTTTTAATTCTTATTGAAATATTTTATGTATCTAAAAAATCCCACTCATCGCCAAGCACCCACCGTAGAGCAGATAATTTTCCGTTGACCATCCCCCAGTTGAAATCATCCCAAGGACCGAGCTCGCCTGCTTCCTGAACATTTTTGAGTGTCTTATTCTATGTGTTTAAGAAATGTAAAAGTGCCCCTCTTTGCACATATTTATAATATTCTGTATTGCAAAAATATATCGGTCTAAATATATGAATAATTTTTCATTACTGTAATCGTTATCGTTGAACGCATCATCAATAGTTGAATACCATTTTTCATATTCTAATTTAGGAGTTTTTTTTGTGAGATTTGCATAATGCATATCTTTTATCGCTGACTCAAGTGCTTCTCCAAGATTTGCTGCATCATCTTCAGTTACCATCTGGAAATCATTGCTCCAATAATTACCATCCCATACAACATTTTCAGGTTTATCTAAATAACCCCAAACGGTACCTGCAGGTTTCCATCCGTAATTTTCTGCTAAATGTAAAATAAGTGGCCATATTCTGAGTTGCAATAAAATTTGTTTCTCGTGATTAAAGCTTGTTTCGTTGTATAGTTCATAACCCATTTTTTTTTACCGTTCCTTTATATTATAATATATTATATTAATTGTTACGTATTTTTTCGTGTTCCTATAGTATTGTTTCAAAACAAATAAATTTTTTATCATCATTTAAAAAATTTACTTTTTTATTTTTATCTAAAGCACTCTTTGAAACTACAAAACATCCAGCTTCATAAGGCCCAAAAAAGTCACAACTTGCTAATTTTTCTTGAGGTGCTGTTAACGATATTGTTTTTATATCTATTGAATCTTTTGGCTGATTATAACGAATAACATCTGCTTTTAATTGAACTGAAAAAACTTTTACCGGCTCCCCAAAAAAAATCCAGTTGAAAATAAATTGATTTTCATCTTCGTAAGTTAAAGGAATATGAAAAACTCCAAATGAGCTAATAACATTTAAATAAAAATTATATCTTACATATTTTTTATCTTTTAATGTATTAAAATCTTCATTTGCAAATATGACGTTAACTCCCTTATAAGCAATTATTCCTGTTTTCCCTTTTTTAAGAACTTTTCTTTTTGTTTCTTTTTTCTTTGAGTCTTTTACTTTTGATTCTTTAGAATTGATAGCCATTGAAGGCCCTCCTAAAATTTATTTAGATTCGTATTTAAATCTATGATATATTATATGTATTTTACCGGAAATTAGTTTGACAAATAAATCATACCCCAATAAAATCAAACCTGAAATGTAAAATCAAAAGGTGTTTACTCGTGGCAAATAAAAAAAATTCAAACAAAGCAAAAGAAAGGTTTAAGTTTCTTCAACTTGCAAAACAACTTGGAAATATTTCTGAAGCCGCAAAACAATGTAAAGTAGACAGAAAGAGATTTTACATTTGGAGGGAAAGATACAAACAATATGGTATTAAGGGGCTTGAAGATAAACTTCCTACCGGAAGGAAACCGCAATTAAAACAATCGGTTATAAAAAAAGTAATCAATATTGCAGTAACAAAACCATATAACAGCTCAAGGGATATAGAGATAATCCTAAAAAAAGAAAAGATTTATCTGAGCAGGACCTCAATACAGGGTATTCTAAATGAGAATAAACTTGGAAATTTAAAGTTAAGATGGCTTATATATGGGGAGCATCGTTTAAATAATGGTCTCAAATTGTCACTTGAAGATTTGAAAAAATTAAGTTTTTATAATAAAAAAAAATATTCCAAACTTTATAAAAAATTACTAAAAGAAAAAACAGATGCAGAAAAACTAAAAAAGGAAAAACTTTTAAAGAAGGAACAGAAAAATCAAGATAGAATAAATAAATATTTACATAAAGAAAAAATGGCTATCTACTCAAAATGGATTCTTTTTAGTCCGAAGAATAATCCCTCTTTAAGCAAAAATCATATCCGGTTTCTTTTTTATAAAGAAATAAACTTCAACTCGCAACATAAGGAAATTCAAAAATATGTTTTTGAAATGATTAATGATTTTTGAGAAAATATTTCGATTCTTTTATTTAACTTCTTCCAGAACATATTCAAAACTGCTTTTTTCTTTCTTATCAAAAATAAATAATAACTAATATAATATATCAACCATAAAATGAATAAGAAGTCAGTATTACTTTTTCCCAATAATAATAATACATTAAACATCTATAAGCCAAAAGTATCTAATTCTTTAAAACTCATTAATCTGTAGCTCCTATTGCGTCTGATGGCATTTTACAAGTTAATTCTTTTAAAAAGAAAACTATTTGTTCTTATTATTAAATCGCTATTTCCTTTATCAATTAGTTTCAGAACATAGAATTATCCCTAAACATAATTGATATATTATATTAGTTATTATTATATTTTTGCTGATTTAAGATATAATTGCAAATTAAGTTTTAAATTTTTTTTAACAACAGAATAGGAATTTTCCTGTAAATTTTTATCAACAAACTTAAAAGTAAATTGTTCTGAAATATGAGTTGGAACATAAGTTGCTCCTGATTTATATTTATAAATATCAAAAAGTTCTTGAATAATATATTTTTTTGCATCATATAAGCTAATTGTAAAATTATTTTCTTTTTTAATTTGCTTAAATTTCTTTATAGAACCAAAGTAGAAATAGTTTTTTGCAAAAACATCTCTAACTTCATTATGTGTTTTTGGAATTCTTGTAAAATTACTTTTCCTTTGATAGAGATAATTACCGAAAAATAACATCATTATTCCTGGCAATTCATCTAACCATTTCTTTTTCCAATCTACTCTTTTTATATGCTTTTTTACAATAACATTTGAAACTCTTCTGATAAGTTTTGAAATATCTTTAACAAAACGGGTATTATCAAAACTAATATCTTCTTTCTTTGTATAAGAAGAGTTATCTACTGCGTTTTTCCCAAACTCATAAGCTTTCTTCCATTCATTTTCAAAATCTTTTGTCAAGTCTCTTGAACCATTGTTACAGGATTTTAATATTGATTTAAATTTTTCCTTATTTCCTTTTACGTGTCTATAAAGTATAGCAGCTTTGCCTTCTTTATAAAGAATTTGGTATTTTTTCTTTCTTCCTATTTTCATATTTTCAATAGAAAAATTTGAATTAGATGATATTTTAGATGATTTTGTGAAAACATCTATTCCCCAGTTCCAGTTGTTCCAGTTTGATTTTTTATTTGAAGATTTTTCTTCTGGATTAACTGCTTCAATTACTTCAGGAGGAGTTGCTGATTCTTTTACAGATTTCTTTGCTTTTTCTTTTTTTGCATCTTCTTTTTCTTTCTTTGCTTTTGCTTTTTCTGAAACTTCAGCTAATTTTGATAAATCTACAGCATTTTTTTTAAAATCAAAACCCTTTAGATATTTAGCCAAGCCAGTAAAATCTTCATAAATAATAAAATCACCATTTTCATCAAGATAGCCATTATGATATTTCAGGGAGAATGGAAGCCTCTGTGTTCTGTTTTCAATTCTGAAATCGCAGGATAAATTCTCCGCAAGTTCAAAAAACTCATCAAGTAGATGTAACAGCTCAGAAGAAGGAACTTCATTTGTTCTAAATATAGCGTGAATATGCCCTTCAATGGAGATTCCGTAATACATTGGAAGTTTATTCTGGAAATATTTTTTTCGCAGCCTTTTAAATATCTTATGCCCATTTTCCATATCAATATCGATTTGAATCATAGGGAATTTAAGATTTTGCGATAATCCGACTGTATTAAACAAATTTTTTGAATAGCTAAATACTTTACGGGTTTTATCATCAAAATTATTCCAGAATTTCTTTAATTTATTATATACTACAGGCTTGGAATATAGAGATAGCAATTGCTGTTTGATTCTATTTTCAATCGATTCAGGTGGAATTTTTCTTACAATGCCATTTTTTTCTTTTACCCTATAAAGATTTAATTCCACTTTAAGCCAAGCTGGTTCCAATTCATAACCTTCTTTTGTTGGTTTTGATTTATATCTAAAGCGGTGCATATATGTTGTTCCTTGATTAAAATCAAATCCCAATAATTTCAGAGCAAGAATAAATTTAGAAAAACACCTATTTGTATCTTTTCTAATTTTATCTCTCATTTCTTTATTATCCTGGGGTATTATTGCTTTGAATTTAAATAATTTTTTTACAGTTACCTTGCTGTTCCTTTTATTTACTGGTTTCTTTTTCATTTTATTTTCCTATTTTATTGTATTTTAAATTCTTTCTGCTCAATACTCTAATTAAATTATTATCCCTAAACATAATTGATATATTATATTAGTTATTATTTATTTTTTTAAAAAATAAAAAAGCAGAAAGGGAATTATCCCCCTCTGCCTGGTTTTATTAAGCGGCAATTTGAACATCAATTTCAACATATTTAGAAAAATACTTATTAATGATTTTTAAATAATTTTCCAAATTACCACTTTTCCAAATCTCATAAACTATCTTGTCAGAATTTAATTTGAGATATTTTGCCATTGATTCTGCGTAAAACATTAAGAGTAACAAATCATCAGATTCATTTTTTATGGTAATTCTTAACTTTTCATTTTTCTTCGATTTTAAATGAAGTAATACTCTTTCTGTTCCTTTTCTTAATTCTTTTTCAGATACTAATTTCTTTAATTCATCCATCGAAATGCTGTTATCAATAACCTCAACGTAATTTGAAAAATATCTATTGAAAACTTTTAAAAAATTACTTGAACCGGTATTTTTCTTAAGTTCACTATAGATCATATCAAAATCCATATCAAGATAATGACATAAACCCCTCGCATATAAAATTAACAACTCTACATCGTTTTCGCCTTTACCATCAGCAATTATTTCAAGTCTCTTACCCGACATTAGATGAAGAACTGTTCTGTCGTGTATATGCTGCAATTGTTCTTGTTCTTGTTGTTCTAAAAATGTTTTGTTCATTGGCTTCTCCTTTATAATATTTAATTTTAAAAAGGGGTTGGCTTTTTACACCAACCCCTTTGAGTTTTTAAGCTTCGTTAAACTTTTCTGCCCTATGACAAATCGTCGCTTCTCTGTACATTATAAGAATATCTGTTAAAATTCCATAAGCTTCATAATCGTTAGAAGCAACCGCTTGAACTACTTTCATACAGATATAATGAGCTGACAAATCTTTATCATCATATCCTTCTATAACTTTTATTAACTCATCTGTTTTCGCATCAATTTCCTCATCGTGTTGCATATCTCTTTTTTTGTTACTTGCATTAATAGTTGTCATTTTTTTCACCATTTGTTATTGTATTTATTCAAACCGTCAATGTTGACAGTATCTCAAAAACCTTGTTTATTTTTTTCCCGTTTCAAGTTGTCATATTGAACCTCCTGTTTTTTCCCTGGATATTAATTAGACTGAACAAAACGTGCTTTTTATTCCCACTTTTTTGGTTTGGGTTAATTTTTGTTATTTTTTTTAAAAAAAGTAAAAATTGAGGATAAAACTTTTACTTTAAATGGGGTTTGATACTGAATTGAAATTTAAAGTTTTAAAATGAGTTAGTTTCAAGTCGTAATTGGAATAGAAAATGGCTGAATTCTCTTCTATATATTACATTTTTATTAAAAAAATGAAGAAAATATTACTATTTGACAATATTTTAATCACTCGTTAAATGTAAGCATATTAAGACAATAATTTTTATATATGGATAAACTTAATATCAATGGATAATGACAAATTTTTTAAAGAATACCATAAATATATAAGGGCTCTCGTAATTAAATTTTCAAAAAATTCAAGAAATTATGATGATATTGAAGATATAATTCAAGGTGCCAATGAAAAATTTCTTAAAGGTGCTCTTGGAAAGTTTAGAGAAGAAAGCAAAATTACAACTTATATATACAGAGTTGTGTATAATCACTGGGTTGACTGTATAAAAGAGAAGATTAAAAGAGAAAGAAACGAAGTTTATTCCGATACCATTTTAAATTGGGGTAATATACCTTCCAGTTATAATGAAGATAATATAGAAAAAAGAGAAATTATTCTGGAAACAATCAATTTTATCAATCCAGATTTAAAAAAAGTAATTGGTAAGCTTTCAATTATAAAAGATAGGAAACAAGCTGATATAGCTGGAATACTTCAAATAGCTCAAAGTACAGTTTCTAAAAATATTGCAAGTGCAGAGAAAATACTAAAACAAGAAATTATAAAGAAATACCCTGATTTAAGAGATAAAATATGAATAATATTAGATGCAATGATGAAATGGAGAAGCTTATTTATGCCTATGCTGATGGAACACTCAAATCAGAAAAAGAAAAAGAAAAAGTAATTTCTCACATTGCAAATTGTGATTCTTGCTTGGATTTAATAGAAACATATTACGATATGCACAAAGAAAAAGAAATTTTAGATGATGATAAGAATTGGAAAGATATTCCAATCCACGCCACAGATTACGGAATCAGCGTTCTTGATTCTGAATTATTAACATCAAAATCGAAAATTCAGGTTTTATCTTCTGGAGATAAGGGATTACCTGTTTCATTAAAACTTCCATTTAACAATGAAGAAATAACTTTAAAATTGATTAAATCCGGTAAAAAAATGACAGTACAACTCCAGGCACTCAAAGGTGCAAAGAAATATTATTTACTTTATGGAAAAGACAAGTCTATAGCTTCCGAAATTGATGGATTTGTTGTTTTTACAAAAGTACCGATAAGGTCTTTTATTCTTTCAATTGATATGAAATATTTTATGAGCATTGATGCTTTAAAAGAAAGTGTATTATGATATGGGAAGTGTAATTGAAAAAAAAATTATAAATGAATGGAGAACAATAAAAGACAATGGTGAGAAACGCAAGTTCTATTCAGATAATATTCTTCCAGTAATAATAGAAGTTTTCTCCGAAGGTATAGAAACAGGAAAGAAAGAAAGAAAAATTATAGCTTACAGCACCCTTATTATTATTTTATCTAATGACGAAAATACCGCTAAAATTCTTTCTACAAGTTTAAAAGTTAAAACAGTAATAGTATTTTATACAAAAGAAAAAGAAAACCGATTTAAAAAAAATTTTCATCCTTATCTTTTGAAATATTTTAGCGAAACATCTATTAAACCAATTCTTCTCGATAGAATAAATCATCAGAATAATATTAAAATTATAAATGAAACTATTAAAAATGTCTCTTTAGAAAAAGGAAGGACACTTTGCGATATCACAGGTGGAAAAAAAATTCATTCTGTTCTTCTTGGTATTGCAGCACGGGAATTTAAAATTGACATCTGCTATTTTGATTCAGAAAATCTATCAGATAATTTTATGCCACATTTGGGGAAAGAAGTTTTATATATTCACAGAGCCGATACAGGCTCAGTAACTAAAATAGATTCTGCAATTTACTCTTTACTCAAAATTGGATACAGAAAATTTGATGATTCAAATGAAATTACATATGATATTATTACTAATGATGAATCCTCCAATCTTGGAACAATTAGATTTAGCGAGGATGATGCCAGAGTATTATCTGAAAAAATAACTGAAAACAATTCAATAATAAATGGAATTATATCAGATGGAAATTCAAATGCAAGGCGAGAACTTGTCTCTATTTCAAGAATTATTAAAAGTATTTTAATGTCGCCACCTCTTATTCATCGTATTAGAGAAGATAACTTCAACCGCTTTAAAATTATATTGGATGAAGAAATATCAGGAATTCCTTGGGAAATTCCTCTTTCAATGGAGCTAAAAGTTGAACTTCCGATAATCAGAATTCCAAATAAAGTTTATGGGTTAAATGAAATCTGCGGATATGAAGAAAATGAGCCTGTTGGTATTCTTTTAATTGAAGGTTCGAGCGAAGGAATTACTGATTTCAAATCATATATTGATAGTGCTTTTGAAATTTGCTCAAGATTTGAAAATTTCTTTTCAATCAAAGCAGAGAATGCTTCTGAACTTAAGATGTATTTAACTGATAGAAATTGTTTTAAGGTTATAATTTATTACGGGCACGCAGAATATTCAAACGAAAAAATGACAACTGGTTGGAAATGTATTGATGGCTCTTTCTTTGGACCTGATTCCTTTAATGTAATGAGTGGACGGCGTAGTGGAATAATTATCGCAAATGCTTGCGAAAGTGCAAGAAGTGCACCGTTTTTAAAAAATTCGTTTCCATTTGCAACATTATTAAACGGCTTCAGTACATTCATCGGAACAAATTGGCTTCTTGAAGTAGAAAGAAGTTCAATATTTATAAATACAATGCTTGAAAATCTTATAAAAATGGAATCAAAGCCTTCCGATTGTTTTAATATAGCAATGAAAACACTCGCTGAAAAATATGGAGCAGCTGATTTGTCAAAATATAACATTGTTTATTACGGTAAATAAAGAGAAATTTTAGTAAAATATTTTGTTTACCAAAACTATTAATTCTTTAAAAATATTACTTGACAATCGACAACTAATATGCTTAAATAAACTATGGCACAAGTAAAGATTACAGAGCTTACTTCCTTTTTATCTGTTAGACAAACGGCACAAGAACTTGGATTTTCTAAAGAAGGTATTCGTAAATTAATTCATTCCGGAGAAATATCACCGGTAAGCAAGGTAGATGATTTTATTCTGATTCCTTCCAAGACGATACAGATGTTTAAAGAGAGTCGAAGAAAACAGAATAATCCTGATAATAGATATAAAAAGTTATAAAAAAAGAAAAATGCTGTATAAACAGCATTTTTTAATATTGCAATAGTTGCCGATTAGCAACTATATTAAAAAGGAGGATATGGAATGAAAAATAAAAGCATAATATCTATTAATCACAGTAATAAAATCTATTCCCTTTCCTTCGAAGGTTTAAACAGCAACTACAAAAATGATGTTGAAATCTTCAACAGATTTGCAGATGGAAACCCGATTACAGCCAACCTTATAAGTGATTTTTTCATCTGGAGAGAAAAGAATGTATCACTTTCAACCCTTCAACGAAATAAAGCAGCCATAAAACAGGCTTTAAAGCTTTCAATGGGCCAAGGTGCAAAGCTTGGACAGATTGCTCATATAGATGCTTTCTTTAAATCTATAGAACAGGGTAAAGGAACTTGTAATAATTCTATAACAGAAAATAAAGTTTTAACAAAAAACCAATTGAAAGAACTTATAGCCAAATCCGGTTTCAAAACAGGTCTAATAATTCAAGCTTTATATCAAACAGCTACCCGTGTAAGTGAATTATGTAATATAGAACTTAAACGATGCAAGATAATTCAAGATGAAAGTTCTTTTCCATATATTCGGATTAAAATTTTCAGACAAAAAACAAACAGTTATGCTGATGTATTTATGGATTATAATCTGTTTGAAAAGATTAAAGCAGCCTACTCCGGAAAGAAATACCTATTCGAGAAAAACGGAAAGCCTATTTCAAGATTTACAGTACACAGTTTGGTAAAAAGAGCCGGAGCGAAGATAGGAAGAAATGATATACACGCCCATACCCTACGCCATTCGTGGGCCTCAAATGCAATTACAACCCTTGGGCTTTCTAAAGTTTCTAAATACCTTTCACACTCATCTCCGGATGTGACTGCTCGCTACTACTTGCACGGAAATGCGTCCGCTGAAGAAATTATGACGGTAAATAAACTGGAAAATGCTGAATAGCCCACTTAACGCTCCTTTTGTGTTACAGCTAAAATTAAATTTTTTATCAAAAAAACCAAGCAACCTGTAATATAATTAAAAGAGAGGTGACTGCTATTTTTGACGATATAAGAAAAGCCCTTGATGAACTTGCTTTATATATTCTGACAGCAATTACAATTCCACGAGCAAAGCATCCGTGGGTAAGTCCAGGTGTGCTTGTAGTTAACAGCCCTACTGAATTTTCACCGGATAAAGAAATAGTTCAAGCAAAATATGATTTGGAAATAAGTTGGATTCTACAAAAAATTAGGGATATTTTTTTCGAGAATGAAATTGTCAGCAAATCGAATAAAAATCAATTTTTCACTACATTAGCTAAAAGTACAAATGCTTTCATTAAAACATCAGAGGACAACTACAATGTCTGCGATTTACTTCTGGTTGTTTTACATCATACATATCTTCTTTTAAATGAAATTGAAAGTTTCAACACCTTTGAAACCGAATATGATTTTTCAGAAATTGCTGTTTTATATAAATTTTTCCTTAATAGGCTTGCGATGAAGATAAATTAAAAAAAATTAAGAATAAATTTATCATTGCCGGTAATATATTTTTAATGGAGTATAATTATGAATGATTTATCGATAAATTCAAATATCTTAACGATGAAAGTCTTTCCCGTAGGCTCGTTTCCTTCTTCGGGAGTTACAAAATATTTTGCAATTAATGCCGTGGGCGATTGGATAGATGAAACACACGTTTTAAATGTGGTACATTTTTTAAAAAAGAATATGAAGTCAGGCGAAAACCCGAATGCGAAGATAGAAAGCTGTGCCGTGTATTCTCAAAATTTAGAACTTATGGAATTATTCAGCAGCTATGCCGGAATAATAGGTTTACCCGTGCAAAATATTCAAAAAATTTACAGAGACCCTGCCTTAAACAACCCAAAACCAATTGTGCCAGATGGCTGTAACAAAATTTTTTCAATATACACAAAAGAATACTTGGAGCAGCAATTCAAATCGGAGAATCCGGATTTAGAAATTAAGTCTATTAAAGATTTTATTAATTGCGGTGAACGATGCTTGGATTGTTTAAATTGCTACAAGCCTGGAGAGACAATTATTAAAGAAATGATATAGAGTTTTATTCGAATTTTAAAAATCAATCTCCTTTTGAATTTTATTCGCCCAAACTTTATCCTTTAATTCACCACGAATACGATTTATTAATTTCAGTTTATCATCATTGCTAACAGCAGCATCCAGAGCCTTTTGATAAAGTACTCTTGCATATTCATCATCTTTAAGATTACAATGCACTCGGTGAGCTAATCTTCCAAGCTCAAGAGATGTTTTTAAAAGCTGTTCCTGTTTTTCATACAATTTCATTAACAAGCTTGGACTGAAACACAATCCGTATTTTAAAAATTTTTCGATTGATTCAAAATCAATTTTAGAAGTTGAAAGCTCAATTGCTCTTTCCAGAAATTTTACTGACAGTTCATCATAGACTTTATTACCGGAAATATTAAATAATTCTCTTACAATCTCCAAACACTCATTTACATTTATAATTTCAGATAGTAAAGATACAGATAGTTTTTCTATCTTATTGAAAATCGTCTCTTTAAAGTATTCGGATATTGAATCTGGGAAAAATCTAAAAAGTCTTAAGGTAAATCCAGTAAGTGCCCTAAAATTGTCAATATTTTCAAGGTGTTGTTCAATGACAGCCTTATTAAATATTACAGGACCAATTGTGTTAATGGAGTTTTCATCAATCTCGTAATGTAATTCACCGGATATTAACAAAGTATCAAGTAAATTCACTCGATACCTGTTTAGATTTTCAACAGCAACGGTGCAAAATTCAGGATTTTCATCGAGAAAAGAAAAAATTCCGGATTTGGAAAAGATACCAAATGATTTGACTAATCCTGATAACCATTCATAACCGTGCCCGTGCATTCTCAGAGATGAAAATAATAATCCCTTATGTAAGGCATCATCAAATCCAGGAATTGCTTTTGATATTACAGGATATTCAAGCCTTACTTTCATAAGCGTTGCCGTAGCAATTATAGATGGCAAATTGATGAAATCAAATCTGGAATCTGATTGCATTTTTTTAATATTGGGTGTCAAACACCACGAATATCCGTTCAATCCGTTTACCTCTCTTTGGCCATTAACCAAAGATTTACAATAGTTCTTCAAGTCTTCTGCTGTGTATGTTTCATTTGGGATATTATTGTCAACAAGCTGATTAAACACCTCTTCCATTTCATTTCTGATTTTATAAAGTGAATCGACAAAAAATTCTGCACGAGTTTCAGTCGTAATGTGAAATTTTTTAATCATAGGCTGCCTCCTAAATCATAATCACCAGAATCATCCAAGCTTCTTCCGATACTTGAATAGACAATTCTTCCAAATCGAAATACAAGAAGCTCCTCTGGTTCAAAGTCGTGCCAAATCTCATTGGTTAAAGGATTTGTAGAAACAATATACCCAACTTGCGAAGGGTCTTTCTGTTCGGATAAATTTACTGTTAAATCCTCATCAAGTAATCTAACAGACTCAAACGGAGCTTTACGGCGAAGAAAGCATAATCCAGGATAGACATTTTTATCGTGGTAACAAAATAAATATCCATTATGAGCAAATATAATATTTAACCTTCCGTAATTGTTTATTTCTTGAAGTAAACTATGTAAATATTCAAAACTTGAGTGACTCCAGAGTTTCATACGTTGCTTTTTAATTGATTGTAGGATAAAAGCAAATAGGTGTTCTGAATCGGTTTCTCCGATTGTTCTAAATCTGCCAATGTCTAATTCAGAGCAATCAATCGTTCCATTATGGGCACAAATAAATTCACTTCCGGATAATTTTTTTAAAAATGGGTGAGTATTACAATGAGCAACCGACCCTTTACTTGCGTTCCGTAAATGGGCAATGAATGTTTTTGATTTTAATCCATTGTAATCCTGTAAAAAATTGGCAAGGGGACTTTTATCAATCTGAACAGGTTCTTTAATTATCTGAGCTGACTTGTCAGGAAAGAATGATATTCCCCACCCTGAGGTATTGCTCTTACCACTATGGCGAAATCCTCTGAATGAAAAACTTGGTGTTACTGGTTTGTTAAAATTTAAAGCGAGTAGAACACACATATGAAACCTCCTATTCTTATATTTTTAACCCCCACGAAAATAATCTGAAATTAATAGTCTCTGAGACATCTTAATAGATGTTTAAAAAACCGCTTTGTGAAATTTGATGATTTGTTCTTGAAAACGATAAATCAATGATGATGCGTTTGCAGTTAGGATAATTCTTTAATTCAATAGGATGATTGTATCATAGATTTTGAAATTTGTCAAGGGGCCTTTAATTTTTTTATAAATGTTGATTATTTAATTTTATGATTGAATTGAAAGAGATATAAAAAAGCCCCGTAGAAATATCCACGAGGCTTAAATAAATTTATCTGATAAATTATTACTTTTCTTTATTTACATATTTAATATTTCAATACTCTATTCATATGTGTAATATAAACATCAGAACCAAATACAGCCACAGACGAAGGGTCATATAAGCAATCTAAATCTGTATATGAAAAATTATCATCTGTTGTGAAAACTCCATATTGCCCATACACCCTTGTTGCTGTAGTGCTTGTCCCTAAATAATACAATACTCGATTATTTCCTCCTACGATAAAAACACCAGATGAATCTACTGCAATCCCTTTTGGGTTATTCAAGCTATTTGCACTTATTCCTCCATTATTAACAGTATTCGTAGTATAAATACCACCTTGTCCATAAACCCTTGTAGCCGTTGTATTTGTTCCTGAATAATATAATGCTCGATTATTGCCTTTATCAGATATATAAACTCCTCCGGCATCTGCGGCTACTCCATTTGGGTAATTTAAACTATTTGCACTTACACCGCCATTATTAGCAGTATTCGTAGTATAAATGCCACCTTGTCCATAAACTCTACTTGCTGTTGTACTCGTTCCTGAAAAATATAATACTCGATGATTACCATTATCTGCAATATATACTCCTCCGGCATCTACTGCAATACCTTGTGGGGCATTCAAGCTATTTGCACTTACACCGCCATTATTAGCAGTATTCGTAGTGAAAATACTACCTTGACCATAAACCCTTGTAGCTGTTGTGCTTGTTCCTGAATAATATAATACACGATTATTGCCAGAATCAACAATATAAACTCCTCCGGCATTTACTGCAACACCACTTATGGTCAAGCTATTATTCAAGCTATTAGCACTTACACCGCCATTATTGGCAGTTGCACTTGTAAAACTTCCTAATTGACCATAAACCCTTGTAGCTGTTGTGCTTGTTCCTGAATAATACAATACTCGATTATTGCCATCTGCAATATAGATTCCTCCGGCATCTACTGCAACACCTGTTGGTGAAGCCAAGCTATTTGCACTTATACCACCTTCATTTCCAGTATTGGTTAAACTGCCATATACCAAGATTGCAGTTGTATTTACAACCACCGATACTGTATAATCCTGTGTCGTTGTATCTGGAGATGTTACGGTATAGGTTTGAGCGGCGGTGAAATTATTCCCCACACCCGATGCAGGGTTAACACTCACTCCCGTAATTGTAATTGAAGGAACTAATGCAGTTAATACAGTTTTATGCGGAACTCTGACAACAATTGTATGAGTTCCTTCAGTAATAGTTGTTCCTATAGAACTCGGAAATGTAAAAGCTGTTATCGCTTTGTCAGACGAAACCGCAGGTCCTGTTCCACCAGAAGTAGTATTATCTACTGTACCAGGACATCCAGATAATGTAATTACAATAAAAATTAAACCTATAGTATTGATATATAGTTTTTTCATTTATTCCTCCTTTTATGCACCTTAAACTTCCGGTAATCTCAAATTATAGCACTATTACCAGGGATAAGTCAAGCAAAATAAACGTAAAAGGTGTAAATTATATCATAAATATACTTATTACAGGGTTCTAAAATATTATAAAATCTTTATTCTTAAATCAAATTTAAGGAAAAGAAGAGATGAATGTAAAAATACTGCTGGGTGAAAATATAACCAAATACAGGAAGAAGAGGAAATTGACTCAGGAAGGTTTGTCTGAAAAGCTTGATATCTCTGTAAAACATCTGTCAAATATAGAAATCGGTAATAACTTTGTGTCAGCAACATTACTTGAAAAACTTTCAAAGGTTTTAAATGTAACACCTTCGGCTCTGTTTTATTCTCCGTATATTAAGAAGATGGACGATAATGCTCTCAGTAAAATCGATGAAATTATTTCTGAACAGGCGGAAATAACTAAAAAGATGATTAGGGAAGAATTGTAAGTATATAAAGAAATGATTAAAAAAGGGAGGGTCGTATTACAGACCCTCCCTTTAAGGTTAGAAAGCTATCCAAATTCGGAATGCTTTCTTCCCATAATCTTTTGCAAATATTTTAATACCATTCTTAAGAGTTATGGAAGCTCTAAAAATCCAGTAGCCTCTGGATTTCTTTATCGGTTTTCCCATAAAAGATAACCTCCTTATTTTACCGGAGGTTTTAAACTTTTGCTTGACATTTCTTGTTTGTATGGCGAAAATATCATTAAGATGAAAAAGTAAAAACCGTGCATCACCATTTTTCGGTGCCGGAGATTTGCGTTTATTAAAAACCCTTTGAGTGGCAACTCGGGGGTTTTTTTTCATAAATTATATCATATCATCCTTCTTTTTAGAAATAGTAAAATTTTTCTTCTTAATTTTAAGGTTAAAATCTAAAATTTCTGTATTTCGCATAAAATTTTTGGGCAAGTATGCTACTTCCTCAATAACTCCTGCCGGTAGAGAGACTGAATGTATAAATTCATCTCTGGTTAAAACTTCATTTAACATAAGGTCAATAGCTTTATATAGAAAAACCGGTTTTTCAATTTCTAAAATATTATCTAAAGGTTCCGATTTTCTCCATCCTTTCCTATTGATATTGATAAATAAATTTTCCTGTTGTCTATCTGTTATCAAACCAAGTTGATAAGAACGCATAACCATAGCTTGCAAAGATACTTTCCAACGTTTCTTCAACTCTACAAAATAATCTAAACTAATCCATCTAACTTCTTTTTTAAAACTTTCCTCTGGTAAAAGAAAAGCTGAAGCAAATTTCATTGCTTGATTTTCAATTGTTTTAAATTTTGCTTT
The DNA here is from genome assembly GCA_964392365.1 of uncultured Leptospirales bacterium. Taxonomy (GTDB): domain Bacteria; phylum Spirochaetota; class UBA4802; order UBA4802; family UBA5550; genus CAYMPH01. The sequence goes on from CAYMPH010000010.1 coordinate 65,960, forward strand.
ATTATTAAACTCATTCGGGTCAATATCTTTATGTAAAAGTAAATGACCGAGTTCGTGGGCTGTATTAAATCTTAACCTAACCGCTTTATTATTGGCTTCATCGAGATTAAGTATTATAAATGGATGTTTTGTTATTGAATCCCATTCTGAAAAAGCATCCAATCCAGTTGAATCCATTTCAAATCCAGAAATAATAATGCCTATATTCTCTAAAAGTTGTACAACATTGCTAATTGGCCCTAATTTAAGCTCCCAAAACATTCTCGCTTCGAGTGCAAATTTTTCTATATCAACATCATTTAAAGAATAAATATTTTTAATATCAAATTCAGGGATTTTTACAAGTTGGGATTCAACATAATTGTTAATAAAATAATAGATATCTTTTAAAAGAATATATTTGCTTTTTGCATTGATTCTCTGAGTTTTTGTTGTGTAACTTAATGAACGGAAAAAAATTGGATTTAATTCTTTTGTTTTAATTGGTTCAAGAAAAAAATTCTTTGGTAAATTAAGTTTATCCGAAATCAATGTAAATATTTGAGAGCTTGGGGTTTTTTCACCATTTATATATTGGGAAATAATTTGTTTTGATATATCAAGTATACTTGCAAGACCGGAATGGCTGATATTTCTTAATTCGCACGCAAGCTTTAAACGATCACCGATAAAACCAGGTGTGCCCTGTTTTTTCATTATGCGTTTTTCTCCATTGTTTTCTTAATTTTAAGCGTTGGTGTTATTTCATCTTTTATTTCAACAATTTCTTCATTAGGTAAAATAACAGTTTCACTTGAAGAATCATTTAAATCAAATTTTTCAATATAATATTTAAAAGTAGAATCAGGAAAAACGAGTTGATTAAATGTTATTCCATTTTTTTTAAAAACTGATGAACGGTTATGAGTCAAGATGCCATATATTTTTTTGCTGTTAATATTCTCTAAAATTGGATGCTCTGGAAACATTAAAGGTGAAAAGTCATTTGAAAAAAAAGAGTTTCCCAAAGCCAGAGCTTTACGGAACTCTGAAGGCTTGACCATATCCCCTGGAGAAGCTACTACTTTTTGAGTTAAGATGATATTATCTAACTCTAAGAGGGTAAATTTATAATTATTTTCGTTTTTTAAAATTTTAACCTTAATTTGAGGAAAATCTTCAGCAATATCTCTCAGAAGTTGATCTGCTTTTGCATTAAAATGATATGGTAAAAGATTTGATGCTTCAGGTTCTTTAAAATTATTTTCTGTAATAGTTTTGGCTTCATCAAAAATAAATCGAAGTTTGTTAATCCAAAAGTTTAAAAAATCTTGTGGTATCTCATTTTTAACGATTTCTGCAATAGTTTCCATTGAATCTCCTTTATTTTCATAGGAATGTCAAATTAAACTTATTGCATTATTGTCACGAATTTGTCAACCATAAAAATTATGTCTCAAAAAAAATATCAATTTTTTACCTCTTTCAACCATCCATTTTCAACTATTTCTTGAACACCCCGAATCTTTTATATCTCTGTTTATAATTTGTAATTTGAAATACTTTACTTAAAATAATCAATCATCATTTCAATTCCAATAATTTATTTTTTTTATAAATATCCTGGAGATAGATTGCAAAACCCAAAACATCCCGTTCTTTCTTCGGATTATCTGTATAATTTATCAAACGAACACCTCTGCGGACTAATCTATTGATGGCTTCTTTTTCTTTTATTAAAGCATCGTCTCTTGTTAACCCTTCAAAAATTCTATTACTCTGAATATCTACATTTCTATTTAACAGCTCTTCTATCAATAAGACACTATTGGCTTGATGCTTTACAGGCAAACCAAGCTTCCTTCGTCTTATAATATTTTTGATAAACCGAATTCTGTCGGAATCCCTTTCTGAACGCCCAATACCAATATAAAAAGGTTTACCCGATACGGAAAATTGATAAACATAGAATTCTGGTATATTTGGATTTTTAGGAAGTGCCATTTGGATTTATGATATTTAATAATTGCTTATCTAAAGACCAATTATCTGGTTTTGCTAATACATCAAACCATTTAGCTCCATTTTTCATCCATTGATTTCGATATGATATATGCGTGAAGCCTTTATCATCATCATCTACACCGAACTGGAAGCCACAACAGGAGCATATTCCAAAAGAACCTCTATGAAGACTATCATAAGCAGGTTCATCTAATCTATCATATCCACATACAGGGCAGATATTTTGTTTTGAATAAAAAATCATTTATATTTTTTAACCTGCTCTTTGAAATATTCTATGCCACGTTCTGGTTTAAAGAAAGTCTCAATTTTACCACTTTTACTTAAAACTCCAAATTCATTTTTTGCTGCATCATACACAAAGCTTGTACCTTCTTTGGATGTATGTTTTAATATGTTAGTACCACTCTTACTAAAAAGACTTTTTGCTGCTTGTAAATATTCTCCCATAGATTTTAAACCCATTTCTGATCCATGTTTTGCAAAATGCTTTATTAAATGCTTCTCTGATGCAAATGCTATTCCTTTAAATACTCCTCCACCTATAGCTCCTGGTGTAATCATAATATCTGTTGCCATACCATCAATCATATCGGCAACGAAATTCATAATTTTATTATCAGGAAATTTATCCCTTATTTTGCCAGATATATTTCTTGACTCTTGAATACTTCTATTAGCAGCTTCGGAAATATAATTTCCATCAGGGTCAACATACTTAACTGGATTTTGCCCTGCATAACCATACACATTAAGATTTATCGGATTGAACACACCACCCAAACCAGGGAGATTACCGCTTTCATCATGTAAACTTCTCCATAGGTAGTTATGGTCTGTATCAAAATCTTGCGGCTTCGGAAAATATTTTCCATTAGAAAGATATGGGTCGGTGCTTATCCAAAAATTTACACGAGGGTCATAATATCTTTTTTTAAAAAAATTTAAACCTGCTGTTATATCCTGATTGTTATTTTCAACAAAAGAAGAAGTTGTCCATTTTTCTATCTGTGGTTTGTTATTGTTATTATTATCGTTATTGTTATATAGAATAGAAGGTATTGATAAAAAGATTATCAATAAAATTTTAATTAAAGTATTCATTATATTTTAACTCCAACCTTTTAATTTCATCTAAATATTCTTTATCAACGTATTGAATTAATCCATTTTCTTCTTTCATAACGATATTATCTCTTTTGGAAGTATTATAATTTTTTTCCTTTTCCAGTTGTCTCTTCCAATAATCAGGAGGAAGCAAGGGGGCAATTCCTAATCTTTTTATTTCTTCTTTACATTTTATATATTTAGCGTGGTAGTCATCTATTGCTTTTTTATCTCTTTCTTCCATTTTGAGTTTTTTTATTGCCAGTTGTTGATAACACATTCCTAAAACTGCATAAGAAGCTGAACTCCTTTTATTCTGTTTTACACTTTCTTCAAGATATGGAAGAGCCTTATCATAAAATTCATTTTCCATATAATATCCAGCATTTGTATGAAGCATTAAGCCTATTGTTTCTCTTTTTGTCAGGGTTTTTAAATACACACCATTTTTATATGCTTTTAATGGAATTGCTTTATCCTCGATTTGGCTAACATCAAGAACTTCTTTGCCCTCGGCAGTTGTTTCAATATTTATATAATTATTTTTACCTGGCTTGTCGTTAATAACCCATCTACAAAAAGCATGCTGGGGGGCTGAAACCATATAAATAGGGTATCCAAGTTCCTCTGCAATACTGATATATAATAATGGCATTCCAAAGCATGCTCCCTTGTGACGGTCAAGAACTCCAGCAAGAATGTGATTTTGAATATTATTTCCTTTAGTATATTCTTCCTCATCATATTCCAACTTGAATTCTTCAAATATTACTCTATTCATCATTATAATTTTATATCTTGGTTCAGTTCTATTACCAACAAGAAGCCTAACTCTATCAGCAATTCTTTCTATTTTATTGAGATAATTTATAAATTTAATATTGGGATTAAAGTCTTTTGATAAAATCAATGCTGCGATTCTAAAGCTTAACTGTTCATCAGGTAATTTTAAATATTCGAATATAGACATTTTTTCATAATCTGAAATGGTATATTCCTTTGGTGCACATTGAACATGAATGATGGATATAAATAAAACCGCCAGAAGTATATTTTTTTTATTAGTTCTTATTTTATTCATTTTAAAAAAAATTTGTTCCATCCGGATTGTTTTTAAGAGATTGTTATTCCTGCTGATAAAACTATTCTCATAGTCAATAACCGTTATTTAAGATAGAAACTCAAACTCCTTCAATTCAGTAGCAAAATTAAATTTCAAGCTGTTCGTGAAACACTTCAACACTCTTTTAATTCCTCTGTCTGTCAACTCTCTTTTAGAATCTAACGGAAATATTTAAAAATTTTATTCTCAATAAGTTATTACTTTATAAACAATAAAGCAGTTAGAAATTATAAAAAATGATTAGAAAAAAATTATAACCTTATAGATATAGAGTTCAATAAAGAAGTTCATCAATTTTTTTTACTTCTTTCAACTTATTTAAAAAATTTCATAAATTTAATAGCCATCCCCAGTTCACATGTATTTTCAAGATACCCAAGATTTATTGGATTATTGATGCAATCTTGATTTTTAAATTCATGAATACAAAAATTATAAATTGAACAACCTTCTTTTATATTACCAGAGTATAGGTAATTAAATAAATAATGCAGCCCCATATGAAAAAGATTTTTTTTAACATATAAATCCTTCTGCATATAATCTGGATGATTTTCTAAATAAAAAAATACATAGCTACCATCAAGTATTGTAGTATCATCTTGAATCAAAGGGGGTGGGAAATGACTAATACAATTTTTAAAAAGAGTCACAGCATCTATCTTATCTAAATCAAATAATGTAAAAATGTAATGAGGTAAAATTTTATTTTGAATACGTTTTTCTAAAAAATTATATTTATCAAGAAAAAATCTTAACAATTCATCATCATTTATACTCTTTGCTACATCTCTTTTTAGCCCTATTAGATAGTTATGAAAGTCAATAATTTGAGGATTTTTCATTTCTTCAAAGTAAATATCTTGCAACTGAGTAATTAATCCATAGTTGATGTTATCTTTGGGGAAAGTTTTTAATAATTGCTCATACTTTTTTATTAAATTAAAAAAAGTAAAACCAGGAAATGGATGTTGCAGAGAAATATCAGCAATAATTATAAACGGGGAAAGACTATAATTATTTATTCGCATTAATTCCATTAAAATTTGATATTTAAATGGAACTAATTTCAGGTCTGTTTCCTTACCCATTCTATTACTATTAGTATTTTCAATAATAAAAGCAATACCTTCATTTATAACATCTTCTCCAATTTCAAATGAATGTTTTTCATCCATAATTGATATTTCTATTGATGGTATAACCGATTTATATGGATTTCAAGGTAATTCATCAGAAACTTTATTACAGTTAATTGAACCAATCTTAAAATTTTCATTAATATATGAATCACTATATTTGAATTTATTTTTAAAATTTTTACCTTGCCGGTTATTCCAATTTTTAAAACAATCAATAAACTTCTTTAAATTTATTTTTTCCAATTTATCAAAATTTTCAAAAAAAGGAACTTTGGATTTATCAGTTTGAGCCAGTTCAATTATTATTAAAATATAATACAAATATCCTTCGTAATGATACAAGGAATTAAATTGTATATAATAATGGATGTATTCATGCAAAAGAAGTGGCAATACTTCAGGATTTATTGCGTCTTTTTCAATTAAAACTTTTTGACCAACCACCTCAATAATATTCTTCATAAAATTGTAGTTTGAGAAATCAGAAAATAATTCAGTATCCATTTTTTCCTCTTCATTATATGAAATACAAAAATTTGATAAAAATACTTTTATAGTTTTTTAAAATAATTCTATTATCAATTTACTAATTGATAATATGCATAAAGTCTGTTAATAATGATGAGGAATGAAATACAAAACATCATAATCACTATCAAAACCGTTTTATAAATACTTTTTATTCGTATACTCTTTTTTTTTAAGTTTGACTTATTTTGTTATATCTTACAGACAATGTAAGTTGTACACAATGGCAATAAAAATATTATTTGTCCATCCATGTCTGGACAAAGTGAAAAAAAAATGGCTAATATTGATTTCACGGAAATTCCACATTGGGCTAAAAGATGGGTTCAACGTCATATACACCAAGGGACGTTAGGCTAAAAACGCCGTGTAATTTACTGAGGTATAATAAATGAAACTTTGTGACACTTTTAGGAAACTTTCTTTTGAAACTTGGTACAAACTATATTCAGCAAAAACTGTTGATATGCAATTAGGTGAGGAAACAATTACTGATATTAATCTCCTTGAGCTTAAATTAAAACATGGGAATGAAATAATAACAAAAACATTTACAAAACCAAAAGAATCAAATACTGGTGCTGATTGGGAATGGTGGTTAACAGGAAAATCCAAAAAATGGCTTGGAATAAGAATTCAGGCTAAAATATTAAATCATAAAACTAATAAATATGAACATTTGCATTATTATAAAAATAATAAACAAAAAACTAAAAAATATCAATCCGATAGATTAGTTAAATCAAGCATGTCAGATTCAATAAAAAGAATTCCTTTATACTGTTTATATTCTTATTGGGATAATTTAAATTATAATGTTAAATGGAAATGTGGTTCATACCCTGAAGTAATAGATAGTTACGGTTGCTCATTTATTAGTGCCTATGATGTCGTAAAGCTTCGTCAAGGAAATAAATGTAATTTATCGGATGTGTTAGATTACATGATTCCATGGCATTGTATTATCTGCTGTAAAGGTTTTGGTGGAGATGATTTGCCCAGTAGAGCATTAAATACAATTATGGAATTAACTAAAATTTCATCTATAGTAGAAAATCCAAAAAATAAACCAAAATTTAAATTATATGATGAACCACCAGAGTATGTTAAATTATTACTAAGTAATGATTTAACTGAATTAACGGATGAGCATTTGAGAACAATAACAATTATCAATGAAAATTCAAATGAATAATCATGGCGTTTCATCGTCTCCAGACACGTTGTTTGAAATGCCACACAAACTTATTTTAAAAAACCGCATCCATGGAAGTTTGGAATGAATATAAAATGAAATTTTTACCATTTAATATCGACGTAAAATACAATGTACAATTAAAGATAAATCAAAATAATAATTTTGTTTCCGGAGAACTTATTTTATCACCAAGCAAATTACCAAAACTAAGAATTATTGAATCAGTAATGAATAATGAGAAACTTTACAGCCTATTAAGTAAGAAAAACAATCTAAAACTAATTACATGCAAATCAGGAAACGAAAATTTTACATTAATCGATTGTGACATATATGATGATTTAATTTATCCTAAATATATCATTCTTGGTAATCCTTTTACTAAATATATTGATTTAAAATTTAATGGGGCATATATCTGCTTAAAGAACTTTAATGAATGGTTTATTAATAAAAGGGAAATAAAAAATTCCGTAAAAGGTTTCAAAAATAATATTTCTATGAAAGCTTTTAAATTCAAAATTAAAACAAGAACTAATAGAATTATTGAAATTTCAAATCGATACAATTGTGTCCCAAAACAAGATGATATTGATAAACAAAAGATTTTCATTGAAGAGTTTCCAACTATTATAATTAAACCAATAGATGATAGTTTTTCTTTAGATGAAATAATAAATTTTGATTATGATATAAGAATGATTTTTTCATTTCTTATTGGCGAATATTCTAATACACTTTATTTATGGGGTTCTATAAAAGATGAAAATGGATATAATCAGTTATTGCCAATTTATTATTCGTGTAATTATATTTTAACAAATGGTTTAAGCAATTATAGAGAAGGCTTAATGCAGTATCGTTATCTTATTGAAAATAAAAAATTTAAACCTATATTTTCAAATTACTTTTCTAATATAAATTTTACAAAGGTATGGTCTCGATTATTCGGGATATTGAGTTATTCTGGTATTTGGCAATATGAAATATTAGGATATGTAAGCATTCTTAACAAATATGTTGAAAGTTATTCAAAAGGGAAAGGTGAAGTATTCCCAGAATCTTCATTTAAATATATTAAAGATGGACTCGTTAAAAAATTAGAAGAATTATTAAAAGATATAAAAAAAACTGATACGAATGAAAATATCTCTAAGACAATAAAAAATTCAATATTAAAAATTCCTAATACTGACATTGTTTCTTTTCAAGATAAATTTGACTTATGGTTTTCTAAAATAAACAATGATATTAAGCAGATAATTAATTTCACAAAAGCTGACTTTAAGGTTTTAAAAGAAATTAGAGATGCGGCAGCTCATGGAAAGAATATTGATTATGGCTATGACCTTACTGGGATTTATAAACTTAACTACAAATTAACCTTGTTGCTTTATCACTTAGTTTATCTTGATTTAGGTTTAAGTGGGAGTGATTTTTTACAAAATCTATCTTTGTCAATTCATTCTTTAATAAGAAATTCGGATATTAATCAGAAACATCTTGATAGAGTTTCAGGAAGAATCGATTTTATAAAAGTTGATGATACTACATTCGCAAAAATAAAATTATGTAAAAAATATGATATTATTCTTGAGAAAAATATAGAAAAAGAACTCTATATTTTTAATTATGAATTAACAAAATTCCTTCAAAATAATTGGCCTAAAGTAAGTGATACTTTTCATGATGTAAGAGATTACATAAAACATTTATATTCTGGGAATGTTAATGAAGTAATATACAAAACAGCATATATTGAGAATAAGAATGAAGCTATTATGATATTTGGTTTATGTATAGTTGTAAAAATGAATTATTCTTCATGAATGCTTAACCTTCCTTTGCATTTCATATGTCTGGTGTATGTGCTGCGATTGCGTAAAGACTTGTATACCCCTACAAAGTCGGAATGGGAGAATGCCAAACGGAATAAAATTTGTTGAGCTTATTCATATACTGACGGGACGAAATATGTCTGAAAATGAAAAATCTATTGACAGACATAAAACTATAATGCAATAAATATAATGCAATAAATATAAATCAAATAAGGGGGAGTATTATGAAAAGATATATTTCATTTTTTTCTATTCTACTTTTTGTTTTGAACTGTTATATAATTTTTGCTGAAACACCTGGGAAATATACAAATTATAAGGTCAAGCAAGGTGATTCATTAGTAAAAATATCTGAGAAGTTTTATTTAAACGGCTCAAATAATAATGATGGGAAAATCAGTAAGAAATGGATTTTAATTTATGATACGAATAAAAATACCTTACCTAAAATAGAAATAACTGGTTTTAATTTAGATGCTTATGTAAAATTAAATATTGGTCAAGAACTTCGAATCCCACCAATTTCGATTAACCAAACACAAAAAGTTATTAATGAAACATTAAACAGACATCTAAAAAAAGCTATAGAACAGCATTATGAACAATACTTGGCTAATAACTACAAAGAAGAAATTAAAAATCATAAAACACCTTTAGAATTTATATATAGTGAAAATAAATCAGGAAAGCTTAAAATAAATAAAGAGTTTTATGGAAGTGATATAAAACTCACCGATGGAACAATAATACCATCTACATGTATCAATGACTATAACTTATTTCCATACCGAATAATTCAAAATCCTGATGCAAAAAAAACTATTTTCATCTTTCCAGAAAGTCATACTGATTTTGGAAGTAATAGATATGATAAATATTTATTACTGAATTCTATTGCTGACTATAACAATATAAAAAATTTTCATGTATTTCTTGAATCAATGGATAGCGAGTTTGATAAAGAAAGATACTTTGATAATTATGAAAAGTTAAAAAATAAAATAGACTCATCAATAATACCAATAAAAAAATTTGATATCCTTTGTTCAGAATATAAGTCTTTCAGAGATAGTTCTAAATTTAGGGCAGCGATTAATCCATCCATGCTATTCTTTTATACTAAAAAAACATGTACAATTAGTGGCTCAGAGAAATACTCATCAATAAAAAAATTCGAGGATGAGTTGAATAATTTATTCAAAAATATAAAGACTAATAATGCAATAGAAATAAATAGATTAATTAAAGAACTAATTAGAGAACGTGATAATGATATTTCTCAATCATATGAAAGATTACCAGATAATACAATTGGACTAATGGATATTGGAGTCGCTCATACTTTTAATCAATTACAACTGGCTAAAGAAAGGACGAATTATAATTTAGTAGTTTTTTATCATCCCACATTAAAGCAATATGAAATAGGAGATAAAAAAAATAGTAAACTATATGCACATAAACAAGAACCTTCTGAGCACACGTCCGTGTTTGAAAACATAGCTGTGATATCAAAACCATATAAACAAAAAGTATATAATCCACAAAATGGCAAAATAATTTATCAAGATTTTATTGAAGACATACTTAATAAAGGAACTTATACAGAGGAAGAAAAAATATTAATAAGAATTCGTGCCAAAGAATTAAAAGAAAAAGAGTTCTTTGCTAAAGACAGATTATTAAATAAAGGTGAAAAATACTGCAACGTTTTCCCAATTTATGGGAAAGGGTTTTTAGGCCGTTTACGAAATGGTAATAAAATATCATTTATTTTTATACCACAGAATGGATTACCAGAAGCATATATCAATGATTTAGTTGCTTCTGATAAAATTGATTCTAATGATGGCTATTTCTTTATAAAATTTTGGACGTCAATTCCTATTACAAAAAAAGATATTTATATGAAACTTAAAATTGCACAACAATAAAGGATTTTTTTATGACCAACAACTTTATAATTAGTGATTTTGCAACAACATATTCATTAGTAATGGATATTAGAAATTCAACAGTAAAGACGATTGATTTTGATGACCAAAAAAAAATTAATTATTATAATGGTCTTTTTGAATGTTTTTCAAATTCATTAAAGGACGCAGCATTAAAAACTGAAATTATCAAATATACAGGTGATGGATTAATTATTTCTATTAGAGATAAAAGAAAAATATTAAATTTATTAGCTTTCGTTTTTTCTATTAAATTAAATTTTAACAATATTATGTATAAAAAAATTACGATGTCAGATTGGAAGTTCCGTTTTTCCATAGCTGCTGGTAAAGATATGGAAGTATATTTTAATGATATGAAAGATTTTGTTGGCGATTCTATACGAAGAGCCACAAGAATTCAAAGTTTATGCAAGGATGATTATCTAAGAATTGATTCAGAGATATTAAATGTTTGCCTTGAAATTTGTAATAATAATATTGATTCTGAGAAAATTGAAATCAATCGAGAAGATAACATAAAAATAGAAAAAGATATAACTTCAATATCAAAAATTAAATTGGCAAAAAATAGCGATAAGATTATTGCAATATTAGAACCAGATAAATCTAATGATGAAAATGGGTATGCTTATAAATTTGAAAAATTGTCTGTTAGTGATAGAGATTTATTAAAACGAAATACTGATGAAAGCGTCAACATGAAAGATGGATTTGATATTGGAAACGGATTGAAATTAGTATTTAATAACTAAAATAAATATGTCAAGAAATGTAGATAATATTTCAATTAAAACATATATCTATTATGTAGAATATGATACTCACAATAAAATCATAATTTTAAGAAACTGTGCTGATAATTCTTCTAAATCAATTCAGCTACCCAAGTACCTTAAAATTGAATCATTTGATATTTTTATTAATGAATTAGCCATTTGTTTTTCTTATTTTAAAATCCCTCAAATAAAAATTGATTCAAAGATACCAGACATATATTATTTTTGGATAAATATAGAAAAAGAAAATTGGGAAGAAGGATTTTTCATGTGCAATGGAGCGAATATTCAATATGATTATTTTCATGGAGTATTTTCATTACCAAATCCTTGGCATCATTTAACAAAAAAAAATATCTTCACAGTTAATCCTAATGAAATCTTTTTTCATTTTGGACATAATGAAACTAATGAAAATATAGTGAAATATTTTAAAGAAAAAAATATACAAAACAGCAATATACATAATAATGCATTTTCAAGTGCTAAAAATGTAAAAAATAATTTTTCAATTATAATGGGAAATATTCAAAATATTTCGGATAACAATTCAGATTGCATTAATATCATCAATTTTTTAAAAAATCGATTAAAATTAAATGTATATACTGAAAAAGCTGATATTGATAATTGTTTTGCAGGTAATAATAATTTTATAATTGTTATTGCTCATCATTCTGAGGGAAAAATTGAATTAAAGAATGGTGATGGGTATAATTTAGATAATAAAATATCATTTGCAAATAATGAAAAATATTTACAATTTTGGTGTTGCAATATTGATATTAAGCAAAGCATCAATTGGAATTTGATTAATAATATTACTTTAAATATTCATGTGTCTGAAGCGGCAACGAAATATTTTAATGAACATATATTATCTTTAATTATTAATGACGACAGTATGGGCTTGAAAACCCTAATTTTTGATAAAAAAATAAAGAAGGATGAAATATTTAATCTATTCACTTGTCTTGATAATACAATAATTGATAAAATCAATAAATCCCCTCTATTATTATAATTTATTTAAGTTCATACTTGATTTTTCAATAAGATATTATACTATATTGCGATAAGAGCTAATAAGAGTAAAAAATATTTAATTTATTTGCTCAACAAACCCATTTCATAAAGAAACCTCGAGGGTTTCTTAGGCCAGTTTCTATACTTTTCTGCATAACTAAGCGTTAATGTTTCAATTGTTCTTGTTATTGCAACAAAACAATTTCGCCGTTCTTCTTCCATTTCAAGACTTCTATCTCCATTTTTAATACTTTGAAAAGAAGGTAGCTCATCTTCGACAAGTCCAATAAGATAAACATGATCAAATTCCTTACCTTTAGCTGCATGGATAGTCATAAGAATTATTGTATTAGGTTTTGGAGTTGATTCTTTCGAACGCATTTGTAGTTCTTGCAAAAATGCCTCCAAGGTGATCTGTTCCCCTAAACTCAATTTTATATCTCTCAATAATTCATTCCATACTAATTTTTCTTCATCAAAACGAGCAAATGCTTCAACGTAAGCATTATCTTCATCAGACTGTTTAGTTTTAGTTAATGAATCAAACCAAGTTAACGCAAATCTGCTGAACTTTTCAAAATCTCTACTCTTTATTAAACAATTTAATATCTCATTGATAATACTTTTCACTCCATTTCCTATGTTTTTTTGGCTAACTAATGTTAACCAACTTTGCAAAAAACCTATATTTAAAGCTTGGGCTTGTGAAATTACTTTTTCTAAATCTACTTCAATTAAAGTTAACTGTAAGAATGAACCATTTACAGCTTCTAAATAATGAAGATTATGAATATCAGTGGCAAGATGTAAAATAGAATGAAGCCAGATGAAAGGGGTACTTTCAAATTCATCTTTGCGTTGAGAAATAAAGGCAATTAAATTATTTTTATTTAAAGCGTTATATACTGTATCAAGCAATTTGCGATTACGTCCTAAAATAACTATTTTTGATAGATGCTCAAAATGAAATTTCTTAATATCTTCTGCAATTCCATTTGCTTCAGCCTCAAAATTGGGAAAACAGTTTAATAATCGAACTGTATTTTCACTAAGAGTAGGACGAAATGCTTCGAGTGGTTTTTTATCTGTTGTTCTTAAAAAGTTATGCTGGATTAGATTATTCGCTAAATTAACAATTTCAGGGGGACATCTATAATTCATGGGCAATTGTATCACTTTTGGTGAAAAATTTGTGACAAATTCTTTTAGACGTTCATGACTTGCTCCTTTCCATTGGTAAATAATCTGATCATCATCAGCAACAATAAACAAATTACGATGTATATTTTCCGTAAGCGCAGTAATAAGACCATATTGTGCTTGATCAGTGTCTTGAAATTCGTCTAAACAAATATATTGATAAACCGTACGATAACGTTTAGCAAAAGCAGGAAATTTAGTAAATAATTGATATGTTTTAAAAATCAAAGAGTTAAAATCTAAAGCGTTCCGCTTATTTAATTCATTTTCATATGCAGGATAGATAATAGCAATCCTCTCCCCAAATTGTTTATCTGAAAATATTTCCCTGCAATTTTCAGGTGAAATAAGCAATGATTTAAGCCGTTGTATAACAAGCAAAGTTTTTTTATCTAAATTGCTTACTATTGAACTGCTTTTTTTTGACTTTTCTACTGCTTCATCTAAAACAGCTTGTAGATCATTATTTTGAGAATAAATTTGAAAACTGGGATTTATTCCTAAATGAGTACCGTGTTGACGTAAGACATCTGAACAAAACGAATGAAAAGTTCCTAAAAAAAGACGATCTTCCTGTCCAGGAACTAATAAAGCTACACGATTTCGCATTTCATCAGCTGCTTTATTCGTAAATGTTAAACCTAAAATTCGAAAATTACTCCCTATGCTATATTCCAATAAACTTGCGATACGACAAGTTAATACTCTCGTCTTTCCTGATCCTGGTCCAGCTAAAACTAATAGAGGACCATCTCCCCATTCGGCAACTTGTTTTTGAATTGGGCTTAATTCTTCAAAAGCCCTTTTTAATTCTATTGTACGCATGATGGTGCAGCCTTCGAGACTATGTCCGAGATGATATTACTAAAAAATACAGGTATGCGAGAACTATTTATTTTATTTTCACGAAGTTTTTCAATCAATTCATTCATATAACCTATTTTATCTTTTTTTATTTCAGAAGCAAGCATATTATAAAACTCAGGGTCAGTCTGGTCTATCGTTAAACTAATTTTATGTTTACTAAGAATTTCTAAGTAATCTTGCATAAATCCGTTTTTTATAAGAAACATTTCCAAATCTGATTTTTCTTCTGGTATTGGAAGTACAAGTTTTTTAATTTCTTCAGTAGTGATTCCATATCCTTCAACTTGTTTTAGAAACTTTAGCCCTCCTTCATCATTATCACAAAACATAATCCATGGTATCTCAAAATTTTGTGCTAAACCAACAAATGCACCTGGTGAACCATTATTCTGAAAGTCTATAACGCTTATTCCGAATTGGTCTAATGGCTTGCCTAACAAATCTGCAAAATAATGGATCAATAGATATTCACTTTGTCCTTCACATAGCAACCATGCACATGCAAATAGTATTTCACCTCTAACGCGTTTTGCATATGTATTAAGATCATTTAATTCATCATCGCTTATAAAGTGTTGTGATTCATTATAAAGTTTTTTTATTTGGTCATGAACATCTTTTTGCTCTGGATAAATTTGAAGGAGAGACCTATATTCCTTTTGCTCCATTTTACCTTTGACATTAAGTTTTGAAATTACACTTTGATAATCATATTTTGTTGCGTGATTTTTACAAAATTTGGATAATTCCTCAGATTGAGGAAGTTTAGTAGAAAATTTACGCTTTATATAAAATACTTTAGAGGCTGATCCATTTTTGCGAAACAAGCGAAGTTGAGTGAATGGAATTTCCTGAATAAAATATGGAGAATGACTTGAAATAATTTTTTGACTTTTTAGCTCATTCAAATTTTTAGATAATGCACGTGTTGCTTGAGGATGAAGATGTGCTTCTGGTTCTTCTAAAGCTAAAATTGCTTCGGTTTCTGGATAAAATGAAGGTTTTAGGAATACTTCGATGAAAGATTGAAAAAGAAAAAGTACAGACAAACTTTGTATACCTTGTCCATGCCTGGAAATAGGAAAATTGAGTTCACTACCCCTTGCTTTAATTACAACCTCTGATTTTGACATCAAATCCCAATGATTTAAAGGTAAGGCTTGAATTGATGTATTTTGTTCATTTCCAAGTGTAATAACTTTTTGAATATTACTTAATACTGTTCTCACTTGCTCAAACCTTGGATCGGCTTTTAGTAGTTCATCATTAAGCTTAGTTAAATCTTCGTTTATTGACTTTCTTTGATCTTCACTTATATCAATATCACGAAGTATTCGCCCCCAGTATTGCGATCGAGAGGAAAACTCATTATCTGAGTCACGTAGAGCTGATAAATAAAATAAACGAATGTAAGAATGAAACTTCGGCAAGTTAGATTGACTTTTACCTTTTCCTCCTAACGGTTCACCATTTAAATCAAGAAATTCCCAATTATTGTTTATAACTTTTGAAATAGGATCAAATTTACTCGATGCTCGTAAACCAATAGAATCTAAATCATTTATTGGATCAGTTTGAATTATTTCGTTTAATGAATTTCCCAAATCTTCAGGCCATTCATCAGATTTATCTTCTCGAAACCAAAGTTCTATAACAATACCATCGCTGGTTTGTGGTGAATCACCAACTTTAGACATATAATAGTCATACTCATCGAATGGTTTTCCACGACCGGCTTGATTCCGTGGCAATAATATTTTTAATGCATCAAGTAAAGCTGTTTTGCCTGAGTTATTTTCACCAACTAAAACAGAAGTATCATCAATAGGAATTACTACGTCCTGTAAACAACGAAAGTTTTTTATACTAATCTCTCTTAGCCTCATTTATTATTTCCTATAATATATTTAAATGAAATTCTACATGAGTCATATTGCTTCTTTCTCTATACTTAATCCTTCTTATAAATTTCATTAAAACAAATAGTTTTAAAAAAAAATGTTTATCAATGAGACAAATTGAAGCATATAATAAGCTTAAAGCAACTATAATTTCATTGAGAAATTTTTAATATTTAAAATTTACATTAAATATTTTTCTATTTTCTCATCTCGATAGTATTAACATATAGAGGATAAAAAAAAATGAACTGTATTGATTGTAAAAACTACTGTGGCTTCCTGAAAATGGATATAAATTACGTGAAATGCAATTATTGGAAAAATATTGATTACAGAGCTTCCGTTGGAACAAGGGCGATTGTTTGCCCCAGGGAACCTATTGAACAAGATGAGGATAGGGTTATATTTCAGGCTATTGAGTTTTTTTTTCTTTTTCAAAATTCATCCTGATGAATATTAAAAGTTTAAAGCAACAATAGTTCTTGACTCTTAATCTACTAACAAGAAATGATAAATAAATTTTTAGAAAAATAACTAAAATTCCAAGAGAGAAAAAAATGGAAAATAATAAACCAGAACAAGAGACATATAAAGGTTTAACGCTGAACTCGTCTATCACAAAAGATGAAAAAGGAAATATCAATATTAACGTTACCTGTGACGAAAAGGAAATGTTTCATCATGTCGCAGTATCACCAAAAACTATAAATAAAAATGTTTCAATAGATCATTTAATCAATATAATTCATAAAGGTTTAATCGAATATGCAAAAGAAGTAATTGATAAAAACCCTTGAATAGAACTTTAGAAATAACCCACCTAATAACAGAAAATGTTAATTAAACTTTGTTCTGTTAATAGAATAGGATAAAAAATGAAAGAAGAAGCCCATCCTTGGAAATGGTTTGCCCCCAAAGACAGTACAACTTTAATTGTTGGAACATTCCCGACAGCTAAACACAATTGGCATTTCGACTTTTTCTACCCGAACACAGCCAATTTATTCTGGAAACTATTATCAAAAATTGCATTTACAGAGCTTAAGTATTTTTCAGGAGATGAAGCAGTAACTGAACGTAAAGACATTCTACGGAAATTGAAAGTAAGCGTAACCGACATGGGATTGAACGTAATTAGACACGACGAGAGTTCTTTAGATGAAAAACTTGTTCCGCTTAAATACATGGATATTTTTCAAATACTTAACGAAAACCCTTCCATTCAAAAAATAATTTTCACAAGTAGCTCTGGAAAAGTAAGTGCATCCAAATGGTTCATCAACTATCTTGCCAAACAAAAAATTCAACATAAATTTCCCAAAGGTAAAAAACCAATTAGAAGTCTTCTGCATTACAAAGACAAACAAATTCAATTAGTAATTTTATACTCTACCTCCCGAAGAGCAGCAAACAGAATTTCATTTGAACAGCTAATAGAGATGTATAAAAACGAATTTTATTTCACCGAACCACAGGAGCTCCCTTTAAAATGGATGTAGGTGTTGGTGTCTGGTGAACAAAATTAATAATCATTTTTCCCAAAAGGTTGAATATTAAAATAATTTTTATCACTTAATTTTCTCTGTCACGGTTTTATATACCTGCTTAATTTTTCCATCATGTATAACTACCCTGACAGAAATATCTGCATAATTAAAACGCTTCGACTGCTCCGATAACCAAGTGGCAGTATCTTTGATTTGATTTGGTATAGTTACTTGATGTTCAATGCTTCTACTTTCAATATTAAAAAATTTATCGATTTTATTTTTATCAAAACGAACAACTCTTCCAATTTTTATAAAAGTAATTTTTCGATTCATTACATCTCTTCTCAATTTATCTTCAGATACATTAAGATATTTGGCTAAATCAGAATATTTTCAAAGTGAAATTGGTTGTTCCATTTTGTTACCTCCAATAATTTTTTTTTAATTACATTTTCGTTCTTAATAATATAGAGGATAAAATTATGAAAAATTATATTGGTTGTAAATATTACTGCGGATTTCTTAAAATTGATATTGATTATGTTTAATTTTTGGGAAGGAGATAGAAGGTCTACTGTTGGAACTGAAGTTTTTGTTTGTCCTCGTCGAGAAAATATATTTGGTGAAGAAAAATAAATAGGATAATGAAAAAAATTATTGATTTTTAAGTTATATAGGGTTTTATAAGTATAGGTAATTTTTCTATTACCCGTCTTTTTACAATATTTGTATAAACTTTACAATTATCACTAACATCTTCAAAAAGTTGATTTATCCATAATGTAAAATCTTCAAAATTATTATTTGTTATCATCTCATTTATGGGATGGTTTCTTATACGTTCATCCCAATGAAATTGTAAGTCATTATCAGTAAGAAGCAATTTCTCAAACAAATCAGCATAATCAATTCCATCTGATGAAGTATAATTAAAGTGTGAATCAAAATATTCCTTATATTTACTTTCATTAACGTCGTCATCTTGAGATAAAATTGAAGCGATAAACTGATGCAAAACAATTGATGATTTAATTTTCTCAATACTTTCTTCAATTATTTTGTCATAGTTTAGAGGGGCTTGATTTATTAAATTAGCAAAAGCTAAAAAATGACAAAATTCATGGACTATTACAGCCTTCCTTATAAAAGGATAATAATGAACCTCATTAAAAAATTTATCAAATTTTTCATTATATGCTATATAGAAGATATATTTATTTTTTTTTATATGAAACCAAAAAAAACCTCCATGGTCTGCTCCCATTTCAGTTTTAAGTAAAAAAAGAGAACTATTGTTTCTTATAGAAACTGGCAAAGAGGGAAACATAGATAAAGGATAAAAGATATGCTTATTTTGTAGCGGTTCGTTTACACATAATATCTCTAATAAATCTTTATATTGACTAACTAAATGCTTCATAAATTCTTATTTCATCTAAGAATTTATGAATTTTTGATAATCTGAATCTTCATTTAATTCGATAGTATTTTTAATAATTAGTTCATATACATCTAATAAATCTTTTGTTGGAGTATCAAAACGTACATCAACTATACCTAATTCATCTATTTGATTAAGTATTTTTTTTTGTCTACTTAAATCAACAATATTTAATTGATGTCCTTTAATTTGCTTCTCTTTGCAAGCCATGACAAACTCCTTATCCAAATTAGTAAAATAAATATAATTATGTTACAAAAATATAACATTATATTAAAAAATAACCTATAAACATAATAGATTATAATTATTTTATCGATTTTATTTTACTATTCTATGAAATTATAATACTAATTTAAAAAGAGAAAAGCAAATGGAAAAAAAAAACCCTTTTTTTGTCAAGACAATTTATTAAAAAAACTTTATACTTTTTGTCAAGGAAAAAATTCATAAAAATGTTTTATGTCACATTATTTTAAGAATTATAGGGTTCGAAAATAAATGCTTTAAGTAAAAATCTATTCTGTAATATTTTTCAATTAACATAAATAGTATAAAATTTGAAGCAATATATCGAGTTAAAATAATATTCTTGTTAAGAATTCACTGCAAAGGATTCTTCAGGTTTCAAAATCCGGCAAAATTTAAATTCCTGCTTAATTCCAATTTTGCACTTGACAAAAAACAATTAATAGCCGCACAAATGTATAGTTGTTCAAAATAAGCTATATCAAAAGGGGTGAAAATATGGGAATTGCCAATAATACAATATCAGCTAAAAAAACCGATAATTTCACCAATTTATCTCTTTTTTTCTTAAAGCCTCAAAGCATATTCATCCACTCAATTCCTCAAACCCCATTTCCTCCAGAAAATCCATTTAATCCAAACATCAAACACAAGAATCTAAAACAAACCTATTGCCATGAGTTATCTTCTCGTCCTGCTCCAAAGTTTTTATCCCAAATCTTGCTGCTATACTTACAAAGTATTTGAGCAGTTTTAAAAGAAAATTACAAAAAATAAAATATAAATTGTATTGATCTTCCCCATATAATCTATTCAATTTCAATAATTGCTAATTTGATTATTCCTTGACACAAGGCTGTAGAACTCTATCTATTGCAACAAAAAATTAAATAAACAGTATATTATTGATGAAGGGTATTTTATGAATAAAAGATATTTACTATTGGCAGTCCCACTGATTTGCTTTTTTTTAAAGATAAATGCTTTTAGTCATGGTTTAGGTGTTAAAGCGGAATATGATTTTTATCTTGGTTCTCAGACAAATTTAATTAGTGTTGGCTTGATATATGATTCAAATTTAGCAACAACAAAAACAATGAATTTCAGAGTAAATATTGATTATGGTCTATTAAAAATATATGAGAATAAACCAATATGGGCTCCAATGGATTATCTGTTAAATTTTCGAGTGCTATTTGGATTTGGTCTTTATACAAATTCATGGTCAAGGATTTATTTAGGACCTCAAATTGGTGTTAGTATCTTTATTCCAAACCCACTCGGTAGCGGCATAAATAATCCTGCTTCAATATATTCCATGATGCCTATTGGGGTCCCTATTGGTGTTGTTCTGGGTTATAATATTAATATTGGTAAAAACTTTACAATTTCTTTAGAAGCAGGTTATAATATTGATGTAGTATCAGTAGTAGGAGCGTTAATGACAGCGACTGCAAATTCTTACATGAATTCATATTCTACTACATCGACTTCAAATTCTACATATGTTTTAAGGCATAACGTTTTTGGCGGGGTATCATTTATGTTTCGCTTTAGTGGGGATAATTATGAAAAACCCAAAAATATAGAAAATCCGATTCTTGATGAAGAGAAAAAAAATGAAAAAAAAGATGAAAATATAAATTATATTTAATCTAAAAATTTAGCATA
Source organism: uncultured Leptospirales bacterium (assembly GCA_964392365.1). Taxonomy (GTDB): domain Bacteria; phylum Spirochaetota; class UBA4802; order UBA4802; family UBA5550; genus CAYMPH01. The sequence continues at coordinate 87,482 of CAYMPH010000010.1, forward strand.
AACAATAGTTAAAATTACAAATTATAAATTGATCTACTTATCAAGTATTAAATAATGCCTTTCATTGCAATTTGGAAATATAGAAATTAAATTAATAGGTCTGATTTCTTTTTTAAAATCTTTATTTGATTAGCACCGAGAAGATACTAATGCGTTTTCAAGAAAGAATTATTAATATTATTTTCATTTTCCCTTCATTATCTTTTTCTGCTTATTAAGTTTAATCCCTACTTTTAATATAAGATTATAAAGATCATTTAATTCATCCCCTTTTCTTAGAGCCCTTCCTGATATTTCTTTTCCTTTTAAAATATCCTGGAGGTATTTTGTCATAACATAAACAGGTCCGTAGATTTTATGAGTAATCCCAGTGAGGAATAATGTTAGTAAAATAGCAATAACTGATAAAACACCTATTAAAATATAAAGTATATTCATCTGCCTAATTGATATTTGCCTCAAAACTTCAATTTGATCATTTATTTTTGTTAGGCTTTTATTATGATCAGTTGTGATTTTTTCAGTATGAAGCTCATATTCTTTTCCAATGAGTTTTTTTGCAACAAACACAAAGGAATTTACAATATCATCTTCAGTTTTTATTGAAGAATTTAGATCACCGATTGCAAAATCAATTTCATTTATATTTTTTTTAAATGAAAAAGAAATTAAAGTAATAGCGAATGCCGATGCTGCAATATAAATTATTATTATTGGAATGATTATCTTTAATTGCTTTCTTTTATTTATAATTTTAATATTTCTGTTTATCAAAATAGTTCGCTCCTGATTTTTAAATAGTTTCTGTAAAATTTATTTATAAGATAAATCATAGTCATCTATTAAAATGTGAATTTTACTCCAAGGTCAACTGATAAATAATATCCAGCTAAAGTTTTTTCAAAGAACAATGTAAAGCCTGGAGTTAAATAAATTGATATTGTTTTATTAAATGAATACCCGACTTCACATTCAATTTTTACAAAAGGGTCATTAAATGTCTCAATACCAGTTGAAAAAACATCTTTATATATGTGAAATGTATACCCGCCACTTAATATTGGGCTTAAGTTAAAATTTTTAGGTAATTGAAAATAATAACCCAGGCCAAGACCAAGTGATGCAATATTGTATAAATTTACAAAGTAAGTATTTTGAGTAAGGAAGTAATATCCAAAGTTTAAATTGATTATACTGTTTTCGAATAAAAGATTTCTTAAACCAATATTTACAAAAGGTCCCAAGAATGGATTAACTGCTAATTTTTGAAATATCCCAAAAGGCTGAAGATAAGTAATACCAGTGGAAGCATAAAATTTCAACTTTACAGTAGTTTTTATTACTATTTCAAGTTGTGGATTGATTATTTCCTTTTGCTGTTCAAATGTTTCCTTCATTGGATCGATTTGAATAATTTCATTTTGCGGAAGTGGTGCTTCATCAATTGATCCGATTTGTAGAGTATAATATTTTTCGACTTCCGCAGTGAATTTATTTAGAATTTCATTAACTCCAGGTAATAAAACTTTTTCATTAATTTTATATAGAATTTTTCCTTCAAAAATTCTAATAAAAAAAAGTTCGATATGATATATATCAGCAAATGTATTCTTGATTACATACTGTTCTTTACCTTCTTTTCCGAGAGGCCGGCTATCAATTAGTTTTTTGATTCTTGTTACTTTGCCAAAAACAGCAAAATTTACTCCAATCTTTTTAGCTTCTTCAATTGCATTTTTTTCATTATAACATATTTTATTATCCGGAAGTTTTTTTAAATACTTGATTTTATCAAGATAATTTAAAAGAGACTCATTTATTTTGTTTTTTACTGATTGATCTGCATTAATATTTTGAAGTTTAAATATTTTTGTGCCTAAAACTTTTAAAGATAATTTAGAATTTCTGTCAGCGTATACAGGGGAAAGTATAAAAATAAGAGAAGATATACCGATTATTATCGTTTTTTTTAACAACCCTGATTTAATCATGGGTTTATAGCCAGAGCTTATAATGGTAGCCCATGTCTACATATAAACTAAATGGACTTGTTGGAATGTCAATAAGCGGATTTATATCTGAACTATCTGTAGTTTTACCGGATATTTCAGCTGGAATATGTAATGGATTTGGATCACCAGCATCAATACATTTACTTTTTGTAAGAATGGGTGTCTGCTTTAAAAAATAATATCCGATTGAATAGCCGAAGAATTTAACACTTGGATTTTGTAGTGCAAATGAAGGATTACTGTTAATATTACCATCTACAATCAGAAAGGAATTCGAACAAGAGTATGTTGCGTTTATAATACCAGAATTTGATATATTATTATTCCATATTATTGAATTAAGAATATTTATTGTACCTGTTGAAGTATTAGAAGTATTATATATTCCGCTGCCTGACGCTGAAATATTGTCTGCGATAGTACAGTTTGTTAATGATGCTGTTCCTTCATTGAATAATCCAGCTCCATTTGTTATTCCTATAATATTTTTCATAATTAAACAATTGATTGCATAAAGATTTCCAGTTGGTGCGTTATATATTGCTCCGCCGGAAAAAACATTGTTATTTTCGCCAAAAACTGTATTTGTAAATTTTGCCTTGTTCTTGTTATAAAATGTTCCATAAGTGTATAGCTTAGGATCGAATGCTTGAGGATCAGTGTTTTCTATAGGTATCGATTTTGTTATTCCAAAATTCCCTTGAAATAATGTTTCGTTAATGACGCTTTCTGATGCGCTGTCTGAATAAATTGCAGCGCCATGACCTGAAGTTTTATTTTCCTTAAAAATTGATCCTGTAATTAAATAATTTGAAGTCTCCTTATTCTCTATATGAGCTGCCCCGCCTGAACACCTAATAGCAGGTAAAGTAGGATCAGAAATATCATTTTCATTATTTGCAGAATTAGAATCAAATTCCGAGTTTTCAATTTTAAATTGAGCACCTATTATACTGTTATAATGATAAATTGCACCTCCCTTATTTAAAGCTGAATTATTAGTAAAAAAGCAAACAGTAAAGGCATAGACAGCTTTTGATACTGAATTATATTGATAAATTGCTCCTCCGGACAAGTCGAGTGATCCCCAGATTGGAGTTGGCAAAGTCTCTAAGTCAAACATTGTTTTATTATTAGAAAATATTGTATTTACTATAGTTGTATTGTCCCTTACCTGAAGATCGCAGATAGCTCCGCCTTTAGAGCCTGATATTGATTTAGCGTAGTTAGAATCAAATGTTGAATTATTGATTAGAAGAAAAATATGCCTGTAGCCGCAGATTGCCCCGCCTTTTGTATCTTTATCCTGTACTGAGTTTTCCGCTTTGTTAAATGATAGAGTGCTGTTGTATATTTCACAAGAGCTATCAATATTATTATATATTGCTCCTCCATACCTGAATGCTTTATTTGATTTTAATTCTGAATATGTTGGAATATTATTTTCATCAAAATATGTATCAATTCTAAGAATTCCTGAAGAATAGATTGCACCTCCATTTTCCAGGGCTGTATTATCATTAATGGTTGAGCCGTAAATATGTAATGAACCTGTGGAATAAATACCTCCGCCATATTTAATATTTGTTTTATTATTATGAATGGTAGAAATATTAATTTTAAGACCATTGTGTCTGGCGTTATATATACCGCCGCCGATAGGCTCGCCGGTTGTGCTAACTTTAATTGTATTGTCTGATATGATACATTTAGATAGAGTAAGAGATGTATTTGTCAGAGACTGAGTATATATGCCGCCTCCAGCTGATCCTGCTTCATTATTTTGAATTTGGCAGTTTTCTATGCTGGTTTTTCCTGTTGTATCGCTGATACCACCGCCGTAATTTTTAGCTGTATTTTGTGATATTGTACAATTTTTAATTATTGAATTTCCATTATTGGAAATTCCTCCGCCATCGTTATTTTTGGATTCATTGCTCATTATGTTATAATTTTCAATAGTGATGGGTGTTATTTGTGTTCCGCAATATTGATCTATGTAAATAGCTCCACCGCTTCCTGAGGATTTATTTGATGACATATTACCTTTATTTGTGGTGTAAGTCATTATTGAATTTGTAACTTTGCCAAAATATACGGCTCCGCCGTTTGCCGCGGCAATATTCCCTGTAAAATTATTATCAATCAGCTGGACGTTTGCTGTATTTCCCAAATAAACAGCGCCGCCCATCCCTGCTTCATTGGATGTAAAGATACAGTTTTTAATAAAAATATCGCTTGAGTTTATGATAAAAATTCCACCGCCTAAATAGCTATCTCCAAAACCGGTAGCCCGGCCATTTTGAATTGTAAAACCGTCAATTGTTACATTGGCAACGAGCTCCCCTCTTAAAATAGGATTTGCGTTGTTTCCATCAAGGATAGTTGTAAAAGTTCTATTTTGCTTGTTAATTTCATTTCCCTGGAATCCGCCATACAGCGAAACATCTGTTTTAAGCTCCTTAAATAAAGTATATGTCCCTTGAGCCACCCATATTTCAGACCCCGCAGTAGAAGCATCAATGGCTTGTGAAAGTTCTTTATAAGCTGTATCCCAGGATTTTCCATCAAATAAACCATCCCATCCAGGGGCATTAGCCCAAACATATATTACATTTGCAGGAACAACATTTACTGTAATTACGGATGAACTTTCGGCACCTTCTGAATCGGTGACTTTATAATTAAATAAAAATTTTCCAAAGTAGTTTTTACCAGCTGTAAATTTCCATTTTGTTCCAGTATATATAAGTTTACCATAATCCGGGGGAATGGGATCTATAAGAAAAATTAAATTCCCGCCATCCGGATTAATTACTGGAAAATCAAATTCAATCCATCCGGGTTCAAGTGGTTCTTCATGATTTTTAACTACCAGGCGCTGAGGCAACGCTACGGGGTCATCATGTACAGGGTTTACAGTGACTGTGACTGTTATTACATTGCTGTCGCTTTTACCATCATTTGCATAATAGGTAAAAGTAAACGTTCCATTGTAATGATCTTTTGGCGTATATGTTACAATTGATCCGCTTATTGAATATGTTCCATATAAAGGATTTAATGAAACAATATATTGAAGCGGATCATTATCAACATCTGTTACATTAAGTGGTATTGCCACAGGCATATGTTCATATGTTGATTGATTCGGCAAAGCGTGTGCAACAGGCGGGTCATTATCCGGATCAATAGTTATTGTAACAGTTGCAGGCAAGCTGTCATTGAAACCCGGTGCTCTTGCGATAAAGATGAAAGAGTCTGAATCTGTTCCATTAAAATCGTCAGCCGGATCGTATTCCCATTCTAAATTACTTATTTTAGTGAGTGTTCCATGTAATGGCTGCTGTTGAATAATAATATCAAGCGTAGCTAAATTCTTATTGTTAACTCTTAATTGAAATCTTACTGGTGTATCTTCCTTAGTTGCAACAGTACTATTATAAGCAGTCAGATCGTCTCCTATAAAAAGCGAGATTGTGGATATATTGCTCGAAGAAGTGCCGTCAGTTACATGGAATTTGAATGAATCAGGGCCATTATAGGTTGGATCATCCGGAGTATAGGTAAATTTATTTTTTTCGGGTTTATTCTGGGTTAATTTTCCTTTTACAGGGTAAGAGTCTATCATAAAGGCTACTGAATTGGAATTTTTATTAGTTTGCAGTTCAATTTCAACCGGCTGGTTCATAGGTGTTCGATAATATGCCGAAGATGTTTGAAATGGAATATAAATAGATTGAGAAACAATATCTTTAACATCGCTGTTTGAGCAGCCTGCGAGCATAAACATGAATAACAGTATGGGATATAATATTTTTTTACTTTTCATATATTTTATATTTATTTTACTCATGGATACCTGTTCTTGTGCTGAGTTATTAAAGCATTCACAAGAATGACAGAAAATGTATGCCCACTGACATGATTTTTATTGCATAACCTGCCCTATTTATTAATTAACAAACCGGTATTCTTTATTACCGGCAAATTTTGATTAAACGCAACAAATTTCAAGAAATTAAAGTTTTTTTTTGGCATTTTTATTGCAATTAATCACTAATATATTGATGGATGCCTTTATATATATTAAGTGATAAAATTTCAGGTTTATGACAAAAAAAATATTAATAATTTTAACTTTTCTGATACTTTTTTCAGGCTGTTCAAACATGCTCGCAGAAAAAACAGCTGACCTTTCGTTATATGAAAATATGTTAAACGCAGCATCACCTCAAGCATATTTTGCTATAAACGGAGAAAGCGTTAACTTATACTCATTAACAGCTTATCTTAATCTGAATGTGACCAATGGATATAAAATGCGTTTCAGTAACGACAATAGTATATGGTCTGAATGGGAAAATTACAGTTTTATAACTAATTGGAATTTATCAGATGGAGATGGAGAAAAAACTGTTTTTGCTCAAGTTCAGAAAACCAGCGGGGATATTTTATATTTTAATGATTCTATACGGTATATTAATAAAATTATTCCAACTGATTTAAACTCTGATTCTTTCTTCGGGCAAAGCGTATCAATTTCTTCAGACGGCAATGTAATAGCTGCTGGTACAAACATTGGAACAGGCGGCAGCGCATCCATATACAAGTGGTATACTGCAAACTGGCAGGAAACAAAACTTGAAAGACCATCATCAACTGAAAATGATTTTTATGGACATGCTGTTTCATTAAATGGGTCTGGAAATTATGCAGCTGCAGGGGCATACGGATTTAACCAGATAGGAGCTGTTTATATATTCAAACAAAGTTTAATAATTACAGAACCATGGGATTTAGTAAAAACTTTAAGTGCAGGCGATGGTTCTGTTGATGACTATTTCGGTTACAGCGTTTCAATGTCAAGAAACGGTTCAATTCTTGCAGTTGGAGCACCAGGTAAAGACTCAATTGATAAAATGAATACCGGAACCGTTTATATTTATGCCAAGGGATCGGACGATTGGTCTCTTATAACAACAATAACTGCGGATGCGATTGACCAGGAGGCAGAAGACAAGTTCGGAACAGCAGTTGCAGTTTCAGCAGACGGAACGTATATAGCTGTATCAACGCCCAATGCTTCCCAGTTCAAAGGAGCAGTGTATGTATATGAAAAAAGCGGAAATAACTATATTAAAAGAAAGAAGCTCATGGCAGATGATTCATCAATTAACAGCCTTTTAGGAACTTCCATTTCAATTTCAGATAATGGCCTAATTATTTCCGCTGGAGCCCCGGGCTGTGACATTGCTGGTAAAGTAAATCAGGGAGCTGTTTATATTTTTGAACATAACGGCTCTACCTGGATTCAAATAAAAAAACTGACTTCATCCGACGGGCTGTCTAATGACGGCTTCGGCAATTCCGTTTCATTATCATTTGATGGAACTTTTTTATGCGCAGGATCAAGCAGATCTGATTTCCAGACTATGAGCGATTCTGGAGCTGTTTATATTTTTAATAGAAATGCAGGCATTTATACTGAATATAAAAAGCATATTGCTCTTGACGGAGGTACCGACTTTTTACTTGGCAGTGCAGTTGCCATTTCATACGACGGCGGGAAAGTAAAAACAGCAGCAGGTTCAAAAGGAGATTCAACACAAATACCGAGGAAAGGATCAGTATATGTATTCAGCGATTAGAAAAAATACATTTCTCGCCTTCTCTGCACTTATATTTTTAACAGCCTGCTTGTCAACTGATAACAGTCAAAACTCGTCTGTATCTTCTATATCTGCTGTATTTGGAATTTCAACAACTGAATTAAAAGCAGCACAGATAAATAAACCTTATATGGATACAATTACTGCAACTGGCGGTACGGATTATATTTTCTCGCTTATTGGAGTTCTTCCTGCAGGCCTTTCGCTTGAGAGTAATGGAAAAATTACTGGAACAGTAACAGCAGCAACAGGAATTTATAATTTCCAAATTAAATGCACTGATTCTGCAGATACTGCGAAAACTGATATTAAAGATTTATCAATTATAGTACTTGATAATACCTGGACTGTTATGCTACATTTTGCAATAGATAACAATATTGATTACGAGTATGAAAGAGATTATGGAATAGTAACAAATTATATAAACACTCTTCAGACAATAAAAAGAAACGATACTTTGAACAAGTTGAAAATTCTTTTATTGATGGATGGCTTTAACGGCAATACAACTTTTAAAGACGGAATATATAATCTAAGAGGATCGGCTAATTTAAGAGACGATTTAGTGGTTGATATTGCTGAATTAAATTCAGGAGACATTAAATCAACAAAGAACTTTTTTGACTACGTTGTAAAAAAATATCCAGCAAAGCATTATTTTTATTCTATATTCAATCATGGCGGAGGATTTGACAACACAAACAAAGAAGGAACCGGACAAACCTGTTCTAATGAAAATCCGATAACCTCATTTTTTTCCTCTCTTATTAATCTCCTTGGCGGAATAGCTATAGATGAAACAAGCGGGAACGATACTTTATCATATTATGAACTGGGTAAAATAGCACAATATTTTTCAAAAATAACCGGAGGAGACAAGATTGACATTTTTTTCCCATTTGCCTGCCTTATGGGAAATACAGAACTTGCCTATGAATTAAGACAAAATGTGAATTACCTATTATTCTCTGAAGAGGCATTTCCTGCGGATTACTGGTCATACGAGGCACTTAGTGGAATAACCAGCGATTATAACATTACTCCAGTAAATTTAGGGAAAAAATTCTGCGACTCGGCGTATACTTATTTCAGCCAGGATTCAGTAAAACTTAATTTTACATTGTCTCTTGTTGATAATTCAAAAATTGACGGGCTTATTATTGATTTGAATTCATACGCTGATGCAGCTAATAGCGTTATTCTTGGTGATACATCAAAAGCTGTATATTTCAACAATGCAGCAGACAATGCATTTTCAATGGATACTGACGGGCTGGATCCAAATTTTTATTATATTGATCTTGGCGGATATCTTAATAATATTATAAATTCTCCCTCTATTGATGCAGCTGTAAAAAATAAAGCCCAGAGCGTAATAACTTCTCTGCAAACTGCTGTTTTATATACAAAAAATTACGGCTTTAATAATGCAACTGGAATGACAATATTTCATAACATCTGGAAATCGAGATATCAGTATGATGTAAATTTTTATAAAACCATACTTTCCGCAGGAACAGGCTCATGGGCATTATATATGGAAACAATGACTAATCTTGAAACTATAATTAATCCTCCTCCGCTTGCTGATACTTATGAACCTGACAATTCCTCCTATTCAAATATAATAAGGATTGGGGATATTCAAAACCATACTCTTCATGAAGGAACAGTAATAGATGCAGATTTATATACACTTGATTTAAGAGCAATGGGATCATCGAAATATATATGCATTGAAACATCAAAATACAATATTGATACAAGCACTTCTATTTATCTTTATGATTCAAACGGCTATTTAATATCTACAGTAAACAGTAATGTAACTGGAATGTATTCTAAAATTGTTACGAATTTAAATCCAGGTATTTACTATTTAAAGGTTAGAGGCTATTACACAAGATATGGTGATTATAAAATAGCTGTAAGCGAGTACCTGGCTGATTCATATGAAAATGACGATTCTTTTGTAAATGCCAAAGTAATCCTGGCTGGTAGCCCGCAAACTCATAATTTTATTCCTTTTGGTGAATCTGACTTTTTAACATTTAATATAGATTCTGAAAAATCAGTTACTATTGAAACAAAACCAAACAGCCTTGGAAGCGATACAGTTCTTTATTTGTATGATAGCAATAAAGCTCTTCTTGAAAGAAACGATGATAACAATGGAACAAGGTATTCAAAAATTACAAGGACTCTGCCTTCTGGAGATTATTTCATCAAAATCAGCGATGAATATACCAAAGGCGGGGATTATATTATAGAAGTGACTACGTATTAGACTAACTACAGGTCTATTGCTTAGAACCGCTGAATTATACTTAATGTTATTCCCTTTGAAGAAGGGAATCCAGAGTTTAAATACAATGGATCCCCGCACTTGTGCTGAGCCCAGCCGAAGTATGCGCGGGAATGACAGAAAGCGATCTAATCAAATCGTTAACTGCTATAGCTGTATAAAAAATATCAATTATAGAAGAGGCTCATTAACAATGAAAACCATAACCAAATCGCTTTTTATCTTTATAATTATAAATTTAATTTATATCACGGCATTTTCACAAGAAAAATCTGCTGAATTAAAACCAGAAGAAAAAATTGAAATAAAAGATGAGCAGGCTGATAAAAAAGAAAATTTAAAATTACAGGAACAAAAGCCGGAAAAAGCTGAAAAGCCAATTGAAAAAAATGATAACCCGGTTGAGAAAGCTGAAAAAAAAGCAGAACCAGAGATAAAAGAAAAAAGTATAGAGAAAGCACAAGCTGTAAAATCAGATAATACAAATGCTGGAAGACTATTCATAACTCTTACCGGATTTGGAGGATTGTCTCTCACAAGCGGAGAATTTTCCGGCAGCGGGAATCAGGAGATGAATGCTGGAGGCAGCGGAGGCGTATTTTTAAATGTAGGCTATTATCTTTTTGAAAATGGAGGAATCTATTTAGGGCTGGAATATGCAAGCAAGCAGTCAATAATTAAGCGGACATTGCTGAATATGTCCATGAACAATACATATAATTTCCAGTTTATGGAATTATTTCTCGGATACAGGGGAGAATATAAATGGTTTTTCTTTACAGCAGGCTTTTACTACGGCTTTAAAGCAGCTCCATGGACTGAAGAAGTTAACTTAAATGGAAATTCTACAACAACTATAATAACTACAGCATATCCCACAAACTGTCATGATGAATTTGGAATTCAATTAGCAGTTGGGGCTACTATTAAAATTACAAGTTTTTTAAATATAGATGTAAGCATTTCATACGAAACTTCTTTTATCAATGCGTATGATAATCTTGATAAATTAAGAACTAATTTAATCAGCCTGAATGCCGGTGTAACTTTCAAAATTGATCTGGTGAAGAAAAAAGGGTAATTTCAACAGCGCTCACGAAAATATGATGGAAACTAACATGAAAAATAATAAAAATGTTTTTTTTATTAAAAAAATTCTAATAAAACGCTATAATTACTTGATAAAAAATAATATTGAATAATTTTAGGCCGAAATAAAAAATTTTTGTCATTTTTTAGCATTTTTTGTCACTTATTAGTAAATGGATGATAATAATTAAGAAGCATTAAGAAATATTTATTATAAATTAGCAAATACAACTATATAAATTAGTTTTCTTCAGTGCTGATTAAAATAATAAATTCTAACGTCCATGGGATTGATTGTTATTGAGGAAAACAAAATTATGCAGGTTCGCATTGTATTATGTATAAATTTATAATAATTATAATTGTGCCATTCATATTATTTTCATGTTCAAATAATAATGATAAGCCATACAAAATAAACGGTAAAATAAATGGCAACACATCCTCTTTGGCAGATGTAACATTAACGCTTAAACATTCCCGTTACGGAACATTTACTGTAAAAACAGATTCAAATGGAAATTATACACTTCCAGACCTTTGGGATGGGGAATATACTATAACTCCGCAAAAGGAAGGTATTATATTTGAACCAAAAGAAGCTGTTGTTTCAATAAATGGGGATATAAGCTGTAGTTTCACAGGTATTATTACCTGGGATAAGATAATTCCAGTTCCATCCGGTACATACGATTCCGGTGCAAATGATGTTGTAATATCCAATGACGGCTATTTTATAGCAGGATATATTGATACAGAATTAAACATGTTTGATTTCAGGGCTGTTAAGCTTGATCTTTTTGGTGAAACATCATGGGAAAAAACATACGGCACCAGCTTTTCTGATTTTGCCTTTTCAGCAGTAAAACAAAATTCAAACACAGGATATGTGATTATTGGAAATTCAGATACTGCTAGTTCATATAAAGCAAGAGTTATTAAAATTGATGAAACTGGAACAATTCAGAAGGACGGCTTAATTGACCAGAATTACTTATTCGGCGTAAACGACTTTGATGAAGTATTTAAAATTATTAGATCTTCAGATGGTGTAGGATATATTATTGCAGGCCAGACCAAAATAGCAAATAATGCAAATGTATGGGTACTTAAGCTCAATGAGAGTTTAGGTCAAATAGGGGAAATATTTTTTGGCGACATTAAAGATGATTATGCAAATGATATATGTGTAACTTCAACCGGTTACATTACCGTAGGCGGAACAAAATCAAAGCTGGCCTCTGATAAAATAATCAACGGATATTTCCTTAGTACTGATTCTGTTCTTAGTATTGGTTCTGCAATGGATTTAATTAACCCCGGAGGATATGAAGAGGAATTCAATTCAATAGCACCTACAACTGATGGAGGATACATTGTAACCGGCTTTACAAGGGAAATCGAAACCTCCCCCTATGCTCTTGTTATAATTAAAAAAACTTCAGGCCTGGCTGATGAATGGAGAAATGTGGTACACGGAACCTATGGAACAGCCTCCAGAGGATTCAGCGCTATACAGACATCTGACGGTGGATATGCTGTTGCAGGAGAAAGTTTTAATTCTTCAACAAGATATGATATAGTTCTGATAAAATTTGATTCATTGGGAAATATGCTATGGAAAAGAACATATCCCGGACAATATGATGATACGGCTTTTTCTTTAAAGGAAACACCTGACTCAGGTTTTATTATAGCAGGAACAACTGAAGGCATAAACAGTAAAGACTCTATAAGGGTTTTAAAAACAGACCGTGAAGGCAAGATATACGGGCAAAGTTATGATGAGTAAAGAAAAAATTATTAAACTCATTGCAGCAATTTTGGTTGTAACTGCTTTTTTCCCCGGTTGTTTTGAAAATATAACCGGAGGATCAAGCACAACCCAGAGCCCATACCAGGAAGAAGCTGATATAAGATTAATACCAGCACAGATAATTGCCACAGACGCGGAAGCTCTGAAATTATTTGACAGCAACAATGAAAGCGTGTACGCTCCTATTGAGACAAAAGAAATAGTTATACAATACCCTTCGAAGCGAAAGATAAGCCGGTTAAAAGTTTTTGGAAGAAGTTCATATTCAATAACTGTTTATAAAGGCTCCGGTGAAAAGAAAGAAGTTATAAATGATTTAAAATATACAGGCACTGATGTTTTTCCAACATGGAATGCAATTGAATCATTAAAACCAATATCCACTGACACAATTACACTTGAAATAACGCCTCTTGATTCAAGTAATAATGGAATAAAAGAAATTGAAATATGGTCAAGAGATACAGGAGTTGTTGGAAGCTATAAAACAGATACTGATCTTTCCGAAGTAAAAACCGCTGATGATATGGAAAGCCGCGTTTCAAAAAACTCTGACAATATTAAAACATTCAGTTCATCCGGAGATATATCATTTTCAAATAAAACAGAAGCTGACCCTGCTTCTGTGACAGTAAATGTTGATATTGATCCTGTCTTGATTAAAAGAGCATATATAACTTACACAGGCGTAAATATAAAAACTCCGGCTGGAGTGAAGACCCGGATAAACGGAAGCTCATGGCTTGGAGGAAATATTGAACCGGATGGAGGCTCGGCAGGTGAGACAAAACTTTCTCTTGAGATAAACCCGGCCTGGCTCAAGCAGGGAACAAACTCAATAGATTTTTCCAGTTTAAAAAGCGATATTTCAATCAAGAAATTAAAAATAGCAGTAGAATTTGAAAACGGCTACAACCACATTACATCTGTTTCCGACACAAACGCATTTGACAGGAACACATCCACAAATGCTGAAATAAACTTTGATAAGCCAAATTTTGATATAAACTTTGGAAGAAAAATTGAATCTGAATATCTATATATAAACTTTTCAGGAACAGGCAATAGTCCGTTTAAGATTCAGAGTGAAAAAGACAATATCTGGATAGACTGCAGCGAACAGTTAAACCAGTCTGAATTTAAAGCCGGCTGGAATAAAATAAAGATGCAGGACGGGCTTAGTACAAGAGCTATAAGAATTAAATTTAATTCTGAAACAGCATTTAAAAGTGAAATTGCAGAAGTACGAGTGAGCGGAAGCCAATCCGGAAATTCCGCTTTACCTGAAATAATAACATCCTTTCCAAGAAATGGAGAATATTTTTCAAGAAACGCTTCAATACTTGGATTTGTGAAACCTGTAAACGGCGATTTAGGAACTGATAAAATAAATATTGCTGATAAAGCTGTTAAAGGAATATCTGCTGACGGAGTGATGAACTTCATCCTTGCAAAAGAAGAAGCTGGATTTTCTGCGCAAGCAGACAATGACGCATGGAAAGCAATTCTAATATTTAACAATGGAACACAATATTCAACAAAAAACCTGGATTTAACACTTAATTTAAACAATGCAAATACAGGCAGTACAACAGGGACAGGAACAACAGGAACAACAACAGGCGGAAGCGGAACAACGACAGATACAGTTTCAACTGATACTGAGTTTAGAACCATAGTTGACCCTAAAACGAGCAAATCCATTACATACCAGGACATGACACTCGACATACCTGCAGGATCTGTTGACAAGGCAGTTGAAATAAAGATTATTCCATTAAATGAAAAGGATCTGCCAAAGCTTGATCCCGGTATGACAAATGTAACAACGCCTTTTGCAGGATACAGGTTTCTGCCTCACGGATCATTTAAAAAAGACCTTACACTGAAGCTTGGATACGCAAAAAATAAAATACCTGCAGGACACAAGGAAAAGGACATTGTAAGTTTTTTCTTTGACGAGAACGAACGCAAGTGGAAAAAACTCGATACAATACAGATTGATTCCACGAGAATGATGGTTCTTTCCGCCACAAATCACTTTACAGATATTATAAACGCAACGCTCACAACACCTGAACATCCTGACCCTCTTTCGTATAACCCGAATTCGATTAAGGATATTAAAGCTGGAGACCCTTCGAGCGGAATGAACATGATTGAAGCTCCGAAAGCTTCGAATACAGGAGACGCAGGACTTGCTTACCCTATTGAAATTCCTAAGGGAAGAAACGGGATGCAGCCTGATGTAGCAATTAGATACAATTCCAGCGGAGGAAACAGCTGGCTCGGGCTCGGGTGGGATATACATGTTTCCACGATTGCTGTTGATACAACATTTGGAGTGCCGAGAGGCAATCCCACCTATACACTTGATGGTACTAAACTTGTTTATGATACAGCTACACAAACATACAGACCAAGAGTTGAAGGCTCGTTTGCGAAGATAGAAAAAAAAGGCGATACGTGGGTGGTAACTGATAAAAACGGAACTCGTTCTATCTATGGCGAAACAGGCAATTCAAAACTAAACAGCAGGCAGTGGAACCTCGAGAAAATAATTGATGCAAATGGAAATTATATTAGATATGAATATATTAAGGACTCAACAGATGGAGTATGGTTATATTTATCCAAGATAAGCTATACAGGAACAGGCGGAAACGATGGTCCATATAGCGTTAATTTTATTACAGAAAATTCCAGACCTGATAAAACAACAAACTTGAGAATGGGATTTAAAACTGCATTGAGATGGAAGTTAAAAGAAATTGAAGTTAGATACAAAGATCAATTAATAAGAAAATACTCTCTACAGTATAAAGCAGCAGATCGATTTAATAAAACATTACTTGAAAAGATAATGCAGCTTGGACCTAATAATGAAACTTTCAATGAACATACATTTGAATATTATGATGATATTGCTGAAACTGGCGCTGACTCTGAATTTAGATCAGTTGGTACTATATTAAACCAGGATGGACAGACAAATCTATTGTCATCTGATGGATGGGATTTAGGTACAAGCTTTGTACTTGCAATATCGCCTTTTTCAGCGGGACTTAATACATCTTTTGGATTGAAAATTGGATTTGGAGGAGGGGAAACCTTTACCAGAGGTGTGTTTATGGATATTGACGGTGACGGGCTGCCTGATTATGTTTTCACATTAAATAATGTAGCTTATTACCGTAAAAATTCTTTATCCGATAAAGGAATCCCTACTTTTTCGAAGCCTATACCTATAGATACCCTGACTCAATTCCATCATCTTGGATCAGAATCAAATTTTGGTTTCAATTTGGGAGTAATGGGGTCTTTTATTTATTTGGGAGGCGGCGGACAAATTTCATTCAGCTGGAGTACAGGTACCGGATATTTTGCAGATGCCAATGGCGATGGGTTAATAGATTTCGTGTATAATGGCGATGTTTATTTTAATACACTCGTTGATGGCAAGCCGACATTCTCACTAAACTGCCCGGTTGATTCAGGGTTAACTGAGACCACAGCTGATTTTTCTGCAACAAGGACTTTCCTTCCAGATGAATTAAAAAAGGAAAATCTTTTAAAAAAATTCTACAGGGATGATCCTCTGCTTGTATGGAAAGCGCCATTTAGTGGTTCTGTAAGAATTAAAGGAAATCCAAGGTTACTACCAACAAAACCACTGGACTCATTAATTACAACTGATGATGGAGTAAGGGTGAGCATTGAAAGAGACGGGTATGTTATTTGGCAAAATGAGATAACAGGAGATGACAAATATAATAAAGAAACATTCCTTGTTGGAACAGATAGTGTTCCTGTAAACAAAGGGGATAGAATATTTTTTAGAGTTGATTCTATTAATGACGGAAACTTTGATGCGGTGGCATGGACCCCTGTTATTGAATATTCCGGACCAAATACAAACACTACTGATGAAAACGGCTTCTTTCCTTATAAATATAATGCCAGAGATGATTTTAATATTACAGGAAATAACGCTGAGTTAGATGTTCCTACATCCGGTACTGTGAATTTTACAGGCTCAATAACGAAAGGTTTTAAAACAACTGATGATGTTTCATTAAAAATATATTTGATAACAGAAATAAGAGAGACTGATGCAAATAATAACCCAACTTTAAGAGAAATAGACAGACAGGAAATTTATTCAAAAGACATAGATAGAAATTCCACAGGAACATTTCCAGTCAGTTTAACAGGTATAAATGTAATCAATAATATTGAAAGAGAAAATGGACAGGACCCTGATAGAAATAATGATCCAAAATATGCTAGAAATAAAATTCTTTGTAAAATTCATTCAGATACGCCAATTAAATTGAAAGAAGGCATAAATGAAATAAAAGCAGATGTTGCTATTGAATATACAGAAGCAGTTATAATAGATATTGACCCAAAAAATTCACCAACTGCATGGAATCCTGATGATCCTAAATCTTATAAACCAGGAGTTATAAGCAGAGTAAGCGGTGATAAAATAAAAGATTTGAAAGCACCTATTCCGATTACATATACAACTTATCCTGAAACAGGCGACCTTCCCCCATATTCATGGAAGAGCGACAGCTCAGATAGAAGCGGAACCGCAACTGTTGAGATGAATTTGAGCATGCTATCAAACAACAGCCCTGATCCATTTTTAAATCTTCTTTCAGATTATACAGGAGGAGCTAAAACGCAACAAGAACCTTTACTGGACCCTTTAAATGATAGAAATTATATCACACTTGCAGTAAAAATTGTAAATAATAATGAATTAGTTAAAGTAGTAAAGAAAAAATATTTTATAAAAAGTAATTTTGATTCAGGTAATGATATAAAATTTGAAGAACAGATAACAATCAACCCGGGTGATGAAGTATTTTGTATAGCTGCTTCTGACAGATCTGATATTCAAAAATTTGTTCTGGTAATAAGTCCGAAAATAACAATTGGATCAAAAAATTTCTATGACGCCGCAACTTACCTTTACAGGGCTAAAGACAAAAACGACCCGTTTGCCGGAGGATTTAGAAACTGGTATTTTGCAAGATACAATGGAGAAAACGAAGGGCCTCTTGATCCTTCAAAAATGGCAATCACGAATTTTACTGATATTAAAGTCCCAACAAGCACAAATTGCAATGACCTGAATGCTCAAGAAGCTGCAAATAATGTTATAAAGAATTTTACTCCAATGATATCCATGGTAAAACCAACGCCATTAAGGGAAACATACCCCGCTTGCCCCCTTGGAGTAAAAGATATAGACAGTGAAGGATATAAACAGTGGGCTGCTGCAGTGGAAGAAGCAAACAGAAAAATATGGGAAGGGCATGATAAATCCTGTTTTATTGGTTTTGTAAAAGGAAATGATACGGATCTTGTAATAAGTTCAACAAGGGTTGGACAAAAATATATTAAAGAAGATGCAGAAACCCTTGCATTGCCTGTTGCAAAATCGCAGGCAGGTTCTGCAACTGGAGCAGGAAGGGGAAGAGGAACCAATAAATCAACTTTTAGTTTTTCATACGGCGGTAATTTAATGACGCCTGTTGTGGATTTACAGGCATCAGTAAGCGTATCCACCACAGATTCTGATTATATAGATTTAAACGGCGATGGATATCCTGATGTAATAAAAAGCGGATCTGTTCGTTTTTCAAGGCCTGATGGCACATATCAACCTACTGAATCAACTAACTATGGCTCATTTGTTAGAGCCAGCGACGCTAATAATAATGGTTTTAGTTTTCCTGGTACATCTGGAGCACATTATACGCCTGAGAGCGTGTTTGGAGCTGATGGAGCCGCCGAAGGAACAAAAGGCAGCAATCCAAGTGTATCTGGAAATTTTTCCTATAGCGATTATGCTCAATCTTCTGAAGATTTTATAGACATTAATGGCGATGGTCTTCCTGACAAAGTGACAAGGAATTTTTGGTCACCTGTAACAAAGGTTAAGTTAAATAACGGGTACGGATTAGAAGAATGTAATATAGCTCTTCCAGGAGCAAATGCTGAAGGTTTTAAGAAAAACTCATCCGGCTCTTTTACACTGGGAGTTGGTGTTTCAATTGATGATACTAAATTTTCTTTTGGAGCATCAGCCACTATGGCTGAAGCAGCTGCAAAAATAGATTATATTGATGTTAATGGAGATGGGTTGCCGGATAAAGTACTAAAAGAAGGCGCTACATTACCATATATTGGCTTTGTACCTTCAGGAGGAGACTGGACAGTTTGTTTAAATAATGGAGACGGGTTTGATGCACCAATATCCTGGAGAGGAGCTGAATCATCAAAAGCAATATCCGATAATTCGAATTTGACTTTGAATGCCGGGGGTGCATTTACTATTACAATACCTATTGCTTATGTAGGAATATTAATAAATCTTGGAATAAACGGCGGAGGAAAATTAGGTTTTAATACAGCACAAGCAATTGATATTGATGGAGATGGTATTGTTGACCATGTTGTTACTAATCCAGTTTCAATTACCAGTAAAACCGGCGGTGAAGTCAGAGCAGTTCTGAGCAACATTGGGAAAACACACCTTCTTAAATCTGTAACCCGGCCTCTTGGCGGAAAAATAACCCTGAAATACAAACGTGCCGGTAATACACAGGACATGCCCAGGTCGAGATGGACTATGTCTCAAGTAACCATTACAGACGGTAACACCAGCACTTATACAACAAAATATGATTACGAAGCCGGAAAATATGACAGATATGAAAGGGAATTCTATGGATTTGCCAAGGTAACAGAAACAAAGACAGACGTGGATGGAAATCCACTTCCAGAAGGAACAAATCTTGAAAGGAATTTTATTACAGAAAACTACCACCAGAAAGGGCTTGAAACAAAATCTTTTTTAAGAGGTAATGGGAGTGATAAAAAGCTCTATGTTCAAACAATATCAAATTATGATTTAGCAGATTCAGCAGGTATTATTACAACTGTAACTGAAAGAAATAAATCATATTCCCCGAGATTAAGAAATAAAACAACAGAATATTTTGAAGACGGAGGATCAGTAAAATCCTGGCAAACATACGATTACGATAAATACGGCAATGTGACAACATTTACAGACGAGGGCGACGGAGTACCGAAAGTAAAAGCATTAATTGTTTACGCATTCAATATCTCATCTTACATAATGAACAGGCCGCAGACAATACAGGTAACAGGAGACAAGCTATACAGACACAGAATTGGAAGCTACGACAGCCAGGGAAGACTGACACAGCTTACACAAACAGATGACAAGGGTAAAACAGCAATAACAGACATGCAATACGACAGCGCTGGAAACCTTATAAAAATAACAGGCCCTGCAAATGAATCAGGCCAGAGATACAGTGAAACCTATTCATACGATGATACAGGAAATATAAGCGCAATAAGCGACTCATTCGGCTACACATCCCGTGCAACATATGATCAGAAATGGGGGAAACCACTTAGCACTACAGACATAAACGGCAATTACATGACATATTCATACGATCAATACGGTAGAACAAAAAGAATATACGGCCCTAACGACCTTGGAAGCGGCAGGGCAACAATAGAATACATGTATGAAATAGCAGGACTGACGGCAAAATGCACAACAACAAATAAGCCAAGACCGGAAAGCAATGATACAATAGACGCAGTAACAACAATAGACGCACTGAAAAGGGTTCTCCAGACAACAGTAACATCTGAAAGGAATGGAGCTCTTGGCTTTACCTCAAGCGGCGGCATAAAATATGATAGCTTGGGAAGAGTAACACAACAGGGAGAACCTGAATTTAATGGAGCACTTGGAAGTATAAAAAATGCCACAACTTTTGATTATGATAAACTCGGCAGAGTAACAACAACCAGATACCCTGACGGAAAAAATGAAAAGAACACATACGGTATATCTGGACAATACCTCACTACACTAACAACAGACAGGAATGGAGAACCAAAAACAGCGTATAAAGACATTAGAGGAAGAATACGGGCGATAGCAGAAAACGCAGGCACAACAGCATACGAATATAACCCAATGGGAGAAATAACAGCAGTAATAGACTCAAAAACAAATAGAACAAGCATAACATATGATAATTTCGGCAGAAGAACGAGTATAAATAACCCTGACACAGGACTTGTGTCATATGCATATGACGCAGCAGGAAACCTGGTTAGAAAAGTAACGCCAAACCAGCTTAAACGAGGCGCATTCACAAGTTACAGATACACTTTCAATAGACTTGACAGAATAGATTACAAGGATATGCCAAGTGTAATATACACATACGGAAGCCCTGGAGCAGGAAACAACAGAGCAGGAAGAATAGTAACAGTAGAAAACGGCAACATGAAAGAAGAACGAAGCTATGGAAAAATGGGTGAAACAGTAAAAACAGTAAGATCCATAAAGCAAGCAAACTCATGGACAAGCTATGAAATGAAATACGCATGGGATAACCTGGGAAGAATGACACAGCTGATATACCCAGACGGAGAAATACTGAGCTATACATACAACAGAGGCGGACTACTCAAGGCAGCAATAGGAAGAAGCAAGGAAAAAACAGAAACATACGTAAAAGAAATACTCTACGACGAATTTGGCCATAGAACAAAGGTGGAATATGGAAACGGAATAAAATCGGAATATACATACGATCCGTTAAACCACAGACTGAATACATTAACAACAAAAGGTGCAGATAACAAGACATACCAGAACCTGACATATGAATATGACGCAGTGGGAAATATAATAACACGAACAAACAATGGATTTGTAACAACAGATAAAACAGAAAAAACAGCAACACAGACATACGGATATGACAATATGCACAGACTCATAAATTCAACAGGAACATACAGCAATGAAAGCTGGATACCATTTAATACAACAAGAACAAATGAATATACAAACCAGTTTAAATATGACAATATTGGAAACATAACCGAGAAAAACCAGACACACAGGGCAAAATACGCAGATACAGGGAAAACAGCAACTATTGAAGAAACAACATATACACTGAAATATACATACGGAGCAAAACCGCACGCAGTGACAAGTGACGGAGCAATAAACGGAGCAGACAAGCTTGACCAGCCCAGAACCTACTCATATGATGACAACGGAAACATGATTGCATGGAGCGAAAAAGGAACCGGCAGAAACAGAACCATGGCATGGGATGAAGAAAACAGGCTTACAAAAGTTACAGATGCAAGCATAACAGAATTTAAATACGATGACACAGGCATGAGAATATCCAAAAAAGGAAACTCTGGCGAAGTACTGTACGTGAACCCTAACTACACAATACGGGACGGGGGAATAATAAGCAAACATGTGTTTGCAGGAAATACACGAGTAGCATCTAAGGTAGCTTCAAGTGAAGCTGGAGGCACATACTACTACCATGCAGACCATCTTGGCTCAAGTTCTGTTGTAACAAACCAGACTGGTGCTTACCATGAGTCGCTTGAGTACTTCCCGTATGGGGAAACATGGGTTCATGAGAAGGCGAATTCGAAGGGGTTTACTACGCCCTATCAGTTTACCTCAAAGGAACTTGATCCGGAGACAAATCTTTACTACCACGGTGCACGGTATAGGGATGCAAGGCTGAATAACTGGTTGAGTCCTGATCCGATATTAAATTCATATCTGCCAAGTGGGAACAAGGATAAAAATTCAAAATTGCCAGGACATGGTGGAGTTTACAATTCTGTGAATTTAAATCTATATCATTATGCAGGGAATAATCCGGTTATTTATGTTGATCCAGACGGAAGGGCACATAAAAACCTTAGGAATGAAGTTTATGGCACTCTTACTTATGATAAAGGTTTAAAAATGTTTAGATCAACATTAAACGGTAAAGAAATTCTTTTTTCAAGAGAAAATAAAACACCTAAAGAGCTTCGTGAAATGATAGCTAATACCAGATTAGAAACTTTTGAAGTAATAAAAGATTTAATGAAAGATGCAAAATTGGATGGAGTGATATTACGATCTTTATATCGAGAAGGGCCTAATGATTCTCATGGGAAGGGTTTAGGTGTCGATATGATTGCAGCTAAAGGAAAATCATCGGGAGGGGCTTGGACTATGCTTCAAGATAATATCAAGAATGAGCCAAAATCTCAACCTCAAATAGCACAAGATATAACTGCATGGCTGACAAGTGGAAGTATTGGAAGGGTAGATACAGGACAAATTTTAACTCCTTGGACTATGTATGGGAAAGATAATACATGGAGAACCAATGATCCAACTGGTCAACATGCTGAACATAATCATCATTTCCATTTTAAAGCAATAAGAAAAGAGGACTGATATATGAAAAATATAATAAATATTTCTATACTCATTGTAATAATTTTATTTTTATATAATAATGTATTTACACAAGAGTATTTTACGATTGCTGGGGATTATGTAAATTTAAGAGAAAAAGCAAATTCCAAATCCAAAGTCGTTTGTCAATTACGTTTAGCTGAAGATATTAAGTTTATTAAAAAATCAGGAATCCGAGAAAAAATTGGAAATATCGAAGGCGAATGGGTATATGTTGATTCTTTAAGGTTTATCAATTCTATGTA
The DNA here is from genome assembly GCA_964392365.1 of uncultured Leptospirales bacterium. Classification (GTDB taxonomy): domain Bacteria; phylum Spirochaetota; class UBA4802; order UBA4802; family UBA5550; genus CAYMPH01. Next base: position 110,999 of record CAYMPH010000010.1, read on the forward strand.
TGGGGAAACATATAAAGGATGGGTCTTAGATTATTTTTTAGCTGATATAAGCAAATTTCAAAGAGTAAAAAATTTCAAAAAATGCAATTTAGATGGATATTCCGGTGATTGGCACGGACATTATGAATTTGCAAAAGATGGCAGTTATAAGAGTATAATAAATCAAACTACAAAGATAAATGGATATATATATCAATTCAGAGATTTAATTATGTTGAAAGATCAACAAGGAGTAAATAGAGGAGTCTTTTTTATTGATAATAATAATATCTGCTTGTCATCAAGAGGTTTGAATGGGATTCCAATTCTCTGTGGCAAATGTGAGTAATAGTTACAGTTATTCCAGATTGAATAGCGTTTCGGCATAATGGCCTGAGTTTGGCGAAGTCACGGCTTGCCGGGATTTGGGGCGACCGTTCAGAGAGATCACTTTCTTATTAGGGGATTATAATGTCAGATAAACAAACCTACTATCAAATCATAGCAGTATTACCTGGTTCTACTACAAAATCAATTATTAACAAAACCGAATTACAAGTAATGGATTATGTTATATCTTTTTTAAACAATGGAACAATCAAAGAAGGCTGGGGAGAAAAAGATTTTTCTTATCAAGCTTATGAATTAAAGATTTATCAGACTAAAACGAAATACGCCAAAACTGCTGGTGTGAAACTTGAAGATTTTGTAAAAAGAGAAAGAAATAAATTTTCATCTTTTGAAAAAAGAGCATCTAATTTATTACATCGAAAAGAATATAGATCATTCGTTATTATGCCTATTCAAGGAAAGAATATGGAAGCCAGAATGAGCAAAGAATATATAATGAATTTGATCAACGTTTTATAAAGATTAGAGATGCTTTAAAGAATTATGGAACAATAGCAATTCGTATTGATAAAGAATTTCCTATGGAACAACTTGTTGCTCGTATTAAATATGAAATTGAAAAAGCAGATTTCATCATTGCTGATTTAACTGATGAAAGACCATCATGTTATTTTGAAGCAGGTTATGCTGAAGCATTAAAAAAACCAATTATATATATAGCAAGTGAACAAAGCATCATTGAGCCATCAAATTTAACAAAAATTCATTTTGATGTTCATATGAATGTCAATAAATTTTCAAATATGACTGAAATGATTAAGAAAATTTTAAATGTTATTGATAAAAATAAAAATATAATCTTCAAAGAAGAAGAAGTTGTTACTATAATCAAAGCTGATGAATAAAAATTGCGATGGTAAAGTATATAGAAAAAATTCCAAACGAGCCGGTGCACCCTACTCCACCGGCGGAATAGAGAGTATTTTACAAACAGCATTTAAAAAAATTCACTTCAAACAGAAATAATAATAAACAGGAAAAGACCCTGAGCCTGCGCTCTGAGCAGCCGGCTTTCGGGTGGAAGTCCAGAAGGAGGGGTGCTTTTCCGGCTTAAATGCATCCCTCCTTTTGCATTATTGTAACACTGCATATTACCAGTGAAAAGCATCTCGATACGTCCAGCGAAAGGATTGGCCTACTCGATGACCGAGTATTTATTAAACCTGAATTCAAATTAGGATCGCACAGAATTGTCGAGGGTGTAAGGATTTTTGTGTAAATGGCCTTTGATCACATAGAAATCCTGTCCTCAAAGTAAACTACCAATTGATTCAAAGCAGCACCCCAATCCCTGATCGGCATCGTCCATCTTTTTGAAGCGTTCGTCAAGGCTAAAAACATAATTTTCAGGATCGCATCATCATTTGGAAATGCCGACCTGTTTTTCGTTACTTTTCGTAGACTGAAATTTAGAGATTCTATAGCATTTGTAGTATATATTATCTTTCGAATATCCGGAGGGTATGCAAAGAATTCGTTCAAATTTTCCCAGTTTGATCTCCAGGATTTTGAAATCATAGGAAATTTTTTATCTCTCTTCTCAGCAAATTCATCAAGAGCAGCAAGTACTTCTTTTTCACTTGGTGCTCTGTAAATGGTTTTCAAATCTGCACAAATTATTTTTCGATCTTTCCAGGATACATATTTTACTGAATTTCGAATCATGTGAACGATGCACAGTTGAATTCGTGTCTGTGGGTATACAGAATTGATAGCTTCAGGAAATCCTTTGAGTCCATCAATGCAGGCTATCAGAATATCTTTTATTCCTCGGTTATAAAGCTCAGTAATAACACCAAGCCAGAATTTTGACCCTTCAGTTTCTGCTATCCAGAGGCCTAAAACTTCCTTTTTCCCCTCTAAATAAATTCCTATTGCAGTATAAACGGCTTTATTTATCACTTTGCCATCAGTTCTACCCTTAACCATAATCGCATCAAGAAAAACTATCGGGTAGATATTATCAAGAGGACGATTTTGCCACTCCCTGACATCATCCATAATTGCATTCGTGACTTGACTTACCAGTTCAGGTGAAATTTCAACACCATAAATTTCATGCAGATAGGCCTGTATGTCACGGGTTGGTAATCCTCGACCATACAAAGAAATAATCTTATCATCAAATCCTTCGAATCGTCTCTGATGTTTTTTTATTATTGTAGGTTCGAAATCGGCATTTCTATCTCTCGGAATTTTAATGTCGATATCACCGATTTCTGTTGTTACTGTTTTTTTGCTTTTTCCATTGCGTGAATTGACGGTTTGTTTGTTTTCTGCCTGGTGTTTTTCATAGCCGAGATGATTTTTCATCTCGGTGTTCAACGCCTTCTCAAGCATTCGTTTTGTAAAAAACTTGATCAGGCCATTTGAGCCTGCAATCTCTTCTGCTGTTAGATTATCAAAATCAATTTCATCCAGAAGCTTTTCTACTGATTCTTCATTCTTTATTGCCATATCATTCTCCTTGGTATATCTTATATTAGATATGGCTGTTTACACAATCTTTTTTACACGCTCTTTAAAATTTGAAAAGTAATTTATAATAGATTAAATTTTTTAAAAATCATCTATGGGTGTTTGGAAAATACATCAAATAAATCTCCAACTCCCTTCTCCTTATCAATTAATTCTCTTATATTTCTTGGTAAAAAATCCCAAGCTTCGTTTATAAATTTATTCCATTCTTCTTGATCTAACTTGTCTTTAATCTCGTAACATTTTTCAACTAAATAATTAAAATCATTTCTCTTATCTTTTTTTATACGTTCGACTTCTAAAGGAAAGTAATTTTTAGCTAAATTTTCAAGAGCTGAATATATCAAAGTTTTCTTATTTATAAAATGTTTATGAATTTTTTTACCATCAGCAGATGAAAAATACTCTGATTTTTTACCCATAAGAATATAGTGGATATCAAAATTAGGATATACTTCAGCTATTTTAATGAGCATCTCAGCAGAAGGATTACTTTTCCCTACTTCAATTGAAGAAATCATCATATGAGAATACCCAACTTTTTCTGCAAATTGTTTTTGGGTAAGTTTAACTTCATCTTCTCTAAAAGAGCGCATTCTATCTTTAACACTCTCAGAATTTCTTTTATCTTTAGCTTTTCTCATTTTTTTTCCTTATTTATATATTTTTTGCTTGACAATTCTAATGTAATCATATAAATATATATATTATTAATTCTAATGTAATCATTGTAGCATCTTACTTGAATTTATTTAAAAATGTCAAGTGAAAATTTTTTAAAAAGGAGGCTGAGTAAAATTCAAAAGGATAAAACCAACAAGCAAGTAGAATTAAAAAAGGAAGTTTTAAAAATCAAAATAAAATAAAAAAAGGAGACCCATATGAGAACTACAGCACGAAGAAAAAAAGTATTAAAAGTTTCAACGTATAAATCCTCAGAAAATAATTTAGGTGAGAAATCTATGTTTAGTCTAAAAAAAATTACAGAAGAGGAAATTCAAACAATTAATAACAGAGTAGTGTTACATTTGCAAATGAAAAAAAAGATTCTCATCCATACAAATTGTGCAAATAGAGGAGATGGTGCAAATCCAGATGATTCTCACTTACTAATAATATATTCTCAGATTTTAGCTTTTCATTTAGAATTGGATTTAAATCCAATTCTAAATGATTTATTAAAAAATTTAGGTTCATATAAATTTGTAAACATATTTAACAAGTATTTTTCTGAATATGCTGAAGTAATTGATGAGTCACAAAAACAATTTGCAGAAAAAGGTCAGAAAATTCGTATAAAAATTGAATGTTATCTAAAACAAGGAAATAAGGTTCCAATCTTTGTAAAATCTAAATCAGTTTATGAAGATTTTCAATTATTAAGAGCTCACGCAGCGATATTATGTTTATGGAAGAAATTAGATTATAATCCAATTCAAGAAGAGTTTGATAAGGCTTATAATGAAAATCAATATATAGAAATCCTTCTTAAATATTTTTCAGATGAAGTTATAATAATACATCAAGTAGAATGATTCAAACAGCCTGAAGGGATTTAAAATATCTCTTCAGGCTTAATTTTATAAAAGTGAGTTGTGACTATGCAAAAAGAAATTAAATCAAACGATAGAAAAGAATTAATTCAAAAACCTGCATTGATAGATTTAAAAAGATTATCTGAAGAGGTATCCCTTTCAGTTCCTTTTCTAAGGCAATTAATAACTGCAGGAATAATTAAACCAATAAAGGTTGGTGCAAGATTACTATTTGATTTAAATGATGTTGTTTTAAGTTTAAAGAAAAATAGCAATTATGATTTGACTTTATTATTAATTTTGGCAGTCTTGAACCTGCTATTGGTTTGTTTATAAGGTAGGTGAAAAAATGCCATATAAACTAAAACCATCTAAAAGAAAGTCTTCTAATGATAAAAATTTTAAGTATGATTTGTCTTGTAGATATAAAGGAGAAGCATATCGGAAAAGGGTATCTTGTCCTAAATCTGAAATTCAAACTATTTATCATAAATGGAAGGCTACAATCTTTGACGGAAGTATTAAAAAGAAAGACTGCTTGCTCTTTGAAAACCTGTCCTTTTATAGAGAATCTAAAAAAAATGAAGTATCTGAAAATTATTTCAAACTAACTGAATCAAAATGGAAAAAGATAAGAACTATTTTAAAAGATATTCCATTAAGTGAATTTAGAAGATGTGATGTTGAAAAAATAAAAATTACACTCATTAAAGAAGGTTATGGCAATTCAACTGTCAATAGTTATGTTGTACAAATGAGTGATTATTTTTCTTGGTTAATTAAAAATGAATTTTGGGAAAAAGTTAATCCTGCTTTTAAACAAAAGTTAAAAGAACGCAATCAAAGAGTTATTGACTTAACAGATAATCAGATTAAAGAACTTTTAACACTTGCTGAAAAACAATCTGAAGAATTTTATTTAGTTATACTAATTGCAGTAATGTGTGGAATGAGACAAGATGAAATATTAAAATTAAAATGGGAAGAAATAGACTTAAAAAATAGAATAATTAAACTTCCCGCCAGTAGAACAAAAAATAAAAAATCAAGAAATGTTCCAGTGTTTGAAACTTTATTTAAACTCATTCAGGATTATAGGAAACAGCACCCATTTCAAAAAGAAGTTTTTCAAAAATACTACAATTCTAAAAGATGGGGATTTCTAACTGAATGGGAAAAATTCAGAAATCAACTATCATTTGCAACACTTAATGATGAATTAAAGAAATTTAGATTTCATGATTTACGACATTTATCAGCCTCAATCATGATTCAAGCAGGATTATCAATGCAGGAAGTTCAACAAATACTTGGACACTGTGATGTTAGAATAACTCAAACAAGATATGCTAACCAAGAAATAAAACATATCGACATCAATAAACTTTCAAAAGTTCTTCCACTCTAAAATACTCTAATTATAAAAAACAAATATAATTTTGTTGACTGTGATATACAGAATTATAAAGTGATATACAGAAATATTGCATAATTGCCTGTTTTTTATACAACGATTATACAACGATTTTTTAATTTACTAACTATTACATATACAATTTTATATCAATGTTTAAAAAATTAGCTTTTTTATGAACATTTACAAATTTTGTTATTAAAAATTCAAGGGAAGCATGAGCCCGAAAACTCTGGGGGTCATGTGGTCGGAGGTTCAAATCCTCTCGTCCCGAAATGCATAAACAGATATTGCATAAAATATCACTTTAATTATTTATCATTTTCTTTTTATAAAAACAATATTTTCTAAATCCCTCAGCTTATCGTCTGTAATATTTGTAAGCTTAATTTTATTTGAATCAATAATAACAATTGTAAAATTTGCATTTATCTTTTCAGTCCATGCTTTAGGATATCCTTTTTCGTCACAACAAACCCCCCTGCTGATAAAACCGCTGGATTTAACATTATATTTTTTACCATCTTTTTCTAAATAATCAAGATTAAACTCCAGGCTTTCCATTAAATTAGGATAATAATTTATTTTTAAATCAGAAATTGAAAGAGAAAAATTTCCATCTGGAGAATCAGATGCCTTTGCAAAATTCCCCTGGATTTCTTTTGGAAAAAATGATTTGATATTAGAATAAGTTTCGCTTAATAAAAATCCTCCAAAAACCCAGCCTGTTTTATCGTTCACTTCAACTTTCATCCATTTGCCAATTACACCTGATATTTTAACTTCTTCATTCTTTTTTTCAATAACATTGACTTTAGTATTATAAGGTAATAATTGAATCGGTATACCTGTATTTTCAGGAGTTTCTCTTATCCAGAGCCCGTTTTTGGAAGAAACATAATAATAATCAGAATCTGCAGAAATTACTGTTTGTGGAAATATTAAAAAATAAAATCCAGTAATTGAAATTATTAAAATAATTTTTTTCATATTAAATTTCTCTCTTATAACGATTAAAATTCTATAAAATAACAAAACGACATTAATAGACTGTCAAAAGTTCTATCACTTTAAAATACTCTAAAAATAAAAACAAATATAATTTTGTTGACTGTGATAAACAGAATTATAAAATGATATACAGAAATATTGCATAATTGTCTGTTTTAGTATAACGATTATACAACGGTTTATATTTAAGGTTAACAATTACATAAGCAAGTAATGTAAAAAAAGTACATAAAATAATCCTTTTTCTGTACATTAATAGATTTTATTATTAAAAATTTAAGGGAAGCATGAGCCTGAAATCTCCTGGGTCATGTGGCTGCCGGTTCGAATCCGGTCGTCCCGAAATCTACAGGTAAAAAATGAATATAGATACTTTCTTCATTAAAGAACAGGTTATAAAACTAAAGTCCAAAGAGAAACAGCATGTATTCAAAGAACTGGTTGATAAGCTGCATGAACTCAATCTTATTGAAAACAAGGAAAGATTCTATGCCCAGATAATTCACAGGGAATCCCTTGAAAATACTGGAATCGGAAACGGCCTTGCCATACCTCATGCACGGACTGAATCAGTTAAAGAATATATTTCAATATTCGGTATTCTCGATGAAGGAATTGACTATCAGTCTTTTGACGGCAAACCGGTCCGATATATACTTCTCAGCATTTTTCCATCTGAACTGAGCACTAAATATCTTTATTTAATAGGAATGATGGCAAGAATCTTCTCAAACAAAGAAAAAAGGAAAATTTTTGATGAGGAAACCAAACCTGCAAAAATCTACACCATGTTAAAAAATGAAGCTAAATCATATTTCGAAGCTTTGTCAGATAAAAAAAGCAGTTTCAAAGATATACCTGATACCCTTACAGGAGTTCCGTCTTCAGACCTTGATCTTCTAATCAGACTTGACCGTCTTTTTCATCTTTTCGATGAAGGTGAAAAAAGCGATGCTTTTATTAAGAAAATTGATGATCTGAAAAAACTTATTGATGCAAGATCATTGAAATATTATGAAAGAATGAGAAGCAAACACAACAATCCTTTTTCAATTCTTGAAAAAGCCAGCTGCTCAGGTTGTCATCTGGGAATTCCTCCGATTGAAATTAATAAAATTAAAGAAGGTAAGGAAATTGCCATATGCACACATTGCGGAAGGTTTCTTATTGTAGTTTAAAATTGTAATATAAACGAATAAATAAAAAGCCCTGAGGTAATTCTCAGGGCTTTTTTTATAATATTAAATGTCTTTAATTGGATTAAAAATAGAACGAAATCGACGGCATCCAGAAAAAACCGCCCAGTTCCATTTTACCGTTATTTGTGTTTGCTACAAGACCTGGTAAATGTGCTTGATTAGCAAAATTAACATTTATCCAACCAAGATCATAACCTACAACCAATGAAATAGCAAGCCTTGGTGTAACAAAAAATTCAATCCCTCCTCTGAAAACACCAATTGCAGTTTCAAATGCTATTTGAGGTCCAAATTGGTTAACTCCGAATCCTTTACCACCACCCGCTGAAAAAGAATCTTTATAATAACCGAGAAGATTGATGTTATAATATTCAATACCTGCAGCTACAAATAAATTCAGCCATCTCAAAGGAGAGAAATTGAAATATAATAAAATTGGAATACCGAACCCTTTAGCATCAATAATAAATGGACCAGAATCAGTACCTACGCCAGCTGGTACAAGTTTTGTTTTATCAAATGTTTGATTTGGTATATAGTATAATTGTCCCCAGACGAAATCAACTCCTGTGCCAAACATGAGCCATGTTGTGAATCTGTATTTAACCTCTACCCCAACTCTCCTATATAATCCAGTTCCTTCATCAAATCCGGGAAATGGATTTATTGTAGGATTACTTCCTGCCATTGTACCGCCTAAAAAATTTACAGATATACCAACACCCATTTTCTTTACATACTGCATATTAAGCAGATCTTCTTTGACAGTAATCATTTCTTTCTTTTCAACAGAAACAGTTTCTGATATAACCTTACCTGATTCAACATCAACAAGCTTGACTGTGATATTGAACATATCTCCAAGCTCAGTTATGCTTCCATAAACAAGAGCATCCGCGTTCAGCAGGTTTCCTATATTAACTGCTGAATTCTGGTCTGTCGCTCCTGTGAGCTGTAGTTCCTGTTCTTTTAAAACTTTATCGAGATTTTTTCTTTCAACAAGATTGAAAATAGTAGTCTGGGAAAATTTACTCGATAAAAGCTCGCTTACTGATTCGCCGAGTTTTTCTTTTTTTGCTGTTTCGCTGATATTTTCAAAATCTGCAATAGCGAGATTTTTTTTCATTACAATATCTTTACCCTGTTTGTAAGTGGCGGATATTTTATTAACAAGTATAGAAATTTCCCTGTTTATTTTCATATCAGCCGCAAAAACAAAAGCAGGAATTAATAATGTAGTGATAACAAGAGATAATTTTTTCATTTTTCCCTCTCTGTTTTAGTTCTTTATATTTGATTGGATTTTTAATATATAATTCTTCAAGTCAATAAGAAAATCATTTAAAAACATCGCCTGCTTCCTTATACCACAAAACAAAGTCAAGGTGTCCCATAGGAATTGAACTTGATTCTGAAAACTCCTTCAGCAATGTTTCCAGAAATAAATAATTTACTTTTGATATTGTTTTTGGAATTTCATCAATAATTCCAAGCTTAACCATGTTTTTTAAAATATGGCGGTCAAGAATAGCAATATCCTCGCCAAGCCCTATATTCCTGAGATAATGACTCGCTTCTTTATATCCCATACCTTTAATGTTTGTAACCAGCCATTCCCTTTTTGAAAAAGAATCAGGATAATTTTCAAGAACAGATCTTAAAGAATTGCTGTTTTTTCCGAAAAATTTTCCACGCGCTTCAACAAGATACGAAGCTTTATTATTCCTGAACCGGACCAGATTTATTTTTTCGCTGATTTCCGAGCATGTTCCTTTTTTGATTAAATCTTCTTCCAGAAGAATTTCTACGGCTTTCCAGCAGCTTTTTGCATTAGATTGGGGCGTAAACAGGCAGAAAGATAACTCGATAAAAAGCTTTTCATCATCTGCTGTATCCCAGATTTTCCTGAATTCAGATAATCTTTTTACAATTTTTGGATGAATTTCTTCATATACAGAATAAATTTCCTGAAGATATTTTTTATTATATTTTTTTTTCATAATTTATAATTTTAACAAGCAAGCATATTATTACGTCAATTCAATTTAATTATAAATAAATAAATTACTTGAAATGTTTACATCATGGAATATTCTCGGCTGATAATTTTAAATAAACACTTCAGGAAAAATTAAGGAATCAATAAATGAAAGCTGTACCAATTACTGAAAAAATCTTCTGGGTAGGAGCAGTTGACTGGGATCTCCGCAATTTCCACGGATATCTTACGCAAAAAGGTTCAACCTATAATTCATATCTTGTAATAGATGATAAGGTTACTCTTGTTGATACAGTAAAGATTACCTTTTTTCATGAAATGCTTGAAAGAATAAAATCTGTGATTGATCCTTCTAAAATTGATTATATAATATCCAATCATACTGAAATGGACCACTCAGGTTCAATTCCTGAAATCCTTAAATTGTGTCCAAATGCACAAATCATCTGTTCCCCGAACGGAGTTAAAGGTTTAAAGGAACATTTTAAGAAAGAATGGAATTTTAAAGAAGTTAAATCCGGCGATATTTTAAAAACAGGGAAATACTCCTATAATTTTATACTAACGCCAATGATTCACTGGCCGGATAATATGGTATCCTATCTCCCTGAAGAAAAAATTCTTTTCTCAAACGATGCTTTCGGCCAGCATCTTGCCACATCTGAAAAATTTGATGATGAATATTACTATGAAATAATCATGAATGAAGCGAAAAAATATTACGCAAATATTGTTCTGCCGTATTCCGGCCAGGTTCAGAAAGCTCTTGCAGATGTTCAGGGGCTTGATATAAAAATTATTGCACCAAGTCACGGTATTATGTGGAGAAAACACATTCCCGAAATCATCAAAGAATACAAGGCCTGGAGTGAAAATATTATTTCAAAAAAAGCTCTCATTATATATGATACAATGTGGAATTCTACTAAAATAATAGCAAACGGACTTCAGCGGATTTTTAATGAAAACGGATACCATACAAAATTATTAAATCTTCAGTTTAATCATATGTCGGACATTATGACTGATGTAATTGATGCAGAATATATTTGTGTCGGGTCCCCTACTCTGAATAATAATATGCTTCCGACTGTTGCTGCGTTTCTAACTTATCTGAAAGGCCTGGCTCCTAAAAAAAGAAAAGGCCTGGCTTTCGGTTCATACGGCTGGGGAGGTCAGAGCGTTGATTTAATAAATGAAGTTTTGAGTTCTTCAGGTTTTCAAATGCTTGAAAAAATAAAAATGAAATATATTCCTGATGAAATCAAACTTGAAGAAGAATTAAAAAAATTAGATCTGTTTTTAAAACAATAAAGATTTGCCTTAATAAATAAACTATATTATCTTGTTTATTAATTGGAGAATTCAAATGAATCATGTAAAAGAAAAATTACTTGAAAATAAAATAAGTCCTTCTTTTCACAGGATAAAAGTTTATGAATATCTCGTAAAAAATAAAACCCATCCTTCTGTTGATACAATATATTCAGAGCTTCATGCTGTTATACCAACATTGTCAAAAACAACAATATATAATAATTTAAAAACTTTTATGGAACACGGAATTGTAATGCCAATTACAATTTCTGAAAATGAAGTCAGGTACGATGCTGATATAACCTTTCATGGACATTTTAAATGCACAGAATGCGGTGAGGTTCATGATGTTTTTGATATTGAAAAGTTATGCAGAAAAATGGAAACTGTAGATGGTCACCGTATATCTGATACACAGGTTTATTTCCGTGGCGTATGTAAATCATGTCTTGATAATTTATAATAGACATTTTTTCTTTTTTAAATCAATTTTTATCATAATTAACAGCTAAATAATATTTTTTATTTAAATTAAAAAAAATCTTGCTTTTTTATGCATAAATTATTAATCTTTAATAATTGTAATCATTACAATATTATAAAATAAAGAGGTGATCTTATGAAAAAATACGTATGTAAAGTTTGCGGTTATATTTATGATCCGGCTGCAGGTGATCCTGATAGCGGAATTGCTCCAGGTACACCGTTTGATAAAATTCCTTCTGACTGGGTTTGTCCTGTCTGCGGAGTTGAGAAAGATTCTTTTGAACCAATGTAATATGCCTGAAACAACTCAAATTTAAGGAGATTCCAATGGATGCAGTTTTTTTATCAAGAATCCAGTTTGCTCTTACAGCAGGATTTCATTTTTTATTTCCACCTCTTACTTTCGGGGTGGCATTGATACTGGTAATAGTCGAAACATTTTATTTTAAAACCAGAGATGAAATATATAAAAAAATATCGAAATTTATTGTAAAAATATTTACTCTCATATTTACAGTAGGTGTTGCAACAGGAATTGTACTTGAATTTTCATTTGGAACCAACTGGTCTTCATATTCTAGAATGGTTGGAGATATTTTCGGTGCGCCGCTAGCTGCTGAAGGCATATTGGCATTTTTCCTTGAATCTACTTTTCTTGGTATACTGATTTTTGGTAGAGAAAAAGTTTCAAAAAATACTTATTATATTGCAGCCATAATGGTTTTTCTTGCATCTCATCTTTCAGGTCTGTGGATTATTATTGCCAATTCATGGATGCAGACTCCTGCAGGTTTTGAACTTAAAGACGGAGTCGCAAGGCTGACTGATTTTTTTGCAGCAGCTGTAAATTATTCAACTCTTCAGAGATATTTTCACACTGTTATTGCAGGCTGGATAACAGGTTCCCTGTTCCTTGCAGGAATTTCGGCCTGGTACGTTAAAAAAAACCGGGATTTAAAATATGCAAAACCTCTTCTTGTGATTTCACTCTCAGTTTTTATAATTACATCCGTACTTCAATTCGGTACAGGGCATGCACATGCTGTTCAGGTTGCAAAAACACAACCTGAAAAAATGGCATCTTTCGAAGCTTTGTGGAAGACAGAAAAAGGCGCTCAGATGTCATTATTCGGTTTTCCTGATGAAGTAAACAAAAAAACTCATTTTGAAATTGCAGTACCGAAATTATTAAGCTTAATGATTGATTTTCAAACAGATTCAGAAGTTAAAGGCCTAAATGAATATAGGAAAGATGAGAAACCGCCCCTATTCATAACATATATGAGCTATCATATGATGATCTGGCTTGGAAGTTTATTCGGACTTTTATCAGCTATCGGAGCTTTTTTAATTATAAGAAAAAAACTATTTGAAGCCCGCTGGTATTTAACAGCACTGATTTTTTCAATACCTTTACCTCTTCTTGCAAATGAAGTCGGATGGATATCTGCAGAAGTTGGCCGCCAGCCATGGGCCGTTTATAGAATATTAAGAACTGCAGATGCTGCATCCAAAGTTGTTCCGGCAGAGCAGATCCTTTTTACAATTATAATGTTTACAATCATATACATTATACTATTCATATTTTTTATAAAACTCTTAAGAAATCTGGTTGATCAGGGACCGGAAAAAATTTCATCAGACGGATATTAAGGAGACTGAATATATGGATACACTTCAAATTCTTCAAATAATCTGGTTCTGCCTCGTTGGTGTTCTCCTGATTGGTTATTCGATCCTTGACGGATTCGATCTCGGTGTGGCATCTCTTGCGCCTTTTATTGCAAAAGATGAAAAAGAAACCGGGCAGCTCATAACAGCAATCGGACCTGTCTGGGATGGTAATGAGGTATGGCTGCTAACCGGAGGCGGAGCTCTTTTTGCAGCTTTTCCAAATGCTTATGCAACTGTATTCAGCGGCTTTTATCTTGCTCTGATGTTGGTTTTATTTGCCCTGATTTTCAGAGCTGTTTCTATGGAATTCTGGACTCTTGATGAAAAAAACAGAGGCATATGGAAAATTGCCTTTTCATTAGGCAGCTTTCTGCCGGCTCTTCTTTATGGAGTAGCTCTCGGTAATATAATTGTTGGTATTCCTCTTGATAATAAACTGGAATTTACAGGGTCATTTTTTACTCTGCTCAGGCCATTCCCTCTTTCAATAGGTCTTCTGGGTCTTGCTGCAATTTTAATGCAGGGTGCCACTTACGCCATGCTTAAAACAAAAGGAGATATTCATAAAAGAACAAAAGAACTGGCTGACAAAATCTGGATCAGCTACATTGTTTTATTGGCTATTGCAGTTGTTTTTTCATTTATATTTCTAAATTCGTTTACTCAAAATATTTCTGGATGGATTTCACTGATTATTGTAATTGCATCGCTTGTATTACTTAAAAGTTTTATCAAATCCAGGAAAGAATTCCCTGCATTTTTAATGTCGTCTTTGAGCTTTATAGGACTATGGGGAATGGCAGGTTCATATCTTTTTCCTAATTTAGTTGTGGCAATTAACCCTGCAAACAGTATTGCAATTTCAAATTCCTCAAGCCAGCTTACATTAACTGTAATGCTTATTATTGCTCTGATAGGAATGCCGGTTGTTATAGGATACACGACTTTTGTTTATAGAGTATTTAAAGGGAAAGTTTAATTACCATTTTTTTAATTTTTTAGATTTATTATTTAAAAGATCCAAAAATTTTATATAAAAATTTTAAAAGGAGTTTTATATGACAAACAGAAATGAAATTTATAAGTGCAGCGTTTGCGGAAACATAATTGAGGTTCTGCATAATGGCGCTACAGCTTTAGTTTGCTGCGGTCAGGCGATGAATCTGCTAAATGAAAATTCAACTGATGCTGCACAGGAAAAACATGTTCCGGTTATTGAAAAAACATCTGGTGGCTTTAAAGTTACTGTTGGAAGCGTGACTCATCCAATGGAGGAAAAACATTTCATTGAATGGATAGAACTTTTAGCTGATAATAAGTCCTATACGCATTTTTTAAAACCTGGAGACAAACCTGAAGCTGAATTTAAAGTATCAGCATCTGCAGTAACAGCAAGAGAGCACTGTAATCTTCATGGTCTATGGAAAAAATCTTTATAAAAGGAAAAAACAATGATTGATAAAAAAATGGAAGACGCAATCAATAAGCAGATCAATGAAGAAGCTTATTCAGCATATCTATATATGTCAATGTCAGCTTATTTTTCATCAGTAAATCTTTTGGGTTTTGCCCACTGGATGCTGATTCAGGCTCAAGAGGAATATATGCATTCAAAAATTTTCTATAATTTTATTTTGGATAGAGGCGGTAAGATTAAACTCGCACCTATTGAAGGTCCAAAAACTGAATGGAAATCTGCAGAGGAAGCTTTTGCGGATGCATATAAACATGAACAGCATATCACATCTTGCATAAATACTTTAATGGATGTTTCAATTTCATTAAAAGATCATGCAAGCACATCTATGCTGAACTGGTTTGTTTCAGAGCAGGTTGAAGAAGAAGCAAATGCAAGCGGAATTCTTGAAAAAATTAAACTTGCTGCAGGAAATTCAGGCGGCTTGTTCATGATAGATAAGGATCTGGCTGCCAGAGTCTTCAATATGGCTTCTTTTCCAATTACAGAATAAAAATTAAATTTAATATTAAAAAAAGGATATGATATGAAATCAATAAAAGGATCAGAAACAGAAAAAAATCTCCTGAAATCATTTGCAGGAGAATCGCAGGCTTTTGGAAGATATACTTTTTTTGCCAAACAGGCTAAAAAAGAAGGATATGAACAAATATCTGCTATTTTTTCAGAGACTGCAGAAAATGAACAACAGCACTCCAAATCTTTTTTTCAATTTCTTGAAGGCGGTGAAGTCGAGATTACTGCATCTTATCCTGCCGGAAAAATCGGAACAACAATTGAAAATCTAAAGGCATCAGCAGCAGGAGAGAATGAGGAACATACATTATTGTATCCTCAATTTTCTGAAACTGCAAAAAAAGAAGGATTTGATGATATTGCTTTTTTATATAAAAAGATTGCAGGTGTTGAAAAACATCACGAATTCCGTTTTCTTGAATTGCTGAAAAACTTAGTAAATGGCACTGCATTTAAAAAAGATAAATCTGTTTCCTGGAAATGCAGAAAATGCGGACATATTCATGAAGGTCCTGAAGCACCTGAAAAGTGTCCAACATGCTCCCACCCGAAAGGATATTTTGAATTGTTATGTGATTTATTTTAATTTTTTAAAAATAGATTTTTTATATATCAAGAACAAAAAAGCGTTCAGAAACTGAACGCTTTTTTGTTTAACTTATATTTAAATATTTTTACTTAATAACTCTTACACTTTTAATCTGACTTTCAGGAACATCTATTGCTCCGCTTGTCGTAAGTATTTTATATACTGCTCCTCTGTTAATAATTGCTCCCTGCACTATTCTCTTGTTATAAAGGGTTATTTCATCAACTCTATCAAAAACTTCTTTAATCTCTTCAATAGTTTTTGGAGTATTTGTCATCATGTCCTGAATTTTTTCTTTTCTTATTTCTATCTTAAGCTCTCTATCAATTATTGTATCTTTATCAATTGATGATTTCTGAATATTTATCAGTTCGGAATCTGTTTTTTTGTCTGGTTCGGGAATTATTGCAATCATAGATACTTTATCTATTGTCAGTATTTCAGCGTTTGAAATTGGTCTAACCTGAATATCAAGTTGTGGTTCTGCTGTTTTTTCTGATGTATCCTTTGCAACAATAACAGGATCATTAATAACAGCAGTTTTTCCTTCTTCTATTATCTTTTCTTTACCGGTGTCTTCATTCTTCCCTAAATCGGGCTTATCGCCGGTTGAATTGGATGATAATGAAATTTTACCTTTTTTAACAGCAACAAGACTTTTTCCATTCGAATATCCAGTGCTGAATTCAGTTCCTCTAACAGACGCAACAGCAGTTCTAGTTTTAACGCTGAATTTATCGCCTTTCTGCAGTTTTTCAAATTTTGCTAAAATCTGGCCGTTTTCAAGAAAAATCTCACCTGAATTATTACCAAATAGATTAAGCATTTTTAATTGCGTTTTTTCAAGAATTTTTACAAGCCCTTTGTCACCAAACTGAATCGTAGCATAAGATGCCGGACCTGTAATAATTACATCTCCTGCAGAAACCTGATCTTTAATAGATAAAGGTTGAGCTTGTAATCCGTTTTTCTGAATTTTAACGTCTCCTATCTGAAGTAAAACAAATCCTTTGATTTGATTTAAATCTGTGATTTCAACAGGTTTGCTTTTATTACATCCAGTAGAGATTAAAAGGATCGCTGTAATTAATAAAATAGAATTTCTAATAATATTCATATATAACTCCTTGTTTAATACAGAAAAATTTAGTTGAAAAAAAATTAAATAATTAATAAGTATTATAATAAAAATTACTTATTAATATCAATAATAAAATATCGATTTAAATATAATAATAATACTGGTTATAAACCTTAAAGTGAAAAATAATATAGTTTTTTTTAAAAAAATATTTTACTTTTATTCAGAAACGCATTCCCAATAAAGTGCTAAAGATCTTTTTTTAATCATAGAGAATATTTTTGAACTAATTAAAAATTATTGACATATAAAATAAATTAAGTTTTATAAATAACATGGAAGAACTATTAAAAAAATATCCTTTTATTCACAGCCACATTGCAAAAGAACCTTATGTATTTGATGTACTTGAAGAAATATCAAGATTTCAGGATAATTTTATTCTTGAAGGAACAGGCGAACTTGCTTCCCTTGATATATTAAAAAATTCAAAGAATTTAAAGATGCCTGTCAGCCCTGCCAGAAATAAAAATATACTGTATCTTCTTGAGCTGCTGGTAAAATCTTATCCTGATCAGATTAAGCCTGTTTTTTCATTCGATTTCATAGTTGATCCAGAAACAAAAAAATTGACTATCTTGCAGACAACAGAATTTACTATTCAAATATCAAATGACAGATTTAACAGAATTCAGGGTGATCGTGATATAAAAACAATTGAAAATCTTTCAGTGCTGTTGAAAAAGTTCAGACTTTTTAACCTGACAAAGCTTATAAAAAAAGCACAGAACAAAGCGTATCTCTCCCAGGTGATTAAATCAGAAATTGGAAAATCCATATTTACCTTTAAAAACTATTATCTTGATGGGAATTCAGTAGAATCATCAGAGGATTATTGCTTTCATGCAGTAAATTACGAACAGGTTGATAATTCATTAAAAATAGATTCTATACAGAAACTTGTGCTGATGCATATTCAGGCAGTAAATAACAGACTTAAAAAATACGGCATTTTTAATTCAGATTTTTCTGATTTCAGAGACAGTAAAGTTGATTATATTCTCAATATATTATTAAATGATATAAATAATATTATTGGTGCAAAATCTCTTGTGGAAGTAAAAAATTTTGCATCTTTAAGAGAATGTCTCATCAAAGTAGAAAAACTTATTGATCCTCTTATCGCACTCAATAAAGACATTACATCTTATATTAAAGAACATTCTTCTTGTAAATGGATGGATCTGGTGGCTGTTATAAACGGCATTTCTTTAAGCATGCTTGCTGAATGGGATGAAAAATATTCAGAAAAAAGCAGGATTTTTTCATTTGGTTATGCAACCGGCGAAAAATTCTTCATGTCTGCTGAAAATTATATGCTTATGCTTGCAGCTTATAATAATGAAATTGTTATTGATTCCGGTTTGTTTTCAACATTATCAGCATCTGAAAAACAAAGAAAACTCCTTCAGCTCGATCTATATGCCAGCGCAGGTGAAACACTTCTATTGAATAAGCCAAAAGCTTTAATCATGCTTGGTAATGATGAAAATATTCAAGCTGTAGAATCTATGCTTGAAGAATATAAAAACTATAAAAATTTAAGAAAGTCTATTGAGAAAAGACCTGTCTCCGGTTTGATAATTCAGAAAGAACCGATTATTAAAAGAATTTTAAAATATTTTCTGGGCATCTTCTCAAGAACTGAAACTGAGGTTCAAGAAGTAAGTGAAGTAAATGAAAGAAGATCCACTGCTAGAGTTAAACGAAGGGAATTGTCAAAGGATGCTGTTGAAATTTATAGAAATATAAAAGCAATGAATTCGCCTCTTATACCCCTTTCAGATGTGATTGAAATATTACCTGAAAATGAAATTGCAATAAATACTGTAATAACAGAATTGAGAGCAAACAATTTAAAAATTGTAATACCCATTTATAAAGCCAGGATGACTTTATATCCCAATAGAAGTTCACAATATTTAATGTCAGATATAGAATATTTACTTGTTGATCCGAAAGTAATAGAATCATCTGAAAGTATAAATGATTATCTCGATGATATAAAGGGAAGAAGACTGAAGGATGAAAAAATTCCATTGTCAGGATTCATTTCAATTGAAAAATATTTAATAAGTCTTTTTAAACAGAAAAAAACCCTTGATTCAATGAAGAAACAGGCTAAATCATAATAAATGTGACTTTTTAAGATACTGCTGCTTTAGCAGGACTTTCATTTTTAGAAGAAGATGAATCAGCACTTTTTTTCTTATAATCATTTACATAAAATCCTGACCCTTTGAATATTATTCCGGTTGAAGAGAATAGTTTTTTTACATCGCTGCCGCAACTTACGCATAATTTAATTGGATCATCATGAATTGACTGAAAAACTTCAAATCTGTGTTTACATGCACCACATTCATATTCATAAGTTGGCATTTAATAATTTCTCCATTAATAGTATTTTTTATAATTTACTATATTTTTTTCACAATGTAAAGAGTCAATAAAAAAAAATGAACAAAATTTAGGAAAAATGTTAAAAAAATGATAATTGGCATAATAAATATTGTAAAAATTGATTATTATTTAATATAATATGAAATAATAATATTAAATGGAATAATTTAATTAATTTATTAATTTAATAATTAATTATTGACTAAAAATTTTGTAAAAATATCAAGGTTAAAATTATTTTTTAACTTCAGGAATTTATTTTAATTATAAGAGGATATTATATGAATACAGCATCTTTTTCAATCAAACGGCCAATATTCATTACAAGTATAGTTATTATTGTATTAGTTGTAGGATATATTTCTTTGCAGCGCTTAAGGGTTGATTTGTTTCCGAATATTGAAATACCGGTTGTAGTAACAACTATACTTTATCCCGGAACTTCATCTGAAGAAATTGAAAATCTGGTTACGAAACCTCTTGAAGATGAAGTTGCTACAATCAATGGTTTAAAGCGAATCACTTCTACATCACAGGAAGGTGCTTCAATTATTGTCACTGAGTTTCAGCTTGAAACTGACATGAAGGATGCATACCAGCAGGTTAAAGATAAAGTTTCAGCAATCAGGTATAAGCTTCCTGATGATATCAAAGAACCGGTTTTCAGGAGATTTGACCCTTCCAACTCACCAATCCTCAGGCTGGCATTGAATGGAGATCTTTCCGCTACAGATTTATATGATGTGGCAAATGAAGATATTAAATCAAAACTCGAACAGATAGAAAATGTCGGATCTGTGCAGGTTCTCGGTGGAACAAGAAGAGAAGTACAGGTTGAAATTGACAGAGAGCTTCTATATAATCACACAATTTCTGCTTTCACTGTAGCCAATCAACTGAGAAGTACAGGTGTAAATATGCCGGTTGGAAAATTTGAACAGGGACCGAAGGAAACTGCATATAGAACTATCGGTCAGTTTGAAAAACTGGATCAGATCAATGATTCTATTATTAACTATTCCGGTGATATGGAAAATTCAATTTCTTTGAAATCCGTTGCAAACGTAAAAGATGGCGCTGAAGACTTTGTCACCAGAGCATATTTATACTATCCTGAAGCAGCAAAAAATACGGACAATAAATCTGAAACAAGACCTGCTTTATTTCTTGATGTATTCAAGCAATCAGGCTCAAACACAGTTCAGGTTGCAGATAATGTTCTTAAAAAAATAGATAAAATCAATGATATTCTGAAAAATCACCCTGGAAGCCCTAAACTTCTTTTGATTTATGACGGTGCAAAGGCAATCAGGGCTAATGTTGCTGACGTTAAGGATACAATTATAATGGGTATTATACTTGCGATACTCGTTGTATATTTATTTCTTGGAAATATCAGGTCTACTCTCATTACAGGTATAGCGATTCCCAACAGTATCATGGGAGCGTTTATTATCATGACACTTTTCGGATTCTCACTTAATCTTATGACACTTATGGCTCTATCTCTAACTGTTGGACTTCTGATAGACGATGCCATTGTTGTGCGGGAAAATATATTCCGGAAACTTGAAGGCGGACTGCATCCGTTTAAAGCAGCTGATATCGGTACTACAGAGGTTATGCTTGCTGTAATAGCAACAACCATGACTGTTATTGCCGTATTTTTCCCTATCGGATTTCTCCAGGGTATGATAGGAAGATTTTTCAAGGAATTCGGTTTTACTGTAGTTTTTGCAATGATAATAAGCCTGTTTGATGCTTTAACAGTAGCGCCTTTTTTAAGCGGTTATTTTGCAATTGAACCGAAAAAAGCAAATAACCCTGTTGTACAGGGTTTTGACAGATTTCAGACCAGGCTTGAAAATATATACAGCAAAGCGATGAAATATTCACTTGCTCATCCTGTAAAAATACTATTAATAACCGGTTCTGTTTTCCTGGGAAGTCTTGTTACTCTTGCTTTTGTTCCAAGAACTTTTATGCCGGATTCAAACTGGGGTGAATTCAGTTTAAATATTGAATTGCCTCCAGGTACTAGTCTTGATGGAACATATAAAGTTTTAAAGGAAATTGAAGAAAAACTTAAAAGCCATGATGAAATAAGATTCTTTGCAACTGTAGTCGGGAATGACAGAGGGGAATCAAATATTGGTTCTATTGCTATTTTTCTTCAGCCTAAAGAGAAATTAAAAATCACTACAAATGATGCGAAGGAAAAGATACGGGTTCTTCTTAAAGATTATAAATATGCAAAACCGACAGTAAATAATTATGATCTATCCGGAATGTCAGGCGGCGGAGGCGGAGCTTTTGTAATTAATATTACTGGAGATGACCTGGTTGAGCTTGAAAAATATTCTGAAAAAGTTAAAGCTCTTGCAAATAAAGTACCGGATCTAATAGAAATTACAACATCATCTCAAGGTGGAAAACCTGAATACCAGGTGCAGCTAGATACAAAAAAAATGCAGGCTTTGGGTGTACAGCCGCGACTTGCCGGAGCTGAACTTCGTTATTATGTTGCAGGCGGTGTTGTCGGAAAACTTCATCAGAACGGTCTAGAATATGATATCAGATTAAGATTAAAACCTGAGCAGAGAAATTTAAAAGATTCTTATAAATATATAAAAGTTCCAAATATGCAGCAGAGATTAATTCCTCTATCAGCAATCAGCACAGCATCAGTCAAGGATGGCCCGGCAAAAATAACACGCCAGGACAGGGTGCGAATCATACAGATAAAAGCTAACCTCGGGCCTGGAGGTGCTGTTGGAAATGCTGCTGATAGAATGAAAAAATTAATCGAAAAAGAAGCCCCTCCTCCAAAAGGAATATCATACGGTTTCTGGGGTCAGTCAGAAAATTTCAGGGAACTGATGGATAATATCCTGCTTGCTTTCGCGCTGTCTTTTATTTTCATTTTTCTGGTTCTTGCGAGTTTATACGAATCATTCATTACGCCATTTACTATTTTTATGGCTATACCGCCGGCATTATCCGGTGCTTTCTTTGCACTGTTTATAACCGGGCAGATGCTTAATACTTTCAGTATGATAGGATGTATCATGCTGATAGGACTGGTTACAAAAAACTCAATTCTGCTTGTTGACTTCGCTCTTGCAGGTGTAAGAGCCGGACTGCCCAGAAAAGAAGCAATTTACAGGGCAGGTATGCTGAGATTAAGACCTATTCTTATGACTACCTTTGCCATGATAGCCGGTACACTTCCACTGGCACTCGGAGTTGGAGAAGCAGCAAGTTACAGACAGGCAATGGGTGTTGCAATTATCGGCGGACTTATAGTATCAACAGTCCTGACACTCGTTGCAGTACCTGCTGTTTTTGAATATATTGACCGGTTTAGAGAATTTATTGAAAGCAAATTCAGGCCGAAAAATATTCCGCAAGAATATATACTTGTACAGGAAGAATCAGAAGAGATGACTAAATATTTAGATGATCACTTTTATGATGAAAAAAGAGAAGAGAAAAGAGAACCGGGTTACCCGATATATAATGATAAAGAACGGGCAATAAAGAAATATGATAAGATTGCACCGGATAAAAAAGCAGCTAAAAAAGTTCCGACAAAGAAAAAATAGAACTATTAAAAAAACCCCTTTCAAAATAAAAATCTGAAGGGGGTTTTTTATTTTAAAAAATTACATTATAGATTTTCTGAATTCTGCAATCTGTTTAATCTGATCAGGACCGATCTGGCAGCATCCGCCTATAATTTTTGCTCCTGCTTTATACCAATCCTGTGCTAAATCGCCGAAAAATATTTCGTCTTTTAATCCTTTCCAGCAGGAACACTTAATATTATAGACTTCTCCGGAATTGGGATAAATAATTAATGGTTTAATAGAATATTCAATTGCATTGCTTATCAAAGGTTTTATTACTGATGGTGAAGAACAGTTAATTCCAACAGCAGCCAAAGATTCAAATCCATTTAATTCTTTAACGCAATTATTGAAAAGCTCTCCATCACTGATTTTTGAATCATCTTTAGCGCTGAATACAATCCAGCAGAAATGATTTTTATATTCTTCCATCATTTCAAGAACTGCTGCTGCTTCATCAAGTCTCGGGAATGTTTCAAAAGCAATTATATCAGCGCCTGCTTCAATAAGAAGCTCCACTCTTCTTTTGTGAAAATCGATGTATTCTTTTTTCGATAGTTTATAATCTCCCCTGTACTCTGATCCGTTTGCGAGAAATGCTCCATAACTCCCGGCCGACCCTGCAATAAAAGGTTTTAATTCGCGTATATTTTCTTCATGTAAATATTCATCAATAGCGTCTTTTGCAAGCCTTACAGAAAATTTTATTATATCCTCAGCTTTCTGCCAGGTATAACCCTTGGAAACAAATCCGGTTATAGTTGCCTGATATGAAGCAGTTATAATGCAGTCTGCACCGGCATCAAGGTAACTTCTATGAATTTTTTTTATTGCTGATGGGTTTTCATATAATACTTTTGCAGACCATAATCCGTTTGATAAATCAAAATTCATCAATTCAAGTTCTGTTGCAAGAGCTCCATCTAAAACAATAAATGGATATTTTTTTAAATATGCATCTATAATATTCATAACTACCCTTTTATATAAAATAAATAACGATTGTCATAATACAAGAATAAAATTATTCTGATGTGAATAAAATCAATTTCTTAAAGTAAGTTATCCTTATAGGTATTAAATCGAAATTATATTATGAAAAATAAATCAGTAACAATACCAATATTTGTTTCGAATCTGGGATGCCCTCACAGATGCGTATTCTGCAATCAGAAAATTTCAACATCATCAGAAATCATTCCTGATCCTGAATTTATCAGAAATAAAGTTAACAAATATTTAAGAGAATTAAAATCTGATATAAATCATATCGAAATAGGTTTTTTTGGAGGAAGTTTTACCGGCATTTCAAAAGAATTGCAGATAAATATGCTTTCAGCAGCAAATGAATTTATTACAACAAAAAAAATACACGGCATCAGACTTTCGACCAGACCTGATTTAATAAATGAAGAAATATTAATTATACTTAAAAAATATGGTGTAACCACAATTGAACTTGGAGTTCAGTCTTTTTCTGATGCAGCATTACAGTTATCAGAACGCGGACATAGTGCTGAAGATATTTATAATTCAGCTGATTTAATTAAAAAGTTTGATTTTGATTTAGTAATACAATTGATGCCGGGTCTTCCAGGCAGCAATAAGGAAGATGATATCAGGTCTGCAAATCAGGCTGCAAGTCTTAATCCTGTTTCAGCAAGAATTTATCCTGTAGTTGTATTGAAAAATACAAAACTTGAAAAACTTTATTTAGAAAATAAATATATTCCATTATCTTTTGATGAAGCAGTGAATATATCCGTAGATATGGTTTTAATTTTTAATTCTAAAAATATTCCTGTAATAAGAACAGGCATTCATCCTCTTTCCATGGATAAAATTCAAAATATAGTTGCAGGCCCTTATCATCCATCATTCGGTTTCTTTGTTAAAAGTGAAATTAAAAAAAGAATTATTGAAAATGAATTGATTAAATTTGCTGCCGGGAAAAAAAATATTCCTGCTATTCCGGATAATATTGAATTGATTTTACCGGAATTTGAAAAAGAAGAGTATATCGGCAATAAGAAAAGCAATATTTTATTTCTTGAATCAAAATTCGGAATAAAAATAAAATATTCTTTCCATAATAAAAGCATGATAAGGATTATTAGCAATGATTGAAGCAAAAGACAAAGTAGTACGGATATACTGTGAAAAATTAAATATACGTGCTTATGCCGTATCATCACTGAACACAGTAAGAAAAATTACTGGAATTCATCAAACTACCCCAAATGCCTCTTATGCACTTGGAAGAACAATTAATGCTGCAGCTCTGCTGGCCGCCACTTTAAAACCGGATTCTGATCAGAATGTTACAGTAAAATTTTCCGGATCAGGA
Organism: uncultured Leptospirales bacterium; assembly: GCA_964392365.1. Lineage (GTDB taxonomy): Bacteria > Spirochaetota > UBA4802 > UBA4802 > UBA5550 > CAYMPH01. Next base: position 136,604 of record CAYMPH010000010.1, read on the forward strand.
CCATTAAAGGAAATTCACGTACAGGCTGATGCTAGATGTTTAATCAGAGGCTATGCTGCAAACCCTGGAATTGATTATATAGAAGATATCGGCAAAATCAGCTTTTCAAAAAGTATCGGCGCAGGAATGCTTACAGTAATAAAAGATCTTGGATTGAAAGAACCTTATACAACGATTCAGCCATTATTGAGCGGAGAAATAGCAAATGAAATAGCTTATTATCTTGCCTCATCTGAACAGATACCTTCTGCTATGATTCTCGGAATGAACATTGAACCAAATGGCATTTTAACATCCTCCGGGGGAATATTAATACAATCTTACCCGGATACAGATAAAGCTGTTATTGAAAAACTTGAAAAAAATATCATAAATATAAAAAAACCTTTAAGTGAAATGCTGGAAAAAATTGATATTATTGATGCATTAAAAATCATACTTGATGAAAATCCTTTTGAAGTTATATCAACATCTGAATTAAAACATTTCTGCAGGTGCAATAAAGATCTTATTAAGAAAATTGTCGGAAATTTTGGAAATATTGAAATTGATGATATGATATCAAAAGATCATGGCGCTGAAATAGTATGCACGTTCTGTAAAAAGATCTATAATCTGACAGAAAACGATTTATTATCTTTAAAAAAATAATTTTTACACGGAACTTTTTTAAAATTGTTTTTAATGATATTATTAAATAATTCAATTAATTTGCATCTTTAAAATCAAATTTAACAGTAGCACATAAATTAAATTATTATCCATCAAGTAATATTATTTTAAATAAAAATATTGGATTAATATTTTTTTAAAAGAAAATTTTTTTTTTTTTTTATT
>CAYMPH010000011.1:0-135673 GCA_964392365.1 uncultured Leptospirales bacterium
GCGCAGCAAATTTAATTTTTTGTCATCCCCGTGAAAACGGGGATCCAGACTACAGGAATGGATTCACCCGAGGGTGCAAGCCATCGCTTTCGCGGGAATGACAAAAAATATTCTAAATAAATCGTTAACTGCTATACTTAGATTTTAATATAATATACCGGAGATTGAAACATTCATGGATTTAATTATAGAAGGTATAACTCAAGCCTTTCGTCTTATAATATCTCTTGATAAAGAAATAATTGAAATTACTTTACTTTCTTTAAAAATTTCAATGAGCGCAACTTTTTTAAGTCTTGTAATTGGAATTTCAGGGGGAACTGCGCTTGCACTATCTAATTTCCCGGGGAAAAGATTCTTTATCGTTCTTGTTAATACCGGAATGGGCATGCCTCCTGTAGTTGCAGGACTTGCAGTAACAATCATGCTCTGGAGAAACGGACCTCTAGGTTTTTTTGAAATTCTTTATACCCCGGCTGCTATGGTAATTGCTCAGTCAGTTATTGCAACTCCAATCATAACAGGAATTTCTTTTGCAGCAGTTCAGAATATTCCTGAAAAAATGCGGCTTCAGATTCTCGCTCTCGGCGCAACTAAAGCTCAAATGGTCTGGATGCTTGTCAAGGAAGCGAGACTTCCAATGCTTGCAGGAGTTATGGCAGGATTCGGAGGAGTAATTTCCGAGATTGGCGCGTCGATTATGGTTGGTGGAAATATCAAGGGTTATACCAGGGTATTGACAACTGCAACAGTTATGGAAACCGGCAAAGGAAATTTTGACATTGCCATTGCTTTAAGTGTTATACTTCTACTTCTTATCTTTGCAGTTAATTTTATTCTTACTTCAATACAGCAGAAAGGAAAAAAAAATGTCCGATAAACATAATCTTCTGCGTATTGAAAATGTTAAAGTATCAAGAAACGGGAAGCTGGTTTTAAATATACCTGAGTTCATACTTGAACAGGGTGAGATAATCTCGCTCATAGGCCCGAATGGCGCTGGAAAATCCACTCTTCTTCATTCAGTTTTAATGCTTACGAAATTTGAATCAGGTAAAATTTACTTTAATAATAAAAATATTTCCTCTTCCGGAGAAATTTTAAATTTCAGAAGATCTGTTTCAATGGTATTACAGGAGCCTCTTTTATTTTCAGGAAGTGTTTTTTATAATGTTGCATCCGGTTTGAAATTCAGGGGATTGAGCAGAGCAGATATTAAGCCGATTGTGGAAAAGTATCTGGATTTGTTTGGAATATCTCATCTTGGTAAAAGAAGCTCAAATGAAATTTCAGGAGGCGAGGCACGCAGGGTAAGTTTAGCCAGGGCTTTTGCATTAAAGCCTGAACTTATTCTGCTTGATGAACCTTTTTCAGCACTTGATGCACCTATCAGGGAATCATTAATTGAAGATCTTGAAAAAGTTCTAAAAGAAACAAAAACTTCCGCTTTAATTGCCACTCACGACAGGAATGAAGCTATGAGGCTTTCAGATAAAATTTCAGTTATAAATAACGGTTCAATCGAGCAGACAGCTCCGCCGGAAATTTTAATGTCTTTTCCAGTGAATGAATTTGTAGCAGGCTTCGCAGGAACAGAAACTATTTTAACCGGAGATTATATATCAGGTAAAAATGGTATAATGAAGGTAAATGTGAACGGGAAAACCTTTGAAATGCCCGGCTCTGTAAAAAATGGCAGTGTAACTTTCTGTGTTCAACCGGAAAATATTATTATATCAACAGGCATAAAAGGCAAGTCGAGTGTGAGGAACAATTTCAAAGGGAAAATATATAAAATAATTCCTTCAGGTTTTTTTTATAAAATATATATAGACTGCGGTTTTAATCTTATAAGTTATATTACAAAAGATTCTCTTCAAAGCATGAAATTAAAATCAGGCAGCAGTGTTGTTGCCTCGATTAAGGCAACATCAATTCATATTATTAAAACAGGATAAGTTTTTTTTCTATACCTGAGTCATAGGGAAATAATAAATTATCTCCCCTATCCCCCTAATGTTATACGTAAACAATAAATAATTATGATTTTCCTCATCCTTTTTCGCCCTCTTTTGTGGATCCTTGCATTAACAGAATCATAACGCGTATACCTCACAAATTCACACAATACTAACGGTTATATATGCCGTATTTACAACGCAAAAATTGACATTATCCCATGTTTCAATTATATCATTTATATCAATTATAACTGGAGGTCAGAAGAGATGGAGCTTTTTGATTTAGCAGCGTTATTTCTTTTTTTCACACTTCTCGTTGCAATATCAGTGATACTCGGGAAGTATATGATGAATGTATTCAGCGGGACAAAAACTTTTATGACACCTGTAATACGGCCGATCGAGCTTTTAATATACAGAATCTGCGGAATTGATGAATCATCCGAGATGACATGGAAAACTTATGCTGCCGGCTTTATTCTGTTTAATGCTGCAGGTATACTGCTCCTTGTTATTATTCAGATGACTCAGGGTTTTCTTCCGTTAAATCCTCAAAAATTTTCCGGAGTGAAATGGGACAGCGCACTTAACACTGCTATATCTTTTGTTACCAACACTAACTGGCAGGGGTATGGCGGTGAATCAACAATGAGTTATTTTACCCAGATGATAGGGTTAACTGTTCAGAATTTTATTTCTGCCGGAATCGGAATGGCTGCAGGCCTTGCGCTGATTCGAGGTTTTACAAGAAAGGAATCAGCAACTGTAGGTAATATATGGGTTGATATGACCAGGTCTGTTCTCTATGTGCTTATTCCCCTTTCGATTATTACAGCAGTAATCCTTATGTCTCAGGGAGTTATCCAGAATTTTCATTCATATATTACTGCCCAGACCCTGGAAGGCGGTAAACAAATTATCCCAATGGGACCTGCTGCATCGCAGATTGCTATAAAACAGATAGGTACTAACGGAGGGGGGTTTTTTAACGTCAATTCTGCACATCCATTTGAAAATCCTACATTCATATCAAACATTGTTGAGAATTTCTCAATAATACTTATACCAATAGCATTTGTTTTTATGTTCGGATTCATGATAAAAAACAGCAAACAGGGGAGAGCCGTTTTTTTAACCATGACCCTGTTATTTGCAATTGGGCTTTCTTTAACTTTATGGAATGAATATAGAGTTAATCCGCTATATGAAAAAGCTGGAATTTCAAATATGCTGAATATGGAAGGAAAGGAAACAAGAATCGGCGTGTTCTGGTCAGCTGTGTGGAGCCAGTCAACAACAGTTACTTCAAACGGGTCAGTCAACAGCATGCACGACAGTTATATGCCTTTGTCGGGAATGGTGCAGTTGTTTAACATGGGAATAGGAGAAGTCATATTCGGTGGTGTTGGTGTTGGTCTTATAGGATTTCTTTTTTATGTAATACTTTCAATGTTTGTTGTGGGGTTGATGATTGGAAGGACACCTGAGTTTATGGGTAAAAAATTCGGTCCATACGAAATGGGGATGTCGCTCATTGCACTTCTATTACCTATGTGTACAGCAGTAATACTTTCCGCTATAGCTGTTTCTGTAAAACCCGGACTTGAAAGCCTGAATAATTCTTCAGCTCATGGACTTTCTGAAATTCTTTACTCATACTTTTCAGCGGCGGGGAATAATGGTTCAGCGTTTGCCGGCCTTAATGCCAACACGGTTTTTTATAACACAACTATTTCTGTGGCAATTCTTGTCGGGCGTTTTGCTACAGTATTGCCGGCTCTAGCAATTGCCGGAAGCCTTGCATCGAAAAAAATTGTTCCTGAGAGCCAGGCAACATTCCCGACCATGGGAATTCTTTTTATCGCAGTAGTATCCGGAATAATATTAATTATGGGAGCTCTTACATTTTTTCCTGTATTTGCTCTCGGACCGGTGCTTGAGCATCTGTTTCTTCAGCAATCATTGATGTTTTAAGGAGATATAAAATGAATCTTTTAAATTCTGAATTTATATTACCTTCATTGAAGGAATCTTTTAAAAAGCTTAATCCATTTACACTATGGAAAAATCCTGTAATGTTTGTAGTGGAGATTGGATCAGTTATTACTACAACTGTAACTATATTAAATTTATTTTCAGGGCATAGTATTTTTCTGCCTATTCAGGTAAGCATCTGGCTCTGGGCAACTGTTCTTTTTGCAAATTTTGCTGAATCCATTGCTGAAATCAAGGGAAAAGCAAGAGCAGAATCTCTGAGGAGCACAAAGAATCTACTTATTGCAACAAGAATATCAGAAAGCGGAAAGGAGGAACAAGTCAGTGCAGCTTTGCTGAAAAAAGGAGATACCATTGCAGTACAAGAAGGAGATACAATTCCCGGCGACGGTGATATAATTGAAGGAACAGGTCTGGTTGATGAATCTGCAATTACAGGCGAATCAGCGCCTGTAATCAGGGAATCCGGAGGCGACAGATGCGGAGTAACCGGCGGAACAAAGCTGCTCTCCGGTAACATTAAAATCAGAATCGCAGTTAATCAGGGGGAATCATTTCTTGATAGCATGATTAAAATGGTAGAAAGTGCCAGGAGACAGAAATCTCCTAATGAAGCTGCAATGAATATTCTGATTATTGCTTTAACTGTTCTTTTTATAGTTGTTGTAGTAACACTCCCTGCATTCGCAGGATATATGGGAATTTCCATAAGCATCACTGTTCTTGTGGCTCTTCTTGTATGTCTTATGCCCACAACTATAGGGGGGCTCCTTCCTGCAATTGGAATTGCAGGTATGGACAGGGTTCTTCAGCATAATGTTATAGCCATGAGCGGCCGTGCTATTGAAGCAGCAGGGGATGTTAATATTGTTCTGCTTGATAAAACCGGCACAATTACCCTCGGAAACAGAATGGCATCGGAATTTATTGCTGCTGACGGTGTTGAGATGAATTTACTTATACAGAACGCGATGTATTCATCTATAGCTGATGAAACGCCTGAGGGACGGAGCATTGTTGTACTTGCAAAGAAAGAACTGGGAATTCATGGAAGTGATATACGCCAGCCGGAAAATTCTGTTTTCGTCCCCTTTACTCCTGAATCAGCTATGAGTGGAATAAACATGGATGGGAAAAAAATAAGGAAGGGATCTTTACAGGCAATTGAAGATCTTGCAAAAAAAAATAACCTGGTTATACCTGAAAAGATTTATAAAACAGTTGATAGGGTAAGTCTGGCTGGAGATACCCCTCTTGTTGTTATAAGCGATAATGAAATACTTGGAGTGATCCGTCTTAAAGATATTGTAAAAAGCGGAATAGCAAACAGGATTGACCAGCTCCGTAAAATCGGAATAAAATCAATAATGATTACCGGTGATTCGCATCTTACTGCTGCGTCAATTGCCGCTGAGGCAGGGCTGGATGATTTTATCGCGCAGGCAAAACCAGAATCAAAACTTCAGATAATAAGAAAATACCAGCAGCAGGGTAACATGGTAGCCATGATAGGCGACGGTACAAATGATGCTCCTGCCCTTGCTCAGGCCGATGTTGCAGTTGCAATGAATGCAGGAACCCAGGCTGCAAGGGAAGCTGCTAACATGATAGACCTTGATTCATCTCCAACAAAGCTTCTTGATATTGTGGAGATCGGCAAGGAGATACTCATAACGCGTGGATCGCTTACAACTTTCAGTATAGCTAATGATGTTGCAAAATATTTTGCCATTATCCCTGCGATATTTGCAGTCAAATATCCTGCTTTAAATATACTTAATATTATGAGGCTCGAAAGCGCAGAGTCTGCTGTGCTTTCAGCAGTTATATTTAATGCTCTGATTATTCCAGCTCTGATACCTGTTGCCCTTCGAGGGGTTAAGTACAGTGTAACTTCAGTTTCTTCTCTGCTAAAAAGAAATTTGCTGATATATGGACTTGGTGGTATAATACTTCCTTTCGCAGGAATTAAATTGATTGATCTGCTGATAAAAATGAGGAGCTTAATATGAAACAACTGAAAATATCGATTTTAATACTTTTTGTTTTTACAATTATTACCGGGGTAATATATCCGCTTCTGATCACAGGAATTGGAATGGTTTTTTTTCATGAAAAAACAAACGGCAGCCTTATAAAAATAAACGGAACAATTACAGGTTCTGAATTAGTAGGTCAGAAATTCGAAAGACCTGAATTTTTTCAGGGAAGACCTTCTTCGGTAAATTATGACTCTGTCTCTTCCGGGGCGAGCAACTACGGGCCCACAAATAAAAAGTTCATAGAGGATGTAAAAACCCGTGTTGTTCAAATCAGGAAAGATTTTAAATTATCCGGCAGTGTTTCTTTACCATCAGACTTTGTATTTGCCTCAGGAAGCGGGCTTGATCCTCATATCAGCAAAGAATCCGCAATACTTCAGGCTGATAGAATAGCTTCTGCCAGGGGAATTGATAAATCTATAATTGGAAACATTGTAAATAAAAATCTTGTGAATCAGTATTATTTCTATGGACATTCTTATGTAAACGTATTAAAGATGAATATTGAACTTATAGAGAAGGGTTATCTGAAATGACTGAACATTACAGGCCCGATCCTGACAGTATTCTATCATCAATAAAAAAAGATGAAGAGAAAGAAAAAAGAGGCAAACTGAAAGTGTTTTTCGGAATGTCCGCAGGTGTAGGTAAAACCTATGCCATGCTAAAAGCTGCGCACAAACTGAAAGATGAAGGTGTAGATGTTGTAGTAGGATATATAGAAACTCATAAACGCGCGGAAACTGATGAACTTGTTGAAGGACTGGAACTTATACCACGGCATAATACCGATCACAAGGGGATTAATGTCGAGGAGTTTGATATAGATGCAGTCCTAAAACGGAATCCTAAAGTAGTTCTTGTTGATGAACTTGCACACAGCAACTCGTTTGATTCGCGGCACAATAAAAGATTCCAGGATGTAATGGAACTTCTGGATCATGGAATTGATGTTTATACAACACTCAATGTTCAGCATGTTGAAAGCCAGGCAGATGTAGTTGAGCAGATAACCGGTATAAAAATACGTGAAAAAATTTCAGATTCAATACTTGACAGGGCTGATTCTATTGAACTTATCGATATATCCCCGGAAGGACTGCTGAAACGTCTCGCGGAAGGCAAGGTATATATACCAGAAAAGGCGGAGCTAGCTGCAGAAAGGTTTTTCAGGAAAGGAAATATAACTGCGCTCAGGGAAATGGCTCTTAATTATGTAGCAAAGTCTGTTGACAGCGATTTACAAAACTATATGCAGAGAAAAAACATTCAGGGACCGTGGAAAGCAGGGAATCGTTTGATGGTTGCAGTCAGTCCCAGTCCGTATTCAGAATATCTCATAAGATGGACACGCCGAATGGCATTCAATATGAAAGCGCCCTGGGTGGCTCTTTATATTGAAAAGCAGCGTGATTTATCGGAATCAGAAAAACGCATCCTCGCAAACAATCTAAATCTTGCAAGAGAACTCGGGGCAGAAGTAATATCCACAATTGATGAAGATGTTACTTCAGGACTTATAAGAATTGCAAAGCAGAAAAATATTACACAGATAGTTGTCGGCAAGCCTCTTAAAATATATGTTTCAGACATTCTCTCAGGAGGAAATCTTGTTGAGAGACTGTTGAAAGTGAGCGGAGATATTGAGATTCATATTGTCAGCCAGCCTAATATATATCCTTACAAGCTGACTCTGTTCAGAAAGTTTAAATTCAAATCCGGAGTCAGTGAATATATTGCTGTTCTTGTTTCAGTTTCAATTATTACACTGATTAGTTTTTTTATTGCTCCGGTAGCAGGCTACTGGACAATTTCACTGATATATTTACTTTATATACTTATTCTGAGTCTTTTTATTGGTAGAGGATCCGTTTTTTTTGCAGCAGCAGTCAGCGCTCTTGCATGGGATTTTCTTTTTATTCCTCCACTTTATACTTTCCGAATAGATAAGCTTGAAGATTTGATGATGTTTCTGATGTATTTTATTACAGCAATTATTGTCGGGGGACTTACTTCAAAACTCCGCACAAAAGAATGGGCTTTAAGAATGAGGGAGAATAAAATCCTTGAAATGTATGAGTTTTCAAAAACGCTTGAAAATGTTTCAGGTACGGATGAAGTTGCAGAAACTGCAATAAAATATATTGAAGATCATTTTAAAGCAAAAGCCGCAATAATTCTATGCGATGAAACAGGAAGATTATCCGAACATGCACACGGGAAAAGTTCATTTGAAATTACCGACAGCGGACGCGGAGTCGCAGAATGGGTTTTTAAAAACAGGAAACCTGCAGGGCAATTTACAGATACGCTCCCTCAGGCTGATGGACAATATCTTCCACTGACTGCGGCAGGCAGCATAATGGGCATTTTATGTATTAGACTCGATTCGAAAACCGGTTATACACATGATCAGGAATCTTATCTCCAGAATATAACTTATCAGCTGTCGCTGAGATTTGAACGCGAGAAGCTGACTGTTGACAGCCAGAAGGCAATGCTTGTAACTGAATCAGAGAGAATTTATAAAATACTCCTGAATTCCATATCACATGAACTCCGTACTCCTTTGACAACCATTACCGGAGCATCTACCAGTCTGTTAGATGATGTTGTTGGATCCAAGCCGGAAATCAGAAACGGTCTCATCAGGGAAATATACAGGGCAAGCGGCAGATTAAACAGACTTGTGGATAATCTGCTCGATATGAGCCGCCTTGAGTCAGGGAACATGAAGCTGAATCTGCAGAATCATGATCCGGGCGATCTGATCAGTGTGGTACTCCGTACCCTTGAAGGTGATCTTTCAGAAAACAAAGTTATAACTGACATTCCAGATGTGCTCCCTATGATAAAAATTGATTTTGTTTTAATGGAACAGGTCCTGATCAATCTGGTTTATAACGCTATAAATCATACACCGTCCGGTACTGTTATTACAGTCAGCGCAAATATTTCTGAAGATAATTTATACATATCAGTGAAGGATAACGGACCTGGATTAAATACAGAGGATATACCTTTTTTATTTGATAAGTTTCACAAGGGGGATTTGTCATCTACTGGAGGTACCGGTCTGGGTCTTTCAATCTGCAAGGGAATAGTTGAGGCACATAAAGGAAAAATTAATGCTGAAAATAATACAAGCGGAGGGGCGAAATTTACAATTAGGCTTCCTCTGGATATACAGGTTAATAAACAGGTATGAGCGAAGGCCCTATAATCCTAATAATTGATGATGAGGTTCAGATCCGCCGGATGCTTCGTCTCAGTCTTGATGCACATGGATATCAGGTGAAAGAGGCGACAACTTCTCAGGAGGGTCTTGATCAGGTAACTCTTTCCAGACCTGATATCATAATACTTGATCTGGGTCTTCCTGATCAGAGCGGTCTTGAAACCTTGAGAAGATTAAGGGAATGGAGCAAAACTCCTGTTATTATACTTTCTGTAAAAAATTCTGAACAGGATAAAATTGAACTGCTTGATAGTGGTGCAGATGATTATCTGACAAAACCATTCAGCATGGGTGAACTTCTGGCGCGTATACGTGCAGCTTTGAGGCACAGTATTCCTGATTCTTCAGACAGTATAATCACATTGGGAGATATTGTAATAGATTTTTCAAAAAGAGCTATATCCAGAAATGACGAAGAAATAAAGCTGACTCCTACTGAATATTCCATACTTAAAATACTTGCCGGGAATGCAGGAAGGGTAATTACTCATAACCAGATCATGGAAGAACTCTGGGGGATGAATGCGCATGTTGACTCAAGTTATCTGCGGGTATATATTATGCAGTTAAGAAAAAAAATTGAAAAAGATCCGGCGAAACCGGAAATTATAATAACAGAACCTGGCGTTGGGTACAGGATACTTGTGGAATAAACAATTTATAGTCTGCTTTCAAATGATCATTCTATAAATCATTTTTTCCGTGAAGATGTCTGGAATTTCTTTTTATTTTTTAACTGTATTGTTTTGCCGGGTAACTCCAGTTCATCCAGCTGATCTGCCATTGAATTAAATGCATCAGCAAGCTCCCCAAACTCATCTTTCGATTTATAATTTACTCTGGGATGATATTTATTTTTAGAAAATTTCTTAATACTATTTGTAAACTTTTCATTAGATCAGCAATATAATTGGAGAAGTTGAAAATAAAACTAAAGGACATGTTATAAAAGTGGAATAATTCTGCTAATCAGGTTTTATATTTTACCTTTTCCTTCAATATCATATCCCGGTGTAAATCCTCTTCAGCTGCAATATGTTCAATATCATTGCTCAACGAATTATAGTATTCCGTAAGTTTTTTATAATGAGCAGCCAATACTCTGTAAAGTTTGCCAACCAGCTCTTCCGATTTAGCCATTTTATCAAGCATTGTTTTCGGATCATCTGTAGATAATATTTCTTCTTTAAGTGACTTTTTTATCTGTCCGTGAATGTTTAAGAAAAACTGTCTGTCAAATTCAGGTTTTTGATATTTTGTCTTGAATGATTCAACCTCTCTTGAATGCCCGTTAGAATGAGTTTTCATATAATCAAAAATTTCGTTGTTTTGAGACAGCTGAGCTATCGGTTTCAGATTCTCATAAAAGTCTGCTAAATCTTTTTCCAGTTCTGCAAGAAAAACAAAAATGTTGGTTTCCATCGTTTTATGCCATCCATTATATTTTGAATTTTATACAGATATTATTTTTTTTTGTTTTTTGTTCCGGCTGATTTTTTATTAATTAATTTAATTGATATATCAGAAGTTTCAATTTTATCCAGCTGGTCTGCCATTGAATTAAATGCATCAGCAAGCTCCCCAAACTCATCCTTCGATTTATAATTAAGCCTGGGATGATATTTATTTTTAGAAAATTTCTTTATACTATTTGTAAACTTTTCAATAGGATCAGCAATATAATTGGGGAAGTTGAAAATAAATGTAAAGGTCACGAGAAAAAATGTTGTAGCAATTATTGAAAGCCAGATGTAAAAAATATTTACTGAATTGCTTACCTGCTCATTTTTTCTCAAGATTGCCTGCATATTCAGCTGTGATATATTGAACAGATCAGATTTTATAGTATTGTATACCGGGCGTTGCAGCTTTGAATAAATTTCAATATTAGCTTTTGTCTGTTTGCCGAATAATAATTTGTACCGGTTGAATTTTCCGCGTAAAGAAGTGACGAGTTCTTTTTCTCCAATTTCAGTAATATTGCCTTCCTCCTGCTTCAGTTCTTTTTCAAAAAGAATTAAATTCAATTGAATTATTTCAGGATTATTTTTTTTATCTGTATCTGATAATGACATCACGAACTGATCATTAACTTCATCGATTGAACGGAGCATTGCTTCTGTATATTGAATTGATGCAACATTATCTTTTGTCATCATTTTTACACGATTTGATAATGTATATGTAGAATATGTACTGAATATGCTGACAATAAGAAATTCGACAAACAGAAAGATGATCCCTATATATATTTTTGTTTTTATTCTCATATAATCCATCCGTTTAAAATTTTATACTGATTGTCTCATTATAATAATAAATATACAGAATAAATAACTTGTCAAATATATATTTCTGCAAAAAAATCAGATTAAGTTTATAAATTCATTCTAATAGGCAGAATCACATGTGTCTTCCCTTTCCACTGAAGTCTTCTCTGTATAGCATAAGCTGTTTCATTGTGAAGCAATTTATGATAAAATGTTTCCCTTGAGAATGCAAGTTTTCCTGTAAAAATTGTTGAATTGCTGTACTCTTTTGAAGTTTCCAGGCACAGAGCAGTCGCAGTATCAACTACATCAGTGCCGGCTTCCATTCTATAATCAGCAGGAAAACCAAGTCTCCTTGCAAGATCAACATATTTTTTCAGTGATTCTTCAACGGAATGTTTTAAGTGATCAAGGTTTTCCTCGCCTTTGAATAGACCCTGGTCTACAACTGCAACTGAGATGAAAATATAATTTTTATACAAATTCGGAAATGATCTGTTTATTGATAAAAGTGTATGAACACCAAATCCATTATATCCTCCTACGAGCTGAATCGCCGTCATATCTTCTTTATTCAATGGGAGTACATTTTTTTTACCTGTTGTTGGTACTACTGATAAAAGTTCATCAAGCTTGTGCATATCGCCCTGGATTTTTTTATAGTGGTTCCGGATCATATAGCATAGAATTATCAGAACTGAAGTAATTACAAGGGTGAGCCATCCGCCTTCAGTAAATTTTTCAAATACAGTTATTGACAGGATTGTCAGGCATAAGATCAAACCGATAAAAAAGATCATAAAATGGCTTTTCCATTTTGAATTTTTATTTCTGTTAGTTATGTAATATTTACACATTGCAAATTCTGAAAGAGAAAATGTAAGAAAAACATTTATTGAATACATAATAACAAGAGAAGATATTGATCCGTTTGTATAAAATAATATTCCGAGAGCAGACAGGCCTATTAAAATAACGCCGTTTCTCATTGTGAGCCTTTCAGAAAAAGCTGAAAACCTGTGGGGAAGCCAGGAGTCAACAGCCATATTAGCCATAACCCTTGGAGCGTCGATAAAACCTGCCTGAGCTCCAACAAAAAGAAGTGCGCCTTCAGATAGTATTGTTATTAACCCGAGCAAATATCCTAATTTCCAGGAACCATATAATGCTTCAGCAAGAACAGCGTTGAGTGTTTTTCCTTCTAAAGGTTTTATACCTGCTAATAGATAGCATAAAAATAATCCGCCTGCAGTTATTGCAAGAGAAGATGCCATATACAGCATAGTTCTTTTTCCTGTTTTAACCTTTGGTTCCCGCATAATCTGAAGGCCGTTTGATACAGCTTCAATACCTGTATAAGTACCGCCACCCATTGAATAGGCTTTGAGGAAGATTAATGCAATACCCATTTTCCCAATATTAGATAGATCAGTATTAAAACTTGTATTTACGCTTTGAAAAACAGGTTTAATATCAGCTATGTGGCTGAATATCCCATAGCCGAGAAGCAGTATATGAGTTATAATAAAGATAATAAAAATTGGAGCAAGGAATGTAATTGATTCTTTCACACCGCGTATATTAAGAATAATAAGAATTAAAATCAGGAACGCTGCACAGAATATTTTATATTTATGAAATTCAAGAGGGAAAAAGCTGAAGATAGCATCAATGCATGATGTTATTGATACAGTGATTGTAAGGATGTAGTCAACTATGAGCGCGCTTCCGGAAACAACCCCGGCTTTTTCTCCAAGCATGTGTGTTGCTACAATATATCCTCCGCCTCCGTGAGGGAAGTGCTCGATAATTTTTGAATATGAAAATGAAATAATGAAAACAGTTAATGTAGTAGCCAGAAATAAAAATAAAGCAAGATATGTATGATTACCGAGCGCCCTGAATGCTTCTTCCGGTCCATAGGATGATGAAGAAAGTCCGTCAGCACCAAGACCTATCCAGGCAAAGAAAGGTATAAGTGCCAGTTTGTGAAATATTCCAGGATCATTAATATCGCGGGGAGGCCCGAAAATTTTTATAATCGCTCTTTTGAATAAACTTCTTTTTCTGGTTAACATATATTCTCCTGTATTTAAGAGCAAAGGAGGATATAAAAAAGCTATGTACAAAGTACATGGCAGGTTAATCGGCCATTGCCCTTCCAAATGCCTACGAGGTTAGCTGACGGGCTCAGGTCTGGAAGTACCTTATCCATAAATGGAATTCGCCCCGAAATGTGGTTCCCCCGCACTCATATGTTCATATAAGTCTCGGCTACAATAATTATTTGCAAATATAGTAAATTATGGTTGAAAAGTCAAGGTTCTATAAATATTTTTTCATGAGGAAGAAATGGTGAATTTAATGAAAAGAGAATTAACAGATAAATACAGCAGGCTTCAGGAAATTTTAAATCAGTATGATTCAGCATTGATAGCATATTCCGGCGGTGTTGACAGTTCATTTCTACTTCACGCAGCTGATGAAAGCAGAATAAAAAGATTATTTGCTGCGTCAATAAAATCAGATTTGCTTGCAGATTCTGAAATTCTTGAAGTGGAAAAAAATTCTGCAGGAGTAAGAGCAGAACTGATTATATTAGAAGCAGATATTCTTTCAGTTGAAAATGTCAGATCAAATCCGCCGGATAGATGCTATTTCTGCAAAAAAACCGTTCTTGGAATAATGAAAAAATTATCAGAAGAAAAAAAGATATCTGTAATACTTGAAGGTTCAAATGCAGATGACCTAAAAGATTTCAGGCCCGGATATAAAGCTGTAACTGAAATGGGTGTTATAAGTCCTCTTTTAATGGCGGGACTTTCAAAAGCAGAAATAAGGGAAATTGCAAAAGAAAAGGGGTGGTCTTTTTTCAGCAAGAAATCGTCACCCTGTTTTGCAACAAGAATTGCTCACAATGAGGAACTGACCAGAGAAAAACTCAAAGCTGTAATGGATGCTGAAAAATATTTATCAGAGATAATAGATGGGAATATAAGGGTAAGAGTTCACGGGGATATTGTTAGAATTGAAACTGACAGAAAAAATTTCAATTATTTAGTTCAGGATGAGGTATCAGCAGATGTAATAAAAAAATTTACATCACTTGGATTTAAATTTGTTACTCTTGATCTAATTGGATATAGAATGGGAAGCATGAATCAGATTCCTGGAACAGCAAACTGAATTCTCAATTCACGTCAAGACAAAGGAGGCAGACGTCATCATCAAAGGAATCCGCTCCTCGAAATGCTGTAAGTTTTATATACAGCTCCTTTATAAATTTATCACATGGAAAAGAATTAAGTTCCAGTAAAACCTCATCAATATTGCATTCATCGAAAAAAGTATTGTTAATGAGCGATCTTGCTTCGGTAAAACCGTCTGTATACATCAGTAATTTGCTGCCAACCGGCAGTATTTCTTCTATGTTTTTATAAGCTTTATTGCTATCCGGCATCATACTATTTTCCATTATACCTATAGGGATACCGGCGATCCCTTTGAGCTGGCTCACGCTGTTTTCTTTTATTATATATGGTCTATTATGTCCGGCTATAGAATAAGTTAAGGATCTTTTATCCGGATCATATATTCCGTAAAAGGCGGTACAAAAATTTCCTCCAGTACGGTTGTAAAGTATATCGTTCAGAAAATACATAAGCTCTGATGGATTATTTTTTTTCTCCCCAGCCTGGAGGATTACAGTTTTTATCATAGTAGTAATGAATGCTGCCGGAACACCATGACCGGATACGTCGCTGATAAAAATCCCTACATTATCTGAATCGCGGAACTTTATAAAATCAAAAAAATCACCGCCTACCTTGCTCATTGGTTTGTATAGTGAGTAAATATAATTAATAGGGCTGATCTGCGGAACTATCTCATTCTGGATAATCCTTGCGAGGTCGACTTCTTTATCCATCAGCATATTGTGGTGTCTCAATTTTTCCTTTTCAGCTTCAAGCTCCTCAGTTCTTTCGATAACTTTGTTTTCAAGATTTATATTGAGATCTGAGAGAGTATTTTTCAGCACCCTGATCTTTTCAGCAAGACCGAGAGAGAAGAAGACAACCATTAATGATGATGCCATCAGCATTATTCCTCTGGTAAAAGGATTTGATGGAATAAACCCGAACTGCTTCAGCAGCAGAGTGATGGTTCCGAGCAGAATCAATCCAAAACCAAATAAAAAAAAGCGTGCAAGATGTGATCCTCTAAAAGCAGCTATACCGGATGAAAGAAACATGGTAACCGTTGAATATAAAGTTATTATCATCAGCAATTTCTTGGCATGGTCCAATATGAACGGATGTCCGCTGAGACATGCGATGAAAATCACTGTGCATGGTATGATGGTAGTGAATACAAGCAGCTTGTCCATAAAAATAAATGAACGCCTGGTATCGAGGTATGCCCTGAAAAAAAGACAGAACGAAATTAGAGTTATACTTATTACATACGGCAGCGCATTATTTGCAAGCCATACTGAATCGGGCCACAAATATTGAAATGCGAAGCCATTCAATATCAGCTGGAGAAGGAGCAATGAAACAATAAGTAAGATATAATAGATATATGTCTGCTCACGGGTATAGAGAAAAATGAACACATTGTAGAAAATCATAACTATCATGAACCCATATAATATCCACAATATAGGAAGGTCGCGATTGAGCCTTTTCAGGAATGATTCCGGCGACCAGATGTTGATTGGAAAATTTATAGAACTGGCAGTCTCTACGCGTACATAGTAAGTATTCTTTCCAGGTTTTTCTTTTATATGGAAAACGGTATTCCGGTCTTCAATCTGCCTCACATGAAAAGGAAGACTGTTGCCTGCCCTGATTGATTTGTATCCACTTCCTGATTTTTTAAGATAGAGATCAACGCGGGTGAGACGATCATAGGCTATTTCGAGATAATAATTAAGGCCATCGTCAGTTTTATTGTCTGTAATTATTCGGAACCAATATGCAGATGAACTATATCCAAAATTTACCGATTCAGAATCGCACTGGATCCATTTTATTGACTTTTTGTTATCTGTTATATCTTCTATGGCAGCCTTTGCGCTTTTGTCTTCGAAATATTGAACCTGTTTTGTAATATTTAATGATTCGAGATATTCATTAATTAAAATTGGTTCTATTGCATAAAGCGGTATTGCAGAAAAAAGAGTGCACAATGCAATGCTGTATAATACTTTTAATTTCATAATAAAATCAAACTTTTATAATTCATGAAAATGGCAAGTTAATTTTATTAACTCTGAATTAATAGAGTTTATTTAATCCATTTGCCTGTACGGAGTATAGGTCTGCAAAGAATACGACATATATCGAAGAACTATTAAGAAATAAAATTTTATCTGGACATATAAAAAGTGTTTACTATTTTATTTTACTATGCTATCAAGAATTAAATATGAAAAAGAATCACATCCCGGAGGAAAATAATTGAATACAGAAAGACTTTCTATATTATTAAACGAAGTTAAATCCGGTAAAACTTCAATTGAATCTGCAATTGATGTTTTAAAAGATCTGCCATACGAATCAACCGGTTTTGCAATGATTGACCATCACAGAAGCATGCGTAAAGGATATGCGGAAGTAATTTTCTGTGAAGGCAAAACCATAGATCAGATAAAAGAAATTTCTGTAAAACTTTCTGCAAAGTCTTCATCTGTTCTTGCAACTCGGGCAAACAGGGAAGTATTTGAGGCTGTAAAAAGTGTTTTGCCTGATTCAGTTTATAATGAACCAGCAAGGATAATTCTTATTGGAGAGAAAATAAAACCAATTACAGATAAAAAAATTCTCGTTATCACAGCAGGAACAGCAGACATTCCGGTTGCAGAGGAAGCAGCTTTTACAGCAGAGGTTATAGGCAACAATGTTGAAAGGCTTTTTGATGCAGGTGTAGCTGGAATTCACAGGCTGTTTGATAATATCGACAAAATTAATAGTGCTTCTGTTATTATTGCTGTTGCAGGTATGGATGGAGCTTTACCGAGTGTTGTTGGAGGAATTTCACCCTGCCCTGTTATTGCAGTTCCCACAAGCGTTGGTTACGGCGCGAGTTTCAGCGGGGTTGCGCCTCTCCTGACAATGCTTAATTCGTGCGCTCCAGGTGTTGTTGTTGTAAATATTGATAACGGCTTTGGCGCAGGTTACGCGGCAAGCATGATCTGCAGGGGAAATACAAAATGAAGATTGCATATTTTGACTGTTTCTCCGGAATCAGCGGAGATATGATTATAGGCTCCATGCTCGATGCAGGTCTTGACTTTGAAAAATTTAAATCTGAAATTTCAAAACTTAATTTTTCAGGATATAAGCTATCAGCAGAAAAAGTTTTGAGGAACGGAATTTCCGGCACAAAATTTTCTGTTGATATTACTGAAGATCACCCGCACAGAACTTTCAGGGATATCTCAGGTATAATCTCAAAAAGCTCGTTTGATGAAAATATCAGATTTAAAATAAATTCAATTTTTAAAAGAATAGCAGAAGCAGAAGGGAAAATTCACGGCGTTGCACCGGACGATGTTCACTTTCACGAAATTGGCGCAGTTGATTCAATCATTGATATAGCCGGAGCTGTTATAGGGCTTGATCTTCTTGGTATAGAAAAAATTTATTGTTCAAAAATTAATACAGGTTCCGGTTTCGCAAATTCAATGCACGGAAAAATTCCTGTTCCGGCTCCTGCTACAATTGAACTTCTCACCGGCGTTCCTGTTTTCGACAGCGGAATAAAATTTGAAATTACAACCCCAACCGGTGCAGGTATAATTGCAGAGCTGTGTTCCAACTTCGGCAATTTGCCTGATATGGATATTTCCCGTACGGGATACGGCGCCGGTTCAAGGGAACTTGAATCTCCAAATCTTCTGAGAATCATAACCGGGAGCATTAAAACTGAAAGTATTGTAGAAAAAGTTTCTGTTCTTGAAACCAACATTGATGATTTAAATCCTCAGATTTACGAATATGTCATGAGCAAACTTTTATCAGCCGGAGCTCTTGACGTTTTTATAATTCCATGCATTATGAAAAAATCGAGACCGGGTTCTATTTTAAAAGTCATCTGCGAAACCGGCACTGAAAAAAAATTTGCTGATATAATAGTCCGTGAAACTACAACTTCCGGTATCAGAATTTCCAGTGAAACCAGATTCAGATACAACAGGCGTTTTGAAAAAGTGGAAACTCCATTTGGAACAATAAATGTAAAAATAATTTATAACGGGGATGAAATTTTAACAGCAACACCTGAATTTGATGAATGCTCAAAAGCCGCATTGGCGCATGATATCCCTGTTAAAAAGATAATTGAAACAGTTATGAAAGCTTTGCAAAAAACAGAACAAATTTAATTCAAAATATCTTATTAAACGTGAATTAATAGATAGAGTTCTTAATAATGGCTTGACTAATTTTTTGATAAGATATTAATAAAAAAGTACGGGTACATTTAATTTTTTTATTTTAAAAAAAATTTGGCAACTGACTGCAAATGAAATTTTCCGGAGGATTCAATGGCAACGGGCGAAACTGAAATAGTAATGAAGAAAATTATGAGCTACAATGATGCAAATGATTTTGGATATGTATCAGCAGGCGATGTGGCAAAACTTGCAGATTTAACTTCGGAGCTTCTTGCATCCTCATATAATAAATCACAATATTTAACAGTTTGTCTTGATCACCTTCTTTTTGATACTCCTATAAAAGTAAAAGATGAAGTACATGTGAAAGCGAGTATAAATTGTGTCAGGAAAACCTCAATGGAAGTAGGCATTAAAATTGAAGTAACAAATCATAAAACAAATAAAACATCCCATGTAACTTCCATGTATGCTGTTTTAGTAGCAGTAGATGCAAATCTGAAACCTATACCGATTCCCCAGCTGAAATTAAAAACTGCAATTCAGAAAAAAAGATTTGAAGATGCAAATAAAAGAATGGATAAACGTCTTGCATTAAAAAAGGCAGAAAAAACTAAAAAAAATAAATTTTAATTTTTGTTCAAGGTTATTGAATAGTAAGTCTCATCCTGCAGCACAAAGCCGCTTGTACTGATCATTATGGTTATATCTGGTGAGTGGACCGATTTTATTGAAAAAAAATCCGATTTCAATTAAATTAAATTTCCAGAAAAAATTATTTCCATTTTTGTAAAAAATGTATATATTGATTTAACAGTTAAGCTGATCAAAAGTATTATATTTAATGGAGATAATTATGGAAAAAGAAAATATAAATGAAGACTCCATGTTTTCAGGAATACCTGTGGATTATGAAAGCGATGAACCCTGGAGAAAAAGCAAGTACTCCTGTTCAGGTTCAGGCAGGATAGATAGAAATTTTGATCTGAAGAATCTTTCTTTTTTCATAAAAAATAATAGTGATATCTCTGACCAGGAAATCTAGTTAAAGAGATCAGCATATTAATTTTTATTAATGTAAAAAACTTAAATCATTATTTATTGCTTCTGATCCATATTTTCATTTTATCTGCTTCTTTTATCAATTCATCTCTGAACTGGGGATGAGCTATGCTTATAAGAGCTTCCGCGCGTTCCCAGGTTGATTTACCCTTTAGCTGTACAATTCCAAACTCTGTTGCAACGTATTGAACTATAGATCTTGGAACTGTTACTATTGACCCCGGATGAAGTGTTGGCACTATCCTCGTGCGGAGTTTACCTTCTTTATCAGTATAAGTTGAACTGAGTGAAATGATACCTTTCCCGCCTTTTGACTGGAAAGCTCCGAATATAAAATCAAGCTGCCCTCCTGTACCTGATTTCTGATCAGGACCTACAGATTCTGAGCATACCTGGCTGAAGAGATCAACTTCAATTGCATTGTTGACTGCAACTACTTTGTTGTTAAGCGCTATAATTCTCGGATCATTTACGTAATTTACAGGATAGGATGCGCATGTGGGATTACGGTCAAGGAAATCGTAAAGCTTTTTTGTTCCCATGGCAAAAGTGTAGGTCATTTTAAAATGATCCACAGATTTTTTTCTTCCTGTAATCCTTCCTGCTTTGTATAGATCAACACAGGAATCGACCAGCATTTCAGTATGAATTCCGAGATCTTTAAGATCGCTTTCTGCAATCATCTGTCCTATTAGATTTGGCAAACCGCCTATACCTAGCTGGAGAGTTGATCCGTCTTCAATTTCTTTCAGTATATGGGTCGCTATCTGTTTATCGACTTCTTTCGGCACCTGAGGTTTAACTTCAGCAAGAGGAGTATTTTTGCCTTCAACAATATAATCAACATCGGAAATATGAATTGATTCCCTGTTTCCTCCGAGACAATACGGCACATTTTTATTTACTTCTACAATAATTATTTTTGATTTACTGAGAACTGATCCTGTTATGGAATTAGAGAGCCCGAAATTGAAGTATCCGTTTTTATCCATTTCTGCAACAGTGATAAAAGTAACATCGAATTTCTGATATTTTCTTACTATTCTCGGGCCCTGATGATATGAGAGCGGTATATAATTACACATATTTATATCATGCAGCCTGCGGGATACTGTGCCGAAATGCCAGTCATTCATAATAATATGTTCTCTTTTAGGGTCAGCTTCAACGACTTTTGGTACTCTTGTAAAACAGACACTTTTTAAATCGATGTTATTGAGTTCATGGATACGCTTTGAGAGGGCTTCATCAAGGGTTTCTGGGAATAAAACAAATTCACTGTAGAATAACTTATCGCCGGACTTTACTAAATTTGCTGCTTTTTCTGCACTGATAAGCTTTTCCTGATATTCAACATGTACATCTTTCTTCATATTCTGCCGTCCTTTTATATATATTTTTGGAACTGCATTATTAATAAAAAATGAATTATATCTGTTGTGCGATTTTAATATTAAACAAATCGGTATAAATTTTGTATATATATTTTTATGTAAAATTAAAAAAATTTGAAATATTAAAGTATTTTAGAAAAATCTTAAATAATGTATTGACTATTAAGCAGAAGTTGAATATTTTGCTATTATTGATTTTAATTGGTAAAAGAGGTTGATATTAATATGATTGAAATAACAAGCAAATGTCCTGCAAATCATCCATGCCCGCTTGTGAGAAAATGCCCGTCAGGGGCAATTAAACAAATTGGAAATAGTCTACCTGTAATAAATGGAGAATTATGTACTGAATGCGGTTTATGCACAAACTCTTGTCCTTACGGAGCAGTAAGAGAACTTACATCATCTAAAATATTATAATCACTTTTTTGATAAAACAGCAAAACGGATATCATTTCCGCCTTCTGATTTAATGTTCTGTATAAGTCTGTACAGATGTTTAAGAATCTGTGTATGGGTAATCCCTGCAGATGTGCAGAGAATAATTCCAATACTGAATGTTAAATTATATTTTTTGGGAAGAATGATGCTCTGCCGAAGACCAATCTGAAGATCAGTCATTTTTGAAAGTGCTGTTGGTCCTGTTTTTTCATTGAATATCAGCGCAAATTTATTTTCTTCAAATTTATAGCAGTTTTTATAATGTTTGCTTATATATTTTGCCATACTGATTACGGTTTCATCAGAGTTAGCCTGTCCAACCAGAGCTGTGAATTCATCAAATTTATCAACATCAATAAAACATATGCTGAACTCAGAAGTGAATTCGGCTGATTTTTTCCTTAGATGATCCACGAAGCTTCTTCTGTTTTTCAATCCTGTAAGATAATCTATAAATGAAAGATTTTTCTGTTTTTCATACAGTTCTTTATATTTTGCAACAGTAACAAGTGTGATAGTTAAAAAAATAGCTTTTTGAAAAATTTCCCAAATCATGAAAAATTCTTTTGTATATACAATCTGATGCGGATAAATAAAGTTTGAAAAAATCCAGACTGCAAGAGATAGAAATGTAATAATTAAACCAGCATATATATTCGCAAGCCAGACAGCAATTACAATAGGCGGAATATAAAATATGATAAACGAAAGGTCGGAACCTGTAATCATATCCGCAAGGCCCATTAGAAAAGTTAAAGCTGCACTTGCTGATAAGTAGATTATATCTTTTCTGGTGAATGAAACTTTAGTGTTTGTCATATTTTTAATGTCCTGTTTAGACGGATTTTAATATTCATGTAATATAAAAAAATCATAAGATAAATAAATCAATCATAAAATAGAACTGGAATTAGATTACAGTTAATATAAGGTAGGTTTATATTTTAAATATAAAAAGAAAATAAATTTATGCAATATAAAATTTTACTTATATCTCCCCCGATATTTGACTATTACTATACACCGGCAAGAATGGAGCCGCTTGGTCTATATTACATTAAGAAAAGCCTTAATAAACTTACAGGAGTTGAATCAGATATTTACGACTCTATGTATTCAGGGAAAAAAAAGTCTGTTAAAAAACCGGATGAGTTTTCTTATCTCGAAGAAATTTATAAAGAAGATTATTCCGCATACTCACTTTTCAACAAATATTTCAGATTCGGTGATTCCTTTGATAAAATTATAAGCTGTATCAGTGAAAATAATTATAATCTTATAGGCATTTCGTCTCTGTTTTCAGCATATCACCCTGATGTAGAAAATTTATTGTATAGAATAAAAACTGAAACAACAGCAAAGACTGCAGTTGGCGGATGGGCTGTGTCATCAGAAGCAGATTATATTTCAAAAATCACTCACGCTGATTATTTAATTCCATCTGATCCGGAATTATCTTTTAAAAAGATTGCTGAACTTTTAATGGAAGGTAAGGAACCTGTACTTGAGGGGAAAATATTCCATTCCGGCAAAAATACTGCGGATTGCAAAGTTGAGGATGAAATATTTGCCATTGAAGATCATCCATTAAGGGATATGCCGTATTTTTTTAGAGGAAGAAGAATAGCAAAAATGGTACTGAGCAGAGGATGTGTATATAAGTGCGGATTCTGTTCTGTACATGGAAGATATAAATATCAGGCAAGATCACTTGATTCCATAAAAAAAGAAATTGAATATTTATACAATGAAGGCGTTAGGCTGATTGATTTTGAGGATGATAATCTTTTCAATGGAGAGGATTTCAGCTTAAGCCTTCTTTCTATTTTAAAATCATTTTCGGAAAAGGGAATGAATTTTACAGCAATGAACGGGATAACTGCAGCAAATCTCGCGCCATATGTGGAAGAAGCTTTAGCCTGCGGATTTACTGAATTTAATCTTTCAATGGCAACAGGGAAAGAAAAAACTCTTTCAGATATAAGCAGGCCGGATTTTTCTGCACCGGTAAAATATATTGCTGAAAAAAATGCTGGCAGAGTTGATATTTCTGCTTTTTTAATTGCAGGCATGCCAGGAACAGATTTAAAAGATCTTATAAGCGATATATTATATCTTGCTGCTCTTCCACTCAAAATCGGGTTTTCGCCTTTATATATTATTCCAGGTGTGAATCTTTTCGAAAAAATCGGCATTCCTGAAAACAGGCGCCTTACAAGAGGAAGCGCTTTATATAAATTTGCAAATGGTTTTAACAGATATGATATTGCTTCATACTGGAAGCTTGTGAGGCTTATTAATGCATTGAAGCTCTCAACATCGCCTGAACTGCTTGATGAAGATATTTATTATTTAAGAAAATCTGTTACTGAAAAAAACTGGTATCATAAAGATAAAAGCGGAAACTGGTATAAAGGATTTGCTTTCAGCTGTAAATTTCCGGATAAGATTGATATTACTTCACTCAATGGGAAAACAGCGGAACTTCGGTTAAAATGAATTGACGTAATGATATTGAAATTGTAATAAACTGTGTTTACCCCCTCTTTGGTTCTCCCCTTATCAAGGGTGAGTCAGTGGGGGTTAAAACAGTATGGGAATGAAAATATTAATTTAAACTGGAATTGGGATGAGCAGCTTAACTAAAGGATACATTCAGATTTATACTGGAGACGGCAAGGGCAAAACTACTGCTGCCATCGGACTTGCTGTCCGTGCTGCAGGTTCAGGCATATCAGGAATCATAATACAGTTTTTAAAAGGACAGCATTCAGGTGAAAGGGAATCTATATTAATGCTCAATGATTTAATTAAAATAGAAAATTTCGGCAGTGAAAAATTTATAACCTCTGATCTTGATTTAGTTGAACATAAAAAAATTGCCCAAAAAGGCTTTTCCAGAGTCATGGAGATTGTTGCTTCCGGATTCAGCGGTGTGCTTATACTTGATGAGATTATCACTGCAGTAAATTTTAAATTAATTGAAGAGACCGAGCTATTAAGGCTGATGGAAAATAAACCTGAAAATATTGAACTTATTCTTACCGGCAGAGATGCAAATGATAATATTATGTCAAAAGCGGATCTTGTAACTGAAATGAAATGCATAAAGCATTATTATGATGAAGGTGTTATGGCAAGAAAAGGGATTGAAGATTGATGCAGATAAAATTTTATATTAAAATTATCGCAGCAGTTCTTTTAATTAGTTCTACTGTTTCTGCTTTTGCTGCAAAACCTCTAATGGGAATATCCGGTATT
Organism: uncultured Leptospirales bacterium; assembly: GCA_964392365.1. Taxonomy (GTDB): domain Bacteria; phylum Spirochaetota; class UBA4802; order UBA4802; family UBA5550; genus CAYMPH01. Next base: position 25,064 of record CAYMPH010000011.1, read on the forward strand.
GAAAACAACAGCCCGAGAGGATCGAATATTGCTCCGGTTCTTGAAGGGCATCTTGTAAATGCGTTTACTGTATCCGGAATATTTGATCTTGTAAATGTACCTTTATTAAAGGATCAGCTTAACAGGTTTAATTGCAATGAAGAAATATGCCAGCTGCGCGTTTCAAAAGATGCGGGTTTTAATATTCTGATCAGAGGCAGCATTGACGACAGAGGAGATTATATCATTCTGAAACTTGCTGCATATGGTCTTGATATTCCGTATAACGGGAAAATAATTTATAAATATACAGTAAAAATTCCAATGACCGGGGAATTTGCTCCGAAGGAATTCAGCTACATTACTGAGGAACATTCAGGTCATTTTTTATCCGGCTTATTAAATGTTTACAGGCTTAAAGCATCGCTTGATTCCGAAGGAGAAAATGTTAAGTTCGATTTTGAGGAAAATATTGACGGCACTTTTAATATTTACAGCCGATTAGATGCTTCAGATGGAACTGCAGGAAATATAAAATCAGTAAAAGGAACTTTTGTAAATAGAATTCTTCAGGATAAAACTATAAAAATAAAAAAAGGTGATTTTGTTCTTCTTGAATTTAAAAAAAAATCGGAATATTTTTCAGATTTTTTTTATGGAAGAAAAAAAGAAATTGTTTTTAATAAATTTTCAGGACTAGATACGTTCTATACTTTTTTATTGGCTGCTCCTGCCAGTGCTTTAATGCCTGTTGTTTCTCCTCTGCTGGGATATTATAAAGATTCTGATTGGCCCGGCCTTGCAATGTGGACAATAAATTATCCTGCATACTTTTATTTAATGATGAGCGGCTTTATTAATAACCCTGATGTATATAAAAAAAATCTATCTGATATACCGCGTGAATCAACCGCTGGTAATGCATTTTCCTGGTATATGCTTTTTGCAGGAGGCCTTCCTCTTTTTGTAGATTCGTTTGCCCAGCAGTATTTAAAGGATGCATCGAATTATCAGGGTGTTCAGCCTTTAATGGGTAACAGTTTAACTGCAGGATTTCTTGCTCTTGTGGGAGGAGGCGGCGGTCATTTTTACCGGGGTGATAGATTCTGGGGATATGTATATTTTCATCTCAATAATCTTCTTCTGTATTTTATGATACTTGAACTTACACCTTCTGAAAAATATAATTATTCTTTAGGCTATTATGTTAAGCAGGATATTAATTATACAAATGGATATATTCTAATCGGGGTTTATTCAGCAGTTAAAATTGCTGAAGTTATACACGCGGTTTTAACAAAGGATAAAATCAGAAATGGTGCAGTTGTTGAAGAAGGTTTCAGCTTTGAACCGATTATTTCATTGGATAAACTTGATAAAAATTTAGGCTTGATTTTCGGATTGCAGTATGTTTACAGGTTTTAATTATTGCCGGTTGAGATAAAATTCTGTATATTGATGTTTTTAAAATTTGAAGGAGAAATTATCCATAATGGATGAAATTAAAACAATCGCACTTGTTGCACACGATAACAGAAAGAAAGATCTGATTGAATGGGCTGAATGGAATTATCAGATATTAATAAAACATAAGCTTGTATGCACAGGCACAACAGGCAGACTCGTTGAGGAAGCCATTACAACAAAACTTGAACAGGAAAAGGATTTTGAAACAAAAATTCAGATTATTAAATTAAAATCCGGACCTCTTGGCGGCGATCAGCAGCTTGGAGCAATGATAGCTGAAGGAAAAATAGATATAATAATTTTTCTCTGGGACCCAATGGAACCGCAGCCGCATGATGTTGACGTAAAAGCTTTATTGAGAATTGCAGTATTATATAATATCCCGACAGCAAATAATAAATCTACAGCAGATTTTATAATATCATCCCATCTTTTTACTGAAAAATATGATTCAAAGCAGAAAAGCTTTTCAGAATATTTAACCAGAAAATTATAGTAAATCGGAAATGAAATCTTTTCATTCAAATGGAGATATTAAATAATCATTGACAAGCCTGTTTATTCTTTATTTTTATAAGAGTATAAACGCATTTCCATTTTAAAACCGGCTGAGAAAATGTTAATAAAAGTAATCAGATATATTCTGCCTCTAGTTTTTTTCCTTCAAACATACATTGCATATTCAGAAGAATATAGAATACGTCCATCTATAGTTGTTTTCCCTCTTCTATCCGAGAATGTTCAGATCGATGCTGTTACTATTGAATCTGCAAAAGAAATTACAGATGTAATCAATAATCTTGGAATACTTTTCCCTGCAGAATTAAATAAAATAAATAATGCTCTTACCGAAGCTAATGCTTCAGGCACGGACGATGTTTATAAAAAAGCTGCAGAATTTTTAGAGGTTGATATTTACATTACTGTAATGTGCTTTAAGCGCGGCAATTATACATTCGGAGATGCAAAGATTTATCAGTTAAACGGGAAGTATGGTAAAATAAGTAAAAATATTCTTATAAAAAGTACAATTGCGGTAAATGTTCCATTGAAGCTTGCAAGAGAAATTGCGTATCTTCACGAAAATTTAAAACTCACAGGCGATGTTTTAAAAAACGAATCAGGAACAGGACTTGTATCATTCGGGCAGAGGAACAGCATTTCAACCGGTTCATATCAGACTAACGATGGGAAAACAATAGAGGTGGTTGAGGCTGACAGATACACGTCCAAAGTCAAATTGCCTGCAGGATTTTTAGAAAAAGCTGTGACTCTCACAAAACAGGCTGACTATGATAAGGAAATCCGCAGGCTTGATAAAATTCTGGAAACAAATTTAATCTATAAAAGCGGACTGAAAAATACCTTTTTAAAAGGTGAAGATCCTGAAAAAAGATTTGTTGCTGCAACTGCTTTTATTAATCCGCTTGCTTCAACGATTATACCGGTTTACGGAGCTTATCTTTCAACCGGGTATCTCGGGTTTGACGGGGAATCCGCAAATTCCTCACATGGACCCAGCGCTTTAGGGCTTGCATATACAGGAGTGATTTTACTGACACAGCTTCTTCTGCCTGAAATTGTAACAGGTTTTACAATTAATTACTGGCCCTGGATTGAAGGCGGAACTAAAACTGCTGCAATGCAGAATTTTCAGATATTTATGTTTGCAACAATTCCTCTAACAGGAACTGCTGCATTTCTAGATCAGCTTGCATATCTTTTTAATAAATCTGATAAAATAATCCCTTTCTTCGATAATAAAAACTGGACTGCAATGATGTTTTCCCTTTTTATTCCCGGAGGAGGCCTTTTCTATAAAGGGTGGAGAATTTTCGGCTGGAGTTATTTTACTGCAGAAATGGTTTTAGCAGGGTTTGGCTGTTATTATCTTGGAAATATTGAGTATTCAGGATATTTTTTCCTTGCATATGCAGTGTTGAAACTGGGTGAAATATTACACGCTTATTTTATAAATCCCGGTTACAATTATTACAACAATGAAATGTCCAGAGAAGTAAAGCGCTCGGATATTTCTTTTAACATCAGAGAAAGAAAAATTGACCGCAATGATACAGAAATTTTTTATTCCCTTTCAGCTGTTCTGAAATTTTAAATTCTTCCCGGTCCATTCAAGGTTTATTTCGATAAGAATATTTTCCGGAGTATGATTTATTATTGAACCGGGATTTGTTATTAATTCTTCTTTTTCTTCGCGTGAAAGTTTTTTAATTGAAGCTTCTGTTTTCAGAGCAGCAGATTTATTCCCTTCTAAAATCCAGCAGGCTTCAATGCAGACTGGTTTAAAAGCCCGTGTGAATTTTGATGTAACAGTGCCTTTTAAATGGGATTTAATTCTTTTTTCAATATTAGTGGTATAACCTGTATAAAGTCTTTCACCTGCGCATCGTAAAATGTAAATATATTGTTTCATTGGTTATTCGAAAAATACTATCAGGAGGGCTTTGCGTCAAGGCTATAAATGTGATAAAGTTAAATTTTGCGACATAATTCAAACGGTTATTGCAATAGCTGTTTTATTAAAATTTACCGCCGGATGATTCATAATTAAGCTCCTTTAGCGGTTTAATAGTTATTCCCTGATTTTCACAATCATTGCAGCATTCGCAATAACCGGAAGATACTTTCATCTTTTTCTTCAAGCACATATACCAGCCGTTATTATTCAGGCTCGATGTGTTTGATCTCAAATTGCCGTTCATAAAAAATTACCTCTACTTTCATTAATACAGTTGTTATAGTTATAAGTGTAAAAAAAAATTGATTCGGCACAAAAAAAAATGAATTTGTGAAAATTATTGACATGTAAAAGTTTAATAATTATTGCTTTTCTCTTTAAGATTTAATGAAAAAATACGTGGAATTAATATGAATGAGAATAAAAGAACAGTTTTAGCAGAAAACCATGGAGCGTTGCCTTTGAGCATGGCGCCGTTTGTTATACTGCTTATAGCTTCTTTCGGGGTAAATGCAATTGCTGTTAAAATAGCATTAACAGGAATCAGCTTGTTTACTCTTGCTGCAATAAGAATTTCTATATCAATAATAGTTATAGCATCCTGGGCTAAAGTATCCGGTAAAAGTTTTCATATAGGCAGAAAAAATTACAGAAGAATTGCTATCTTAACAGTCTCGCAGATTGTAGTGCTTGCACTTTTTTTTTACGGGATAAAGTTAACCCTGGCATCAAGAGTTTCGCTGATAAATAATGTTCAGCCATTTATGATAATGATTCTTGCTCACTTTTTTATTCCGGAAGATAAAATTGAAATCCGTAAAATTGCAGGTATTGTTCTTTGTTTTACCGGAATATATATTCTGCTAAAGCCGGGAAATACAGTAAACAGCTCTGTCATGTATGGAGATTTTATAATTCTTGCCGCTGTTTCACTGGTATCAATAAGTACCATATATACAAAAAAAATTATTTCAGATTTTGATCCATATCAGCTTGTCTTATTTCCTATGATATTTTCAGTTTCATTTTACTGGATACTTGCGCTTATTTTTGAAAGCCCTATGATTTTCAAAATTAATGCAGAAATTATAATTTCAGTTTTGTATCAGAGTATTATTACAGGTTCATTCGGATTTGTAGTATGGAATATTCTCCTTAATAAATACGGCGCTGTTTCTCTTCACACTTATGTTTTTATTATGCCTGTTGCTGGGGTTTTCTTCAGCTGGCTGATTTTAGGAGAACAGCTTGCGCCTGGAGTTATAATTACACTTGTACTTGTTTCATTTGGAATAATTATATCTCACATTAAACCCGAAGATCTCCTTTTCTTTCCTTTTAAAAGGGGAGGTAATAAGTGAAAGGTTTTTTTATTCCGGCATTTTTATTTATTCTGATATCAGCTTCAGCAGCTCAGGAATCTGCAGGCGGAATGCTTTTATCACCTCCGGAAAAAAATTCTCCATTTGGTGTTGATCCTATTATTGTTAAAAGTAAAGAACAGAAGAAATTATTTTTTGAATTGGGTGCCGGGTATAGTTTAAAAATCGGAAATACCAATTCAAATGATATAGATGCAAGTTCTATGATAAAATACAATGACGGACTTTTTGAATTATTAGGTCATGCTGAAATTCATTATGGGGATTTTTCAGGTAAAGTTAGTGAAAATAATTTCAGCTCGTTTCTGAATTTAGATTATTATATTATACCCAGGCTTGAATTCTTTATTTTTTCAAAATTTGAGTATGACAGCATATCCGGAATTGTTTTCAGAAATAATTCCGGAACCGGTCTTAAATTTGTAATCTTTAAAAACTGGTTCTGGCTGATGGATTTAAGTGCAGCTCCTACATTTCAATATGAACTCCGCTCAAATAATACTGAAATTATTGATCCTAGACTTTCATTCAGATACAAGACCAGCCTGCAGCCATTGAAAACAGTTCAGTTTAATTTCATATTATTTTATATTCCAAACATGATTGATTTTTTAAATTACAGGTATGATGTTGATACTTTTATAAAATTCACACTGCTTGAATCTCTGACCGGTATAGGCACAGGTCTTTATCTTAATATCGGCTATAAAAGAAAATTCAATTCTATGCCCATTTCAGGAAAACAGAAAGCGGATAATAATTTTTACACAACTCTTTCAGTTAAGTTTTAAAAGCAGCTCTATTTTTAATAATGTAAACAAGCTTTAAAAAACACTACTGTTGCAGTTTTTTAATAAAACAGGAGCAATATTTACTGGAAAATAAAACAAATATTATAATAATGTTATATAAGATGTGAATTTTTTGTTTAGATTTAATTAAAAAATTAAAAACTGTTTGCCAATAATAAGTCTCAATTATAATAAGTGAGTAAGTTAATATTTCAGACAATATACTCAAGCAGGAATTTCCTATTGAGTATTGAATTGTTCTTTTAATCTGGTAATTAAAATTATCCGGCTTTATTGAAGAGGTATATTATGGGATTCAGTTTTTTACCCAAAGAAGAGAAATTCTTTGATCTTTTTGATGATCTCTCGGAAAAGATCGTTACTTCAGCGCAATATTTTATGGCGATTGTCGAAAAAGGCGATTTTACTGATGAGTCTCTTATGAGAATGCGCCAGCATGAAAATCAGTGCGATGAAATTACTCACGACATAATGAATAAGCTCAATAAAACATTTATTACTCCATTTGACCGCGAAGATATACATTCACTCGCACATGAGCTTGACACAATTGTTGATATAATCCTCACAATCACAAACAGAATGAAAATTTATAAAATGTCAGGCCAGGTCGATCAGTACCTTGTTAAATTTTCAGACGTTATTTACAGGGCTGTTCTTGAAATTGCTAAATCTGTAAATGCTCTGCGTGATCTTAAAAAACCGGATTTGATTCATCAGTACTGTATTGAAGTAAAACAGCTGGAAAATGTAGGCGATCAGATCAGGGATCATGCAATGGGTGAACTTTTTAATCTAACTGATATGATTCATATAATGAAGTGGAAGGAAATTTATGAGCATGCTGAAAATGTAATTGATCAGTGTGAAGATGTTGCTAATATTATTTCAACTATTGTAGTGAAGCAGGCGTAAGATATGGAATTATGGATTATTTTTTTAATTGCTCTTGCGCTTCTATTTGATTTTCTGAACGGATTTCATGACGCTGCGAATTCTATAGCAACTGTTGTATCCACAAGAGTTCTGACGCCTCGCAGAGCAGTTATGTGGGCTGCTTTTTTTAATTTTATTGCATTCCTTTTTTTTGGTCTTCATGTTGCAGGCACAATCGGTACAGGTATTGTACATATAGCTTATCTTGATTCAAATATAATATTCGGGACTCTTATGGGTGCCTGCACATGGAATATTTTAACCTGGTATCTCGGGCTGCCAACCAGTTCTTCTCATGCGTTAATGGGAGGCCTTATCGGATCAGCACTTGTTAAAGCAGGTCCTCAGGCTCTTGTAGCAGGAGGGATAATAAAGACTGTTGCATTTATTATTATTTCACCGCTTTTTGGAATGCTTCTCGGTTTATTAATAGGTACTGCTGTATCCTGGGGATTCAGGAAAAAATCCCCTCTCCAGGTGGATCATTTATTCAGGAAAGGGCAGCTTGTTTCAGCTGCTCTTTATAGTCTTGGGCATGGTGGAAATGATGCCCAGAAAACAATGGGAATAATTGCAGGTTTATTATTCAGTTCCGGATATTTAAAGGGGGAATTCCATATCCCATTATGGGTAGTTCTTGCATGTCAGGCTGCGATTGCACTTGGTACAATGTTCGGAGGCTGGAGGATCGTTAAAACCATGGGGCAGAAAATTTCCAAGCTCCGTCCGGTTGACGGTTTCTGTGCTGAAACAGGCGCAGCAGTTTCACTTTTCTTTACTTCGTGGGCAGGAATTCCTGTAAGTACAACTCATACAATTACCGGCTCAATCATGGGTGTAGGTTCACTAAAAAGGCTTTCAGCTGTCCGTTGGGGTGTTGCAGGTCAGATTGTCTGGGCGTGGCTTCTCACTATTCCTTGTGTCGCTATTGTGTCCGCATTCTTTTATTATATCAAAACATAACCCTGTATTTCTGGAAAAATTCATTATTATTAATATGATAATTTTTTTTACTTGGAAAAGTATAAAATTGATATTATTATAAATGAATGAAAAAACTAATAATATATCTGGAGGCTCAAGATGTTTAAAAAAACAGTCTTTAATTTTTCAGTAATTCTTTTTTCAGTAATAATTTCCTCTTTAAGTTTCGCAGGAATATTTGATTCGCCAAATCCGGATGATCAGACAGGTCTTGAAAAAAGACCGGCAAATACTGCAAGAATTTATGGTATAAGCGCTCTTCAAATGGAAGCTATAGTTGAAGTTGACGGCAAAACAGTTAAGGATATTTCTTATGGTTATATTACCATTTATGTAAAACCAGGCAAGCATTCACTGGTTGTTAAATTGGGAAATAAGCAGACTTTTAAAAATGAAATTACTTTAAAAGCTGATGAGGAATATTTTTTTGTTATTAAGCCTGTTTTAGGCGGGCAAATGGAATTTGCAGCAGATAAAAGTAAATTTTTTCATTTTTATGATGATTACAGAGGCCGTGCAAAAAATGAAAACCGCAAGCGTGAAAATCACGGCATGATTGATCTTTCAAATTAGATTTAATATAAAGATTTTTTGAATTCAGATATTTTAAAATCGCTGCAGGTCATTCCGGGTATCGGAAAATCAATATCCGTTGATTTATACGATCTCGGAATTATGTCAGTGAAAGATTTAAACGGAGCTGATCCGGAATTTTTGTTTGATAAGCTCTGTGTAATAAGAAAAGTTAAAATCGACAGATGCGTTTTGTATACTTTCCGATGTGCAGTTTATTTTGCATCAAATAAAAAGCATGATCCTGAAAAGCTTAAATGGTGGAACTGGAAATAAAATATCATCATGGTTTATTTTTTTTCGTGATGATATTTCCATATTCTCCAGCTGATATATCCAGCAAGTGCCGCGACTATAATTATACCTGCAATCAGGTTGTATTTTGATAAAATGGCAGCAAAGTTTTTTTTGACCACATCCCAGTTATTCCCAAGCATAAAACCGGCCTGAATCCATATAAAATTCCATGCTCCGGCACTTATAAGTGAAAGAAAAAAAACTTTCAAAGGACTTAGATTTGAAATTCCGCTTACGATTGATATAACAGAGCGTACTCCTGGCAGAAACCTGTTCCCGAGAATTACAAAAAAACCATATTTATCGAACCATTTTTCAGCAGCTTTTATGCTCTGGACAGAAAAATATTTATAATCTTTCTGTAAAAAGAATTCCCTTTCCAGATATCTGCCGAGGAAAAAAAGCGACATGAATCCTATTACGCTTCCTGCAGTAGTAGATATATAAACAAGAGCGTAATTTAATCTGCCGGTACCAACCAGGAAAGCGCCGAAAGCTGTTATTGTGTCTCCAGGTATTGGCGGAAATAGATTTTCAACTATAGCACTTAAAAAAAGGAAGAAATATAAAAACAAATCACTTTGAGGAAGAAGAATTTCCAGCAGTTTATCTAATATATCTTCCATATTCAATTACCCTATCCGTTTTTTCAAATTTTCATATTCAGTCATGAGTTCTTTAGGGAGTCTGTCTCCATATGATTCAAAATATTCTTTTATACCTGGAAGTTCGTTTCTCCATTCGTTAATATCAACATGCAATGCCTCATTAACTTCTGATTCAGAAATTTTAAGCCCATTAATATCTATTGAATCTTTCATAGGAAGAAACCCGATTGGAGATTCATCAGCTTTAATATTGCCGCTAACCCGCTCGATAACCCATTTTAAAACACGGCTGTTCTCGCCGTAACCCGGCCAGAGCCATTTGCCTTCTTTGGATTTTCTGAACCAGTTTACGTAAAAAATTTTCGGCAGTTTTGAGCTATCGGATTTTTTACCTGTGTTTATCCAATGTTTGAAATAATCTCCCATATGATATCCGCAAAATGGCAGCATTGCAAATGGATCGCGTCTGAGATTTCCTACAGCACCTTGCTGTGCTGCAGTAGTTTCACTTGCTACAATAGACCCAAGGAAAACTCCGTGATTCCAGCTGAGAGATTCGTGTATCAGCGGAACTACGCTTGATCTGCGTCCGCCGAATAAAATAGCGGAAATTGGAACGCCTTTTGGATCCTCCCATGCTGCATCTATTACAGGGCACTGGGATGCAGGAGCCGTGAATCTCGCATTAGGATGAGATGAAGGCTTAGGAGAAGCAGGAGTCCATTCATTGCCGTTCCAGTCTGTCAGTTTTGCAGGCGGAACATCGGTCATCTGCTCCCACCATACATCGTTATCCGGGGTCAGAGCAACATTTGTGAAAATTGAATTTTTATTAAGGGAAAGCATTGCATTAGGATTAGACTGCATGGAAGTACCGGGTGCAACACCGAAAAATCCGGCTTCAGGATTTATCGCATAGAGTCTGCCGTCTGCGCCGAATTTCATCCACGCAATGTCATCGCCAACGCACTCGACTTTCCAGCCGGGAATTGTAGGTATAAGCATTGCAAGATTAGTTTTTCCGCAAGCGCTTGGAAATGCTGCAGCTATATATTTTTTTTCTCCGGTTGGAGGAGTTATTCCAAGTATAAGCATATGCTCAGCAAGCCAGCCTTCCTCTTTTGCCATAACTGAAGCAATCCTAAGAGCAAAACATTTTTTCCCGAGAAGAGCGTTTCCGCCGTAACCGCTTCCAAAAGACCAGATCATTTTTTCTTCAGGGAAGTGGGAAATATATTTATTATCCGCATTGCAAGGCCATGGAACATCCTTTTCGCCCGGCTGAAGAGGTTTGCCTACAGAGTGAAGGCATTTTACAAACTCGCCGTTATCGCCGAGAATGTCCAGAACAGCTTTTCCCATTCTTGTCATGATTCTCATATTAACTGCAACATATCCTGAATCGGAAAGTTCAACGCCTATGTGGGAAATGTTTGATCCAAGTGGTCCCATGCTGAAAGGAATAACATACATTGTCCGGCCTTTCATACAGCCTTTGTATAAACCCTTGAGAATGCTTTTCATTTCATCCGGGGATTTCCAGTTATTGGTCGGGCCTGCATCATCCTTGTTTTTTGAGCAGATGAAGGTTCTGTCTTCAACCCTTGCTACATCACCCGGATCTGATTTAGCGTAAAAGCTGTTTGGTTTTTTACTCTCATTAAGTTTGATAAATGTGCCGCCTGCAACAAGTTCTGCAGTTATTTTATCATATTCTTCCTGCGAGCCGTTGCACCAGTAAATGCTGGCCGGCTCGCACATTGCAGCCATTTCATTCACCCAGTTAATCAGTTTTTTGTTGTTAGTCATGTTTGTATCAGCCATTTTGTTATTTTCCTCATTTATATGTTTTAATTAAAAATCTTACTAAAATTAAGATGCTAAAGTTTTATAAATTTCACCTCAAGCCTGCTTAATAATTTACATCTGTAAATATATTCCTCGAGTGCTCCAGATTTTCTCAGGAGTATATATTTTCTGTTCCTCAATAGATTGATTAAGAGCGGCTGGTGAAAAAAGGATCATGTAAAGAACTAACAGCATTTTGATTTTAATCCATCTAATGCAGAAGGATAGAATCTATTCCCTAAATTGTGCCTGTTTTTAATCAAGCAAATAACAAAAATATTAAATATTTTTTAGATTTTTTCCTGGTTTTTATATACTTTATAATCAGGAATTCCGGTCAAATTCTATGCTTAAATATTGTTTTTTTATAAAAAAATTGATGTGAGATGATCAATTTTTTGTTGATTAATTTAAATTAATAAGTTCTATATTATTACACTATATTATTAATTAATGGTATTATATTATAGATGCTAAAAAAATTATAAATATTCGCAATTTACAGGGAAATAAACTATTTAATCTCGGGAATTTTTTAAAGCTTTTATCTTGAATTCCCTAAAATTATCCCCTAAAGTGAATAAGGAGGATTTAATGAAAAAGATATTTTTACTGATAACAGCAGCGGCAGTTGCAGCAGCGGTTATTTCATGTTCTAAAAAAGAAGCCCTTGATATGTCACAGGGAGTTATTACATTTACTGCCGGTGAAGTTGCTGTAAATGGCGCACCTGCTACAGTGGGAATGCCTATTAAAAAAGCTGACGAGATTAAAACAGGCGATAAATCTATTGCTGTTCTTCAGTTCGGCCAATTGGCTCTTATCACCATTAAAAGCAATTCAAAACTCAGAGCTGATAATATTGTGACAAAAAAAGATGCTGAGCAGATTGAACTTTCTCAGTCTGAAGGCTCATCATTCAGCAAGATTGTTAAAAAAGGTACAGATTATAAAATCAATACACCAACAGCTGTTGCGTCTGTGCGTGGAACTTCCTTTGAGCTTTCAACAACAGGCAGCAAATCAAAAATTATCATGCTTACTGGAAATGTGAAGGTTGCTCCTATTATTGACGGAAAAGTTGATATGGATAAGGCTGTTTCAGTTGATGCAGGCCAGACAATTGAATCAACAAAAGAAAAGATGACTGTTCCGGAAAAGATAACTGTTGCAGAAAAAGAAAAGCTTGAGCAGTTCGATAAGATATCACTTGTTCCGGATGTTGAAACAGTCACCATGAAGAAACCTCAGGCTCAAATTGATTCCAAAGATCTGAAAGAAATGGATAAAGCATCAATGATTGTTGTGCCTGAAAATCTTGTAACTGTAATTATTAAAATTGAAGAGAAAGATCAGCTTAATAAAGAAGAAGTTCAGATGCCGATGACAATTGACGAGCTTTCTAAAAAATACGGACAGCTTTCAATAGTTTCACTTAAAGACGGCAAGCAGTATATCGGCGCATTCAGCCAGAAAGGCAATCGTATGGAGATCATAACTCTTGGTGGAACAATAACGCTTGATCCTGTTAAGGTTGAAAAGATCAGCAGATTTAAGCAGTAAAAATTAAAAACGCATAAAATTATATATTGACACATAAGTAAAAAAAGCACAGAGATATTATTATATTTCTGTGCTTTTGAATTTGTTTTTCATTTGAAAATAAAGGAAAAATTATGGTGTCAACAACTGTGAAAAAAGTAATTTTATCCGGATTGATAATTCTTTCTGCTTCTTTATTATTATCCGCAGCTGAGAAAAAAGATACCCTCGCAAATGTTGCTGTTTTAAACTACATTAATAATACCGGCAGTAGAAACTATGAGTGGCTCGAGAGAAGCCTCGGAGATGCTGTATTTGAATCAATGAAAGCTGTTTTTGATTTTAACAGAATCAAGCCTTCTGATGCTGAAAATATTGCTAAAAGCAGATTAAAACCGGGCAAAAAAGCCTCTTCCGGTGATGTAAATTATATTGCTGATAAAACCAAAGCAGACATTGTTGTTTTCGGCGAGTATGATTATGATAAAACAAATAACACGATTTTAATTACAACAAAAATCTATCATGCTTCACGAAATGATATTACAAGTGAAATTAAAACGGATTCAAAAGCTGATAATACTCTTTTTCAGGTTGTTGATAAGGTTGCAGGAGAAATTGTAACACATATATCCGTTGTTGCAAAAGAAGATATTGCGAGAATGCTTGAGAATGCAACCAAGGAAGAGAGAACTAAAAAACTGGCTCAGGCTGCTTATAAAGGAAAAATAACTCTGCAGAGTGCAGAATCTTTAAAAACATTTTCTTCAGTTTATTTTACTATAACTCCAATAGTTTCAATTCCGCTTGGGGTTTTAGCTGAGGGTTTTATCACTGGTGTAGGCGCTGGTGTAACAATGACAAATTCGTTTTCTTCATTTCTGCAGTTCGGCGGTTCAATCAACTGGATTGATCAGATACCTAGCGGAACAAGCACATTCAGTCAGTTCGGTATGATGATGTTTAACTTTCAGGGCTTTATAGGACTGAACTGGAATATAAAAAATACAGTTTTCCTGCAGCCGTATTTTCAGGCAGGTGTCGGACTTGAGGCAGCTGCAAAAATGGAGCTGACACCCACAGGAGGCAACCCTCCATATAAAAGAACAGATGTTGTAAATACCTATCTTGATGTGCTTGTTACACTGGGTTTTAGAATGCCTATCCGGGCAGGCAGGGATGTTTTTGTAACGCCTTTTGTTGAATTCACATACATACCGAATGTAAACCAGAATGCTGTTGCAAGCAGGGTTTTCATGGGACTCATTAATTTTGGTGTTGGAGTGAGTTTGTAAAATGAAGAAAATTATTTTTAGTTTAATTTTGTTCTTTGTTGTAGGATTTTTGTCCTGCTCCATGTGGGACGATGTGGATAAGAATGCTGCGTTTGAAATTCCTGTTGCTGAGAACATTAATGTGACAACGGTATTAAATTCAGCTCAATGGGTAGACATTCCATTATTTCTAAAAAATGATAAAAGCAAAAATTCCGCTAGTCAATATGCAATTAATTTTGTTAAGATTGCAACAAACAAAGATAAAACAAAATTATTATTTTATGTTGAGATGAATGGATCAGCAAATATTTGGCCTCCATACTATATAATTAATTTATCGAATGATTATACATGCTCAGGATATGTTATTGAGACTACTATAGGTTCAGCTTCCCCTGAATTTTATGGCAAATTGTGTTCCACTGTAGCAGTGTCTTCAACAATTGGATTGACAACTACTTTAACTGCAGGTTCATCTAGTGCTTATGAAGTATCAATTGATATGCCAACAGCAGGCTTTTCTTTAAATAGTTTTTTTTTAGTATCGGTTTATGCATCTAGTGCGGCAATTCCGGCATCAACCCCTGCAAGTTTTACCGGCAGTTCAACAACTGCCCGCTGGGCTAAACTCAAGTAAATATATGTTAAAAAAAATAATTATATTATCAGCCTTGTTTTTTATAATAGGAATTTCATCGTGTTCCATGTGGGATGATGTGGATAAGAATTCCCCATTAATTATTCCTGTAGCTAATATTAATATTATAAGTGGTGGAGTACCAAATCCTTCTCAGTGGAATGATGTTCCTGTATTATTTGATATTTTTACTGGAACTGCTATTATGATAAGTCAGGATTTAACCGAAATAAAAATTGCTACAAATTTAACTCATGACATTTTATATTTTAAAATAAAATCAAGTTCTAATATTGATATGACTACAGGCGCTACTGACTTTGTTATATTATTTGCTTCAGATTATAATTGCTCTGGAAAAAAAATAATATTATCCTGGAATATGTATAGCATTTTTAACTTATGCGATGTTAATGCTGTTCCAGGAACAAATTATGTACAACCAGTATTATATGCTTCAGGAACAGGGCCAAATATTTTTGTAGAATTTTTTATTAATTTAAAAGCTACGGGATTAAATCTTCCAAAAAATTTTATGGTAAGTGTATATTCTACAGGGACAGCTTTTCCTCTATCACCAAATAAATCATCACGTTTTAGATGGGTTAAATTTTCTGATTAAATTTGGTTATAAATAAAGCAATGTTGAAAAAAATAATTATTATATCAGTTTTGATATTTGTTGTCGGAATTTCATCCTGTTCCATGTGGGATGATGTGGATAAGCACGCTGCGTTTATAATTCCTGTATCAAATATTAATGTTGGATTTAATACACCGCCTGATCCAACACAATGGAATGATATTCCGGTTTTGTTTAACACTTTTGATGGAAGTGGTATTGCTGATAAAGATCTGACAAATATAAATATAGCAACAAATTCAGCATACGACAGGCTTTACATAAATATTTCAGCAAGCTCTTTAATTGATCTTGCTGGAAATTTAACGAGCTATGTGATTTTATTTTCAAAAGATTATAATTGTAATGGGAAAAAAATATTAATTATATCTAATAATTATGGAGTATATAATATTTGTGACACAATTTCAATTGCTCCAACTGATAACTTTTCTTCAATTTTTTACACAACGCTCAGGGTAAATGCTCCTATTCTGGAAATATCACTTGATGTAAATTCAATTGGGTTAAATTTGTCAAACGGGTTTCTGCTGAGCATTTATTCTTCTGGAAATATTTTTCCATATCCGCCAAGTAAATCAACATATGCAAGATGGGTAAAATTTCATAATTAAAGTATAATCAGAATTTATTTGGCACTGCATTTATATAAATCAAATGTCTTTTATTAATACTAAATTAAAATTGACACCCCGAACACTCAAATCGAAATTAAAATCATGAATGAAATCACTTACGAAGAATCCCTTTCTCTGGAAAATCCTGTATATCTTGATGTGCGCTCGCCTGGAGAATATTCAGAAGATCATATTCCCGGTGCAGTGAATATTCCGATATTTGATGATGGAGAGCGCAGTGAAGTTGGAACTTTATATAAACAGACAGGCAGAGATAAAGCAATTGTCAGAGGATCAGAAATTGCAGGCGGGAAACTTGGAGAACTTGTATTAAAAATTTCTTCATACAAAGACCGGGAACTGATTTTTACTTGTGCACGCGGCGGTATGAGATCGGCTGCACTTGCTTCGCTTGCTGAATCTCTTGGCTTAAAAGTATATAAGCTGAATTCCGGTTATAAAGGATACAGGCATTATATAAATGAAAAGTTTTCAACTGATCCGGTAATTCCGCCTTTTTATGTAATACAGGGATTAACAGGAACAGGTAAAACTGAAATAATAAATCATATAGAAAACTCAATTGACCTTGAAGGAATGGCAGGCCACAGAAGTTCCATCTTCGGCGGTATCGGGCTTGAGCAGAACTCGCAGAAAAAATTTGAAACTCTGCTGCTTACAAAAATTTTTGAACTTAACAGCAGGGATTATATAGCTATTGAAGGTGAATCAAGAAAAATCGGGAATCTCATTATTCCTGATACGATTCTAAACAGGATGAGAACATCACCTGCTGTTTTAATAGAAGCTGATATTGAAAGAAGAGCTGAAATTATTCTGAACGAGTATACGAAAATAATTGATAAAGATAAAATTATTGATATAGTAAAAAGCCTTAAAGTGAAATTGGGGCAGAAAACCATTGATGAACTGGAATCTCTTATAAGAACAAATGAATATATTCCATTTATAAAAATACTTCTTGAGAAATATTATGATCCGCTATATGAACATTCATTGGCCAAATACAACTATATTGCCAAAGTAAAAAATTCAGATTCAAAAGCTGCAGCTGAAGAAGTTATCAGTTGTATTGGAAAATATAAGGTATAGGCATCGGAGATCAGGATATAAAAAACTTTTAAATATCCGGTGTTTCATATTGATCAATACCTGATTTTATAGCGGCTCTTGATCTGTCCATCAGTTCCTGCATGTTTTCTTCTGTGTAATTTTTAATATCAATTGGTTTATGAAAAATCAGTTTTGCTTTTCCGGGAAGAAGTTTTAGAGTCTGATTCGGGAGAATTTTTGATGTATTAATTAATGTTACTGGCAGAATAGGAAGTTGAAATTCCACAGCCAGCCGGAAAGCACCTTTTTTGAATTCACGCATTTCATTTGTATTCGACCTTCTTCCTTCCGGAAAAAAAAGTACGGATGTTCCATTGACTAATTTGTCTTTTGCAGCATTGATAGAAGCAATGGCTTTCTCACTGTTGGAACGGTCAATGAAAATGTGCCCGATTTTTTCACATCCGATACCAAGGCCTGGAATTTTACGAAGTTCCTGTTTCATTACCCATTTGAAATCTATTCCAATCCATCCATATAAAACGATAATATCAAACTGGGTTCTATGGTTTGATATGATTACATATGATTGCTTTGGATCAAAATTCTCTCTGCCTTGCACTGTTACAAACATTGGTGCCAGATATCCTATACAGCGGGCCCATATCACCCCGAAAATACTTCCTAAACGCTGGCTTATAAAACTTGCTGTAAGAGCTGAAAGAGCTCCAAAAAACAATGTTAGAACTGCAAGTAAAGGAAGATATATAATATATACATATGGCATATATAATATTCTCAGTAATTTATCATATTTTTTATTTATCATTATTAATAACCTCTGTGGGCTGATTTTTTAATTGAATTATATTTACGAAGATCAATTTTTTTTAACTTGCTGATAATTTCCACTATTATTTCAATTATGTTTATTTTTTTACATTTTTATATATATATTTATAAAATGGAAACTTTTTTTCAATTAATATTTGTTAAAAATCTTTAAATAAATAGTATTGACATAATAAAGTGCTTTGAGATTATATTTATGGAATAATTTAAAAATAAAAGGAGATGATTATATGAAAAAAATATTCTTATTGTCCGCTGTTATACTTTTTACTATCAGCTGTGGAGGAACCCAATACAAAGATGCCAGTGAAGATACAGGTTCAAGGGAATGGGGTCCAAGAGAAATTAAAACTACAGTAAACAAGATGGTAGGATCTCTATACAATAATCTTAAAGATGAGTATAAAAAATCTGTATTTATTCAGGTTAAAAAAATCAGAAATAAAACTGCAGAACATATTGATACTCAGATGCTTGCAAATGAGCTTGTAAACAATCTCATCAAGAAAAGAATCCGTTTTATTGATGATACATATAATAAGGAAGCTCTTACTGAAATGGAAAAAGGCATGACAGGCATGATCGATCCTGATAGCGCTATTCCAACGGGCGAACTTAAATCTCCAAATCTTTATCTTTTCGGCGAAATTAATGAAAACGTAAGAACTGTTGGCGGGAAAACCCTCCAGTATCTTGTTGTAACTTTAAAAGTAACAAGCCTCAGCACTGGAGAGCTTGTATGGCAGGAACAGCAGGAATTCCTGAAATCTACTAAAACGAATAAGATTTCTTTTTAATTATTTAATTTTTTAATCAGGGGGCATTTTTAATGTCCCTTTTTTTAATCTCAAATAGGGGGTTTATCCATGCTAAAAAAAATATCTGCATCATTATTGATTTTTTCATCTGCGTTTTATATTTCCTGCGCAACAGTTGACTACCGTACTGTTATGAAGGCCCCTGAAGAGAAATTTTATAGAGGTGAATATCTTGAAGCTGCAAAAATGCTTCTGCCTGAAGTGAATAAAGAAAGTAAAGATCAGCTCCTTTTTATGATGGAATGCGGTTATATACTTCATGCCGGCGCTGATTATCAGAAAAGTAATATGGTTCTTCTTCCGGCAGCAAAAGAAGCTAAGGTTGTTCCTATCAGCATTTCACAGCAGGTTGCAGGTTTACTTACAAACCAGACTGCTACGAATTACAGGGGCGAGGATTTTGAAAAAGTTCTTATTCACATGTTCCTTGGAATTAATTTTCTTAAGCTGAAAGATTTTGACAGTGCAAGGGTTGAATTCAAGGCTGTTAATGATGAGCTTGCTAAAGTAAAAGAGGAAACAGGAGCTGCAAAATATAAGCAGAATCTTATGGCAAAATATCTTACTGCTGTTTCGTACGAAATTATTGGAGATGCAAATAACGATAAGAATGATCTTGAATTTGCATACATTGAATATAAACAGATTTATCAGCTAAGTCCGGGTCTTGTAACTGTTCAGGCCGATCTTCAGAGACTGGCAAAAAAACTGAATTATATGGATGAGTATCAGGATTGGACCGGGAAATTCGGGAAAAAAGATTTCATGGCTGATGATTCAGGGGAATTTATTCTTATTTTTCAGGCAGGTCAGGCTCCGATCAAAGCCACAAGAGGAAAACTCCTTGATGATCATACGATGAAAGCAGGGATAATGGTTGCATTGAACACAGCTTCACTCGCTGTAGGCGTTACAGCAACTGCAGTTCTTGCAACAATGAAAATTGCAGAAAATCCGATTCCAAAATTTCTGAGAAGAGGAACTCAGACATCAGCTGTGAGAATTTCATCTGCAGGCGGAGTTCAGCAGACTGTTATTCTTGAAGATATAGAAAATACTGTAATAAGAAATTTTGACGATCAGTACCCTGAGCTTTCAAAAAAAGTAGCTGCATCAATTGTTACAAAAGCAATAGTCTCTGTTGCAGCAGGTATAGCAGGCCAGCAGATTACTAAAGCTGCAGGCGGCGGAAAAGCTTTATCAGCTCTTATTGGATTTGCAGCAGGGCTTGGCACCGGAGCTGCTCTGTTTTCAACAATGAGACCGGATTTAAGATGCTGGCATACTCTGCCTGGTAATCTTCAGCTTGGACGGGTATTTTTAAGACCAGGAAAATATGATATAACCCTTGAATATATTGGAATGGGCGGGAATGTAATGTCCAGTACAACTTTTCCGGTTGAAATTAAAAAAGGTGAGAAGATATTTCATAATATCAGAACATTGCAGTAAATTATATGATTCTTGAAAAAAATATAAATGCCGGAGAAAATCTCAAGCAGGAAGATTTGCAGAAATACTTCCTGCTTGACTGTCTTAATATGCCTGCATGCGTACTTAATTTAGAAGGCAATCTTATATATTCAAATAAATCTTTTTCGGATTTTTTCCCTGAAGGTAAAATGGATATCAGGCTTGATTTCGAGCATCCATTTTTCTCTGAATACAGGAAAAAAGTAGCACAATGCTATTTATCAGCAAAAAACGGCCATTCTAAACAATGTTTTGCAATGATAAATTCCACTGAAGGCAGCCACCTTCCTGTAGAAGTATTTTTTTTCCCGATATTCGATAACAATACCCAGACCGGAATTGCCTCGGTAATAAATGTTGTTGATCCGAAATCCGCATCAATTGAAAAATCCGGTTCCCGTTTAATATTTGAAAGCAGACTTGATTATGATGATATCTATTATGAATTTTCACCGATGAATATTATCAGGCTGAATGAAAAATATGAGATTATAAAGCAGAGCAGAACAATTGAATCATCTCTTGGATATACATTTGAGGAACTTACGAAAAATGCTGAGCAGGCATGCAGGATAATTTTTCCTTCTGAAACCGAAAAAATTTTAAAAGCTGCTGCTGAAATATATTTGGGGAATATACCGTTTCAAAGATTAGGCGAGATAAGAGTTTCTACAAAAAATTCTGAAATACTGTTTGTCAATGTTGTAATGTTTCCGGTGCGCACAGCCGGTGATATGAAAGCTATTGATATAGTAATGGATGATATAACAAAATTAAAAATTCTTGAAGATAAAGTAAATTCCATGCAGCGGCTTCAGCTTATGGGTGATATCACAATGGGATTTCTGCACAGTTTAAATAATACACTGAATGTTATTTTAAGCAAGTCGCAGCTTCTTATGCAGATATCAGAAAAAGAAACTGTTACAGACGGCATCCGTTTAATTGAAGAATCCTCTACAAATATCTTCAATCAGATCCGAAGAATTCAGAATTTTATCGGAGATAAAAGCCTGGTTACAGCAGATAAAACTGAACCGTTTGTGAGCATAATTGAAGATGCTATTGAATTTGCGAAACTCAAACTGAAGGTTGAAGACAGAGAGAGCAAACGGACTATTAATTTTGAAAGAAAATATTATATCGATTTAAATATTACAGCTGATACCAAGTCTTTCAGAGAAATTATCATTTCAATGATTTTGAAAGTATCTGCAGTTATCTCTAAAAAAGGAACTATTAATATTTCAACAAAAGAAAATGCTGATGTATATCTGATAGTGTCTGCAGATAAAGATATAATACCTGAATCTGCTGTTGTATTTGAAGAAGCTTTGAATGTTTTTTCCGGATTGAATATCCGCCAGGTAGCTGAAAAACTGGGAATAAAAATTCTTGAAGAGGAATCTCCTACAAGTTATTCGATGAAGGCAATTATTCCAAAACGGCTTG
This sequence comes from uncultured Leptospirales bacterium, assembly GCA_964392365.1. Taxonomy (GTDB): domain Bacteria; phylum Spirochaetota; class UBA4802; order UBA4802; family UBA5550; genus CAYMPH01. The sequence continues at coordinate 46,814 of CAYMPH010000011.1, forward strand.
CTTCGAAAAAATCAGTGAATGAATCAAATAACCCGGAGTTTAAAATCAGAGGCTTTAATATAATGATCGTTGAGGATGAAAAGTATCTGAGGGATATTCTTTTTGAACTTTTTGATAAAATGGGGAATAGAGTATCTGTTTTTGAAAACGGCAAGGATGCTTTAAAAGCTTATGTGGAAAATCCGTTTGATCTTGTAATTACAGATTATGATATTGAAGGAATAACCGGAATTGAGCTGGCTGCAAAAATTAAAGATCTGGATGATAATACATCCACAATCCTTTTATCCGGATGGATGCTGAATAATCTTGAAACATATCATAATATAATTGATATATTTATTCCAAAACCGTTCAAGCTAGATGAACTTATTATGCAGATTTCAAAAATTATGAGTGATAAGAAAATAAAGAAAAATTCACAAAAGCAGTAATGTACTGAATAACACTTCTATCACAGAGAATTATTTAATCTTTGAAGATCTTCTTTTTTCCCGATAAAAACAATCACATCATTATATTCAAGCAGCTCGGTTGGGATTGGATTAAATATCATTCTGCCGTCATGTTTTTTTATCAGAACAATGATCAGGCCGTAATCCCGCCTTAAATTGCTGTCAATAATGTTTTTCCCGTCAAGTGCAGTTCCCTGCTCAATTTTCAGTTCTTCCATCACTAGGCCGATATTGCTGTCCATTATTGCTATATCAATAAAATCAACAACCGTGGGTCTGATTAATACCTGAGCCATTCTTTTCCCGCCGATTAAATATGGTGAAACCACTCGGTTAGCTCCGGCTCTTGTCAGTTTAATTTCTGCACTTTCGTCTGAAGCGCGTGCAAGAATAAAAATATCCGGATTGAGACCTCTTGCTGAAAGCGTGATAAAAACATTATCTGCATCTGAACGCACTGCAGCAACAAATGCCTTGGCATTAGCTATGCCTGCTTTATTTAAGGTTTCATCTTCTGTGGCATCTGCAGGCAGATATAAATATCTTAAAGCTTCCATCTGTATTATTGCTTCAGCAGTATTATCAATAACAACAAATTCTTTATTATATGTTTTGAGTTCTTCGCAGATAAGTGCGCCTATTCTCCCGAAACCGCAGATAATGTAGTGATCCTTCAGTTTTGAAATTTTATTTTCCACTTTTTTTCTCCCGAAAGTTTTCTTGAACTCACCTTCAACCATAACTCTAAGGGAGTTTCCAATAGCGTATGCCCAAACTGATACGCCTAAAATAATGACAAAAATTGTAAAAATTCTTCCTGCATTTGAAAGAGGTTTTACTTCCTGGAAACCAACTGTTGCAATTGTTATTACAGTCATATAAACTGCTTCAAGAAGAGTCATGTCTTCAATAAAATAATATCCGGTAATTGACATGATAATTACAGCAATCAGCAATACCAATGGTAATTTAATTTTTTTCAATATATAATCCCATTTATTAATTGTATTCTATCGGTTAAATAAAGATAAAGACATATACTTTAATATTATCGGCATTTTCTATGGAGGATTATTATGCAAAAATTTCTGTCAGACGAATGGTTTATTGAAGTTGAAAAGACTGTTAAAGAATTTACCAATCTTGACATTGCAAAAGCCATGAAAGATGTTATAGTTAATTTAACACTTACGACCGGATCAGGCGAGGTTGTAATGAGAATTGACCGTGGAATTATTGTAAAAGGGCATTCAGCAAGCGCTGATGTTCAGATGTCTATGCCTGAAGATTATGCTTACAAACTGCTTGTTCTCGGTGACTGGTCTGTTGGAATGAAAGGTTATGTTGCACGCAAAATTTCTGTATCCGGAAACATGAGAAAACTTATTCCTCTTCAGGTTTTTAAGCCTACAAAATCTCAGGATGAGCTGAGAGAGAAAATAAAGTCTTTTACAGAAACCCCCTAAATCCCCCTTAGGGGGACTTAAGTATAGTAAAATCAATGTTTCAGATGTTTCTCAAGAACAGCAGACAGTTCAGCTATGGTAAATGGCTTTCCTATGCTTGCAGTAAAACCGAATGCTTCCGGATCAGCAATTACCGGATCATCAGCATATCCGCTTATAACAATAATTGGAACTAAAGTATCCATTTCACGTAATGTTGAAATAATTTCTTTTCCGCCTAAGCCTCCGGGAATTGTTAAATCGAGTATAATTCCTGCTATGGCACGTTTGGCATTATATTCTATATTTAAAAAATCTAGAACCTCCTTTCCTTCTTTCATTAAAACGCAAGTGTACCCTTGAGTTTTCAGCATTTTATCAAGTGTATTCCGGATAAATTCTTCATCGTCCATTACAATAATCGTTCCGCTTCCTTTATGATTAACAGGAGACTTACTTGTAATTAAAGAAGCAGTTTCTTTTGATGCAGGAAGATAGATGTGAAAAGTGCTTCCTTTGGATGGTTCAGATTCAATATCCAGTAATCCTTCATGACGGTTTACAATTGAATAAGATGTAGCAAGACCAAGTCCATGTCCTTTAGTTTTGGTTGTAAAAAACGGATCAAAAATATACGGAATTATTTCTTTAGGTATTCCTATTCCAAAATCCTTTACAGATATTTTCACGTATTTATCTTCCGTTAGAATTGAATGATCTTTATTGCCGTAAGGAATATTTTTTGCTGTAACTTCAATTGTGCCCCCCATGGGCATGGCCTGTTGAGCATTGATTATAATATTGTCAATTACCTGACCAATCTGATTTTTATCAATAAAGCACGGCCAGAGATCCTGATCAATATCAATTATGTGAGATACATTTGATCCGCTGAGAGCAAATTGTACAGTTTCACGAATAATAGGCAGAAGATGTTCCGTCTTTCTGATAGGAGCTCCGCCTTTGGAAAATGTCAGCAGCTGATTGGTTAGTGCTCTGGCTCTGTTAATCGTATCAAGAGATTCTTTCAGATACCCTATGACTTCAGTTTCTTTTGAAGCAGAACTGGCCAGATCAATATATCCGAAAACTCCTCCAAGCAGATTATTAAAATCATGCGCAATACCGCCTGCCAGAACTCCCAGAGACTCGAGTTTCTGTAAATTGCGAAGAGCATCTTCAGCATGCTTCCGTTCAGTTATATCGCGGGATACGCCGAGAAATCCGGTCCAAACTCCCTGAGCATCCCTTATTTTACTTACTACAATTTCCATCATTCGAATTGAACCGTCTTTATGATAAAAATCAAGATCGTAAGTATAAATTTTCCGGGTATCACCTCGGCTCTGCTGCTCGAGTACAATTTCTTTTGCAAAGGCATCCTGTACTTTAGATATAGACTCAGGTGTTATCTGCATTGAAATGTTTTTCTGTATCTGTTCCTGTGGAGTAAATCCGAGAACTGTTTCAATTGAAGGACTTACATATGTAGTGTTAAAATTCATATCCATTGTCCAGATAATATCATTCATATTATCTGTTAAAAAACGGTATTTCTCTTCGCTTGAGCGCAATTCTTCCTCAAATCTCTTTCGTTCGGTAATATCCGTTACAACTCCGTTAAACACAATTTCATTTTCTCTTTGTGAAGGAATTGAATTTCCTGAAAACCAGATTTTATCACCTGAAGGCTTCTGCATTATTCCTTCAAATTTCCATTCTTTTGATTCTTTGACAGAGTCCAATATAGAATTTATAAAACCTTCCCTGTATTCAGGAAGAACGAGTTCAACAAAACGGTCTAAATATTTTTCTAAAACGGGTTTTAAACCAAGAACTTCTTCTGATCTATCACTAATATAATAAAATCCCAGGTCTCCATCCGGTCTTGCATAAAACTGATATACAACACCCGGGAACTGAGTTGTCATTTCACGCAATAGAGTTTCGCTTTTTTGCAGTTCATCTTCAGCATTTTTACGTATAGTAATGTCTTCAGAAACTCCTTCCATCCAGCCTTTTTCAGGAATAATTTTTCCGGAAAAACGCATCCAGATTATTGAACCGTCATTTCGAATAAACCTTGTTTCGAAATTGGTGAACTGACCGTTTTCTTTTAAAAGAGAAATCAGAATTTCTCGGTCTTTAGGTTCAGCATAACGTTCTGCAATATTGAATGGCTTGGATAGCAATTGATTCCTGTTTTCGAATCCGATAAATCTTGCAACACTGTCATTTGCATCAATAATAAGCCCGGTATTAATATCTGTACGGAATATTCCTATTTGGGTATTTAGAAATAAATTTCTGTACATGTCTTCAGCGGATCTTAAAGCGTCTTCAATTTTCTTACGTTGAGTTATATCGAGATGTAATCCGACAAGTCCGCTGATAGCTCCGTTATTATTTCGTAATGGATAGGCCCTCAGTAAAATTTCCAGAGGGGTCCTGTCTTTCCCGAACATTTTAACTTCTCCCTGCCAGTTTTTTCCCTGCATAATTGAATCGAATAATTGTTTTCCAATTGATTTGTCAGCATAAACATCAAGAGGATTATCCCCGATATCTCCGAAAAGAAGATTAAAAGCTTCATTCTGATAATAATGTTTTCCATCAGGTGTTGACATTCCGATTGCGTCTGATGAATATTCAACCAGATCTTTGAATATATGAAGATCCTCTTCTGCTTTTTTGCGCTCAGTTATATCGAGTGTTACTGCAAGTAAAAAGGATGTTCCGTTAATATCTATAATTACTCCTGATGCAAGGCATGTGATTATACTGCCATCCCTGCAGTGATATTTATTTTCCATATCCAGGAAGGAACCTTTATCTTTGAGTTCCCTGTAAATATTGTTACGTGTTTCAGTATCAACCCACAGATTTATATCAGCTCCTGTTTTCCCGATTACCTCTTCACGGGTATAGCCGAGAATCCGCAGAAAACTGTCGTTTACTTCAACAAACTTGCCATCAGGTATAGTACTGGTGGATATAGCTGCCGGTGAGAGCATGAAGAATCGTGATAATTTCTCTTCACTTTTTTTTAATTCTTCCTCAATACGTTTGCGTTCATGAATATCAAATATTAGAACAATTATACTTTTGACTTTACCTTTTTCATCAAATTCCGGCAGGTAATTAATATTAAACCAGCGAAGTTCATTTTTTGCAGGTATAATATTTTCATATTCCACCCTTTGTCCTGATCTGGCACGGTTAATATATGGCAAAGCGCGTGAAAATGATTCTTCGCCGAGAATATCTTTCACCTGTTTTCCGAATATTTCTTCCGGAGTCATTCCGAAATTTTTTGCAAATACCTTATTTACGAATAAATACTTCAAGTCATCAGCATCGACGTATGATATCAGGGCAGGGATATTATTAGTAATCATTCGGAGCTGAAGCTCGCTATTAAGAAGAGCCTGCTGAGTTTTCATCATTTCCTGATTTGTTGATATTAATTCCTCGTTTGTAGCTTCCATTTCCTCCAGTGCTGCGTTCAATTCCTCATTTGCCTGAGCAAGATCATTATTTTTTATGATAATCTGCTCTTCATTCTCCCTGGATTTCTTATGCGCTTCAAACAATTCAAATGCCATCTCTATCGATGCACTAAGAACAAAATCACCGGAGTTTTTAATCACATAACCATAACGGGTGATGCCGCGTACCTTCTCGACTATCTCACGTTCTGAATGTGATGTTATAAAAATAATTGGAATGTTTTTACTGGATAATATTATTTCTGAAGCTGTTGAACCGTTCATGCCCTTACCAAGGTCAATGTCCATGAGTATAAGATTTATTGATTCGTTTCCGCAGGCAAGTTGAACTGCATCTTCTCCGGTTTTAGCAGTAAGAACATCATAGCCGAATTTTTTAACAGTCTGCTCCAGAGCCAGAGATATAATTGCTTCATCTTCGACAAGCAGAATGGTTTTATTTTTTTTAATGGTCATTGAGAATCCTTTGAATTTTCATTCATCTATATTATGCTTGGCGTGACTTAGTAAGCCGTGTTCGGTTTCCTATAATTCGAATTCCAGAATAACCGTTGTTCCATCTTTACGTTCTATACTTATTGTACCTTTCAGTTCTTGTGTCAGAATCCACACCAATTGAAGACCAAAGCCGGATGAATTTTCAAAATCAACTGATTCAGGCATGCCAATTCCATTATCATGAATTATTATTGAAACAGTAGAAGTATTTTCCGTTGCAGAAGGTTTCAAACCGGCAGAAATAGAAATTATTCCTTTTTTTCTTCCGATAAAAGCATATTTCATTATGTTGGTTAAAAGCTCGTTTAATATAATTCCAAGCGGCTGCAGTCTTTTAGAATCTAAAGTAAAATCGTCAATTTTATTTTTAAGCTTTACAGATTTGCTATTAGGGAAATTTTTTATGATTTCATCAGCAAGATACGGAAGATAATCTGAGAGCGATATATTTTGTAAATCCGGAGATTGATATATTTTATTATATAATGCCATCATGCTCTGCACACGGTTTGCTGAATCTTCCAGCGCATCAATGGCTGTCTTATCTTTTAATGTGTTTGCCTGAAGAATTAGAAGGCCGTAAATTGTATTCATATTGTTTTTAATGCGGTGGTGAACTTCTCTGAGAATCAGTTCTTTTTCTTTAAGCAGTTTTTGAATATTTTCTTCTGATTTTTTCCGATCATTTATGTCGGTGATCATAGCAAAAGAACCTTCTGGTTTGCCATTGGTGCCGGTAACGGATTTAGCTGAAATGATAGTCCATTGCTTTCCTCCATCTTTTTTCATAATGCAGCGCTCGTAAACTGAATCTTTCCCCTGAGCGCGGATTTTCATCTGGGTGTAGTGATCGTTTATTTGATCTGCAGGGAGAAATATTTCGAACTTCTGTCCAATCATTTCTTCAATGGTATAACCAAGCATTGCTGACATTTGCTGGCTTATGAATGTTATACTGCCTTCAGTGTCTAAAGAGATTACGCCCTCTATAGCTGTTTCAACAATCTGCTGATATTTTTTCCGGCTTTGGATAAGTTCTTCATTAAGCGATTTAAGCTTGTTATTTGTTTCATTCAGCTTTTCATTCTGTATTTTAATTTTATCTTCTGCCTGCTTGCGGTCGGTGATGTCATCGTAAACCCCAAGAACTCCATAGGCAATTCCTTTGTCATTCCGCAAAGGTATTTTTGTTGTATCAGCCCAGAATCTTGTGCCGTCTGCTTTTTCAGCCTGTTCAATAATATGCAGTTTCGGTTTATTGTTTTTAATTACGTATTTATCATCAGCTATATATGCTGCTGCATCTTCTTTTAGCCAGGGCATGTCAAAATCAGTCTTGCCGATAATATTTTCAGAACTTTTTAATCCTACTGAATCAGCAAAGTTTTTATTGCATCCCAAATAAACACCATTCAAATTTTTCCAGAAAACCGATTGAGGAATAGCATTTAATATGTAATTCAGCATTTCCCTGTTTTTATTAAGCAGCTCTTCAGATTTTTTACTTTCCGTGATGTCGCGAACGAGACCTGTCAGCCTTTTGGATTCTTTATTGATGGTGGCTGAGATAGCCAATGTTTTATTATTATATTCAAAAAGGAATTCATGAAATTCTTTACCCTGAACGAGGTTTTTTAAATGAGGAATTACATTTAAAATATTTTTTGCAGTTAATAAATCTTTAGCAATATTAATAATATTTTTACCAATAATATTTTCCATTGGAATTTCAAGGATTTTCTCAAGAGATTTATTGATGGAAATTACTTCTCCTGTAAGTGTTGTATATGCAATACCATCTGAAACTGTATTAAATATATCTTCATATATTTCTTCTTTAAACTTCAGCGCTTCCTGTAATTGCTTGCGGTCTGTAATATCATTAAACGTGACAATAAGATTGCTGGATATGAAAGTGGCATACAGCTCACAAAAACGAACTGAACCATCTTTGCATGTAATCCTGTATTCACCAGTGTTTACAGGGTTTCCGGTTTTTTGTGCTTTTTCCAGAAATGGTTTCCACCGGTTAATTACATCCTGCCTGTAATCCGGATCCGGGTACGCTATCTGATACCATTCAGATGCTGTTGGAGCTGTATGACCGAAAAGTGAAAGAGCGCTGCGGCTCCAGTAGAAAATTTTATCATCCACTAAATCAACTACAGCAACAGGAAAAGGAGTTGCATCAAGAACATTACGGAGTTTTGTCTCACTTTGCTCAAGTTCTTTCTCGCTTTCAATGAGATTTTCGTTTGTTGATATCAGTTCTTCATTTGCTGCTTCAAGTTCTTCTATCGCTGAGTTAAGTTCTTCATTTGAAGATTGAAGCTGCTCGTTTTTTATTTTAATTTCTTCATCAATCAGTTTACGTTCAGTAACGTCATAACTTAGAACAGCAATTGATATAACCTTTTTATCTGAATTAAAAACCGGGGAGTAATTTACGTCAATCCACCTCTTACCGGAAACCAGATCAAAAGAATTTTCATAAGAACTGGATTTGCCTGATCTTACATCATTTATGTATTTTAAAGCAAATTGATAATTATCTTCCCCGATAATTTCTTTAATATGGCTTCCGATGATTTTATCACGCGGAATTCCAAATGATTTTTCAAACGAGCTATTTACAAATTCGTATTTCAAAGTTTCTGCATTAACGTAAGCAATAAAACCAGGTATGTTATCTGCAAGAGTCATGAATCTATGATTCAACTCCTGCTGTGATGTTTCTGCAAGTTTTCTTTCGGAGATATCCTGTATGGACCCGGATATTTTTATTATTTTATTTTTCTCGTAAACAGGTCTTCCAGTTGTATGCACCCATCGGTGATTGCCCTTCATAGTAATAAGTTCCAGTTCCAGGTCATAAGATTCACCGAATTCTATAGCGCGCTCAACAGCTTTTGCAATGATTGGTCTTGATTCCGGTGCATAGCAATTTAATCCTTCAGGCAGCAGAGGAGCATCATTGTTAATATCAATTTCAAATATGCTGAAGGTTTCATCTGTCCATTCAGGAATTCCTGTAGTAAGATCAAGTTCCCATCCACCTACTTTTGCGAATTTTCCGGTTTCATTTAGAATGGATATGCTTTTCTGCATAGCCTCTTCATTTTTTTTCTGCTCAGTTATGTCAGCGATGAAGCAATACCAGACTAAACTCCCATCTGATAATTTTTCTGGTTGTGCACGGAAAAGAAGCCATATGTATTCATTATTAGGCAGAATGCTTCTGAATTCAAAATCAAATATTTTCATCGTTCCCGCTGATTCCAGTATAGATGATGATAATTTTTCAATATCATCCGGATGAACACTTTTTAGAAGAAACGATGGATCATTTTGAATCTGATCAGGATTGATACCAAAAACATTAGAAATTTGTTTACTTACAAAAGGAAAGCTGAATTGACCGTCTGGTGTTACCTTATATTGAAAAAAGCCTCCCATGACTTTTTCAACAAGATTACTGTAAAGATCGCTGGTTTGTTTTATTTTTTCATTAATTTTTTTATGCTCGGAAATATCGCTCATAAGAACAGATCGGCCAATTGAAATTCCATCTTTCTTAATCAGATTGCTGGAAGTGCGAACAAATTTTATCGAGGCGTCCTTGTTAATAACTCTAAACTCCCATGGCTCAATTAAACCATTGAGAAATAAAGTATTTCTTTCTAAAAGCATTGGAAGGTCATCAGGGTGGACAAATTCAATGAATTTTTTGCCGATGAGATCGTCTACCTTGTATTCAGACAGGCGTTCTATTTGCGGGCTGACATAGGTAATGATGTTTTCCGTGTTTAATGTGAATATAACATCATTCAGGTTCTCAACAAGAAACCGGTATTTTTCTTCTTTTTCCAGAGTCTTTTTATTTGCATTAAAAAGTTTAAACGCCATTTTTATAGAAACATCAAGAATAGTATTTCCGGTATTCTTAACTATATATCCGTATGAAGTTATTTTTTCTGTTTTTTCAACTATTTCAGATTCAGTATGGCTTGAAAGAAAAACTACAGGGATATCGCGGGTTTTTAAAATAACTAAAGCAGCTTCAGTCCCATCAATGCCTGTACCAAGGTCGATGTCCATGAGTATTAGTTCTATATCTTTATTGCTTAAAGCAGTCTGAATAGCTTTTTCCCCAGTGTCAGCAGTAACAACATTATAACCGAATTTAACTAATGTTTTTGTTGTAACTATTGATGTAATAGCTTCATCTTCAACAAGGAGAATAGTTTTTTTATTCTTACTGCTCATATTCTTCATTCCTTCATAAGCATTCTATTATTTTTCAGAACAATTCAGATGACTGAATTATATTTATGAAATAGTATAGACTGGAGTATAGTAGTAATTCATATTTTATTTAGGTGTAATAAAAAAGTCTATAAAAAAAATAAACCTATGGCGGGCTGCTTTATACATGTAAACTCGATAAATAGTAATTTTTTTATAATTTTTAAAAGTTTTCAGGCGAGCATTTTTAATATAGTGAATTTTATTCTGCTTGCTGTCATTATCCCGCTGACAAGACCGCCTGCCAGTCCCATGGCAGTTGTGTCAATACCAGTCATGAATAATCCTTTAGCTGGAGTAATAACTCTAAGATGAGGATTGCGGAATCGTTCAGGTGTGGCTTCAAGTCCATAAATAGCGCCGTTGTTCGATCTGACAAAATGGCTGTTTGAAAGAGGTGTTGATAAATCTGAGTATGCTTCCATTTTCATGATATCAGGCATAATGGTTTTCAGGTAGTTTGTGAATTTATTTGTAAGCATTTTTTTAAACTCATTATAATCTTCAGGGCGTTTGCCGAATTTTGTATTTTTCCATTTAGAGAATTTTTCCCATTCAACAAATGCAATTGCCTCCATGGTATGTGATGATGTATCATTATCTGCATCTTTTAAAGAAGGGAAAGATATATACACAATCGGAGGTGTTGGATTTTTTTCAAAATCCCAATACTTTTCCTTTAAGTCCCAGGATGAGTAATACCATCTGTTTTTTGCTTCAGCGCCAAATTTTTTAATATCGCCCTTGAATCCTACATTGAGGCAGATATATGATGGAGAATTTTTTATTTTATTGATTGAATCACTCCACTTTTTAAGTTTTAAATTATCTACACACAGTTTAGTTGTTGCCTTGGCGCCAATACCGCTGATTATTTTTTTACAGAAAATCTGATCGTTGTTAACAAGTTCAACTCCCACAGCTTTATTTTTATTAAATAATATTTTTTTTACATCAGCCCTGCATATGATTTCTCCGCCGGCCCTGGTAATGGTAAGCAGGAGTCCTTCTGTTATGCTTTTAGAACCGCCTGCAGGGAAGAAAGAGCCATTTTTATAATGGTCCAGCACAAGTGAGTGAATTCCAAAAGATGATTCGTTCGGTAGATTGCCGTAGTATCCCATTTGGGAAGATAATATGGTTTTAAGTTCATCCGGAAAATTATATTTGCTTAGAATCTGTTCAGTTGTTATATTCCACCAGTCTTTATGAAAAATTTTCAAAATAAAATTCAGCACAGCTGCTGTTTTTGCGCTGAATCTTTTCATGAAATACATTGGAAGCGATTGCGATGCTGCCTGAATAAGAACGGATTTGTATTTTAATATTTTTTCTTTTTCATCAGGAAAAAGTTTAATCAATTCATCGTAATATTTGTCAAGCCCAGCATGTACATTAATTTTTCTATTTGGAAAATTTATCTCTTCATAAATATTACCTAAGCTTTTCCATACTACTTTTTTCGAGGATAACGATTCGTACATTTTTCTAACAAGTGCATTTTTCTGTACAGTTCCAACTCCATGTATTCCTGATTCCCAATTATAACCTTTTCTTGTAAACATGTGAGTCAGGCCGCCGGGTATATAATGCTGTTCCAGCAGCAGAACTTTGTATCCTTTTTTTGATAATGCTGCACCAGCGCTCATTGAACCTATTCCGGAACCGATTATGAGTACATCCGGATCAGTTAGAGTGATTTCAGGATATGTATGATATAGAATATTGTTTTTTATGAATGGCATTACAGACATGATAAGCCTCGCGGAGTTCTAAATTATAAATTTCTAATAAAATTAAATGTAAAAAAGTTTGTTAGAAATATCAAATTATTATATGAATATTGGAGGGGTTTTTATTAAAATTGTTACATTTTATCTATTTTATATATCATTTTCGCATTTTTTAGGAATTTATTATTACATATTTTAAAAACTGACCCTTCGACTCCGCTCAAAGTTCGGTTTTTTGCTGATTGAGAGTAGTCAAAGCCAAAAGAAGGTACTTTTTCAATTGTTTATCATTAAAGTGCTTTTTATTAAAACCGGCCATTTGACTCCACTCAGGGATCGGTTTATTGCTGGCTGAGCAGAACCGAAGCCAGATTGTTAAAAAATAATATTACTATGAAAAAAATAATTGACCATCAGCATTAAATTAGTATATTCTAATAAAAGTAATAATAACATTTCTATTAAATCCGTTTATTATTAATCCCTGAAGATTTAAATCTGTTTTAAATCTGTTTTAAATATGGTGGAAGAGAGGAAGAGCATTTTTTCCTGCATGATAGTGCTTGAAGCTGAAATAGGTATGGATAATTGAAGAATAAGTGTTTTATGATTGTAATAAATACAGTAAAAAATAATGGACAAACACCTTAATAATTATTCTGTTGACGTTAAAATGCTCATACAGGAAAACCGCTTTTATTATCAAACAATTGGTTTTTTAAGAGTATTGCATCATTGTTTTTTTGAATTTTATATAGATGTACATAAAATCTTTTAGTTCAGAGGTGAAATATGTTTAGTTTAGGCATAAATATGGGATCTTCAAGCGTCAAGGTCGTTCTTCTTGAAGATAAAAAAATAGTATGGCATAAAGTTTCAGAACACGACGGAAATTTTTTTGCAGCTCTCACAAACATTTTAACTGAAAATAAGTTTCCGGATAATTTAAAGGCTCTTGTTACCGGAAATGAAGGACGATATCTTCTTAATATAAATAATGTTGTTGAATCTGTTTGTATTGAAGAAGCGTTAACCGGAGTAGGCGGCCATAAAGTAGACGCTGTTGTTTCAATGGGCGGTGAAAACCTTGTTGTTTATTCTATATCTCCGGAAGGAAAAATTATTACTAACTTTTCCGGAAACAAATGCGCTGCAGGAACAGGCGAGTTTTTCAAGCAGCAGTTAGGCCGGATGAATATGAAACTTACTGAAATCAATGACATCCCGTCAGATTCAGTGGTAAAGCCGATTTCAACACGATGCTCAGTTTTTATGAAAAGTGACTGTACTCATAAATTGAATAAAGGCGAAGCAACCAAGGGAGATATAGTTCTATCACTCAGTGAGGTTATGGCAACCAAGGTTGTGGATTTTCTGTTAAGAGCAAAATTGAAAAAAGGATCTGTTCTTCTTTCAGGCGGTCTTACAAGAAATAAATACCTTATTCAATTCGTAAAAGAAAAAATGCCGGAAATTGAATTTATTGTTCCGGAAGAAGCATCATACTTTGAAGCTTACGGCGCAGCAATTTTAGCACAGGACACTGGAAGTACATTCCCTGGAATTGATAAACTTCTGAAAACAAATGCTCTTGGTTTTGGAAAATTAAAAAGTCTTAAATCTGCAGAAGGCAAGGTTGAGTATCTTCCTTCGAAAAGAGGTCCAATCCGTGCAGACGCAGAATACATTCTCGGAGTTGACGGTGGATCAACTACAACCAAGGTCGCACTTATTGATATGGCAACAGATGAAATTGTTGCTTCACATTATGGAAGAACACATGGAGACCCTGTTAAATCCCTGAAAAACTGTTTAATCGAAGTGAAGAAACAGATTAACGAGCAGATCGGCGATAAAAAATTAAAAATAACACTTGCATCAACAACCGGATCATCAAGGGAAATTTTAGGGGTATTTCTGGAAACACCTGCTGTATATAATGAAATTATTGCTCACGCTGTTGGAACAACTTACTTCCGTCCTGAGATTGACACCATTTTTGAAATCGGCGGCCAGGATGCGAAATATGTTTATCTGAAAAATAAAGTTCCAATTGATTATGCAATGAACGAAGCATGCTCAGCAGGTACAGGTTCATTCCTTGAAGAATCCGCATCAGGCGACCTTAATATTAAAAATGTCTGGGAGATCGGCGACATTGCTCTGGAAGCATTATCACCGCTTAAATTCGGCGAAACATGTTCAGCATTCATAAATTCTGATATCAGAAAAGCTATTCAGTACGGTGCTACACGCGGAGACATCACTGCAGGTATTATTACATCAATAGTTTCAAATTATCTGAACAGGGTTGTTGGAAACAGAACTATTGGAAAACATATTGTTCTGCAGGGCGGAGTTGCAAAAAACAAAGCAGTACCTCTTGCATTTGCAATGCTTTTGGATAAAAATATTTTAATACCGCCTGATCCGGAACTTCTCGGGTGCTTTGGAGTTGGAATTCTCGCCAAGCAGAAAATGGAAGACGGTTTCATCGATAAAGGTGAATTCGATATAGATAAAATTCTCCAATCAGAAATTATTCATGATCGCGAATTTATCTGCAAGGCATGCGACAATTACTGTCCTATAAAAGTTCTCAGCGTAAACGGTCATAAATACATGTTCGGCGGAAGATGTAATAAATATGCAAACACAAGAAAGAAAAAAGTTATAGATGAATCAAAAGTATTCAACTACATAGAAAAAAGAAATGATCTCATGTTCAAGGAATTGGCACCTGAGCCTGCATCACTTGTTAAAAAACGCGACTATGTTATCGGCGTGCCAATGGCGTTCTCAATTTATACTTTATGGCCGTTTTATTCATGGTTTTTTCATACACTTGGAATTGAAATCAGACTTTCAAAGGAAATTCTTCACGAAGGTATAGCCAAGACTGAAAGTGCATATTGTTTTCCTGCTGAAATAGCTCATGGTGCAGTTCAATCATGTATAAATGAGGGTGTTGACTATATTTTTGTTCCGCACTTCAGGGACATGCCGAGCTATGAGAACGACGTGCACGCTAACTTCTGCCCGATCACCCAGAGTCTTCCATATTATATAAAAAAGGCTTTCACTGATTTTCCTGAAGACAGATTTTTATCTCCTATTATAAGTTTTAAATACGGTCTTGATAAAGCTCTTGAGGGAATACTTGAAATCGGAAAAGTTTTGAAAATATCAGACAGCGAAATAAAGAAAGCTTTTGATGTTGGAAATGCGAAGCAGCAGGAATTCTTTAAAAAATATAAAGAGATCGGCAAAGAAGCGCTTGAAAAAGCAAGATCGCTTGATCATCCGGTAATTGCTCTACTCGGAAGGCCGTACAATGCTTTCACGCGTGATGCAAATATGGGTATTCCTTTAAAATTCACAAGCCGCGGATATTCAATTATTCCTTTTGATATGCTTCCTATTGAGAGCTCGGAAATATTCGACAATATGTACTGGTACTACGGCCAGCAGGATATGAGAGCTGCAGCGTTTATAAAGAATGAAAAAAATCTTTTTATAACATTTATCTCAAACTTCTCCTGCGCACCGGATTCTTTTATGCTTCATTATGTTAAATGGATGATGGGAATGAAACCGTTTCTGATCCTTGAGCTCGACTCACACTCTGCTGATGCCGGAATTGATACAAGGGTAGAAGCATTTCTCGATATTATAGAAGGCTACAAGTCCAAATATGTTGCCGGCGAAGAAGATCGTTATGATAATGGTCTCCGTTTCGTAAATAACGGCAAAGACCGTCTGCATGTATATGACGAAATCAATAAGAAGAAAATTGAAATATTCGGAAATAAAAAAGTCAAGATGCTGCTTTCAAACATGGGCAGACTTTCTACTGAGCTTTTTGCTGCAAGTCTCCGCGGAATTGAGGTTAATGCAGAAGCAATGCCTCTGCCTGATACCTACACTCTCCAGCTTGCAAGAAGCAATATGTCCGGAAAAGAATGTCTTCCTTCTCAACTTGTTATAGGTTCAGCACTTCAGTATCTGATGTCTGATAAATACAGGAAGGATGAAACATATCTGCTTTTTGTGCCTACAACAACAGGCCCTTGCAGAACAGGCCAGTATTATATTTTCTACGAGAATCTTTTTAAAGATATGCGCATGGAAAATGTTGTGGTGGTAACGCTTGGTTCTGAAAATTCATATAATGAGCTTGGGCCTACATTCTCACAGAAAGCCTGGTGGGCAATGTCAATAGCGGATGCTATGAAAGATGTGGAAACATCTCTCAGAAGCTGTGCGGTTGATCCTACGACAGCTATAGCCAAATATGACGAACTCTGGCAGCAGCTTATTGAAATTGCTGAAAAAGATATTTTTAAAGTATTGCCTACACTGAGAAAAATAGCAAATGAGATAGCAAGAATTCCTCTTAAACATAAGATGGAAGATCAGCCGAAGATTCTTATTGTTGGCGAAATTTATGTTAGAAGGGATGACTTTGCTGTTGATGAGCTTATAAAGCTTCTGAGTAAAAAGGGCATTATAGGCAAAGTTTCAGGCGTTGGTGAGTGGATTTACTATTGTGACCATACAAGAAAACATGAGCTGAAGAAAAATCTGAAACTTCTTCCTGTTTATAAACGTGCATTCTCAAAAGAATTTAAGTCGCTTATAGAATGGAAGATTGAGGAAATCTGGAAGCACAATGTAGATAAACAGGTTCTAAAAGCTTTATCTCCAACAAATCTTATTCCTCACACACCTCATAACATGGAAGAAATTATGGGGAATGCGAATAATAATTTTGTTACAGCAGAGCTTGAATCTGAAATTTCAATATCCAGCGGTGTTTCTTATACTGCCATGATGCATGATTTTTCAGGAATTATAAATATTTCACCTTTTGCCTGCTTAATAGGCCGTGTTATAGAAGGTCTTGTCAGTCCATGGGCGCGTGAAAAGAATTATCCAATGATGTCTATAGAAATAGATGGTGAAACTCTTCCGCCTGTTATTATAAACAAGCTGGAAATTTTCATGCTGAATGTATTGAGATATCACGGAAAGCTTGATGCGAAAGATCTTGTTGAAAGAATTGATATTAAGGATAATTCGCTCAGCAGAAGAATTAGCAGATAATGAAATTTGATGATAAAATAAAAAGCCGGTTGAGATTTCAACCGGCTTTTTTTATGGCTTAATATATTTTTTTTGTTTGTCATCCTCGCGAATGCGGGGATCCAGATTACAGTATAGATTAACCTATAAAGTAAAACTTCTTCGTGCTGTGATAAATAATTACTTGTATCTATTTAAAAAATAAACTATATATGGATTCCCGCCTGCGCGGGAATGACAGATTTTATCAATACTTCTCTATCACAGGTTTAACCTTGTCGGATTTTAACTTATCTTTAATATCCTGTCTGCCTTTATTGAACTTATCTGAAATTTCCTGTGTGGCTTTCTGATGTGCTTCTTTTACATTCTGTATAGCTTCGTAATTCATTCTCTGAACTTCCTGAACTTTATTCAGCTCGCTTTTTATTCTTTCAAATTCTGTGTATATATTTTCTTTTCTTGATTTGTAATCATTTACTATATCATCAATAGTTAATGCAGCAGCCTGATTCTGCATCATATCATCCTGAAGCTGTTCTTCAACATTTGAAATTTTATCTCCGGCTTCACTTAACTGATTTTTCTTTTTATTGGTTTTAATTTGTCCTTCAAGTTTTTGAGTTTCTTTGCCGGCATTTTCGTTTCTTACTTTTAATTTAGAGTTATAATCATCATATTTTTTAACTGCATCTGATGGATTATCCTCGAAGTTTTTATTCCTTGATTTTCTCCATGTTTCTGAATTTTCATTTGAAGCTTTGGATGGAGCATCACCAAGATTGGTTTCAGACATGTCACCTGATTCAAGTTTTTTATCACCATAGGGGTTGTTCAGATCAAGCTTTCCCTCATCAAGATCCACATGCGTTTCTCCGGATTTGCAGACAGAAACTTTAAACTCAGTACCGCGAACTGAAGCAACAGCAGTTGGTGTGTAAACTTTCTTTTTATTATCTTTACCCATTTTTTTGAAAGTAGCAAATAAATTTCCGGATGAAATGGATACATTTTCAGAATCTTTAATTCCGGCATTGCCGACTGTAACAGTGCTTTTTTCTTTAACAGCAATTTTACTTCCGTCTTTATATGTAATGTCAGCATTTGATCCTGATCCTGTTTTTACGATGTCGCCGGATTTAAGATCCATTCCTGATGAAATCTGAATCTGTTTGCCGCTTCTTGTCAGGGAAACATCTCCAATAAAAAATGATAATTGCGCTGCATTGAGATAAGATGCGCTTAATAGAATCAAAGCTGTAATAGAAAAAATTTTTTTCATACTATACTCCTGGAAATTTTATAATTATTTATAGTCCGTTTAAATAAAGCCTTATTGCTGCCCAGTAAGCAGGATGCCTGAATTCCTTTCTGGATTTTAAATATAACTTTGCATTTTCAAAAGAAGCAATAACATTTTCACCTTCAGATAATTTTTTATAAAATGTGTCTGCAAAAAGACCTGAATTTATATCGCGAACTTTTGGATCGCTAATTACAACTGATTCAGCTCCACCGGCAGAGGCATAAATTGAAAAATTTGAATAACCGATAGCCTTTAAGGAATTTGAAGATGTATATATAAAGTCTGCTGATTTGATTATATTAAAAAAATTAACACCATTTATTGACATATTCATTTCAGCCGGATTATAAACAATATTAGACATTATATGGCAGATATTCCCATCAGTTGATAATTTAAATCTGCTTTCAGATATTACAGTTTTTTCAAGCTCACAGAATAAATCCGAACAATTGCCGCTGATTAAATTTATTTTCCCTACAGGTTTTATTACCGGATTTAATGCTGACAGCAAAGATGAAATATAATATAGTTTATGTGACTCGTCAAGAAAAACTTTTGCACCCATAATCTCATATGGAACTTTTTCAAGATCACTGTCTGTTATAAAATAAATAGTTTTCTTTGATTTATAATGAATTTCCAGCGGAGAAAAAATTTCATTAATGGCTTTGGATTCTGAATAGGTATTTTTAAATGAGGAAATTTTTTCTTCATACGAATTAAGTAGAGGTTTTAATTTTTCATAACCGTTATCTAAAACAATTGCAACATTTGAATTATTCCCGATTATCCATGTGAAAATATTTTTACCGTTTTTAATATTGTATATAATTACGGAATCTGAGGATAATTTTTTCTGTATAGTCTTAATTGGGATTTTTTTAAATAGTCTGGTTGCCAGAATTTTAGGATATTCAGCAGATAAAAGAAGTGCCTGTGATTCATCTTTTCCGGATAAAAGATCCTCATGTGATTCAGGGATTTTTTTCAAATATGCTCTTGCAGATATATGTTTTTTTAAGTCAGCATACATTACTGCTTCTTCGTGATTTCCTGTAACCATTTTATAATTTATATATAAATCCAATATTTCAAATATGAGCTCTTTCATTTTAAATGAAGGTATGTTTTCTTTATTATCAATAAAATAATTTATTGAATCACTGAAAAGCTTCTCAAATAAATATGCATCTTGTTCAGATGGATTTTTTAATTTAATAATTTTTAAGTACTCAATTTTTGTTTTAATCAGCCTGGATGCTGTTTTTTCCTCTTCAGATATATCTGTGAGAGATAAGAATTTATCTAAGCGCTGGTCTGCATTATCACCTTTATCTAGACTTGCTTCAAGCTCTGCAAGAGTCAGCTGCAGTTCTTTCCAGCCTTTATTATCAGGCGAAAGATTTTTTTCAGCCTTGATAAATGCATCGTATGATTTATCTGTTAAATTTTGTTTCTTAAATCGATTGGCTTTTTCAAGAAAAAGTCTTGCTTTCAAAATTGGGAAATCCGAATTTTCGGAATTTTTTACAGCTTTATCAATTATTATATCATAATCGGCTGATAATGATTTTGTTTTATCCGTAAATATTATTTTGTTATCAATAAGGGATAAGAAAAGCCATGAATTTTTATACTTATTGGGTTTTAATTCATCTATTGATTTAATTTCATCATTCAATAAATGAAAAATTATTTTTTCATAATATGAAGGTCTGTTTTTGCCACTTAATTTTAAAATAAGATCCTGATTTAAATCATTTAAACCTGCTAATTTCAGGTATGATCTGTAAATTATTGAAATATTTATTCCTCTAATTTCGCTTTTTAATTTAACGGCAGCTTCAATTTTTTTTAATGATTCATCATATTCATTATTTTTCAGATGAATAACAGCTTCAATTAATGCTTTTTCTTTGAAATCTGAAAAATCAAGACCTGATTTTGAAATTATATTTTCAGCGCCGGAAATATCTCCGTCTTCAAGCTTAAGTAAAGATTTAATAAGAATCGCTTTTTTTGCTTCATCAGATTTATTATTTATTTTTTCTTCTATTGATGAAACTTTATCTGCAAGATTTAATGCCTGTTCAAAATTTCCGGATCTGAAAGCAAAAACTGTATTTTTTAAAATCAGCACGCTGCTTTTTTCTCTCTCATCCGATTGGATCGGTATAACTTTTTTAATATTAACTGGACCTGATAAAGCTATTGAATTTTTATATTTTATCAAATCAATTAAACCGCGGGTGTTTATATCAAAAAGCATATTTGCAGTATCCTCGTCTTTTTCGTATGATATAAACATAATATTTTTTATTCCTGAATAAAGCGCTGATTCAAATATGAGCATGAGATCTTCATCATTACTGAAATCAGTTTTCTTTACTAAAAATTTATAAGCAGCGCCTGTTTTCGCAAATAGTATTGATGGTTTAAATGGATTGCCGGCAGTATCAATCAGTACTGATGAATTAGCTAAATCAATATCCCATGTGTCCACATACTCGGCAATATATCCTTCAGCAGTTAATTTTTCCTTTATTATTTTTGATGTTGTAAAAATTTTCTTCATTGAAGATGTAATGGGTGTTAATAAATTTTTTACTCTTGAAAATGATGGTGTAATAAAATATGTCAGATCAGCATGAATATATTTTCTTACAGAAATAAATGCAGAATCAGCAATAATGAAAATTCTTTTTTCTTCCGGTCCGATAAAAGATAATATTTTATTTCCAATCTGATTATCATCAGTTGATGATATAAATTTGTATTGAACTTTCCCATTGCTGATTTTCCAGGCAAAAATATTCTGCCCTGTTAAATGAAATTTTATTACTGTTTCTTTATTTTCATTTAAATCAGGTGATGATATCTGAATAAAACCAGAGAATACAGTCTGATTTTCTGATAAGGTTTTAATAATATTTTTTATTGATAAACTGCTGTCTTTTATCTTTTCATTTAACGAAATTATTTCTTTTGAATCAGGTTCTGAACCGGATTCAAGAAGCCTGGAAATCTTATTCCTGTTAGATTCAGCTTCATTATTTTTTACAATAAAAGTTTTATATGCGGATATATCTTCAGCATTGTTGAAGATTGTTTCCATGGAATAAATTGAAACAAGTCTAGTAAAAGAATATTTTCTTTCTGATATGGAAAATGCCATAGATGGATCTCCCATGGAAATAAGCAGAGCAGCATATTTATCATACATCTTTTCTATTGTTTTAATGTTTTCAGAAAAATATAATGGTGATGATTCTGCGATATTGGAAGCTTTCTGGAAATATTCTGATGCATACATCCGCGAATCTTTGCCTTCTACATTTGATCCTGATTCAGTAAGAAAATCAGCAAGGCTGAAATATGAGCTGAAGAGAAGATCCTGGTACATATATTTTTCTGCATTATCCTTTGCATCAATATATAATTCATAAGCTTTGCTGAAAGTTCCAATGCGGTTATAACATGCAGCTGTGTTCAGCAGAAGCTTGATATATAATTTTTTTGATTCAAAATTTTCAGCAGAGTCGAGAGCTTTTTCAAATTTTGAAAGAGCTTTACTGTATAATGAATATAATTCAGTCCCTTTCTTTAAATATTGTAAGGCGTCTTTCTCGTCAGATGAAGTGATTTTATATGCATCATCATATAACTCGGCTTTATAAAAGTAAAGAACACCTAAAGCTATATCAATTTTATAATAAACATTATCCGCATCTTCTTTGATTTTTTTCTTCAGGTCAGCTATATCCTTGTCTCCGACTTTTTTCTCACGGATCTCAGCTTCTTTTTTAAGTTCTTTTATATCTTCCTTGAATTTATTATCTTCATAGCTCTGTCTGAAAGAATTAATTTTTTCAATAAGCTTATTTATATCATCTTCTGAAGATTCCATGCTCTGGAGTCTGTTATCAATAAATGTTGCCTGCAGATTAACAAGGTTCATTATAGATGTAAATGCGCCTTCAAGATCGTTTACTTTTGAAGATGTTGCGTAGTCCCAGGCTTCAGTGAATTGTTTTTTTGATTCTTTGTAATTTTTCAACTTATATAAATAGAATCCTGAATTGTTAAGTGATGCAGTCATTGAATCATGTGCTGTTTTAGATTTCATTTTTTTAAGAATTATAATTTTTTTATTTAATGTTTCAACAGCCAGGCTGTAATTTTCCATTAAAGAGTAAATTTCCTCTTTCAGTGAAAGGCCATAGAGTTTTTTATCTTTTGTTCCAAGACTTGTGAATATTTTATTATTTCCTATAACTACTGTATCCTGTCCGAGATCGTATAGTGGAAAAGGATTGAATCCGAATAGTTTTATCTGAACATAATATTTTTCATCAGTATCAGGGTAGGTTTCCAGAAGCTTTTCAGCCTTATCAAGATATGAGAGAGCCTTTTCGAATTCACCGGTTTCCTTATAACAATAGGCAATCTCCTGATAATATCGGGACTTATCAATAGGATATTTTGAGTTTTCAGCAATGCCGATAAGTTTTTCATACCAGATTATAGATTCACTGTATTTTTTTTCCATTCTCGTGAACAGCGCCAGATATTTGCTCAAAAGAAATTTCTGTCTTCCGTATTTGCTGCTTCCGGCAGATAGAGAATCGTAAATGTATATGGCATTCTTCAGTTCTGCCCGAGCTTTTTCATTTTCGCCTAACTGCCAGTAGCAGTATGCTAGATGATAGTAGAGCATTGCCTCTTCAATCAATGAACCGTATGTTTTTTTATATTTCTGCGATTTTTTGTAATGTACAAGAGCTTGCGGAAAATTCATTAATAAGAAATAATTATTTGCTAGATTTAAATGAAGATTACCGTGATTTTCAGGATTGGTGTTTTCATTGTTGGTCATTAATGCTTTATCAAGTATATCAATATTTTTTTCCAGAAGATATGGCGGGAATACGCGGCTGATTTTTTTCTCATGCTTGCCGTTATCTTCGTTTCTTTTTATATCTATATACTGGTAAATCCAGGATTTTAAAATATATGTATCGATAAAAGATTCATCAATAAATTGAGCCCAGTCTATCTGTTCATCAGCCTTTTTAAAATTTTCAATCAGGCCGTATATTCCTGCTGTCTGTCCGGCTTCTATCGGCAGGTCTGATTTTTCAGTTAAGATTCCTTTCCTGGTATATATATATCCAAGACCGTATATAAAAGCTTTATCAAAATTCTGTCTTGCTTCTGCAAGATTTTCCAGGTATTTTTTTTCAAGCAGCAATATGCTTTTTTCGCCTTTTAATATTACATAGGAATCAATATATAAAACATGGGCTCTTGAAGAGTATTTGTTATAAACATCTCCAAGGTTTCTGATTTTATTTATATAACTCATAAGGCTTACGTACTTTTCATACATTTGAACAGCTTCAGGAAAATTTCCATTGTTTTCGGATCTTTCACCTGACTCTTCATAATATTCAACTAGAAACTTGAGCTTATCCCGGAAGTTTTTTTCCTTCCAGACATATCTGTATTTTAATGCAGCTGCAGAATAATATTTTTCTGCTTCAGAAAGGTTCTTTTCCTGTAAATATAAATCACCAAGAGTAACAGCATTCCTGTAGAAAATTATATCAGCCGGATTGGAAATATTTAAAGCTTCAATGAGAATTTTTTTTGCTTCTTCAGTATTGTCTGAGTCGAGAAGAGCCTGACCTTCGATCAGGTAAAGCAGAGATAGAACTTCCTTGTCTGATTTATATTTATCCTTCAGTTTATGTGAAAATGATATTCTTTCATCAGGGGTCAGTGTTTTTGTTATATCAATAAACTGCTTTATAGTTCTGGTTTTTTCAGATGCAGACCCTTTTTTGAATACATCCATTAATATCGGGCTGAAATCTTTTTCGAGAGTTTTATATGTAAGCTGAAGATATTTTGTCTTAATTATATTTAGCCTGGGATAATCTTTATATTCAGTAATTATTTTGTTATAATACTGCAACGACTTATTATTGGCATCAAGCGGATTTGATGATGCAAGCTCAAGGATAAACGGGACGTAATAATTTAAATCCTTATTATGTTTAAATTCTTTAGCATGATTTTCAAGAACATCTGCTGCATTTTTATTCAAATTCAAAGCCGATAAATATTCATATACTACCAGAGAAAATTCGTTTCCTTGTTTATGGAATTTATATGCAAGATTCAGAATTTCTGTTTTTTTATTTTTTTCACCTTTTGAATTGTAAAATATATATGTGTCAGCAAGAGCTTTATATGCATACACCAGCGATATTTTATCTTTACTTTTTCCAAAGTAATGGAAAACCATTTCCATTGCAAGAATGTATGATTCCGGATCATTGTAATCATTAAGGTATGATTCAGCAAGATTATATTGTCTCCTGGCTTCATCACGTTTAGGAATAATTCCTGTATCAGGAATTAAATTAATATTAAAATTTGCAGCTGTATGATCAGTATAAACAATTACTCCTTTTGAAGATTTGCTTTCGAGAACAGGAATCCATTTTGAATTGAATGAGGATTTTGATCTTAATGTAAGAGGATATTCGGTTGAATCTGTTAAATTTCTATGAATCAGAACTGCATTGTCATTCATATCGATTTTGCCGTCACCGTTCGTGTCGGAGTCTATTGCTGTATAAATTATTTCAGATGAGTCAGTTTTATAAGATGGATAAAGTTTAATTGCGCTGTTTTTAAGAAGAGCTTTTTCTTCGCCTGTTACGGGATCGACTTCATATATATCACCCATGCTTCCGTCTCTGTATGATATAAAAATAATTTTTTTGCCGTCAGGTGAAAATTTAGGGTGAACCCCGCCCTTAGTCGTGATCTGCTTTTTATTATCGCCGTTTGGATCCATTATCCAGATATTTTCTATTGCCGGTACTGATCTTGTTCCTGTTCCGCTTACTGTTGCAGTGTCTTTTGTATTTACTGCCGCTGTTACTGTTTCTGTCCCGGTTTGCGTACTTCTTCTAATTGATGAAAAAACTATTTTTCTGCCATCCGGTGACCAGGAAGGTGATGCATCCTTGACTGATGCAAATATTTTTTTAGACCTGCCTTTAACATATGTTAGATTTTTTGAGGTGGAATCTATAGTAATAGGTCTTGCAAGAGGCAATTCAGCTATTTTAAAAATTTCTTCCGGATCAATACTCGATGAATAAATATCCCCTTCCGGATCCTCCCTGGTAGATACAAATAGAAGTGTTTTGCCGTCCGGAGAAATAGCAGGTGAAGAATCTTTAGAGGAATGTTTGGTTAAACGTATTGTTTTTATATCTGATAGGGATCTGATGTATATATCGAAATTTCCTCTATCCCTGTCTGAGGAATAATACAGATACAATCCATCCTTTGAAATATCGCCTTCAGTTTCAATTGCCTGTTCAATAGTAAGAGAAATAGGACGTCCGATGTCAGACTGAAAATTTTTATCTATAACATCTTTATAACTGAATAAATTCTTTTTTTCATCACATGAAACAGCGAGCATAGATAAAATAAGAAATATATAAACTGAATTTTTCATAGCTGTTTATTTCTTCCTTTGCCACTGGCCGTTTTTGTCCTGAATCCAGTCATTTTTAAGAGCTGAATCTGACTGTTCTTCGGCAAAAATTTTCCCCAGTCCGGCAATTATATCATCTTCCGGCTTTTCATTTTTTACATTCTGAACTGCTTTTGTAAATATGATTTTTCTGGCATTGTTTTCTTCATCAATAACTTTCAGCAGTACATTTTTTTCTGAAGCGGAGTTTTCATATTTATTTATTTTGATATAAGAAACAAAACCGGTGTTTGCTTCGCCGAGAACACCTTCATCTTTATAACTTCTGATTTTATCATAATGAAATTCCCTGATCTTCATTGCCTTGAAAAGCTCCGGGTCTGAAGCTGCTGCAGTATTTGACCCTTGAGTTCTCTGAACAGTTGTTCTGATGGAAGATATAACCCACGCATCCTTTTCAAGCTCTTTATATTCTCCGATAATCTGCCTTTCAATTACAGTTTTTTCTCCGGTAATTTGAATTTTCGGAGGCACTATACCGATAAAGGATGAGCAGCTGCTTAATACTGTGATTATAAAAATGAAAAGCAATAATGGAAATTTTTTTATCATATCAATCACCTCGTGAAACTTTTCTTAAATATTCCTGAATTGGAATCCGGTCGAATTCCACCTTGTCTTCTTCAACAGCAATTATTACACCAAGTGTTTTTTTTGTCAAAAGGACTGTTGTATACACAAGACCTTTATCAAGGTTAAAATTAAAGCTTTCAATATTCATAGTGTTATCTAAAGCAAACTGGGCGGATCCGAGTTTTGATTTGCCCTTTTCAACACTTAACCCTTTCATGAGGCTGTTTGCAAATTTCTCTCCGACTTTATATATATGGATGTAGCCTTTTGCTGTAAGTTCCTTGTTTATATTAACGCCTCTTCCGGAAAAATTAGCGTTTAAAGAAAGAAGCGCATCTTCTCTTCTATTGAAAGCATCCGGTTCATCAAGCAGACCGATGTTCATGTTGGTGAGATCAGCAGTAATGCTGAATTCCATATTTTCTGTTTTGAAATTTGAAAGATTAAAAAGTATATCCTTGCTTGAAAGTGAACCGCCTATAAGATTCGCTTTTAATGATTTAATCTGGAAAACATTTTCCTTGAAATACATTGCTGCTTTTAAATTGCTGAGATATTCAAATGATAAATCTCTTGCAGGATGTTTTGCCTTGATTGATTTAATTTTAAAGTTAATTTTATCTTTAAACAGATCGCTGTCAATAATGCGGCTTTTGCTGTAAGTAAGCATAGTTTCAGATGCGTCTTTACTTTTAAACAGATATTCAAAAGGAAAATCCAGCTCAATTCCTGAAACTGAAATTTTCTTTGACGGATTTTCAACATTGATATTATTCATAACAATATTTCCGGTAGCTTTTCCTGTTTTAATATCGCCTTTCATCAATGCATTAATTTCCGCTTTGCCGGAAAGTTTCCATTCGCCGAAACTTTTTGTATTAGGTGCGTCAAGTTTCATTGCTATTGTTATATTGGAATCTGAAATGGGTTTTGTTTTTAAATCAACATAACCTGCTGCTCTGATTTCCGCTTTTTTCTCCATGCTTCCGATAAAAAGATTTTTTATAGAAAGTCTTTTATCTTTTTTTGCATAGTTGATATTTCCGGAAAGCGAAGCATCATTAATGGAAAAATCAGGTGATTTCACAATAAAATTAAAACCTGCTGCAATATTATCGCCGATCATTGAAAAATCGGAATTAAGTGTAATGTATATAGGTTTTTTAAGAGGTATTTTCAAAACCTGTTTTTCTACCCGGTCTGTTACCATTGGAGCAAGTGCGTCTTTTATAAATACAAGTTTTTCAATATTAACGCTTCCAGATGTTCCGTTTTTAAGAGATACTTTGCTTTTTAAAAGCAGTTCTACAGCATTGACTTTTGTATCAGGATCAAAATATTTTAAATCAAACGAATTTACTGTTATATCAGAAAAAGAATTATACGAGTCAATGTCAGTGTTCATTGATAGACCATTCGCGCCGGAGGCGCTTCCGGCAAGTGTGTAGTTGAATCTTGGCGCTGTAAGGCCGAGTTTGATTTTCATGTTCGCGTTTGTTTTACGGACATCAAATATCAGGCTGATGTTTTGAAGATTCGTTTCAAGATTTTCTGTTTTGAAAAATACGCCCGGAACTGAAAGTTTGCCTGCAATTAAAATGTCTGATACTGAACCGCTGATTGTCATGGGGAAAAGAGATATTCTGCCGCGGAAACTGGTCTTTTTATTTTTGCTTAAACTGTAATAATAGGGGTAAAGATCATCGAGAACAATATTGCTTTCTGTAACTGCGAGATTGAGATACATGTTGCTCGATGCTTTTGAAATTGTCCCTGCGAGCTTAAGCCAGTTTTTTCCGGCAAAATTTAATGTAAAATGCCCGAGTGTTACCTGATCATTGTATGGATTGTAATTCAGATCATAAGATAAAATGAAATTAAGCGGAGCCAGATGCGTATTTTTAAATCTTACAGGAGATTTATATGTTCCGAATTTCAGGGTGCTTGCAAATTTTGATTCATTTTTATTGTACCCTACATTCATTGATAATATAAGTTCAGGTGATGCTGATGCATCTTTTGATTTAAAAACAACTGAAACATTTTCATGCGGATTAAGCGAAACGTTCAGGCTTTTTAACAGTGTTGCTGCTTTTACTGACAGCGGAATTTTTTTGACCGGCGGAATATCCGCTTCAACTGACATGGAAATGCTTTCTGCTGAAGCTTCGAATTTTGATGATTTCACATAAACCCTGAGATCATCGAGAATTATTTTTGCATACGCACTGACATTTACAGGAATAGATATTTCATCTGAACCGGATTTCTTTTGTTCCGGAGCTGGTTTTTTCTTCTTATCCGGCTTTCCTTCTTTCATTAATTTTGAGAAACTCCAGACGCCGTTTCTTTCTTCAATGTAAATTCTTGGGCTGTAAATCCCGAGTTCTCCTATTCTCACTACACCTGTAAAAATTTTAAGCAGGCTGTAATCAAGAACAAGTTTTTTTACTTCAACGAGTTTTGAGTAATCAAACTGTTTGCCGTTTTTGATAGATATATTTTCAATTTTAAAACCGGTAAGAATATTGAACTCCCTGACATTTAAAGTAAGAGTTCCTGTTGTAATTGAATTAAATACTGTAACAGCGAGCTTCTCAGTTCTTTCAGCATTAAGGTATAGCCTTGCTGTTATCAAAAAAATAATAACAAAAGCAATTATAAAAACAGGTATTCGAATGAGCACTGTTTTTAATGTCTGTATTATTATTTTATGAGATAAAGGCTTTACAGGTTTTATTTTTTCTTCAACTTCCATATTGCATCCTTAATTTAAAATGGAATTATAGATTAAGCAATATTAATTTCAAGCAGATATTTTCTGACTCAGCCCTTTTCTACAGTTGCTTTTTTTAAGTAAAAGAAATGGAAAATAGAGCAGAAATTTACCGGATAGGAAACTGGATTAACCAGATTTAAATATTAAATCATATGCTAATGTCTGATCATGTTTATTATTTCAGAGTGAACAAAAAAGCAATAACAGGAAGCAGTTCCTTATTAGATGAAAAAATTTAATATATTGACTAAATAAACATTAAAGGAGAATTTGTTCATAAATATAAATTTTATTATCCAGCAATATATCTATTAGAATTTTTAAATTTTTCAGAATTTAATATTTACGATATAGGTGTAATTCATTGAAAAACTTTATAATTAAGACTATAGTATTTATCCCTCTGTTTCTACTTATTGTAATTCCCCTTAATGCTGAATATCTCTTTCTGAAAGACGGATCAATTATTAAAGGCAAAATTGTTTCTGAGACAGCGAATGATGTTGTTATAAGTGATGAGCAGAACAAGGCAGTCGCATATCCTCATAATAAAATTTTGAGGGTGCTTTATACTGAAATAAATATGGGTAAAATCTATGTGCAGCTGAAAAACGGTGAAAATTTCAGAGGCTATCTAATTGATGAAGACCGGGACACATATACTTTCAGATATATTATAAATAGGCCTGAAGAATTTACAGTTCAGAGGTCGAAAGTTCTTTTTATAGCTGAAAGAAATCCGTCTGAATTAAAAGGTGAAAGCAGCTATACTGAAATTTCACTAACCTGGTCTCCTCCGTATGATAAAATGAAATCATATAATATCTATTATAAAAAAAATAAAAATGATAAGTATATAATTGCTGATAAAGCATGGAAGAATTCATTTAATCTTAAAGGCCTTAATAACTTCACTAAATATATTATAATGGTAACAGGTGTAGATGATACTGGAGTTGAAACCACACCAAGTAATGAAATAGAAATATCGACATTAGCCAAAGTTGATGTTGAACTTAAAAATGGAAAAACATTAAAAACAAATCTTGTTGCTGAGGACTGGGAAAAATATACTTTCCGCAACAATATAAGAAAGGTTGAAGATTTCACAGTAAAGCGTGCAGATGTTCTTTTTATTACAGAGCGTTTCCCTTCCGGTTTGAAGGGTAAT
This sequence comes from uncultured Leptospirales bacterium, assembly GCA_964392365.1. GTDB lineage: Bacteria > Spirochaetota > UBA4802 > UBA4802 > UBA5550 > CAYMPH01. The sequence goes on from CAYMPH010000011.1 coordinate 77,258, forward strand.
GCTGATTTTAACACTATCTCACTTAAATGGATTGAGCCGTATGATTCTGTGAATGAATACAAAATTTATATTAAGAAAAAGGGTGAGGATTATAAACCTGTTTCAACAACAGGAAATAATTCAAAAACAGTTAAAGGTCTTGCAGCAAATACAGAATATACTTTAAAGGTAACAGGCATACTTAAAAATAAAACTGAAACTGCGCCGAGTAATGAAATTAAAGTGATAACTGGATTAGAGAAACCTCAAGAAAAAAATTTACTCCCATCAGGCATAAGGATTGCTTATATGCTGGGAATTCCTTTTACTTTACCGCAGAGAAATATCTACTCTAATCTTCATGGAGTGGATTTGACTTATTCTTATTTTTTCAGCGACTATATATCAATTAAAACAGGTGTTAATTTTATAATTGGAATGCAGCCTATAGAAAACGCGACAACAGTTCAAAGTGCGTTAAATATCGGTGTGAATTTTGGTTTTCCGATCAAAGATTTTATATATCCATATACAGGAGTTTCTGTAAGAGGATTGTGGCTGCATGAAGAATGCAGAGGAAGGATTATGGATTTCGGCGGTATTGGAGTTGACTGGAATCTTGGAATTGCTTTTACAATTGTAAAGTTTTTCGGTCTATATGCTGAATACACATTAGGCTGGTCTGCTGCTCTTGACAAATCCACAACAGATATAAGTTCAATGTCAATAAAAGCTGGCATATTCTTTAGATTTTAGAGGTGATGTATGAAAAATTTATATTTATTATTTATTGGATTAATTCTGTTTGCAGGGTGCGATTATAATTATCTTGATATATCGAAAACGTACAATCTTCGTGATAGAGGTCCTGCTGGTGGATGGATATTTTATATAAATCCAAATTATAAAACTGACGGGTGGAAGTATCTGGAAGCTGCGACTGTTTCAAATGAATATATGAATATACAAAGTGGAACTTATAGCGGTATAGCAACTGGTATTACCGATAGTAAAGTTGGAGCAGGTAAATCAAATACTTTGAAAATTGTAGCTTGGTTAAATAATAATTCAGATGATACCTGGGGGGATGTTACTAATCGTACAAATCGTGCTGCATATATTTGCTATAATCTTGAAGTTGTAAATAATGGCATAAGTTATAAAGACTGGTTTTTGCCTTCAAAAGATGAACTCTCTTTAATGTATAATAATCTTCATTTAGCAGGTATAGGAAATTTCGAAACTTCTATACAACGTGTTTATTGGACCTCTACAGAAGATACTAATACAAATGCATATCAACAATGGTTCGGTTCTGGTCCAGGTAGTTATACTATTATTAAAACAAATAATGGTAGAGTTCGTGCGATAAGACGTTTTTAATTTTTTTATTTATATACTTTTTTTTGTAAGAAAAAGTTTGTTCTGTTACATTTCAGAAACCGGCTTTTTAATGCAGACATTCTTTTTATTCAATTTCAGTTCTAGTTTAATTTTCAGAATTTATCCGGGGTCAGAGCAAGGTTTTATTTATTATATTTATTTTTATTGCAGAGAATTTTAAACCTGCGACATGCGAGTAGTGGTTCAAAATTTTGAACCACTACTCGATACGAATCTACATATTTTTTCCCTCATTAAATTTTTTAAATTTTTCCATTCCGATCGTATTAATAGTGTAGGGACGCAATCCCCCGGCTCTTCGAGCCTTTCCCCCTTGGTAAGGGGGGCTGTTCCGCTCAAGGGAATTGTTTTCCTTCGAGTAAAACCCCCTTACCAAGGGGGAAGATCGCTACGCGATCCGGGGGATTGCTTCAAACTCCCCTAAAGGAATACCTATGAAAGAATCACAATATTTTCTAAATTACAACCGTAAGCACGTCAAGCGATCACGTGAGCTCAGAAAAAACATGACACGTGCTGAATGCAAAATATGGTATGAATATCTGAGGCATCTTCCTGTTAGAGTTTTGCGTCAGCGGCCAATTGATAATTTCATAGTGGATTTTTACTGTGCATCCCGGAAGATTATTATTGAAATAGACGGTGAAATTCATTCAACTATCCATGCAAAAGAGTATGATGATTTTCGTACCAGTGTACTTGAAGGTTATGGTCTAAAAGTAATTCGTTTTACGAATAATGAAGTTCTGAATAATTTTGAATATGTATGCGGAATTTTAGATAGAATATTGTTGTAAAAACGCAAACCTCTAATCTGCCTGAATTATAATAAATTTTTATTTTAATCCGGAATCAATCAAAAATAATACTTTGAAAAACAGTTTTTATTATGTATATTTACATTACTGAATAATCCGAAAAGCTGAATTTCTTAAATTACCCGGAAAACGAGCTTATCAAAAAAAGTATTAAATTAGTAATGAATATATATGTATTCCTATTGGCATTGTTAAAATAATATCTGCATAATCTGGAGAAGAATTTATGAAATACGATATTGACAAGAATATAATTGAATCTCTGCTTACTCTTGCATCTGTAATTGAAGCGCGCGATGTTTATACCGGAGGCCATACCTGGAGAGTGAGCCAGTATGCTTCAATGCTTACAAAAAAACTCGGACTTTCAAAAGACGAGATTTTTCTTTCTTCACTTGGCGGAATGATTCACGATATAGGAAAAGTTGGAGTTCCGGATGCGATCCTGAATAAAAAAGGGCCTCTTGACGATCAGGAATATGAAATAATAAAAAATCATCCGAAAATCGGAAATACAATTATTGAAAAGCATCCGCTGTATGATCTTGTTCAGATGTCTGTAAACGAGCACCATGAGAGACTTGATGGTAAGGGATACCCTTCTGCTACAACCGAACAATCTATCTATGGAAAAATTATCAGTATCAGCGACGCTTTCGATGCAATGACCAGCACCAGGTCATATAGAAAAGGCATGAGCAAGGAAAAAGCGTGCGAGCTTATTTCGGAAGCAACAGAAACCCAGTTCGATAAAAAACTGACGGATGTATTAATATCCATGTCTTCTAAAGGAGAATTTGACTCAATTATAGGTTATGCAGGAGAAAACAAGAAAATGCTTCAGTGCCCGGAGTGCGGCCCTATAGTTGTTCCTCCGGATACTCTTGCAACAGGTGAGGAAGTAACCTGTCCGAACTGCATGACTCATTTTGTAGCTCACAGGGGAATGGATTCTTTTGAGCTTGAATTTACTGATAAAAAATCAACAGTATATATTCCAAAATCGGATGATGACTGTATTATTCATTTTATGGGGAATATCCCGAAGAAAATAAGGGCAAATTGTATAGAGAATTGTAAAGCCAGCAGGAAAAGTTATTTTTTTCATCACGCTGAATTATAAATATGTATACTCACAGCCGGATAGGAATTGTTCGTATTCTTGTAATTTTGGAGAATTACAGTTTTATAATATATAAGCAGAAATACATATTAAATAAAGTTACAATAAACAAATGAACGAAACAATTCATGAAAATAAAACTTTCACTAAAGATGATTATTCAGATAATGATTTATCAGGCAGGGAATTTGATTCATGCATATTTGTTAACTGCAATTTTTTTAAATGTGATTTATCTTACAGTGACTTTATAGATTGCAGGTTTGAAGACTGTAATTTCAGCATGGTTAAGTTCAACGATACCGGATTAAAAAATGTCACTTTCGCGGACTGTATGCTGCGCGGCATTGATTTTACTAAATGTAAGGACTTCCTGCTTGCTTTTAGTTTTGATAAATGCATTTTAGATTATTCAAGTTTTCATAAGAAAAAAATAAATAAAACAATATTTAAAGAATGCTCGTTAAAAGAAATTGATTTTTCTTATGCAGACTTAACATCATCAATCTTTAATAATTGCGATTTAATGAGAGCCGTCTTTCAGCATACAAATCTGGAAAAAGCAGATTTTCGAACATCAGATAATTACTCTATTGATCCTGAAACAAATAGATTAAAAAAAGCAAGATTTTCTTATTCCGGAGTTATTGGTTTATTGGATAAATATCAGATAATAATTGAATGATAAAATTATTATATCTGGAACATGCAGATAAATTTATCTAGTTCAGTTATTTTTCTGTTCCCTTGATTTTTTCCATTATATTTTTACTGTGATTTATAATAATAAAAATAAAAATTGATGCAGCACCTGCAATTTCAAAATTATTATATCCTGTTGCGCCAAGCATACCTAAAGTAAGAACAGCAATCATAAAAAATGAAGCTAAAAATGGAATACGCGCTACAAAATATAATATAACCCATAATTGAGCTGCAGCTGCAGCTGCATATGGATTGACTATTGTTGAGAATCCGAGAAAATTAGCAACTCCTTTGCCTCCGCGGAATCCATGAAATACAGGGAATCTGTTACCGAATATAAGTGCAAGTCCAACCCAGGAAATATAACCGGCAGGAAGAAAAGTTACACACGCAAAAGCAACAGCGCATGATCTGCCCATATCCAGAAGAAATACAATCGATGCCCATAATAAACCAGCCTGCCTGTACACATTTGTAACTCCTGCATTTCCGCTGAATTTATCTCTGGGGTCGCCCAGTTTGAGTATTTTAAAGGTCAGTATTGAAAAATTTATAGAGCCTGCGAGGTAGGCTCCGAGAATAAATATTGCATATATTTTTAAATCCATTGTATCACCTGATTGATTTTGTTCATCTCGGCTCCGCTCGATGAACAGATATTTAATTGTAGCATTTAACGAAATAACTAGCGCTAATAAATTCAACAGAAATTAGTTTTTTTGTCATCCCCGTGAAAACGGGGATCCAGACTACAAAAATGGATTCCCGCCTTCGCGGGAATGACAGATTAAAATCCACAACTCAGGAAAACCTTCACCCGTTTTTTATTTAGGAGAGGGTGAACATTAACGCTGGTCGAGCGGAGACGAGACCACAGTAAATAAATGATTCATATATTCAAAATGCGCTGCTTCGTATATATTATCTTTAAATCTGAATCTGCTTATATTTTTTCCTGTTTCAACAATAACTGCTTCTTTCCAGGCATCTGCAAGATTTGATCTGAAAGCTTTTACTGCACATTCCTTTACAGACCATATTCTAAGTGATGCTTTATTTTTATTATCTGATTTTTCCACCAGTATAATTTCATCTTCATTCATAAAAGTGGATTTTGTTTTGTTTACTCTGTCTGATATTTCTTCAACATCAACGCCGATGAATCCATTGCCTGCCAATGCAATTGCAAATCTTGAATCATGCGAAACACTGCAATTCATTTCAATACTGTTTCCGCAGATTGGAAAATTATCTGAATCTACAGTATTGATCTTTTCAGGAGAAATATTATAATCATTTGAAAGTTTTCTTGTGAGAATTTTACACGCAAGTCTTGCTGATGTGAAACTTTTTATCCTTTTTTCTAACATGGATTTTGATCTTTCAAGTTCAATGTCAGAAAAAGTTTTTCCTGAGAACGGGGCATCCTTTCCGACTTCTACAAGTGAATAGCCTGCATAATGCAGCAGAAAATCATTTAATCTTTTTTCATCAGAAATACCATTAGAAATCCATTCTGGTGCTTTCAGTTTCCCTGCAGTTACATCCGACATTTTCAAATTTGAAACTGATTCCATTAGAATCCCGTCCATGCTGTAAATGTAAATATTATAATAGTTTGTATTTTTTTCAGTACTTACAGGAATAATTCTTGTGTGATATAATCCGTTTTTTTCAGTCTGATGATATATGGTTCTGTTTTCGAATCCTACGGGAAATCCGGTAAATCCGCTGTATCTCTGCCCCCAGACGCATGCTATATGAAAAGCAGCATCAAGAGGAAACGGCGATCCAAGAGGTCCGGGAAAAAATTCTGCTGTTCCTCCTGAAATTGTTCCCATAGCTCCGCTTCGGGAAATATAAATTTTATCTACTGCATTTCTGAAGCTTTTAAGAAATGGAACAAGTTCTTCATATAGTTTATCCGGCGATATTTCTGTAACAGGCCCTTCAATAATGCACGCTGTATCAAGCGGTATGGATTTTGTTTCATTAATTTTTAAATTAAAAATAACTTTCGCATTTTCGACTTTCCGTTTTATAGAACCGTCTTTTGATGATTTAATTGTGGATATAGTTGCAGAAATTTCTGTGTCAGAAAAATTAAAATCTGCAATTGCTTCGAGAGTTTTCTGATCAGGAGTTATCTCAATGAACCTGCTGAATGCGGCAGAGGTTATTGTATTGATATTAATATCAGGCATAATGCTTTGAAGTGCTGATGCGAGAAACTGCATTTCTTCAACAGCAGGAACAACAATTTTGCCGTTGAACTGATGGTCTTTGATATAATTTCTTATATCAATTTTCAGCGGCATAGATTTAGTATTTACTGAGGAAATGTTTTCCATAATTCAACTGTTTTCGGGTCAACAGCAACGGGCATTCCTGAAAGATTTAATGCGCAGTGTCTTGTATGACCTGAACAGATCAGTTTGTAATTATCAGCATGAGTTATTATATAGTCAAATCTTAAGCGTACTCTTTCAAGTGCAACAGGCCTTGTATGAACGTACATTTTATCGTCATAGTATAGCGGAAAATAAAAATCAATTCCAAGATCAATAATAGGATAAACGTATCCGCTGTCTTCGATTTCTTTGTATGGGTATGCAGAGTCTCTCATGAGAGAGGCGCGGCCGTGTTCAAAATATCTTAAATAGTTTGCGTGATAAACAACCTGGGATCTGTCTGTATCTGCATAGAGAGTTCTGTATTCGCATCTGTGCCAGACAAGGCCTGTTGTTTTGTCGCGCATGTAAATACTGTCGCCGTTTATCGGTTCCGGTATAAATGGTTTTGGTTTCAATTAAGGCCTCCTGAATACAACGCAGCAGTTTGTTCCGCCGAATCCGAACGCGTTTGACAAAAAAATATCGTAATCAGATTTTCTCGCATTATTGGGAACAACATCAATATTGTCAAATGCAGGATCCGGAATATGATTTATAGTAGGAAGAATATATCCTTTGTTCATTGCTTCAATCGAGAATGCAGCTTCAATTGCTGCAGCTGCTCCGAGCGTATGGCCAATCTGAGATTTGTTTGATGATACAGGAATTTTTGAAATATTTTTTCCGAATACTGTTCTCAGGCACTCAACCTCGGTTTCATCACCGCGCGCTGTTGATGTACCGTGCGCATTTACATATTGTATATCTTCAGGCTGAAGTTCCGCATCAAAAATAGAATCATTGATTGACCGGATTATTGTTTCAGGATTCGGTCGGATAAAATGATGCGCATCTGAAGTCCATCCTATTCCGAGAACTTCAGCCTTTGGCGTGAGCCCGTGCGCTTTAACTGCTTCCTCAGCTGCAAGAACCAGAACTCCCGCACCTTCGGATAAAATGAATCCCTTCCTGTCTATGCTGAATGGACGTGATGCCTGGCCCGGATCGCTGAATGCGCGGTCTGTTTCCTTTACTTTAAAGGTGGCATTCATGTTTTCAAAGCCGTGTATGATTTCAGGCAGGATGCAGGTATCGACTCCGCCTGCTAAAACAAAATCGCAGTCCCCGTCTCTTATCATGCGTGAACCGATTCCGATTGCGTGATTACCTGAAGCGCAGGCTCCCTGTGGTGAAAAAATGGGGCCTGTAAATCCAAGCAGCATTCCTGCTTTGCCTGATGGAAGATTTGAACAGAGATTAGGCAGCAGATACGGGCTTACTTTTAGATGACCTTTTTTAGTCAGGTTATCCATTGCTGTTCTGTATGCGTCTGATCCGTTGAGAGCTGATCCTATAAGGCATGCAGTTCTCGGCGCAGTTTGTGGGTTCATTTCAATCCCGGAGTTTTCAAGCGCTTCTTTGCATACTGCCATGGTAAGCAGAACGAACATCGCATTCCAGTGGTAGATTTCCTTTTCATCAGCAAAGCCGAGCTTGTGCGGGTCCCATTCCGGAATTTCACCTACAATGCTGCTCGAAGCATTAATTTTGCATCTTGTAATTTTGCTGAAGCCTGCTTCGCCGTTAAGTGCTCTGGCAAAAGATTTATCAAAAGTAGAGCCAAGAGGCGTTGCTGCTCCATAGCCTACAATAAAAACGCGTCTGTTTTTCGGTGCTCTCATTTATGTCAAATTCCTAATTTACTTTTTTAAAAACTATACAGGAGTTACAGCCTCCGAAACCGAAGGAATTTTTCAACAAAAATTCCTGTGAGACCTTTCTCGCGCCTTCAGATACACAGTCAATTGCAATTTCAGGATCAGGCGTGTAATTTATCGTAGGGAGAAGAATATCATTCTTCATTCCGTGCATTGCAAAAATAGATTCTATTGCGCTTGAAGCTCCCATTGAATGGCCGATTAAAGACTTGTTGGCTGATACCGGCGGTATTTTATCTCCGAAAATGCTGGTAAGAGCATCGTATTCGATTTTGTCTCCGATTTTTGTGGAGGTGCCGTGAGCGTTCACTGCATCTATATCCGCTGAAGATATTCCTGCTTTCGAAATTGATTCGCTTATGCATCTTGATACAGTTGCGAGATTCGGAGCTACAAAATGATTTGCATCAGAAGTCATGGAATAACCGGCAATTTCAATTTCATATTTTATTCCGTGGGCTTTTGCATATTCTTCTGAGCATATGATAATTGCACCTGATCCCTCTGATATAATAAAACCTTTTCTATCAATAGAAAAAGGCCTGCTTGCTTTTTTGGGATCATCATCCGGTACGCCAGGTTTTGATTTGAAAGCCCCGTTCATTGTTGCAAATCCGGCAACTATAGGCTCAACAAGGCACGCATCAACTGCACCGCAGATTACTGCATCTGCCATATTATTTTCAATCAGCATTGATCCTATTATCATTGAAGTGGCGCCTGTTGCACACGCGGTTATTGTTGATGTAATGGGGCCAGTAGCTCCGGTTAAAATAGAAACTTTTCCGCCAATCATGTTTATGCAGGAATTGGGATTTGTAAACGGGTGAGGAAGTTTTCCGGACGCTATCATTTTTCTGTCCGCATTTAATACTGCATCTAAACCGCCGACTGCAGTACTGAATGTAATGCCGATTCTATGTGCGTTTTCAGGAGTGATTTCAATTGAGCTGTTTTTCAGAGCGCGGAAAGCAGTTAGCATTCCATATTTAAAAATTGGAGCTGTCCAGTGTGCCATTTCACGAGGTCTTAAAAACGGATAAGGATCGACATCAATTTCCTGAATCTCTCCGGCAATCTTTACCGGGAACTCATCATTATATTCAAACCGTGTGAGTTTACCTATACCGCTTTCGCCATTCAGGGCTCTATCCCAGGCTGGAAGAAAATCATTGCCGAGTGATGATACAGCATCGTATCCGGCAATTACGACTTTTTTTTTCATCTGGAGATTCTACCAGGGAATAAATTTATAGAGCTTGGCAAACATTTCATAAACCTCAATCCAGTTCTGAAGGTCTTCTGTTGTTCTGATATGGTCTCTTTTGTTGACCATAATCCAGCTCATTGTAGCAGCACCGTCTTTACATGTTGTGCAGTCCCTTGTTTCCGATGTGCAGCATCTATGCGTTGTTTTAAGATCCGATGCATATCTGATAAATCTGATAAGCCTTTTCGGCTGCGGATCTCTCTTGTCGAATGATTCAGTTACAGAAGGGCACTCATTCCAGCCGAACGGCCGTCCAAGCATTTTACCTTCTGTGATAACTTTATGATAATATTTAGATGATATAACCGTGTCAGGATATTTGTCGAGCATTGCGTCCATTTCGTTTTTTACATTTAGAAGCTGTTCTGTTGTCCATGAAAAACCATCCACGCTTTCATCGTTTGATAACAGCTGCATATGCACTTTGAGTCCTGCATCGCGGATTTTTTTAATTACAGTTTCAGTTTTGCCTATCTGCCTTGGTGTAATTGTGTACAGATAATATGTGTACTGATCGCCTTCATAGTTTTTTCTGGAAGTGCCGAATGTATTTTTCCCGCGGAGAACAATCTCATCCTCTTCATCGCCCCAGAGTGAAATTCCAACCATCATGTCAGGAAATCTGTCGCGCGGGACTTTTATTATGCCGTTCGTTGCGCAGTATGTAGGAAGTTTTTTGTAGAAAGCTTCAACTCTGTCGAGATATAGTGTTGGCTCGCCGCCAATAAGAATAGCAAGATTTACTCCGCGTTCTTTTTCCTTGTCAATAAATTCATCCCATTTGTTTATATCAGGCTCATCTTCTCCAACCTTGTGCTCGTTTGAAGAAAAGAAAAAACATCCCTTGCACCTGAGATTGCATTTATTTGTTAAATCGTAGATAGAACTTCTGATATTAAGCTTCGATATATTTTTATATCTGTCGTGCCATTCTTTATTTAAAAGTGAACTGACTGTTACCATTAATTACCCTCTGTATTATTAAAGTTCCCGGCCTGGAGCCGGAATTAGTTTATTGCAAAGATTCTTCCCTTTTTCATATCCCATAACCCATACTGCAAGATATGTATCAACAAAATCAAGCCATGATCTGAATTGATCCGGATTGGCTGCATGCCTGTAAAGTCTTGCAGTAACAACAGCGCTTGCTGCAGCATAGTGCCTGCAGTCAGGGCAGTCTGTATCCGGAACGCAGCAAGCAACATCACGGTCCCAGGAAAGATCGGCCCTGTACTGCCTGAATGATCTTCCAAGACCAATATCTTCAGAAGGATTCATTCTCGGATATGAACAGCTGTAAAGATCATGTAATCCGTCTTTTGATGTATGTGCTATAATATTATAATATGAAAAAAGTACATTATCCGGGTATTTTTCAAGAACATCTGTCATTGCTTTACGTACAGCAAGCAACGTTTTTTCAGTGTGTCTCAGATGACCTGTATATCCGACAGGTGAGGAAAACATATTGAATGTAATTTTACAGTTATTGGCTGCAATTATTTCCATTACTTCATATATTTCATTAACATTTTCGCTTGTGAAGGTATATACAAATACTGCTCTCGGATCGTCTTTGTAGTTTTCAATCTGTTTAATAAGTAGATTTTTAGCATTGCGTATTCTATCGCTGGATGAGTCGTTTCCCCATACAGAAATATGAAGTTTGTATCCGACAGATTCAGAAATTTTTTTAAAGCCGTTTGTTGCAATGCTGCCAAGAGGCATTTCATCATAGCATGCCTGTAAAATATCAGGAACAAGTGAAGGCTCAGCTCCTGCAAGAACAACATATGTTATGCCGCGAGCTTTTTCCTCTTTCATCAGTGCGCGCCATGCTTCGGGATCGTTGTTTTCTTTTGCGAACTGTTTGTCACCCTCGAAATAATAACAGCCGTTGCAGCGGATGTTGCACCTGTTGGTCATGTCATAGGTTGTTTCTCTGAGGAAGAAAAATTTTCTAACCTTCTCCCATCTTTCCCTTATCTCCGGATCTTTTAAAAGATCTGAAAATTTCCATTTTTCAGTTTCAGGCAGAGTTGTTTTTTCAATTTTTGAATTCATTTTTTTATCAGGATATTTTTTCTTTAATATAATCAGCGATTTTGGAAACTGTTGAAAGTTTTGGATAATCGTCTTCATCTATTGTTATGCTGAATTCATCCTGTAAAACCAGTACAACTGTGGTAAGATCCATGCTGTCAATTCCCAGCTCATCAACAAGGTCAAGATCAACTTTAAATGTATCAGCAGTTGTATCTTCAAGCTTGAGCTCATCAATAAGAATTTGTGCAACCTTAAGCTGAATTTCTTTTTTATCCATTTTAAATAATCCTCCAGAATATTATAACATAATGCTTTATTTTTAATTTAAAGTTTCAAGAATTCCGCTGCAGGCCAGTTCGTCTTTCACATGTATTTTAAAATTGTAAATATCCGGGTTTTCAGAATTCCTTTTTATACTGATATTAATTTCTTCATCAGGTGAAATAAGCCTTCGAAATCTAACACGCCTTATTGATTTTATCTTTATATCAGTATTGCCTTTAAATGATTCGTGATTTTGAATAGCCTCAAACACCATTGCGGTTTGAGCTATTCCAGGCAGTATCGGCTTATCATCAAAATGGCCGTCAAACCATAAAGAATTTCCCCCGGTTTCAGCTGTTGATGAAAATTCAAGGCCGCTAATTTCATTTATTTCTGATAATTTATGCCACATTTTTCAGACATTAATCCAAAAAGCAAAATTTATACAGCTTATTGTAAATCCGGTAGAGGGGCTTGAGTGTCAACAAAAAAAAAGAGGACATGATTTAAAAAAATTTATTATTTCTTTTTTATAGCTTTTGCTTCAATAAGCATTCCGCCGTTGATAATAGAACGGAACAAATGCCCTGATACTTTAATATCTGAAAATCCGGCTTGTTTCATATATCTCCTGATTTCCCGGCTGCTCCTTGCCCTGAGCCATACTCCCTGCCTCAATGCATTCCCGATTTGGACAAAAAATCTGAATATAGACCTGCGGGAGGTTATAAAATATATTACGCCACCGGGTTTTAATGATAAATATGCTTTACTGATTATTCCTTCAAGATCATAAATATATTCAAGTGCGGAAAACGAGCAGATTGCATCATATTTTTTATCAGAATTAAATTCCTCGATATCTGTAACAACAGTTGTGATATTTTTTATTTTATTCTGATCAGCTTTGTTTCTAAGGACATTAAGCATGTTTGATGATATATCAGCCGCAAATACCTGTTTAACTTTTTTTGCAATTGGCAGAGTGAACCTGCCTGTTCCTGCGCCAAGTTCAAGGACTGTAAAATTCTTTTTTAAATCTGATTCAAATGAAGTTAAAAAAAGTTCCCATTCTTTCTGTCTTGCAGGTGAAACAGAAACTTTAGATTGCTCAGTATCATAATTCTGGCCAAGATCGTCATAAAAAGCTTCAGCAGGATTTTTGCTTTTTTTCTTCCCGGTCATTATTTCTCTGCCTGTAAGTTCAGACAAAGGAACTATATTGAAATTTTTATTTTTTATACCAAAAATCAGTTTTTCAAATTCAGATATCAAATAATCCGCAGTGGAGTTCTTTGGAAATGTATCATGAAGGAGAATAATATCCCGGGCTTTAACTTTTTTTAAAATTTTACCTGATAAATTTTTAATCTTTCTATTGCCTATGTCGCAGGCTTTAACGCTGAAATTTACGCAGAATAAATTTTCTTCAATGAGCAATTTCCACAATCTCGGGCTTGTTATTCCAACAGGAGGCCTGAAAGCGCGGGTTTCAACTCCGAAAGATTTAATGACATTGCAGGCTTTATTTATTTCAGATTCAAGCTCCCGGTAGGATTTCAGCATTATAAAAGGATTATGGCTGTATGTATGATTGCAGATTTCATGACCGTCTTTTAAAATATTCCGTATAATCTCAGGATGTTTTTCCGCATTTATTCCGGTAACGAAAAATGATGCTTTCAGGCTGTGTTTTTTTAAAAGTTTTAAAACAAGCGGGGTTATAACCGGATCAGGCCCATCATCAAAGGTAAGAGAAACCGAATCAGGAAGTATGCCTTTGCTTGTAACAGGAAGAAAAAAGCTTGTGCGCGGAAAAAATGGAGCAGCTGCGCAAATAATAATAAACAGTACAAGTGGAATAAAGAAATATTCCGGAGCAATAAACAGAAGAGCTGCTGCAGTCTGGAATGCTCCAATGCCGAAAAGATGAGCAGGAGCAAGAGGAAATATAAGTGGACCTTTTTTTAAATTTTTCATTGGATGAGCAATTCCCAGAGAGGGCCTGTGTGCCCTCTTCTGTACATTTTTTCTGTTATGCGCTTTGTTTTATCTCCGCCGGAACCTACTATCCAGTTCTGTTTTTCGCCTTTTTTTTCTGTTACAATCCGTATTATTTCTTCAGTAGAAATATGATTTGACTGATAATAAACCGGATTAAGCAAATCATCGCTTTCTTTTATCATACCCTCGGACAATGCAATATCATACAACGCTGTATGTGGATAAATTCTTATGCCGCAGAAAAAAAACAGCACTGTTTTAAATAGTTTTTCTGCATTGGAAAGTGTTTCATCTAAAGTTTCACGGGTTTCGCCAGGACCTCCGAGCAGAAGGTAATGAGCAGTATAGAGATCCGCTTTAACAGCAGATTCGTGAGCTTTGAAAACATCAGCAGTTTTAAATGGTTTTCTATATGCAGCAAGCATCCTGTCTGAAAGAGATTCTGTTCCGAATTCTACGTGAGATAAACCGGCTTTTTTCATCAGAAAATAATAGTCTTCAGGAGGTACGGTAGGAGCGAAAAATGCTCCCCAGGGAATTGACACGCCTGCTTTGATGAAAGAATCTGCGACATCTCTGCTGTGTCCATAGTCTGAATTAAAAGCTGAATCTGTAATAAAGAAATATTTCGCGCCCGCATTTTGAATCTGGAGAACGGTCTTTGCAACATCATCCGGCGGAATAATTCTCTGTGCTGAGCCTTCAATATGAGGGTATGTGCAGTATACGCATTTGAACGGGCATCCGCGTTTTGACTGAATGTTGAGCATTCCGCCTTTTAACAGATAAAATGCCGCGTGCTGCGAATCGCCGGGGTTTGCTCTTGTGAATGAAGATTTCCACGGAGAAGGTATTTCTCCTTTCTGCCCGTTTGAAATTATTCCAGGAATACTGATCTTCGTTACATTTTTTTCGAGGGAATCAAGGAGAAGAGAAAATTTTTCACCTTCACCTATTACTCCATAATCCGCTCCGACCGCATTAAGTATTTTATCCGGGAAAATTGTGTATCCGCTTCCGCCCAGTACAACTGGAGAATTTGTATTTTTCTTTGTTTCTTCAACAAGCTTTTTGTATTCATCTATGAATCCAAGCGGGGAAGATGAATCTGTGTTATCCACATTCCTGATTGAAATGCCTACAACATCAGGTTTGAATGATATTATTTCAGACGAAAGATTTTCATAATTCTGCACAATATTCATGTCTATTATTTTGACATTATGCTTTTTGGAAATTGAAGCAGCAACATAATCCAGCCCAAGCGGATAAACCGGGTAAGGGGCTGCAAGCCTGTTAGCTGATATAAGCAGTACTTTCATAGATTATTTTTTATTAAATATTTCAACTGCAGATATGAAACCGCCGAATCCCAGTAGAAGTATTCCTTTGCCGTTTAAATCAATACCTGCGCATTTTACATTATTCACCATTGATAATAATGCGCCCGGAACAGATTCATTTCTTACAAATCTTGATGCAAATGCAGCTGCTGCAGATGAAGAAGCTGAATATTCGCCTGTAAATTTTCTATATCTGACAATGCTTCCTTTATATTTTGTAATATTAATAAACTGAGTCAGCTGCTTTTCTCCGGACTCATTATAGCAAGCAGGTATCCCGACGAATAAGGCCTTATATTCATTCCTGATCCTGTCAACTCCGCCCAGTTCTCTTATCAGAGAAAGAGCCCAATCTGGATTATTATATGAAATCTGATGATATGCCTGATTTAAATAAACGCCTGGGCTCTCGCTCATCTCAAGGCAAAATGCTCCGCCTCCGTCTGAATGAATGTCATCCATTGATGAGGATTTATCGAACATGGCTGTATATTTTTCGTGATACTCTTCAGCAGCAATAAGAAAAGATTTCGATCCCTGTTCTGCAAGCAGGCTTGCAGAAAGAAGTGCCTGATAAAATGAGCAGTCACTTCCTGTTACAGTAATGCACGGGCCTTTGGATTTATATTTGATAGCAAGAAGACCTGCTGGAGAATTATGAACAGAACCCACAAAATCAGTAGGGCTGACGAATTTCTCTTTTGTAGTGAAAAGGCTGTCTATGAAATCATGGGTTTCAGTTAAAGGGCCCCAGTCTGTGCCGAAATAAATTGAATCAGGAGAAGAGTCCAGGCCGGAATCTTTCATGGCATCTTCAGCAAGTGAAAAAGTAATTTTTGAAAGGCGCTTCATTCTTCTTGCTTCGCGCGGATTGAATTTTTTCATGAGTTCAGTATCCGGGAATAGGCCTTTTATATTTTCACCGGAAGATATTTTATTAATGGAAGCGTTAAGATCACCGGCTCCAGTAAGGCACGATGCTCCGATTATTCTTAATGCGGGAAGTTTCCTTGATTGTTTTCCGCTTTCAAACATTCCGGGTTTTGCTATAACAGCAGATGCATTATTGCCGCCGAAACCGAGAGAGTTTGATAATACTGTATTTATATTTTTATTCTGCAGATTTAAAACGGGATTGATTCCCAGGCTTGAATCAGGATTAACACACCCTGTATTTGCAGGAATAAATCCTTCTTTAATTGCAATAGTGCTTATAACAGCTTCAATGGCTCCTGAGGCGCCGAGTGAATGCCCGATCAGGCCTTTAATTGATGAAAGAGGCGGAATATTGTTTCCGAATAATCTTAAAACTGCAGCTGCTTCAGACCTGTCATTATCAATAGTTCCGGTTCCATGCAGATTTATATAATCAATTGAAGAAGTCTCAATTCCGGAATCAAGCAGTGCTTTTTCCATTGCTGAAAAAGCTCCTTCACCATCCGGATGAGGCTGTGCAGGGTGATATGCATCACAGGAAAGGCCTCCGCCTAAAATTTCTGCAATTGCATTATCCGGTTTTTTCTCAAGAGCTTCAATGAAAAGAAATCCTGCCCCTTCAGCAACGGACATTCCTTTCCTATCTTTATCAAACGGCTTTGCTCCTGTTGGATCTATAAGCTGGAGAGAATTGAATCCGTAATATGTCAGTTTACATATGGAATCTGCTCCTCCGGCTAAAACTCTTTTTGCTTTACCGCATCGGATAAGTTCAAGAGCAAGTTTAACTGCAGCAGTTCCTGAAGAACAGGCAGTTGATATTGTTATAAGCGGGCCGACGCATTTGAATTTTTTTGCAAGATAAGTGACTACAGTTCCTGTACCGTGATATGTATACTTCGAAGGATCGGTTATTCCATTTTTTAAATTTATTTCAGTGTCAAACATTCCGCCTGTGGTTATGCCGAGAATTATTGCATCAGGCGGAATTTTGTGCCCCTTCAATGCTTCTTCAGCTGCAAGAAAAGCAAGAGAGTGGGTTCTGGGTACAGGATCGGTTTCTATATTTTCTAATATCTGCCCCGCTGGTAATGGAGGCAGACTTTCAGGTTTGAAAAGGGTAAGCGGTGTTAATAAACTGCAGTTTGCTTTTAAAGCCTTCAAGTTGTTATCAATTCCGATACCGGCTGGAGTAACAATACCGGCACCGGTGATAAAAGCTTTAACTGAGCTCAAGTTTATGCTCCGCTGGAATTTTTACTGATAAATTCAGCGAGACTTTTTACTGACTTAAAAACTTCAGCCCCGAGTTCCTTATTATCTATTTTAACTCCGTAATCTTTTTCAATCATCATAACAAGCTCAAGAACATCGATTGAATCAATTCCAAGATCACCGCCGACAAGCTGAGCATTCTCATCTATATCTTCTGCTTTGATATCCGGCAGGTCGAGCGTTTCAACAACTTTAACTTTCAGCTCTTTTATAAGTTTTTCCATTATTAAATAATCCTTATTGCTTTATTTTCATACTGAATATAGAGATTTTAATCAACTTTTTATAGGCTTCGAGTGTCAAGATTTTTTTTTGATGACTGTTTCACCTCGTATGCAGGTAAAAAAAATAGAGTATATTCCTTGACATTTTCAGAGCTATATTTATAATTATGTCTCATTAATATCATTTTTCTGGAGAAATGAAATGGCAGCATACTATATTAAAATTAATGGCAAAAATTACGATAAAAAGCTTATTGACATTGCAAAATCCCTCAGCTCAGGCAAAGGAGACGGCAGGCTTTCTTTAAATGACGCAAAAGCTGTTTTAAAATCAGTTAAAGATTCAGATGAATATACAGATATAGAGAAAAGTACAATAAGTTATATCCGCGATAATTTTAAATTTACAAAAGAATCTGACGCATGGTTCAGAACTGAAATCAGGAGATGGGCAGCGATGAAATCAACTTCAAGAAAAAAAACCGAGCCTAAAAAACGAACTGCAGTAAAAAAAGCTCCAGTTGTAAAAAAACCTGTTCCAGTTAAGAAAGCAGCATTAAAAAAAGCCGCTGTAAAGAAATCGGTTCCAGTTAAGAAAGCAGTAGTTAAAAAAAAGGCAGCTGTGAAGAAAACTTCACCAGCTAAGAAAGTTATAGTAGTAAAAAAAGCAGCAGCAAAGAAATCGGTTCCAGCTAAAAAAGCTGTTGTTAAGAAAAAGGCTGCAGTAAAGAAATCTGTAATAGTTAAAAAAGCTGCACCTAAAAAAGCGGTACCTGCAAGAAAAGCTCCTGTTAAAAAAGCAGCTTCTGCAGCTCCTGTAAAAAAAGAACCGCAAAGAGATTTCATGACTGAAATAATCAGTCAGGGAACTGTTGAAACTCCAAAAACAAAAACAGAGCCTAAAAAAAGTTCATTTTCAAAAATAGCATGGGTTATTATTATTCTATTGATAGCTGCTCTTGGAGTTTATCTGTTTTTTCCAAATGTATTATCTACAATATCAAATAAAATGAAAACTCAAACACAATCTGTAAAACAGGTTCAGATTGATGATAAGCAGATTAAAAAAGCAGAAGAAAAAAAAGCGGAAGTAATAAAGCCGGCCATTGATGAAAAAATTATTAAAGCTCCGGAAAAGAAAGAAATTATTCCTGTTAAAAAAGTAGAGCCAAAGCAGGAAGATTTAACCGGATATTATATTGTAAAAGAAAAAGATTCGCTTATTGATATTGCAAAAAAAGAATTTGGCGATTTCAATAAATGGAAAGATATTTATGATTTAAATATAAAAGAAATTGCAAAACCTTCATTGATCTATACAGGCCAGAAACTGAAAATGCCTAAGAAAAAGTAACTTCGCTTCGGCTCCGCTCAGCGCAGGCATTTATTTATTTTTAAAAAGCTCTGAATTATCAGGGCTTTTTTCTTTTTAAAACTATGAAAATCAAAATTGACATTAATGTTAGAATTATATTACATTGTATTATGGATCTTATTGTTAATGAAATTTTTTATTCAATTCAGGGTGAATCCCGCACTGCAGGACTTACATCTTTATTTATAAGGCTGTGCGGATGTAATCTTAACTGCTCTTATTGTGATACAAAATATGCAAGGGATGAAGGGATCTCCTGTTCTATAAATAAAATACTTGCTATTGCGGAAAAGCAGAAACCGTTTAATCATGTAACAATTACCGGCGGTGAGCCATTAGTTCAGAGCAATACCCAGATTTTAGTAAACAAGCTGATAGAGAATAATTATAATGTACAGATCGAAACAAACGGCAGTATATCA
Source organism: uncultured Leptospirales bacterium (assembly GCA_964392365.1). Lineage (GTDB taxonomy): Bacteria > Spirochaetota > UBA4802 > UBA4802 > UBA5550 > CAYMPH01. The sequence goes on from CAYMPH010000011.1 coordinate 96,557, forward strand.
TTAAAAAATATCAATCCTGAAGCGAGAAAAATTGTTGATGTAAAAACTCCTTCAAGCGGGGAGTCGAAATTTTTCTGCAAAGAAAACCTTGGAATTTTATCGGAAAAGGATGAATTAAAATTTGTAATATCAGACAGGAATGATTTTGATTTTTCAATGAATTTCATAAAAGAAAATATTAACGATATAAGGGCATCATTAAGTTTTTCTCCGGTTTCCGGAAAAATTACACCTGGAGAACTTTCTGAATTAATAATAAAGAACAAGCTTGACGCAAGACTCAATCTTCAATTGCATAAACTGATCTGGCAGGATATTCCGGAAAATAAAATATTAGGAAATTTAATATAATGAATTATGTTGGAAATGTAATAAGACCGCCAAGCGAAGCCTACAGTCTGATTTTACAGGTAACTGTCGGCTGTTCGCATAATATGTGTACATTTTGCGGAGCTTATAAAAATGTAAAATTTCACATCAAGGATAAAGCTGTAATTGACAGGGACATCGAAGAAGCTTCATCGCGCGGAATGAAATGGGAAAAAGTTTTTATTGCAGATGGCGATGCTCTTATACTTCCTACAAGCCAGCTGCTTGATATAATCGGCAGGTTAAGGAAAAAAAATCCTTCCATAGAGAGAATTGGAGTATACGGCAACACCAAGGCGATAATTAAGAAAACTCCGGCTGAGCTTAAAGAACTGAAAGATGCAGGTCTCGGGATTGTTTATCAGGGCGTTGAAAGCGGAAGCGAGATTGTGCTGCGTAAAATCAGAAAAGGCGCTCTGCCGGATCGAATTGAAGAGTCTGCAAAAAAAGTTATGGAAGCCGGAATTTTACTGTCGCAAACTTATCTTCTTGGAATAGGCGGTGTGGAACTTTCACACGAGCACGCTGAGGCAAGCGGAAAACTGATCAGCAGAATTTCTCCTGATTACGCATCTGCTCTGACAGTAATGATTCTACCAAACACTAAATTGCACGGTGATATTATTTCCGGGGAATTCAAGATTCCTGATAAAATCGCACTGGTTGAAGAACTTAAAATAATGATTGAGAATATTGATTCAGTTAAAAATATATTTTTCACTTCAAACCACGCCTCAAATTATGTTCCTATCAGAGCAAATTTTCCTGAAGATAAAAAAAATGTATTGAAATTACTAAATGATATTGTATCAAAAAGAAATGAATCGGTTCTCAAGCCCGAATACATGAGAGGACTTTAATTATACAAATGGAGGAAAATCAATGTCTGAAGTTGATTTGTCAGTTGAAAACGCTATCCGTTATATAAGCGGTCAATTAAAAGAAAATCCGGATGCAAAAAGATCAGAGCTTATTAATGAAGCTTCGAAAAAATTTGATCTCACGCCGATGCAGGCTGAAATGCTTGTTAATAAGTACGTTCTTTCAGGTAATTAAACTATAGCTGTTAACGATTTAACATGGAGTATTTTGATGGTTACATTTCCAGGCTTTGAAGCTGCTATAAAAAAAACATACGATAACAATCAGGATCATGTTTTTAAATTCTGGAATGATCTCGACGATTCAGAAAAAAAGATACTCCTGAATGAATTAAGTTCAATCGATTTTGAACAGCTGAAAAAAATTTATTCCCAGAAAGAAATTTCTCTTCCAACTGATTTTAAACCTGCACCTTACATTGCTCTTCCAATAAATGAAAAGGAATTAAAACTATACGATGAAGCCCGCAATGCTGGAATTGAACATATCAGAAATAATAAGGTTTGCGCTTTTATTGTTGCAGGAGGCCAGGGTTCACGGCTAGGGTATAGCGGCCCGAAGGGAAAATTCCCTGTTGGTCCTGTATCAAATAAAACTCTCTTTCAGATTCATGGAGAAAAAATTTTAAAATATTCTCAGAAATATAATGCATCAATTCCGTGGCTTGTTATGACTTCTGATGTCAATCACATGGAAACTGCAGAATATTTTGAAGAGATGAAATATTTCGGCCTTTCCAAAAAAGATGTTCTGATTTTTTCACAGGAAATGATCCCTTCGCTCGATATCAAAGGAAAACTTATTCTTTCATCAAAATGCACTCTGTTTAAAAATCCCGACGGCCATGGCGGAAGTCTCACTATTTTGAAAAAATCCGGCGCTCTTGATGAAATCAGAAAGCGCAGGATTGAAACTATTTCATATTTTCAGGTGGATAATCCTCTGGTTAAAATAATAGATCCGGTTTTTATAGGATTTCATGTTTTAAACGGAGCTGAAATATCGAGCAAATCTTTAGCTAAATCTTCTGCTGCAGAAAAGGTTGGCGTATTTATTGAATATCCCGACAAAAAACTTGGAGTTATTGAATACTCGGATCTTCCAAAAGAAAAAGCAGAATTAACTGATGAAAATGGAAAGCTGAAATTTATTTCAGGCAGCATTGCAATACATCTTTTCAGCACAGCTTTTATTGAGAAAATTACCTCCGGCGGTGAAATTTCACTTCCATACCATTTTGCAAAAAAGAAAATATCATCATACACAGCAGATGGAAATAAAGAAATTGACGGTTTGAAATTTGAAAAATTTGTATTCGACGCTCTTCCTCTTACAGATAAAAATAATATATTTGAAACTATCCGTGAAGATGAGTTTGCTCCTGTAAAAAATGCAACTGGTGAAGATTCAGTTCAGTCGTCCCAGAAGCTTATGAATAACCTATATAGGAAGTGGCTGATATCAAAAGGAATAAAAATTCCGGATTCAGTTCAGGTACTTGAACTCACTGCAAACACTGCTGTAGAAGCGGAGGATATAGATTCAAGTCTTGTTCTGCCGGATAAAAAAGAAGTTTTGATTTAGTAAAGAGTCTGACAATTTTTAAAATTATTCTTCAATCTTTTCAATTTCTTCAATAGTTAAACCTGTAATTTCAGAAATATCTTTAATGGGCATATTCTTTTTTAATAAAGCTCTGGCAGTTTCGAGTTTTCCCTCATGAAATCCTTCCTGTAAAAGCTTTTCGCCATATTTTTGTATTGAAGTTCTTAACATTGTTTTTACCTCTACTATTCCCTGAATTTCCTCAACCAGTTCTTTCCTGTCATAAAACATATACTTGAACCAGTTGATAAAAAGTTTTAATTCATCCGGCTTTTCAGTTTTTAATAATTCTGTTATAGAATCAATCTCAGTCTGAAGTTCTTCCTCTGAAAGGTTTTCTGTATAAAACAAAGCAGCAACAGAATTTTTCAGGCTTTTTAGAAAATCTTTACTGAATTCATTCTCAGCAATTTTAAAATATCTGAACTTCGGTATATACTTTTCAGGAATTGAATTCTCTATCAAAGTATAGAATTCTTCCGGCGCTGTCCAGTTTTTTTCGCCATTGTATAGCATTATTGGAAAAACCGCAGGCAGAGTTTTAAGCTTATGATTTCTTACAAGATCTTCATATAATTCTATGATGTAGTGAAGCATCCGCAGTGACATAAATCTGTCCACAGTAGACTGAAATTCAAGAAGTATGAAAATATAAATATCCTGCCCTTTAAACTTTGCTTTATAGATTAAATCGGATTCCCTCTCAGCAAATTCGTCTGAGATAAAACTTTTATCTATCCTTTCAAGCGAGCTGTATTCAATGCAGTTTATCCATTCTTCATTAACAAAGCTGGTAAGAAGCTGCCTAACCAGTTCATGATTTGAAAAAAGCTTCTTATAACCTGAATCGTGCGCGTTATGTTTTTTTGCCATATTATCCACTATATATTAATACGATCAGCGTTGTAATAATTAAATTTTTTTTTAATTATTTAATAAAAAACACAATGCGGAAGGGGTTCAAAATTTTGAACACCTTTTGCATTGCCCGTTTTGAGTAATTAAAATCTAATTGACATAACATGAAGTTTCATTTAAGTTATATGGATGAATTAACTGGAATTTTTAAAGGAACACTTTTATGAAAACACTTGAAAGAGTAATTATAAATCAGAACCTAAAGGATCAATCATTTGAAAATTAAAATATTTACAATAACTTTATCATTTATATTTTTACTATCTCCATTACTTCATTCCCAAACCGCAGCTAAAAATAAATTTCTGGTGCTAGGATTTCTTTCTAAGCAGATTAATGATCTTGAAGACAGGCTTCTTCGCGAAGAGATTATGAGAGAGTTTGTAAAATCCGGGAATGACATTGTTTCTGTGATGGAACTTGAATCAGCTGTGTATGGTGAAAATCCTCCATTAAAAAATATCAGATATTTTAATGAAAAAACTGCCATTTATCTAACTGAGAAATTCAGCGCGCAATATGCTGTATTCGGTAAAATATTTCCCAGGGAAAAAACTGCAAATTTTATTTCTTCAGGGCAAACATACAAATGCAGCCTTAGAATATATTCAATTGAAAAGAAAAAATTTATTGATATTTCATTTGATTTTACCGGAGAAAAAAAGTTTTATGACTTTGCAGTGGGCTTTTCAAAAAAGTGTGTTAAAGAAATAACTGAAAAAATAAAAGAGATATGATATTATGAAAAAGTATATCGAAAAAGCACAGACTCTAATGGAATCATTTCCGTATATCCGCGATTTTTACGGGAAAACCATGGTTATTAAATACGGCGGGCATGCCATGTCTGATGAAGAATTAAGAAAATCTTTTGCAATGGACATGGTTCTGATGAAGCTTGTTGGAATCAATCCGGTAATTGTACACGGAGGCGGACCTCAAATCGGCGATCTTCTGAAACAGATAGGCAAGAAAAGCGAGTTTGTTGCAGGCATGCGAGTTACTGACAATGAAACCATGGATATAGTTGAAATGGTTCTTACAGGTAAGGTTAACAAGGAGATCGTTCAGAATATAAATATGGTTGGCGGGAAAGCAGTAGGGCTTTCAGGCAAGGATGGCGGTCTTTTTACTGCGGTTAAAATTTATCATTCCGAAGGCGGAGAAGATATTGATATTGGCCAGGTCGGCACAATTAAAAATGTGTATCCTGAAATTCTGGATGCGCTTGATAAAGACAGGTTTATACCGGTTATTGCTCCGATCGGATCAGACGAGGCAGGCATCACCTATAATATTAATGCTGATATTGCAGCCGGAAAAATTGCTGAAGCTTTAAAAGCTGAAAAGCTGATTTTGCTTACTGATATTCAGGGAGTTATGATAAATGACAGTCTCGTATCAACCCTGAAAAAAAATGAAGTAAATGATATGATTAAAAAAGGAAGTATAACAGGCGGAATGATTCCAAAGGTTAACTGCTGTGTTGAAGCTCTTGCAGGAGGAGTCGGGAAAACGCACATAATAGACGGAAGAGTTGAGCACGCTGTGATTCTTGAAATCTTTACAAACGCCGGTATAGGCACGGAAATAGTGAATTGATCTTTAAAAATGGATAAAATTAAAGTTCTTATAATAGACGATTCAGCTTCAATGAGATCTCTTATTAGAGAATCTTTATCAGCTTCTCCAAAAATTGAAGTAATAGCAACAGCAATGGACCCGATATTTGCTGTGCAGAAAATTTTAAGTCTTAACCCCGATGTAATTACTCTTGATATTGAAATGCCGCGGATGGATGGCCTCACGTTTCTATCAAAGCTTATGATATCAAACCCGTTGCCTGTTATAATGGTAAGTTCGCTTACAGATCACGGAACAAAAGAAACACTCAAAGCCCTTGAACTCGGAGCTGTTGATTTTTTACTTAAGCCTTCTCCGGATGATCCATCCGCAGCCGGTATTTTTTCCAGAGATCTGATAAAAAAGGTAATTTTTGCAAGTCAGGTGAAGGTTAATAAAACAACTCCTGAGAAAGCAAAAAACATAACAGATATGTTTATATCTGACCAGATACAGGATAAAAAAGGTCAGACAAATAAAAAGGAATCAGAATTTATTATTGCCATAGGATCTTCCACAGGCGGAACTATTGTCATAACAGAAATAATAAAAAAGCTTTCAGATAATCTTCCTCCGATTTTAATAGTTCAGCATATGCCTGAAGGTTTTACCAGGCCTTTTGCAGAAAGGCTGAATTCATTATCAAAAATCTTTGTAAAAGAAGCTGAACAGGAAGATCAGGTTTTGAGAGGATGCGCTTATGTTGCTCCTGCAGGCAGGCATCTTGAAATTGTAAAAGCTATGAACGGATACAGAATAAATTTATCTGACAGCGATCCTGTTAACAGGTTCAAGCCGTCTGTTGATGTTATGTATAAATCTGTTTTGGAAAGCGCAGGAGGGAAAAGCTGTGCTGTTATTTTAACAGGCATGGGAAATGACGGTTCTAAAGGCATGCTCGAGCTTAAAAAATGCGGCGCATGCACTATAGCACAGGATGAAAAATCATCAGTTGTATTTGGAATGCCGAGAGAGGCGATTCAGATCGGAGCTGCAACGATGGTAAAAAATATTGAAGAGATAACGGATTACTTAAACACGCTTGCTTCGGCATAAAAAGGAAATTAGAACTGAATTATTTCTATTGAATTCGGTCCTTTTCTCTCAGCTTCAGACATTGCTTTTTCAGTTCTTCGTATTAAAGAATCAATCAGAAGATCATTCATTAAATTATCTGTTATATCTTTTGTCTTAGGCGCATCTTCAGGATTAAGCTCGGAAATTCCGATTGATGTGTTAATTTTGAATTTTATGCCGTTTGATTCAAAATGTTCTTTTGAAACAGCTTCCAGGACTCTTTGTGCAACTGCCGATGCATTTGAGCTCCCTGCATCAGGAAGAAGAATCATAAATGTTGAAATGCCGTATCTTCCAAGCTTGTCATAAGGCCTGCAGGATGATTTCAGCCTCAGAGCGTATTCAAACAGGATCATGTCTCCTGACATGTTTCCGTGCTCTTCAATCAATTCCCTGAAATTTGAAATTGCTACCATCACTGCGGATAAGAATTTTTTATCTCTGGAGGATCTTCCCATTTCTTTAATCATTTCATCAAGAAGAGCTCTTCTGTTTAGAAGCCCTGTTAAAGGATCTTCTTTTGCATATTTAATAAGCTTTCTGCTTGCCCTTGAAAAATTCTGTTCAGCTTTGATATTTTTTTCAGCTATTTTTATTCTCGCTGCAAGTTCTTCCTTGCTGAATGGTTTAAATAAAAAATCATCGCAACCTGCGTCCATAAGCCCGTGAATGAATTTCTGGTCTTCCCGTTCAATTATTGCAAGTATATAAATCGGATGCTGGAGTCTTATCCTTTTAAGTTTACTGATAAGTCCAGGCGCATCATAATCAGTTTTAGTCCAGTTCAGAATGTTTATCTGGGAGTGTTTTTCCTTTATGTCATCTATAGCGGAATCAAAAGAGTTGCACTCGAAAATCTGTTTAATTTCCGGAATGGATTGTGCAACAGCTTTTTTAAGGGCAGTATTGCTATTAATTATCATGATTTTCATATAGTTTAGTCCTGTACCTGGGATGAAAAGATTATATATGAATAAATATATAAAAGTTTATTTGTCAATCAAATAAAGAAATACAATTAGTTAAGAATTCCGCTATCTATTATAATTTTGAAAAGCTCTGAAAGCTTTGTGACTCCAGGATAAAAAACATGAATTGCAATTCCTGCTAAAGTGGTAAAAACGAATATTGCAGTAAACTGCTTCCATGTGCCTTTAAAAACGCTTCCTATCCAGTTGTCGTCTTTCATGGTTTTTGTTTTTCGTGTCAGTGAAATTGCAAGAAATGAATCAAATGCCACTTCAGAAAGAATTGCCGGCGCATTATAAACAAGATAAACTCCGGCACCCAGAACAGCCGCAAGTAAAAGACCTAATAAAATTAAAAGAATAATAACTACAAATCCTTCTCCATCTGCATCAAAATCGAATGAAAATGATGAACCTGATGATCCTGAAGAAGCACTTGAAACAGGCCCGTCAAACGAATCGGACACGCCTGCACCGGAAAATGATCCCCCTCCGCCTGATAAGGCATCTGCTGGTGAAGAAACATTTCCAGTCAGAGAAATATCTGAAGGAATGTCGAATGATGAGCCCGAGGCAGATGATTGTATGAGAGCGCTGCCCACAATTATTTTCAGCCAGATTTTTACCGCAATAAAGAATACTAAATAAGCGAAAAGAACAGTAACCGGATAGCGTATTGCAGGATTATTAATACCGATAATGAGCATAACTTTGGCTGCTGTAGCACCTGCCATTGCAGTGGCAAATAAGATGAGGGTCATGTGAAGTCTCAGCGAGAATTTCTTATTCAGTTTGCCAATGAATCTCATTCTATTACTGACTCTTTTCTTTTGCATTTATTTGACCATCAAATATTTATTTTTGAAAAAAAATATCATCACCATTAAAAACAGGGCCGTCTATGCATGCGCGTTTATATCCGTCTTTTGTCATTACAGTGCAGCCTGCACATACTCCAATGCCGCATCCGAAATAATTTTCCATTGATACTTCAACAGGAGCATGATCTCTGCCGATTGAATAAACGCTTTCCATCATTTTTTCCGGACCGCATGTGTATATTCTTTTAAATTCAGTTTCTTTTAATATTTTTTTCATAACAACCGGTGCAGTGCCTTTTTCGCCATAGGTGCCGTCATCTGTTGAAAAAATAATTTTATCAGATACAGAGCTGTACGCTTCTTCGCAGTAAATAAAATCTTTGCTCGATGCTCCATAAATAAGAGTAACTTTGCAATTTCTGTTTTTAAGTTCCCTTGCAAGAAAATAAAGGGGAGCTGTTCCTACACCGCCGCCAACAAGCAGAACTTTACTGTCATTTTCAAGAGTAAATCCTTTGCCGAGCGGACCCAGAACATCAATATCTCCAGGTTCGTAATCTTTTAAAATATCAGTTCCCTTTCCAACAACTCTAATTACAATATCAGTTATGCCGTTACTGTAGTTGTAAATTGAAAAAGGCCTGCGCAGCAGAGGATCAGTTCCTGTTCCAATCCTGATATTTATAAATTGCCCGGGCACGGGAACAGAGCCGGACATTTTAATTTTCAAAAGATAATGATCTTTTGCAACACAGTCCGGTTTTTCCATTAATGCGGATATTTTGTTATCAATCATAATTATTTTCACTTATTAAAATGTATGCTGGAAATTTCTTTATACACAGCACCGGACGACTGAAGTTTTGATTCATATAATACTGCTTTGCTGAATAATCCATCTGCATAAAAAGTATTGCTGTTTTCTTTTATAAAAGAAATAATTTCTTCCGGAAGTTTTGTACCGGTTTTTAATCTTGCTAAAGTAATATGCGGCACGAAATTTCTTTTTTCCTTTTCAAAGCCGAAAGATTTAGTGAAAGCTTCAATTACGCGCTGAATATTTTTGAGCAGTTTCATGTCTGATTCTATACCAGCCCAGAGAACTCCTCCGGAATCATTCCTGAACATCCCGAGTCCTTTTAGTGAAAAGGGAATTTCGTTTTCATCAAATTTAATTTTAGAAAAAGATTCTGCAAGTATACCTGCAGTTTTATCATTTAATTCGCCTAAAAATTTCATTGTAATATGAAAATTTTCAGGTGGAACAATTTTTAAATAATCAGAATATGCTTTGAGAAAATCTGCAGTTTTATTCAGACATTCCCTTATAGTGTGATCAAGCGGCAGAGCTATGAATAGCCTGCTCATATCAGCCTTCGAGAATGCGCGGTACGATAAAGTGGTTATTCTGAAAATCAGGGGCGATTTTCTCAACTTCGCTTTTATCGATCGAAGCTAATACTGTATCCTGCCTGAAAACATTACCGAGATCAACAACGTGATCTGCAGTTTTAACATTTGCTGTATCTAATTCATTTATTTTTTCAACATAGGTTATGATGTCGGATAACTGTTTTGAAAACTCATCCTTTTCAGGTTCTGAAAGCTCAAGTCTTGCAAGCTTTGAAACTTTTTCAATTGTCTGTCTGTCTATTTTCATTAATCTTCCCTTTGTTTCTGAAATGCTTTCCTTCTGTCCTATATTCAGATTTGACGAAATCAAAATCAATAACTTTTTTAATTCCGCCGGCATCCAGATCTATTTTTATTTTATATTTTTCTCCATCAGCTGTTGATGCATTAAAAAAAGCAAAAAATATAATGGTATCTTCCGGAGCGATAAATTCAGGCAAGAAAGAAACAGTATCCTTTTCAAAATTTATTTTTGTTATAACCGGAGAAGTAACATCAACTTCAAGAGACATTGGAAGAAGACGCCTGGGCGTGTTCAATTCTTTAAAATTAAAATTTGAGTACTGTTCAGTTGCGTATTCTTTATTGAGATCGTCTGTGCTTAAGCGGGGAAAAGTATTTCCTCCTGCAAGTAAAACAATATCTGTTATTTTAAGCGGTTTGGTAAAAGCATTTTTTACAGTAATGAAATATGCACTGAAGTGAGGAATTCTGTAGCTGAATTTTCCATTGGAGTAAATGCTGAATTTTAAAACAGATTCCCATTTTTTTAAATCAATATATTCCATATATATATCGCCGTATTGAGTTCTGATAAGAGCGGATTCATTAACAACAGATACATCTATTCTTTCAACAGGTGAAATAATTCTTTCTATTCCATATTTCGGGGAACAGGAGACAATGAATATTGTAATGGATAATAATAGTTTTTTCATATGTAATTGGTTTATTTATTTAAATAGTTTAATTTCAAAAAGATTGTCATCCTCGCGAAAGCGGGGATCCAGAAACAGAATTAGATTCCCGCATTCCCGGGAATGACAAGAACAAAAATTATTAGATGGATTTTATTAAAAATCTATCTATATACATTGCATGAAAGAGGTCAAAACTTTTTTTTATTGACTAAAAAGTGACAGAATTTGTCTGATATAGTGTTTAACTTTAATTAAGGATATATATATGCCTCTGTTCAGCAGACCGGATGGTTCTCCAGCGAAAAGAGTTCCATCATTTACAAAGATGCTTCCATATCTGATGAAAGGAAGAAATGAGTCTGTTCTCTATCATTCTCACGATTTTGATATGACAAATGCTCTTGCACTTGTAAAAAAATTAAACAAAGGCCTTGATAAAAAGAAATACGGAGTATTTCACATATTTCTGCTTGCTATAGGGCGCACACTTGCCATGAGGCCCAGGCTTAACAGATTTGTTTCCGGAAGAAATATTTATCAAAGGCATAAAATAAGAATAAGCTTTGTTGCTAAACTTGAGCTGAATGAAGATTCAAAAGAAGTAAATATTACTCTCGATATTGATCCGTTCGAAACACTTGATACACTTGTCGGGAAATTAGATGCAATCCTTCTGAAGAAAAGAAAGCTTAAAGAAGTTTCAGCAGACGAAAAAGAGATGGATGTAATTACAAAACTTCCTAGATTTTTAATTAATTTTATAGTGTGGCTTTTTACAAAACTGGATTATTACAATCTTGCACCAAAAGGAATGATAGATTCGGATCCGCTTTATTCAAGCATTTTTGTTGCTAATTTAGGAAGCGTAGGCATTGATTCCCCGTTTCATCATTTGTTTGAGTGGGGTTCTGCTTCAACTTTTATTGCAATAGGAAAAGTGAAAAAAATACCTGTTGTTAACAGCAAAGGGAAAATTGTTGCGTGCGACATTGTAAATTTTAAATTCTCTCTTGATGACAGAATCGGCGAGGCTATGTATTTCGGCAGGGCGCTTGAACTTTTAAATGATTTTGTAGTTAACCCGGTGCAGCTGTTAAAACCTCCGGTGATCGAAGAAAAGATACTCAAACAACTGGATCTGAAATAAAAAGGAAAACATTATGTTGAAGAAAATATTAGTATCAGCCATAATTTTTATATTAAGCTCTGCAGCATATACAGAGGCAAAAGAGCCCGATCTGGACAAGGGAGAGCTTGCTGTATCTTCATCCCAGACAGGCAAGTACAGGGAAGCAACTGCTATAGGCGTGATTGAAGCGCCGGCGGATATTGTATGGGGAATTATAATTGATTATGAAAGCCATCCGGAATTTATGCCGATGCAGAAATCGAGTAAGATTATAAAGCGCGAGGGCAATGTCGCATGGGTTAAAATGCTTGTTGATGTTGGTCCTGCTGAAATAAATATTACAAATAAAAATATTCAGTATATTAATCCTGATAATAGAACAATGACATGGGATCAGGATAAAGGGCCATTTACTCTGAACTCCGGAAAATGGATTGTTGAGCCATATAAAAAGACGAAAACAAAGCTGACATATACTTCAAGTCTTGCTTACCCTTTATTGCCTAATTCGCTTGCTGAAAAACTGATTAAGGACAGCTTTCCTAAACTCTTCCAGAATTTCAGAAAAAGAGCAAGTGATATTATGAATGCAAAGAAAAAAGGGTGAATATTTTATTTGTGATGTAAATTGTTGTTGAATTTTTTATACCTTTGTGTACTTATCACTCTGGTTTGGGAATTTTATAAAATAATTTGTGTAAATAATCTCAGGAGTTTTTAATGGAAAATTTTAAAATTGTCGCTATTTATGCTTTAAGTTATTTAATCGGAAGCATTCCTTTTTCGCAGATTTTAACTACTCTTCTTGCTCCAGGAAAAAAGCTTCAAAATGAAGGAACCGGCCACGTTGGCGGAAGCAACGCATACCTTACAGCAGGGCCTTTTGCAGGCATAACTGCAACTATCCTTGACATGAGTAAACCTGTTATGGCAATGCTTGCTGCTTATTATCTTCTTGGCTGGAATTTCAGGGACGATCTCTGGCTTATGCTTTTTCTGACAATACTTGTTAAGGCAGGGCATGATTTTCCTGTTTGGCTTAAGTTCAAAGGAGGCAAGGGGCTTTCAACAGCTTCGGGTGCCATGCTGTTTTTCGGTCCTTTTTACTGGCTTGCAGTACATTCTTTGAATGCATTAACTCTGTTCCAGCCGAATAAAAACAAGGGACTGAAACTTGGCAATCTTATAATGATAGCAATAATTCCAATGGAAGGAATTCTATGGCTCCTTGAAATGTATATTCCATGGGGATCTTTCGGATTTAAATTTTCAAATTTATTCGGCCCGTATATTACAAATACCTGGCCTTTATTCTGGTACAGCTGGGTCTGGGCTATACTGTATTTCTTCAGAAGGCTTTACGGCTGCGGCCTCAGGGAAGATCTTAAGCAGGGAATCAGTCCATGGAAGGCAATTATGCTGCGTGGAATTTTTGAAACTTATCCGAGAGAATCCAAATACAGAAATCCCGGTAAAGATATTCAGATGGGTGAAGACGACTGATAAAAATTTAATTTATATAGAGATAGAGAAAAAAGCCCTGCATCTGCAGGGCTTTTTGTTTGGTTAGTTATGATATAAAATAATTAAAGGATTTATATTATTATGAATTATATCTATTTGTGAAAGTCATTCCTTCCTCTTCCTGATTAAAGCCAGTCCAAGTGGAGTAACAGAAGTAAAAGAGCTTGAATTTACTTTTCCATCATCATTTATTGTTATATAAAATAATTCGGAATCAGAAGTAGACGCTGCATATAAATATTTTCCTTGCGGGTGAATTATTAAATCACGAATATTAGCATTACAAGAAATCTGGTTATTTGTTGATGCAACTCCATTTGAATTTATTTTATATGATCTCATATTAGCATCATCGCCAATATAATAAAGAAAATTACCTGATGGTTGAGTTGCTATATATCCAGCTCCTGCAGAAGTTGTAACTGAAGATATAGATAATAAATCAATATCGCCATTGCTTTTAAAATTGTATTTATCAAATCCATTTAGTCTAGCTACATAAATATATTTTCCATTTGGATGAATATTAATATCAGTAATTGATTGATTATTTGGATTTGCTGGACTGACTGTATTTATAAGTGTCAGTTTACCATTATTTTCAATTTTATAAGCATAAATAACAAGACTCGGGGCATTGCCGCAGACAACATATAAACAAGTTCCTGCAGGATTTATTGCTAATCGCAGCTGCCGAACGCCTGATGGTATAGTACCATTGTCTATGAGAGTTCCATCGCTTTTTACTATTAACATACTTACTATTGTTGCTGAAATATTATTATCTATAATGTAGACATACTTACCTGTTGGATGTACTTTGACTGCCCAAGGTGTTAAAGTGCTTGTTGTAAAGGAACCTAATGAATTCAAGCTTCCGTCATCATTAACTTTAAAAGTATATAGCAAATTTGATGATGGAATTGGTACATATAAGAATTTTCCTGTAGGGTGAGCAGCAGGAAAATAAGGGGAAACAGTTACGTTGATACTATTTTTTACATTACTAAAATTTGGCAATCCATCAGAAAAAAGAGGATATGTTTTAATATTGTGTACAGTTGGATCTGTTGAAGCAAGAAAATAATTATATTCAGCGTCAATTTCATATGCAAGGTCATTATACATATTATCACATGAGATTGTAATTAGTGCTGTTAGTATTAGAATTATTTTTAATATTGTTTTCATAATATCACCTTTTATATATTATAATCAAAGCCTGATTCCTGTCTCAATAGAAACTCCAACGAATGTTATGGCTCCGGCAGGCTCAAATATCATGCCGAAATCTCCGCCTGCATTTAAATATACCCTGTTGGTTATTTCCCATTGAAAAGCAAAACCTGCTAGCATCATAGGCTCAAATGCAATTTTTGTTCTGCTGACCCTGTCAAGCCCGTAGCCCGTATAGAGTTCGGGTTCTATTCTGTAAGCAACATAATTAATGCTGTATCCAATTGCAATTCGTGGAATAATACTGAAAAATTCAGTTGGTGTAATTCTGTAGCTAATAGTACCAAGAAACGGCACCATCATTGAATAATCAATTGAGCTGATAAGATTTGATCTTCCCTGAAGCTCCCAGTAACCAACTGAAACTCCAAGATTGAAATTTTTAAAAAAAACATTCTGCCACTCGGAATTTATTAAAATTCCGAAACCCACAGTATGTATGTTTGCGAATGCATAAAGAGGGATAATGGACATCAGCTGAAATCCCAATTTGAAATTAACACTTTCCGAGGAAATGCTTTGGCTGTTTTTAGATTCAACATTTCTGTGATCAACTGATCGTAAAAAATAGTAATCCGGTTTTTTGGGATTAAGATTATATATAGCAATTTCATTATTAGCTACTGTTCCAACAAGAGCAGGGTTTTTTTTGCCTTCCTTATAAACATTATAACCTATAATTGTTCCATCAAGTGTTTTGGATTTATCCCAGGTAATTTGAAGATTAAGTATTTTTTTTGGTTTATCGAGAAATCTCTTAACCTTTATATTCTTGGGAGGTTCCGGCGGAATGTTTTTAGTAGTTAATATAATTTCATTACTTGGAAGTGACTCCTGACCTTCCCTGTCAACTGCTGTAACCTTGATATAATATGTGGTAACGCTTTTTAATCCCCGTATTGTAACACTCGTACTCATAGGCTCGCTTACAGATTTGTAATCTTTATCGCTTTTTATATAAATTTTATAATGGCTTGCTCCTGTATATGGAGCTTTCCATTTTAATGATATACTTTCACCTTCAGCTTGTCCGGTTAAGCTGACAGGATTTTTTCTTGCAGTGAATAGCACTTCATCACGCTTGAGTGTAAATTCAACCGGTTTGTATAAATCTTTCCGGAAGGTATAGGATGTCTGATCTTCATCAACCATATATGCTTCAAGTACTGTTCCGTCGATTTTATTTATTAAAATTTTTCCCATATACAGGTCAGTATATAAAATACGCATTATGTTTTTAGGGTTTATTACATGCCGCTTGCCGTCATTAGCAAGAAAGTTAACCGCAGCAGGGCTTTCACTCTCAATTTTACCTGTTAGGATTGAACCGTCTTTTAAAAAGACAAATTCAGCCATAACAGGTGAATTGAAAAGGATCAATGCTGTCAGTGTTGTAAAAAATAATTTTAATAAAAATTTCATGAGTGTATCACCTTTTTAATATCCTCACATAAAAAGCCCCTCTTTTATTAAAGAGAGGGGCAAGGCCTCAGCCTGGGATGAGTATTATCTGATAATTTTATTAAAGCGAATCTGTTTAGAAGGAACTGAGACAATTCCTTCAACAGTCATAATCTTTTTCATTTCGCCATGTTCAAGTATTACGCCTGTATATCTTTTTCCGCTGTACAATGTTACATCATTAAGTCTGCCGAATTTTTTCAGCATCTCTTCTGTTGTTGCAGGTATTGGTCCGCCGCGTTTTAGTATTTCTTCTGTTATGCGCTTATCGTCATCCTGAGCTTTTTTTGCAAGATCTTCAAATATCTTGTCGTTCTGCAGATCGTCACCTGTTATTGAAGCAAAATTTTTCATCTTGTCAATTTCAAGAGATTCAAAATCATTGATAGGTCTTTTTGCCATATCAGCGCTTATAATTACAGTATTTCCTGTTTCAACCATAAGCTCTTTGTTTTTTTCTTTCGAATCTATTGCAGAAAGCTGAACTTTTCCTTCTTTTACTGCAAGAACTGATCTGCCTTTATAAAATGAAATGCTGTACTGGGTTCCTCGAACAGCTGCAAGAGCTGTAGGAGTTTTTATATTGTATGAGTTTTCTTTTGAGATTTTTTTAACAACAGATATAATCTGTCCTTTTTCAAGGAAGATTTCTGTATTTTCCTGGTCAAATAAAGTTTTAATTTCTACAGAGGAATCCGGCTGGATTCTTGCAAGAATATCATCACCTATCTGAATCACTGCAAAAGATTCCGGGCCTGTTTTTATTATATCACCTTTAACAAGTGCATCCTTTAAGCGAAGGGGAACTGCATTTGTCTGGCTGGAAATTTTTTCAACTGTTCCATTTGTCATTACAACAATTGCAGTAGCTCCTACTTTTTTCTTGGAGCATGATGACATTGTAATAATAATCATGCATATTGCAAGAATCAGGAAAGACCCTGCCGGGCGGATTTTTTTAGTTTTCATTTTTATCTCCATTTTATACAAAACAATAAACACATTAAGTCTATCATTAATGTAGTTGATTTTATTTATAAATCGTCACAAACTATTTTTAAAAAATTATACTTGCAAGGATTATTTATTTAATATTATAAATTTCTTGTCATTCTCGTGAATACGTGTATCCATAATATTTTATAATAATTATGAGATTCAGCCTGAAGAGATGCTGATTTGAATTCAGACTTGAAATAAAGATTGGAACACGGATAACACGGATTATTTTGATTAAGCAGTTTTTATAAAATTTTTAATTATTTATTTAAAAAATCCGAGTCATCCGTGTTCTATTTTTTTTATAAAGAAAGGGAAAACTAAATTAATGTCTATATCTTATAAAAAATTTGTGACGATGAATCATTTTAATCCACTATATAATGTAAGCTTGGGTACTGGAAGATGATGACCAGTTCTGCAAAACGGGATTCATTTTCTAAACTTTTTACCGAATATTACCCAATGGTATTTAATGCGATCTATCCTAAGGTCGGATCAACTGATGATGCAGAGGATTTGTGCCAGGAAGTATTTATAGCATTTTATAACAGCATTGAAGATATCAAGAATACTCGGGCCTGGCTTTACGGAACATTAAAAAATATTGTATTTCAGTATTACCGCAAAAAAAGTCCGGAGAATATTAACATTGAGGATGTTTTTGAAGATGTGGCGCTGAGTTTTGTTAACGGTTTTCGCGATACACGGATTATCATCAATCAGGTTATGGAAGAGATCGATATCAGCGAAGAGGAGCGGAATATACTCGATCTTGTTGCATATAAAAGATACAGTTATTCTGAAACTGCTCAAGTAACAGGGCTCACTAAAAGAAAAGTTGAGTATAAATACACTCAGCTTGCAAAAAAGATATTATCAATACTCAACGATAGAGGTATAAAGCAGATTGAGGAATTGCTATGAATGATGCTGCTCAGCTGAACGCTCTGCTTGAAAAATACAGGTTTGTAGAACCTATACCTGAAGCTGCACGCAAAATTATGCTGAAATCCCGCAAAAGGGTATTGAAAGCCTGTCTTAAAAAAGTAAATAATTATTCAATATTTTTCGGAGTAGTTTTATTTTTTTATTTTCTTGCGAGGAGTTTAAAGCTGAATATCGGTTTTTCTGCTGTTAAAATTATAGCTGTTGCTGCGAATATTGTAACAATAGGAATTGCTTCAGGTTCAGTTTATGCTGCGGTTAAGTATACAACTCTTGTAAATAAAATATTTAATGCATATGAAAAAACATTTCAGCAGAATGTTAAGCCTGAAATGAAATCTGATGATAAAGATCAGACTGCAGATAAAAGTACAGAAAACCCTGGCGGTGTTAAAGTTGAAATTTTATTATACAATGGAAAAATTTTCCACGGTGTAATTATATCAAGAGGATACAATTACATATTAAAAACTCCAAATGGAAATGTAGCTATTCTATCAACTCAGATTAAGAATATCAGGAAAATTCAATAATTCGCTTCCCTTTTTTTCTTCTTAAAGAGAGGGGTCACAGGGTGGGTTATTCTACTGAAACAATTAAAACAGACTTTTTCTGCCCGCCGAAATAACTCTCCAGAGCAATACTGCTGTTTAATTCGCTGACTTTTTCTGTCAATACCTGTGTAAGAGACTCATCATAATCTTCATTGTAGTATAAGGTAATGCTTGCTTTGTCTGAGAGTTCTATTTTTTTCAGTGCAGATATAAAGGCTCCATCAAGTGTGGGCTCGCTGGAAAGAACAATATCACCATCAACAGCAAAATAATCATTCTGTTTTATATTAACATTTCCATATGATGAATCTCTTGAGCTTTTATAAATTTTCAGGCAGGATGCAAATTTCAGTGAATCAGCCATGCTCTGGATATTATGCTCAGTGGAGTCCATGTCGCTGAAGCTGTACATTGCCGCAAGTCCCTGCACAATGTTTTTAGTCGGAAGAATATAAATATTTTTATCTGACTGGTCTTTTACCAGAGTGGCAACAGGTATGATATTTTTATCGTTAGGCAATATGATAATGTTGTTGCATTCAATTTTTTTTATTTCATCTAAAAGTTCAGAAAGTGATGGAAGGTTTTCTGAATAATTAATAAAATGCTGAGCGCCGAAATCCCTGTAAATTCTTTCAAAACCCGGTCCCGGTATTATTGCAAGAACTGCAAGTTCCTCATGTTCCTGAATTGCGCTGAAGGTCTGGTTAACCTGTTCCTGCATATCCTCAACTTTTGAATTTACTATCTCTCCGAATTTGCCAGCCTCGGATTTAATCAGGTCAGGTTCATTCGTATGTATATGCAGCTTAATAATCCCATCCTCGCAAAGAAGCGCAACACTGTCCCCGTGTGATTCAAGCAGTGCTTTAAAATTGCTTATTTCAGGTTCTGTTTTATATTCTACAAGTAGTTCAGTGCAGTAACGGAATGTAAGCTGAGTAAGAACTTCATCACTGATTGTAAGATCCGGTTCGAATCTGTAATCCGACTCATCTTCCATTATTATTTTTTCACCTGTGAGGCTTCTTACCATTCCTTCAAGAATGAAAATAAATCCAAGAGCACCAGAGTCAATAACTCCGGCTTTTGCAAGAATTGGAAGAAGTTTTGGAGTGTTATTTAAACTTTCTCTGGATGCAGCAAGAGCATCTTTCAGGAATTCAACAATATCTTCAGTTTTATTGTTATTCATTGATTCTGCGCATGCAGCAAGAATTGTAATCATGGTGCCTTCTTTCGGAGTTGAAAGAGAAGTTTTTGACAGATATGAACCGTTTCCGAAAGCCTGGGCTAATATTTCAGGATTCAGTGTATCATACTTTTTAATAACTTCAGTAAATCCGTGAAAGAATCTCGCAAGAATAAATCCGGAATTTCCTCTGCTGTTGTTGGTAACGCTTTTATTTAAAATCTCAGCGAAATCTTTCATTGAACTGCCGGAGTGCTCATCTAAAGAATCTATTCCGGATTTTAATGTGAACATCATGTTCACTCCGGTATCTCCATCAGGAATAGGGAATACATTAAGGTTATCAAGTATATGATAATTTCTCTGAAGATATTCAAATCCATATTTAAATATCTTCTGCAGTTCTTTACTTTCTATTGTTTTAATCATTATTAAAATTCCGGGTTTTTATTAATTTCTAAATTTTATGAACATTACCAATCCAAAAAACACACACCATGCATTGATAAATCCATTTGAAATTGCTTCGGCCATTGATATAAAATAAACTTTATTTTGAAGATTAAAACTGAAATCGAGCAGGCCGAGAAAAATCAGCGCACCTGCACAAACAAGAGCAACGGTTTTTCCTATAGGAAGTTTTTTCAAAAGCAGAATACTCGAAAAAATTAAGCCAAAAGCAAGAATTATATCCGCTGGAGGAAAAGCATGTTCATATTGAAAATAGCAATCAGGAACAACGTTTTTATCAATCATTCCAACTGTGAAAAATAAAATCCAGAATGCAATAAGGCCTATTCCAGTTAGAATCTGTCCGATTGCAATTATATTATTTGATTCAATATTTACCGGACCGGGAATATTTTTTCTGCTGCTTTTTGTTTTGATTATATTAGATTTTTTTGCCATTAAATTCCTCCAGAAAATTTATTTTACTTTGAGTTTTTTTATGTCCATAGTATCAAGCCATTCCATGGCTCTTTTAAGGCCTTCTTTGTATGATATTTTCGGTTTCCATCCAAGTTCTTTTTCAGCCTTTTCTATTGAAAACTTCAAACGTGATCCCAGATTTTTAACTGCATATGTTGTAAGTAGCGGCCTTGTAGTTTTACCTGTGATCCTCCATATTGTTTCCATTACAAATCCAGCTGCATAAGCTGCAAAATACGGAATGTGTGTATCGATTGGCGGAACTTTAAGTGTCGATGCAATTACCCTGCACAGTTCCTGTAATGTTGTTGATTCTCCGTCGTGGACAAGATAACCGTGACCTACAGCGCGTTTATCTTCTGATATCAGCATCAATATATCTATCAGATTATCTATGTATGTAGGCCAGACAGTAACATTTTTTCTCCAGAAAATTAAATCCTTAGTGTAAACCGCATCAGCAAATGGAGGTATGAATGATGTATCGCCCTCGCCGTAAACCCAGCATGGGTAAACCATTGTCACAGGAAGATTTTCAAATTCATAATAGTTGCGGCAGATTTTTGTAGCCTCAAGTTTTGTGTCAGGATACGGTTCATTATATTTAGTCAGCGGAAATGATTCATCAATCACCGGTCCTTCAATTCTGCCGAATACGTCATTTGTGCTTATCATTACAAACCGTTTAACTTTTACTTCAGTTGCTGCCCTGCAGGCGTTTTCCGTACCTTTGATATTTACCTCATAGGCTTTTTTTGTTGCCCAGTCAGTTACAGTGCCTGCAAGATGAAAAAATATTTCAATGCCCTTAGAAGCTTTTAAAACAGAATTGTAATCCATTATATCGCCTATAAAAACTTCCACTCCCTTCTTCTTTAAATCAGGAATGGCCGGATTGCCTTCTCTTACAAGAACGCGCACTTTATTTTTTTTCTTCAGATTTGCTTTAACGAGATGCTTTCCAATAAAACCGGTTGCGCCTGTAATTAATACTTTTTTCATATTTTCTCCGTATGAATAAATTGAGGAAATGAATAATTTAATTCACAATAAACAGAATTGTCAAGTGCTGCTATTCTTTTTTAGAGGTGATTTTTTTCAAGCTAAAAATTTTAGAAGTAAATTTAAATTTACCGGATAAAAATTTAAAATTAAAAAATTAAAAAAATATAAATTATTTTTAATAATCCGTTACTGATCGTATTAATATATATACCCATGTGGTCGTTTTTATAAAAGAAAACTTGACAAAAAAAACAATAAGATGTTTATTAAATGAGGTTGAAAATGACAATGCCCAGGAAAACATTAAAATCCCAGACAATTACTGTTGAAGATTATTATTCTGAACGGTTTCTCCATGTTGAAACCGAGCTGAGACACCAGCGGGAACTCATGAAAATGGGTTTTGATGAAATGAACAGACGATTTGAAACAGTTGATAAAAGATTTGTATCATTGTTAGATGAAATGAACAGACGATTTGACGCAGTTGATAAAAGATTTGAAGCATCAGATAAGCGCTTTGATTCTCTTACAATCAGAATGGACCGTTTTATGATCTGGTCGTTCGGGATAACATTAAGCTGTTCCGGAATAATAATTGCTGCAATTAAATACTGGCGTTAAATTTTACCCGGCCTGTTTTTTTTTAAGTTCTGATAATATTTTTTTTATCATTGGCGGATCATCTGTAATAATATGTCTTGAATACTTTAATGCAAATTGAAGTTCTTTCTGCGAGTTTACTGTCCAGAATAGTATTTTTTTTGAAAATTTCCTTATCTGTTTTATGAAAAGTCCATAAAAAAATGAGCCTGGAAATTTAACCGGAGTGACTGGAAGATTAATGAAATCCGGATGAAGATTTTTTATACTTTTAATTGTTTTTATAATTCCACGCTTAAATAATTTATCTCCCAGAAGAAGTCCGAAAGTTATATTATTATCTCTGAAGAAATAAAGCAGATCCGCTTCGAATGAGGAAAATATAATTTTCTCCAGTTTGAAATTGTTTTTTGCAATAGTATATATTTTTTCTGAATCTTCCGGAGTCAGGGTTTCCTCTTTTAATTCAAGATTTATAAATTTATCCTGTGGAATTAGATTTAAAAGTTCTTTAAGAGTAATGATCTTTTCTGGTTGAGATGAAATTCTCATATTGAAATTGAATTTTTTTAAATCAGCGAGATTTATATTGGAAACATCTCCTGATCCGCTGCAGGTTCTATCTATTGTATCGTCATGAATTATTACGTATTCATTGTCTTTCGTTTTCTGGATGTCGCATTCGATTCCATCCGCTCCATGTTCGAATGCTTTCAGGAATGATATTGCGGTGTTTTCCGGAAATCTTGCTCTGAATCCTCTATGTCCGATTACAGTCAGATTTTTCATTATTCTATACGGATTCCTCTATGGAGAAGGTTTTAATTTTAAAACAGGTTCAAAATATCCATCTGAATTGATTCCATCTATTATAATATTTGACGGACGAAGTACAAGCATTTTATTCGTTCCTGGTTTTTTATTTATGCCTGCTTTAAATAAAAAATATGAAGATTTAGCTTTTACAAAATTTGAATAAATGTTTATATTTTCAGATCTATCTTCATTTTTCATTTCATATATATTTATTTTAAGATTACCGTTTTCAATTGTATAGACTCCGTTGAAAAGGAGTGATGAGCCTCCGAGATAAATTACAACCAGCGCTTTATAGTTTTTATTGAATCTGAATTCGTACCCGTAATTTCCTGTGAAACGCAAAGCCCATTTTCCCGGAAGATCTTTAAAATCAATCGGCTCAAGATTCTGCGGTACAGCTTCCTCTATCGGTTTCTGATCTATCAGCGCCTGTTCTGATTCATCTTTTTCTTTTGAGCATCCGGCAATCAGGATCAATAAAGAAATAAAAATTAGTGGTAAAATTTTTTTCATAAATTAATCTATTTTCTTTTCCTTGCTGATATTATCGATTATTACACGTGACATTTCAAGCAATATTTCCTGATTATTTTTATCAGGCTCATCGAGAATTATTTCAAGAAGATCGTTAAGTATTCTTCCGATTACCGGTCCGGGTTTCAGATTAAATTGTTCCATCAGAATATTCCCATTTATATCAAGATCCCTGACTGTAATGGCATTTTCCTCAGTTATAATTTTCTTTATTCTTTCCTGCAGCTTTAAAATCGGAGCAGGAAGTCCTTCGCGCGATCCGTTGCCCTGCCTGTCCGCCATTCTTAACTTGAACAGCTCATCAATGTTTTCAACTCCGACTTTGCGCATAAAGCGGCGTACAGCACCGTCAGTCCATTCATCCTTGTAATGAAACATGTGATTTATTGACAGATTGCATGCTCTTTCAATATCTTCATTCGAAAATTTCAGGCGTTTCATTATTTTCTTCAGCATTCTTGTGCCGACAATTTCGTGGTTGTAAAAAGTGAAATCACCGTCAGCGCCGGTTCCTCTGGAAGGAACTTTGCCTATATCATGAAGAAGCGCTGTGAATCTTATAAGCGGAATTTCAATTGGAGCAGCATCGCATGTGTAAAGACTGTGCCAGTAAACATCGTGTGAGTGATATTTATTCTGATCAACTCCGTGAGCTATATCAAGCTCTGGCAGAATAAGATTCAGTAAACCGCATTTTCGCATGCATTCAATTCCAACAGATGGAACTGGTGTCTGGAGAATTTTTAACAGCTCATCGCGTATTCTTTCAGCAGATACTTTTTTTACAATTTCATTTGTTTTTGATATTGCTCTGAATGTATCTTCTTCAATGATGAAACCCAACGAGGAAAGTTTGCTTGAAAATCTGCAGGCGCGTAATGTACGGAGTCCGTCTTCGCTGAATCTTTCAACCGGATCGCCGATAGTCCGGATAATTTTATTTTCAAGATCACTTAGCCCTCCGACGAGATCTATGATCTTATCATTTTTTAAATCATATGCAAGGCCGTTAATTGTAAAATCGCGGCGCTTAACATCTTCATCCAGAGAATCTGAAAAATAAACTTTGTCCGGATGGCGGCCGTCGGAATAATCTCCATCAGACCTGAAGGTGGTAACTTCATATTCACCCGAGCTTGTAAGAATTGTCACTGTACCGTGTTTTATTCCTGTTGGTGCAACTCTCGGGAAGAGTTTCATTATCTGTTCAGGGCGTGCATTTGTTGCAAAATCATAATCAAAAGAATCTATACCGAGGAGGAGGTCACGCACAGAGCCGCCTACCATATAGCATTCAAATCCTTTTTTATCAAGAGTAGAAGAAATATTATCCAGGTCAGTTTTTATTTGACCTGGAATTTTTAATTTGAATTTACTCATTATTAATCTATTTCCGATCCGGCAAATGGTCTGGCAGAAACCTGTTTTGAAAGTGCAGATTCATGATTGTGAGGAGTTCCAGGTTTATATGAGTCATAAGCACTTACAGCAAAAAAGTATAGAACTGTATTTTTAAGTTCAGGATATGTGAAAAGACCTTTGCTGTCAAGTTTTCTATTCTCATCAATAAGTGCATTGTTTATTTTTATTTCGATATAATTGCTACTGGAAAGTTCATTGGAGATCGGTTTGCCTCCTGTATGTGTGATTATGCCGTCATATCTTCCGGGTTTGGTTCCGTAATAAATTCTGTATCCTTTAATATCCGGATCAACATTTTTTTTCCATTTAATTGATATTTCTTCGCTGGTTGCTTTTGTAATCTCCACAAAATCCGGAATTCTCGGAGCAGTGTCGAGCTGATAACTCAGGCCAATATCATAAACTGCCGGAGATTTTTTGCCGTCCGGAGATGGAACAAGATGCAATCTCCACTGGTAATATTTTCCCCGGAGAAGTTCTCCATTAGCCTCTTTAAGAAATATGCCTCTCTGATTATTTTTTATTCTGTACCACTTGAGATCTGTATCAGTCCAGTAAAAAAGATTGTCGCTGATACGGAATTCCATCCATACGAATGCGTTCTCAGGAACAATCTCCTCCCATTTGAATAATTTTACAAGAGTTCCTGTGCCGGGAAATATATATACAGGGCTCGTTACAACACCTTCAATATTTAAAGGAATCTTTCCTGCATTATCAACAGGCCTGTATTTTTTATTTGCAATTGCAGTTCTTTTCTTCAGCTCTTCAAACGACAGATATGATATCCGGAATTCATCTATGAATCCTGAGAAATTTTTTGCTATATAAACAGGCGGAAGATCGGTGCAGCTGATTTTACCATCGCCTGAAGCTTGTCCGAAATAAGGTACAAATATTCCGTTGTCCGGAGAACCTGAGTCTGTTACATAAATAGATTCGTCTTCTTCGCCATCAATGAATTTGGCAAGCTTTCCTGTCATTCTGTCGAAACTAAGACTGAAATGATGCCATTTATCCTTAACAATTGTTTTTCCCCTGTTTAAAAATACATCATGCCTTTTACCGTCAGGTCTTTCAAAAATTCCGTAAAAAGCAGCTGTGACTCTTCCTCTGTTCAGTGTAATTTCAATTCCTTTTTTCTCTCCGGATATGTATCCTATTCTTGAAAATAAAATGCTGCTGTCGCGCAGCACATCTGCCCTGATTCTCATTTCAATCGCAAATGAACCAAGATCATCACATGAGCCGAGCCAGAGATTTTTTGAATTTTCAATTTCAATTCCGTCGCCTGCTCTGAAAAAATGAGCAGAACCGGTACCAATTGAACCTTTTCCTTTTGTAAATGCATAGGATGATGATTTGATTAAATATTTTTTTGTGTCATCCCTGTAAAGCTTGTCCGGAGGATAGTTAAAAGACAAAACCATGTCTGAATAATATGGAATGGAACTCTTCTGATACGTGAGATCAGCTATAGAGTACGCATCCTTTGAAGAAGGAAGCTTTATTATTTTTATATTATGCTGGTGTTTCGACGGTGCTATATCGAAAGGAATATCACTGGAAGTTTCTGTAACAGGAAACATCACAAATAATGAAAGTATTATTATAGAAAATGTTTTTATGTAAAATTTTACTGACACTCTTTATTCTCTATCCCGGTAATTTTATCTATGCGGTTCTGATGCCTGCCGCCTTCAAACGGAGCCTTGATCCATTTCTCAACTATATCAAGAGCAACGTCCTGTCCAATAACCCTTGCGCCAAGTGCCAGAACATTTGCATTGTTGTGCCTTTTTGACATTTCTGCCATGTAGCTGTTGAAGCAAAGCGCAGCCCTGATTCCTTTTACTTTATTTGCGGCAATTGATATGCCTACACCGCTGCCGCAAATAACTATGCCTGCATCTGCAAGACCATCGCGCACCTTGTAGCAGGCTTTTGCTGCATAGTCAGGATAATCGCAGGAATCTTCAGAATGAGTGCCTACATCATCAAAATCAATATCTTTGAATTTTTCAATTATTAATTTTTTTAAATGCACTCCTGCATGATCAGAGCCGATTGCTATTTTCATTTATGGGAACCTCAAAAAATTAGTTTTCACCCACTCTTTTATTTTCCCCATGTTTCAGGGGGAGTTAGCAGTGGTTATAACTAATTTTACTTATGCTGTGAACTCAAGGTAATGTCAATAAAATGATTTATCGAATTCCCTTAAATTTCCGCAAATAAAATATTTGACGAATGTGACATAAAGTGAATTAATTATCAATAATAAATTTTTATTTTTTATATCTTCAAGCACATGCCTTTTATTTATTGTCTTGACTTTATATGGTAAACATTAGCAAATAATAGCGATTTCTGGCTGAAATTATAATTTATCCAATTGGAATAACATGGAATCAAATCTCAGAGTTCTCTTCATTGATGCACATACCGGATTTTATAAAATAAAAAAATATAAGATAGGCGATTTTTTCGGACCTGTGGATTTAGGCCTTCATCTTGCCGGAAAATATAAAAGTTTAAACATAGGAACCGGTCTTCTTGCAGGATCAATTTTTCCGGGATCCAACCGGCTTATAGTTAATGGCTTTTCCCCTTGCTGGGGTGGTTTTTACATTTCATCAATGGGGGGAGCAGGCCTTATTTTCAGCAATCTTGGAATAAATTTAATAGCTATTGTAAATAAATCGCCTGTTCCTGTGTCAGTTTATCTCAATAGAATGAATGGCGAGGAAATTCAGATTGAATGTCTTCCTGTTGATTTGAATCAGATCTGGTCTGAAGGCAGGAAGGGTATATATTCTCTTATGGATTATACTCATAAAGCTTTTTCTGATAGATACAGCACTGATCCCAGAATCCTTGCTGTTGGTCCGGCTTCAATGCATTCTGATTTCGGAGCAATAGCTTCAGTACCTGTAAGCAAGGGGAATCTGTCATTTGTCGATACCTGGGCAGGAAGAGGGGGATTCGGCACAAAGCTTTTAATGGACCATGGAATTGCATCAATTATATACGGCGGAACATTTATTGATGAGGACTTCAGGGATAGAAAAGTAGCTGATGAATGGTTTGAAGACAGGTTTAATAAAAAACTCGCAGCCAAAGATCTTGAAGCAACAACGAAATACAGGTATGATCCTACTTTCAACACAGGAGGAACATTCGGGGTAAATTACTCATCAGTGGGCGGAAAGCTTTTGGCTTTTAATTACAAGTCTGTATATATGCAGGAAACAGAACGGGTTGATATTCATAAAAATTTTATCATAGATCATTATTTAAAGCAGTTTAACGAAGAGACTATAGATAAAAAGCAGCAGAAAACATGCGGTGAGCCTTGTGTAGCTGTGTGTAAGAAAATGAACAACGAATTTAAAAAAGATTACGAGCCTTATCAGACAATGGGTCCTTTGTGCGGAATTTTTGATCAGAGAGCAGCAGAGAAACTTAATCATCATGCAGATATGCTTGGATTTGACGGAATTTCTGCAGGAGGAGTTCTTTCCTGGATGATGGACTGCATGAATGATAATTTAATTTCAAAAGAAGATCTTGGAGTTACAAAACAGCCGAAATTCAATCAGGAAAATTTTGATTTAGTAAATGATTCAATGAATAATGCGGATCTCGGAATTGAAATGCTTGATTCAATTATAAATAAACGCGGTCTTGTTGATTTAACTGAAGGTGCAAGAAAATTTTCCAGGAAAATTGCCAGGCTGAAGGGCAGGCAGATAATAGATAAATTTGTTTTTACATCTTTTGCGCGAAAAGGATGGATGGTACCTAATCAGTACTGGAATGCAGGCGTTCTGTCGCCAATGCCTATTATGGGTAAATATTATATGCATTACAGCAATGATTTTCTTCCTCCGAGAGAACTCGGCAGAAAAAATGCTGAACGGATGATAAAGGAACTTGTTCTGGATAATGCAGGTTTCTGCAGATTCCATAGAGGCTGGGCAGAGGATATGATTCCGGAAATAATAGGCTCTCTGTATGGATTGAAAGATGAATTCCTTTTAAAAATATCAGCTACAGCAAGCAGAATCAACAGCAGAAATTCCTCTGTATTCTGGGAATCTGAAAGAAATATTGATTTTGTTATAACTTTTCTTAAAAGAAAAAGAGATATTGATGGAGATAAAAATCCTGAAATGCAGAAATGGATTGAAGAATTTGATAAAGATAAAAAAGAAGCAGCTTTGAATTTCTGGTATGAAATTCATAAAGGCGTTCATGAGTCATTAAGGGAATTTCATTAATACTGTTTTACCCCCTCCACCTTGATGGGGGAGGGCCGGGGTGGGGGTGAAAAATTTCAATAATGTATTATTTTTTTAAGTAAACATTATATATGTATCACCCTCCTCTAACCCCTCACATCAAAGGCGGGGGATTTTAATTAAAATAAGAGTGAATTATTTATGATACAGGTAAAAATAGTTTTAAAAGATGGAGCAGCTATTCCGGATTACCAGACCGAGGGAGCGGCTGGAGCGGATGTATATGCACTGCTCGATGAACCAGTTATCATTAAACAGGCTGAAACAGTTTTAATTCCAACAGGTATATTTTTAGAAATACCATTTGGATTTGAAGCGCAGATAAGGCCCAGAAGCGGACTTGCTTTGAAAAACGGCATAACATTTTTAAATTCACCAGGAACAATCGATTCTGATTACAGGGGTGAAGTAAAGATCATTATGTCAAATTTCGGAAAAGAGCCGTTTAAAGTTACAAACGGTATGCGAATCGCTCAGATGGTTTTCAGCCGGGTCTATCGCGGAGATTTTATAGTAGCTGAAGAATTAAAAAATACAAAAAGAAATGATGGAGGTTTCGGACATTCCGGCACATGAAAAAAGAAAAAAAAGAAATTGAAAAAAAAATAAAGATAATTCCCCTCGGGGGACTTGACGGCATCGGAAAAAATATAACGCTGTTTGAATATGAAGATGATATCATAATAGTTGACTGCGGTATTAAATTTCCGAGCGATGAGATGCCCGGCATTGATTTTATAATACCGGATTTTTCATATCTGATAAAAAATAAATCCAGAATAAAGGGACTTGTTGTTACGCACGGGCACGAAGATCACATCGGTGCAATACCTTACCTGCTTATGGAATTGAATATACCTATTTATTCATTTAAATTAACAATAGGGCTGATACAGAGCAGACTCGAAGAGAAAAAACCAAAATCTCCCCCTGTATTTGTAGAGGCCAAACCGCACGAACCAATTAAAATCGGGAAATTTACTGTTGAATTTATAAGAGTTAATCATTCGATTATTGACGGAGCATCTCTTGCCATCAAAACAGATGCCGGCACAATAATTCATACAGGCGACTTTAAAATTGATTTTACGCCTGTTGACGGTCATGTCACTGATCTGACACGTTTTGCTGAAATAGGAGAGCAGGGAGTACTTCTCCTGATGTCTGACAGCACAAACGCTGAAAGGCCCGGATTTACACGCTCTGAGTCAATTCTTGAAAAAAAGCTGGTTGATATTTTTTCATCGGCAAGAGGGAAAATTATTGTAGCAACATTTGCTTCAAATATTCACAGGATACAGCAGATATTCAATGCAGCAAAAATATACAACAAGTTTGTGACGGTTACCGGTCTTTCCATGCTGAAAAATATTGAAATTGCAAGCAAGCTCGGATATTTAAATATCAATGAGAATATGATAGTAAGTGTTGAGAAAGCCAATGCTCTGCCTCCGAAGAAGCTTGTTGTAATAGGCACTGGTTCTCAGGGTGAACCCATGTCCGCTCTATCAAGAATATCAGCAGGAACGCACAAATTTTTTAAAGTTCACAAAGGTGACACTGTAATAATTACAGCGTCTGTTATTCCGGGAAATGAACGCATGGTTTATAACGTAGTGAACGGGCTTATGAGACTCGGAGTTGAAGTTCACTATGAACGCGATCCGGATATTCACGTATCTGGCCACGGCTCGGAAGAGGAACTCAAACTCATGATTTCACTTACCAGGCCGAAATTTTTTATGCCTATACACGGCGAATACAAACATTTAATAGCTCATACTAAAATTGCTGAACTTCTTGGAATAAAGCCTTCCATGATTCATATTGCCAACAACGGCGATATTATGGAACTGAGCAATAAGTCCTTTAAAAAAAATGGAGTTATAAATCTTTCGGAAATTTATGTAGATGGCCAGGAGATAGGCAATCTCGAAAGCAGTCTCATAACAGACAGGCAGACCATGTCAACTGAAGGAATAATCTTTATCACTATCGTTACATCTGATGGAATGCTTATACGCGAACCTGAGATTCAGACAAGAGGACTTGTAGGTGTAAAAAATGTTAAGGTTCTGAATACAATAAGACACGATGCTGAAAAGGAAGCCCACAGGCTGCTTGCCAAACATTACGGCCCGAGAGAAGTTGAAATGGAAGTAACCAAGCATATGAAAAACTCCATCTATAAGCTTGTTCGAAGAAATCCTCTCATCAATGTTCAGGTTGTTGATATTTAAGAAAATATACAGAACAAGGGGCTGCAGCCCCTTGTTCTGGAAATGTATTTAGTTAAAAAAAGACGATTCAAGATAACATACACCGCATATGTTGGGCATAATGTCATAAAATATTCATTAAAAAATCAAATCATGAAATTAACATTTACTAAAAAATTAATACTGGATTCAGTTGAAAAAAATAACGGGATAACGATTGTCCAGCTGGCATCGTATCTGAAAGAAGATTTTATTGAGCATTCAATTCGAATTACAATAGAAAATAACATTGTTAAAAAAATTTATTTTTCATCAAATGAAAATGGAACTGCAACCTGGGTGATAAATAAAGGAATAATTGAATCACATCGATGGGAGTCTGAAGATGATATTAATGAACTTTCCTTTTTATCAAGACATTTTCCTATCGCATTGGAAGATGGCAAAGTTACAAATGAATTTGCATTAAAAAAAATTATTCCTGATATTTTAGATAATTTAATTGATTTAGATTTATCCTCGAAAATTTATAAAATAATTACATCACATAAAGCTGTTGCTGAATATAATTGGGATGATTTAATCAATAGCTATAAAACAGCCAGTAACGATTTTATTGATAAATTAATTCTTAAATATCAAAGTGATATTACAAAGTATGCAGAAGTAAAAGAGAATAATAAGTTAAGTGAAAAATATTTTAAAAGTATTGAGTCTGAAGAAATTGATAATCAAAAATCAAATAATTTGAAAATAGATGAATTGAATGAGAGGACTAATGCAAGAAAATATTTAGAAAATGCTCAAAGAATTTCAAAAAAATTAAGTAAATTAAAAATTAGTTAGGATACATTGAATGCCGGTGTTACGGCAGTTTTATAAAATTATTGTTTAAGGGAAAATGAATGAAAAAAATTGTAATTACTATAATCATTTCGATTGTTTTTATAAATAATTGCAATTCAAAAACAAATGCAATTATTAAAGAAGGGGATATTATTTTTCATGAATCAACATCTTCTCAATCAGATGAATTGAGGTATTCTACCGGATCGATATATACACATATGGGAATCATTTATATAATCGATAAAAAATATTACGTTTACGAAGCAGTGCAGCCTGTAAAATTTACACCTCTTGATAAATGGATCAATCGTGGAAAAAATAAGCATTATGTTTTAAAAAGGCTGAAAAATGCAGACGAGATCCTGAAACCGGAAAATATTAAAATCATGAAAGAAATCGGGAAAAATTATTCCGGAAAGGATTATGATAATCTTTTCCAATGGAACGATAATCGAATTTATTGTTCTGAACTGGTATGGAAAATTTATAAAAATGCATTAAATATTGAAATCGGGAAATTGCAGAAATTTAAAGATTTTGACTTAAACCATCCAAAAGTTAAAGCTTTAATACGGAAAAGATATGGTAATAATATAAATTTAAATGAAATTGTTATTTCTCCAATACAAATGTTTAATTCAGAGTTATTGATAAAAGTAAAAGAAGAGAATTAAAACCGTTTGACAATTATAATGTATCTAAATCCATTTGCATATTTTGTTAATAGTATAAGCGATTTAAATGATTATATTTTTGTCTGATTCATTTATAAAATGGCAGTCTGGTAAAGCTGCTTTTTGCAATAACCTAAATCTCAGGAGCCGCAAATGGAATTTATTGTAATTTTTAAAGCAGTACTGCTTGGAATAGTTGAAGGCATAACAGAATTTCTTCCGATCAGCAGCACAGGTCACATGATACTAGTGGATGAATTTATAAAACTTTCAGCTGATAAATCATTCACAACCGCATTTGAAGTTATAATTCAGCTTGGCGCCATTCTTTCGGTTGTTGTAATTTACTTTAAAAAGCTATGGCCTTTCTCCGGAAGCAGTGAAGAAAAAAAGGCAAAGTGGCTTTTATGGGCAAAAGTAATTGTTGCTGTATTGCCTGCTGTTATTTTAGGTTTTAGTTTTCATAAAGTTATTGAAGAAAAGCTATTTAATGCTTATACAGTTTCAGCGGCTCTGATTTTTTATGGAATTGTAATTATATTATTGGAATCATTCAGGAAAAAAAGTCCTGTTATCACTGATGTTGCAGATGTTACATTTAAAATAGCTTTGCTGATAGGATTTTTTCAATGCCTTGCAATGATGCCAGGAACATCGCGATCTGCTGCAACAATAATAGGCGCACTTCTTCTCGGATTAAGCAGGCCGGCTGCTGCTGAATTTTCATTTTTTCTTGCTATACCAACAATGGCTGGTGCTTCTTTATTGAAAATTGTTAAAAACGGTCTGAGTTTTAATGCAGACCAGTGGGGAATTATAGCCATAGGGTTTGTTGTTTCATTCCTGGTTGCATGGCTTGTAATAAAACTCTTTATAAATTATATACAAAAGCATGATTTCAGGGTATTCGGTTATTACAGAATAGTGCTCGGTGTAATTGTACTTATACTTTTACTGAGATGATTTGCGGGAATAGTATTTTTAACTGAAGATATTAAAACAAAAGAGGAGTCGTCATTCGATCTCCTCTTTTGTTTTTTCCTGTTATAAACAGTTTTTGGTATTTCCTGCTTAGGCGGTTTTGTTTTAAGCCTGATTCCGCTTCTTATGAATTTCAGCAGTTTCCTCTTTTCATCCTTTTTTTCCATGGATGAACCTCCTGATTTTTAAATTGTTCTTCATGATTTCAATATAGACTTTTGCTGTCAATAAATCAAATAAAAAATGAACAGGCCGGATATCAATAAAAAATTTCATTAAGGAAAAATTATTTTGACTATTAAAGATATTAATGATAAAAAATTAAATATTAAATGAATATTTAAATAATTCCGGCAGGAGCTATAAATGAAAAAAACAATTATTTTCATATTTCTTATGATAAGTTCAATATCATATTCCGAGGTTCCTGTTGCTGTGATGCCGTTCACAGGAGATGGCAAACTGAAAAATGAAATTCAGGCTAAAGTAAAAGAGCTCTTAACTGCTGCCGGAGGCCTGGATGTGATTGCAGAAAATCTCAATGAAGAAATTATGAAAACACATGAAAAGGCTCAGATTCTCGGTTCGGATAAACATAATGTTGAGCAGCTTAAAACTGCAGAATATCTCATAACAGGTGAAGTGTCGGATAACTTATTTATAATTAAAGCAGTGAATGTAAATTCCGGAGTTGAAGTTTTCAACAGGCAGATTGAAATAAAAGAATCTGTAAAATCACCTGAATTAAAAAAAGCTGCGAATGAACTTGCTGATGCAATATTATTTGCATCTTCTCCAACGGATTCAGATATCCCTGATGAAGCAAAACCGTATATGGATCTAGTACGGAAATTTACTGATTCACTGATGAAATCCGATGAGTCGAGTTATCCTTTTATGGCTCAATATTTTGCCGGTTCATATAAACATCCTGAAAAAGGAAATAAAAAAATTGAGGAAAGCGCAAAACTTCAGCTTAAAATTGCAAGGACTAAGCTGTTAAAGTCAAAACTTACTTTTATTAAAATCAAACAAAATCAGCCATGGATGGATATTTTTATAATTGCTGATAAATCAGGAATTAAAACCAAATTTAAATTCAGCATAATCGAACTTGAGGATGGTACAAACGGCATTGGAGTAATTGATCAGGTGAAATAAAAAATCTATTCTGCATTAAAAAATTTAATGTAATCAATTCCTGATCCTGTAGTAAACTGTATGGTCCATCTTTTACTGACCGGAATGGATATTTTTGTGAAATCTTTATCCTGCTTAAAAATTATTTTATTTTTTTCAGTATTGGAAATGTAATAACCTTTTTTTATGGAATTTCTTAAATCCGGTGAAGGCGCATAATTATTGAATGTTATAACAAAGCGCAGCATATACCGGTTCGATGTAAAAAGCATTTTTTGCGCGATAATCAACCTTTTATTTGTTAACCTGATTCTGCATTTTCCGTAGTATGCCATTCTTGGAGTGCCAAGCTGTTCTACTGCAATACCGTCTTCTTCAATTAACGTTTTTTCATCCGGAAGATGAACAAGCTTTTCAAGCGTTGCATTCCGATATAAAAAAGCAATCAGACCGATGCATAAAATAAATACACCAAGGATTATTAAATTTTCATTCATGAATAGACCTCTATTCAAACAGATTTAATTAAGTAATTAAAATGATTTTATCTTAGTTTTTATTCACGGTTTAATTTTAATATTATACCGCTTTTTAAAAATACAGCAGTATTATTATTACTTAGATACTCTTTTTTAAATGCATCTGTTTCCGGAGAGAAAAATGCAGCTGTTTTCAATTCATCTCTTTCAATTTTAATACCGGAAAAATCTAATTGATCATTTTTGAGTGAATTGAAATATTTAAAAATATTTTTTCTTGCCTGCTTTGTAAATTCAGATTTCAATATAACAGGAAAATTATTCAAGCCTGAATACATACACCAGTCCCAACGCAATGAATCAGTAAATAAAGAAATTATTTCTGGATGAAAAATTTTAAGATAATTCAAAATAAGTTCAGCCCCGTATTCCCATTTTTTTGTATGCTGCAATTCAAATGTTGTATTTGCAATTGATTCAAACATATCAAATGGCGTTTTGAAATACTTAATAAATAGATTGAGAGTGGTTTTAAATCTGATATTATTGTATAAAATATTAACAAGATCTGAAATTTTATCTAAATGAATAAATTCGTTTTCTGAAAGCCATTTTGTTTTATAAACATTGTATGGAGGATTCCGGTTATATTCAATCTCAAATTCATCTGTCCGTAAAGATATCTCAGTCGAGTTTAAAATTTTAAGAAATCCCAATTGCAGATAATCCGGTTTGAGATTGTAAACCTCATTGAAAGAATGTTTTATTCCGTTAAAATCATCCTTAGGCAGACCGGCAATCAGATCAATGTGAAGACGTATGTTTCCGGGAAGTATTATTTTTTCCAGATTTCCTTTTGCAATTTTCCAGATAGATTTTCTTTTTATTGCAGATAATGTTTTTTCATTTACGGACTGAATTCCTGCTTCAAACTGAAAAAGTCCATGAGGAATTTCTTTTAAAATTTTAAAATCGTCATCTGTTAAAAGATCAGGATGAATTTCAAAATGGAAAACTATATCTGAATTACTGAATTCGGATTTTATAAAATTCCATATTTCTCTATGGCGGCCGTTCCCGCAGTTGAAAGTTCTATCAACAAATTTAACAGTAGACGGCTTTAATTCGCGGACTATAAATTTGAGTTCTTCTTTTACAAGATCCAGGCTCCTGAATTCAGTTTTAATATCCCCGGATGATGATATGCAGTAAATGCATTTAAACGGGCAGCCTCTTCCTGATTCGTAATAAAAATATTTTCCTATCAGATCCATTCCGGTGAATTCATTGCTGGGAAAAATTATTTCATCAAATACCGGGTTCGGAATAGATATTATTTTATTAATGTGCTGAAGTTTTTTTTCAAGCAGAAATCTGAATGCTGTTTCGCCGGCGCCTTTAACAATGAAATCCGCTTTGGTGAAATCCAAATTACAGTTAGAAACTTCGGGTCCGCCTATAATAATTTTTGTCTCAGGATTGGTTTTCTTAATGATAGATATGATTTCATTTATTATCAGACTGTTCCATATATAAACTGAAAAGCAGACCGCATCCCAATTATCAGATAAAATATCTCCGGTTATTTTTTTTAAATCCTGGTTGATATTAAATTCTTTAATAATAATTTCATGGCCTGTATCAGCGGAGAAGGCTTTCAAATAATACAATGCAGGATTGATATGTGAATATCGCGCATTAATTCCTGTTAAAAGAATTTTCATGAATCTGAATTTATGGAATAATGTCAATTCTGCAAGATATAAATTTTTGCTTGCAAAAAGTTTTTATTATCAATATAAATAGGTATTATAATGTTTAATGGAGAGACTAATGAATAATATAATGGATTTAGTTAATATTTTAAAAAATGAAAAACATATTTATATACAGACGCATAATTTCCCGGATCATGACTCTGTTGCATCAGCATTCGGCCTTCAGGAGTTTTTTAAACATTACGGTATTAATTCCTCTCTTGTTTATGATGGTGAAATTCAGAGAGATTCCCTGCTGGCTATGATTAAACCTTTAAAAATTGAAATAAAAAATATTGATCAGTACGATATGAGCAAAGAAGATAAAATAGTAATAGTTGACGGCTGCAAGGGAAATAAAAATGTAACAGATCTGATCGGAGATGAAGTTGGTGTTATTGACCATCACCAGGTTGAAAAAGCTGAAGATGTTCCATTCCATGATATCAGATCTGATTACGGTTCGTGCTCCACAATAATTTTTTCTTATTTTCAGGAATATAATATCACAATCCCGCAGAATGTAGCAACAGCGCTTCTGATCGGAATAAATATGGATACATCTCTGCTTACAAGAGGTGTAAGCAGAGAAGATATTTTTGCTTATTCTGCTCTTTACACTTTATCAGATGTGAGACTTGTAAATTCAATTCTAAGAAACTTTATCCAGCAGGAAGATCTTCAATTTTACAGAGAGGCAATTGACAATGTTAAAATCAAAGATGGAGTGGCGTTCTGCTATTTTCAGCAGGGCTGCAATCAGAATATGCTAGGAATACTTGGAGATTTTTTCCTGGCTCTTAAGGAAGTAGATTTTGTCGTGCTTGCTGCGAAAAATAGAAGTAAAATTAATTTTTCTCTAAGAAATGAAAGCAGCGACTGGAATTGCAGTAAAATTATCCAGGAAGTATTAGCCGGGATAGGTTTCGGAGGAGGGCACAGCGACATGGCCGGAGGCATTATAAATGACATCACCCTTTTTGATGAGAATATTATTTATGATAAATTTATGTGTCTGTTGATCTGATTCTTTATTCTAAACAATTAAAAATCATGTGGAGTTATAAACTATGGATGGAACAAGACGTTCAATGATAAAACCGGGTATAAAGGTAGCTATTGTTTTAAAAAAGGATCAGAAAACGAATAAATTAACAGAAGGCATTGTAAAGGATATACTTACAAATTCAGAAACACATCATCATGGAATTAAAGTTCGTCTTCAGAGCGGGGATGTGGGCAGGGTAAAAAGTATTTTGTAATTTGAATATGTTTGCTCAATCGGCTTTCAGCCGGTGAGAGCATTAACTTATTATGTTAATTGATAGAAGAAGTGAATAAAAAAACAGCCGCAATTTAGCGGCTGTTTTTTTTAGAATTTATGTTAAAAATAATTATACTAATTCAAAAAGTGCAGCTGCGCCCATACCGCCGCCTATACACATAGACTCAACTCCGTATTTTACTCCAAGTCTCTGCATGTTAGCAAGAAGTGTAGCAGCAAGTTTTGATCCTGTACATCCAAGTGGGTGTCCAAGAGCAATAGCTCCACCATTTATATTGATGATTTTATCAGGACTGTCATATGCCCAGTATTTTTTATCACCAATACCGATTTCACGGGCACTATAGATACACTGCGAAGCAAATGCTTCATTGAGTTCCCATAGTCCGATGTCTGAGGCTTTAAGACCAGCCATTTTAAGGAGTTTTGGAACTGCATATGCAGGGCCTACTCCCATTTCATCAGATTTACAGCCTG